>CBDCWT010000029.1:0-57358 GCA_965223305.1 Pirellulaceae bacterium | reverse complement strand
GGATCTCCTCAAGCGCAGCTCCCTGGACCATGAAGCTCTCCTCTCTCCACGACCCGTCGGGCGATTGACCGCAAACTTCTAGTAGCTCATAGCCGCGACCCTCCAGAATCCGACGCAGCTCTCCGTTGCGGAGAGCGTTCTCGGCTGCGCCGAGCACAAATTCGAGCGGATTTGCTGCGGTGATGACGAAACATGTTCCGCCCATGGGCAGTTTTTCAACAGCGCCCGGACCAGCAAAGCACTCGCACTGTTCCGATGAGACAATCTGTGTTGCAGCAATCGCGTCCCAAATCTGCTGGCGATCCCTGATCAACTCGTCAACTCGAATGGCCAGATCCTGGACCCGATTGAAAGCCAAGACATTTTCCTCGATGGTCTTGCTATTGGGCGACCAATAGAAGCGACGCGAGTGCGCGACATTCGTGCGAAACCGAATCGCCGCGTCCATCACCTGGTTGTATTTCGTCTTGGAGGTAAAGCCGAGATCCTTGCGGAGGCGATCGTGCTGACACACTTCTTTTTTCACCTCGGACAACTCGTAGATTTCGCTGCTCGAGGATTCAGGTTTCGATTCCGAATCGATGATCGTCCGCTCTTGGGGCTCATCGGTCGTTGGTCGGTTCGAATACGAACCGAGCAGTCGACGTAGCCCTCGTTCCAGCTGGATCAGATGAGCGAACACGTACACCGAAGCTGCCGGTTTTGAAAGATCTTCTCTGGTTACAATTCCGGCCAGCCGCCCTGCATCCTCTATCAGGAACCAGCTTTGAGCAGCCAGGCATGCGAATGTCTCCTCTAAGCTCAGCGCCGCGGGATGTACCTGGTCGGCTGTTGGCACTCGCACGTACTCCGATACAGCGCAAGACGCGACCGCATCAGTAATGTCGTCCAGTACTACGATTCGGTCGAGATTGCCGTCCACCGGAGCCACATCAAATCGATTGGCCGTCATCCAGTTTCTGACTTCTGATACAGATTCGTCCGGCCTCGCAGAAACCACGCCTTGCGTTGCTATGTCGCGCGCACAAAGTCCCAAATGCATCGCTGCCCTCAGTAGGCGATCGAATTTTGAATATTGAAATAGAGCTGCTGCTCCTTGATAATATCCGACCTGACCAACTGAACCCGAGTGGTTCATGCCGAAGCGATGCAGAAAGTCGACTGTACTTTCGGCCGCAGCAGATCGCTTAGGGGGGCGTGCTTCAAACTCCGGAAAGACCGCACAGCGGTGCCTTTCGTCTCACGTCCCACTTGCGGGAAAGTGTGAGGGGTCATCCAGGTTTGAAGATTCCCTCTCAATGAATCGGTCGGACTATTACACTGATGAGGCAGCCATGAGTGACTCCGACGTTGTGTTGGCGGACCCGAATGCAATTAGCCGTTTAGGATTGTACATCGGTATTCCACCGCAGGAAATGCGGACGATTCAGAGTGAGATTACAAGACAAGTCGGAGACCTGTTTCGAATCCCCTACCGGCGGATCTGTGACACGAACGACCTGCTTGAGTGGATCTGCAAATACAATCGCGGCGACCGACGTACAGAGGTCCCCGAACTGCGCCTCGAGCAACTGCTGCAGGGTGCCACCTGCCACACGTCGATTTTCGGATACTGGATGGGTGGATCAGCGCGCGAACAGAGAATGGACGATCACACGGAGATATTAGATTTTGTCATCCCACCCAGCGCTTTCGGGCCAACCTTTCTGCTGATCCTCAGCGAACTCGTATTTCCCACACTCTTGTTGGGTCGGCAAGAGGCGATCTTGGCGCTGGTCAGCCTGCCAGCAACCCGTCTTCCTCGACAACCGAGCGAAGTGAGTCCGGACGGAGCAGAGAGCTCGACGGCGCCTGACCACCAAAGACTCGTCTTCGGCGATCAGGAACTGTTACGGTCTCAAAGGCAGGTTCACGTTCGCACTTGGCCAACTGACCAAGCCATCGCAACGTTGGAGCTGCCCCCACTCAAAACTCTACGGCTGCTCGCCAAGTGCGTTGAGCTACTTGCGCCGGTTGGTAAAGACAGGACAATACCGCAGCCCGTCTCAACTCCAGACCAGCCGACGTGGGAAGGAGATGTGATTGTCTCACTGGCAAATTGGCTTGACGAGACATTTGGCAACAAGTTCTCAGTCGCAGGCCCCTGGTTCCGCAACACGGCTCCGTTTCGGGAAAGAGCTCATTTGGAAATTGGACAGCCGGAGCACAACAAGACGCGGGAGTCGATACCCATTCCGATCGTACCGGTGCGTCTGATGGTGAACACCCTGACGTGGTGGACTCTCTGGGGGCATGCCAACTGCGTGCGGATCAGTGCCGACACTGCAATGGGTAGCAGTGATTTCGCCGGAGTCGAGAAGCTGAGTTTCTTGGCCGAATCGTTGGTCGCTGATACGGCTACGGGCCGACGAGTCGAGCAGGAATCTGCCGTCTGGGACCATCAGAGTTCACCGTGGAGTCCGTTTGCAGCCGTGCGTCTCATTCTCGCCGCCGACTACCTACTCGACTGGATACGAGAAGATTGGCTGAGGACAAAGGGAGCTGAGTTTCGGTATCTGGAGGTTGATGGTCCCAGCATGTCGGCAGGTGTCACCGACTTCATGGATGAACCCAACTGGGAGAGCAAGAAGATCGGCGAAACCGGTTACCAGAAGTTCTTTCGCATCACAGAGGAATCGCGAGATCCGCTACTAAACGCCGTCCTCTGGCTTGCTTTTGTGCGAGATATGGCACTTGAAACTGCGTCGTTGATTTGGAAGTTATCCGGTCGTCTGGAAAAGGCCACCAAGTCACAAGTCTCTATTGGTTGGGAGAAGCCGTTCACTCGCGACCGATTTTTCCAGTTCGCCGCGATTGTCCTATCAAGCGAACGCAAGAAGGTACTGAACAAACCACAACGCTACAAGAAGCATGACTTCGCCATCCCGCGCCGATCGATCGCTGCAGCACTCAACGTGCTAGAAGGAGTCCACGATTACGGGTTTCCGGACAACTATCTGTTGAATGCATGGAACATGTTTTCGCGCATGTCCGGCTGCAGAGATGAAGACGTGCCCAATTCAGGCGAGTGGATCAACCGCGCTAACGACTCGCGAATGTTCCCGAAGACAATTGTCAAGCAACTGGGTTCCAGTCGTACCACGTGGTGGGTGGAAACCGACCGGATTTGGCGTCGGACACACCCAGTAGCCAAATACTGGTTGGCGCCCCTCATGCTCGAGCTGGCTTGGAACGCCGTCAAACACGAATGGGCAACTGGGCGTGGAGTCGATAAAGTCGAGCGCCGTAGTAAGCTGCTACTTGACTCGCTGACTGAATCGACTCTATCGTCCTTCGCGCTCCTCAAGCGGCGCAAGCCACCGGGCTGGAAACTCCCTGAGTTCTTGGGCGAGATCATGGAAGAAACTTCCTGGGCGTTGCCATTAGGACACGTACCGACACCCATCCAAGAGATTGAACGAGAAGAATATGAGGGCCCGTCGCCAGGGTCGACACGCGGCACATCGCCGCTCCTGGATCAAGCGCGCCAGCTGCTCGCTGGCGACGATCAAAACAAGCGAAAGACCCCGCCGTGGAAAAACATCGATCGCGTCGTGAAGCTACTGGATGACAGTCAAATCATCCACTTCGTGGTCAGGAACTGACTTGCTCCTGCAGAAGTTCGCCGCTGTCGATGGCTGTATCCCGCAGCTGCTGGTGAAACCGTGGCGGCCGTGAGCTGACGGCAGCGAGCAAGAAGTCCCTCATGAACTTCTCTGTCCAGTCAGACCAACCGCCGTAATCGTCCGACGTTTCCCGCATCGATGCAGGAACGGCCGGGTCGGAGCCAAGCAAGGCGACTTTGATGCCAAGCGGTGTGACGTACTTCTCGGTAAAATCGTCGCCGCTCAAAGGAGATGCCTTCCACATCGGTATCTCGCGGATGGCATCCGTCAACCCAGGACAGGCCGCCAACTCGAACAGATTACCCTCCTTCAGCTTTCGATAAGTGGAATCAACTTCGTTGACGAACAGCACGGCGCTTGCCAACTTCTGCAGCTGAAAGTGCGGCAATCCCAGTATCTCGTAGAGAGTAAGGCCCGGTTCCCAAGGAGCTGGACCGCAGACAAACCAGCAATGACATGCCCATTTGTTCGTTGAATCTGGTATTGAAAGCGTCCAGTGCAAGTTCAAACCAGGTGATAACGTGAGGCCTGGTGAATTATCGACGATGAAGTAGTCGTAGCCATCTTTATGGCAGTCAGCTGCGACCCGAGAGAGAAAACGCTCGAATCGGTCCCTCGTGCTCTGGGTATGGACGAACTGGGACGATTGGTCGATGTCTCTGATGAAACACGAGCAGGGCATGATCCGCAGGTTCTGGAAGAGCTTTTTGGCCTCGTCGACCACGTCAGCCGCGACGATTGACTTATTTTTCTGAAGCTCCATCAAGACGTCGGTAGTGCCAATCGGCTTGCCGCGACTCTTCAGCGCTACAAGCACCTTGTTCCAAAACAACGTCGCCCTTCCAAAGGGCTGCTGATCCGAATGGGGAGGCTCACCGGTAACAATCTCAAAACCACGGCGACCACTGGCAACGTATTTGGCAAAAGGCAGAGAGTTCGCCAGGTGAGTGCCCATCATGTCCAAGTCGAGAACCGCAGTTTTCCGCCCTCGCGCCGCCAGCTGCGCGGCGACGCTCAGAGCGATGGATGTCTTGCCAACTCCTCCTTTCCGGGAATGGATGTTGATGATCTGCATACTGCCCTCACCCTAGCACTCCCCCGCACAGAGGTCGTGCAGCTTCATGTTGACCAAACTTGCTGGCATCCACTTCACCCTCCCGCTCGCGGGAGGGTCGGACGCGTAGCGTCCGGGGAGGGTTTCCCCCTCTCCGGCCCTTTGGGCCGACTCTCCCCAAGGGGAGAGTGAAGAATCACGCACTAGAGATCGTAGGGTAAATTCTCTAGTCCCAGAAAGCTGCCAAATTTGTGCGATGTAATGAGCATATCCTCGATGAATGGATCGCCATATTCGTCCGGCGCTTCGTCCACCAATATCTGTAAATGATGAATCAGTTGCCGGCGTTGCTGGGGACGGTGGATCAAGTTGATCAATGACGTCATCAACCTGCCAAGGCGGGCAAAGCGCGGCGGTGAATTGTGAAAGCGTACTTCATTCAAATCCGACTCGAGCGCCATCAGCACGCGACCAACGACGTCCTTTTGAAGGCTCTCACACCCCTTGAGACAGTGCTCACGGTCGAGTGCCGGATGCTCGCCTGAAGCAGATACAATGATGTAAGTCTGCAGCTGTCGCTCGCCCTCTTCCACACCCGAGTTGTCCGTGAATCTGCTCTCCAGTCGCTTCCACCACGAGTCATGAGCCTCGATAATTGACGAGATCTCACTCGCTCTACGCCAGGTGGCATGGTCCGCATAGGAATAGATGGCGGCCAGCTCGGCACCGAGTAGCCTGTCGTCCCCGGGCCATCCGTCGTCACTAAGAAACCGAAGAGACCTGTCGGCAAAACGGCTCGCCAGTTTCCCTCTTTGCCAACGCTTCGCCGGCTCGCCTGTCCGCGACGTATAGGCGTCCTTTAAGAACCGGGCGACACTCTCGGGTTCCGGATCGACGTGCAAGTCGATCCAGATCGCGTCTCGATTAGCACCCATCTTTCCCTCCCTGGTCTAATGGGTCGTGCCAAACGAACTGATCACCCCGAGGCAACTGTAAGCTGCGTTCAAGTCGATAGGACGCGAGATGGCGGGCTGGCGCAGACTTACTGTCAGCCACAGATGATAGCTTTGCTAGCTTGATCACCTCGGGCACAGTCATCAGCTCTTCATTCGATCCCATCGGCAGCTCGTCAGCGGTTTCTCTAGCATCCTTGACTTGAAAGGTCAGGAGCTTACCGCAAAAATGGACCGACTGGAAGGAAAAAGATTTCACCACTCTCCAGGACGTCCAAAGCCAATTTTTCGCCGCGGAACCGCGGATTGCAATAGTGAAAACTTGCCAGAGTACCTCGGAAAACGCCAGGATGTCAATTAGGGTTCGGTGGATTCCCGCAACTCTTTGGCTGCGAGCGGCTTTGGGCTGCCGCGGTGCTAGCAGACCACAGGAAAAAAACTGAGCAAACAGGGCGATCAACATGACACCAAGCCAGCTGAGTGTGTTTCTGGCCTACACCGATCGCTTTGATCGGATTTTCCGAGACCTACCGCTCTGGTTCCGCAAAGGCGACTACTCGAACGCTGATGTGCAAGCAGCGCTAAACAAAGGTGCGGTCTATCATGCAGTCATCCGGTTTCTGAACCTCGTCTCCGAGGAACACTACCTGGCCAAACGAGATCTCGTTGAAAAAGACGTCTGGGCGCTTTGGCAGCAGAACCTCGACAAGATGATCGCCAGCCCACTGATTGCCAAAGTCTGGAGAGATGTGAAACACGAATACGAAAGTCAGCCTGACTTTTCTAACTACATGGACACCAAGACCAAGGATATTGCCTGACGCCGGCAGATCATCGGGAGGGAGCGCTCGGGAGGGCGACGCTCCTGCGGAGCCGTTTAGTCCACACGCGCATCACCCCTTCGGCTCGGCAGGAGCCTCGCCCTCCCAACCCTCCGACAGACAACCTCAGAGGTCTGCTCCTCCGGTTACCCCGGCTCGGCGGGAGCCTCGCCCTCCCGGAAAACGCCCGCCAGGGAAAACGTGCCTCGCCAACGTGGCCAAACTCACTCCCTCATGTTCTCGCCGAACAGGCGCGCGGATCATCGGGAGGGCGACGCTCCTGCGGAGCCGTTTTGCCGCACACCTTTCGGCCTCGCCCTCCCGAAAAATGCCCCCGGAAAATGCCGTCACGAAAACGCCGGCCAGGAAAATGTGCGCGGATGAAATGTGGTCAGACTCGCTCCTCATCCTGCGCTCTCACGCCGATCGCAGCCGACCTGAAAAGTACCATCGGGCGCCGTAAGGAACGATGCTCACGGCGACGACCGTCGTGAATAGCAGCAAAGGGAACAGCTGCAGGCCGATCGACTTGGCCACGGCTTGAGATACGTGCGGCCCAAAGTAAACCAACGGCAAAGCCAGATAGATCGGTGCCGGACTGATTCGCTCGCTACCCACTTCGGTTCGATCTCGCGTTCGGTCGTACAGGAGATGCTGGGCAGCGAAGAGCCCCGCGATCAGCAGCAACGAGAGATCGTAGATCGGTGTGTACGGATTGAACAGCGCGTTGACGATCATCAACAACGCCAAACACGCGGACTCGTGTTGCGGACACCGGCGCCACTGCCAACCCAGCAGCGCCGCGGCGAAAACGCCAGCCACGGCACAGATAACGCGATGAGGTCCGGGGACCAGCATCCCCAGCCACGCAGCCAGGCTGTGAACTTTCCAAAACGGGGTTTCCACGGACCAGACACTGGTAGCCAACTCGCTCGACAAGGCCACGTACTCGGCTACAACCGGCCAGCCGCCGCCCAAGATCATGCCAAGCACCAACAGCAGACCGGTCGGGATCGCACCCTTCAACAGGCGTGGCCGATAGACGACCGCGCCCACCGCGAAGAGGAACAACACATTCGGCTTGCAGATGGCCAGCGCGAGCAAGACACCGGCCAAAGTGACTCGCTCGAGCCGCAAGGCCACGATCGTCGCTGTGCAAACGAGCAGTGCCAACAGCGAAGCTTGGCCACCAATCAGTGTCTCCAATACGACCGGCCAGCCGGCACAGGCCCACAGCAGCCAATGCCGATGCACTCCCCGAAGTACCGGTAGCTGGTGCGCCAGCAGCGCCAACGACGCAGCACACGCTACGACCGAGGCGGCGCTGAAGATCGCGAAGGCCACGGCGTAGGGCAGGCGCGACAAAGGTGCCGCAACCATTGCTACCAAAGGTGGATAGCGATAAGGCAGACAGAACCGCTGGTCCAGATTGGGAAATAAGGTCTGCAACCGCCGTTGGTGCGCGGCTTGGTCGTAGAGCGAGTCGACCTCCCCTGCAGCGACAACTTCACCCGCGACATAGAACATCGCAAAGTCGGCGCCCAGCGGCGTCCCACTGCGATCCAGCAGGTCGTCGAAGGGGTAGAACCAGCACAACCAGCCAATGGCAAACGCAACCAACAAACCCACCGCAATGAAGCGAGTCCGCTCGGCGAGGCAAATCCAAGCGCCACGATCGCGACCTGACATGAAATGCTCCGATGGGGCGAGGGGCGAGAGCAGGCTGAGTCCAGCGGCAGCCACTCAAGAAACGTACCCCATCGGCGGAGCGGCGGTGTTCAAGATGCCTTCAGCTTCTGGACTTCCTCTTCAAGTTCTGCGATCGCCGATTCCAGACGCTGCACTTCACCCGGTTCGTCATCCTGCTGCTTGGCCCCGGCCAGCTGCTGGCGAAGATGCTGCAGCTTCTGGTTGGCAAGTTCGAGCTTCTTCTTGATTTTCTTGTTCATGGTTTTCCCGACAAACCTCCCTCGAGCCGAATGCAAGTACGAGTCATGCTGGTTCGCGCGGATTCTCCGACTGGGCGAGTTATCGAGGATCAGCAGACCAGACCGAGGCCTCACTCTGCGGCACGCCCTCGAGAGATTTGGGACGACGATCAGCCTGCTTCATCAAACCAGCCAAGCATACCACGGTCACGGCGAGCAGGGCATTTAACGTCAGCCAAGCCTTCTCGTTTTGACGCAGACGTTCAGCCAGGGTTCGCTTGCCAGCTAGAGCGCTGGCGAGGAAAAACACGGCAAATGCCAGCAAAAACTTAATACCGAAGACCATCTGGTACACGCTGCCGGGGAACCCGCTGTCGTCGATCTCGTAGCTTCCCAGGATGCGGGCAAAGTTGAACAGTCCGCTAAGCAGCAGGAAACCGCTGGCAGCCGCGACCCACTTTGCCCAGCGGGATCGGACCGCCGCCTGAAACTCCTGCTGCTTGTCGGACGAAATAGCCGGCAGGTATGCAAACCGCATGAAGATCGTACCGCCAACCAGGACAATGGCACTGAGTATATGCAGCCAACGCAGCAACAAATCAACGTACACGAGGGTCACTCCCCTAAAAAAGTAGCAGGCACACTCCGTGTGCCGTCAGCAAAGTAGCAGGCACGCTCCGCGTGCCGTCCGCCCCTCCAAATAACAGACACGCTCCGTCCGCCTATCACCTCCACCGGTCATATCATCCGTGCTCGAGCAGTTATACCATTGCGGGCCGCCTCGCCACAGTCATGCGGCTCCCCGCCAATCCAACTATCCTCCGACAAGCACAAGACGATAGAAACTCCCGCTTTACGCCTGCAGCTCGTCCCAAAGCCGCTCAGCCAATCGCAACGCGGACTCGCGGTCCTCGACGTTGCCCAGCAGTTGAGCGTTCCGTACCTCTTGCAGGATGACTCGGTAGGCGGGTCCGGGCGGAATCTCAGCCAGCTGCAAGTCGTGCCCGGTAATCAGCGGAGCTGGGTTCAACTGCTCGGGAGGCAGCCTCAGCTGGCGATCGCAGAACGCAACGGAATCCGGCGACAGGTCCAGCGCTTTTGCGACCGCAGCAGCATAGACAAGCAGCTGCTGCGCTTGCCCGTCCACCAACACTGGCTGCAGATCCGCCCACGAAACATCAAGTGCATGGCAGATCAGCTCCTCATGTTGAAGGCAAAACTGCGTAAGTTCTAGTTCCACCTTGGCCAGCTTCAGCCGGCGGCAGATGCTGTTCACCGTCTGCGGTCCGCTACCTACAGTTGGTCGCAGCAAAGCCGCTAAAGCGGTAGCGAAGGCGGGTGTTTCCAGCGCATCGAGGACGTCCAAAGTTCGTTGCCAGCCAGGCAAGGTGCCGTCTATTTCCAAGTCACTGTCAAGCTCCGGGATAACCGCGGCCAAGAGTCCGGTCTTCCGCAACAACTCCGCGGCCAGACGGCGGCTGGGATGTGGCAGCATGCGGCGGAGTTCATCGCTAATCCGCTCGGCGCTCACTACCGAGATTTCACTGGCATGCTCGACGATCGCGCTGAGCGTCGCCGCCTCGACCCGAAAGCCAAACACCGCAGCAAAACGTACGGCGCGCATCATCCTGAGCTTGTCTTCTGCAATCCGCCGATGCGGATCGCCAATCGCGCGGATGACACCAGCCGCCAGGTCCGCCTGGCCCTCGACGTAGTCGATCACCCTCTCGTCGACCGGATCCCAAAACAGCCCGTTGATTGTAAAATCCCGCCGGAGCGCATCTTGACGAGCATCAGTAAACGAAACGCTGTCGGGGTGCCGGCCGTCGCTGTAGGTTGTCTCCTCACGAAACGTGGCCACCTCCACTTGGCCCGCCTCCTTGGGACCCACGACCGTGATCACTCCAAACGCTGCACCCACAGCAATCGTACGGCGGCGGCCCAGCACCGCACGAATCTGCTCCGGCGTGGCGTCGGTTGCTACGTCATAGTCTTTTGGAACAAGTCCTAGCAGTCGATCGCGAACACAGCCTCCGGCCCACAGCGCCCGGTAGCCTGCACGGCGCAGGCGGCTAACGACCTCAAAGGCAAATCGTCGGGCAGCTTCTGGTTCGACGTTCGACATACAGTCAATAACTCAGTACCGGTCAGATCACAACTTCGCCTATGAGACCTATGATATGGACTTGGGTATTTGTGCGCAACCGCTGCAACCTCGCATCGGCGCGGTAGACCCGCTCGTGTCCATCCGCCACCCCGCCACACCTTGCCACACGCCTCATCTCCCTGCTAACTTTGACGAGCCGGACTGTTCTTGCTCGAAAATCGACTTCTTGGGAGCTGATGATGGAAGATGCCCTGCCGCTTGAGATTGACCCTCAGGGGGTACGACAGCTGCTGGATGGCGGCGAAGAGTTCCTATTGCTTGATTGTCGCGAGCCAGAAGAGTGCCTGATTGTTCGTCTTGAGTCAGCAGTGGCAATTCCGATGGGCGAGATCCCCGGACGCCTCGCAGAGCTCGAGGAGTACCGCCAGCGCCGCATGGTGGTGCATTGCCATCACGGCGGACGCAGCTTGCAGGTCACTCAGTGGTTGAGAGCACAGGGATTCTCGAAGGTCCAGAACATGTCCGGCGGAATCGACGCTTGGGCCCTTGAAGTAGACAAGAATCTGCGGCGGTATTAGGGGGTTAGGGAGTTGGGGCCATCAAGGACTTTTGCCCGACGGTCCGTCGCAACTCCGTGGTAGCCGAACTCGCCAGAGTTTGGCCAAATTCTGGCGAATTCGGCTACAGGAAGTCCTCAACGACGTTGGGTTAGACGCTTAGGTCAAAGTCGCTGATTGCATTCTCGAGCGCCTGCAATAGCTCCTCGTCGTCCAATTCATCGGCCACGGCGGTCGCGTATTGTAGCCGCTCCCGGTCCGAGGCGAGAGTGTCCGTAACCGCGGGCTCGATCAGCTCAAAGGAAAAGTCGCTTATGACCTGAAGTCGGGCCGCATCGCTCCTAGCGTTGTCCGTGAAACCGTCATCCGAGGGTGCGAGAAACAGCCAACCAATCGAGTTTGGAGTGTCCTGACCATCGAGCAACCGTCCCGCCGGTTGACCGGTGATCGCGATCCCACCGGGTATCGCAGGAATCTCCGGCACCGGAAGCAGCGCAGCAAACTGTGCCACCAGCGAAGCATCGGCGGCGTTAACGCGGCCGTTGCCGCTAATGTCTCCGACGACGCCAGGATCAGTACTCAGCGAGGCGGCAAAGCCGGAGTCAATCAGCGCCGCGAACCGCGCCACCTGCGCCGCATCCGCGGCGTTAATCCGCCCGTTTCCGGACACATCCGCAAAGTAAGTCACAGAATGCAGCGCGTCGTCTACAACGACCGGGAACTCGTTGTCATTGCCATCACCGATGACGACATCATGTAGGTCGAGCACTTGTTGGGCGCGGTAGATCTCACTGGCGTTCGCCGCCGGCACGTTGGCTTGCAGGTTGATCAGCGTGCCCTCACCAGCCGGGAGTGAGGCAGTGGCAAAATAAACCAAAATCGCCACGCCGGGCGTCGTGGTGGTGTTGAGCACAACGGTCCCGCCGGCAGGTGACGTGGCATCGGTGATCTCAAGCAGCTCAGGGTCGTAGCCGATCCGAATATCCGCCGCGCGAACGCCATCACCTTCACTGATCGTAATCGGGATACCTACCGTCTGAGATGCGGGCAAGTTCACTTCTTGGCCCGGGCCACGAACGAAGTCCGCGACGCCGACGGTTCTCGCACCGGCGGGCGCCGCTTCAACGGTGAAGTTACCGACATAGTCGTCACCACCTGTACCGTCGCTGTTGCCGTCCAGCAGCTGTCCACCTGTATCTTCAAAAGCTCCAGTGCCGCTTCGCAAGGTAACGGTGTAGGTGTCAGCAGCGAGCGCGTCGCCACTCTTGATGAAAGTCAGAGATCGTTCGCCCACAATGAGCGAACCAGTGACCGCACCGGTGGTCGTCCCTGTTACGACGACGTCGGCTGCACCGACGGCTGCATTCTGTGTGTCATAGAGATTGATGTCGCCACCGTCCACTGGATTATTGAACTCGACGCGGAAACCCGAATCAGTCGGGATCAGCGAGGTGACGACAAAGCTAGGCGGAACATCGTCGTCCAGGATAGTGGTCGTCTGCTGCTGCACACCCAGCTCGTTGCCGCCGGTAACACTGGTGATCTCGACAACGACCGTTTCATCTGGCTCGTCGACTGCGTCTTGGACTGCAGTAATCGTCACACTGGCCGTCGTCGCTCCTGGTTGGAACACGACTTGTGTTCCCGAGCTGGTGTAATCGGTGCTCGCCGTAGCCGTACCGCCAATTGCCAAGTCGACCGTCACCACGTTGGTCGTCGCCGCCGAAAGAGTGACGGCAAAAGTCGCCACACCTGCCGCTTCTGGGATACTCGTGTTGTCTACTGCCAGAGTCACGTCGGGTACGATCGGTTCGTCATCGTCCAGAATCGTCACCGTTACCTGCTGCGTGCCCACTTCTTGAGCATTCGTAGCCGCCTCCAGGTCGACGATCACCGTCTCGTCCGGCTCGTCGATAACGTCCTGCACCGCGGTCACGGTCACCGAACCGCTAGTCTCGCCGGCCGGAATGACAATCTGCATCGCGGAAAGAGTGTAGTCGTCCGTGCTCGCCGTTCCAGATACGCCCAGATCGATGGTTACGGCAGCGGTGTGCGTCGCCGACAGGGTGGCGGTGATCGTCGCCTCCCCGGCCGCCTCGGCAACCGAAGAGCTGTCGGCGGCGAGTGTAACGTTCGGAGTCAGATTCTGGTTGATCAAGACTTGGCTAGGTTGTGAATTGGTGGCCAACCACACGTCCAGGTCACCGTCGCCGTCGAGGTCGGCGATGTCGACAGCATAGTTAAAAAATGGCGCAAACCGCTGCCCACTGTCGCTGAACGTTCCCGCGCCATCGTTCAGCCAGACGCGAGAATCCTCTTGCGTGATGTTCAGCGCCCAAGAGTTGGCCACGAAAGCATCGAGGTCGCCGTCGCCGTCAAGGTCGCCGACTGCAAGTCCAAAGCTGCGATGGTTGCCAAGGGCCTGCCCGCTGTCGGTGAACAGGCCGTCGCCGTCGTTCAGCCACAGGCGATTTGGCTGACTCTGGTTGACGACCAACGCATCCACATCACCGTCGCCGTCGAAGTCGCCTAACTCGACATCTTGTGTGGGGCGAAATCCTCCCATGGCTTGGCCGCTATTGGTAAACACGCCGCTGCCGTCATTCAGCCACACTTCGTTGGCGGGTCCGTTGTTGGCCGCGAACGCGTCGAGGTCGCCGTCGCCATCGAAATCGGCAAACTCAATCGATTGAGGGCTGGCTGTTCCTAGGTTGGTCTGGCCGCTGTTCGAGAAGGTGCCGTTGCCGTCGTTCAGAAACACACGGTTGCTGGTGTAGGCGACACCCACCATGGCGTCGAGATCGCCGTCACCGTCCAGGTCGCCGACTGCCACGGTGATACCACCGCCCAGCGATTGGTTGGTGTCGGTGAACAGTCCAGTTCCATCGTTCAGCCACACTTCGTTCGTGCCGACTACATCGAGATCTCCGTCACCGTCAATGTCGCCTAACTCGAGGTCGCCACCAGGGGTCAATCTCTGCCCACTGTCCGTAAATACGGCTGTTCCGTCGTTGACCGCTACGGCTCCCGAGTTGCCCAGCACTGCGTCCACATCGCCGTCACCGTCGATGTCTCCCAGTGTGACGAACTGAGCAGCCACCGACAGCAGGCTCTGTCCACTATCGACGAACTGACCGCTGCCGCCGCTCGCCGTGCGGAACTGCCAGACTCGCGAATTCGCCGCACCGCCTGCCGTCGAGATGCCTGATGTTGCGGTAACCTGAACCAGCTCTCCGGCGGCAAAGTCACTCGTCGGGTTGTGGGTGATCACAGGTCCAGCTGCAGTTACAGTGGTGGCCGCACCCACTAATCGACCTCGGCTGACCGTGCCGTGTACCACGAAGTTCTCCGGTGTTGCCGTCCCAACGACGACATCCTGGTCGAAGGTGGCCGAGATGTCGGTTGAAACCGAAGCGACGTGTGTGTTGGCCTCTGGGCTGACGCCGGTGACGGTGGTCAACAGCAGTCGCCTCTCGAGCCTTTCAGCGGCCAACCGTCGGCTGGACTGCCTGCGATTCGCAAGCTGCAACGACCGTGCAGACAACATTCGCGGTTTCCGGTTGCGTTCTCTTAGATGGGGCATGATCAGATCCTTGGTTTGCTTTCTACGACTTCTAAGGGACGAGAGTTGCGAAGTCAAGAAAAAACGATGAACCACGTTAGGCTCCGATTTAGCCTTGTGGTAAGACGTGATCGCCTCCAGTGGAGCACGCTGCTGCGGTGGCGGTATCGGCCTTTCGAACTTGATTTTCTCTCCCCTAGCTAGCTGGAGGTGGTGAAGCTTTTACGCTGCACGCAATCCGCCAAACTCTGGCGAGTTCGGCTACGCTCCAAATCAGCCGCTGGGCGTTAGCCCACGGTTCCCCGGCGAAACGACGCGGAGCGTCGTGTCCTTAGCTGAGCCCGGCCGGCCCCCAAGGGTCGATTTGCCTCAGCCGTTTGGCGGTCAGCTCGCGGTAGCAGTCGGGCAGGTCGAAGTGCGCGAGCACATTTGGGAGCAGGGTCGAGAGCGGCCAGCGGTACTCCTCGGACTCGGCGATCTCCTGATAAGAAGTGAGCGCGTTCTTAAGCGTGACCTGCGTAACGTGCGGAGAAAGCACGGCGGCAAAGGTACCCGCCAGCGCCCCCCAACCCTTGGCCACCAGGTGGACTTCCCGGTGGCCCAACGCATTCAGCCATTGCAGGACACGCAGCACATCATGTGTCTTCTGGCCGAGATACGGGCGGTTCAGCATCAGGCTGTGAATGGCGTAGAAATAGTCGCTGCCATACGGGCTGTCAAAGGACCCGGGATTGCAGGTATCCGGTTGCGATTCACCGACACCTCGTACATCGCATGTGAAAACAGGGATCCGCGGGTTGCTGGACACGATCTCACGCAGTAGCGGCTCGTCCCGCAGCTCGGCATCGCTCGAGCGGTGGGCGACGTAGAGAATCGCCCGTTCGGCACCCTTGGGTGGTCTGGAGTACAGCCTCTCTTGCGAGAGCCGGTAGACGATCGCCAGCATGCCCGGTTCCGACTCGACTGCGTAGGCGATGCCGTGCGGAGCAGGATATCCCCGTGACCCGAGGTAGCGCCATATACGATAGTCGGGTGGTGCCGGCTGCTCAGCCGGCAGCTGCAGGACCTGGCGAATTGCGGCGGCCAGCGCGGCGCCCCGGGGTCGTCCGCGATCGTCCCGCAGCTGTCGCGCTTTCTCGCGTGTAAAATCAAATACCGAGCGCGTCTGATCCCAGCCTGCGACTTGGCCGCGCGGCGTGCACCAGAGTGTGGCGTCCTCCTCGATCGTCAGCTCCGGTTCGTCCGACCCGTCGTTCGCCCCGGTGACGCGATTGAACCAACCGTACATCGCTTCGCGGTTCTCTTGGGAATAGCCATGATAGGACGGACCGACAAACATGCCGACCTTGTCCCCCGCATCGAGCAGTTCGTACAAACGCTGTAAACGCTGGAAGGCCTCCTCGCTGCCGCGAACGTCAAAATAGTCTCGCTCCTTGGCCAGCACGATGGTCGGCCGGGGAGCGATCGCCGCAAGGAAGTCGTCGTGATCCAGACCTTCGGCTAGCGCCCGTGGCGGACACTGCTCGGTGTCCGCCGGTAGCTCATTTTCCAGATTGCGTCGAAAAGTTGTCACGAAGCAAGAAGGAGCGGCCATCGTCCACCGCTGTTCGACGCCGCATAGCCAAGTCGTCATGGTGCCGCCGCCCGAGTTGCCCGTCACGCCCAGATGATGCGGATCCACCTCCGGCCTGGTCAGCAGATAGTCGAGCGCGCGAATACCGTCCCAAGCCCGCCACATGCCGAAAAACTCGCCTACGATGAACTGTTGATTGCCCGCGTAAAGGTGCTCCCGAGTGCCGGTGCCGCGGCGAGGAGTCAGATCTTCGTTGACATACTGCAGCCGCTCGCCCTGCCCGATCGGATCGTACAGCAGGCAGGCATATCCGTGCCGGGCGAGTCCCTGCGCGAAGGACTGATAAACCGCCGCCGCCTTGCCGTTAACCGAGTGACCACAAGTACCCACGACTCCCGGCACCGGAAGCTCACGATCGGTGGGCAAATAGAGATTAGCGGTCACCGGAAACCCCGGACGGCTCTCGAAAACGACGTTTTCGATCTTGTAGCCGTCGCGCTCTACAACACCAGTCACTTGCGGGTTCAACGGAGTTCGCTTGGGTTCCGGCCCGAAACAACGGCGGATCTTCTCCCGCACGGCGACGATGTATCTCTCGGCGTCTTGCTTGGTCTTCAAGCTCGCCTTCAAGGCGCTGCTCCGCTGTTCGATCTCCCGTACTCGATCGACGAAAAACTCATGCACCATCCGTGGAAACCGGTTGAGCGGTGCACGCGACTCGTCGGCAAAGGTAAGCCGAGTGCCCAGCAGGGCGAGCGGCGGCACCGCCACCGTGCTGCCGAGGAGGCTGCGGAGCAGTTCGCGGCGTGACCGGGAATCGGGAGCCTCGACAGGGGTCTCGAACATCGTGGGTCTCCTGTTTTATCCACTGTCGGATGCGTACGTCACCGCCTCATCTGGGCCCCTTGAAGGTTGCACTTTTCGGCTGGCAATTCGTCGCGTTTTTGGTAACCCGAAGCGTTAGCGAGGGGGAGTTGGTGTACCAATGTAAGTAATTCCCTCGCTGACGCTTCGGGTTCCGATTGAGGCGAAATGCGCAACTTCAAAACTTACGCTTCGCTCTTACGATGGCGCCAAGAGCGCAACTTCAAAACCTGGGCCAGCCGTCATGATATAATCGGCAGCCCCGTAAGAGAACAACGTGCGTAACAAAGCCGCTGCGCGGTGACGCTGGTTCGTCTCCCAGCGCTCCGTGGAACTCAACCTCTCTGAGGCAGAGCAACTCGGCCGGCGAACTCCGTACGAGATCGCGCCCCCGAGAAAGCAGCGCCGCGAAATGGTGGGCCGTGCTGGAACTAATTGAAGTCAGCAAGCGATACGGCGACCTCCAGGCACTGCAGACTACGAACCTGTCTTTCGTGCCGGGCAAAACCACTGTCCTGTTGGGCCCCAGCGGCTGTGGAAAATCTACGCTGCTGCGGATGATCGTGGGTCTGGTTGAGCCAGATGCCGGCCAGGTGCTGTTCGACAGCGCTCGGCTGACAGCCGACAACTGGCTCGCCGCGCGCAAACGGATGGGGTACATGATCCAGGAAGGTGGGCTCTTTCCGCACCTCACTTTGCGCGGCAATGTAACCCTCTTGGCTCGCTTCCTAAAGTGGGACCCGGAGCGCATCGAGCGCCGCTTGATGCAGTTGGCGGAGCTGGTCCATCTGCCGCTGAGCGCTATGGATCGCTTCCCGCGGGAGATTTCCGGGGGGCAGCGACAGCGAGTGGCCTTAATGCGGGCCCTGTTCTTGGACCCCGCTGTGCTGCTGCTGGATGAACCGCTGGGGGCGCTCGACCCTTTGATCCGTTCCGAGCTGCAACGCGACCTGCGAGAGATCTTTCAGTCCTTGGCGAAAACCGTGGTGGTCGTGACTCACGACATCGGCGAGGCGGGCTTCCTGGCAGATTCGATCGTGCTGATCAAAGAGGGTCGAATCGTCCAGCAAGGAACGTTGCAGCAACTAGTCCACGAGCCAGCGGAGGAATTCGTGACCACGTTCATCAATGCTCAACGCAGCCCGCTCGCCGGACTATCGTAGGAGCGTGCCAGGGTCCAAATTACGGGTAGCCGAACTCGCCAGAGTTTGGCCGCCGCAGGAAAAAACCCAAAGTCTGGCGACTTCGGCTACTGCCAAAGCCTAACGATGGCGTTGTAGGTTCACGACGCGGTGGGCGGTCAGGTGGGGCTTGTCGAGCAAACCGGACCGGCTCCGCTGGCCGATGATGCCGATCTCTTTACGCAGGTAGCGATGTAAGTTGAGTCCCGGTGCGGGCGACACGAAGTGCAAGATCGTGCCCTTCTCATCGAGCAAGGCGTAAGGCGGCGATTCACGTTTGGAAGAATGCACCGGCAGCAGCCAGCCGTGTCCGTCGAATCGAGGATCGACGTCCGACGTGGTTGCCGTTTCACCAACTGCTGGCGCCAAGCTGACGCTCGACACGGACGGCCCATCCGACTCCTCGTCCAGGCCCACATAGCGAGCTTGAAGGCTCTCGTACTTGTCGAGTCGATCCAGCAGTACCTTCGCTCGAGCTCGTTGCAATGTCGTACCAGCCTGTTCAGACAGTTCGTCGAGTCGCGGGCGCAGATCAGCGAGACTCCAAGCACCCGGCGAGCGGGAAACCGTGAGCGCCAGACGGAGATCGAGCTCCCGCGCGCGGCGTTCGAAGTCTGGATCTCCATTCGGTCGGATGCTCGGCACGGGGCTGCTACGAGAAGCCAGTCGGGGCTCCTCTGCACGATCGGGCGACGGATCGGCACGACGTTTCTTGCGCGCCACGAACGTATCGCGGCGCGGTTCTGGTTGATCTAACTCCGCCGCAACTTCTGCCGTGTCCGCCTGGTCGACTACAATGCGGAAGTCGGTCAAACGGACATCCGAAGCGGCAGCCGGCGGGGTTGAGGTGTCGAGAGGCGCGATGTCCCGCGCGCGGATCCAGCGGTACTCGCCGGACGGCGGTGCGATGCGACAGTATTCCTCGACGGGATACTGCGGCAGCACACGAAACTCGCGGCGCCCTGAAACCTCGACCAACTCGTCGGGCTTGAGGCGAACTTGCCACTTGTGTTCGCTGATCTCGCCGCTCGAAGTTCCCACCCAGGCGACGACCTCCCCGCCGACTACTCGGCCGAGCGATTCCCCAGCAACCGCTAGCTGATCGGCTCTCACCCAACTGAAGCTCTCCTCGGGCGGCCGAATTGCCAACCAGCCACCCGGATCTCGGCGATAGACTTCGACGTGGGTCCCCGCCTTTAGCGTTTGCGTCACGTAGTGCTTAAGCCCGGGACCGCAACGAACCTGCGAGTCGTTGACGAGCGTTGCATCGAGCGGGTACTTCGCGGACTCTTCGGCGGCCGTTATCGTCCTGGCGCCGCAGAGGACTAAGCAGAACAGGAATCTGGTCATTTGCACGGCTCTAGGTCAAGTCGCCGGTGGTGCCAATCAAGCCACTCAGCTGCGGCCCGCCGGCACCGTTGAAGAGGAGGTCGGCAGAAATAGTCGATATGGCGGCTTACAGCAAGCCGAATCCTGCAGCCGTGCTAGCGAGCCGCTGATTTAGGTAACTGCTAGCCCGAATTATTCATGAGCGATCTGCTGCGAGGTCGTAAGTCCATCCGTGGCTTCGTCATGCTTCACAATTCTCCCTCCACGTATTGCGTCAATACGCCTGCGGAAGAATTGCTCGCCTTCCTTGCCACGAACGTACTTACAACCTCTCGCGACGATCTTCATGAATAATCCGGGCTGGTGGCTCATCCAGCAGGAACAAAGGGCTGTTTCTAGTAAGCGCGAAGCGTCAGTTTTGATGATGCGCATTTATCCCGATCGGAGGCTGTGCAGCTTCTGCAATCCGCCAAACTCTGGCGAGTTCGGCTACGCTGCAAATCAGCCGCTGGGCGTTAGCCCACGGTTCCTCAGCGAAACCGACGCGTCGGGGAGGGCTCCCCCTCTCCGGCCCTTCGGGCCGACTCTCCCCGAGGGGAGAGTGAGGAAAGACGAAATCGCGCACTAACTTAATAACTGCACGACCTCCAACGCCGTTTAGGAATGCCCGCGTGGCTGGCCTAGAACTGATGTCCCTTCTGGGGGCCGTGCTGGGTCGGTGTCAGGACGACTGGACCCGCCTCGGTCATCAAGATGGTGTGTTCAAACTGCGCGGAAAGGGATCCGTCTTTCGTGCGGACGGTCCACCCGTCACGCCGATCGGTCACTCCGAACCGGCTCCCTACGTTGATCATCGGTTCCACAGTGAAGCACATGCCGGGGTACAGACGATCGCGCCGCGACTGGCGCGTGGGAAAGTGTGGAATCGTCGGCTCCTGATGAAAGCCTCGCCCAACGCCGTGTCCCACAAACTCGCGCACGACACTGAACCCGCGGTCATGAGCCAGGGCCACGATCGCCTCGCCGATCACGGAGACGCGGCATCCCGGCTGCAGCGCGTCGATCCCGGCGTGTAGGCAGTCGAAAGAGCACTGGGTGACGGCGCGGGCTTCGTCGCTGACATCACCGATGAAGAACGTCTCGGAGGAGTCACCGTGCCAGCCCTCGACGACCGAAGTCAGGTCAACATTCACGATATCGCCTTCCTTGAGGACTCGATCACTCGGGATACCGTGGCAGATGACGTCGTTAATGCTGGTACAGCAGCTTTTGGGGAACCCCTGGTAGCCGAGTGGGGCCGGCACATGGCCGTGATCCAGCGTGTAGCTGTGCACAAGTGTGTCCAGCTCGCCCGTAGTGACTCCCGGATGAATCGACTGCCGCACCACATCCATCAGCTCTGCATTGAACCGTCCAGCGCGCCTCATCGCTTCGCGTTCCGCTTTGGCCAGCTGCAGTTTACTTTTGCCCTGAAGCATCGGTTTGAACCAGACGAGAGAGGACCAAATGAAAACAGCCTGCAAACGCAGGCGTCATTAAGAGTTTAGCACGATCGCCATCTGCTGGATACGGCGATCCGTGCCGCGAACTCCCGGTTTGCCGCCTGTGTCCGACCCATTAGAATCGGCAGTCTTGCTATGACTAGCCCCAGCTCAAGTCTGAGAAACCCGTATGCCCCGCTACAACCCGGCTGAAATCGAGCCGAAATGGCAGAAACACTGGCAGGACCAGCGGACGTTTCGGGCACCAGAGCTGCCGGACGACGAGAAGCTGTACGTCCTGGACATGTTCCCGTATCCCAGCGGCGACGGGTTACATGTGGGGCATCCGGAAGGCTACACCGCGACCGACATTGTCTGCCGCTTCGCCCGTATGCGAGGCACGGCCGTTCTGCACCCGATGGGCTTTGACGCGTTCGGCCTGCCCGCCGAAGAGCATGCGATCAAGACCGGCACGCATCCGCGCGTGTCAAACGGAGAAAAACATCGGGCGATATTCGCGAGTCAGCTCAAGATCGCTCGGTTTCAGCTACGATTGGGACGGCGAAGTCGCCGACGACCGATGTCGCCTACTTTCAAATGGACGCAGTTCATCTTCCTCGTGCTGATCTATGACACCTGGTTCGACCCCGAGCAGCAGGTCGGGGTCGCCCGATCAGCGAACTTGCCGATCCCTGC
Organism: Pirellulaceae bacterium; assembly: GCA_965223305.1. GTDB lineage: Bacteria > Planctomycetota > Planctomycetia > Pirellulales > Pirellulaceae > CBDCWT01. Next base: position 35,587 of record CBDCWT010000029.1, on the reverse strand, counting down.
CGACGTTGCATCCGCCGAGAGCGAGGACGCCGATCCGCCAGTTACCAAGACGAACACCGCCTGGCGTACCAGGCGTGAAGCCCCGGTGAACTGGTGCCCGGCACTGGGAACGGTGCTGGCGAACGAAGAAGTCGATCGACGGACAAGAGCGAGCGGGGCGGGCATCCGGTGCGTCCGCATGCCGCTGCGGCAATGGATGCTGCGGATTACCGCCTACGCCGACCGCCTGGAGAAAGATCTCGACGGGCGTCGATTGGTCGGCCAGGGATCAAGACTGCTGCAGCGCGAATTGGATCGGCCGCAGCACGGGCGCGGAGGTCGACTTCTTCATCGGCGACGACTTCGACGACTATGGAAGCGTGGCACCGCGCGGCCGGTCAACCGCAGGATTTCCCCGCAACGACCGGGCGATGACGTGCTGCGCAGTCTACACCACCACGGCCGGATACGCTGTTCGGCGCGACCTACATGGTGATCGCGCCGGAACATCCGCTCGTCGCCTCAGCGGCTGACAACGAACCAGCAGCAAGCGGCCGATGCGGTGAAGTCGTATTGTGAAGCGGCGGCGGAGAAGAGCGATCAGCGAGCGGCATCAGACCTAACCCGCGCAAACAGAAGACGGGCGTCTTCACCGGTTCAGCTACGCAACCAACCCCGTCAATGGCGAGCAAGTGCCGATTTGGATCGCCGATTATGTGTCTAATCAGTTACGGCACCGGCGCGATCATGGCCGTGCCCGGCCACGACGACGCGGGACTTCGAGTTCGCTGGGCAGTTTGAAATTCCGATCATCGCCGTGGTCGACCCGGGCGCTGCCGAAGCCGTCGACCGCGAAGCCGTCCTCGCCGGTAATTCGGAATGCTTCGCGGCGGAACGGCATGGCGATCAATTCGTCAGGAAGCAATTCGACGGGCTGGCGACGGCCAGATTTCAAGGCAGCGGATTTGCTCCAAGTCCTTGACCGATGCAAGGCATGGGCCGCCCTGCGGTCAACTACAAGCTCCGCGATTGGCTGTTCAGCCGGCAGCGGTTTTGGGGTGAGCCGTTTCCGATCTTGCACGAGTTAAACGGAAACGGTGAGTTGACAGGACTCAAGCGGGCAGTCGACACGGCGGCTTTGCCGGTCAACCTGCCGCAGCTGGACGACTACCAGCCGCACGGCCGGCCTGAACCGCCCTTGGCCAAAGCCGACGATCAGTGGCTCTATCCAGTCATCGATGGCCGCCGCTACCGGCGCGAGACGAACACGATGCCACAGTGGGCAGGTTCTTGTTGGTACTACCTGCGGTTCATCGACCCCGCCAACAACCAGGCCTTCGTCGATCCCCAGAAGGAAAAAGCATGGATGCCGATCGACCTCTACATTGGCGGAGCGGAGCACGCCGTCTTGCATCTGCTCTACGCTCGCTTCTGGCATAAGGTGCTGTTCGACCGCGGACACGTCTCAACACCTGAACCTTTTCGGCGGTTGGTAAACCAGGGGATGATTCTGGGCGAGACCGAGTATACGGGATTTCAATCCGCGGACGGCTCGCGCGTGGACGCCGCCAAGGTCATCCGCGGCGACGATGGGCTGCGCGATGCAGATTCGGGTCAATCAGTGGAGCGTATCCAGCTGACCATCGACCAAGTGCAGAAGCGCGGGGACAGTTTTGTTTGGGCTGATCAGCCATCTGTTCGCATCGAAAGCCGGGCCCACAAGATGTCCAAGAGCCGTGGGAACGTCGTCAATCCTGACACGATCGTGGCCGAGTACGGGGCTGACTCGCTGCGGTTGTACGAGATGTTTATGGGACCGCTCGAAGCGTCCAAGCCGTGGAGCATGGCGGGGGTCAACGGTGTGCGAAACTTCCTCGATCGAGTGTGGCGAATGATCGTCGATCCCGAGGCAGAAACCGTCTCGCTCAACCCGGCGATCGGCGACCTGCAGCCCAGCGATCAGCAGCTGCGCACGCTGCACAAGACGATCAAAGCGGTGACGCATGACCTCGAGACAATGGGATTCAACACCGCCATTGCCAGGCTGATGGAATGTGTCAATTTCTTTACGCGGGAGAAGTCCCGGCCTAGGTCAGCGATGGAGTCCTTCGTGTTGTTGCTTTCGCCGCTTGCCCCTCATGTTGCGGAAGAGCTGTGGAGCGTGCTTGGTCACAAGGAGACACTTGCCTACGAACCGTGGCCTGCGTTTGACGAAGAGCTGACGCGCGACGAAACGGTTGAAATCCCTGTCCAAGTGCTGGGAAAAGTCCGCAGCAAGCTGCAGGTGCCGGCCAACTGTTCGCCGGACGACCTGCTCAGTGCTGCCAAGGCTGATGAAAAGGTCAACCAGTGGTTGGCGGGAAAGACCATTGTCAAAGAGATTGTCGTGCCCGGGCGATTGGTGAACTTCGTGGTGAAATGAATTAGGTGTAAAGGACGATGCAAAACGTAGTCACGCTGGTTTTGGGGGGCGGTCGCGGAACGCGGTTGTTTCCCTTGACCCAACACCGGGCAAAACCAGCGGTGCCGCTGGCCGCCAAGTATCGCCTGATCGACATTCCTCTCTCGAACTGCATCAACAGCGGGCTCAACCATATCTATGTGCTGACGCAGTTCCTATCGGTCAGCCTGCATCGCCACATACGTCGCACTTACTCCTTTGATGCCTTCAGCGGTGGATTCGTCGAGCTGCTCGCGGCGCAGCAAACCAGCGATGCCGGCGCGGATTGGTACGAGGGAACTGCAGATGCCGTGCGCAAAAACCTCCGCTACTTTGACCAACCTGGAATCGACTTCGTACTGATCTTGTCAGGCGATCAACTCTACCGCATGGACTACAGGGAGATGATCAAGACGCATGTCGATTCCCGGGCCGACGTCACAATCGGGGCGATGCCGGTCTCCCGTGAGGATGCATCTTCGCTGGGTATTATGCGGGTCAACGAAAAACTACAGGTCGTTGGATTTCTGGAAAAGCCGACCACCGACCGGGAAATCGACCTGGTGCGTACCGAACCGGCCTGGATTGATGCGCACGGTATCGCCAGCAACGGACGCGACTGCCTTGGCAGCATGGGGATCTATGTCTTCCGCCGCGACTTCCTCGTCGACGTGTTGACCAAGACTTCCTATCAAGATTTCGGCAAAGAAGTGTTTCCGGCCGCATTTCGCGCTCGCCACGTGCAAGCACATCTCTACGACGGTTACTGGGAAGACATCGGGACCATCAAGGCGTTCTTCGACGCGAACTTGAGCCTGGCCGGCGACCGGCCACCGTTCGACTTTCACGTCCCCAGCGCACCCATCTACACCAGACCTCGTTTTCTCCCACCCACTTCCTTCGCCGGGGCAACCGTCAAGAACAGCCTGGTTGCCGACGGTTGCCAGATCAGCGAAGGTGCGGTGGTCGAGAACTGTGTGATCGGGCTGCGCTGCCAGATCGGCGAAAACGTGTCGTTGACCGACTCGATTGTCATGGGAGCTGACTACTATGAGGCGGCTGTGCCCCAGGACAAGCCAGCAGTTGGAATCGGCGCCGGGAGTGTAGTCCGCGGCGCGATCGTCGACAAGAACTGCCGCATCGGCCGGAGTGTACGGATCTACAACGAGGCCGGCGTAGAGCTGAGCGACGAGCACCCTGAGTGTCTCATCCGGGACGGGATTCCGATCGTTGGAAAAGACGCGGTCCTGCCCGACGGGTGGGCGCTGCTGTGAGTTTTGAGGTTGCGCTTACGATTGAGCCAACAGCGCACGGCTCGGCAGGAGCCTCGCCCTCCCGGCCCCTCAATCCTGTTCATCATGTTGATCCTGCCCAAGCCACATCCATCATGATCGTGAGGGAAACCCAGTATGTCACAGCAGATCGACCTCGGCTCGTTGGCACCACTGCTCGGCGAGCGTCTTTCGTATAAAGATTCGGTCCGCTCTGAACATGCGGGCGACGAGTCGAGCCATGAGGCAGCGCCTCCTGACGCCGTCGCCTTTCCGGAGACGACAGCAGAGGTTGTTGAAATCGTACGGGCTTGCGCGGCAAAGCAGATTCCGATCATCCCCTATGGGCGCGGCACGGGAGTTGAGGGAGGTGTCGTAGCAAGCCGGGGCGGGCTGTGCGTCGACTTATCCCGCATGAACCGTATCTTAGCGATCCATGAGGACGACCTCGACGCCTGCGTCGAAGCCGGGGTCACCCAGTGGGGCTTGAACGATGCGCTGCGCTCGGCAGGGCTCTTTTTCTCGGTCGACCCCGGAGCCGAGGCGTCACTGGCCGGGATGGCCGCGACCCGTGCATCGGGCACGAACTCCGTGCGCTACGGCACCATGCGCGAAAACGTCTTGGGGCTGACGGTTGTGTTGGCCGACGGGCGCGTCATCCGCACCTCACGCAGAGCTCGCAAGTCATCTGCTGGCTACGATCTGACGAGGCTATTCGTAGGGTCCGAGGGAACGCTGGGAATCATCACAGAAGTCACCGTGCGGTTACAGCGGCGGCCGGCCGCGCTGTCGTCGGCCAGCTGCCCTTTCGACGATATCGAGCAAGCCGTCCGCACGGCGATGGCGACAACTCAGGCGGCGATTCCAGTCGCCCGTATTGAGCTGCTGGATGAGGTCAGCATCGACGCGGTCAACCGCTACTCCGGGCTGGACTATCCCATCGCACCAACTCTTTTTTTTGAGTTCCATGGCACCGAGCAAGGGGTCGTTGAACAGTCCGAACTCGTCCAACAGATTGCACGTGGCCACGGAGCAAGTGGTTTTGTCTGGGCCACCGAGGAATCAGAGCGAGAGCGGCTTTGGCATGCGCGGCACCAGGCCTACTACGCGATGTTGGCATTGCGCCCCGGGGCCAGGTCTTTTACGACGGACGTCTGTGTGCCGATTTCTCGGCTGGCTGAGTGCATCGGTGAAACGAAGCGGGACTTGGCGCAGTGCGGTTTGCCGGCGCCTCTTTTAGGTCATGTCGGTGACGGAAACTTCCATGTGCTGCTGCTGGTCGACCCCGACAGTCCTGCGGAGTTAACAGCGGCGAAGCAAGTAAATCAACGTATTGTGCAACGAGCGCTCGATATGCAGGGCACTTGTACCGGCGAACACGGCGTGGGCCTCGGCAAAGTAGGATTCCTGGAGGCCGAGTTCGGACCTGCGTTGAACGTGATGCGTCAGATCAAGCAGGCGCTCGATCCGCAGCACCTAATGAATCCCGGCAAAGTGCTCCCGGAGATTGTCGAACCGATGGGTGATCATGGCTAAAGATCGAACCCGTCCAAGGTCCAACGAACGGGCGAACAGCTGCGAGGCGGTAGCCGAACTTACTGCGCGTAGCGTAGCCGAACTCGCCAGAGTTTGGCCGAATTGGCAGTCCGCCAAACTCTGGTGAGTCGGCCAAACTCTGGCGAGTTCGGCTACAAGAAATCCTCGACGGCAGCGCCTCGGCTGTGGAGGTCGGCTGGCTTGATTCCCATTGGGAGACGACGCATGGTACACTCTTGGGCATGTGCAATCCCCCGCTAACTCCGCGCCGTTCCTCGTTCAGCTACATTACTGCTTTCGCCATCACGATCGGTTGGCTGATGGCAACTGGTCCGCATTACAGCTGGGGCCAAGTGGCCCAGCAGCCGATACGCCTGGATCGCTGGCAGCGCCATGTGATTGACGCGGCGAAGCCGTGGCGGACATTGTTCATCGCCTCTGAAGACATGGATGGCGACGGCCATCGAGACGTGATCACAGGGGGCTGGTGGTATCGAAATCCCGGCCGAGCTGCGGGAGCCTGGAAACGCCATCCGCTCGGAGACCCGCTCTACAACATGGCAGCGGTATTTGATTGCGATCGCGACGGCGACTTCGATGTACTGGGAACCTCCGGCAAGGCGTCAGAGAGTAGTTCCACTTTCGTCTGGGCCCGCAACGGCGGCGATGGCTCTTTCCTCGTGTTAGAAAACATCGAGGTCGCGGTAGGTGATTTTCTACAGGGGGTCGCGGTCGGGGAGTTCGAGGGGCCGGGCAAGCTCGCCGTCGCCCTCTCCTGGCACCAGGGCGGAAACGGCGTGCAATTGTTGAGCGTTCCCGAGGATCCCTCGCTGAGTCCGTGGCGCTGGGAGCGGATTTCGGAGACCTCGCAAGACGAGCAGTTGAGTGCGGGGCACATCGAAGGCCAGCACAGCCTCGACTTGCTGCTAGGCACCAAGTGGCTCCGGAACGAAGGAGCCAAATGGTCGGTCCATGTGTTGTTCGAACCGCCCGGCGATCCGGATCGAAATCGACTTGCCGACCTCAGCGGCGATGGCAAACTCGATGCGGTCGTGGGATACCAGGCGGTGAACCGCCCCGGCAAGGTGGCATGGTACGAGCAGCCCGCCTCACCTTCCGATATCTGGACAGAACACGTTGTGGGTACAGTCGTCGGCCCGATGAGCCTAGATGTTGGCGATCTGGATCGGGACGGCGACCTCGATATCGTCGTGGGAGAACACAACTACGAGAAACCAGAAACGGCGAAGCTGGTCATTTTCGAGAATCGGGATGGCCAGGCGACTTCCTGGAAGCAGCATGTCATACACACTGGTGACGAACACCACGACGGTACTGTGCTTGTCGACATCGACCAAGATGGCGATTCCGACGTGGTGTCAATCGGATGGAAAGAACCGGAAGTCTGGCTCTACGAGAACAAAGCACTCGATCCCAGTTAAGGGACTTACCCGCAGTAGAAATAACTGGCCTTGGATGCCGTATTGTCCTCAAGCGGTTGAGCCATCCATGACCGCAGAGAATCATGAGATCCGGCTACCGCGGCTGCATCGCAAGTCGGCGTATGCGCGCATCGTTGCCTGGCTAAAGGAAGAAGGCGACACGGTCCGGCGCGGGGATGCGTTGCTGATTATGGAAACGGACAAGGCGACGGTTGAGTTACAGGCCGAGGTTCCTGGCGTGCTGACCGCTGTGTTACAGGCTGCCGGCGAGTGGGTCCCAGTGCAGTCTCGAGTCGGACTCATAGATCAAGAGAACCAACCATCGACAGCACCGGGAGGATAGATTTGTGATGCTCACGAAAAAGAAAGCCGCAGCGATTTCGGCGGCGATGATACTCGGTCTGTTCGCAGTAACGTCTGCAGCGGAGATTCCCTTTCAGCAGCTGACGATTGACCGTGAACCGCCTGCCAAGCCGTACTACAAGATGATTGGCGATCTCGACGGCGACGGATATGAAGACATTATTATTGGCGGTGCCAAAGGACCATTGGTCGTCTACGCTTGGCCCGATTGGACCAGGTCGCAGATCGCCGAAGGAGGCTGGGATGGGGTCAACGGTGAGGTCGCTGATATCGATCGCGATGGCGATCTTGACGTAGTGATGGGAGGAACAGCCTGGTTTGAAAACCCGGGAAAGGCGGGGCAGTCGTGGCGGCGGATGGAGATTGACGATCAAAAGGCCCACGACATCGAGATCGCTGACCTCGATCTCGACGGCCGGCTGGACGTTGTGGCCCGGGACCAATCCGCCTTTGGTGGAAATGGCAATTGGATCGCTATCTACCACCAAACGAATCCAAACTCCTGGCGCAAGACCGTAATCGACTGCCCGCACGGTGAAGGTCTCAAGCTGGGAGACATCGATCGAGACGGAGATCCCGACGTGTTGATCGGAGGAATTTGGTACGAGAACCCAAAGGATAGAAACCAGCGTTGGCGCGCGCATCCCTTCGCACCCACCTGGACCGAACCCGACACGCAAGTCGAAATGGCGGACTTCAACGGCGACGGCAGACCGGACATTGTCCTGACGCCGGCAGAGTTGAAGGACGAGAGCTACCGCGTTTGCTGGTACGAGGCTCCCGCCGACGCCAAACAGGCCCAATGGCCCGAGCATCCAATTGTCGACTCGATCGAGTGTGTGATCCACTCACTGGCGGTGGGCGACCTGGACGGTGACGGTGACGTCGACGTCGCCATCGCTGAAATGCACCAGGGGGCCGACCCTGACGAGGTGACGATCCATCTCAACGGAGGACGCGGCGAGGCTTGGACCAAGCAGGTGCTTTCCACACACGGGTCGCACGACATCGTCATCGCCGACCTCGAAAAAGACGGGGACCTGGATATCCTGGGCGCCAACCACGCAGGAGTCCATCCAATCGAAGTGTGGAAGAACCTGACAAAACAACCCCAACCCAGCCGCTAGCCCGGATTATTCATGAAGATCGTCGCGAGAGGTTGTAAGTACGTTCGTGGCAAGGAAGGCGAGCAATTCTTCTGCAGGCGTATTGAAGCAATACGTCGAGGGAGAATTGTGAAGCATGACGAAGCCACGGATGGACTTACGACCTCGCAGCAGATCGCTCATGAATAATTCGGGCTAGGAAAGTCGAGCAGCGAGAATCGGAGCGAGGGTGGCGATTTCGTTGACTCGCGAGATCAGAAAGTCTCTGCCCACGCTGCCGTTTCAAGGTTGGCTGCGGTGATCCGCCGCACGCTTTCTTCGTCAGGCCGTTCCTGTTCGTCCAGTAGCCCGTAGCGGCGTACGCGATTTCGCACGTAGGCGCCGCACAGGTGGGCGCCTACACAGCCCGGATTTTGGCGCAATGCAGCCAGGACCTGGGAGTACCACTCACCATCCTGTCGACGATAGTCCGAATCTGGGACCTGCGCGGACTTTGCCCCGTCGGCCCACAAAACTGGGATTCCTGTCTGCTTGTACCACTCCTCCAGGTGCTCGACCGGCTTGCGGAAGTCCTGGAAGCAGAGGACATCAATGAACGGCTTGGCGGCGTCGACGACTTCCAGCGGCAGCGCTGCGTTGGCCTCGTAGCGATCGCCTAGAATCAAGTGGTGTTTGTCATATCGGCGGATGGCGTCGTGCGTGACCTGATAGTACCGCGATGCGATGGTAAACAACTCTTGCCGACCTGCGGCGCTGGCGAGTTTTTCTGGGTCGAACAACGGTCCCTTCCACTCATTGATCGGCCGCACATGCACCCAAGTGGGACAGTCGATGTAGAAATAGCCGATCAACTTTGGGTCGGCGGCGAGCACGGCGCAGTGTTCACGGGCAACGTGATCGCACCAGTCTTCCCACCCGGAGCTGAAGAAATCGGGATTTTTTGTTTCAGCTTCCCACTGATGAAAGTCCGCAAACGGCAGCAGGTGGCAGTACGGCATGTCCAGCCACTGGTATTCTTCCAAGGTGAACGCGCGCGAGTGTCGATGGTTCGTAAAGCCGCGAGTAACGACCTCTTGGGTCCAACCCACGGTGTTGAAACCCCAGGCTTTCAAGTTCGGCGCTACCGACTCCTGCAGCCAACGCTGCTGGCTGCCCCCATAACGGGATCGCCAGATACGAATGTTCTCCGCATATCGCAAGGACGCCGAGTCGATATGGTTCAGGCCGACGGAGAAGAAGGGACGGCCTGCCGGGTCGATGAAGAACCAATGTCCCTTGCGTTCGCCAAGCGTGAAGAAACCGTCCGGCTCCGGCTGAGTGGTCCCGCCCGCTGGGGCCAAACGCTCGCGCGTGGCCAGGCAGGATCCAGCAACAGCAGCGGCGATGAATGTCCTGCGGTCCACAATCATTTCCTCCAAGCCGCGTGGTAACGATACCTTAACAAACCGTATCGATGCAGCACAGCCTCTGGGCTGGTCACGAGAAGTGGCGATTGGTGGTGATCCGCCGTTGGCGACCCGAGCTAGAGGTCTACAAAGGTCGATCGATTCATGGGACAATCAAAGTTTCTCTGCGGCGCGGATGACTACACCTATGAAGACAGCCCTCACCATTACCCTCACCACTACCTGCGTCCTGGTTGCCTGCCTTGTTGACCGTCCGGTCTTGGGCAGCGACTGGCCGATGTGGCGTTATGACTCCGGTCGCTCCGCGGCTGCGAGCCAGCCGCTGCCGGCCCAGCTGCAGCTTCGATGGACGCGGCGGCTCGGCCCACGCGTACCGGTCTGGGACGACCCTTTGAATCACGACCTGATGCCCTACGACCGCATCTTTGAGCCAATCGTCTTGGATGGCCGGATGTTTGTAGGCTTTAACGATCGGGACAAAGTCACCGCGTACGATACGGAGACAGGGCAGGAGTTGTGGACTTTCTTCACCGGCGGCCCGGTCCGGTTGCCCCCGGTCGGCTGGCGGGACTACGTCTACTTTTGCAGTGACGACGGCTTTCTCTACTGCGTCGACGCGGCCAGCGGCAAGCTGCACTGGAAATTCCGAGGCGCGCCAAGCGGCCGCAAGGCACTCGGAAACCGCCGTTTGATATCGGCCTGGCCTGCCCGCGGAGCCCCGGTGATCCGAGATGGACATCTTTACTTTGCTGCCAGCATCTGGCCGTTCATGGGCACGTTCATCTATGCACTTGATGCGGAGACCGGCGCAGTCGTCTGGGTCAACGATTCCACTGGATCGCAGTACATCCAACAACCGCATAGCGCCCCCTCCTTTGCGGGCGTAGCGCCCCAAGGGGCACTGGTCGCCACCGACGAGCTGCTACTCATTCCTGGCGGCCGATCGGTTCCGGCCGCGTTGGACCGCCGGACTGGTGAGTTCCGCTACTTTCACATCAACGCCGGTGGCAAGGGAACCGGTGGATCGTTCGTAGCCGCCGACAAGTCTCGCTTCTACGTCCACACGCGTCGTCGAGGAGTGCGCGGCTTCAATCTACAGACGGGTGTCAAGACCGCGTTCTTAATTCGTGAGCCGGTTCTTTCGGGAGACGTTATTTACTCGTCGGCGGAACCCACCGACGGAAGTCCGCAAATCCGCGCTTACGGCGCGGACGACGAAGTGGTCTGGCAAATCGAGGCCGATGCTGGCGGCGATCTGATCCAGGTGGGCAATCGGCTGTACGCAGCCGGCGAGGATCGCTTGACGGCGATTCAGTTGCCACAAGGCGAGTTAGAACCGCAGATCGTCTGGTCGCAACCCGTCGATGGCCAGGTTGCCCGGCTATTGGCGGCTGACGATAAGCTATTCGCCGTCACGCTGGATGGGCGGATCATGGCCTTCGGTAGCGGGCCGCCCACCACAGCAGTCGCATGGACCGACCAGACCCGAACATTGCAACCCGCATCTGCAGCTTTGAGACGCGCCCAAGAGCTGCTTGATTTCGGAGACGCAACAGGATATGCGCTTTGGTTCGGCGCCGAGGACGAAGAACTACTCGACGCAGTCGTCGTGAACTCGACGTTTGTCGAGTTGTCGATTGTCGATGCTGACCCGGCGCGTGTGGAACGACTTCGTCGCCGTTTCGACGGAACCGGTCACTATGGCGCCGTCACGGTTCACGAAGGCCGTCCACAGCAGTTCTTGGCTCCCCCCTATGTCGCAAACATGGTGTTCGTCGGACGGTCATTCGCTTTGTCGGCGGCTCGGGAAGGGGCGCTCCTGAAGACCCTGTTTGAATCCGTGCGCCCCTATGGAGGCATGCTGCACTTGGCTGCCGAACCGGCAGACATTCCCGGCCTAATACAGGCGGTCACCGAGATTGAGCTAGAGCAAGCGGAGGTCAGGGCAACAGCGCAGGGAGTCGGCGTGCGTCGAGTGGGACAGCTTCCGGGCGCAGCGGACTGGACCCATCAGCACGGTGACATCGCGAACTCAGTCAAGTCCAACGATCGTCGCGTAAAACTGCCACTGGGAGTGCTCTGGTTCGGCGGCAACAGCAATACCGACGTGCTACCGCGGCATGGCCACGGACCGCCGGAACAGGTCGTGGGCGGTCGGTTGTTCATTCAGGGCATCGATAGCCTTAGTGCCCGAGACGTCTACACAGGAAGAGTGCTTTGGAAGCGGGCCTTTGAAGACCTGGGCACTTTTGACGTCTACTACGACACCACGTATCGCGACACCCCCCTTGACCCAGCTTACAACCAAGTTCATATACCTGGTGCCAATGCCCGGGGAACAAACTACGTCGCCACGCTTGACCGTGTTTACATCGCCGAAGGGACGGTGTGCCATGTGCTCGATTCAGCAACGGGCAAGCTGCTCAAGGACATCGCGCTGCCGCAGGAGAACCCGGCTCTACCCGAACACTGGGCCTTTATCGGGGTCTACGAAGACGTGTTGCTCGGGGGCGCCGGATTCGCCAACTACAGGCATCGGCATCGGCTGTCGTTCGCCGAACGAGACGGCAAGCTATCAAGAAGTCGAGCCGGATACGGTTCGAAGAGCTACGATCGCTCGGCCAGTGCCGCCCTGATCGGATTCAATCGTCATACGGGTAAGGTGCTGTGGAAGGTCGACGCCAAACACAGCTTTTGGCACAACGGAATTGTCGCGGGCGGAGGACGTGTCTATTGTTTGGACAAGAATCCGAAACCGATCGAGGACGCTCTCCGCCGCCGCGGTGAGTCGCTGCCCGACTCGTATCGCATCGCTGCGTTTGATGCACGGACAGGCGACCTGCGGTGGGAGTCTGAGGAAGGTGTCTTCGGCACATGGCTGGGGTATTCTGAACGCTACGATCTACTGCTGCAGGCGGGTGCCGCCGGAAACGATCGGCTGTATGCCGAAGTGGGTACCGGGATGGCGGTCCATCGGGCTGAAGATGGCTCCTTGGTCTGGGCGCACGATGGGCTGGACTACTCGGGCCCTTGCATCCTGCACAACGATTTGATCCTCACGAACGCGCCCTCACGGAGAACCTCGGCCGGCGCATTCGGGTTGCTTGATGGCGCTCAGAGAGTCGTCGACCACCCACTGACCGGCTTACCTCAACAGTGGACAGTGTCGCGGGCCTACGGCTGTAACTACGTGATCGCCAGCGAAAACCTGCTCACGTTTCGCTCTGGAGCGGCTGGTTTCTACGACCTGTTGACGAACAGCGGCACCGGCAACCTGGGTGGATTCAAGTCTGGTTGCACCTCCAACCTGGTGGTCGCCGACGGTGTGCTCAACGCGCCTGACTACACCAAGTCTTGCAGCTGCTCATACCAAAACCAGACTTCTTTAGCACTCGTTCATATGCCGGACGTCGAACTGTGGACGGTCAACCACGGACTACGGCTGACTTCAACAGAGCGGAAGATCCAACAGCTGGGCATCAACTTCGGGGCTCCCGGAGACCGCCGCGCTGAAAACGGAGTGATGTGGCTCGAGTTCCCCGAGACGAGTGGACAAGCCGCAAATCTGCATGTCGAGCTTGAGGGACAGCCGAGCTACTTCCACCGGCACTCTTCAGCGCTTGCTGGAACGGAGATGGCTTGGGTGCATGCCTCCGGGTTGACAGGCGTCACCAAGTTGCGGATCGGCTTGGGGGGTGCAGCGGCCGAAAAAACGCCGTACCGCGTGCGGCTGTTTTTCGGGGACCCCGACGCCCATCCGAGAGAGCGGTCGTTCGACGTTTACCTCCAAGGTCAGCTTGTAGTGCAGGATCTGGACACTGCCAGGGACACACGGTCTGGCCAGCAGACCGTTGTCAAGCAGCTCGACCCGGTCTTGATTGGCCAAGAACTCGAGATCTCCTTCACAGGCGAGAACCCGTTCTTAAGTGGAATCGAATTACAACGGATCGAGTAAGCTCGTTTCGGCTGGGGCTTGATCCCGCACGCCGTAGCGACTCGCTCGAGGACAATCAAGCACGGCTGTATCTCGCGGCCGTGCGTGTTGGAAATGCCTGCCGGCGGCTGAAAGACAATCGAAGATGCATTCCATTTTGGTCACCGGCGGTGCAGGTTTCATCGGAGGATCTTTGGTCCGCCAGCTCGTGGCACGCCAGCAGTATCGCGTCGTCAATCTCGACAAACTGACCTACGCGGGTAATCTGGATTCGCTTGCCAAGGTCAGCGAAGATCCTCTCTATCATTTCGAGCAGGGCGACATCGGAGATCGCGAACTGGTCGAGTCCTTGTTGGACAAGTACGCCCCAATGGCGGTGTTCAACTTGGCCGCCGAAACCCATGTTGATCGCTCGATCGACGGTCCGGCTACGTTTGTCGAAACCAACGTGGTCGGTACCTTTCAGCTGTTGGAAGCCACCCACCGCTACTGGAAAGCGTTACCGGCAGAGCAGGCAAGCGCGTTTCGATTCATACATGTGTCGACTGACGAAGTCTACGGTTCTCTCGGCCCGACGGGGCTGTTTACCGAGAGCAGCGGATACGCGCCGAACTCGCCGTATTCCGCATCCAAGGCCAGTTCGGACCATTTCGCCCGAGCGTACTTCCATACGTATGGTCTGCCGGTAATCGTCACCAACTGTTCCAACAACTATGGACCCTGCCAGTTTCCGGAGAAACTGATTCCGTTAATGATCCTGAACGCCGTCGAAGGCAAGCCGTTGCCGGTCTACGGTGATGGGCTCAACATCCGGGATTGGTTGTATGTCGACGACCATGCGCGGGCACTGCAGACAGTCGCAACGGCCGGCCGGCCAGGCGAGGTCTACAACATTGGCGGCAACTGCGAGCGAACGAACCTGTCGATTGTCGAGTCGATCTGCCGGATCGTCGACCAGCTGCGGCCCGATCTCTCGCATGCGCCTTGCAAGTCGCTAATCACTTTCGTCCAAGATCGGCCCGGACACGACCGCCGCTACGCGGTCGACACCTCGAAGATCTCGGCCGAGCTATCCTGGCAACCATCTGTCGCTTTCGAAAGCGGATTGGAACAGACGGTCCGCTGGTACTTGGACAACCCCGAGTGGATCGCACGCGTGACAAGCGGCCAATACCGCCGAGACCGTCTCGGCTTAGGTCGCACTTCCGTTTGACTTCGTTTTTCGAATCGTCCTTTTGGCAGCCCACGATGAACCTCCCTTCGACAACACCCAAAGGTATCGTGCTCGCTGGAGGCGCGGGAACCCGTTTACATCCGTTGACTTATGCGACAAGCAAACAGCTGTTGCCGGTCTACGACAAACCGATGCTCTACTATCCGCTTTCGACCCTGATGTTGGCAGGCATCCGCCGGATCCTGTTGATATCGACTCCTCAGGACATTGGCGGCTTCGAGCGGCTGCTAGGAGATGGGAGCAGTCTAGGACTCCACATCGAGTACGCGGTGCAACCGGCTCCTGGTGGAATTGCTCAGGCGTTTGTAATTGGGCGTGAGTTTGTCGGCAGCGA
The DNA here is from genome assembly GCA_965223305.1 of Pirellulaceae bacterium. GTDB lineage: Bacteria > Planctomycetota > Planctomycetia > Pirellulales > Pirellulaceae > CBDCWT01. The sequence continues at coordinate 20,542 of CBDCWT010000029.1, read as the reverse complement.
CCGAGTGGTCTTGGTGCTGGGCGACAATATCTTCTACGGCCAAGGGTTTCAAGCAACACTCGCCCGGGCGGCTGCCCGGGAACAGGGGGCCACGGTTTTTGGTTATGCGGTCAAAGATCCGGAGCGTTACGGTGTGGTCGAATTTGACTCACAGAACAAAGTCGTATCGATCGAAGAGAAACCACAGGAGCCGAAATCGACGTATGCCGTTCCAGGACTCTACTTCTACGACAACCGAGTCTTGGAAATCGCGGCCGCTCTGCAACCTTCGGCGCGAGGTGAGTTGGAGATCACGGACGTGAATCGCGAGTATCTGGCGCAGGGCGAGCTGCATGTGGAGCTGTTCAGCCGTGGTTTCGCTTGGCTCGATACCGGGACGCACGACTCACTGATCGAGGCGGGGAACTTCGTGCAGACCATCGAGAAGCGGCAGGGGCTCAAGATCGCATGTTTAGAAGAAGTAGCTTACCGCAAAGGCTTTATCTCCGGCGATCAACTGGCTGCCCTCGGGCAACAATTCAAGAATGAGTACGGTCAGTACTTGCTGGAGTTGCTGAAAACACGCGGTGGTTGAAGCGCCGTGGCAGGTTGCGAAATACAGGTTTAACCGCGACCCAGAGGAGTTTCGCTGATGACGATTTAGCCCGGATTATTCATGAAGATCGTCGCGAGAGGTTGTAAGTACTTTCGTGGCAAGGAAGGCAAGCGATTCTTCCGCAGGCGTATTGAAGCAATACGTCGAGGGAGAATTGTGAAGCATGACGAAGCCACGGATGGACTTACGACCTCGCAGCAGATCGCTCATGAATAATTCGGGCTAGATTCTCGTCAGAATCGATGCAGCGAAACTCCGGCGGCGAGCGCGTCTGATCGACGCGTCTTACCGTGCGTCGCGACGGTCGCGCCAACTGGGTCTTCCAACGACGGCGGCCCATCCACCAACCCGGACTACTCCTGAGCGATCTGCTGCGAGGAAATCGGGCTGCGCCGACGGGCGATGAGCAGGATTCCGATACAGACCGCGACGGCGGCCACAGCCAACCACATCACCGGCATGTGATCCGTCTCCTCGATTCCCCAACCGTACTTCATTAGCTCGTCCCGGTACTTGCCCATCATTAACAACAACCCGTTGTGAAAGCCGTGAAGCAGGATACCGGGAAAAACGCTGCCGGTCCGCACGCAGACCCAACCCAGTACAAGTCCCAAGAAAGTGCTGGGCAACATCCTCTCGGTCGCCAGGACACTGGTGGTGATCACATGGAATACACCGAAGAACAACGACGAAACCAGAATCGCCGCATAGTTGGGCATCGACCGTTTCAGCGCCCCCAGCAAGAATCCGCGAAAGAAGAACTCCTCACAAACTGCTGGAGCCACAGCCAGCGAAAGCAGAATTACTACCGGTGATAGAGATCGAAAACTGTCGAGCAACGACTCCGCCGACTCGACCTGGCTGTTGCCGAGCGATTTGACACCCAAGAACTCGTTCAGCATGAAAACCTCATGAGCGAACGGCCACAGCGACAGCCCGAGGAGCGTGGCACCTAGCACGGCCAGGATGTTCGCTCTATGCAGCTGAAAACTGGTCACCAGCCGCGTCCGCTGCAGGATCGCAGAGACGAGCGGCAATCCGATGAACAGCACCGCAGTCACGGCGGCGGTCAACAAGAGTCGGGTTGTCATGGATGCCCCGGAGAGGCGATGCAGCGAGTTGGCAAGCAAGAAGTAGCAAGGGTAGAGGCAAGCCAAACAGAGCATCGCTCCGGCCACCGTGGGAACCGCCCGCTGTTGCTGTGGACGACGTAGCAGGTCGGACCAGGTTGCTTCACTGCCGTAAAGGATCGCGTCGGTGCCGAATATCCGCGCGGCCAGGCTGAGCGCCGCAACCGCATAGAATAAGGTCGAGAGCACGGCCGCCGTCGCCAATCGCAGATCAACACTTCCTTCCAGCAGATCGCGCGCCAGCAGTACGATGTTCAGCAACGGGGTCACCGCCAGCGGCGCCGTGAACTCGAGGTTGGGCATCAAGCTCATGATGCCCGGAGCCAAAGTAATCAACATCACCGGAATCAAGTAAGACTGCGCCTCTTTGAAGCTGCGCGCGAAGCTGGTAATCGCCAACAAGATGGCAGAAAAAAAGGCAGCAAACAGCATCAACAACAGGAATACCTGATCGATCAACGCGATCGTCGGCCCCTGTGGCCCAAACACAAGAGTCCCCATGCCAGTGGCCATCAGCGTTGCCGTCATGGCCACTAAGTTGGTAGTCGCGGTTAACATGGCGATCGTAACCACCGCCACGTACTTAGCGAACAGCAAGCCAAACCGCGGAATCGGGGCAGCCATGAGTGTTTCCAGAGTGCCACGCTCCCGCTCACCGGCGGTCAGGTCGATCGCCGGATAGACTGCGCCGGTGATGGTCATCAAGATCAAGATGAGCGGTACGAACGCGGTGAGCGATAAGGCCTGCCCTTCTGCCTCCATCGTCTCGATCTCCAAGTCGACGGGTGCCCGGCCGCTGCGCCCGAAGCGTCGCAGTTGGCGCACAAAGTAGGTCTCGTTGATCGCCCGTAGCCGTTCTGACATGAAGTCCAAACCGGCTTTGCCCAGCTGCGAGTCCTCCCGCGTCATTAGCTGAATCTCGACCGGGGATCCCAGCACGCGCACCAGCGGCCGCGCTCCAGTCGTCCTGATCCGTACTCCTAGGTCGATCAAGCCTTCGGCGAGTGCTCCTTCCAGATCGTTGGTCACCAGCACGCGCAGTTTAAGTTCGTTCGCTGACTCAACATCCGGCAGCTCTTCTGCAGCGGCTACCGACGACTCGCCGCCCTCCCCCGATCGCCCGCGGAGCAGCACCTGCCCCATTGCCAGGAATTCATCCAGACGCTTTTCGCTGGCCTCCTCCTCGACACCGACCACACAAGTCCTGGTCGGAGAAACAAATAGCAGCCGATGAAACGACATGCTCAACAGCGGATAGGCCAGCAAAGGCATCAGGACCAATGTCACAATCGTGCGGCGGTCCCGGACGATTTCCCTCAGCTCTTTTTGGCACAGCCTTGCCAGGCGAACAACACTCAGGTGCTGCCGCTGTCGGCGCGAGCCGGCGGACTCGTCGGCAGCTTCGTGTTGTGCGTCGGTGTCGATGGGCACCACCCAAATCGGTCAGATCTTGGTCAGGAACATTTCTACCAACGTCTCGCGCCCCGTAGCCGCTCTCAGCTCGGACAGCGTGCCCTGATAGTGTAACTTCCCGGCGTAGAGCAATCCGAAGCGATCGCAGAGCCGCTCCGCTTCATCCAGGCGATGCGTACTAACGATAATCGCCTTACCCTTCTCCCGAAGGTGTGCAATGTAGTCGAAGACCTCTTTGCTGCCAAAAACGTCCAGCCCTCGTGTGGGCTCGTCCAGCAGCATGACAGGGGGATCATGGATCAATCCACGCGCCAGCGTCACGCGCTGCTTCTGGCCGGTGCTCAGCGTCAAACACCGCCGGTCGAGAAAGGCCGTCATGTCGAGAATTTCAGCCAGCTCGTACAGATTCTGGCGTGCCGCTGCTGCCGGCACCCCGTAAAGGTCCGCAAAGAACAGCAGCATTTCTCGCACAGTCAACCAAGGGTAAACACCGGCACTTGCCGACACCAAGCCGATTCGCGACTTGACTTCATCGGGACGATCGATCGTGCGGTAACCGTCGATCTCGGCGTAGCCCTCATCCGGCCTCAGCAACCCGATCATCATCCGGAGTGTCGTCGTCTTGCCGGCGCCGTTCGGACCGAGCAGTCCGAACACCTCGCCGGCGCGGACCTCAAAGGAAACGTGGTCCACAGCGAGGATCTCACCGCCGTTGGAGTGAAATCGCTTAACGACTTGGTGGACGACAATCATGGAGCGGTGGAGGGATCCAACAGTTGGGCAGCTTCCACCGCGAAATAAGTGAGTATTCCGCAGGCCCCCGCGCGCTTGAAAGCCAGCAGGCTCTCCAGCATCGTGCCGGGCCCGTCGACCCAACCCTGTTCCGCCGCGGCGCGGAGCAGCGCGTACTCTCCGCTGACCTGATAGACCAATGTGGGCACTCCAAAGATCTCCCGCACTCGACGCACAACGTCCAAGTACGGCATGCCTGGCTTGACCATTACCATGTCCGCCCCCTCTTCCAGATCGAGCGCCACCTCGCGGACCGCTTCGTCAGTGTTGGCTGGGTCCATTTGATAGGTTTTTTTGTCGCCGCTGCCGAGACTTGCTGCCGACCCGACGGCATCACGAAACGGCCCGTAGAAGGCGGAGGCATACTTGGCGGCATAAGACAGAATCTGGACGCTCTCCCAACCAGCCTGGTCAAGCGCCCGGCGGATGGCCCGCACGCGCCCGTCCATCATGTCCGAAGGGGCGATCACGTCACAGCCCGCTTCGGCTTGTACGAGAGCTTGTCGGCACAGGACCTCCACGGTTTCGTCATTGACGACGTAGCCTTGACGCACAAGACCGTCCTGGCCGTGTTCGGAATAGGGGTCAAGTGCGACATCGCAGATGACTCCCAACGCATTTCCGTGCGCCGCCTTCACGGCGCGGACAGCCCGACAGATCAAGTTGTCGGGGTTGTAGGCCTCCTCTGCCTCGGCTGTCTTCTTCTCAGCTTCTGTGGCGGGAAACAGAGCAATGGCGGGAATACCCAACTCGGCCGCCCGGCCAGTCTCCTCGACCAGCAAGTCGACCGTCAGCCGATCAACGCCCGGCATGGAGGGTATGGGGGTCCGCGCGCCCTCGCCTTCCTGGATAAACACCGGCCAAATCAGATCGTCGGGAGTCAAACGGTGCTCGCGGACGAGCCGTCGAGACCATCCATGGCGGCGATTGCGGCGCAGCCGAGTCAGCGGGAAATGGCTTCCAAGAGTCGCAAGCGGCTGCCCCATGAGCTGGGCTCCGGAGTATAATTGCGTGGCGGTGGGCGTCGCCTCATTGCCGCAGGGGAAGATCAATCTTGATGTTATCCTAGTCGATCGCGTAGCTTACGCAATGCCATGGGAAATCGAGCTTCAGCACGCCGTCTGCCGCGCAAACCGTCGAACCACACGGAGACGGCTGTTGCGTCACGCCCACGTCCTTTCTGGTTGCGGCAGAGATGGCTGATCGCAGCTGCGGTCGTCGCGATGGCTGCTGTCGCTTTTGCGGTTCGCCCTTCCCAGGACGCCCGGCCAGAAGTTCTCCGCGTGGATGTCGTGCGCAGGTTTGAACATGACCGCAATGCATACTGTCAAGGGCTCGTCATCGATCAAGGTGTGCTGTACGAGAGTACTGGCACGTACGGCGGGTCGAGCCTGCGGCGGGTCGATCTTGACACAGGTCGAGTGCTTCAGGTCAAAGCTCTCCATCCGCGACTGTTCGGCGAAGGGATCACCGTTTGGCAGGACCGAATCATCCAACTCACCTGGCAAAGCCAAACGGGAATCATTTACGACAAGCGAACGTTTGACGAACTGGGTCGATTCACCTACGAGGGCGAAGGTTGGGGTCTGACCCACAATGGCGAAGAGCTGATCATGAGCGACGGCTCCGAGACGCTTCGATTCCTGGACCCAGATACAATGAAAGTCACCCGCCGACTGCGCGTCCACAGCCGGGGAAAACCGGTCAAGAAGCTCAACGAGCTAGAGTTCGTTGACGGCGAAATTCTGGCCAACGTTTGGAAGAAGGACTATATCGTTCGCATCTCGCCTCAAAGCGGCGCAGTAACCGGAGTCATCAACCTGGCCGGCATCTATCCCCGGCGCGGCGGCGAAGATGTCTTGAATGGCATCGCCTTCGACGCCGACCAGCGACGACTCTTCGTCACCGGCAAGAACTGGCGATATCTCTTCGAGATCCGACTCTTGCCCTAGCGACTTTGCCTGACTGGCTGCGGCCAGGCCCCTTCTCTTGCTTGCTCGCGATCTGCCAACTTTAATAGGGCTGGGACGGCCACACCGGACGCCCCTCTATTGGCTAGGAACTGTGATCCACCACCACCGATTTGTCCTCAGGTTTAACCCACCCATGACTCTTCTCCTTCGCGCATTCGTAGCAGGCCTCGTCTCGCAGGCCGTTATCGGTACCGCAGCCGCCCAGATCGTCGAAGCGAGCAAACGCGGCCAACACGACAGCTTCCGGCAGCTCGAAGAGCTCTTGCCGACGCCGAACGCGTTTCGAACGGCTTCCGGTGCTCCGGGCCGGGATTACTGGCAACAGCAAGCCAACTACGAAATCAACGTCGAGCTGGACGACGAGCTGCAGCAGATTCTGGGTGCGGAGACAATCACCTATTTCAACAACTCACCCGATCCGTTGCGGTATGTCTGGCTGCAGCTGGACAACAACATCTTCGCACCCAAATCAGACGCATCGTTGATCGCCACGGCGCCCGATACAGACAAGCTGTCCTACAAAGATCTCAAGTCGCTATTGGTTCGCGAGACGTTTGACGGCGGAGTCAACGTGACTTCAGTTCGTGATGTGGCCAACCGAGCTTTGCCTTACACGATTGTCAAGACGATGATGCGTGTCGATCTGCCCGAACCGCTGCAAACCGGCGACTCGTTTACCTTCTCCGTCGACTGGTACTACCGGATTACCAACGCTAAGACGATGTTAGGCCGAACGGGCTACGAGTACTTCAAGAAAGACGACAACTACATCTACGAGATTGCTCATTGGTTCCCGCGGATGGTAGCGTACAGCGATGCAACCGGCTGGCAGCACAAACAGTTTGTCGGCCGCGGGGAGTTTACCCTTGAGCTGGGCGATTATCTGGTTCGTATTACGGTCCCCGACGATCACATCGTGGGAGCGACGGGAGTGCTCCTGAATCCAACCGAGGTGCTTACTGCCGATCAGCAACAAAGGCTGAAGCAGGCGGAAGACGCCGACAAGCCAGTTTTCATCGTCACTCCGGAGGAGGCACAACAGAACCAAGAGACCAAGCCAACAGGTAAGAAGACTTGGATCTTCAAAGCGGACAACGTTCGTGACTTCGCCTTTGCTTCTTCCCGCAAGTTCATCTGGGACGCCCAGCTGCACGAAGTCGAGGGGAACCGAGTGATGGCGATGTCCTTATACCCAAACGAAGGCGAGCCGCTCTGGAGCCAGTACTCGACGCACGCGATCATTCACACGCTGAACGTCTACTCGCGATATACGTTTCCCTATCCGTATCCCGTCGCCTATTCGGTCAACGGCCCCGTCTACGGCATGGAATATCCGATGATTTGCTTCAACGGGCCACGGCCGGAGGAGGATGGGACGTACACCAAACGCATCAAGTACGGACTCATATCCGTGATCATCCACGAAGTCGGCCACAACTACTTTCCGATGATCGTGAACTCGGATGAACGGCAGTGGACCTGGATGGACGAAGGTCTCAATACGTTCCTGCAGTACTTATCCGAGCAAGAATGGGAGGAGGGCTACCCCTCTCGGCGCGGTGAAGCCAAGGACATCACTCAATACATGGCGGATCGGGACCAAGTTCCGATCATGACGAACTCGGAGTCCATCCTGCAATTTGGCAACAACGCCTACGCCAAACCGGCAACCGCTCTGAATGTACTCCGTGAAACGATCCTTGGCCGGGAGCTGTTCGACTACGCATTCAAGGAATATGCCCGCCGGTGGCGGTTCAAACGACCGATGCCGGCCGACTTCTTTCGAACCATGGAAGACGCCTCCGGGATCGATCTCGATTGGTTCTTTCGCGGATGGTTCTTCACCACAAACCACACTGACTTGTCGATCGAAGGAGTCCGCTTGCTGAACGTCGACACTAGGAACCCGGATACGGAGAACGAGCTCAAGAGAACCAAGCGGGATGCAGAACCGGAAACGGTTTCCGAGCAGCGGAACAAGCCCCTTCAGAAGCGCGCGGACGTCTGGCCAGAGCTAAAGGACTTCTACAACGACTTCGATGCACTAGACGTCACCGAGCGTGACCGCAAGGAATATCGCGAGCTGTTGGAAGGGTTGAGCGACGAAGAAAAAGAGTTGCTCGAGTCGAAACAAAACTTCTATGTCGTTGATTTCAAGAACGTGGGCGGACTAGTCATGCCCATTCTGCTGCAGATTGACTTCACCGACGGCAGCAGCGAAGAGCTGCGGATTCCGGCGGAAATTTGGCGGCGCAACAACGAGCGTGTCGCGAAGCTGATCATCACCGAAAAGACAATTGACCGGCTACGACTCGATCCCCACTTGGAGACTGCCGATGTAGATGTCGAAAACAACTTCTTCCCCAGACGGATCGTCAAGTCGCGGTTCAAACTCTTTAAAGAGAAGCAACGGAAGAACGAAATGCAGAAAGCAAAGGCGGCGAATGATGAGTAACACTAAAAACATTTCCGCCAAACTCGCCGGGGTCCTCTTGGTGTTGCTGGCCGCTGCAGCTCCTGCCCGAGCCCATCCTTTCCACGTCAGCATCGCCGAGATGGAATGGAACGAGCGCAGCAGCCGGCTAGAAGTCGCCGTGAAGGTGCTGCCCGAAGATCTAGAACGTGCTCTGCGGCGAAAAACACGGCGGCACGTGGTCTTGGAACGCACGGCGGACATCGACCGGTTGATTCATCGCTATTTGAGTGAGGCCTTTGTGGTCACCAACCACACCGGAAAGCCCGCGAGACTACACTGGGTTGGCAAAGAGATATCACCGAAAGAAGCCTGGCTCTACTTCGAGGTCGCCATGCCGGCGGGGCTAGACCGCGCTCGTATCACCAATCGGTTATTGTTTGGGATGCAGAAGGACCAGGTCAACACCCTGATTCTCCGCACCGATGGTAAGCGCACTTCGCTGAGCTTTTCTCGGCAGCAGCCCACTCAGATGCTGAGCGGACCCAAAAAAGACCGGCGAACTCGGGAGCGTAGCCGAACTCGCCAGAGTTTGGCGGATTAAGGGTGACGAATTCGCCTGGTTTTTCGGAACCCGAAGCGTAAGCGAGGGAATGACCTGCGCCGGTACACCAACTCCCCCTCGCTGACGCTTCGGGTTACGAAAATCGCGACAGATTCGGGGGTGTAGCCGAACTCGCCAGAGTTTGGCAGATCGCCGGTTCGTCCAAATTCTGGGCGAATTCGGCTACAAGCAATCGTCAACGACATTCGCCCTTCGCTGACGCTCTTTGATGTTGCGCTTTTCGGGCCCATCCGCCAGATAGCCAAGAGTGCAACTTCCACCGCAGCGCACCCGGATCAAGGAACGTTACTCGCGGGGCTCCCGCACGGTGGCGGTGGCGACGCAGTGAGTGACGGCGCCCAAGTCGGTTTCGATCTGGATCTTCCGCGAGACCTTCCCGGACGCTCCGGCAGTAAAAGTCAGCGGAATAAAGTGCAGCGTCTTTTTCTTGTCCGGAGGCGCTTCGAAGGTGAAGCACTTATCGGTGCACTTGACGTCCACAACTTTGAATGGCTGTTTGCCGCGCACGACCAGTTGTTTGCTCACAGTCTGGCCAGTCTCGACGACCCCTAAGAACAGCGACGCGGGGCTGACCGTAAGCGGAGATACCACGCGTCCCCGCACGGCAAGTGGAATTCGGTTCATCTTCGAATCGTCGCTGACAAGCGTCAGCGAATCGTCGATGTATCCAGCTGGTGCGTCGGGCGCGAGGCGGACAAGCATACGATAGCTGACACGCCGCGAGCCTCGCTCCTCGTCCAGTAGTTCGACTTCGAAATGATCGTTGGCGCTGCGTACATCAACGATTCGCCAGTCATCGCGGCCGGCGTAGTTGATACGTACTTCCTTTTCAGCGCCGGCGAACTGGTCGACTTCTCCGAAGTTAACTTGACCAGGGTCAAACACCACATCGCTGCGGATGTAACCGGAAACCGAAAGCTGAACTTCAGCGTAGTATGGCTGGTCGATGACAACCGTGAGTGTCGCTCCGCGTTTACCTAGAAAAGATCGCGTGTTGTACTTTGCAACAATCTGCGACTTTTCCCAAGTCTTCAACTGCTGCTTTGTGATGGTGGGAGTGGTGCATCCGCAGCTGCTCCGGACGCTGGCGATGTGCACGTCCTCCTCGTAGACGTTTTCCAATTCGAAGCTGAATTCAGACTTCGAGCCGCGGGCCACCGATCCGAAATCGTGCTCCAGGGTCTTGAACATCTTTGTGGCCCACTCCTGCCCCGAGGCTCCGCCGCTGGCAGCGAGCAGGCTGCAGCTACAGATCAGCAGAAGAAACAAAGGCCGGCTGGATGAGCTCTGACGAGATGGTGCAAACATGGCTCTGAAACTCTATGACGGTTCGCAGTGGAATGTCAACGTGAAGTCGGACTATGACTGCGACAGTCCCTCTCGATATTTCGTCAACCGGTAACCGGCAAATCAGGATTTTCGCTACGTTCGGCAAAAACCTCCTAATCAACCCATAATCACAGATCCCAGCACAATTCACCACTTTCCCCAGCCCCACATGAAACCGAGGATGGCCCCGGGTCCGCGAAAAAAATCAGCCGCTGGGCGTTAGCCCGGATTATTCATGAAGATCGTCGCGAGAGGTTTGTAAGTACGTTCGTGGCAAGGAAGGCGAGCAATTCTTCCGCAGGCGTATTAGAAGCAATACGTCGAGGGAGAATTGTGAAGCATGACGAAGCTACGGATGGACTTACGACCTCGCAGCAGATCGCTCATGAATAATTCGGGTTAGCCCACGGTTCCTCGTAACCAGCAGGTCGCCGTACCCTCGGCTCGGCAGGAGCCTCGCCCTCCCGAGCCGTGCTGCCACCTCTGTCGCCACCAAAGTCCCTTCTCCCCGCCGGGGAGAATGTGGCGGGAGGCCGGATGAGGGGCAAGGATTTCTTGTAGCCGAATTCGCCAGAATTTGGCCGAATCGGCAGTCTGCCAAACTCTGGCGAGTTCGGCTACGACGGCTACGAGCGGACAGGTCCCACCAAACTCTCGGCGAGTTCGGCTACCAGCGGATAGGAACGTCGGGGCATTCCAGCCGGGCCCCCTTGTCTATTTTCCCGGGATTCGTCATCATGGGCGATTCGACGTAAGCCGCGCCCTGCCAACCGTATAGGTCCGGCCAGCCGCTTGCTCGATGGTGACAGCTCCAATGGCGGTGTGTCCGAACAGGTACAGGGTGCGGGCCGACGACCCGGCATGTAGGTTGTGCGGTCTATCCGTTTCGAGGTTGGGGCACACGTGTAAGCACAGGAGAGTCGATCGCATGGGTCGATATAGCGGACCGAAGGCGAGGGTCAATCGCCGTTTGAGCACGTTGATTTACGAAGACGCGGGCTCGACCAAGGCGATGGAGCGGCGTGATAATCCGCCTGGTATGCACACTCGAGGACGCCGTCCAACCAACTACGGTTTGGCGTTGATGGAAAAGCAAAAAATCAAGCACTACTACGGCGTTGGGGAACGTCAGCTGCGGCGGTACTTCGGCAATGTCTCGCACAAGAAGGGCAACACGGGCGAAGAGCTGTTGCTGCTTTGTGAAAGGCGGCTGGACAACGTTGTCCGCCGAGCCGGGTTCACCAAAACGCGTCCTCAAGCGCGCCAGGGAATCACCCACGGCCACTTTTTCGTCAACGGCATCAAGGTTACCAAGCCGTCCTACCTGCTTCGTCCGGGCGATGTAATCACAATCCGCGGCCGGGAGAAAATCCAGCATCTTTATCAGCATGCCAGCTCGGATTCTAACGCGGAACCGCTGGATTGGGTTTCCTTCGACAGCGAGACGCTACGCGCTACGGTGCAAGGGCTGCCGGGCCCGAGCGACATCAGTGTACCGGTCGACATCAATGTCGTCGTCGAGTTCATGTCGCGCTAAGTCCCGCCACGGTGGGGCAGGGTCGCCTGTGAGTCTCTTCAGCCGGACGGCGGCTACAGCCGGCCTCACGGCGAGGTCGCTGAACGGGCTGGAAGTGGTGACGAGAAGATTGATGGCAGAAAGTGCGAAGCTCTAACCCGGATTATTCATGAAGATCGTCGCGAGAGGTTGTAAGTACGTTCGTGGCAAGGAAGGCGAGCAATTCTTCCGCAGGCGTATTGAAGCAATACGTCGAGGGAGAATTGTGAAGCATGACGAAGCCACGGATGGACTTACGACCTCGCAGTAGATCGCTCATGAATAATTCGGGCTAATGCTGTTGCCCGCTGCTTGTCTGCTTGAGTGATCGCGGGCTTACGAACTCCTCTGCGTCCAGAAGGGAGTGGCCGGACTAGATGACGCATTCGCAACTGGTCGTGCTAGGAGGCGGACCGGGTGGCTACGCAGCTGCGTTCTTGGCTGCGGATGAAGGTCTCCAAGTGACGCTTGTCGAGGCCGAGCCGCGGCTAGGAGGGACGTGTTTGTTGCGCGGATGCATTCCTTCGAAGGCGTTGCTGCACGTGGCCCGCGTGCTGTCCGAGGTCGAAGAGCTGCGGGGTGATTGGGGCGTCGAATTCGGCCAGCCGAATATTGACCTCGCTCAGCTCCGCGGCCGTAAAGAGAAGATCATCGGCACTTTGTCCAAGGGGTTGCACCAGCTGGCCAAGCGACGGCAGGTGCAAGTGATCCAAGCCCGTGGCCGGCTCGAGAACTCAACGACCCTCTGCTTGGAAGGGGCCCACGAGTCAATTCCCGACGGGGGCCGCTTGACCTTTGACCATTTGATCATCGCCACCGGTTCGACTCCCACGTTGCCGGCAGCATTCTCGCTCGCCACACCGCGCGTCATCGACTCGACGGGCGCCCTCGCATTGGAGCAGGTGCCCCAGAGCTTGCTGGTGATCGGTGGCGGCTATATTGGGCTGGAGATGGGCACGGTCTATGCGCAGTTGGGGGCGCGAGTCAGCGTGGTGGAGTTGATGGACGGCTTGTTGCCGGGTGCCGATCGCGATCTGGTCAAACCTCTGGGGCGCCGCCTCAAGTCCCTCTTCGGTGACCGAATCTTTTTGAACACCAAAGTTGGCTCACTCGTCGACACCCCGGACGGCGTCGACGTCTCCTTCGAGGGTCCGGGAAAGTTCGGTGTCGAGCGGTACGATCAGGTCTTAGTCGCGGTTGGGCGGCGACCGAATACCGGCCAGCTGGGTTTGGAAACAACACAAGTTCAGCTTGATGAACGTGGTTTCGTTGTCTGCAACGAGCGTCAGCAAACTGCCGAACCAAACATCTTGGTGATCGGCGACGCCGCCGGCGAACCAATGCTCGCCCACAAGGCGACGCACGAAGCGAAGACAGCGGTCGAAGTAGTCCAGGGAAAACCCTCTCGATTCGACAAACGGGCCATCCCCGCGGTGATCTTCACCGATCCCGAGATCGCCTGGGCGGGAATCACCCAAGAGCAGGCCGATCGCGCCGAACGCGCCGTCTCGGTGGCGGTCTATCCCTGGGCGGCCAGTGGACGTGCCCAAGCACTGGGACGCACGGAAGGTCTAACGAAGTGGTTCATCGACCCGGAAAGCCAGCGGGTATTGGGGTGCGGAATTGTGGGTCCCGGGGCTGGCGAGCTGATTGCCGAGGCTGTGGTGGCGATCGAGATGGGCTGCGAGATACGTGACATCACCGAGTCCGTCCATCCTCATCCCACACTCAGTGAGACTTTGATGAACGCAGGAGAAGTCTTCTTTGGCACTGCGACCGAGATCTACAAGCCGAAACGACGTTAGCGTTTAGAGTAGCGGCACGCTCCGTCGAGCCATCCGCAAAAGTAGCAGGCTCACTCCGTGAGACCTCCGTAAAGTAGCAGGCACACTCCGTGTGCCGTCCGCAGGTCGTCGATTCACTCCGTGAGCCGACTACCTTTGTCCCAGTTCAACTTCCCAGCCGAGGGCTTCCAATGTCAAACGCCAAGACGATCCCGGACAGTTCGGCCAGTCACGATCCGTTCGTCGAGCACGTCGAGGACATTGATCCAGCAGAGACAGCCGAGTGGCTTGATTCGTTGGAGTATGTGCTGAGCAGCCGGGGAGCCGAGCGGGCCAAGTACCTGTTATCGGTGTTGGAGCAAAAGGCACGTCGAGCGGGCGTCGATCGGCCAGCGGCGATGAACACTCCGTACATCAACACGATCCCGGCAGACAAACAGCCGCCTTATCCAGGCAACCGCGAGATTGAACGGCGCATCAAGAGCATCATTCGGTGGAACGCGATGGCCATGGTGGTCAGGGCCAACCGCCAGGACGCCGGCATCGGCGGGCACATTTCCACCTACGCCTCGGCTGCCACTCTCTACGAAGTCGCTTTTCACCACTTCCTCCGCGGCCGTGGAGAGAGCGGCTACGACGGCGATCAGGTCTACTACCAGGGACATGCGTCACCGGGAATGTACGCCCGGGCCTTTGTCGAGGGCCGCTTGACCGAAGCGAACCTGGTCAACTTTCGACGCGAGCTGGCCGACGGCGGGGGACTTTCGTCGTACCCTCATCCATGGTTGATGCCGGAGTTCTGGGAATTTCCTACGGTCTCCATGGGTTTGGGCCCCATCATGGCCATCTATCAGGCCCGATTCAACGAATACCTGCTCGACCGCGGTCTCAAAGACACATCGAAGCAGAAGGTCTGGGCGTTCCTGGGCGATGGCGAGTGTGATGAACCAGAGACATTGGGTGCCATTACGTTGGCCGCGCGAGAGCGACTCAACAACTTGATCTTTGTAATCAACTGCAACCTGCAACGTCTGGACGGACCGGTTCGCGGAAACGGCAAGATCATCCAGGAGCTGGAAGCGCTCTTTCGGGGCGCTGGCTGGAATGTGATCAAAGTCGTCTGGGGAGATGACTGGGACCCGCTCCTACAAAATGACAAACAGGGCATCTTGGCCAAGCGCATGGAAGAAGTCGTCGATGGCCAGTATCAGAAATATACGGTCTCGTCCGGTGCCTACATTCGCGACCACTTCTTCGGCGTTCACCCCGACCTGCTCGAGATGGTCTCCAGTTATTCGGACGACAAGTTGGTGCGGATGCGGCGAGGTGGGCATGACCCAGAAAAAGTCTATGCGGCCTACCGAGCGGCCGTCGAGCATCAGGAACAGCCGACGGTCATCCTGGCCAAGACGATCAAAGGGTACGGACTAGGGGAGGCCGGCGAAGGCCGCAACATCGCACACGGCCAAAAGAAGCTGAACGAAGAAGAGCTGCTCGAGTTTCGCAGCCGTTTTGGCATTCCCATCTCCGACGAAGACGTCGCAAAGGCGCCTTTCTACAGGCCGGCCGACGACAGCCTCGAAATGAAATACCTCCGCGAGCGGCGGGCGGCGCTGGGTGGTTACGTGCCCACTCGCAACGAATCGCACCCTTCGCTCACCGTGCCAGAGCTCGCCGACCACCGTAAGATTATTGACCGCGACGCAGGCAAGGAAATCTCGACGACCATGGGATTCGTGCGCCTCTTGGAGCGGCTCTGCAAAGACAAGCAGATCGGTAAGCACATCGTGCCGATTGTGCCGGACGAATCACGGACGTTCGGCATGGAAGGCATGTTTCGCCAGATAGGCATCTATGCACATGCCGGCCAGCAATACGAGCCTGTCGACTCCGACAAGGTGTTTTACTACAAGGAGGCGCAAGACGGCCAGATTCTCGAGGAGGGAATTACTGAAGCCGGTTCAATGTCTTCTTTCATTGCAGCCGGGACAGCCTATTGCCAGCACGGCATCAACATGATTCCTTTCTTCATCTACTATTCGATGTTCGGCTTCCAACGCATCGGAGACTTGATTTGGGCAGCGGCCGACTGTCGAGCCAAAGGGTTCTTGATCGGCGGCACCGCTGGACGCACGACGTTAAACGGCGAGGGCCTCCAGCACCAAGATGGTCATAGCCTGCTGAACGCCATCGCCTTTCCCACCGTCCGCGCCTACGACCCCGCCTTCCACTACGAAACTGCCGTCATTGTCTTTGATGGATTGAAGCGGTTGTACGAACGAGGTGAGACGGCAATCTACTATCTAGCGGTTGAGAACGAAAACTACGAGATGCCCGCGATGCCCGACGGTGTGGAGGAAGGAATCATACGTGGCATCTATCGGTTTGCCACCCGGGACGTCGCCAATGCTGCGGCGCGGGTTCAGCTGTTGGGCAGCGGTGCCATCCTCCGCTGCGTTCTAGAGGCTCAGGAGATGCTGGCCGAACGCTACAAGATCGCTAGCGACGTTTGGAGCGTGACAAGCTACAGTCAGCTGCGGCGCGAAGCCCAGGCCTGCCGCCGCTGGAATCGGCTCCACCCGGGTGAGCGGCCACGTAGCTCCTATCTCGAAGAAGTCTTAGCAGGCCGCGAAGGACCGTACATCGCTGCGTCCGACTATGTACAGGCAGTGCCTGAGCAGGTCGCCGCCTGGATTCCTGGCAGTTACCTGGTCCTCGGCACTGACGGAATGGGGCGGAGCGAATCGAGAACGGCGCTGCGACGCCATTTTGAAGTCGATGCTGAGCACATCGTGATCGCGGCGCTCGACCAGTTGGCCCAGCTCGGTCAACTCGAAGCGTCCGTCGTTGCCACCGCGATCGAAGAACTCAAGCTCGACCCGGACAAAGCCGATCCGTTGGTTAGCTGAGCGCAACTTTATCGGAGAAACAGATGGCCATTCAAATCAAGCTCCCCGAACTGGGCGACGGCATCGAATCGGGCGACGTTCTTGAAGTGTTGGTGAAGGAAGGAGACCGGATCGAAAAGGAGCAGGGCATCGTAGAGTTGGAGACAGACAAGGCAACCGTCGAGGTACCCTGCAGCCATACCGGTACGGTGACGCAGGTGCATGTCTCCGCCGGCGAGACGGTCCTGGTCGGGGCCGCGTTGATCAGTGTCGAGGTTACCGCCAGCGCTCCCCCGAACGACTCGTCAACCGGGAGCTCTCCCACCACAGCCAAGACCTCTCCCACCGTTCCTACGACCGCAGCCCCGCAGCCGACTCCCCCTGCCGAAAACAGTCCGCCCGATCCGGTGGAGATCACCCCTGAGCCTCCACCACCACGGCCGCCCGATCGCCCACAGGAAGCGGCCGTGGCCGAGCACTCTACCAGCCACGGAGCAATCGCGGCCGGACCCGCGGTCAGACGATTTGCCCGTGAAGTCGGCGTCGATCTGAGCCTGGTTGCCGGATCTGGTCTGGGGGGACGCATCACGCGCGACGACGTACTGGCAGTTGTCCGCAAAGCGTCCAAGGGGCACCAGAGCACAGAAAGCGGCGAGCCCAGCGAGTCGGATGAATGGGGGCCGATCCGTACCGAGAAGATGCCCAAGATCCGCCGCACCATCGCCGCCAAGATGCACGAATCCTGGGTCACCGTGCCGCGTGTCACAAACTATGACGATGCCGACGTCACGGAGCTCGAGCGGATTCGGCAGAGCAGCAAGGCGGACTATGCAGAGAAAGGCATCAAGTTGACGACGATGCCGTTTGTGATCAAGGCCGTCGCGATGGCGCTCCAGGAGCACCCGGTGATCAACGCTTCGATTGCCGGCGACAACGAGCAGGTGATCTACAAGCAGTACGTCAACATCGGGATTGCCGTGGATACTGAGCGGGGCCTGGTGGTTCCGTCTTTACGTCAGGCCGACCAGCTATCGATCCCAGAAGTCGCTCGCGAGCTGTCCAGAATCGCGGAGTCGGTCCGGACAGGTGATTTCAAGCTCAGCGAACTGCGCGGCAGCACGTTTACCATCAGCAACCTCGGATCGATCGGCGGCACCTATTCGACACCGATCATCAACGTGCCAGAGGTTGCCATCCTTCTGGTCGGCCGTGCACGAAAAATGCCCGTCGTACATGGCGACGAAATCCAGGTCCGCCTGATGATGCCACTCAGTCTTTCCTACGACCACCGTCTAGTGGACGGTGCCGCTGCGGCTCGTTTTTTGAACGAAGTGATCGGCTACCTGGCAGCACCGAGCCGCCTGCTGCTGGCGCCATAACGCAGCTGGCCACCTCGACTCGAGACGTATCCGGGAGGGCGAAGCTCCCGCTGAGCCGGGCACTCGAGACAAACCGGGAGGGCGAAGCTCCTGCTGAGCCGGGCACTTCTAGACAAAGAGGTCATGCAGCTTCTAACTTAGTGCGTTATTTCGTCTTTCTTCACTCTCCCCTCGGGGAGGTCGGCCCGAAGGGCCGGAGAGGGGGGGCACTCGCCGGACGCTATCGCGTCAGCTTCGCTGAGGAACCGTGGGCTAACGCCCAGCGGCTGATTTGGAGCGTAGCCGAACTTGCCAGAGTTTGGTGGATTGCATGAAGCACAGCTTCGACACCGGGAGGGCGAAGCTCCCGCTAAGCCGGGCACTCGAAACGAACCGGGAGGGCGAAGCTCCTGCTGAGCCGGGCTCGCGGATGCCCCGCCCTTTGTTCACAAGGTCTACAGCCGTCGAAAGGCCTCCCAAAGCGTCTCAGGTGAGTCGCTTTGTTCGATCGCGAGCAGCGTTTGCGTGACGGTGACGTCCCGCTGCCGGCCATCCCGCCAGACAAGTGACACACTTTCAAAGCTCTCTTCGTCACCACACCGGCGGTCGACGGCCTTAACCGCCTCGCTGATCCCTTTTTCCAAGAGCCTCCGGTTCAGCTCTCGCACCTGACGTACGGACGCCATTCCTCTGCTCCTTCCGTCTCGAGTAACCAGTCACGGGGCGCCTCTTAACCCCTAGTTAAACCTGGAATACATCAATCTCGCAACTAACGTCCTATCTATCGGATTGTCAGCTGGAAATCAATCATCTCTGAGCGGTGGGATTCTGCCTTGAGCGAACTTGGCTCGGCCGGCACGCCGATTGTAGGGAATCTTCGGTGTAGCTAGTCCAGTTGGTGAGGTCGATCTGGTTAGCCCTGGCCCATTAGCTCGGCGAGCAGCTCTTCGGCTCGCTTTCGCAGCGGAAACGGACGGTCCTCGGCCACCAACGCCTTGAGCATGTTCACGGCCATCTCCTTCCTGCCCCGTCCAGCGTATATGCTCGCGACGTAGTACGCGTTTTCGTTGCTGATCACACTTCTGTTCGGCAGTGACTGAACGACCGCCTCAGCTTTGGTAACTTCGCCAGTGCCGAACAGCACCCAAGCGTAAGTAACCGTTGCTTGCAAGGCCATTGATGACTTCGTCTTCTGCAACTTGTGGTAATTTCGTTCAGCATGTTGCAGAGCGGCTTGGCGCCGCTTTTCGTCCTTGAAGGTGATGAGCGTACGAGCCAATTCGTCGGCCAGCAAGAACGAATTTGGCGCCAAAGGGAGCACATCGACGAGAAGTGACTCGGCCTGATTGAGGTCTCCAGCATAGCGCGCCAGCCTAGCCGAAATAACGCGAGCGGGAACAGATCGATCATCGACGGCCAGCGCAGAAGCTACGGTTTCTGCTGCCAGCGCGTTCAGTCCGTTGTTGAGCGACCATTCAGCAACGGTGAGGAGGACGCGGGCGTCCTGAGGATACTTGTCGAGTGCTGACTGCATTTCGATCTGCGCTTTCTCAAACATGCCGGCATCTGAAAAGAGTCGGCCCATCGCAATCTCTGGTGGCGGCGCGGTCCGAACTAGCCCACTGAGCTTGGCAAACGCTGCTCGGGCGGCTGCGTGATCGTTGGAAAGGAAGGAGACGCGTCCCAAGCTTCCAATCGCAAGTGGATGCTCAGGATCGAGTTCCAGCCATGAATCGAGATGTGCAGCTGCCATGTCGTACTGTCGGCGGCTTTCACATAGGGACGCAAGCCCGGCCAGCACCCTGACTTGAAGATTCCGCTTGCGAGCCGGAATTGCGTTGTAGTCCTGCAGAATCGTGTCGGCTCTGTGATAGGCGAGTTCCGCGTACGCAAATCGCCTGTTGCGAACCGCCAGGTCACCCAATATCACAAAAGCCTCCGGGTCATCCGGCTCGGCCGCGACGACCCGCTCCAGAATGCTCTCGGCCTTGCCGACTTCGTTCGCCGATAGGTACAGTCGAGCCATCATTACGTCGACGGGAGGCAGCTCGGCATGCCTGGAAGTCGCATCAGCCAGAATTTCTCTGGCGTCGCTGTGCCTACCTTGTTTGAAGACAAGGATTGCCTGCTGAACTTCGCGGTACTTGAGCGCGTATTCGTCTGCCAGCTCGGCAGAACGATCTCGAGGCGTCTCACAGATGCCGGTGGCAGCGGTCGAGAGGAGTGAACACCAAACGACGGGACTCAGGATCCTAGTCAAATACCGGGTGGCAAGCATTTGCGCTCTCCAAACTAGCGAATGTCCGAATACTTCTCTTCAACTCTATGGTGCAATGCTCTACCGAAGATTGTGTATCCGCACTTTTTCGTCCTTATTCAGGCTGAAACAGATTGAAACTGGAATTACCGGTCAATTCAGCTTCATCGTGTGAATCCAGAATTGTAGTCCCCTTCCCTGTAACCAGCCGTCGACGTCGAGAATCCAGACCGTAGTACGAGCACCCAGTGCCAACACCCGTTGGGTAGATCGGATCCCAACGGAAGAAGAAAGCCGGAAACACACGCTGTGTATTCGTATAGGTCAACTTGACGTTCTGACCCGCCTGCAGGTTGACCGTCTGGCTGGGGTCGCTGAACACTGCCGACGTGTCGGCCGCTCCGTTGAATGCCCCGTCGCCGTCGACGTC
>CBDCWT010000028.1:0-59265 GCA_965223305.1 Pirellulaceae bacterium | reverse complement strand
GTCATGATCGGAAATCGAGCCCGCTCGCATTGTCTTGTTCCTCACCTTCGTCTATCCCCCAACAGCCGCCCAGGGACCAAGCTGGCCGCCACGCGCACAGCTGCAGGACAGCTCTTTTCAAAACGAGTAGAAGTCAACAGCTCAAAGATCCAGCCAAAAAAATGCTATGCGGCCCGGCGGATCTCCTCATGGTCATCGTCGAACGTGTCGTCCTCATCATTCCCGTAGCCGTCAGCGTAGCCATACCCGTAGCCATAGCCGTAACCGTAGCCATAGCCGTAGTAGCCGGCAGCATTCCCGTCACCAACGCGGTTCGCAACTACACCGATCAGATCGACAGCCATCGACGTTAGACTCTCAGCTGCTCGCAGCACGAGCCGCCGGTGGTTCTTTTCGGGATGCACCACCAGAATCATGCCGTCGACCACTCGGCCAACGATGGCGGCATCGCTCGCCGCCATCACGGGCGGGCAGTCAACAAGGACCTGGTCGTAGTTCGTTTCAGCCCAGGCAATCACATCGACAAACCGCTCGCTGCTGAGTACCTCGGTTGGATCCGCTGGTTTGGGTCCGCATGGGATTACGTCCAAACCATCGATGCCAGTGCCGCGAATGTGTTCGGCACACAAGTCGCCGATCTCCTCAGAACTACGCAGCAGGTCCGTCAGGCCCGCCATCCGCCGGAGCTCGAACAGCTTCGACAGCCCGGGCCTTCTCAAATCACAGTCGATCAAGAGCGTACGTTTACCCGCCTGGGCGTACGATACACCTAGGTTCGCAATGACGGTCGTCTTACCGTCACCCGGCTCAGAACTCGTCACCGCCACCCGCAAGCGCTCGTTGCTCGAGAAGGCCAACGTCGTTCGTAACGTTCGGAACGCCTCGCTCTCGACCGAATTGGGAGCTGTCTTGACGATCAGCGAATCGGGACCACTTGTTTCAGAGCTGACCAGCTTGCGAACCATCGCCAACACAGGAGCGCCGATTTGGTCGCGTATTTCGTCAGGCGAACGGAAGCGGTCGTCCATCAGGTCGAGCACGTACACCACGGCGCACCCAACCCCCAAGCCGCCGAGGAGGCAGACGAGCCCCACGACGGACAGCTTTGGCGAGATGGGGTACTTAGAGGCTCGGGGATCACTCACGATCGTGGCTTGTACATCACCCCGCTCGTGTCGCAAGTCAAGCTGGGCGATCTTGCCCAGCAACGCATCCGTCCACGCCTCCAGCCGCGTCACTTCGTCACGGACCAGTTCCAATTCGGCCATCTGTCCGTTTAGCCTGATGGCTTCCTGCTCACTGCGGTCAGCCTCGAGTTTCAGATTGCGTTCAGCCTCTTTGGTCTCGACCAACCTCTCGTGCATCATACCGACGAGTGTCTGCCCCAACTGCTGCGAGTGGATATCGTTCAACTTACTGTTCACTCGCTGCTGGTACTGCGCAAGATCTTGAACAGCAAGTTCGATTCTCTGCTGCAGCTCCTGCCGATCCGGATGGGTCTCGCCGTAATACTCCGAGAGCACCGCCAGTCTGGCTCGGTCATCCCGTAGCCGCTGCTCGGTTTCGTGCGCATGGCTAGCGGCCTGTGGGCTGAGTCCGAGCAGGTTCATCATCAGCTCTTGCCCGACGGTGGGCTCTACAGCCAGTAGATGCTGCCGCAGATCGCCGCCCCGCTGAACGGCTACTTGAACAGCCGCCAGCGATGCCTCGAGCTGCAACCGGTTCTGCATGACCTCGCTCAACTTCTCGTTCAGGCTGAGGACTCTCTGCACGACGGGATGGAGCACTGGTTGCCCGTCCGGAAGCGTCATCGCTCGGGAAGCCGCTTCCAAGTTCTTTAGCTGCTGCCGTTTTTCGCCCAAGGCGCGTTCTTTTTCCAGGAGATCGTCTTTCAGAATTCCAGCAACGACGTCAGAGTCCTTCTTATGAGTCTCGTCCATGAAGTCGAGATATGAAGTGACGACGGCGTTCACGACGGCTTCAGCGGCTTGGGGAGACTTAGATCGGTAGCGCAACTCGATGATGTTGGTGCGGCGCGTCGCGCGGGCGGATAGATCATCGCGCAACACGTCGCGCCAGCGATCCCGTGGATGTTCGACCAAGTCCACACGGGCTTCGGGTGGCATCGCGTTCAGCAACTCGATGGCACCGTCCAATACTCGATCTTGAGTAAACAGCTTTTCGTTGGTGGGAATCACAGCGTCACGAGCACTCGCGGAGGCCATCGAATGAGTCCACATTTCACCACCGGTCTGTTGGACCAGCAGTGATGCAGTAGCCTGATAGATGCGCGTCGCGGTCAGATAGTAGAGAGCACCGAGTAGTACTGCGACCATCAGCGTGCTGACCATGAACGACTTGCGATATCGCAGCACTCGCACGAAGCGTGTCACCGCAGCAACTGCATCGGCCGCCGATTCGCTCGAGGATTCCGGCGTTCCCGGATTCGTGTTCTGACTCATGCGCGACCTTCTAGATACCGGGAATTCCGCTCGTAAACCCAAATCGCACGAAATCGCGTATCGTGCCGACGACCAGTGTGGTCGGAGTCTCTTCAACGCTCACTACATCGTTTGGGGCGAGCCGGATATTAGAGACGCCGTCGGACTTAGCCTTACGAATCGATCCCTCGATGACGATCAGTTCGTTGGTCTGCGGATGCCTGCGCATGACATGGACCTTATCGGCGATCTCCAACTTGAGACCACCCGCCATCGAGATGGCCTGTAGCAGCGTCAGCTCTGCGTCGTCTGGGATCTCGAACTGATCTGGCTTGTTTACTAGTCCCATGACGTGAATGAATTGCGGGGGCTGCCGCATCACCATCACGGTCGACCCGTCACGCAGCCGGTAGTCACCTACGCCCTGCGCAAGGTCGATCCGACTGACCTGAGGAGGCGTGGTTGAGCCGGTGCTAGGATAGCCGGCAAGTTGCATCCCCGGCCCATTCGATGTGGGTGGATGGCGGATCTCGACGATAGTACTCGCCTCATCCGTCATGCCTTCGGCGGCCATCAGCGCGCCCAGCAAATCCGATTGCGACGCCGGAATCTCGTAAGAGCCCGGTTTCTCGACCGCACCGACGACCGTGACCCGGTTCGAGCGGCGTTTCTCCACAACGATACTCACCGTTGGGTTCACATATTTGCCTCGCCGAATGCCTTCGGTACGAACGACCTCTTCCGCCTGAAAGAGTCGCAAACCCGCGATTTGTACTGGTCCCACCAAAGGCACGTTGCAGATGCCCTGCTCGGTAACGCGCAGCTCTGTGCCTTCCGGTGTCTCCTCTTCGATTCCCGTCGTAATGGTCACCTTCAGCACGTCACCCGGATAGAGCACCTCGCTGTCTCCAACAGCGCGGGAGATTCGTGATAGGTCGACGCTTCTCAGGCTGCTAACGCGGGGCGCAACGAGTTCTGCGGGAAGACGATTTGCCTCGATCTTGGGGCCGCTCCGGCAGCCAACAGCACAACAGGCGGCCACACCGAGCGCCCAGATCCACGCAATGTGCTTTCCCCGCATTCGTGGTGAGCTCAACATCGTCGTCAGTGAGTCCTTTCACCAAGTCGGCGTCGTACTGGCCTTTTTCAGCTGGCGTCCCGATTCGAGTTGTGTACTGCAATCGGAATCGCGATCGCAGCGACAATCATCAGGCAAAGCAACGTGGGGGTTGAGTAGAGCGCCTCCATAAGCGGCTTTTGGCCACGCTCAACCCGCGCGTCAGCGACAACCAGCAGCTCCTTGGCGGCCGCGGGAGGCGCGGTGGCGGGAGCCCAGCAACGGCAAGCCGCGGAGGAACCCGAGGTCTCCACACGGTAGAGGCCGCTCGGTAACTCGTCGATCTCAAACTGACCACGTTGATCGGTGACGGTCTGAAACTGGCGACCGGTCGTCCGGTGAACAAGCACGATCTCCGAATCGATCAGCGGGTTGCCATCCGTGTCAAGCAGGCCGCCGCGCAAACGGCTTCCTGGAGCTAACGACACATCGACAATTGCCGGCTGAGCGAGAGGAAGGTGTGGCGCGGGGTCGCGATCTGCTGCGGAAAGACACGGCGCAGGCAACAGCATGCCGACGGTTGCAGCTGTCACAATCGACGAGCGGAGGATGCGAAGGATCTTCATGACTTGCCCTCGAAGAACATCGAGAAAAAGAAAAGTGCTGCTAGCCTAGAAACGGCCCGATACCGAGATCCGGTGACCGAAAGCCGGCGGGACTGTACAGAATTCAGCCGGCGAGCAAAAGGGCAAACCCAGCGGGTTAGGCGCACAAAAAAAGACCGCTTGCTAGCGGTCTTGTCTTCTTCGTGGGAAGCCTCGGCAGTTGACCGGTCGCCTGGCGCGACAGTCCCTGCCGAGCAGGCAGCTACAAATTCTCAGCTGGCGCTGTCGTTGTTGCTATCGACTGCCAGTGGAATCGCGATCGCGGCGGCCACGATCAACGCTAGGATCCATGGGTTGGCAAGCGTGCTGCCGAGCCCTTTCATCCAGCGGTGATGCCCACCGGGAGCTCCACGGACAATCGGTTGCCCCGAGACCACGAGCACGCCCTGCTGGGCGGCAGGTGGCGCGGTTCCAGCCGCCCATAACCGGTAGACGGCGCGGCTTTCAGGTGTGGCCAGTTCATAGACGCCCGGAGTGATCGCTCGCAGGGCAAAGCGTCCTACTTGATCAGTCCTGGCCTGAGCGATTCTCTCGCCCTTCCGCAGGAGCAAGACTTCGACGCCAGCCGCCGGAGCACCCACTTCGTCAAAAAACTGGCCCTGCAAGATCCCCTGGTCTTGCAATGCAACGTCGCCCACTGCCGCCGCCGCTGGCACCGTCGTCGGCATCGTTGTTCGCACCGGTCCAGCAGCGTGCACCAGCTGACCAGCAAACATCGCGAGAATGGACAGAGTGACAACAAGTTGACGGAACGTCCTATTTCGCTTCATTTGTTCAAGCACCTTATGAAATCGGCATAGACGGTGTAATCGGCAAAGTCAGCACATTTTGTGGCACCGTTACCATCGGAATCTACGCCGGGAGACTTCAGCCGAAAGGGGTCCTTTTCGAAAAAAAAAGAGCACCCCCGTGAACCTCACTGGGGCGCCCTCATCCATATTGCCGAATCGTGTTTGACTTGTGTGGCGTTAGCTTCCCGAGTTTTGGTCAATCGCCACGGCGAGAATCGTGCCAACGACGGCAGCTGTGAGCAACAGGCCTGGGTTGGACATCAGTCGTCCCAGCCGCGGGTGACGTCCTCGCACCGTCTGCGTGCCCGGAACGAGCAGCAAGCCGTTGGCCGCCGACGGGGGTGCTGTATGCGGAGCCCAAGCGCGAACAGGACCCGCTGCACCGTCGGTCGAGACAAGATAGGTCCCGCCGCTCAAACCACTTACGACGAACTTGCCGTCCTGGTCGGTTTTCAGTTGAGTGACTTTTTGCCCCTGACGCTGGACAGAGACGAGCAAACCGGCTTGGCCGATGCCCTGCGGATCCACTACTTGACCGCGTAGCACGCCACCTTGTCCTAATGCGATGTCGGCCACGCGCAGAGTTTGGCTCGGGGCATTCGTCGCGGGCTGCTCCGCGCCGATAACGACACTCTGCGGGAATGCTAGGCCGATCGTCGCGAACGCGACGGCCCATCCCTGGAGGGTTCGTAGGTGTCTCATTGGTCAAAATCCTGTTCGATAGTGTGGTAGCGCGATAGCACGACAAATTTGGTATCGGTTGGCCTAGGATGCTGGATTAGCCCCTACTAGGGTGCCCGAACAAACCTCCCAGGCTTCCTTTTCGTCAGGAGTTCTATCTCCAGCGACGAAAATGCTCCGCGAAGCGCTGTTCGAGCTGCGGCACGTCCTTCTGCAGCCGGTCACTGAGCAGGCCCGGTGGCGAGTGCGCTTGGATGTCGCCCAGAAAACGTACAAGCACTCGCCGGGCCTCCGGCGGTCCATGGAGCATGAAATGCACCCATGCCCAGGCGCTGCGATACTCGCCCTGCCCCATTTCATCAAGCGCCTCGATTCGCTCCAGCACCTGAATCTTGGGCAGCTTTCCAAAGCGTGCAGCCCACCTCAGTTTGCCGTGGTGCGGATGCTCGACAGCACGCCGCTCCCGCCGCACTTCGAAATACTCAGCCAGCCCCTCGTCCAGCCAAAGTGGTACCATCGGCAGCGCGGCGTGCAGCAGTGCGTGGGTGCTCTCATGCCGCAAATCGACTTCGAAATCGTTGCTTCGAAATGCGAACACCATGCCCGGACCGCGTTCCTTGATGAACAGAGCCTGCCGGAACGGGACATTCGGAAAGTACTGCTCGATGTAGTTCTGATAGGTCGCCCGCTGATCGAACAGGAACATATGGATCGGTTCGCGGGGTGGATCGATGCCCAGCTGTGTGTGAAGATCTTGTTGGAGGTGGGCCATCTCTCCCAACAGGTTCATGTGGCCACCCAGCGAAAAATCTGCGTGGCAGACGAAGGGGCCGGCCGTCCTTTCGTCGGGCCAGCGGCTCTCGCCGCCCGCAGGCGACGAGAGAAGTACTGACATCCATCCGGCAAGAAAGAAAAGCGGTCTAAATCTCGATTGCACTGATCTTGCCTTTCGCGTCCACCACATCATGCCAACGAGTTTGGACGTTTGTTGGATAGCCCAGGTGAGATTACGTCAGCTGGCTTTCCGCCAAGGCAACCAGCCAGCCAGGCCACTCGGCTTGGACATCCTCTCAGGCAGCCTAATCTCCTCTCCAGCGGCAACCGCAGCGGGATTCCGACAACAGAGGTCGGTGGCCGTCGTTTCGCAGGTTAGCTCGGCGACGCGTTCGAATGCCCGCTGCATGAGCGGTCGTCTCGACCGGCAGCCGTGAGCATCGGTGGCCACAAACTGAACCTGGTGATGAGCTAGCATCTGTTCGGAAAGTTCCTGCGAGCGCGGACCGAAGGTTCCCATTAGACTTCCGGCGGTCACTTGCATCAAACAGCCCTCATCCAACAGGTGGTCGATCACTGCGGGTGACTGCAAAATGCCCTGATTGCGTTCCGGGTGAGACAGGATACCGACGACTCCACAGGCGTCCAATTCCTCGAGCAGGCCGTCGAGCGGGAAGTAGAGCTCGTGCGGCAACTCGAGCAGCAAGTGCTTCCCGTGATCGGCCAAGGTCACCACTTCTCCAGAGCGGACCTTGAACACCATACTCTCGTCGATTCGCACATCCGCCCCCGGCAACACGGTCAGGGGAACGCTGTGCTCCTGCAGCACGAGCTGTAGCTGCTCGGTCTGCTCTCGAATCGTATCACCTGTGTTATGGCCAAAGTTGCCGAGCTGGTGCGGGGTCACGATGACAGTATCGATGCCATCATCGACCGCGATTTGGGCCATCGCCAGCGACTCTTCCCATGACCGTGAACCATCGTCGATGCCGGGAAGAAGATGACAGTGAATGTCGACGAAACCAAGTGACTCCGGCACGGCGCACCTCGATTCAGGCAATGCCTCAACGACAGGAATGACCCGCGAGTCGGCGGATAGAATGGAACAGGAGCAATCGCTCCGTTAGACAAGCCCTAGCAATGGAAGGGGCGAAGTATAGCCGTTGGCCGCCGCCGGTCAAGACTCATCCCCCTGCTGGCACCGCCAGCAACTATTCCCACTCATCCGGCAGCTGCCGCTGCCAATTGACCGCCCACGGCGGGGCAGGTATGGTGTGTTGTCCGAGTGATTCCGTTGGAGCTTGCCCGTCGGGATGCGCAAGTTTCAGGGCTCGCCCGCCAGAGCACCATTTCCGCAGGCGCACAGGCCTCTCTTCCCTACAAACGTATAGCAATAACTCCGGCGGCACCTGAACATAGGTACCCTTCGAGGCTCGCTGCCAGTTATCCACGCCCTGGTGACCCGTGAAATACGCAGCTATCGGACCGATCGCAGTTCACTTTCCTGCCCGCGTCGAAACCAACGAACAGCTACAGCAGGAGTTCCCGAAATGGGACCTCGACCTGATCTATACGAAGACCGGCATCGCCCAGCGGCATGTTGCCGCTGACGACGAATGCGCCTCGGATCTAGGCGTGGCCGCTGCCCTGAAGTTGTTCGACCGGTATAACATCGATCCAAGTAGCATCGACTTCTTGCTGCTCTGCACGCAGACGCCCGACTATCCCTTACCGACCACAGCCTGTCTGATGCAGGAACGACTTGGTCTACCGACATCGGCGGGTGCCCTCGACTTCAACCTCGGTTGTTCTGGATATGTCTACGGGCTGTCCCTCGCCGATGGGCTGATCCGCAGCGGCGCAGCCCAGCGTGTGCTGCTCGTGACGGCAGAAACGTATTCGAAGTACATCCACCCTACAGACCGCAGCTTGCGCACGATCTTCGGCGATGGTGCGGCGGCGACCCTGATCGAGAGCGTTTCAACGCAGTCGTTAACGGCCTTTCAGTTTGGCACTGACGGCAGCGGGGCCGACACTCTAATGGTCACCAAAGGAGGGGCGCGGCACGCCGACAACGCTCACCAACCCCGGCATCGACAGCGTTGGCCCAGCGACCTCTATATGGATGGGCCCAGTCTGATCAACTTCACCGTGGCCGCGGTTCCTAAGTTGGTTGAAAACATCCTGGACGCCGCCCAGCTTTCGAAGAAACAGGTCCGCTTGTTTCTATTTCACCAAGCTACCTTGAAGATGCTACAGCTGCTGCAGGAGAGGTTGGAACTCGACGAAGACCGGCTGCCTATCGCTCTGCGTGACTACGGTAACACCGTTTCCGCCACCATCCCCATCTTGATCGATGAGATGCGAAAATCGGGTCGCTTGCAGCCAGACCACTCCAACATGTTGGTCGGTTTCGGTGTCGGTTGGTCCTGGGCCGGTTGTATGTGGCAAGATCTCCTGGGCCGCCAGTACGCCAGCTGAGTCGCCCGAAGCGCGGCTTCGAAGCGGCGCACTCGGCTCGATCGTAGGCGCGAAGCGTCAGTCTTGATGCTGCGCATTTCGCCTCAATCGGAAGCGCGAAGCGTCAGCGAGGGAATTACTTACGTTGGTACACCAACTCCCCCTCGCTGACGCTTCGGGTTACGAAAAAGGCCTCGAATTCGACCTCTGTGCCTGCCAGTCGCCGAAAAGCGCAGTGTCAGAGCTGACGCTCGGGCTACGGAAAAAGCGCCGAGCCCGCATGCATCCCGCGGCTGCTTCGGCTAAGTGGCCGCTCGCGTGAATCCCGCCGTTGGATCCCCACCTAAGGCGGGGCCGCGACGATAGAACTTATGCAAGCAACTATAGCAACGGACGCAGACGACGAAATGCCGCAGTAAATGTAATCGCCGATTACCGCTACGGCTCCGCCGCATTTGGTCACATCCACAACGCGGACAGCGTTTTTCAATCGTTGACATGAAGTCGCCCCCCCCAACTCCATTAACCCGAATTATTCATGAGCGATCTGCTGCGAGGTCGTAAGTCCATCCGTGGCTTCGTCATGCTTCACAATTCTCCCTCGACGTATTGCTTCAATACGCCTGCGGGAGAATTGCTCGCCTTCCTTGCCACGAACGTACTTACAACCTCTCGCGACGATCTTCATGAATAATCCGGGTTAAGGCTTCTTGTAGCCGAATTCGCCAGAATCTGGACGAATCGGCAGTCCGCCGAACCCAAACCAAACTCTGGCGAGTTCGGCTACCTCTGGCGAGTTCGGCTACGATTGGATAGCGGAAACGTCGGGAAGAGGTCCTCAACGACGCAGCCCCTCTCCCCAACTGCCTCAGCAACGAAAATCGGAATAACCGCTATACTGCTATCGATTGCAACGGTCAGCTTCTTTCATATAACCAGGTCGAACGTCAGACCTTTACCAAACGCCAGTCTTCTCTCAGACGCCCCAGACCCCCAGAAAGGACAGACTGTTGAGCGCCACCGAATCGCTGGACGGGCATTTCTTGGTCGCGTCGCCACACCTCTCAGATCCCAACTTCTTTCGCAGCGTTGTCTTGCTAATCCAACACAACTCGCAAGGGGCTTTTGGAGTGATTCTCAATCGACCGACCGGCAAGACGGTCAGCGACGTCTGGGAGGAGATCTCCGACGAGCCTTGCGAATGCTCGGCGCGGATACACCACGGAGGACCCGTAGACGGTCCCTTGACGGCGATTCATGCCAGCGTCCGCTGTTCGGAAAACGAGATCTTGCCGGGCGTTCACTTCGCCGCGGCAGGTGAGAACATCGCCGAGCTGGTAGCACAGACGTCCGACACGTTTCGCATCTTTGCAGGGTACGCTGGTTGGGGAAGCGGCCAGCTGGAATCGGAACTGGCGGCCGGCGGATGGCTCAAGATGGCCGCGGACAAGGAACTCGTGTTCAGCGACCAGGACAGAATGTGGAAGCGGGTTGTGGAACGGATCGGCCTGGAGATCCTAGAACCGTCGCTCAAAACCCGCCACTTTCCCATCGATCCCGGAGCGAATTAGTCCCGCAGCGACAGGTCGAAGTCGGTCAGCAGTTCGACACCATGAGGAGTAACGAGGTAGTCGTTCTCGATCCGCAAGCCGGCCCGCAGCTCCGGGGCATAGAGTCCGGGTTCGGCGGTAAAAACGTCCCCCTCTTCAAATGTGTCGTCCCAGTTCGGGTTGAGGTGGGGCGCCTCATGAGGAAACAGGCCGATGCCGTGCCCTAGATGGTGATTGAACTGGCCGACAGGAGCAGCCCCCAGAATCTCCTCGGCTTCACGAAACAGGGCCTGAGCGCTGACGCCCGGCCGGACCGTTTGCTGAACGTGTTCGAGCACACCTACGACGTGGGTCCAGGCCTCTTGCTGCACGAGAGTGGGCGAAGAAACGGCAATCGTCCGCGCGTTGTCGGCAAAGTACCCGCGAAACGCCGGCCCTAGATCGAGGATGAACAGCTCTCCTGCGGCAGCCACGCGTTCGGCGCGAGGCGGCCCGCCCCGTTCACCGCAGCGGTAATCGTTGCCGGTGCCCGTCAACATCTCCGAGAACTCATTAACGGCGGCCGATTGCAGCTGATTGAACACTTCGAGCTCAGAGATGCCCGGCTCGATAATCTCTCTTGCCCGCTCGTACATCCGGCGAGTACCCGCAATGGCCTTCTTGATCATGCGCAGCTCGTCAGCGTCCTTTCTACGCCGCAATCGATAGAGGGTCGGTTCGACGTCGGCTAGACGGCGCGGCTCGATCGACCAATGCCGCCCGAAACTCGAAAACTCCACACCCAAGTTTCGCCCCTGACACTGTTTGCCGGCAGCTTTCTCCAGCACGCCAAGGCACTCTTTCCACTGGTCGTTCCGCAACGTCGAGTGCCACTTAGCGTCGTAGGTCAGCACCGAGTCTGCCGCTGCGACTTCCGGGATCGTTTGCGGGGCAACGAGCGTCACGTGACCGTCCTGGCTGAGCGCGGCCGCCTGGCAGAAGACCCAAGGGAATCGAGCGCCGGTAAGCCACTGCACGTGCTCCGCTTGAGTCACGACCACGAAATCCAGCTCTAACGCGTGCATCTGGTCTAACAACCGCTGCTGGCGGCCGCGGCAGGCGGCGACGTCGATTGCATACGCGTCCATCTCGCTCCTCAAAGATGTGGCGACGACTTAGCCCGTTTTTTGTTCCCAAGGGCGCCGTACCATACAAAACCGCGACGCGGGCAAGCTCGGGAGGGCGACGCTCCCGCGGAGCCACTTTTCTTGCGTTCTGCGGCTCGGCAGGAGCCTCGCGCTCCCGTTCGTGTAACGCAAACCAACAGGTAACATGGTGGCCGACCCTTTAGCCTCAGACCTTTTTACTAGCTTACAGCTGCCGGCGGCACCAGGAAGTAGGCATGGCTCAGATTGTCAGCGTCGCTCTAGTCAGGTATCTTGTTCAGATGACGCGTACCTTTGCTATCGGCGATATTCACGGTTGTCCTCAGGCCTTGGATGCCATCATCAGTCGGATTCAACCGACTGAAAAGGACACGATCGTTCCGCTCGGTGATTATGTCGACCGCGGTGCCGACTCCTGTGGCGTACTCGAACGGCTCATCGCGCTCGAGACAGCTTGTCGGCTGGAACCGCTGTTGGGCAACCACGAGCTGATGCTTCTGGCGGCGCTCGAATCGGCAGACAGCCTCCGTTTCTGGTTACATTGCGGTGGTGCCGCAACGGTGGAGAGCTACGGCGGGGACTTGGCGAACATCCCCAAATCTCATCTTTCGTTTCTCCGCCGCTGCCGCCGGTACTTCGAGACCGACAGCCATATCTTCGTACACGCCAACTACGACGCCAAACTACCCCTGGACCAACAGCCCGATCGCTTGCTGTTTTGGGAACATCTGATGCTCTACGACCACGGGATGCACACGATTCCGGCCCGACACTATACGGGAAAGGTGGCGGTGGTCGGGCATACGCCGCAGGAAAACGGTGAGCTGTTGGACATGGGTGATGTGATCTGCATCGACACCTATTGTGTCGGCGGAGGGTGCCTCACGGCGCTAGAAGTCGCCACCGGAGAAGTAATCCAAGCGGACAAGGACGGCAAGTTGCTTTCTCCTGACTGACCTCGTCGCTCGACAGCGTGAAGGACTTTTCCCCGACGTTCCGCCGCCGCAGCCGACCTCGCCAGAGGTAGCCGAACTCGCCAGAGTTTGGTTTAGTTTGGCGGACCGCCGAATTCGTCCAAATTCTGGCGAATTCGGCTACAGGAAATCCTTTAACGCCATCGCCCTTCACCGATTCTCTGCCATCGCTTGAAATGCATCGATTGCGGGCATTAGATCTTGCCGATCGGTCAGCGCTGCGCGAAACAGGTCCCCCTTAGCGGCCAGTCGGGCTGGAACGGTTTCGATGTTGAACTGTGAAGGGTGGACGCCGACAGAGAGCTCGTCCCAGTCGAGCGGAGTTGAGACAGCCGCACCGGGAACCGGTCGCACAGAATAGGGTGCGACGATCGTCTGTCCCCTGCGGTTCTGCAGGAAGTCGAGGTAGACCTTGCCCGCGCGCCGCTCCTTGCTCCGCTCGACGGTCGCGATCTCGCGCAATTCGTAGGCCGCGTAGCGGGCCACACCTTCGCAGAACATACGCACCTGCTCGTAGCTGTAGTCCACCTGGAGCGGGATATAGATGTGTAGACCTTTGGCGCCGGATGTCTTCAGGTGAGGCCGCAAGCCTATCCCCCTCAGCAGCTTGCCGAGCAAGCGGGCCACCCGGACAACCTTGCCAAAGTCACTTGTCGCCGGATCCAGGTCGAGGATAGCCCAGTCCGGGGTATCGAGCCATTCCAGACGCGACGACCAAGGATGCAACTCGACAGAGGCCAGATTTGCCAAATAGAGAAGCGTGGCCCGATCCTGGCAGATCACAAACCGGATCTCTTCGTTCCTACCTCGAGAGTCGGGAACGAGGGCAGTCGTCACCCATTCCGGAAAATGAGCGGGAGTGTTCTTCTGGAAAAACGACTCGGCTTCAATCCCGTTTGGGAAACGATGCAAACTGAGAGGCCTATCTTTCAAATAGGGCAAAAGGACATCCACGATTTGATCGTAGTAGCGAATCAGGTCGCCTTTGGTATAGCCATCGCGAGGCCAGAGTACCTTGTCGAGGTTTGTAAATCGTACTTCCTCCGGAAGTCCATCTGAACTGCCGTCCACCCAGCCGGCGAGCGACTCGACTAGATCGACGTCGACAGACTGGCTGGGCTCGATCGCGAACTCTTGCCAATCGTCTGCCGCGCCTGCTGAGTAGCGTGAGTCAGCTCGCTTGGCGACGCAGCCGTACAAGCCCGCCGCGGCAATTGTCGCCAACAGCTCACGGCTCCGGCTCCGCTCATGCTCGACGAAAACCAGCGGTCCCGTCCCGGGCAGGATCGACGCGAGGGCAGCCTTTCGCTCTAAGAGGGGAACCGTGCGCAAGTCCCACTCTTCGTAGTAGAGCAAATCGAAAACATAGTAGTCGATACGCCGCGTGGCTTTGCCCGCCAAGACTTGCTCGAGCAGCTCGCAGCTGGGACGTTGTGAATCGTCGAGGCAGACCAGTACGCCATCCACGAGCGCAACCTCGGCCCTGAGTTCAAGCAGTGCATCGACCACGTGCTGCATGCGGCTGACCGGGAGCTTGCGGCGACTACCGCGAAACCGAATCGACTCGCCGTGTCGTTCAGCCAGCACACGGAGTCCGGTCAGCCTCAGTTCATACAGCCACTCGGGATCGTCAAACGGCTCACTGACCCGTCGTGCGACCATGGGCTGCACCCGCCGCGGCAGCGGCTTGCGAGCCAAGGTGGTCAGATCGATAGAGAACGCCGGTTCGTCCTTGCCGCGCGCATAGCGATCTCGGGATTTGAACATCAGCCACTCATTGGCACCTCTTTTCAATTTGACCAGGTGCCATTCACCCCGCAGTCGCCCCCCGAAAAACCGCAGCTCCAACTTACCCTTCTCGAGTGCTGCGGCCGGATCTCCGGCTGTGGCCCACTCGTAGTGACCACGGTCCCAGATGGTCATGGTCCCTGCGCCGTACTGGCCCTTAGGGATCACGCCATCAAAGTCCTCATAGGCAAGCGGGTGGTCTTCCGTGCGAACGGCCAGCCGCTTCTCGGAAGGATCGTACGAGAAACCCTTGGGCACGGCCCATGACTTGAGAACACCGTCCAGCTCGATGCGTAGGTCGTAGTGCAAGCGCCGGGCTTCATGACGGTGGATCACAAAGACAGGAGTGCCTGCCTTTCGCCAACGGCGACTCGGCCTCGGCTCGGGAGTCTTATCGAAGTCGCGTTTGGCGCGGTATGGCTCGACGTTGCTGGAACCCCTCGTGCCCATACTACTGCGCGCCCGCTAGTTGGCCTTTTCCCAGATATAGCTGGCGACCTCTTCCCAAGTTTCCCCGGCCGCATCCATATCGCACATGAACTGTCGCTCGTAACTCAGCCGCTCGCGGGTCGTCGGCCGGCGGCTATCTATTTGCTTGACTTCACCGGCCAAGACCGCCAGGCCAGCTTGCTTCAGCTCGTAGTAGACACAGACATCGGCTTCTCGCCCGTCTGCCGTTGCCCAAGGGAAAAAAAAGTGATCGGCGCCGCGCGCCACTGCTTCTCGGATTCTCGTATCCAGTCGTTCCAGCTCGGCCCGCAGCGTGGCCCGGTCGGTCAGGGCTTCGGTCATCAGGTGCGCCGCGCCGTGACCTCTTTCTTCGGGAACCCGACTTGGTTGCGCAGCACCCGTCATTTGTCTTTCCCTTCGTTTCTCGACTCGTTTGGTCGTTACCGCTCGCCAGTTTCTATGCTGATACCAATCTTTCGAATACCGGCTCTCGCAGCTGGCCGTCGTCAGTCCACTCCAGAAAGGTCACCGAGCAATAGAGTCCAGCGTTGAGCCACTGCGCTTTTTCGCCGCAGGGAATCAGCGGCTGGTCGCAATGCTGCGACCGGAATAACTCGATCAGTTGCTTCCTCAACGTGGAATCGAATCCATTGCCAACCCTGCCCACCAGCTGCAGGTCCCCAGCGTGGTCGGACGCCAGGACCAAGCTCTCGAAATCATCGCCTTTCGGGATATACCCGACGATGGCACACAGAACCGAGTCGCGCTTGCGTATCTTGATCCAGGCATCGCTTCGGGCACCGGCCAGATAGCGACTATCAAGGTGCTTGGCAACGAGCCCTTCCAATTGCTTGGCAACAACCTCTTGGAAGAAAGCTTTGCCGGGCCCAATCACGCCGTCCGACGCGATCATCACCGGGTCACCAAACTGCTGAACGGTTTCTAACAACACCTGACGGCGGTCCCGCAACGGCGCGCTAATCAGCGGTTCGTAGTCCTCGAACAGTTGGTCGAATGCGACAAAGATCGCCGGCGCCGACCGGGCCGCGGCACGCACCCTTTGCGTCGACTGTGCCTGCTCGCGTTGCAGAGCGCGGCGAAAATTCGGCTTACCTTGCTGGTCCAAAACGACCACCTCACCATCCAAGATCGTCCCCTCGGGCAGCGACTCGAAGCAGTGGAACTCGGGGTAACGATGGGTGACGTCTGTCCCACGGCGGTTTCGCAGCTGATAGGCCCCGCCGCTCACATAGACGGCGGTTCGCAAACCGTCCCACTTGATCTCGAAGAGGTGCTCGTCGGAGTCAAACGGTTCACCGGTCCTGGCCAGCATTGGTTTGACGAATTCGGGGAGTTGGCCGATCATCTCCGACTCGGGTTGGGTGCAAGCCTTCGCGCCCGCGGTCCTCCCGGACCAGCGTATTGGAAAGTCGCGATCGGCGGGACAGTACTCGTTCAGCCGGTTTTCTTTTTGCGCGATGTACCCTTTTTCCGCTTGCTGGGAGTCGACAGGCTCTCGGCAAGGGCTGCGCTCGATTTCTTGCTTGCCTTCTTGGGCTCCGAGGCTCGCTGCTTGGCCGCCGGAGTCTTCTTCCGTGACTTGGTGGTTGCCTTCGGAGGTTTGGTCTGTTGTGCTTTCGCGACGCTGGCCTTGAGTGCATCCATCAGATTGATGACGCTCGGTGAATCGGCAGCAGGTGCCTCGACAACTTCTTCACCAGCGACCTTTGCTTCGATGATCTTCGTCAACCGCTTGGTGTACTCGTCGTGATAGGCGGCGAGGTCAAACTTCTTGGAGGTCGTCTCGGCGATCAAGGTCGCGGCCAGCTGGTATTCCGAATCACTGACCTCTGCCTCAATCCGTTCGTCCTCAAAGGCGGTTGTCGACTTAACCTGATTTGCGTAACGAAGCACAGTCATACAGAGCAAGTCATCCATCGGTCGCACCAGGACGAGCTGCTCTTTGTTGTGCAACACGACCGTTGCAACGCAATTTAGGTCCTTCTCCGACATCGTTTTGTGGAGCAGGGTGTAAGGTTTTTGCCCTGCCGCACCGTCGGGCAGCAGGTAGTAGCTGCTCTCCGAAAAGTGAATCGGGTCCACGTGGTCGGGCGATACGAACGTGTCAATCTTGATGGCCTTGCCTTCGTCCGCCGCACGCAGCTTCTCAAGCTCGTCGAGATCGATGACGACGTACTGATCCTTGGCGTACTCGTAGCCTTTGACGACCTCGCTTCTCTCGACGTCGCCGCAGGCAGGGCAGACAATCTTCTGCCGAATGCGGCTGTTGCACGTCGAGCAGAGTTGATTCAGCCGGATTTGGCTGCCGGAATTCGAGGACGAATACGCTTTGACGGGAACGGAGACAAGACTCAGGTTGAGGAATCCCTTCCAGCTTGCACGAGGTGCCATGGCAATCGGATTGGGGCGGAGGCCGGCTGTCGGTACGCGCTCCTGCTGAGTACGCTAGCACTCCGTTACTGCTATTATAAAACAGGTTTTCGCTCATTTAGCAATCTGCTGAACATCCGAGCAGTTGTCGAAGGAACTGACCGCATCGATCAGACGAACCACAGCGGCTGGGACACCACCAAATCGGTAGCCGTGTCCGTTACCGTCGTTTTTTTCGAAACAGTCAGAAAGCCCGTGGCGAGGTGATCTCGGCGCACGCCTGCTCTTGAGAAGAACGCGAACTGGCAGCTCATCCGAGAAGTAACCTCGCGATGGCGATGCTTCGGCAACAGATCATCCGGGCTAGAATAGTGCCATGCCGATTTCCACCGCCGATTGCTGGAAGCTCATCGCCCAGAGCCGGCTGCTGACAGAGCAACAATGTCAACTGCTAAGCGCGCAGTACGAGCGATCGCGCAGCGATCAACAAAACGACGATGGCGATTCACTCCTGAACTGGCTAGTCGCGCAACAAGTCTTCAGTTCCGATCATGCGGAAGTTCTAAAGCAGAGCTTCCCGTCCTCCGCAGACGATCGACCCGCTCGAACTGGTTCGGTGCCAACTCCGCCACCGGTCGCGGGCGGCGCGAGGCCGGGCAAGCCGCCCCGCACCGATGCAGCAACGTCACGGCCCGACGCAGCTCCGACCCCGACTGTCCACCCGAGACAAACTGATCGGCCCACGAGCCTCAACTGCACGGTTGGTGATGTGCCGAAGGACGCGAAACTGCGTCCAGCGTATTCGCGGGCGAAAACCAAACGCAGCTCGACCTTGGTAATCGTGGGAACAGCGCTGGCCGCCGCCACGTTGGCCATCAGCCTGGTAGGCCTCGCGCTGAGCCGTCTCCCCAGCAGAGCTGGGAGCCACCATCCTCAACAGGCAACCCCTGGACCGCCGGAGTCCTCCGGACAGAGCACCGGTGGCCACCAACAGACGACCGAGCCGCCAGACGACAGCAATCTGCTCTGGGCATCTCCGACGAATGGCCAGGCGGTCCAGCTCCGCCTGTTGCCGGCTGGAGCTCAGATCATCTTGATCGCCCGGCTGTCACAGCTCGCGCACAACGAAGAGGGGCGGCGGGTCTTGCGAGCGCTGGGTCCGGACTTCCAACACCACTACGCCCGCTGGGAAGCCGCCAGCGGATTGACTGCTGAGGAAATCGAGCAGGTCGTCGTGGGGCTCTACGGCAATCAGGGGCAGTTTCCCCGAGTGGCTGCCGTCATCCAGTCCCGCTCCCCACTGAGCTCGCACGAACGACTGCGCAGCTGGGGAGATCCCAAGAAACGAACGGCGAATGGCGCTGTCTACTATGCCGGTCCCGAATGGGCATACTTGATTCCACCGGACGGGGATCGCCGGTTCGTGATGGGGCATGAACGAGAGATCACAAATCTCGCCGATTCAGATCTAGCTGCCCCCTTGCTACGGCGGGATATGGCGAAGCTCCTCAGCAACTCTGACGAATCGCGACATTTGAACCTGCTTTTCGCGCCGAACTTCCTACTCACTGATGGACTGCCTTTGTTTGCGGGCAGACGGAGACGGGCCTTGGAACAGATCGAGCGTTTTCTGGGGGACGGCCTGACGGCGGGGTTCCTTAGCCTCCACTTCGCCGAGAGTCTGTCTTTCCTGGAAATGAGAGTGACGGGAGATGTCGCGATCGGACAACTCGAGCTAGCGACAAAGTTACAAGCGCGTTTGGTACAGCTGGTGGATGCTGTCGATGTTCATATCGCTGATCTCAATCCCGATCCTTACTGGCAATCGGTCGCTCTCCGCTATCCAGCGATGGTCCGTTTCCTCCGTCAACAGACTCGGGTAGGGGTTGAAGGCGGG
This sequence comes from Pirellulaceae bacterium, assembly GCA_965223305.1. Taxonomy (GTDB): domain Bacteria; phylum Planctomycetota; class Planctomycetia; order Pirellulales; family Pirellulaceae; genus CBDCWT01. The sequence continues at coordinate 40,201 of CBDCWT010000028.1, read as the reverse complement.
ACCGTGGTCTTGAACGCCGCCCTGCCTCCGGCGGCGCCCCACAATCTTGTGTTTGGCGCCGAGATGCTGCTGGCGTCTGACCAGGCCCGCGCGTCGCACACGGCGCCGCCCGAGGCACGCCGCCCCGACACGATTGAGCAGGCGCTGACCGCCAAGTTGTCCATCTCCTTCGACCAAGAGTCCCTGGAGTTCGCTGTCCAGGCTGTCGAGCGGGAGTTTCTGGCCCTCCATCGTGACTTGCCGTTTCGCTTCGAAATCAGGATCGCTGGAGGAGACCTCCAACGCGAGGGGATCACACGGAATCAGCAAATACGTAACTTCCTCCAGCGAGAAAAAACGCTGGCGCAAATCTTGAATGCACTGGTCCGAGAGGCAAACCCTGTCCCAGTCGAAAAACTGTCCGACAGCGATCAGAAGCTGGTCTGGGCAATCGGTGCCAATCCCGAAACGCCTGGCGAACAGGCAATTTGGATCACGGTTCGGCAGATTGCTAAGCAGAAGTATGTGCTACCAGAAGTCTTCCGGGCCGAATGAGTGTAGGATGACAGGTAAAGCGCCATTTCAAAGCTGACCACTTCATGAATCTCCTTGGCTAGGGTGGACCAAAAAGACGTGGAACCCTTCTCAATTTCATGCACGACTTGCCAAGCGAAGCTGAAGGTCCGCGATCCGTCCGTAGTCGGACAGATCTTGACCTGCCCAAAATGTGGGAGCATGGTCTTGGTCAGTGCTCCGGGAGCCACACAGAGTGACGAGGCCCCCGGAGTAGAGGAGACGTCTACCGTTTCCCCGCTTCCTGCACCACCGTCATTGCCCCCGGACAGTCCTTCAGCTGAAACCGACGGACTACCGGATGCTCCGGTGCCACTCACCACGGTCTTACCCACGGATGATTGGGTTTCCGCCAAGTCGCGTGCCTGGAGAGGCTGGCTCCAAATCATACTCGCCGCCGTGGTCGGCGTGTTGCTTGCGGTGGGCCTACTCGGACTCGTGGCGGCGCAATTCAACGACGATCCGCTAGTCGACGAACATACTCCGGTCGACACGGCCGTCCAGCCTGTCATCACAACCCCCGTCCTGGAGCAATCCGCGACAACTGAAGCCCCCAGCCAACCGGCTCCTCCAAGCTGGGAAGACACCGACTTGTCCCCCTCCGCGCCACTTGTGGACAGGAGCACCAACTCGGTGGACGAATCAACGGCCGACACCGTGGCAACACCGGCGCGGGCCGAGCCCGACTCGACAGATTCCGTGGCCGAAGAAGCTGGCGACACTCTCGCTGCGCCCGACTGGATGGAGCCCGAGGCCGCCGAACCATCGCCACCCGCTCTCGTGAGCGAGGTTCCAGCAGATGTCGAGGACACTCCAGATTTTCGCTCCGCAGAAACGTCCGAGGAAACCGCAGCCGACCGGATGACGGGAGCGAACTCTCTCTCCAAGATGCTCCGTGACGTCGAAGCACTCTTGCATGACCGGGATGATGGCAGAGTTGCGGACGCCACACCGCCAGCGGCGGTGCCTGTCGCGGATGAAGTTGACCCGGACGCAGTGCCTGTGCTGATGCGTCCCAGGCCTCGATCGGTTGATGTGCCGCAACGGCTTGCAGATCGCATTCCTGAGATCGAATACGAGAAGACACCCTTGATCGACTTCTTGCGATTCGTCAGTGAGTTCAGCACGGTGCCGATCACCGTGCATCCAGAGAGCCTGATCTGGTTGGGTCTCAGCCCGGATACTCCGGTCGCTGGCCACCTGCAGGATGCCAGCGTTGCCGAGATATTGGCCAACGCACTCACCCCGTTGGGACTCGGGTATGAGCGGTTAAACGACCAGCTGGTGGTACGCCGTCCACTCGACGACTTTCGCGAAGTCACATTCGAGGTCGGAGACCTCGCCGCTGGGGACGAACTACAACTGAAGGAACTCGGGAACTGGATCACTTCCCTCATCTCTCCAGAAACTTGGCGGGTTGCTGGTGGGACCGGGACGATTGAACCGCGCGGTTCCTCGCTAGTGGTGCGCAATACCGACACAGTGCTGTTCGAGGTGCTCTTTTGCTGCGAGCAGCTGCGGCTCGCCCGTGGCCTGCCGACGCGCAGCAGATATGACGTACGTTACGTCGACTGGAACGTGCTCCACGAACTAGCCGGCGCGCGGCTCGACCACAAGATCACCTTGACATTTCTGGCGCCGACCCGGCTGACGCGGATCCTGCGGCACATGGAAAAGGTGGCGGGAGTCCGGCTGCTAGTCGATTGGCAGTCACTGATCGGTGAGGGATGGACTCCCGAGACCGAGTTGACGTTCACGGCCAACGAGCAGCCTTTCGGAGCGGCGCTCGCGCAGCTGCTGTCTCCCATGGAGCTGGGGTTCCGTGTTGTCGACGACGCGGTCTTTCAGCTCGCCAGCCGTGATCGGTTGGCCGGCCGCAAGGTACTGAGGTTCTACGCTGCCGATCAATGGAGGCGAGGCGGCATGGATGCGGAGCAGGCGGTCGGTCAGCTGCGAGCACAGCTCGAAACGTCTGTAGGAGCCGCCTCGCCCGTGCTGCTCAGCATTGACTCGAAGAGTGGGGCGCTATTCGTAGTCGCCGACGAAGCGGCGCTCGAGGAGCTCAACCGATGGATGTCACCTTAGCTTGCCCCGACACCGGTCATAGACGGTCGAGCGACGCCTGTTGGACTCGTTCCCTAGGCAACCGCTTGCATCCAAGTTGCGAGTACTCCAGCCGGTGACTGCATTTCGCCCAGGTACGCTTAGACAGCAGGCTCGGGAAGTCGCTCGAGAGGCCCTGCGAAGTGGCGCGCGGCGGCCGATTGCCACGGAACTTCGAGAAATCGATGAGGACGGCACCCGGTTTTTGGTGACGGTCGCGAAGCGCCTGGCCGAGAAGCCTCGCTCTTCGCAGACGGAGAATCCGTTTTTGCCTTATGAACCTGAGCTCTATGTGGGCGATATCGGAACGGACCACGTTTGCCTCTTGAACAAGTACAACGTGGTTGAGGATCATCTGCTGATTGTCACCCGAGAGTTTGAAGACCAGACAAGCCCCTTGGCGGAGAGCGATTTCGCGGCGTTGGCCAGTTGCCTAATGGAATATGACAGTTTGGGATTTTTCAATGCGGGAACGGTCGCTGGGGCGAGCCAACCGCACAAACATCTGCAGTTGATTCCGCTGCCTTTGGGCGAGTCGAGCGGACGCTTACCGCTCGAACCACTGTTCGAGCCGGCTTTGGCGATTTCCGGTAGCCGTGGGGGGACAGCGCAGAGCGACTTGCTTCGATTCCCTCACCGGCTGGCGGCCATCGAGCTAGTGAGTCACAGCGGACCCGCGGCAGCCGCCCGTTCGCTCTACCAGACCTATTGGAGTCAGCTCCGCGAACTTCGGCTCGATGGTTCGGCACTCCGCCCCTACAACTTGCTGGTCACCAGGTATTGGATGCTGCTCGTCCCCCGCCGGCGGGAGTGCTTTCGGTCCATCTCACTGAATGCGTTAGCCTTCGTGGGAGCATTCTTCGTCCGCAACGAGGAGTCCTTCCAAGAATTGGTGGACGGCCGTCCCTGGGCGGCACTGCGACACGTGGCCGGAACTTGAATCATGGCGCTGACGCGGATCGTTCGTGGGGACACGGCCTCAGGTAGACAAACCGTGTCTAACGACTGAGGAGTGTCTAACCCGAATTGTTCATGAGCGATCTGCTGCGAGGTCGTAAGTCCATCCGTGGCTTCGTCATGCTTCACAATTCTCCCTCGACGTATTGCTTCAATACGCCTGCGGAAGAATTGCTCGCCTTCCTTGCCACGAACGTACTTGCAACCTCTCGCGACGATCTTCATGAATAATCCGGGCTAAACACCAATGACGAATCGTGACGCCCGGAACAACAGTGCATCTCAGCCGTTGCCCGGCGCTCGCAGCTCTTTTCCGACCGCTTCGGCGACGCGGCGACATTTCTCCATCGTCTTCTCAAATTGCTGTAGATTCAGGGACTGGTAACCGTCGCTAAGCGCCGTCTCGGGATCAGGATGCACCTCCACGATGAGCCCATCAGCGCCGGCCGCCACGGCCGCTGCGGCAATATCTGGAACCAGGTAGGTGTGGCCCGTGCCGTGGCTCGGGTCAACGACCACAGGCAGATGGGTCTTGTGGTGCAGATAGGGGACGCTGGCCAGCGGGAGCGTAAAGCGGGTGTGCGACTCGAATGTCCGCACACCTCGTTCGCAGAGCATGACGTTTGCGTTTCCTTCGTTCAGGATATACTCGGCAGCCAACAGCAGCTCGTCCATGGTGGCACTGGGGCCCCGTTTCAGCAGCACCGGTCGCTCAATTTTTCCGACCGCCTCGAGCAGGCGGTAGTTCTGCATATTCCTAGCTCCGATCTGTAGCGCGTCGGCGTACTCTGCGACCAGTGGAACATCATCGATGGAAACCACTTCGGTCACCACGGCCAGCCCGGTCTCTTCGCGTGCCAGGGCCAGCAATTTCAAACCCTGCTCCTTTAACCCCTGGAAGCTATAAGGGCTGGTCCGCGGCTTAAACGCTCCGCCCCGCAGGGCTGTAGCGCCAGCGGCCTTTACTGCTTTGGCCGTTTGTACTATTTGCTCTTCACTCTCGACCGAACAGGGGCCGGCGATCACTCCCAGCGAACCGTCTCCGACGCATAACGATCCTGCGCAAACCTGCGTCGGTTCTGGCTTCACTTCCCGGCTGGCGACTTTGTAGGGCGCCAAGATTGGCACAACCTCTGCGACACCAGGTCCGCTCTCCAATGACTCTTTCATATGCTCTCGTTTCTCTCCGACAGCGGCGATCACCGTTCGTTCGGTACCGACAATCGGATGGGCTTTCAAACCTAGCCCTTCGACACGTTCAATCATGTGATTCACCTGCTCTGGGGTGGCACCCTTTTCCATCACGACAATCATGGACAACGTCTCCTTTGGAGAGGACTGTGGAGCCTGGAATACAGCAAAGCCGCGGCGTGAGTTCTAATGGTTGCGCGCCGCGCTTGGTCGGAACACGGGGTGTCAGTATTGATGTGGCGCCTTTCGCAAGCACGGCTAGCTCCCTGAAGTCATCGGGTCTCGAGTCGTGTAGGGCACGAGACCAATCCGCTGACAAATCGGCAAGTCAAAAAAAAAACCCCAAGGACTTGGTCCTCAGGGCCTGTCTGGCGTTTCATTTTCATCTCAGGTATCTAAGGTGAAACACCTCCGGCGGCCCGTCGAACCGAGGGGCTAAAGTAAAACCAGAAATAGCTCGTAAAGATGTTCACCATGCCCGCATTATTGCTGAAGGCGACCTGGCTTTCAAGCCTGAATGCAGAGGAAGCGTCCAAAACAGCACCCACCGATGACCAGTTCTCCGGCGTCCGCCGGATGGCGGGTGCGGTGGACCTTCCGCATAAGGCGCGTGTTCCGCTCATCGGTTTCTGTCAACTCCAACAGGCATGTCCGGGATCCTCTTGAGTTGAGCCTCCATAGACCAATCGTCGGGCTTTCTAGCCGGCGAGAACCACTGTCCGCCGGAGTCCAACCACTTCTTTCGGTGGTTGCTTACGCCAATTGCCCGACAGTCTTCATATCCAAATTCGCATCCGCAGCACGAGCAGATCTCGAACGTCGGTGTCCGCCCGTCAGCTCCCCAGGGTAGCTCGTCAAGGAGCCATCCACAGACATGGCATCTAATCTCGGTCATCAATACTCCACTCGAGAATCCTCAGCCCGGCGAGCCACGAGCTGGCACAGAACGTGCCGTGAGCTCTTGCACTTCGTGCCGCGGCCAACTTCGGCGTTGGATTTTTCTGTCCCAATTTTTCTGTCGTAACCGAGTCTACCAAAAGCTTTGAATGACAGAAAAATTGGGACAGAAAGATAAAGGATGCTTCACAGCTCCGCGCATGGTGCCAGTACGAGTCGTCCGTGACCGGCGCCCAAGCTCGTTGTCCGACAGTGAAGCCATCTCATGCTCCGTGTTTGTCGTCACATAGAACGAACTTCAGCACTGCTATTCGCCAGGATTTGGACGAATCGGCATTCCGCCAAACTCTGGCGAGTTCGGCTACGACCGGCTAGCGGGACGTCGGGATAAAGTCCTTAGCGGCGCTGAGTGAGGGGGAGTGGTCAAACGCTTGCGACCGCGCGCGAACCTTCTGACTCGCTCGGTGTCAAAAGCTGGGGCTCGAAACCGAGCCGATGCCCCCCCACGTTAGAGGCTGTGCAGGTTTTTAAGTTGGTGAGTGATTTCGTGTTTCTTCACTCTCCCCTTGGGGAGAGTCGGCCCGAAGGGCCGGAGAGGGGGGAGCTCTCCCCGACGCTACGCGTTGGTTTCGCTGGGGAACCGTGGGCTAACGCCCAGCGGCTGATTTGCAGCGTAGTTTGGCGGACTGCAAAGCTGCACAGCCTCGTTAGGCGGGACGCTGGAGACGGAGCATGCTAAATCTGACCGAGCTCGGCTGGTCCGACCACTTTGCAAAGCACTGGGACGCAGAGGAGGGTCTCGCTCCGGCGCGGGTGATCGCCGAACACCGCAGCACGTATCGAGTGCAGTCCGAACAACGGGACTTAGTGGCGCGGACTTCTGGCCGCTTGCGCCACCAGGCGGAGAGTCGTGGAGACCTACCCGTCGTAGGAGACTGGGTGGCCGTCCAAACAGCCGACGATGAAGCGACGATCCACCGCGTACTCCCTCGCAAATCCAAGTTCTCACGCAAGACAGCCGGCGAGCGTACGGAAGAGCAGCTCGTGGCTGCCAACATCGACATTGTTTGGATCGTGACGGCAGCCGACGCGGACTTCAATCTCCGGCGCCTGGAACGCTACCTGACGCTCTGCTGGGACAGCGGTGCATCGCCTGTTATCGTGCTGAACAAAGTCGATTTGGCTGAACAACCGAACGACTTCGTAGGCGCCATCGAAGAGCTTTCACCTGGTTTACCAGTCCACGCAACCAGCGGGCAGAACGGTTTGGGGCTCGACGCGCTGCGTGGTTACTTCCACAACCACGCAACCGTCGCTTTGTTGGGCTCCTCGGGAGTGGGCAAGTCGACTCTCATTAACGCGTTGGCGGGGACGACACTTCAGCGGACCCGCCCGGTCCGCGAAGATGGTAAGGGACGCCACACGACCATCCATCGCCAGTTGATCCACCTCCCCGGCGGCGGGCTGATCATTGACACGCCGGGGATGCGCGAGTTGCAGTTGTGGGAAAGCTCCTCCGGGCTGAGCGAAACGTTTCAGGAAATCGACCAGCTGGCCCTAGAGTGCCGCTTCTCCGACTGCTTGCATACAACCGAACCAGACTGTGCCGTCCAGCTGGCGATCGAACGGGGCGAGCTCCCCCTCGAGCGGCTGCGGAGTTTCCAAAAGCTACAGCGCGAACTGGCTCACTTGGAACGCAAACAGGATGCGCTGGCCCAGTTGCAGGAGAAGAAGCGGATCAAGAGCATCATGAAGAGCGTGAAGCACCACTGGAAGAGAAAGTAGAGCTTAGCCCGAATTATTCATGAGCGATCTGCTGCGAGGTCGTAAGTCCATCCGTGGCTTCGTCATGCTTCACAATTCTCCCTCGACGTATTGCTTCTAATACGCCTGCGGAAGAATTGCTCGCCTTCCTTGCCACGAACGTACTTACAACCTCTCGCGACGATCTTCATGAATAATCCGGGTTAGTGGCAGTCCATCCCTAGCCGGACCCGCAGCTCTTCGAACTGCTCGGCGTATTCGTCGCTCGACGAGTGCACATGCTCGGCCTCCGTGATAAACTGCATGTTATCGCAGCGGTCCACACTCCGAGCGCCCAGTATCGACTCGAATTCGTCCAACGGCTTGCCGTAGGCGATCAGCAACTTGTGCTCGTCGAACTGAACTTCCTGGGGAACTCCTGGATTCAAGACAGCAATACCAGTGCAGCCGTCATTGAGCAGCAGATCCTCGAAGTCCCACAATACGCTTTTGAGGACCGGCGAGTCGATGTGCTCGCGGTACAGATCCTCGTGCCCACCATTCTCGCGGTTGTGGCTGGTCTCCAGCACAACGTCTAACTCGCCACCCAGCGGCTCAAGCATCTCCATGAACAGCTCAAACAGCGCCTCTTTGGAGGCTGAGGCCATCAACACCGGAACGGAACTCTTGGTCTCCTCGTCGTGGTAGACGTCGTGCCGGTAGCCCTGTGTTGGCACCACCTGCAAGTCGTAGGACGGCCGCACTGCGTCAGTTAGCTGGAAGTCGCCGTAACGCTGAACACCGAGATGGGCTTCCAGCTGTTCTTCCGTCAACTGTTCAAAGCTGCTGTGGTGTTCAGCAGCCGGTTCATATTCGTGGAGAACGTTTCGGAAAAACCGTTTTAGGAAGCCCATGGTCATCCTCGGAATCAAATTTCAGCAGGCAAATCTTGGACGGCTAGACCGCAGCTGCGTGCCCCTCTACAAACAAAACTAGGTCATGCTTTCGGCGTGCCGCGGAACGAGGAAATCTGTCCCATCGTTTGGCCTCCGGCCGCCATCATCTCATCCGGAACAACCGGCCCAACCCGCCTGGTCCCCTCGGACGCCAGATTGTCAACCGCGCCGGCCACGCACCGCAGCCATGTTTCCGGTAGCAAGCTCGACAAATCAACAACCATGTGAAGTCTAGCACTCCACCCTCGGCGCAGCCCCCGAGCGACAACTTGAATCCGAACGGAATTCGATCGGAGCGCACGTGAAATCGTTAGATCGAGTAATCTCTCGCGTTTCGCTGCAACAGGCTCACGGCTGCATTGGTTGACCGGCGAGAAACTGCCAGCGCGGCTACAATGGGGGCCGGTCATCGACCGCCTGCACTCATACCTACCTTCAGGGGGGGAACTTGTGTTGACACAGATCTCATTGATGCCGTCTTGCCGTGCAACGTTGTTGTGCCTGCTGGCCGGGAGCTTAGGGTGTGAGTCCGCTGCACCGGTCACCGGCGACACGGCAACGGTCACGGCTCAGACCGACACCATCGCCCAAAGCCGTAGCGGCGAGGTAGTTGAGAGCTGGGAAGCCTACTACATCGACAATCACAAGATCGGTCAGGGGAAGATTGGCATCGAACCGATTACGGAGGATGGCCGGTCGTTGCTGCTTGTGCGGAGCAGCACCGAGCTAGTTGTGCAACGGTTCAATCAGACCGTGTCTCAAAAAATCCAGCTGCTGTCCGTCGAGTCGGCAACAGGTGGCCTAATCCGGTTCGAAACGCGTCTCTCAGATGGCTCAGTCACAACGGGGCGCTACCAGAGCGGTCAGCTATTCATCGAAACAAACACGCTCGGGGAAGCCCAGCGGACTTCCATTCCCTGGGATCCCTCGTTCGGTGGCTTGTTCGCTGATCGCCTTTCGCTCCGGCGGAGTCCCATGCAACCAGGCGAGCGCCGCCGATTACGGGCGCTGATCCCGATCTTTCATCAGCCTGGCGAAATCGAATTGGTGGCTGACGGATATGAGTCGACTCCCCTGCTAAGCGGCGAACAACGGTTACTCCGCATCAACAGCACCGTCCGCATCGGTCAAACAACGATCGAATCGGTGCTATGGACCGACTCAAGCGGCGAACCCATCAAGTCCTCAACGTCTATGTCTGGCTTCGAGCAGATTGCTTACCGAACGACCCCTGAGCAGGCACTCGACAAGAACAACTCCACCGACTTCGACCTGGGTGCCAGGAGCGTTGTGCGCGTCGAGAACCCCCTACCCGAGCCCCAGCGGACTCAGCGAGCCGTCTATCGAGTTCGTCTCGACGGAGGCGATCCAAGTCGAGTTTTTTCGGCAGGTATTAGTCAGAAGGTCGACCGAAAAAGCCCCGACACTGCCGAGATCACCGTTTGGGCTACCAGGCCAGACACGCCTCGAAGCGGTCGACCCAGCGAAGCCGGGCCGACAGTCGCCGATCTGGAACCCAACAATCTGGTCCAAAGCCAGGATCCGATCATCGTCGCCATGGCCGGCAAAGTGACCACAGAGGCTGCCGATCCCTGGTCGCTCGCCTGCGCTTTGGAGAGCTATGTGCATCGCACGGTGAGACCGGAACAGTTTTCTCAGGCGATCGCCAGCGCGGCCGACGTCGCGCGTTCGCGCGCTGGGGATTGCACCGAACATGCGGTCCTCCTCGCCGCACTTTGCCGGGCCCGCCAGCTCCCTGCCCGTGTGGTCATCGGACTGGTCTATTTCCCACAGGCCGAGGGATTCGCCTATCACATGTGGAACGAGGTTTGGATCGAGGATCGCTGGATCCCCTTGGACGCGACCCGAGGGCAGTGCGGGATCGGTGCTGGCCACCTGAAAGTACAGACGTCGGATCTGGCCGGCGCGACGCCCTACAACGCGCTGCTCCCGGTCCTCGAGGTGCTTGGAAAGCTGGAAATACGCGTCGAGTCGGTTGAGTAGGGGCGCACGACGACTGGGCGTAGTCCGTTTTTTCTTGATCCCGGCTTCCAGCCGAACTGAGCCGGCGATGGGTTCGGAGGACGGCGAGATCGGGACGCAAAGATCGCGTCGCTTCAAGCTCGCGTGGGTGAGTGCAAGTAAGACGAGCATCAGCAGCAGGAATTTCCATCAGCAGCGCCCGGCACGAACCACAAGTCTATCTGCGTCGGGCACTTACGATGACGGGGCGCAGGTTGGATTCCTCCCCCTCATCTACTAAGATAAGGGAGTCGGTGGCGAATACCCCTGGAGTAACGTTCTGCGGGGACTTGCTTGCCGCAACGTTCTGCGGCGACAAAGCGGACGGCAGAAAGTTCCAGCCGGCCGCTAGTTATCTGTCCCAAGGCATCTTGATGTGGAGTCAGAAATGTCTGAGCAGCCTGCGAGTGTCGAACGCAAGGGAACGCGAGTGACCTTTCTCGACCAGACTGGCGCCAAGTCGGTCGAAGCGGTCATCGCGGACACCGTCACCGTAAAGCGTATTTTGCCGAACATCATCACGAAGATGAATCTGCCAGTGATGGGCCCGGACGGGCAGCCCATGAGCTACAGCCTGGACCACAAGGAAGGCGGCAAACGGCTGCACGAAGCGCAGACGTTGGTAGCGGCAACTGTCCACGACGGCGACCATCTGATTGTCTATCCCGAAATTGTGGCCGGATAGGTAACCGGGTATGCGTGAAACGCCGAGAACGCGCAGGCTGCGGAGCGATCTGCAGGCCTTGGAGCAATTGCGCGGGGCCAGCACGATTTTCGACTTTGTCACGCCGCATTCCAAGCGTGGCTCACCTGAGTCGTACATCCTTCGTTTTCGCGGCAGCGGGCTGTGGCGTCCAGCCAACTCAGACGAAGTGCTCGTCCGCCACGAGCATGAAGTCAGCGTCGAACTGGGGGCGGAATATCCCCGCCTGATGCCCTCCCTGGCGTGGCGCACACCGATCTTCCATCCCAACATCTCCAGCAATGGCGTCGTCTGCCTGGGAGGCTACGGAACGCACTGGGCACCAAGTCTGAATCTGGGCGAACTGTGCACAATGCTGTGGGATATCATCCGCTACCAGAACTACGATGTTGAAAGTCCTTACAACCGGGAAGCAGCTCACTGGGTGAAAACCCAAGCCAGGTTGGCGTTCCCGATTGACGGCCGGCCTATTCGGGACCTGCTCGCCAGGGGAACACACGATCCGAGCACGCGTCGCGAGCCCCCGATTCGGGCGTTCGCGCGTCCTGAAACCAAGCGAGAGATGCGGGGCGAAGTTGTTGTGGCGGAGGTCATCGAAACCGACCCAGATATCCTGTTTATCGAATAAATGCCGGACCGCCCCGAGCCGCAGGATATGCTGCTGATCGATGACGATGACCGCTACGCGCGTTTGCGGTTGATCGCTTGGTGGGACCAAGCCAAGCTGGCCGCGGCTAAGGTAATGGTGGTAGGCGCCGGAGCTCTGGGCAACGAAGTCCTGAAAAACCTAGCACTGGTCGGTGTCGGAACAATCCATGTTGTGGACTTCGACGACGTAGAGCGTTCCAACCTGACTCGGTCTGTCTTGTTCCGGGTGAGCGACTGTGGTCAGTCCAAGGCGGTGGCGGCCGCCGCGGCACTGGAAGGGATCAATCCCGACTCAAAAGTCTTCGCATACCACGCGAACGTGATCACCGAGATCGGTTTGGGCCTATTCCGAGATGTCGATGTGGTCATCGGCTGCTTGGACAATCGCGAGGCGCGTCTCTGGGTCAACAGGCAGTGCTGGAAAGTCGATACACCTTGGGTTGACGGCGGAATCCAAGAGATCAACGGTGTGGTCAAAGTATTTGTACCCCCCGACAGTGCCTGCTACGAGTGCGGCATGACGGAAAACGATTATCGCCTGATCAATCTGCGATACAGCTGTCCGTTGTTGACTCAGGAGGACGTCCAAGCGGGAAAGGTCCCCACCGCCCCCACAATCGCTTCCATTATTGGCGGAATGCAATCGCAGGAAGCTCTGAAATTAATCCATGGTTTTCCCGTCGAGGCCGGAACGGCGCTGGTCTTCAACGGCGTGGCGAATCAGTTCTACAGGACCGCCTTTCAGCGGCAAGAAGCGTGTCTCAGCCACGATCCTTACCCTGACCCGTTGGAGTTCGAATCCTTGGGCGCCGATCACCCGGCTGCTGCATTACTTGCGGCCCTACGCCGCCGTCAGAATCTGGACGGTCCCTTGGCAATCGTGCTGGACCGTGAGCTCGTGGTATCCATCCAGTGTGCGGACTGCGGGCAAACGCGAACGGTGCTGAGACCTCGGGTCGTCGTCAGCCAACGCGAAGCGATCTGCGAGTCGTGCGGAAAGCCGGCACGGCCGACCATGCAACATCGGATTCCCTGCGACAGTCCTCTGATTGACGAAACCTTGGCCAAGTTGGGTTTCGCTCCCTACGACATCGTGCGGGTGGAGACGGCCGCTGGCGAGGAGTTCTGCCTGTTGGCCGGGGACGCGGATGAAAGAAAGTAGAGAGTAAGAGATAGGCAGATGGATTCCCAGAACGATTCTGCACGTGCGGCTGACGACTCCGAGGCTACCTTGTCGTCAGCGGATCCCGACACTGTCTCGGCAAACCAACCGGGCGCTCACGATCCAGCTGAGGAGCTTGCCGAGATCGAGCTGGGCGAGGTTCAACAAGTATCGCTGACCGCTTCCCGCCGGCCGGATGCTGACAAACGATTTGAAGTGCGAGCTGTATTCGCGCCCCGTGATGAAGACTTAGCGATCTTTGTCGACCTGGATGCGATGCGGGATATGGAGGAGCATGCGGAGACGGACACCAGCGTGGAACTGGGAGGCGTGCTGCTAGGCGGCCAATATGAAGACGATCAAGGTCGCCCGTTTGTCATCGTTTCGGAGTGCCTGAGGGCCGAGCACTTTGAGGCCACGAAGGGGAGTTTTAAGTTTACGCATGACACCTGGCAACAGATCAGTCGCCAGCGCAGCGAGTTTCCCGCCGAGCTCCAAATGGTCGGCTGGTACCACACCCATCCCGACTGGGGAGTCTTTCTGTCGGGAATGGACACATTCATTTGCGAGAATTTTTTCGACAGACCGCTTGATCTAGCTCTGGTCATCGATCCGTGCCGCCACGACGTCGGCTTCTTTCAATGGGAAGGTGGCCCCAATCGGACGACTCGTCGAACCGGCGGGTTCTATCTGGTCGCGTCGAGATTCCGGGCTGCTGAACTCGCCCAATTTGTCGAATGGTTGGAGGAAAAACCGATGATGTCCGACGATCCTCGTTTCCGCGGCGCTGCGTCTCCGGCCAGCCCCATCGTCCAGTTGCACGGACACTCGGCTGCACTTTCGCTGGCCGTGTTGGGAACTTTGGCCCTTCAGTTCTGCCTGCTCGCCGTGATCGCCTGGAGGCTGCTTTCACCCCAGGCGGCGGAAGCACCGCCCGCGCTCGCCACCGCCGAAGCAAGCACTCCCGAGGAAGATCGCCGTCGGATTGAGCTGGATGCAAAAGTGCAAGTCTTGGATCAGCTGATCCGCCAAGGCGGCGGCGCCCCGGAGAACTTGGTCACCAGCTTGGCAGACCGTACGGGGCAAGTTGCCAAGTTACAGCACGACTTGCAGTCCCAGCGGATGTTCGAAGATTCGTTACGAAAACAGGTCGTCGCCAACCGAACGGAGCTCTCCGCCGCGATCAGCGACCGGGAGAAACTACAGCGGGAAGTGGTACGGCTAAAGAACGATCTCCAAGAGGCCCGCAAGCAGGGTACGAGTTCGGACGCCGCCGAGGGGACCGGGGGTTGGTCATGGCCGTGGGTCACTGCCGCCACGGTAGCCGGGCTCATTTGTGGAGGATTCATCGGCGCTAGTGTCTCACTGTACCGGGAGGCGCACGAGGAATCCGCGGCGTAAATCGAAACAAGCGAGTAATCCAACCGTGGACTGTCTGCTGGCTTTCTTCACCGTACTCGCGCTGCTGGTCGCAACCATCGGTGCCGTCCTGCGTCGAGGTTCCGGCAAGTCACGCCGCCGGCGCAGCTACCAACAACTGGCGCAGCGCTTCACTGGTCGGTATCACGCCGGCGGGCTGTTCAGCGGACCGGCTCTGTTTGTGCGGCACGGCGAAACACGGGCTGTCTTGCGGGAGACAACGGGGCTCGGCCCCTATCGCGGCCACTGCACGCAGCTGCAATTCGACTTTCCCGATTCAGTGCAAGCTGACCTCTTTCCGCGGGGCGACGCGCAGGAAGCAACACCCTGGCGACGCGTGCAACCTGTCTCGACCGGCAATGCCACTTTTGACAAGGCCATCATCGTACGGGCCCACCCAACGAGCAAGTTCGCGTCTTACCTCAGCGATGGTGTCCGCTGGCAGCTCAACCGCCTACTGGTCCTCGCGGACGATCCAGGGCTCTATGTCAGGTTTCACCGTGGTCAAGTCACGATTCAAAAGCCGCTCCTACTGCGAGACTTCGAATGGCTCGAAGAACTCGTGGCCGCTGGACTGGACCTATGCGACCAGCTCCTACTGACCCGCGCCGAGGGCATTGAGTTTGTGGAAGGCGAGTTATTGAACACGTTGGAAGACGTGACGTGCACGATTTGCGGCGAGCAAGTGTTGGCGGACATGGTGTACTGCAAACGCTGCAAAACACCCCACCACGGCGAATGCTGGGAGTATGCTGGCGGCTGCTCCGTCTTCGGCTGCCAGGAGACCCAGTCTCTGCGGCCGCAGACCGGCCGGAGTTGCTCGGCGCATTCACCCGAACAGGAGCCTCAGCAGGAATCGTAGTGCCACACCATTGGCCGATCTTCCGGCCGCCACAGTCTGCTCATTCCGATGGCGTGGCCGTCGAGAGCACGCCACTGAGAAACAGCTCGCCAATCACCTCATAGGGAACGGCTTCGTCAAAACGGCAACCGAGCAGCCAGCGACCAACGCCCTCGGCGCGCTGCCACATGACCTGTCCTCGGATTTCCACGGCCAATCCCAGCGATTGGTCTTTGACGTGGATCACCACCTGGGCGTCGGGGGGCACGGCCGACGGCAGCTCGAGCTTGGCACCCCGTCTAGAAAAATCAACCAGCTGCACTTCCTGCGGTTCTCCGGCCAAGTCCGAGACAGCCTCCAACGTAACGCGGCCGGGGACCCCGTTGGCGGCCGAGTGGCGAGGTCGGCGGACAATGAACTGGTTCGGATCAAAGGTCATCTGCGGTCCTCTTGCATACGACTTACCACATGACAACCATAAGTCATGATGGGCTCGAGCGTATGGAAACCAGCGTGACCAAGTCGTTTCCATCCGCTCCTGACGGTCGTACCGTTTCTCCAGCTGGGACAGAGGCCTGTCTCGTCCGACAACGACCCAGGCGAGGCGGCGACCAGCGGTGCACGAGTTCCGTCGCGGGAGGTCGTGCAGCTCTCAACTGAGTGTGATTTCGTCTTTCTTCACTCTCCCCTCGGGGAGAGTCGGCCCGAAGGGCCGGAGAGGGGGCACGCCTCGGGGCGATGCGCGTCGGTTTCGCTAGGGAACCGTGGGCTAACGCCCAGCGGCTGATTTGGAGCGTAGCCGAACTCGCCAGAGTTTGGTGGATTCCATGAAGCGTAAGAGCTGCACGACCGTGCGGCGCCGGACCGCCGCTTGGTTCCAACCCGGCCACCCCGGCTGACCCTACAGAGCGCCGCCCCGGCCGGTCTTCCACTTCCATGCCTGTCAGCCACGGCTTATCCTATCTTCCGAGCTGGCGCCTTTAACAGAAAGGAAAGCGGAATGTCGGATGTGAGGATTCGAATTCGGGACGATGGTCCACTGCTGGTGGAAGGGACTTTCTCGCTCGTAGATGCCGAGGGAAAGCCCCTCCAGCTGGCGAGCGACAAACCGGCGTATGCGCTTTGTCGCTGTGGCGCGGCCAAGAACAAGCCGTTCTGTGACGGCAGCCACAAGGAATGCGGTTTCGAGTCGGTGATCCGAGCCGAGTGACAGGGGCGGGGCAGACTTTCAACGATTAGCGCGGTCAGCAGCTGGCATTCGGCGGTGGTCGACAAGTTTTCCCCGACTTCTAGCGAGTCGGTCGGCGCCAGAAACGATTGGCTGGCCAGGAGTTTGCTCGGCAAATCGCAGTGCCTCTTGCTCAGCGTCCTGGCAGCAGTAGGCTTACGCTCCTGCCACGCTGGATTGCGGATCAGGAGATCCGCTGGAACTGAAACTGACTCAGTTCGTGGCACGTCGTTGGACCGCCGAAAAGGAACTCTTGGCATGGACGATCTTTCCACAGCTTCCGTGGAATCGGACGAGCTGAACTCAGCCGTTGCAGCTCCGGAAACCGACTCGACCACCCAGCCATTCGTCGGGCGCTGGAATCAACTGGTGAGTAACACCAACTGGGAGAAGGGGCGGATCATCTTCCAGTGGCGGGAGGCACTGATTGCCGCTGGCGCGCCGGCTGCGGAGTATTCCGACGAGAGCTGGAGCCGCAGAGTGGGGGGCATTACGGCACAGCACGTTGGGCGGCTGCGGCGGGTATCTGAGAGGTTTGGCACCACTTACGGTGACTATCGAGGCCTTTATTGGAGCCACTTTCAGGCCGCATTGGACTGGAAAGACGCGGAGATGTGGCTCGAAGGTGCGGTCCAGAACCGTTGGTCGGTTGCCCAGATGCGACGAACTCGCTGGGAGACCTTGGGGGCTGTCGAGGGCGCGACGGAACCGTCTGATGACGCGGTCTTTGCTACAGAGTTAGACGAGGATTTCGAGCCGGCCCAGCATGCCCCGCCATCCGACGAAGCAATCGCGCCCGACAATTCCGACGTCCAATCGGGCCCCTTGCCGGAGGGCCCTGACTTTGGTGATGAAGAACCGCGCGAACACCGCGATACAGCCCGCGCCGGCAGCGAGAGCGGGCCATCGATCTACACTGACGAACAGGCGAGTGAGACGATCGAGTTTGTCCAGCCGTTCGCCAACCTAGCCGAGTTACCGAGCGATCTGGCGGAAGCATTCGAGTGTTTCAAGCTGGCGGTTCTCCGCCACAAGTCAGAACAGTGGCTGGAGATCTCCAAGGACGATGTCCTCGCCAGTCTCGCGGCGCTCAAGCAGCTGGTCTTGGCGCCGGCCTAGGTTTTGTCTCAAGAGCCCCTCTTCCGGGAGGGCGACGCTCCTGCGGAGCCGTTCTTCGACGTCGGTTCAGAGGCGCTACGCGTTGGTTTCGCTGGGGAACCGTGGGCTAACGCCGGCTAACGCCCAGCGGCTGATTTGCAGCGTAGCCCAACTCGCCAGAGTTTGGCGGATTACAGAAGCTGCACGACCTCCGAGCGGGAGGGTGAGGTGGATGTTCGCTTGGTTTGTGAAGAGCGGTAGGCCGGAACAAGCGGCGCCAGCAGCCATCCCTGTGCCTACGATTTCCCCACGCCGCGCTGTTCCGGCAACACCGGTTTGATGCGTCGCCGGAACAGCGCGGCGCTCACGGAGTGTGAAGCCAGAGCTCTCCCGCCGCTTGTTCCGGCCTACTTTCTCGCGAACAGCCAATCGCAACTCCAGGGAGGACGGCCATCAGCCGGAATGCGTTAGCATCCGGTTTTGGGATGAACCGTGGGCTAACGCCCAGCGGCTGATTGGCAGCGTAGCCGAACTCGCCGGAGTTTGGTGGATTGCAGAAGCTGCACAGCCTCGCTCGCGGGAAGGTGAAGCCGATGTCTGTAGAGTTCATTACGATGTGCGGGCTCACTTTTTCACCCCCACGATAATCCCGGTGTCCCAGGCGAGCTTTGTCACGTGCAGGTCGGCGCGTGTTTCGAGAGCAGCGATAAGTTCTCGGATCGCCGCCGGATGGTCGTAGTCGACGTCAAGATCGGGCCAGTTCGGCTGCGGCAGCATATCGTCGATGACATAGAACCCACCGCGGTTGAGCAGACTAAGTGCTTCGTCGAGCAGGCGAAGCTTACCTGGCCACGTGTCCGCGAAGATCAGATCGAATTGGCGGCCCGCCGCAGCCAGCGAATGGATAAACTCGTCGCCGTCGGTGACATGCAGTGTTAGCCTCGGATCGTCGCCCAAGAACTTCTGCGCGACCGCCTGGACCTCACCGTCGTTATCCATCGAATCGAGTTTGCCGGTGGCATCTAACCCGTCGAGGATCCAAGCGGTCGCTAGACCAGTCCCAGTGCCTAGTTCTAACAGCTGGCCGCCGGGTTTCGATGCTGCCAAGGTGCGTATCAGGGAACCAGTGGGCTGAGCGGATGGCATGCAGAAGCCAAGCTCTGCGGTCGCTCGTTCTATTGCCGCGATGGTCGCAGGTGGGTTCAGTTTCGTTATGTCGTCCACGTTCGTCCTTTCCGCGCAATCTGCGGATGTTGGCGCATTTCAGCGACGCCGCTGACGTCTGTCGCCCGGTAAGATATGAGAGATGAAATCTCAAAAGGTTCAATCAAGCAGCAAACGAAACAAAGCCGCCCGAGCACTTTGCTCGGACGGCCAGTTCAGGAGACGTGGTCGCCGACAACAGGGTTGTTTAAAAGGCATCTGCCAAGTCCCGTCTCCGCAGAGAAGGGTCAGGAAGCACGCCTTCGTCCAACTTAGATCTCACCGTTGACGACGGGAATAGGTGGTGCATTGACAGGCTCTGACGACGAGTCGTAACCGGAGTAAGGGCTGACCACTGTCGGGCTCATCATGGTCTTGCCACCGCCCTTTCCGCCAGCGCAACTGTCACAGCAGCCGCAGCTGCTGCCGCAACGGTAACAGGGAAACAGGTTACTGAGGTTGATCCTCGGCAACTGAATCGACTGGAGCCGACACTTCACGGAGCGCGTGAAGCCAGTGACCCTGTCGAGTAGCGGAGTACTGGCGGAGCAATCGCAGGTATGGCAACCGCTCGCCGCCTTACCACCTGCCTTGGAAACATGGCCGTGGCATTCGGGCGCATCGCAACCGTAGGTCGACGCACCTTTGCCGAACAGCTGGTCGAACAGTTCCAAAGCGGAGGCGGTGTTGGCCGGAGCGAACACGCAGGCACAAGCGACTGCGAGCGAAACCAACGAGATCTGGTACCGCGTTGTCATGGGAGGAATTCCTTCTTAGCTGGGAGGTTCGAGACGACGGTTGGGCTCTGTCAAAAAAACCGCAAAGACACGTCGCGAAGCGGCACGATTGGTTTCCTCTCCCATGTGCGGGAGGGCTGGGGTGAGGAAATCCGTTTCTCCGACAAAGCCTAGTCAGCATCGGCGAGGCGAGCGGTCGGTCGACAGTCCTGCTGGCACAGTACGCCAGTTTTCCGCCGTCCGATGCCGCCGTGTAGGCAATGTGAGCCCCGTTGCGATACGGGTGGGATTGTGCCCTATTGCGGTCCTGCGAACCCCGTGATCGATTCGAGTAGCCCTAGTCGTGACGACTTTACCGCCGGCAGCGGTGAGGCCGAAAAGAGACGGCGGGCTGGCGCGCGATCGCGGGTCGGTTCGCAGGGTCGCTGCGAGTTTTTAAGATCCAACCTCCGCGGCTATAATGTCTGGGGCGTTGTTTTCGGCTGGTTTTGCAGGAAGGCGAAGCGGGATGAGCACACGCAGACAATTCTTGGCTACGGCGGGGGGTGGAGCTGGCTTGATCGCCCTGGCCAAACTGCTCGCCGCGGACGACCTGTCGCAGCGTCCGCATTCCGCCTCCGCTCGCTCCCCGCACTATCCACCCCGCGCGCGGCGTGTGATTTGGCTGTTCATGCACGGTGGGCCCAGCCACGTCGATCTGCTCGATCCCAAACCGGACCTGATCCGGTACGCCGGGCGGCCGTTGCCGGCCAGCTTCGGCAATGTGATGACCCGCCGCAACGTGGCCCAAAACCCGCTGCTGGGTCCGATCCACCCCTTTCGTCGCCGCGGTGAATCGGGATTGGAGATCAATGAGTTCCTGCCCCACATCGGCAGCTGTGCCGACGACCTCTGCGTCATCAGAAGCATGCACGGCGACAGCGTGAACCATCCCCAGTCGGTCTATCAGCTGAATACGGGCAGTATCCTGATGGGCAATCCCAGCATGGGCAGCTGGGTCGCCTACGGACTGGGCAGCGAGAACGACGACATGCCCGCCTTTGTAGTCCTACCGGATCCAGAGGGCGGTCTGAAGGGTGGCCCGCCGGCGTGGGGAAGCGGTTTTCTTCCGGCCACTTTTCAGGGGGTCACTATGCGGGCTGGTTCGACACCAATCCTGCATCTTGACCCGCCGGCGAGTGTCTCCGCCAGACAGCAGCGCGGTGTACTCAACCTGGTCCAACAGCTCAACAATCGACACGCCGCAAACCGCCCAGCCGACGACGAGTTGAACGCGCGGATTGCCGCTTACGAGTTGGCGTTTCGCATGCAGTCGGCGGCACCTGAACTTGTCGACATCAGCCGTGAAACAACGGATACCCAGTCGCTGTACGGCTTGGATGACCCGGTAACCGCCGAGTTCGGGCGGCGTTGCTTGCTGGCCCGGCGGATGATCGAACACGGCGTGCGATTCGTTCAACTCTATTCGGGAGGTACCGAGGGTTGGGACGCTCACAAGAACGTCGTACGAAACCACACTCGATATTGCAATGCGACCGACCGGCCGGTTGCGGGGCTAATCAAAGACCTCAAGCGGCGCGGTCTGCTGGACGACACGCTGGTCATCTGGGGTGGCGAGTTTGGGCGGATGCCGATGAGCGAGCAGGGTACGGGAAGAGATCACAATCCGTGGGCGTACAGCTACTTCCTGGCCGGGGCTGGGATTTCCGGTGGTCGTGCCTATGGTGCCAGCGATCCCATCGGATTGAGAGCAGCAGAAAATAAGGTGCACGTGCGGGACTTTCATGCCACAGTGCTCCATTTGCTCGGGCTTGATCACGAGCGGCTAACGTATTTTCACAACGGGTTGGACAAGCGGCTCACCGGCCCCGAAGAAGCTCATGTGGTCCATGACTTGGTGGTATGAAATTACAAGTGATCGGTTGTCAGCTATCGTCGGTCGTCGGTCAGTCTTCACGATCGGTCCTCGCATCTCGCGGCAGCGGCCGCGCCATCTTCTGGGCAGTCTGCGTGCTGGCGGTCTACGGTTTCGCATCACCTGTTTTCTCGCAGCTGGACGAACCCCCGCTGACCGCCGAGGACCGCGAACACTGGTCGTTCCGCCCGCTCGCCCGGCCGTCAGTGCCGACCGCGGCCGCGGCGGCCGCGCGGAACCCGATCGACCGATTCATCTCAGCAAGTTTGGCCGAGAACCAGCAACAAGCCGCCCCAGATGCGGATCGCAGCACGCTCATTCGCCGACTGTATTTCGATCTGCTGGGGCTTCCCCCAACTCCCAGCGAAGTGAGTGCTTTTCAATCGGATCTGGCGCCAGATGCCTATCAACGACTGGTGGACCGGCTGTTAGCGTCACCCGCGTACGGAGAACGTTGGGCGCAACACTGGCTCGATCTCGCGCGGTTCGCCGAGACGGACGGTTTCGAGCATGACAAAGTTCGTCCGGATGCCTGGCGATACCGCGATTGGGTGATCTCTGCGTTGAATTTCGACCTACCCTATGACCAGTTCATCAGTCTTCAACTGGCGGGAGACGAGTTAGAACCGGATAACGAATCGGCGCGGATCGCAACCGCCTTTTGCTTGTCAGGTCCCGACATGCCGGATATCAACTCGCAAGAGGAGAGACGCCACTACCTGCTGAACGAAATGACTTCCACGGTCGGAGAGGTTCTGCTCGGCTTGCAGATGGGCTGCGCCCAATGTCACGATCATAAGTACGATCCGATCAGTCAGGCAGACTTCTACCGAATGCGGTCTCTGTTCGAGCCGGCAGTCCACGTCGAGCGCAACAAGTCGATTCGATTCCTCGAAGAACCTGCTGGTCCGGTGGCAGTCAGCCACCTCATGATCCGCGGGGACTTTCGCCGTCCGGGCCCGGTCATCAAACCGGCGTTCCCGCGCATTGCTAATCCGAGCAACCGCCCACCGCAAACCGTTTCCGCCCGGCCAAGCAGCGGGAGGCGTACGGCGCTGTCTAAGTGGATAACGCAGTCGGACCATCCTCTAACGGTCCGAGTGATTGCAAATCGGGTCTGGCAACACCACTTCGGAGCAGGGCTGAGCACGACGCCCAGCGATTTCGGTGTAGTTGGCGACGAGCCGGTGCACCTGTCACTGCTCGACTGGTTGGCGACCGAGTTTGTTCGCCAGCGATGGAGTTTGAAGCGGCTGCATCGCCTGGTGGTGACCTCGGCGACCTACCGTCGTGCGGGTCGGTTCGAGGCAAACGACCAAGGCAACCCGGCGAGTTATCTGCTGGCCCGGTTTCCCCGCCGGCGGTTGAGTGGCGAGGCGGTGCGCGACGCGATGCTCCATGCAGCGGGAATGCTCGAGCTCGGCCAGGGTGGACCAGGAGTCCGGCCCCCGCTTCCGCCCGAGCTAGTCCAGACGCTGCTCAAAGACCAGTGGCAGGTCAGCCCGCGCAGGGCAGATCACTTTCGCCGCAGCATCTACGTTTTCGCCCGCCGCAATCTCCGCTACCCGATCTTCGAAGCCTTCGACCGACCTGACGCCAATGCCAGTTGTCCGCAGAGGAACGAGTCGACAACCGCGCCACAATCGCTGTTGTTGCTTAATTCTGAGTTCAGTTTGGAATTGGCTCGGCGATTTGCCGGCCGCCTGCTCGAGGCGCATCCTGGCGATCTTCCGCGACAGATCGAGCTGGCAATTCAAACCGCATTTGGCAGGGGGCCGCGGACGGACGATATCCAGATGCTGGTCAACTTCGTAGGTTCCCAAACAATGGCGCTGCGTGCAGAGCAAAAGGAGGCCGCCGAGCTGGCCTTGCCGATACCCTGCCCCGCCGGCGTTGATCCCTACTCAGCAGCTGCGATCACAGATCTTTGTCTGGCCCTGTTCAACGCGAATGAGTTTGTTTACGTAGATTGAGCGTTCGGCGGCACGGGCAACTTGGCGCGCCAGCCGAATGACTGTCGAGGTTCCCCTCCCTGGCTTACTCTATTGAAGTCACGATTTTCGGCTGTCGGGAGGGTACAAGATGTCGAATTCGTCGGGTATTTCGTAACCCGAAGCGTCAGCGAGGGAGAGTTGGTGTACCAACACGAGTCATTCCCTCGCTTACGCTTCGGGCTACGATGGAGCTAACAGCGCAACTTCAAAACTCGCGATTCAGTTCCGAAATACGTGGCGATTGCGACATCTTGTGGCTGGCAACCCTGGGGGTACGAAGGATCCCAGCTCACTCGTCGTTCACTAACTTTCACACGCCACAGAAACTCATGTCTCCAGATCTGCAACCCCCACGGTTTGGATTGAAGGCACTGATGTGGTCAATCACGCTGATTTCCGTCTTTTGTGGGGCATTTAACTACTTTGGCTCGCACGCAGCAGCGGTCTTGAGTCTGCTGGCATTGGCGATCGCGGCACACATAGCGGGCAACGCGATTGGTACCCGTCTACGAGCTGACGGCGACCGCGCCACAAGAGACCGCCCGACGCCCCATACGCGGCGTGGCGCGCAAGTCATCGCCTCCGACTTTGCTCCGGCCACGCAGCTACGACAACGTTCACCGCTAGGCCGACCGATCGTATTCGCGACGCTTGCCGGCACGATCTTGGGGGCTGTATTGGGAGGCATCGCGTTTGTCAGAATAGTCAGGCAACCAGTCACCATTCCAAGCGTTGCTTTGGGTGTAACGGCGGCTGCGGTGCTGGGCGGTATCTGGAGTTTCGTCGCTGCCAGCTTTCTTCAGGTGGCCGCCACCGCGGTCTGGCAAGCGACGCGGGAACCAAAGAAGTAACGGAAGTGATGTCTTAACGGGAATCCTCTATGGCTGACGATATTGGTCTGGCTGCGACGAATGGATCGAATCGCCCGAGGCGGACGGCCGGTCGGCGGATACGACGTGTGCGGGCGTTGCTGGCGGCCGCGCTCTTGGGAAGCGTCACGGGACTCGCGGGGCTCGTGCTCGTGACTGCCACTCAGAGTCGCGGTCGACTTCCCACGTTTGACGCCGCCGAATTTCAGGCGAATCAAGACAAATGGACCAACGCGAAGCTGGCCGACTATCGCTTGTCCGTGCAAGTCACGGGTCGGCAGGCGGCCGCATACTCGGTAGAGGTACGCGGTGGCGAGGTCGAGCACGCCACACGCAATGGAGAACCACTCAGCCAGCGGCGCACGATGGGCACTTGGAGCGTGCCGGGAATGTTCACGACGATTCAAAGTGACGTTTCCAATTTGGAAAAGCACCGCCAAGGTGTCGCGGACCGCCAAACTCCCCAAGTGCTCATTCGCGGCCAGTTTGACCCGGAGCTCGGCTATCCCATTCGTTACCATCGCACCGAGCTGAGAAAATGGGGCAACAATGTCGAGGTCTCCTGGGAAGTCACTTCATTTACTCGCCTATCGCCGGTTGAAAAGTAGGGAGCGGAAAGTAGTAAGCGAAGCAGTGATGCACTAAACTAGGCTGTGACTCAGCGGAGGTTGATCGGTCACAAGTGGCGGCACGCTTCCTCACATCGACCGCTACTCTTGTTGTGATGGCACGTGTTTGCCAAGTACTTTGACTACGGAAAGGCGCATCAACAATGAAGTATCGCGAGCATACTAGGCGGCACTTTCTTCGCTCGACGCTGGTGGGGACCGCGGCAGCGGCATCCACTCAACTGGGAAGGCGTCTATTGGCCGACGATGCGTCGGACTCGACCCTGAACGACCGCCCTATTCTGGGTTGTATTGGCACAGGGAGCCGCTGGAACGCCGTAGGACCCAACGCCATGGAGTTTGCCGATTGTGTGGCCGTCTGCGATGTCGATGCCAACCATGTCGCCGATGCGGTAGCGGTAGTTACCAAGAAACAGGACCGGACACCGGATACTTACGAGGACTACGAACGCCTGCTGGAACGCAAAGACATTGACGTCGTGACAATCGTTACCCCCGATCACTGGCACACCAAGATCGCGATTGATGCCATGCGGGCCGGTAAGGACGTCTACTGCGAAAAGCCGCTGACGCTGACAATCGAGGAAGGCAAGCAGATCTGCCAAGTTGTGAAGGAAACGGGCCGTGTCTTTCAGGTCGGCACTCAGCAGCGGAGCGAAATGTCGCTGCGCTTTCTGCAGGCAGTTGCCATGCTGCAGGATGACCGCATCGGCCAGGTACAGCAGGTGGACGTGGCTATTGGAGGTTCGCCAACCAGCGGTGTGATTCCCAAAGCCGCCCCGCCTACCGGCCTGAATTGGGACAAGTGGCTCGGCCAGGCTCCCTGGGCCGACTTTCGTTTCCAAGAAACCGAGGGATCACAATGGGGAAATTCGCGGTGTCACTACGAGTTCCGCTGGTGGTACGAGTACTCCGGGGGCAAGCTGACCGATTGGGGAGCTCACCATGTCGACATCGCCCAGTGGGGTATCGGACAGCTAGGAGAGGGTCAGGGTCCGACTTTGATCGATCCGATCGAAGTAGCCCATCCAATTCCTTTGGAGAACGGACATCCGTCTCGCGATGACGAGTACAACTGCGCAACCAAGTTCATGATTCGAGTCGACTTTCCCAATGGCGTGGTCATGAACATTCACGACTCTTGCGAGGACGACCCCAACCTGGCGTTCGACAACGGCATCATGTTTACTGGGGACAAAGGTCGCTTCTTAGTCAACCGCAGCAAAATCGTGGGTGCTCCAGTCGAGGCGTTGGCCGACCATCCCCTGCCCGAAGATGCGTTGGTCCGCGCGTACAAAGGGAAGGAGCCTGGTGGCAAGAACGCTCACATGCGGAACTTCTTCGACTGCGTTAAGACGCGCGAAGAGCCGATTTCTGACGTCTTCACCCATCACCGCGCTCTGACAACCTGCCACTTGGCCAACATTGCCATCCGATTGGGACGCAGTCTGAAATGGGATGCGCGGAGTGAGCAGATCGTGGGCGACGACGAGGCCAATGGGTGGCAAAGACGCGAACAACGGGCTGGCTACGAAATCAACGTGTGACGGGCCTTTGCCGCCAGATGGCCGCTCGACAAGAACCAGCTCATTCGGCTCCAGTTTGTGTTCGCAGGGCTCGACACGGCGATCAAGCGGCCGTCCAGCAGTTGATCGGCCCCTTCGTAGCCCAGCAGAAGCTGCTGCCTCGCACGATGGCGGAGCTCAATGAGCTGTTCTCGACCGGGTTTGTCGCGGAACAGGCAGGGCAGATTGTCGGGTTCGTGGCGCTCGAAATCTACTCCCCCAAGCTGGCAGAGATTCGCAGCCTGGTAGTCGATGAAACCATGCAAGGGCTCGGCGTCGGTCGGCAACTGGTCGAGGCCTGCTTGGCACTAGCGCGGCAAGAACAAATTCTGGAGGTGATGGCGATCAGTTCTTCCGAGGGCTTCTTTCGTGCCTGTGGATTCGATTTCACACTTCCCGGGGAGAAGAAAGCTTTCTTTTTCGGTCTTAATGACTAGCTGGCACGGCAAAGTGGCCATCGTCACGGGAGGCTCCGCCGGCCTGGGACGAGCATTGGCAAGAACGTTCGGGGCGGCGGGCGCACAGGTCGTGCTTGCAGCACGCGACGAGGTGCGCCTACAAGCGGCTGTTGATGCGCTGCGATCCGAAACGATTGATGCAGTAGGGATACCCACCGACGTCACCGACCAAGTTCGGGTCTCCGCCCTGGTACAGCAGACGATGGAACGGTTCGGCCGTATCGACATCCTGATCAACAACGCGGGCCGTTCGGCGCGGGGTTTGGCCTCGGAAACCTCTGTCGAGGACTTTCGTCAGCTGCTCGAGCTGAACTTCTTGTCGACTGTACGGTGTACAGCAGCCGTCACTGACCAGCTGATCGAAACGGGAGGCCATTTGGTCAACATCGGTTCGTTGGCGAGCAAAGCGGCCTCGCAGTACTTGGGGGCTTACCCGGCCAGCAAGGCGCCTTTAGTCGTTTATTCCCAGCAGCTACGATTGGAGCTGGAACCCCGCGGCGTTCACGTCTTGTTGGTCTGCCCTGGCCCGCTTGTCCGGGAGGACGCAGGAAAGCGGTACGACGATCAGGTGAGCGGCCTGCCGGAAGCCGCCCGCCGGCCGGGCGGAGGTGTGAAACTCGCGGGAATCCCACCGGAGAAACTGGCCCAACTCATACTACGTGCGTGCGCCAGGCGAGCACCTGAGCTGGTTGTCCCACGCAAGGCCCGGTTACTGTTCTCCGTTTCGCAGCTGTGGCCCAAGTTCGGAGATTGGGTGGTGAAACGCATGAGTTAGCCTGAAGAACTGTGGGCGAGAGGTCCCCGCGAACTGTGTCACCTTGCCCCACAACACGCGAAGACTCGCTGAGTAAAGGAGCTCCTGATGCCGCGCAAGCCCTACGCTGTCGTCCCGTTGTTGCTGTCGATGATTCTTGTCTGTCGCGCCAGCGCCACCGAAACGCCGCCTAACTTCGTGATTATCTTCTGTGACGATCTCGGCTACGGCGACTTGGGCTGCTTCGGCAATCCCACGATCGCGACGCCCCATCTGGATCGAATGGCCCGTGAGGGGATGAAGCTGACCCAGTTCTACTCTGCCTCATCTGTGTGTACGCCCAGCCGCGCGGCGCTGTTGACGGGACGGCTGCCCGTTCGCAGCGGGATGTGCAGCAATCAACGGCGAGTTTTGTTTCCTGACTCCCAAGGCGGTCTCCCTGACGGTGAAACAACCATCGCCGAAGCGCTCAAGACCAAGGGCTACGCGACGGCCTGCATCGGCAAATGGCATCTCGGCCACCTTCCCAAGTTCCTACCACAGCGACAGGGCTTCGACAGCTACTACGGCATCCCCTATTCGAACGACATGGATCGCACTTCGCAGGCGCCGCGCGGGATGAGCGCGTTCCTGGATCCAGACATTCACTATTGGAACGTTCCCTTAATCCGCGATGAAACGACCGTCGAACGCCCAGCCGATCAAACCACTATCACTCGGCGGTATACGGAAGAAGCAGTCAAGTTCATCAAGGATCATCGCGATAGCCGTTTCTTTTTGTACTTGCCTCACAGCATGCCGCACGTTCCGCTCTTTCGCTCACCGTCGTTCGTGGACCGCAGCCGTCGTGGCCTCTACGGTGACGTGATCGAAGAAATCGACTGGTGTGTCGGTCAAATCCTAGAGACCCTGCGGGCCTTGGAACTCGCCGAAAACACCTTAGTCTTCTTTACAAGCGACAACGGTCCTTGGACGCTGTTCGAACAACAAGGTGGTTCAGCGGGCCTGCTCAGAGACGGCAAGGGCAGCACCTGGGATGGCGGCATGCGGGAGCCCGCGCTGGCCTGGTGGCCGAACCGAGTCCCAGCGGCCGCGGTCAGTGGCGAGTTGGGCAGCACGATGGACCTTTTCGCGACGCTGCATCACCTAGCGGGCGTGGAGCTACCGGCAGACCGGGTGCTCGACAGCCACGACTTGACGCCGGTGTTGTTCGGCCAAGGGAAGAGCCCGCGGAAGCGTGTGTTCTACTATCGAGGCTACCGTTTGATGGCGGTAAGGTCAGGTCGCTGGAAAATGCACCTGCTCACTCAGGACGGTTACGGTCCGGGGGCACGCCAGCTGATCACGCATAACCCACCTTTGCTTTTTGACCTCGAGATCGACCCCGGAGAGAAATGGGACG
Source organism: Pirellulaceae bacterium (assembly GCA_965223305.1). Lineage (GTDB taxonomy): Bacteria > Planctomycetota > Planctomycetia > Pirellulales > Pirellulaceae > CBDCWT01. Next base: position 11,155 of record CBDCWT010000028.1, on the reverse strand, counting down.
TCGCCCGGAAACACCCGCAGGTCATCCAGACCATTCGGCAGGAAATCGCTGAGCACGTCGCTGGGCTCGAACCTGCGCCGAGCCAGTTGGAACTGTAGCCGGTCGTGCGTTGACTACGCGCCCCGCGGCTCGCGATTTATCATACGGCAGCAAACCGTTAGGCTGGACTAACCCCTCACCCTGCCTTCTCCCCCTGCTATTCTCGCTGCGCGAGGCAGGGGAAGAGGAAACAGAAGTCGAATCCCGCGTTCGTTTTAGGAAAGGACCTGTTGGCCCGATGTCAGCATTCCCGGAAGTCGCAAGCGTCAGTTACGAAGGTCCCGACACCAAGAACCCGCTGGCCTACCGCTGGTATGACGAGAACGAAGTCGTCGAAGGCAAGACGATGAAGGAGCATTTTCGTTTCAGCGTGGTCTATTGGCACACATTTAGAGGAACAGGCCTCGACCCTTTCGGCGCGGAAACGATGTGTCGTCCTTGGGAAGATGGCACAGACTCCGTAGAAAACGCGATCCAGCGGGCACGTGTGGCGTTCGAGTTCATCGAGAAGCTCGGCGCGCCGTTCTACGCCTTTCACGACCGCGACGTGGCGCCGGAAGGCAAGACACTGTCGGAAAGCCACCGAAACCTGGACGCAGTCGTCAAGGTGCTTAAGGAGGAGCAGCAGCGAACCGGAATCAAGTTGTTGTGGGGGACCGCCAACCTGTTCAGCAATCCCAGGTACCTGCACGGGGCTTCAACAAGCTGCAACGCAGATGCGTTCGCCTACGCTGCGGCCCAGGTGAAAAAGTGCCTCGAGGTAACCAAAGAGCTGGGAGGAGTGAACTACGTTTTCTGGGGCGGCCGGGAAGGGTATCAAAATCTTTTCAACACCGACATGCAGCGTGAACTGGATCATATGGGACGTTTCATGCATCTCGCGGTCGACTACGCAAAGGAGATCGGCTTCACCGGCCAGTTCCTGATCGAACCCAAGCCCAAAGAACCGACGAAACACCAGTACGACTCGGATGCCGCCGCCTGCATCAACTTTCTCCGCGCCTATGATCTGATGGATCACTTTAAGTTAAACTTGGAAACCAACCACGCCACGCTGGCCGGACACACCATGATGCATGAACTCGACTACGCCGGACATCAAAACGCGTTGGGCTCTATCGACGCGAACACGGGTGACATGCTGCTCGGCTGGGACACCGATCAGTTTCCCACAAATATCTACCTCACGACCGAGGTCATGTTGATGCTGCTGAAATATGGTGGTCTGCAGGCTGGGGGAGTTAACTTCGACGCCAAAGTCCGCCGTGAGAGCTTCGAGCCGCTCGACCTGTTTCATGCGCACGTTGGTGGTATGGATGCCTTTGCCCGCGGACTGAAGGTGGCGGCCGCGATTCGCGCCGATGGGGAACTCGACAAGTTCGTGACGCATCGCTATCGCAGCTGGGACAGCGGCATTGGAGCGCAAATCGAATCCGGAGAGGCCGACTTCGAATCGCTCGAAGCCTACATGCTCGACAAGGCCGAGATCGAGGCGAACGAGAGCGGTCGTCAAGAGATGCTTGAGCACCTGATAAACCGCTATCTATGAGAGCGCAGGCGCACCCCGAGTGACAAAGTAGCAGGCACGCTCCGCGTGCCGTCCGCCCTTCAACAGCTGCTTCTTGGCACTCTTGGCTACGGCACGCGGAGCGTGCCTGCTACGCTGCTTTTGAGCGGGGCGGCGGACCCGCCGCTTTGAGCTCCGCCAAGTCGGCATCGACCATCATCGCTACCAAGCCGTCGAAGTCGACGGATGGCCCCCAGCCAAGCTGCTCTCGCGCCTTTGTTGGATCGGCCACCAGCAGATCTACTTCTGCGGGGCGGTAGAACTTGGGGTCAACCACGACGTAATCGTGCCAGTCCAGATCCACATGACGAAAGGCGGCTTCAACGAACTTCTCCACTCGATTTGTCTGACCTGTTCCGATGACGTAGTCGCCCGGTCGGTCCTGTTGCAGCATCAGCCACATTGCATGAACGTAGTCGCCGGCGAATCCCCAGTCGCGCCTGGCCTGCAAGTTCCCCAACCTTAGCTCCTGGGCCAAGCCGGTCTTTATTTTCGCGACCGTGCTCGTGATCTTCTTAGTCACGAATTCGGGACCGCGGCGGGGTGATTCGTGGTTAAACAGAATTCCCGAACAGGCAAACAGATCGTAGCTCTCGCGATAGTTGACGGTGATCCAGTGCCCGTAGACTTTGGCAACCGCATACGGACTGCGAGGCCAGAACGGAGTCGTTTCTCTTTGTGGGGTCTCGCGGACCCGCCCGAACATCTCGCTCGAGCTGGCCTGGTAGAACCGTATCGAAGGATCAACGGCCCGGATTCCGTCCAGTAGTCTGGTCACACCTAAGCCGGTAATCTCGGCGGTTAGCACGGGCTCAGACCAACTCGTGGGAACGAAGCTCTGGGCCCCAAGGTTGTACACTTCGCTCGGAGCGCACCGATCGAGGATAGCGTTCAGCGAACTCTGATCCAGCAAGTCGGCCTGATGCAACGTGATCCGGTCCAGTAGATGCGTGATCCGGTGCAGGTTGCTGCCGCTAGACCGTCTCACGATTCCGTGAACTCGGTAGCCCTTGCCAAGCAGGAACTCGGCGAGGTACGAGCCGTCCTGTCCTGTAATACCGGTGATCAACGCCGATTTCGTCATGACTCTCTCTCGAAGCTCGTGCGTCTTTTGGGGTAGACGATCAGCAGCCGGCGCTCGGGCGGATCGCTCATCAACGATGTCGTGAGGGTTCGCTTCTCAGCAGATCGCTCATGAGTCGTTCGGGTCAGGGGTGGAGCTGCGCTGGCCGTCCATTACGGGAAAGGGCGGAGATTCTAGTGGTCAGCACGGTACTCGACAAGCCAAGAAACGAGGGTCACGCCGCTCGTTTGCCCGTAGTGAGCCGCCCGCGCCCCGCTGCGAACACCCGCCTGTAGACCGCGAGGTATCGTTTCGCGGCCTGGCTCCAGGTGTATTCAGCAGCACGCCGGCGGAGCCTGTTCGAATAGTCCGGGTCCGCGGTGAATTGCCGCATGCCCTCACGGAACACCTCCGCCATCGAGTCCGGATCGAATCTTCTCCAGTAAAACGCTAGCGGTCCTCCGACTTCGGGAAGACTGGTCAAATCGGACGCGAAGACGGGTCGACCACAGGCCCATTGCCTCAATCAACGGGAGACCGAACCCTTCGGACAAAGACGGAAAAAGGAACGCAGTGCAGTTCTTGTAGAGCCACAGGCGGACTCGTTCAGAAACAGCACCGGGCAGCAGCACGCGGTCGCCCAATCGGGCCTGCTCGACCCGCTTTTCGACCGACGCCGCGTAGTCGCACTGCTTGTTGCCGGCAATAACCAAACGATAGTCCGGCAGCTTTGCCGCCAGATCGACGAGCACGTGGGAAGTTCTTCTTCGCAGTGACATCACCGATAGCAAACAAGAACGGACCCTCTGGCAAGAACTCGGGGCGTGGACCCGCTGGCCGATCTGGATCGATGCAGACTCCGTGCGGAATGAGCTCGACGGGCGTTTCCCGCAGATCGAGATGATCGCGGATCTCGCCGGCTGCATGCTGCGAGGCCGTGGTGATGCACGTCGCCCGGTCGACCTTCGCCTGCAGCAGCGCCAGCCGCCTCCTGATGGTGCCGGGTGACTTCTGCCGGAGAAAGCTAAGGTCGTGGATGGTCAGCACCAGCGGCACTGAAGCATCGAGGGGCAGATGTCGAGAGTCTTGATGGGTCGTATGCCAAAGATCGTAGCCGCTGTGATGGCGAAACGCGGACAGACAGGGTCGCACTAGCGTGGCGACCGGTTCACGCTGCCAGCCGGTGGGCGCCAGAAATCGAGGAGACCACCCAGAGAAATACCGCTGTTCCTGGGACCGCACCAAGAGCACCGGTTCGATGTCCTCGGCAGCACCTTCCAGAATCGCTCGGCACAAGTGCAGGCAATATTGCCCCAAGCCGCAGTTGATCTTGCGCAGTCGTTGTGCGTCAATCACTACAGCCGGCATCGTCCAACTCCTCGCTTCGGTGCCGGACAGTAGCCGGATCTGCCAGTATCGTCAAGGTAATCCTGGGCCTAAGCCGCGCTGAGGTCTGCCGAAAGCTCGTTCCCGAGCAGCGTCCGTACGGTCTCGGAAGGAGCATGCCGCGCCCGCCAGCCCTGCGAAAACTCGATTGCCGACCTCCGGTAGTGCGCGTAGTGCTGGACCATCTCGCGCAACAACGCTGGAAACTGATCGGTGCTCGCAGCAACCAATCCAACCGCCCCCAAAGGGAGCGTATCGGGCAAGAAGTGAACCGAGAAACGGCGTAGGTCGATCGGCTCCTGCGCCCGGAACGCATAGCGGAGCCGCATTTCAAGCCGTGTTGCTTGGCTGCCTAACCGCACCAACGCGGCAGCTAGCTGGTCCCGCCGCGGTTGGCCGATCGTTTGCACACAGTTGCTCAACGCTCGACCGGCTGCGTCGAACGCCGTCGTTTCGAGGAGAACGTCATATCCTGTTCGCGCGCCCGCACTCCAATCGACCTGAACCACCATCGAGGCCGCACCCAGAGGAACGCTACATCCGGCAGCTGGCTCGCGGAAGCTACACTCCTCGGCCTCTCGGTGACGAACCGACGACAGATCGGCGCGCGACTCAGACCAACTCAATTCGCCGTCTCGGTGAGCCGCAAGCACTGCTGCCGTCGAAACCAGTCGATTCAAACGCTCGTAGTTGGCCTCATGAACTTGATCAGCCAACCAGCTGCCACCGGGTACGACCACCGGCACACCCAGAGCCAGCAGTTCCACTAGCACGCCGCTACAACGTGCGTGATAGCGTTCGCTGTCGTACAGAAACAGGCCAATGCCTGAACGCCGGATCAGTTCGTGGTATTGATCTGCGTCCAAAGGGAACTTCACCGCAACGATCGGCGCACTGCCTGGATCGGCGACGTCCCGTGTCGAACCCACCTGAGCAGCGAAAGACGGCGGCAAATGGCGCCGCAGGCTCATTCTGTCCATCTGCACCAACAACTGCGCGGAACCTGCGGACAGCTCGCGCCACACTCCGCGCACCAGCGTTGCCAACTGCCGCTTGCCTTTCTCCCGCCTCATCACTCCAGCGCTGGTGACGCGCAAGGGCGACCGCGGCAACGACTGCGCGGCATTCGAGGGGCACAGCGTGGGTGCCACGGGAAAGGGCAAACCACCGAAACTCGCCAACGCCAATGCGATTGTATTGTCGACACATCGCCTGAGTCGTGGCGTAGAAATAGAGGCGGTGACGCGGAACGCGCTGCAACGCTGCGGTAAACTGCCGGTGGAAGAGCCGCCTCCGCTTGGACTGGCCAGCATGTTCCGGCTCACGGCCTTCGAAGACGTCGAAGTGGAACTGTAGGTGCCAGTCGAGGCGTTGGCTTGCCGGAGAACGTTCGAGGAACCGCACGAGGCCGAGCAGATCAAACTCGGATAGAGACGGAAGGAAAACACAATCATCCGAGTCAAAGCCCAGTTCGTTGAACAACTCCTGGCAACTGCGTGCGTAGTCAGCAATCTGCCGGCGGCGGTCCAGCCGCTGAGGAAAACTCACTAGCCGTTCCCACCATGGGACGGGAGCAGTTGGGTCAGAAACCCAATCACCGGAGACGCCTATTGGCCGCCGGCTGCGGCCATCAACGCCTGCCCAGTGTCGGCTGCAGTGGCCATAGCGGAACAGGCGAAAAAGCTGCCAGCTGTCGGGCAGCCCGGTCCCGTGCTCGCTCAACTCGCGATGGGCGGCCAAGACCGGCTTCAGCGCGAGTCGGTCCGCCGCCCTCAATATGTTGATCGCATATTGGTGGTTATGCCCTCCCGCGGATCTCAACCAGTTGTCGATCAAGATAAACCGCGCCATTTGAAGGTACCTCGCTAGGAATCTCAGCCGGGACCGTTCAACAGCGATCTGCTGGGATGTTCTTCATGAGTCGTCCAAATTCACAACCAGGGCAGATGATAGCGAGTGCGGCAAACGGCTAGTAGACCGATCGCCTCCCCCCGTGAGGAGGGCGTGCGGCTCTTGCGCTTCATGCAGTCCACCAAACTCTGGCGAGTTCGGCTACGCTCCAAATCAGCCGCTGGGCGTTAGCCCACGGTTCCCCAACGAAACCGACGCGATAGCGTCCGGGAGGGCTGCCCGAGAGTGATCGCCCCTCGCATGCCCCCCCTCTCCGGCCCTTCGGGCCGACTCTCCCCAAGGGGAGAGTGACGAAAGACGAGCATCAACGTTACCCTCCCGCGCGCGGGAGGGTCGGACGCGATAGCGTCCGGGGAGGGCTGCCCGGGAGTGATCGCCCCTCGCATTCCCCCCTCTCCGGCCCTTCGGGCCGACTCTCCCCGAGGGGAGAGTGATGAAACACCCAAAGCTGTCACACGGCAACAATTGTGCATGCCACCAGAATCCGCCGTTGCCCCGAACCGCGCACAACGTCTATGGTACCGCCCCCAAAATGATCGTCGATCTACTCAACACGTATACCGCAGGAGGGGGCGGCTGCGGCCGCATTGCGACTGCATGAGTCGCTGCGGCAGCATGGCGTCGAGAGCCGCTTTTGGTACAAACCACCACGGCGTCCCGTGCCGCCGCCGTTGCCACACTGTCAGCCGCTCGCATGGTCGTACGCAGCGGATTGGTCCCCGGTCTACGAGTGCCGCAAGCTTTGGCTCAAACTGGAACGAAAGCGTGCTCTGTGGGGTCGCCCCAAAGACCGTGAGGTCTTCTCCACGCCCCGGTGGCATCACCCCACTCGGTACGGACTGGCGGGCCAGGTCCTTCACTTGCACTGGGTTGCCGAGTGGTTGGATATCCCTTCGTTCTTTGATTCACTCCCCAAAGAACTGCCAGTCGTGTGGACTCTACACGACATGAACCCGTTCACCGGTGGCTGCCACTACGCCGAAGATTGTGGCGCGTTCACGAACCGGTGCGGACACTGTCCGCAGCTGGGCCGCTCCCATGAAGACGATCTTTCGGCCCGCAGTTTCGCTGTCAAACAGCGTTCCGTCCCGACCCGCCGTCTGCACGTGGTCACACCCAGTCACTGGCTGCTGAAACAAGCACGGACCAGCCGACTCTTCCGGGCTGCACGCAGTTTTCGCACGATTCCCTACGGTCTCGACACAACCGCACTCAGCCCACAAGACAAGCAGCTTGCTAAGCGACAACTGGGACTGCCTGCAGACCGTGTTGTTGTGGCATTCGGAGCAGACTCGTTTCGCGCACGCCGCAAGGGGCTGGCTTATCTCGTCGCGGCGCTGGCACGGATCGACAAGTCGAAAGTCTACGGGCTGATGTTTGGTCACCACGATGAAGGTGCTCCCGGTCCACACCTCCCTCCGATTCAGTCGGTCGGCTACCTCAACTCGGACACAGAACGAGCTCGGCTCTACTCAGCGGCTGACATCTTGGTGCTACCGTCCTTGGAGGACAACCTACCGCAGATCGGTCTGGAAGCGATGGCATGTGGCACACCTGTCGTCGCCTTTGACACCGGTGGCATCCCCGATTATGTACGGCCCAGTCAGACGGGTTTGCTCGCGGAGAACCACAACGCCGCTGACTTGGCTTGCAAGCTTCAGCAGTTGGTCGACGACCGGCCACTGCGGCTCAAGCTAGGCCAGCAGGCACGGACCGTCGTCGAGCGGGAATTCTCGCGACAACAGGAGGCCACCGCGTACCGCCAGCTGTTCGACGAACTGCTGGCGACGCGCGGTCAACGCGCCGCGTGATAGCTGAGCAAGCGGACAAGTTGTTATTGCCTGCCCCCGACCGGGCCAGTACGATCCCGCGTCGCAAGGTCGTAGGCACCTTCTTTGGGGACAAACGAGTTAGCATCCGGCTCTGTGGGAACCGTGGGCCAACGCCCGGCGGCTGATGTCGCGAATCACGCTCGGTCATTCAAAGTCAGCAACGCCGCACCGCGAAACAGAATATGCCGCTGGAAACCCCTGTCGCCTTCTTTGTGTTCAATCGACCCGCGACCACCGAGCGGGTCTTTGCCGCCATCTCTGCGGTGAAACCGCGCCGATTGCTTGTCATCGGAGATGGTCCGCGGCGCGACCACCCGCACGATCCCGCGCTCGTGGCACAGACACGCGAGGTTGTTGCACGGGTCAACTGGCCGTGCGACGTAACGGTTAGCTACTCCGGTAGCAATCTGGGTTGTAAGCGGAGAATTGCCAGCGGTCTGAAATGGGTCTTTCAATCGGTCAGTGAGGCCATCATCCTGGAAGACGATTGCCTTCCTGACCCTTCCTTCTTTTCATTTTGCCAGCAGTTGTTAGACCGCTATCGCGCCGATCGGCGTGTTACCTCGGTCAGCGGCAGCAACTTCCAAGACGGGCAGTCGCGATCGGAACATAGCTACTACTTCTCGAAGTACTTTCACTGCTGGGGGTGGGCCTCCTGGCGCCGAGTGTGGCAACAGTTTGATCCCGACATGCTTGCTTGGCCGCGATTCAGCGCCGCTGGCTGCCTGCAGCACATTGCCGATTCGTGGGAAGAGCAGCGGTATTGGCAGACGATCTACGACAGTCAGTATGGGGGCAACTTGAGCAGCTGGGCCTACCCTTGGCAATTTTCCTGCTGGTCGCAGAGTGGCTTATCGGCACTGCCGAATGTGAACCTGGTGAGCAACATAGGATTTGGCGATGCGGCGACTCACACCGGCAACAGTGATACTCACCTGGCCAACGCTCCTACGTCATCCATCCAGTCTCTGAAGCACCCACCGTTCCTCATCCGCAACAAGGAGGCAGATCAGTACACCTTTGAGCATGTGTACCAAAGGCCCCGCGGACTCCGTAAGTTCTACTGGAAAATCAACCGATATCTGGCCGGCGTCGAGTCTAGAGCTGGGTAGTTCGAAGCCACGCTGATGGGCGGATTCAAAAAACTGAAGCGACTGGTCACGTCGATTGGCAAACGCCGATCTTTCGCGCTCAACGAACTCGATCTGAAGCTGGAACGGTACATCGACTTTGACAACGGCTTTTTCGTCGAAGCCGGGGCCAACGACGGCGTACAGCAGAGCAACACGCTGTACTTCGAGAAGTACCGCAACTGGCGCGGTTTGTTGGTCGAACCAATACCTGACCTGGCAGACCGCTGCCGCCGACAACGCCGCAGGAGCGCAGTAGAGAATGCAGCCCTGGTGCCGATCGGGTATCGGGAGACCGATGTCGAGATGCGATCATGCGGTTTGATGTCGGTCGTCAAAGGAGCCATGAAGTCGGAGAGCGAAGAGCTCGAGCACGTCAGCAAAGGCTGCCAACTACAAGCCATTGAAACAAGAGAACTCAGAGTACGAGCCCGCCCACTCAGCGAGATCCTCGACGAACATGACATCACACACATCGATCTGCTGTCGCTGGATGTTGAGGGGTTCGAGCTACAGGCACTCCGAGGATTAGACTTTGCCAGACATCGGCCCACCTACATGTTGGTCGAAGCCCGCTACCGGGAAGAAATCGACGACCACCTACTCCCGCTTTATGAGCCGATTGACGAACCGACATTTCGCGATGTCCTCTACAAGCTGAGGGCGGCATGAAACATGTACCGACGGGCAGCGCAGTAAAAAGACTCAACATCGGATGTGGCAACCAGACACACTCTCAATGGGTCAATCTGGATCTGGTCGCGACCAGACCAGAGGTGGTTAGGTGTGATATACGGCGCGGCCTGCCGTTCCCTGCCGAGTCGGTCGACGTGGTCTATCATTCCCACGTTCTCGAACACCTAAGCAAGGACAATGGCCGGCAGTTCGTACAGGAGTGTCATCGTGTGCTGCGGCCGCAGGGAGTCATTCGCGTCGTTGCCCCCGACCTCGAGGAGATCGCACGCGAGTATTTGCGGGCATTCGACGGTGCGGCATCCAATCCGAGTGAGAGATCGTGGGCTGACCTAGAGTGGATGCGCCTGGAACTGGTAGATCAAATCGCGCGCACCAAGTCAGGTGGCGAAATGGGCCGCGTCGTGGCCCGTGATCACCTGCCGAATCGAGACTTCGTCCGCCAACGCATCGGAGCCGAGTTGCTTGGTTCGGGAACAGCCCGCAAGAACAGCAAGACGTTTGCTGGTCGCGTTGTGAGCGAACTAGGCCGGCTGCGGCGCTCTCTGGCCGCATCACTCTGCTACCTGTCCGCGGGTCGGCGTGGCTACGATGCGTTTCAAGAAGGGTGGTTTCGCCAGTCGGGCGAAGTCCACCGCTGGATGTACGATCGCCTCTCGCTGTGCCGCCTGCTGACAGAGGTCGGCTTCGCCAATCCCACAGTGATGACTTGCCATACTAGCCAGATTAAAGGTTTTGCACAGTTCGAACTGGACGAGGTCGCGGGGGAACCGCGAAAGCCCGATTCGTTTTATGTGGAGGCCATTAAACCAACGCACTCCGTACGACAACTGGCAGCCTAGTAAGCAATCGACTTCACCAAATGAGGTAGGCATGGAAGCTGCACCCAGGTCCGACTTCGAGAGTCACTTCGAGCAACTGCGATACGGACGCGAAGTGCTGCGAACCGAAGGCCAGGCGCTGGTTCGCTTGGCAGACGGTTTGGGAGAGGAGTTCTGCCAGGCCGTCGACTTGCTGTTTTCGTGTCAAGGCGCCGTGATCGTGACCGGCATGGGAAAGGCGGGACTTGTCGGACAGAAAATCGCGGCAACACTCGCGTCGACCGGGACGAGGAGCCATTTTCTCCATCCCGCGGAAGCCGTGCACGGCGACCTGGGCCGTGTCGGCGCGGAGGACGTGCTGCTGGCGTTCTCTTTTAGCGGTGAGACCGAGGAGATCGTCCGACTGCTGCCGCACTTTCGTTCGGCTGGCACGCCACTCCTAGCAGTCACGAGCAAGGACTCGAGCTCCCTAGGGCAAGCCGCCGCAGTGACGCTCTGTCTGGGCGAGATCCGGGAAGCCTGCACGCTCGGCCTAGCCCCGACCACCAGCACGACGGCCATGTTAGCGCTCGGTGACGCCCTCGCGCTAGTACTCAGCCGCAGACACCGATTCAGACATGAGGACTTTGCTCGATTTCACCCCGGTGGCAGCCTAGGCCGCAAACTGGCATCGGTAAGACGAAGTCATGCGCAGTCTGACCGATTGCCGGATC
>CBDCWT010000027.1:0-92047 GCA_965223305.1 Pirellulaceae bacterium | reverse complement strand
CGTCAGTGGGTGGCATTTCACCTCTCGAAGACCGGCGTGCTCCAGCTGTTGGACGAGTGCTTCGCCGGCAGGAAACTGAGCCACACTTTCAGGTAGGTAGTGGTAGGCTTGTTCACGGTTACTGGCCACAAGCTGTCCGATGCGCGGAAGTACGTTACGAAAGTACCAGCGGTACAGTGCCTTCAGCGGCTGTCGCGCGGGGATCGAAAACTCCAACACTGCGATCCGGCCACCTGGACGGCAAACACGGACCATTTCACGGAGCCCGGCCCCGGAGTCCGCGACATTTCGTAATCCGAAGGCCACGGTGACCAGCTGAAAAAAATCGTCGCTGAAGGGGAGCTGCTCGGTGTCTGCTCTGACAAAGCGGAGGTGGCCGTTGGCACCGACTCGCTGTTTCTTTTGTTCCCCAAGTTCTAGCATCGGCGCGCAAAAGTCCGCGGCCACGATCGAGACCTGGCCGTGAGTTCTGCGGAAGTAGGCCAGCGCGAGATCACCGGTCCCCGTGCAGACATCCAAGATAGGCTCATCGCCTTCCGCAGGCGCCAAGCGGACCGTCTGCCAACGCCAGTAGCGATCAATGTTGGCAGAGAGCAGGTGGTTGAGGAGATCGTACCGGGGCGCGATCTCCCCGAACATCTTCTGGACCCGCTGACTCGATTTGTCAATCTTTGTTTCTGCCTGATTCATCCTGGCGTATAGTTGGCTGTGCTGGCGAGTGAGCGATCTAAAGTAGCAGGCTCACTCCGTGAGCCGTCCGCTAGCTACTGCCCGGTTGTGCCGACTGCCTTGTTTGAGACAGCCCCTGTCCGATCGTAGCCGAACTCGCCAGAGCGTAGCCGAACTCGCCAGAGTTTGGTTCGCTGGACTGCCAATTCGTCCAAATTCTGGCGAATTCGGCTACTTTATATTCGTCCAAATTCTGGCGAATTCGGCTACTTTATATTCGTCCAAATCCTGGCGAATTTGGCTACTAGAAATCCTCACGGCTCTGTTGGAGACATCGCCTTAGTGCGGTTAACCCCGCTCGCCTAGGATACATCAACCCGGCTGATTCATGAAGGTCCACGCCACTGCGATTCGAGGAGACGATGGCACAACAGGTCAACGTAAGTTTCCTACCGACGCTGGTTCCCGCCGAGCAGTTTCGGTCGAAGACTGCCGTCGTGATTGACGTGCTGCGGGCGTCGACGACGATTGTCACCGCGGTTGCCCACGGGGCCCAGGAGGTGGTTCCCTGTGTAGAAATCGAGGAGGCGGTGCGAATCGCCCGAACAATCGATGGTTCTCTGCTGGGCGGCGAGCGGCAAGGGCTGCGGATTGATGGATTCGACCTGGGAAACTCGCCGGACGACTACGCTCCGCACGTGGTGGCCGGAAAGTCGGTCATCTTCACGACGACCAACGGCACACGGGCCATGCAGCATTGCCGCTTGGCGTCCGACATCCTGATCGGGGCGTTTGTCAACCTCTCCGCGCTCTGCCAGGCAGTCGCCTCGGTGCCGCAACTGGAGCTGTTGTGCGCTGGAACCGCCGGACAGGTGACCCGCGAAGATGTACTCTTCGCCGGAGCGGTCGTCACGGAGCTCCGCGCGGCAGCGAGGCCCAGCACGCTGCAGCTGAACGACCAGGCCCATATCGCGACGGCCGCCTGGCAAGAAGTCAAGCAGCATGTTGCGTCGGGCGGCTTGTTAGCTGACTGTCTGGCGGAGAGTCACGGCGGCCGCAACTTGATCCGCAGCGAACAGCATCGTGATATCGAAACGGCCGCGGCCGTCAGCCGCTTTGAATGCGTCCCCCAATTGCAGCTTGACCGCTGGGCAATTCGACGACCGTCGAATAGAACTTAGGCTGAGCAAGAAGAAAGAGATCCCCTGGGGAGTGCCTCGCTATGGAAATGGAGAAACTCGTCTCACTCTGCAAGCGACGTGGGTTCTTGTTTCAGTCGAGTGAAATCTACGGCGGTTTGAATGGATTTTGGGACTACGGCCCACTGGGGGTCGAACTGAAGAGAAACATCAAAGAGGCCTGGTGGCGCGATATGGTGACCGGGCACGATGACCTAGCTGTTCCAGCCGGTGCACCTGAAGCCTATGAAATGACAGGGCTGGATTGCACAATCATCATGCATCCGCAGGTCTGGAAATGTTCCGGTCACTACGACTTGTTTCACGACTACATGGTGGATTGCCGCGAATCGAAGAAACGCTATCGCTTCGATCAAGTGCGTGGTCGCTGGGTGGAGGGCAAGGGCCAGCGAGTTTTTGTCACCAGCACGGCGGAGGCTGCGAGCCAAGACGACGACACACAAGCGCGGGCGCTGAAGTTCTTCAATCTGCGCGCGAAGCATGCCGGCGAGTTGAAGTGGGATGGTGAATACCTGACGCTGCCGGCACTCGACGATTTTACTCAGGTGCTGGGCCCGGATGCCAAGTCGTTGGGGACGTTGACCACGCCCCGCGAGTTCAACCTGATGTTCAAGACAACGGTTGGTGCGCTCGGTGGCGAGGATGACCAGGCTTTCCTGCGCCCAGAAACCGCACAGGGCATCTTCGTGAACTTCAAGAACGTGCTCGACAGCACCCGCATCAAAATACCGTTTGGCATCGCTCAGATGGGTAAGAGCTTTCGCAACGAAATCACACCTCGCAATTTCACGTTCCGCTCGCGAGAGTTCGAGCAAATGGAGATTGAGTTCTTCTGTCGCCCGGATAGCTCACATCGCTGGTATGAGTACTGGCGCGATCGTCGAATGAACTGGTATATCGAGCTCGGCTTGTCTAGCGATCGACTGGTGCTGCGTGAGCACGATCCGGACGAGCTCAGCCACTACTCGACGGGCACCGCCGACATTGAATATGCCTTTCCCTTTCTACCGCCCGGTGAGTTCGGCGAGCTAGAGGGAATTGCCCACCGGGGCGACTTTGATCTCCGCAGTCATATGGAAGGCAAGTTAAACGAAAAGACACGTCCCCTGGAGCTCGAGTTGGGTGCTGATGGTAAACCCAAGTGGCGGGGTAGCGGCAAGGACCTTTCATATTTCGACGACGATGCTTGGGAACGCGACAAGGCGACGCTCGGTCTAAAGTCTTTCAAAGAGTATCTTGCCCAACGAAAAGGTGAGTCTAGCCCGGGCGCTCCTTATCAGTTCATTCCGCACGTCATCGAGCCATCAGCAGGAGCCGACCGGGCGACTTTGGCCTTCCTCTGCGAGGCCTACGACGAAGACGAGGCGCCGGACGACTCAGGCAAGCTGCAGAAACGGCTCGTGATGCGCCTCCATCCACGGCTGGCCCCAATCAAAGCTGCCGTCTTTCCGCTAGTGAAAAAAGACGGGATGCCGACTGTGGCCCGTGATCTCTACCGCACGCTCAAGTCGCGATTCAACGTCTTCTACGACGAGAAAGGCGCGGTGGGAAGACGCTACCGGCGGCAGGACGAGGCCGGGACTCCCTACTGCATCACGATCGACGGCCAAACCATGATCGATCAGACCGTGACGATTCGAGATCGAGACTCGCTGGAGCAGGAACGCGTCCACCTGAATGAGGTCAAGCAGTACCTGGAGGCGAGAACCTGAGGCAGGGCAGGGCGGCGCTTTGCGGAGCCGTCATGGTGGTTTTCGGCGTCGCTCTCCCGCAACGTAATCCGCTGCATCAATGTAGCAGGCACGCTCCGCGTGCCGTCCGCCGCTTGAAACCGAAGGCCCTGGGACTCTGACACAAAATCAGCCGCTGGGCGTTAGCCCACGGTTTCCACCAAACCGGATGCTAACGCATTCCGGCTGATTTGCGTCCCGAGGGCGTACAGGTGTGTTGCTGTGGTGACGGGGTGTATGGAGATCTGGCCCGGCGCCTAACGGAAACTCGAGGCGTTAGTATTGATGTTGCGCGTTTAGCCTTTCCGCAGGGACAAGATGTCGCATTCGCCGCGTTTTTCGGAACCCGAAGCGTAAGCGAGGGGAGTTGGTGTACCAACGCAAGTAATTCCCTCGCTTACGCTTCGGGTTCTGATTGAGCCAAACGCGCAATATCAAGATTCACGCTTCGCGCTATCTCGAGAAACGCCGGCAGCTCAAGAACTCGATCGACTGTGACGTTTGCCGTTCACAGACGAGCTCGGCGAGGATCTCGCCCAATACTGACGTGAACTTGAATCCGTGGCCGGACAGCCCGGCAGCAAATGCGACATTGCTATGTAGCGGATGACGGTCCACGATAAAGTGCTCATCAGGTGAGAGAGTGTAGAAGCAAACCGCGTGATCTGTGACTTGGGTCGTGACGCCCGGTAGATTCTCGCGTAGAAACGCTTCGACCCGTTGGCGATCGGCGCTCTCCGGCGAGCCGTCGTCCTGCAGCGGGTCCCGGATTTCTGTTCCACCACTGTGGTCGGCGACTTTGAGTCCCCGCTGATCAACGACTGGAAAACCGTAAAAGTAGCCGTCGTTCGATTCGTAGAAGAACGCCGGGCAACCTGCGTCCGCGCGGTACTCGTTTGCCGCGCAGGCATACCAGTGGAGATGGTTGCGTAGGACGCGCAGCGGGACCCCGAGCGGACCTAGCAGGTCTTGTGTCCAGGCCCCAGCGGTGATCACCAGGGTCCCCGCCGAGTAGGTACCGGCGGAGGTAGTTACCGACACGGTGTCTCCTGCGGCCCGCCAGCCAACCACTGTTTCATCGCTGCGCAGCTCGGCTCCTAGCTTCTCCGCTTCCTCGGCGTGCCTGCAGACACACTCCTCGACCAAAAGGTAGCCGGCATCGCGTTCGAAGATGGCCGTATACCCAGCTGGTCGCTTGAAGCCCGGGTATCGCGCCTCCAGTTCGTCTGCGTCGAGTATCTCGACAGGTAGTTGATGTTGGCGGGCGCTGGCCATCACCCCAGGGATCACGACACCATCGGGCGGTCCGATCTCGATCAGCCCTACCGGGAAGTAGAGCTGTTGTTGAGCTCGCTGCTCGAGTTCACTCCACAACTCGTAGGCGCGATGCAGCAGCGGGACGTAGTCGGGATGCTCGAAGTAGGCCTTGCGGATGATCCTAGTTTGTCCATGAGAACTGCCACGGGAATGGCCAACTGGGAAACGATCCAATCCCAACACCTTGACGCCGCGACGGGCGAGGTGAAAGGCCGCGGCACTGCCCACGCCTCCTGTACCCAATACAATCGCGTCGTACGCGTTCACGGTTCGTAAAACGGCTCTCTCAAGCCGCCGGTGGAGGTGTCGGTCAAGAGACCAGAAGATCTGTCGGCAGACAGCTGATTCACGGCTGCAGATGCGAAGTCAGTCTGAGGTCGGTGACCGCCACACCTGCGGTCAGCCGGCAACTGGCGGCGATCAACGAATTCGGAAATCGACCGTCGCTTGGTTCGACTTGTTTCCTTTGACATCTTCGATCGTCAGCACCAATGAGTATCCGCCTGACGGGATGTCTTGAGGCAGCCAGAGGCGATAAGCGATAAAGTAATCCCTGCGGCGATTATCGCATTGTTGCTTGTCCAGAGGTAGTACCTTGCTGCTTACCCGCCGACCGCCGGCGTCGAGAATTGCATAGTCACCTTGCAGTTCCGTTTCGAAGCGGTTGCCCACAGGCTCGGAAACAAAGTTCTCTATTTCCACATAGAGTACGACTTCCGCACCTGGTCGGAACGATGTCGACTTGAACCGTCTGTAATCGCCGTAGCTCATGACTTCGCTGCAGAACACCGCGTTGCGGAGATCGAGCGTGCTGTAGTTCGCCAAGTAGTCGGCGGCGGCTCTGAGCTCCCGCAGCGAAAGAGCTGCTTTGCGACTTGACACGTGACGCTCATCTCGATCGAGCCAGACCATCAGGCTGTAGATGGCATGTTTGACGAACTCCCGGTCGTTCTCTGGCAACCGGTCGACTGGTTCGACGGCATCGTCGCGGCGATTGGCGATCAAGTAGAGCAACCGCAGGAAGACCTGTTGCTGAACGGCGGCGGCTCCCTCCTCCAGGGTGGCTGGGTCGCTTTCCAACGCCTGGATCAAGGTAGGCAGCACCTCTTCCCATTCGAGCTCCGGTGCTGGGGCGACGTTCTCTGGTTGCTCAATCGCCGTCGCCGCTTTGGCGGTGGTCATCTCTGTCGAATCACGAGGGGGCTCAGGTGGGCTCGCCAACTCAGCGGGGCTGGCTGCTACGGTGGTGGCTGCCGACCTGGATGAGGCACCTGTTGGCAGCGCCGCAGGCGTTTGGTCCACGGCCGTCGACGATGGGATAACCGGCGCCGCCGGTGACGAGGTCACAACCTGGGTGCGAGCCTCGGGCAACGGTGTGGGTTTTGGGGGCGTGGTTGGCGGGGCGGAACGAGGGGCGTGTTGTGGAGCAGCGTCTGCCTGATGCGAGGTTTGTTGGACAGCTCTTTGGGACTCCCCAGCTGGGAGAAGTCCAGGGTTGTCGTGAGCGTAAGCTCGATTCAAGATCGCCCTGAGCTGCTGGTCGACCAACTGCCGCTGAGGGCTAGACGCCGCCTCGTTACTGAGTTGGACGACCTCCCGTGCCAATTCGTATTTCACCGGATCTGAGGTCCGTAGCACTTCGAGTCGCCGTTGAAGACCATCGTCTGTGGCTCTTGCCGGGAGGTCTCTATCAGTAACTCGGAAACTGTGCGGCTCGTTGTCGCTTGGCCGGGCGCCCGAGACGAGCTCGTCGGCAGCTCGGGAGCGTGCGGCCGAGAACGGTGGGGACTCACCTGGTAGCATCAGTTTGGCGCAGCCGGTAAGCGACAGCAAAAGCAGCAACGAGATGGCAGATCGAGTATCGGACATCGCAGACCGCTGGGACGGTAGAGGAGGGCGGGATCGTAGAAGATCTGACCGGTCCTGACAAGGTGGAAACATCCACCGCGGGGCCGGCGCGCCGGCCCCGCCTCCCCTCGAGGCTGTGCAGCTTTTAAGTTAGTGCATGACTTCGTCTTTCGTCACTCTCCCCTTGGGGAGAGTCGGCCCCGAAGGGCCGGAGAGGGGGAGCCGTCCCGGACGCTATGCGTCGGTTTCGCTGGGGAACCGTGGGCTAACGCCCAGCGGCTGATTTGCAGCGTAGCCGAACTCGCCAGAGTTTGGCGGACTGCAAAGCTGCACAGCCTCCCTTGGGGAGAGTCGGCCCGAAGGGCCGGAGAGGGGGAGCCGTCCCGGACGCTACGCGTCGGTTTCGCTGGGGAACTGTGGGCTAACGCCCAGCGGCTGATTTGTAGCGTAGCCGAACTCGCCAGAGTTTGGCGGACTGCAAAGCTGCACAGCGGTAGGCCGGAACAAGCGGCGCCAGCAGCCATCCCCTGTGCCTGCGATTTTCCACGCCGCGCTGTTCCGGCAACACCGGTTTGATGCGTCGCCGGAACAGCGCGGCGCTCACGGAGTGTGAAGCCAGAGCTCTCCCGCCGCTTGTTCCGGCCTACTTTCTCCCTTGGGGAGAGTCGGCCCGAAGGGCCGGAGAGGAGGAGCCGTCCCCGGACGCTACGCGTCGGTTTCGCTGGGGAACTGTGGGCTAACGCCCAGCGGCTGATTTGTAGCGTAGCCGAACTCGCCAGAGTTTGGCGGACTGCCAGAGGGCGCTGTGGCATCGTCTGCCAGCGATGCCATCGCCGTCATCAGCTCGTCAATAGACGTTTCCAGCTTGGATACGGCCTCCTGTGCCTGCGATAAATCGTCGTCGCGAGCCAGCGACTCAACTTCCAAGGCCGCTTGCGAGGCCTGTATCCCGCCCAGGTTTCCCGTCGTGCCTTTGATCGTGTGAGCGGATTTTTGTAGGCGCGACGGGTCTCCTTCACGAAGCGCGGTCCTTACCTCCTCCATGTGCTTCGGACAGTCTTCGCGGAAAATCTCCAGCATGGTCTCGATGAGCTGTAGGTCGCCCGCACAACGCGTTCTGAGTGCCACGTGATCTAGTACAGGAACTTCGGCGGGATCGGTCGTTTCCAGGCTCCCTGGTTCGGCCGCAGAGGATGGCGCACTCTTATCACCTGCGAACTTCGCGATCAACGCCACGATTTCATCGACCTGAATCGGCTTGGTGACGTAGGCATCCATGCCAGCAGCGATGCACTTCTCGCGATCTCCTTTCATGGCGTGGGCGGTGAGCGCGATAATCGGTAGGCGGTCGCCCCTGGACGCTTCGCCGCGCCTAATCTCAGCTGTCGCTGTGAGACCGTCCATTTCAGGCATCTGCACGTCCATCAAGACCACGTCCACAGTTTCCTGCTTAATAATCTCGCATGCCTCGCGGCCGTTGTTTGCGATCAGCACCTCGTATCCGTGACGTTGGAAAATCTGCAGCATTAGCTGCTGGTTGACGTACGTGTCCTCGGCCAGCAAGATCCGCAGCGAGGATGGCTTGGTTGCCTCCCGGCTAGCGGGCTCCAGCGGGGCATTCTCAACAGGTACGTCCCGATTGTCGGCAGGTAAGTTGCCGATTCGCGACGCGCCCAAGACGGCGCTCAGCAGCTCTGACTGTTTGATGGGTTTGACCAAGTAGGATGAAACGTCCAACTCGTGGCAGCGTGCAACGGAGTCTTCACCGTCCGCCGAGCTGAGCATCATCACAGTCAAGTCGCTTGATTGAAATTCTGTTTGAATCCGCTCTGCGACTTCGAAGCCGTCCATGCCAGGCATGTGAACGTCCAGAAGAACCAGCTGGTAGTGGTCGCTGCTCCGCTGCGCGCCGGCTAACGCCCGCAGAGCTTGCTGGCCGTCTTCCACAACGTCGGGTCGCATTCCCCAGTTTCGCGTCATTTCCTCTAGAATCAGCCGGTTCGTGGAGTGATCGTCGACGACGAGCACTCGTAGGCCATCGAGCGAAGTGATCTGTTGCGACGGCCACGGCCGGTCGGCAGTATCAGCGGCCGGGCGACGGCACTGCACTGTAAAGTGAAACGTACTTCCCTGGCCGAGCTGACTTTCGAGCCACAGGCGACCTTCCATCATGTCAACGAGGCGGGATGTGATGCTCAGTCCCAGCCCTGTCCCACCGTATTCTCGAGTGGTCGACCCGTCGGCCTGTGTGAAGGGTGTGAAGATAGCATGTTGATTTTCCTCAGCGATGCCGACGCCGGTGTCGGTTACCGCGACATGCAACTCGACTACATCCTGAGTCTCACGATAGACGTCAGCCGTCACGAGGATCTCGCCCCGAGCAGTAAACTTGACGGCATTCCCGACCAGGTTAACCAAGACCTGGCGGATCCGCCCATGGTCGCCGACCAGCATTCCGGGAACTTCCGATGTTACCCGGCAAGCGATCTCCAGTCCCTTCTGATGCGCCTTTAAGCCGAAGAGCTTCAGTGCATCTCCAATGGTCTCGCGCGGGTCGAACGCGACCGGGTCAAGCTGGAGTTGTCCAGCTTCGATCTTGGAGAAGTCGAGAATATCGTTGAGTACGGCCATCAGCGAGTCGGCAGACGTTTGGATGAGTTCCAGCCGCCCATGCTGCTCGTTGCTAAGCTCGGTTTCCAACAGCAGGTCGGTAAGTCCGATGATGCCATTCATCGGCGTGCGGATCTCGTGACTCATATTGGCGAGAAATTCGCTCTTGGCTCTGTTGGCACTCTCTGCCTCCCGCGTGCGGGTGCGGAGCTCTTCGTTGGCCAGCTGTGCCTCGTGCCGTGAGCTGTGGAGCTGGCGAACCATCTCGTTAAACGACGCAGCGAGCTCGCCCAACTCATCATGCGTGCGGACTGGCAGCGAGACGGTCAGGTCACCCTCGGCGACCGTTCGTACGCCCGCTGACAGTTCGTTCACCGGCCTGCTGATCGCCGCGCTCAGCCAAAAGCCGACGACGACTGCGATCACGACTCCGGTGAGAATGATCGTCGCCAGTTGCCGTGAGAGACTCATCATGAACGCACGAGAATGTTCCTGCGTGCGTTGTACTACGACGGTCGCGAGCGTCGTCCCAGACGCCGGATCGCGGACAGGTTCTTGGACCGTCCGAAAGGCCCGCTCGCCCAAACGTGCAGTGGGTTCTAGTGACGATCGCTGGCGCGACATTTCGGCCACTTGCTGGCGCGACAGGCCTTGCAAGCTGGAGGCTGCGATAGAGTGGTTGGTGACGAAAGTGACTTCGCAACCATGGATCGCAGCTAGCTCGTCCGCCAACGCGTCGCTGATTCGTTCTCCCATTACCAGCGCACCCTCTGCAGTTTGCTCGATTTCGCTGGCCGCCTGAAACACGAGTGGCACGGCGGCGACTTGATAGAGGTGTCCGCGGTATTCCCACAAACCGGATTGGCCACCGAGCCCGCCGTCGACGAGCCGGTCCAAGAGTGCCGTGGCAGGGACGGATTCGAGAAAGAAGTTGTCCAATTCGTCAGTCGTTGACCATGGCGACGCCTCATTCTGGGCAATCGGCCGCAGCGACTGATCCAGGGCGAGTACGAAATCGGTGCCGACGACGGTGTTGAGATACGTTAGTCTCTCCCGCAAACTCTCGGCGTTGTTGACAGAGAGCTCGAAGTTCTGTTCGGCAATCAACGCCCGCAAATCGGGGATATTCATCACCAGTCTGCAGTTATCTTGCAACGTTTCGACACGTTCGCGATATCGCCTTTGTAGCGCGCGGCTGATGCCGGAAAAGCTCTGGCGATCAAGCTCGGTAAAACTCCTCTTGACCGAGCGGTTGATGCTCCAAAAGGCACCCGCGGACAGTACGAGCATCACGGCAACAGAAGCCAGGAAGAGTTTTGTGCGAAAACGCATAGTCAAGGGCTCGATTGTGGGGCAACATGAGATTCTCGAACGACCGGAAGGTTCAACCGTTCGCGCCGGACGCCGAGCCCGCGCTCCACGCCAGCTGGTGCGGGCCGGCGGCGAGCGGTGCTGCGAGTGAGGCGGCGTGGGCGGGCTACGAGCGAAATAGCCAGGTGGTTGTTGATGTGATTTCCCACTTCTATGGTCTGTCGCTGTGCGCCCGCCAATGCGTGCCAGGCGACCAAGGAGTATTCGCCGGAGGGCAGTTTTGGCAAGGCAAACCTGCCCTGACGGTCGGCCCGCGCGAAGTGGTGGTTCGGCACCACCACGACAATCGCCCTCATGTTCGGGTGAATGTTGCAGAGTAGCTGAACAATGCCGATGTTGTGAAACGTATAACTCTTGGAAACACCTTGAGGATAGCGGTCGAGATCAAAGGCCGCGTTCGATGAGCGGCTAAAGACGTTGTGGGTGTAGGGATCCCTGTTGGGAAACTCGACAGTGGTTCCACGAGACACTACGAGCAGGTTGGGGATGAACTCTTTGGCTATCTGTTCGATCTGCGGACGCTCGCCCTCGATGTCACGTGGCCGGAGGCTAGGATGCTCTTCCAGAAAGACCACGGTGCGTCCCAGGTCCACAGGTCGTGAGTCGGATGTTTGGATGTTGACCGTGCCGCTAAGTGCGAACGTCTGCTCGGCCACGGCGTTCGGTGCTCCAAAGAGCAATGCCAGAGCGGCAAACGCCGTTGCGCGAAATCCTCCGGATCGCGAAGCCGGACGCCACTTGTTCCGCAGCGCGCCTGGCCGCGCCGAGCTGGTGTCAGGGTCTCGGCTGTCATACGAGTCCTCCCGTTGCGCGCCTCGGCCGGCGCGAATTAATGCGATTGTTCGATGAACTCATAACTCGCTCGCGACGAGATGCTGACCATGGAGTTGCTAAAACCCGAACGTCAGGTGAAGGTCCCAGTTCTCGCTATCACCGGTTACTGGCCGGTCGTCGTGCCGGTACTCTCCACGAACTTCCACGAGAGAATAGATGTACCAGCCGAAGCCAATGCTCGCCTGTTGGCGTGACTCCGCCACACCTGTTTGAAAACCGTCTCGATCGTCAAAAAGGCTGTACTGGGCGAACATGCGGAATTTCTCGTTCCAGTCCCAGTTCGTCAGGGCCAAGAATCCTCGCCAGTCGAGCGAGCCTGCATCCGACTCGGTGGCGCCCTGTAGGTACTCGCCGGCCAGCGACAAGCACTGCGTCAAGTACCACGTGGCCTGGACATCGACGAAGTACAATTTGTCTCCCACTCTCTGGTCCATTTCCGGGCCGTGCCAGTAGGTGCCTGCCAGACTGAAGTGCTCGTGGGGCCGAAATTCAACCATCATCGCCAGCGATGGCTGCTCGTTGTTGTCAAAACCGGTGTTGACGAGTCCACTTACGAGCATCGGTCGCAGAATAATCCGTTTGTCAGCGATCGGGTGCGTGATCATGGCGCCGATCAGATCTTGCGGTTGCCTTCGGAAGAGCAGGCTCCGCGACGCACTCACGCGATTCCAAAAGTCGCGCGGCTCGACTCCGAAAGGCGAGTTGAATTTTCCCACAGTCAGAATCGTCTCTTGGTAATTGGGGAGCAGGAAGCTTAGATAGAGCTGTTCCATGAACACCTCTCGGCCGGGGATATCCATGAAGTCGATTTGCGCGGTCGCCGCGATCTGCTGTGTGATACTCCGGCTGACACCCACCTCGAATTCGTAGGCCCAAAAGCTGCTAAAGTCTTGTTGTGGGATACGAGAATAGGAGAGCCAGCCCCAGAACTCCCACTGCAGACCGGCGCCGTACCCGGTGTTGCCGTAGGCCGCATGGCCCGCTGGTAAAGCATTGTCCGTGACCGATCCCAATTCGGCTTCAGTGTGCTCTCCGTCTAGAGGTGGAAATAGGGCATCTATCGGAGATCCGTTGTTGGCCGGCGGCCCAGGTAAGACCTCGTGCGGCGGGTCGGAGCCGTTCGGCAGGGAGAGTTCGGTCCAGGCGAAGGAAGGATCCTGTCCAGGTACTCGCTCGACTGCAGACGCCAGTTCAGGCGTCGTTGCCGGCAGACGGGTCATGCGCACGTTCGTGGCGGTGAACAGCTGAGCCCGGCCGTAGTCGTTGAAGCATACCGCTACGACGAGTGTTAGCAAACAAGTCTGCAGGTCGCTGCGCATCCATCGATTCCTGCACGGGTCGCAGGGGTAGCCCCCGACCTTTATCGACCTGCAAAAAATGGCGAATGGAGGAGACTGAGCGCCGCCGCGGTTTTTGTCGACGTCCAGCAGCTGAGGATAACGATTGTATTGGCAACAGGTTGGGCCGAGACGGAATGACCACTACAACCCTTAATCTGCCCGAATCCCGCTCCAAAAGAACGCCCGTGACGTACTATTTTGATATTCCTCTACAGACGGCATCACGAGCTGCAGCGAACAAGGTGTTGTGAAGACACGAGCGTGACGCTTGCGGTTTCAAGATGTGTCGGTCCACGTTGAACGCCCTTCATCCTTACTCACTCTCTCTGCCGTGCGGCGCACGCATCCGGTCGCGAATCTACGATGTTGATCGAACCGTTGGACAAGACCGCGTCACCAGATTTGACATCCGCGCCGGATGCCCTCGGGCGGGTCCTCGTTGTGGATGACGAACGTCTCAACCGGACTATGCTGGCCGGATTGCTAAGAAATAACCGCTATGATGCCGTCGAAGCGGCCGACGCCGCACAGGCGCTGGCGACGCTACAGAACGAGCCCATCGACCTGGTGATGCTCGATCTGGTCTTGCCCGACATGGACGGGATGGCGCTGCTGCGGCAGATTAGACAGTTCAAAGCGAGATCTGACCTCCCGGTGGTCATGGTGACAGCCAATGACAACAGCGAGCAGGTCGTCGCGGCGTTCGAGCAGGGCGCCAACGACTACGTTACTAAGCCGATTGACGTCGGCATTACGCTCGCTCGTGTCGGTACTCAATTGAGTATCAAGCAGGCCAAGGTGGCGTTGCAAAAGAGCGAGGAGCGATACGCACTAGCGGCCCGCGGAGCCAACGATGGCTTGTGGGATTGGGACTGCGTAACACAACAGGTGTATTACTCTCCCAGATGGAAAGAGATGTTGGGAATTGCGGCTACAGCCGTGCTTGGTTCGGCGGAGGATTGGCTTTGCCGTATCCATACTGAGGACCGGCCCCGGGTTGAGAATGAACTGAAGGCGCACTTTCGCGGCGACACAGACCATTTCGAGGCCGAGCTGCGAATGTGCCACGAGAATGGTACTTACCGCTGGATGCTCTGCCGCGGAATCGCGGTCCGGGGAGCGTCTGGTGATGTGGAGCGTATGGCGGGCTCTTTGACCGATATTACCGAGGGCAAAGTTGCAGATGCACTGACTGCTCTGCCCAATCGCACACTGTTTATGGAACGCCTGCAACGCTGTGTCGACAAGCTGAAGCGAGAAAGCCTCCACTTCGCCGTCCTGTACCTAGACCTCGACAACTTCAAGCTCGTCAACGACAGCTACGGCCACGAAGCCGGTGACCAGCTACTGATCTCAGTCGCACGGCGACTTGAGGAAAGTGTGCGAGCTGGTGAGGCGCTTGTTGCGCGACTCGGAGGGGACGAATTCGCTGTACTACTGGAGAATATCGACTCGGATGAGTCTGCGGTAGAAGTTGGCCTGCGGATTCTGGATGCAGTTTGCGCGCCGTTTTCGCTAGGAGCAGGTCGCGAGGTGTTCGCCTCGGCGAGCGTCGGTATCAGCTATCCGACCGATAGTCTCATCCGCCCAGAAGATCTACTGCGCGAGGCCGATACGGCCATGTATGCCGCCAAATCGGAGGGAAAGTCGGGTGTGCAGGTGTTTGACCCGTCGATGCAGCGGCGGGTGACGGTGCGATTGAAGCTGGAGAACGAACTGCGTCACGCCATCGAACGCGACGAGTTTACTCTCCATTTCCAGACGATTGTCGATCTGAAAACGTCCGAAGCGATGGGCCTCGAGGCACTCGTCCGCTGGGAACATCCGCAGCGCGGCCTGGTTCCGCCGGGTGAGTTCGTACCGATTGCTGAAGAGACTGGGTTGATCGTACCGATCGGCCGCTGCGTACTGGATGCGGCATGTCGGCAAATGGCGGCATGGAAGTTGCAATATCAACTTCCGGACACGATGTGCATCGGCGTCAATGTTTCAACCCGGCAATTCGCCGAGGGCAACTTGCTCGAAGACGTGTTGGGCGCTTTGACCGATAGCGGACTATCCGCCCGAAACCTGAAGCTTGAAATCACTGAAACGGCAATTATGGAAAGGCCCGATGAGGCTGCAGAGCTGTTGATGGCGCTGCGCGAGTGCGGTGTGACGATTGGCATCGACGACTTTGGTACGGGCTATTCTTCGCTTGCATCTTTGCATCGCCTGCCATTGGACCTGCTCAAAGTTGACCGCTCATTTGTCAACAAGATGATCCACTCGAGAGAGAACCGTGCGATCGTCCGCACAATCCTGACTTTGGCAGATCGCCTGAATCTCGATGTTGTTGCCGAGGGGATCGAAACCGAAGAACAACTACAGCTGCTGTCGTCGATGGGGTGCCACTACGGGCAAGGATTCTATCTGTCGCGCCCAGTTGAAGCGGAATACGTCGACACCGTGTTGGAGTCCAAACAACACGCTGCCACCCTAGAACTAGCGAGCTCGGCGCGCCAGTAGCCACGAGGAACATCATCCATCGGTTCGGACGAGCCTCGATGCGCCGAACCCGAGCAGAAAACGCGCTCCGCCGTCAGGAACTTCGCCTGGCCATACGACCGATCAGCTGCTCCAACACAAACCGTGCGCGATGCGGGGCGGAGTGGCTGCCTTTGAGTGCCAGATCGGCTTCGAGCAACCACTGATAGATGCGGCCGGCCCGCTCTCGGCCGAGCTGGGTTAACTGCTTTTCGGCACGACCAAGTGCCCGACGGTTCCAGTGGGGAAACCCGGCCTGGACGAGAGCGTCGGCTACTTTCTTCGGCTGCCGCTCTCTTTGATGGCGTTCGTAAATCCGCGTGGCGGAAGCGAAACGCCGAAGTGACCAGGAAATCTGTCCGAACAGGGCCACCGGGTGTTCACCTGCATCCAATAGATGGCCTAGCTGCTCGAGAGCAGATGCTGTATTGCCCTCTGTAGCGGCGTCGATCAGCTCCCAGATGGTCTGGGTTCGCCAACCTCCCACGACTTGCTGCACCAGTTCGGGCGTGATTTCCGTGCGCTCGTCGACGAACAAGGCGAGTTTGGCGAGCTCTTGATCCAGGAGCCCAAATTCGGGGCCGACCAAGCCCACCAACTCTGCGGCGGCGGCGGGCTGCAGCTGGCGTTCGTGTTGTTGCGTCGCCCATGTCGCTAGCCACCCACACAGTTTTGCCTCGTCGAGCACTTTGCGGGAGCCTGCTGGTTTCTCAGGAGCTCGGCACTCAATCTGCAGCCCACTCTTTTCGAGCCGCTTATAGAGCCGTGTGTTGCGCGGCCATGTGTCGACGTCGAGCACCAACACGCTCGTGGCACGGGGTTTCTCGGCGTAAGCTTCGAGCCGCTCCCGATACTTGCTGACCAGCGCGTCCCCTTGTTCGACAACGACCAAGCGCGTACCGCCGCCAAACAACGACATCGTCGAAAGTTCGTCCAAGATGTCCTTCCATTCGATTTCACCGCCGTCGTAGGTAGCGAATGGTGAGTCCGCGGACTCGCCCAACACCGCATCCCGCAGCCGGTTCCGTGCCAGCCTTTTGAGAAAGGCTTCGCTGCCGAACAGCACGCAAATCGGAGCCGGTAACGACGCGGCCTCGAGAAAGTCAAAGACGTGAATCATGCCTCTAAGGTACGGCGGCCCTCTTTCCCGTTGCAAGTGGGCCCCAGGGCGGCACGTTAACCCGGATTATTCATGAAGATCGTCGCGAGAGGTTGTAAGTACGTTCGTGGCAAGGAAGGCGAGCAATTCTCCCGCAGGCGTATTGAAGCAATACGTCGAGGGAGAATTGTGAAGCATGACGAAGCCACGGATGGACTTACGACCTCGCAGCAGATCGCTCATGAATTAATTCGGGTTAAAACCCCGTCACCAGACCTTCGTCAAGACACCGAACCATCTGGGAGGGCGACGCTCCTGCGGAGCCGTTTTCTTGTGCCCCCGGCTCGGCGGGAGCCTCGCCCTCCCGCACGCTTTGTGAGGTAGAAAACCGCGGCCGACAGCGGTTCGTCGAAGCTGGTCCTTGCCCGACAGGGCGGCGAATCATCTGGGAGGGCGACGCTCCTGCGGAGCCGTTTTCTTGCCCCCCGGCTCGGCGGGAGCCTCGCCCTCCCGCACGCTTTGTGAGGTAGAAAACCGCGGCCGACAGCGGTTCATCGAAGCTCGTCCTTGTCCCGACAGGGCGGCGAATCATCCGGGAGGGCGACGCTCCTGCGGAGCCGTTTTCTTGCCCCCCGGCTCGGCGGGAGCCTCGCGCCCTCCCGCACGCTTTGTGTGGCAGAAAACCGCGGCCGACAGCGGTTCATCGAAGCTCGTCCTTGTCCCGACAGGGCGGCGAATCATCCGGGATGGCGACGCTCCTGCGGAGCCGTTTTCTTGTGCCCCGGCTCGGCGGGAGCCTCGCCCTCCCGAACGCTTTGTGTGGCAGAAAACCGCGGCCGACAGCGGTTCGTCGAAGCTGGTCCTTGCCCGACAGGGCGGCGAATCATCTGGGAGGGCGACGCTCCTGCGGAGCCGTTTTCTTGCCCCGGAGCCTCGCGCCCTCCCGCACGCTTCGTGTGGCAGAAAACTCCGGTCGCATCGACCCTTCATTACTCGGTTCTTAGACCTTGAATTGTGGCTTTGGGGAACAGACCGGAGAGCTGAATTGGGTCAGCCAGTTGGTGAGTGCCGAGATTCCCGGCCTGGTCTCGAACTTCGATTTTTAGATAGATCCTGTCGGGGATGCGAGGCTCGATGGGCCAGTAGTACTGACCCGTGTTGGGCAACCCCGAACGGACCGTGGTCCAAGGGCCGCCGGGCTGGTCGCTGTACAAGAGGGTAACTGGTTCTTCGGTCAGCCAAGCGTCTCGAGCGTCCCAGCGGATGTCGAGCTGTCCAAAGTGGTCCTGATCGCCATAAGAGGCTGACGTGAGCTGCGCTTCGGGCAAGCTGTCGTCGACCCCGACCCACAGATCAGCCGGGTCGCCGTTGCGAGGAACCGTGCCTGCCAGTCCATTGTTGGCAACTACGACCACTCGAAAGCCGTAGATGCCTTCTTGATCGACTGTTACATCGACGGGACTCTGGCGGTCCTCATCCAGTTTCCAAAGGCTCCACGTGGCTCCCGCGTCTGAGGTCCCCCACAACTCGATTTTGCGGACTCCCGAAGGCCCCTCGGCTTCCACCCGGTAATCCAAGCGGAATTCGCGCGAGCGCGTCATGCGAGCGCGCTGTCCGGGCGGCAATTGCGGGGCAACGGCGACCGGCTGCGATTCAGCGGCCGGCGGCGTCGGTGCCGAGGTGAACTTCGTGGCCACAGGTGGCCGAGCCACCTCTTGCGCGGCTGGCGCCATGCGGGGATAACGGCCTTGTTGGGAGGGTAACTCGGGGGCTACCGGGTTCTGTGTCGCAGATCGCATGTCCCGCTGGACAAAGTACTCTTGCGAGTCGGTTGGCCGCCGCGGATTTGTCGGTTCTGGGTTTGGTAGTCGATTGGTCGTGGGCCAAGTGATCGAGTGCTGGGCCAGCTTGCGGGCCTGTCGGAATGGATCCTCTGGGATTCCCGCCGTAGCACTGTTGGTCGAGGAGCCGGTTTTCGGAAGCAACGCCACTCGGTTCACTACGGACTTATTGCCGGCTCGGTCCTTGATCTCAGCCCGCACGTGAATGGCAGGGGACCGCGATTCTGGCCACCAAACGGTTGTCCCCACAAGCTGCCCGTCGACGAACCGGGCTCGCTGCCGGTCGACTGCCACCGGACGCCAGCGATCGTTGATGTGCGTCCGGTATTCGATCGACAGCGTCGCAGGATCTAGCGTCTCATCTGCTGCTTGCCAGGACGCTTCGATTTCACCAGCCGGTCCGACTTTGGCTTCAAACGTCAGCTTTGGCTCTTCCAGATCGATGATCACTCTCAGTTCCGGTTGCAGTTGCTGCGGATCGACGGCCGTGCGATCTGTGCTGGTTGTGCGCGAAGCGAACCAATACTCGCCCGGTGTGGTGCTCCGGAATTGGAAGTGTTTCGTAGCCGGTTGTTGTGTCGCGTGCAGTTGCCAGCTCTCGCCTCGATTCCGCGAGACGTAAAGTTCGACGTTGGCAGGGGCGGGCCCATTTTTCTCGACAGTGAATGGGATCGAGAAGGTGGTTTGCCGGGTGATCCAGGGCGTCGTACCAGCGGTTTGCGCCGAGCGCGGGGAGTGGCCGCCGCGGTCCCCAGTACTCTCAGGCAGCGGAGCGGCCTGCAGCATCACCCCTCCCGCCATCGACGTCCACACGGCCAGCAGCATCGAACTTCGCATCACTCCAATCCCCCAAAATCGCAAGATACCCTTGGCCGCGCCTCAGCCCGGGAGCTCGCCCCATGGAGAAACCGGGTTAGATCGGCGCCTTTCTCGTATCGGCGAGTGGTCAAGGGTGGCTTGATGAAGAGCAAGTCCAGCGGAGATACAGCGATCGGGAGAGAATTTTGATCTAGGGAAAGAAGTTCGATCGGGAGAACAGGGCTGTTTCCCCCGGGTGGCCTGTTGGCCATCAAAGCAACACCCCCCTGTACGCCCTCGGCCCGTAAATCAGCCGGAATGCGTTAGCATCCGGTTTGGTGGGGAACCGTGGGCTAACGCCCAGCGGCTGATGTTGCAGAGTCACACGCCAGGCAAAGGACCACAGCACCAACCGCGTACACCCTCGGCCCGTAAATCAGCCGGAATGCGTTAGCATCCGGTTTTGGTGGGGAACCGTGGGCTAACGCCCAGCGGCTGATGTTGCAGAGTCACACGCCAGGCAAAGGACCACAGCACCAACCGCGTACGCCCTCGGGCGTAAATCAGCCGGAATGCGTTAGCATCCGGTTTTGGTGGGGAACCGTGGGCTAACGCCCAGCGGCTGATGTTGCGGAGTCACACGCCAAGCAAAGGACCACAGCACCAACCGCGTACGCCCTCGGGCGTAAATCAGCCGGAATGCGTTAGCATCCGGTTTGGTGGGGAACCGTGGGCTAACGCCCAGCGGCTGATGTTGCGGAGTCACACGCCAAGCAAAGGACCACAGCACCAACCGCGTACGCCCTCGGGCGTAAATCAGCCGGAATGCGTTAGCATCCGGTTTGGTGGGGAACCGTGGGCTAACGCCCAGCGGCTGATGTTGCAGTGTCACCGCCAAGCAAAGGGCCTCGCGACGGAGCCGATGACTCACGCACCGTATTTTCCCAGCCGCCCGGCGTTGGCAAGTGCCAAGGTCATCAGGTGTTTCGCCTCGAGCTGCCCCAGTCCGCCTTGATGGCAAGTGCTTTCGCTGAACTGCTGCAGGCCGTCGGGGCGGCAACAGTCGGAGACAAGTAGGGTGGGAACGGGGTGCCAGCTATGGCTTTTCAGGTAGCTGGGCGTGCTGTGATCTCCGGTCACGATCAACACAGTTGGTTCCAAGTCTGAAATGCCCGGCAGAGCAGCGTCGAGCTGTTCGATCCGTGCCACCTTGGCATCGAAATCTCCGTCCTCGCCGGTGCTATCGGTGTACTTGAAATGGACAAAGAAGAAGTCGTAG
Organism: Pirellulaceae bacterium; assembly: GCA_965223305.1. Classification (GTDB taxonomy): domain Bacteria; phylum Planctomycetota; class Planctomycetia; order Pirellulales; family Pirellulaceae; genus CBDCWT01. The sequence goes on along the minus strand of CBDCWT010000027.1, from coordinate 71,586 downwards.
TCCTTCCATTGTTCCTTCAGCACTGCGATCTGTTCGTCCAGCGATTGCGCTGCGCCAACGATGTCCATCCCGACCAGCCGCGCCAGCCCTTTGTACATGGGGTAGACAGCGATCGCTGCCGCACGCAAACCGTAGACCTCTTCGTACGAGGGCAGATTTGGTTTAGCAGCAAAACCACGCATGGTGTGGAAGTTGGCCTTGGGTTGGCCGGCTAAAAGCTCTCGCGCTTGGCGGAGAAACTGCTGAGCGATATCTGCGGTCTTTTGACTAGCCGGATTTTCGGCCACCGGTTCTAGCGGCAGTACGCCGGTTGCCTGTGGATCGGTATCGCGCACGTCGCCGCCCAGCCCCTCGCCGCGAAACACGACCACAAAACGATGTTCCTTGACCGGTTCCACGAATATTTCGATGTCGGGAATGCGGATCTCGCGTAACTTTCCCGTCAGCGGGGCGCTTTCCTCGGTGGGAATGCGACCGGCCCGCCGATCACTGATCTTGCCCTGCGCATCGAGTGTGCAGAAGTTACAGCGGATCGCGACGTCTCCGGGCTGGAGGGCGAAACCGATTCCCGTGGCTTCGAGCGCGCCGCGGCCAATTGTGTATTGCACGGGGTCGTATCCGAACAACCCAAGGTGGCCCGGTCCACTTCCTGGACTGATGCCGGGAGCCACCGGGATACTGCCTCCTTGGATACCGCGGGCGGCCAACCGATCGAGATTCGGCGTCTTGGCAGTGTCCAGTTCAGTCTTGCCGCCGAGCCGCATCGGCAACCCGCCGAGACCGTCAGCGACCAGCATCACGATTTTGGAATCGTTCCGTTTAAAAAGTTCGCGTGTCAGTTGATGAGTGTCCATGCGCGCTCCACACCTGATAGCGGTTCCGGCTTTTCACGAACCGACCTTCCTACCAAAATCGACCCCGAACACAAGACATGGTCAGGGGGAGCTGGTCTCCTGGCAGATTCCCGGCGTCTCCGTTATCTTCAAGTGCCGACCGACTGCTTCGGAGGTCGTGCAGCTTTTAAGTTAGTGCGTGATTTCGTGTTTCTTCACTCTCCCCATCGGGGAAAGCCGGCCCGAAGGGCCGGAGAGTGGGAGGCATTCGCCGCACGCTACGCGTCGGTTTCGCTGGGAAACCGTGGGCTAACGCCCTGCGGCTGATTTGGAGCGTAGCCGAACTCGCCAGAGCGTAGCCGAACTCGCCAGAGTTTGGCGGATTGCATGAAGGGTAAAAGCTGCACCACTTCCTCGGTTGGTGGGTCCGTCCGATTGGTTGCCGTTTGTGTCTGACCGACGACAGGTCTACGAATGAACACTGCTCGCCCAATCCCACCTATCCGCTACGATCCGTCCGGCGCTTTCGATGCGAGCGGGCGAGTCACGCGAGCGTCTTTCCAGCAGCTTGCCGATCGGATAGCTCGAGCACGGGATGAGGTAAAAAACGACGTCAGTCTGTTCAACAGCAGCGAGCAGGTTCCCAGCGACAAAATCCCCTTGGACGCCGGGTTTGTCGAGCTGCCGCAGCATCTGTTGGATGAGTATCACCAAGACCGCTCCCAGAGCGAGTTGGGGCGGTTGCTCGCCGTCGCCGAACGTCTGCGTGAGTCCGTGGACCAGGTCGTCTTGCTGGGGATTGGTGGATCTTACATGGGTGCTCGGGCATTGATGGAAGCCTGCTGCGACCCGTATCACAATGAGCTCACTCGGGCCCAACGCGGCAGCCGACCGCGCCTTTATTTCGCTGGAAACAACCTCGACAACGACGCCGTGCAGGCTCTGCTACGATTGCTGGGTGATGGTCGCCCGTTCCAGAGTGTGGACGACCGCTGGGCACTGTTGGTGGTCAGCAAGAGCGGGGGAACGATTGAGACCGCGGTCGCATTTCGGCAATTCTACGACGCATTGCGCCGGTCCTGTGGTGGGGAGGGTCGAACGACCGCCGAGCTCGTGGTCCCGGTGACCGGCCGTGAGGGTCGGCTGTTCGAGTTGGCGGGCGCGATCGGTTGTCCCCAATTGTTTCACGTCCCGGAGGGAGTCGGTGGGAGGTTCTCGGTCCTGTCTGCGGTCGGCTTGCTCCCGGCGGCCGTGCTGGGCCTGGATATCGTCAAGCTGTTGGAGGGTGCTGTCGCGCTCAACGAAAATTTCCTAACCGCTCCGCCCGGTGAGAACGTGGTGTTGGACTATGTCGGTGTCGGCCATCTGTGGGAACGCCAGGGCGCCTCTGTGCGCGTGCTATCGGTCTGGTCCGATGCGCTTGAGGCGATGGGACTGTGGTACGATCAGTTGCTCGCGGAGAGTCTGGGCAAAGAGGGAATCGGAGCCACTCCGCTCACCACGGTGAACACACGTGATCTGCATTCCCGCGGCCAACAGCACCAGGAGGGGCGCCCCGATCGGTTGATTACGAACTTGATCGTGGAGAGTTGGCGAAGTGATCTGCTCGGTGTCCGCGAAAGTGGCCACGATCAAGATCAGTTGAACGATCTCGCTGGCAAGACCTACGCAGAGTTGATGCGTGCCGCTATTGCCGGTACCAACGAGGCTTATCAACAGGTGGATCGTCCCACCGCGGACTTAGTTCTACCGCGAGCGGATGAGGGCTCTCTGGGCCAGCTGCTGCAGATGTTGATGTTGGCCACAGTTGTTGAAGGGCGACTGATTGGGATCAACCCTTACGGCCAACCTGGCGTCGAAGCCTACAAGCGCAATATGGCTCGATTGCTGGGCCGCGGCTGAGTGGAAATTGCACACAAGTACAGCGCGGCGTAGCCGCAACCAAAGTCCTTTCTCTCCGCCGGGGAGAAGGTAGCCGAAGGCCGGATGACGGAGAAAGTGAAAAACTTGCGCACGGCGCGAGGACTCTGACCGCTAGTAGCATAGAGGGACAAGCCGAATGGCATGCACACTTACTTGGCTCGGGCATGGCAGTTGGTCGATAGCCGTCGACGGGCACTCTGTCTTGCTCGACCCATTTCTGGACGATTCGCCCACAGCGCCGGTCAAGGCGGCGGATGTTGCAGCTGATTTTATCCTGGTCTCACATGGCCACTTTGACCACGTGGCGGATGTCGCGGCGATTGCGAAGCGGACCGGCGCGATGGTGGTGGCCATTTTTGAAATTGCGGAGTGGTTTCGTACCCAACATCAGGTGGAGAAGACGTTGGGAATGAACTTGGGCGGCGGTGTCGACCTGCCTTTCGGCCGCGTGCAGATGACGTTGGCTCACCACAGCTCGCAGCTGCCAGATGGATCGTACGGCGGGCATCCGGCCGGGTTCTTGCTCGAGTTGCCGGCGGGAAAGGTCTATTTCGCTTGTGACACGGCGCTCTTCTCCGACATGAAGTTGATCGGGGCCAAAGGGATTGACTTGGCCGTGCTGCCGATCGGGGATCACTTTACGATGGGCCCGGCGGAGTCGATCGAGGCTGTCAAGCTGATCGGCCCGCAGCGGGTGGCGCCGGCCCACTACAACACTTGGCCGCCCATCGAACAGGACGCTCGGGCCTGGGCGACCCGCGTGCGGGAGGAAACGGCCGCTGAACCGGTCGTTCTCGAGCCGGGTGGTACCGTCGAACTGTCTGCTTCGTAAGTGTCAGAATCCAAGTTGGGGGTAGCCGAACTCGCCAGGGTCTTTTGTCACTCTCCCCTCGGGGAGAGTCGGCCCGAAGGGCCGGAGAGGGGGCATTCGCCGGACGCTACGCGTCGGTTTCGCTGAGGAACTGTGGGCTAACGCCCAGCGGCTGATTTGGAGCGTAGCCGAACTCGCCAGAGTTTGGTGGACTGCCTTTTGAGACAAAGCCTAGCTCTTGTCGGCGACCTTCACCTGGATTTCGTCGCCTTGCAGTCGCACCTCGAAGTGGTCGATCTGAATTCGCGGGTTGTCGCACCACGTGCCGTCCTGGACGCGAAATCGCCAAGCGTGCCAGGGGCAAGTCACCACACCGTCATCCAGCTCTCCACCGGCCAAGGAAGCGCCCATGTGCGGGCAAAAGTCGTCAATCGCATGGTACTGGCCTGCCTGGTGGAAGACTGCTACCATGCGGCCGTTGACTTGATAGGCCACTCCTTGTCCTTCTGGGATCTCTCCCACCTTGGCGACGGTTGTGAAATCTGCCATCCGGTCCTCGGTTTTGCTGGAGCGTATTGGAGAATCTACGGGGTTCCTTGCGAGGGTCAGCCCGACGCGGGGGAACGGGAAGCGTCATCTGGCATTTTGCCCGGAGTGGGGCGATGGGGCAATCGACCGAACTAGCAATCTTTTTTTTGCGTAGCGACTCAGGTGGGACGAGAATAAAACATGACTCAGGATCAACAAACGAATCTGTCAGATCAGGACGTCGCGTTGCGGGAGTTCCAACAGCTCATTCGGGAGATGTACTACGAGAAGGACGCCGCGCGGGGCATTGATGCGACATTCATGTGGCTGATGGAGGAGGTTGGTGAACTGGCCGCAGCGTTGCGAGGTGGAACGCCGGCGGAGCAGGCCGAAGAGTTTGCCGACGTGCTGGCTTGGTTGACGACGATTGCCAATATCGCCGACATCGACTTAAACCAGGCAATTGCAAAGAAATATGGTACGGGCTGTCCGGGTTGTGGGCGGCGTGTCTGTGCCTGCGAAGATGCTGAAAAGCCGTGAGGGACACCACCACCGCCTGACGGACAACGGCGACTGACTATTCCTGTTGCGAATCTTTGTTTACTAATAGCATGCGTCATCTGCTCCGCTGGCTGCCAGTCATCGCCGCGCTGCTACCTCATGTTGCTGATGCGCAAGATGTGACCGGGACGATCGCGGGTGTCTCGGTCGGATTCCGTGATATCTACAAGGTCGGCTACTGGACGCCGGTTTGGGTTACCTTAAAAGCGGAGGCGGGCCAGGCGCTGGAAGGCCACCTGACGTTTACGACCCGTGACGGCGACGGTGCAGAGGTCCGGTATCTGCGGTCGGGCGAGCGGCTGCGCGTGCCGGCCGGTCAGGAAGTGACTGTCGTGCGGCGAGTCAAGTTCGGCCGCGTGCGCGGCGGACTGGCAGTCGATTGGCACACAGACGATGGAGAGGTTACGCGGCGACAGCTCTCTGCAGGTGAGCTGCCGCAGGCAAAGCTGACCGACAGCGAACTGCTGCTGACCATCGGCCCGTCAATCGGCGAGGAGGGATGGCTGGCGGGTAGGACGACAACGACAGTGCCGCTGCGCTGCCAAGTCCGAGAGGCCAGTGAGTTGCCGGCTGACTGGTTGGCCTATGAAGCGGTCGATACGATCATCATCGCCACGGCTGACAATCCAGTGTTGGAAGCGATGACCGCGGCACAGTTCCGCGCTTTGCGGCAATGGGTACAGATGGGCGGCCGCTTGGTGTTGAGTGTCGGTGCGCGCGGCCAGGAACTGTGCGACCCCGACAGCACATCGGTGCTGCACCACCTGGCGGGTTTGGTGCCAGGCGAGTTCACGGGAGTCAACGTGTTGACCCGCGCCGCAGCACTCGAATCTTACGGTGGCTCGTCTCACGTACTGGAAATATCCGCCGACGAGCCGTTGTTCTTGACGACCTTGCGGGGTGTCAGCGGCGGCGTCGAGTTGTCGGACGCCGGCGTGGCAGGGATGCGGCCGCTCGTTGTGCGGGCACCTCATGGCCTGGGAGAGGTTGTGTTTGTCTCTCTTGATCTGGATCGGCCACCTCTGTCCACCTGGGAAGGACGGTCTCACATGGTGGGTCGACTGCTCCGTGATGGCTCGGCGAGCGCAGACCGACCCGCGACTAGCCGGCAAGGCGGGCGCATGGCGCACGTCGGTTTCACGGACATGGCAGGTCAGTTGCGCAGCGCGCTCGATCAGTTTACGGGTGTCTCGCTAGTTCCGTTCTACTGGGTCGCGGGACTGGTCTTTCTTTACACGTTGCTGGTGGGACCGGGAGACTATTTTTTTCTGCGGCGTGTCGTGAAGCGTATGCACTATACTTGGTTGACGTTTCCCCTGCTGGTCATCATCTTCTCAGTCTGTGCTGTCTATCTACTTGCCCAGCTGAAGGACGACCGTTTGCGAATCAACCAGGTCGACTTGGTCGACGTCGACTTGGCCGAATCGGTGATGAGGGGTTCTGCCTGGGCCGACATCTACAGCCCCCGCACCGAAACGTACGACCTGTGCTGGCATGTTGACTCTCAGTTAGAGGGTGTGTTGTCCGCTGCAAGTCACAGTGTGGCGTCGTGGCAGGGCCTCCCCGGTACCGGACTCGGCGGTTTGAACACGAATACCTCGCTGCCGGGATTTACCGAACCCTACGAGATTGTGGACGAGGCCCGGCAAACGAAGGTGCTGAACACGCCGATCCAGATTTCTGCGACCAAGGCCTTTCAGGTCCGTTGGTGGGGTGAAGCGGAGCTGGAGCTGAACGGTGACTTGTACGTCGACTCCAATCGGTTGGCTGGCCAACTCGAGAATCCACTCCCGATCGAGCTGACCGAGTGCTCCGTCTTCTTCGGTCAGTGGCTCTACCGGCTGGAAAGTCACGGTGGTGCGTTAGCGCCGGGAGACACTGTCCAGATGGAGCGGGAAAGTCCCGGAAACCTCGAATGGCGATTGACGCGGAGGCGGATCGAGGACGCACGCGACGTTAGTACTCCATGGAATCAAAACGACTTGGAGGTGCCGCGAATCCTGGAGATGATGATGTTTCACGGCGCGGCCGGCGGGGACCGCTATACACAGCTAAAACACCGGTACCAAGGCTTTGTCGACCTCAGTCAGCAGCTGCGGCGGGGGCGTGCCGTGCTCGTAGGCCGAGGTGCCCAGCCGGCAACGCATGTGGAAATTGACGGCTCGGAGGCCACCGAACAATATGACCGAACGTGGACGTTCTACCGGGTGGTGTTCCCGGTGGCCGAAACGGCCCCGTCCCGTTAGCCCGGATTATTCATGAAGATCGTGGCGAGAGGTTGTAAGTACGTTCGTGGCAAGGAGGGCGAGCAATTCTCCCGCAGGCGTATTGAAGCAATACGTCGAGGGAGAATTGTGAAGCATGACGAAGCCACGGATGGACTTACGACCTCGCAGCAGGTCGCTCATGAATAATTCGGGTTAGTACTTCACGACTCACACCACTGGCTTGCCGGTGACCGTATCGAGAGGCGGGTCGCGTGATCGAAGCGCATGATTTGACGAAGAAGTATGGCGAGATGTATGCGATCCGCTCGATTGAGCTGGATCTTGAGGAAGGCGATCTGTTCGGTTTCATCGGCCCCAACGGGGCAGGTAAGACGACGACCATGCGAATCATCGCCACCCTGCTCAACCCCACCTGGGGCGAGGCCTACGTGTGCGGAAATTCGATCTATAACAAACCCAAGGAGATCCGGCGACTAGTGGGCTACATGCCCGATTTCTTCGGCGTATATGACGATATGAAAGTCATCGAGTACCTGGAGTTCTTTGCGGCGGCCTACCGGATCAAAGGAACCGAACGGAGAAAGCGCTGCGACGAGATGCTGCAGGTCGTTGATCTCGACTTCAAGCGAGACGCTTTTGCCAACACATTGTCGCGCGGCCAGACGCAACGCCTTGGATTGGCTCGGACTCTGTTGCACGACCCACAGGTACTGCTGCTCGACGAACCACTCAGCGGCCTCGATCCTAGGGCCCGTATTGAAATGAGGAACCTGCTGCGGACATTGGGCCAGACGGGCAAGACCATTATCGTCTCCAGCCATATCCTGCCCGAGCTGGCCGACATCTGTAACAAGATCGGCATCATTGATCGTGGAGTGATGAGCGTCAATGCTGAGGTTGCTGAGGTCATGCGGCAAGTTCGCCAGCGAGTCGTCCTAAACGTCGCTGTCAAGCAGCGGACCGACGCTGCCGCCAAGTTACTTGCACAACACGACTCGGTCGACTCAGTCGCGCAACAGAACGGGGTGCTGGCGGTGACCCTTCGCCAAGAAGTGGAAGACTACAGCCATCTGCCGAGCCTGCTGGTCGAGTCCGGTTATCAACTCGTCCTGTTCCGCGAAGAAGAAGTCAATCTCGAAGCGGCGTTCATGACGCTGACCAAGGGGACCGGCGACAAGATCTGAGCCTTTGACGCCGCAAACAACGAGTTGCAGAACTCTTGACCTTCGCCTTGCTGCAGGGAAACCACGGTGGCGCTTTGTGGGGTGTTTCTTTCGTCAGACGATCTTGAGCGCCCCAAACTCTTTCACCCGGTTGGTGATGGCTGGCTCGACGGGTAGTCTCTCCATGCTGCTCGCGCCGTAGAAGCCCACGACGCCCTCCGTATGATCGAGAATGTACTGGGCGTCCTCCGGCTCGGCGATAGGTCCTCCGTGGCAGAGCACTAGCACTTCCGGGTTGACTCTCTTAGCTGCGTCGTGCATGGCCTGGACGAGTGAGGCCGACTCTGCCAGTGACCGCGCTGTGGTGGCTCCGATCGTGCCTTTGGTGGTGAGCCCCATGTGCGGGATGAGCACATCGGCGCCGGCCTCTGCCAGGGCGGCTGCGTCAGAGGGATCGAAGCAGTAAGGCGTCGTCAGCAACCCAAGCTCATGCGCGGCTCGAATCATGTCGACTTCCAAACCGAAACCCATTCCGGTCTCTTCCAGGTTCTGCCGGAAGCTGCCGTCGATCAAACCAACAGTAGGAAAGTTCTGGACGCCTGCAAAGCCGGCCGCTTTGACTTCCCGCAGGAACTGCGTCATCAGCCGAAACGGATCGGTACCGCAGACTCCGGCGAGTACGGGTGTCCGCCGAACAACCGGGAGCACTTCCCGAGCCATTTCCATCACGATCGAGTTGGCATCTCCGTAGGGCATCAGTCCGGCCAGCGACCCACGGCCCGCCATGCGGAATCGGCCTGAATTGTAGATGACCAGCAGATCGATGCCCCCGGCCTCGGACAGTTTGGCGCTGATTCCTGTGCCAGCCCCACCGCCCAAGATGGGCCGGCCGGAGGCCACCTTGGCGCGCAGCTGCTTCAGGATCTCGTCTCTCTTGAATTCACTCACCGTTTCTCCAAACTGGTTTGAATCTGGGTGCGCAGCGCGAGCTCTGAGGATGCATGCACAAGTCCTAATCACCCTGGCTTGCCGGGACACTGCGCCGCATCATTTCCAGCAGTCGATGAGCTGCCGCCTCGGCAAACCGGGGGTCGTTGATATGTGCATCGTACTCGACACACTCGCTGTTGGCGTGCTTGCGAATCGCTGCAAACAGTGCCTCACGCGCTGTCGGGTCGTCAAATGGCTGGTCCTTGGCGTCGATCGCCGACACACCACGCAAGGGGAGGAGGATGGCAGCAGGTCCTCTCGAGGCCGCTACTTTGGTGGCGATTTCTTCACCCAGCTGCCGGCATTCTACTGCCGTGGTCCGCATCAGCGTGATTGTCGGATTGTGCTCGTAAAGCAGTCGTCCACGGAAACCCTCGGGAACTGTCTCAGGTGGACCGAAATTGACCATGTCGGTAGCTCCGACCGAGACCACTTGAGGCACCCCGAGTTCGGCCGCCGCGGTAAGGCGCTCGGGCCCTGCGGAGAGCACGCCGCCCACCAGCTCGTCCGCCAGTTCGGTGGTGGTGATGTCGAGCACTCCTGCGATTAAGCCCTCGCGAACGAGCGACTCCATCGCCCGGCCACCGTTTCCTGTGGCGTGAAAGACCAGCACCTCGTAGCCAGCTTGCTCGACCACATGGCGTGCCTGCTCGACACAGGGGGTCGTCACACCGAACATCGTGGCGGCCACGATAGGCCGGTCGCCGTCCTCCACCGCAGAATTTGGCTGCATCAGCATGCCGCCCATGGCCGCCGCGGCGTTCTCGAGGATCCGGCGGCTGATGCGGTTGATGCCCGCAATGTCGACGACGGAATGGTGCATCAGGATGTCTTTTTCACCCACATATTGGCTAACTTGTCCGGAAGCCAGCGTGCTCACGACCAACTTCGGCACTCCGATCGGCAGTCTCCGCATGGCCGCGGTTCCGATCGTGGTTCCTGCCGAGCCTCCCAGAGCTAAGACGCCAGTCAACTCGCCTCGTTGCCAGGCATCCTCGACTACCTTCGCGGCGCCAATCGCCGCCTTGGCGACCGCTTGACCCCGGTCGCCCGCCGCAACCATCTCGGCGTGGGTCGTGCCGGCGGCGCGGAATAGCTCTTGGCGAGTAACTCGCGGCGGAAACGCCGGCTCGCCCAGGCAGCCACAGTCGACGACGGCCACCGTGACGCCCAAACTCGTGAGCCGATCGCGCAACAACGCGGCCTCGGGGCCCTTGGTGTCGAGAGTGGCCAGTAGGTAGAGCATTGATCGCGCGGTTCGGAACCTTCGTCTCAGAACAAGGTGGCTCACACACTCCGTGTGCTGTCTCGGGCAGCCTTCAAACGGCGGACGGCAGGAAGCGCGTGCCTGCCGCTGCGAGCAGAGGGAGGCTAGTACCGAGCAATGTCCGCTGCTGCCGCTTCGGCGGGCTGGAGGCCGCCAATGATCTCCTGAGCCTTCGAGCTGAGCATGCGGAGATCGCTTCCCACAGCGAGAAACTGCATGCCCTGCGCGGCTCGGCTGAGTGCTGACTCGACGTCCATGGCGTGAATGCCGGTGGGTGTACCTACCTGTTGGCCGACTTCGATGACCCGCTGCACCATCGCCTCGTGTTCCTCCGGCGTTGGGAAAGTGCCGTCCGCCTCGCGCATCTGGTAACGTAGGTCGTTAGGTCCGATAAAAATCGCGTCGCATCCCGCCTGGCTATAGATGGCCTCGGCGTTTTCCACACCTCGAGGACTTTCCGTTTGTAAGATCACCAAGATCTCATCGTTTGCGCGCTCGTAGTAGTCTCCCGCAGTCGCGCCGAAGTTCATCGAATGCATGCCTCCGCCGACGCTTCGATTGCCAAGAGGTGGATACTTTGCGGCCGCAATGGCGGCCTTAGCTTGCTCGACGGTGTCGACCATGGGCACCACAACACCCCAAGCACCCGCGTCCAGCACCCGTTTGATGTAGTGATGGCTGCCCTCCGGCACGCGAGCCAAGGGGACACAGCCCGCGTCGGCGATCACCGAGAAGATTGTCGTGGCACGCGACCAGTCGATGGCCGAGTGCTCGATGTCGAGCGTCAGCCAGTCAAATCCCATCCGTGCTAGAACCCGGGTCGCATAGATATCTCCCAGGGACAACCAGGTGCCGAACGTCGGTTCACCGCTCTTCAACTTCTGCTTGATTGGATTGCTTCGCATCACTGTCATCCACTGCGATCCCGAAAAATGATTTGTCAAACGTCTGCTGGCCGCTCATCGTACCATCGCGCGGGCTCCCTGTGTCTTGGTCAGCCGTATTTTTTAAGCTGTTTTGATGAAGTCTGAAGATCACCTGTCTTTCCAGATGTGAGATAATAGAACCGGAGCTCATTCCACTCACGAGGGAGTACTGCGATGCGCGTTGCCACGGCGTTTTCACCACGGTCTTCGTTCTCGGCGTTGGTGCTGCTTGCGCTCGTGGCTCTCGGCTCGGACTTCGTCCTCGGTCAATCGACGGCCCAGTTCACTGCCGCCAGGATGCGGATGGTCGATCAGGTCGTGAAGGGTGCAGGGGTGCGGGAGCCGCGCGTCCTCGAAGCGATGCGAAACACGCCACGGCACGAGTTCGTAAGTGCCGCGTTGCGGCAGCGGGCCTATTTCGACATGTCCCTGCCGATCGGCGGCCAGCAGACCATCTCTTCGCCGTTCATCGTCGCTTTCATGACCGAGTGTATCGATCCGCAACCGACCGATCGCGTGCTGGAAATCGGCACCGGCAGCGGCTACCAGGCGGCAGTGCTCAGCCCTTTGGTGGACGTGGTGTACACCATCGAAATTGTGGAATCGTTGGGTCGCAAAGCTGAGCGGACGTTGAAGCGGCTTGGCTACGACAATGTAGTTTCCAAAGTCGGAGACGGATTTCAAGGTTGGGCCGAGCACGCACCATTTGACAAGATCATCGTGACGTGCTCGCCAGAAGATGTTCCACAGCCGCTCGTCCAGCAGCTGGCAGAAGGCGGGTTGATGGTCATCCCCACCGGAGAACGTTATCAGCAGACCCTCTATCTCATGCGCAAGGTGGACGGTCAGCTCGAGGCCGAAGCGCTGCGTCCGACGCTGTTCGTTCCGATGACCGGAACCGCCGAGGAGAACCGCCGTCTCCGGCCCGATCCGTCTAGTCCGAGTGCCGCGAATGGAGGTTTCGAACAGCCTCCTGCAGAGAACGGGTTCTTGCCCGGATGGTACTATCAGCGGCAGCTGACCTGGGAGCAGGGCGACGACGCCCCCGAGGGTCAACACTATGTCACTTTTCGCAACGAACAACTCGGCCGTCCCGCACACCTGCTGCAGGGGATCCCTCTGGACGGCCGGCGGTTGGCCGAGATCGAAATCTCCGCCCAGGTTCGCTACAGCGATCTACGGCTCTCGGTCCGAGACGGTGCGACGCCGATGATTGCAATGACCTTCTACGATGACCAGCGCAAGGACCTAGGTTTTGTGCTCGTCGGGCCGTTTCGCAACAGCTCGGAATGGAAGCTTGTTGGCAAACGCTTCCGTGTCCCCCTCCGTGCTCGGGAGGCGATTCTCCGTATCGGACTTTTCGGAGCAACCGGCGTCATCTCGTTTGACGATGTCAGTGTCCGTGTCGAGCGGAAAAGGTAGCTAGCCCGAATTATTCATGAGCGATCTGCTGCGAGGTCGTAAGTCCATCCGTGGCTTCGTCATGCTTCACAATTTTCCCTCGACGTATTGCTTCAATACGCCTGCGGAAGAATTGCTCGCCTTCCTTGCCACGAACGTACTTACAACCTCTCGCGACGATCTTCATGAATAATCCGGGCTAGTGTTGCGGTGGCGCTGTTGGGCAACTCGTATCATTGAGCTGGGAAGCTGACCACTTCGCCGATTCTGAGTAGCTTCGCGTCCAGTTGAAGTCTCTCGGCCTTTGTCGCGGTGACGTTGATCTGAAAGCGGATAGTCTCGCCATCGACCAGAAAGCCGATGCAGCCACCCCGGCTGGTGAATTCCGTCGTTTCTCCCACGGTTAGCATGCCTTGGCCGCTGGCAATCTGGAGCGCCTGCTGCTCGTCTTCCGCGCTCACGACATGTGAGATGAAAAGAATGTGGCAGAATTCGATGTTGTCGGGCCGGGCAAACTGGCGAATCTTGATCCGCTTGCCCTTCAGCTCCTTCTTTTGAGCGACTCCGGCCAACGTAGAGTCAATCAGCGAATCGCCCAAGACGCCGATCACAAAATCAGGAGCTTCGTCGATAGCCGGCCATTCAACGTAGCGTCCAAAGCTGTATAGAAAGACACCCTTGACCTTGTACTCGCGAGCCGGCGCTATGTACGGCTGGGCAACAAGCAGGGAGGGGTCCCAGCTCAACCAGCAGACGACCGCAGTGACGAGACCGAATGCGACGCCCCCGTACAGCGATTTCAGAACCAGAATGACTGCCCGCGCACTCATTTCGTTTTCGTACAACGGTGACCGGCTGATGGTAATGAACGAGCTATCAGTATTCGTGAAGACATGCGACTAGTACCGCCACGTGACGCTTCCGTAGATCTCACGCTCAACCTCGGTGTTGAAGTTCCCCGTAATCTCGTCGAAGCCAAACTCGGGATGATGGGAGTCGAGCAGGTGACGGGCCACGATCGCTGCTTCAAAGTGGTTCGTGGGCAGCCACGCCAGGCGCACATCAGCGACGTTGTAGCTGCGGACCCCTTCGGCCGGCAGGCTGTCAACGTAGCGCCAAATGAGGTCCAGTTCCCAGTTACAGCCCAAGTCCCAAGAGGATTGCAAGTAGGAGTGGTTGCGGGGACTGCTGCCCAGGAAGTTGCTGCTTTGACCCACGTTCATCCTCAGGAAGCTATAGGAGCCGAACAGCCGCCAGCAGTCAGTGACTGCGTAGTTGAAGGACACTTCACCGCCATACGCTTCGCCATCCCCAATGTTCTCGAAACGCTGCGGCACAAAAAACGGTGGCACGAATCCCTGTGGGACAAACTCCATCAGATCGTTGTAATCGAAGTAAAAGACAGCGAGGTCCCAGGAGAACTGGTCAGTGGGTTGAGTGCGAATTCCCAACTCATACGCCAGCAGATCCTCTGACCTGAAGTTTGGATTGCCGATGATCCGCGGAAAGAAGCCGCCGATAGGCAAGGAAGTCAAGGTGACGTTGTGCTCCGCCCTCGTGGGCGTCCGCGCCGCACCAGAGATGGCTCCCCAGATCGACTGGTGCGCGGAAGGCGTCCACAGCAGACGAGCCGTTGGCTGAAACTCGAATGGCGTGTAGTCGTTGTGCTGGAACTTGGCCCCAACGGTCAAATACCAGAGATCCTCGCGAAGTGTGATCTCGTCTTGGGCGAAGTAGCTGAACAGGTCGTCGGCGCGCGAGCTTGGAGTGAAATCCAGAACGAATCCACTGTTACGAATTCGGTCTCGGGTGTTCCGGTAACCCAGTCCCCAAACGACGGAGTGCCGGTAGCCGAGCTGGAAGCGATGCTGAAAGTCGACGTCCACAGTGTCGCGATCCTCGCGGAAATCTTCAGCCAACCAATGCCTCTCGGTGCGGTCGTAGTAGGTTTGAACTGCCCAGTCTGAAGTGTCGCTCAGCGTGCGCGTCCAACGCACGAGGGCGTTGCCACCAACGACTTTCGCATCGTCGTCGACGATGCGAGTCAGCAGGATCGGGTCGGCATAGAGGTTTCGCCGGCCGGTCGAGCCGTCATAGTAGTCGCCCTGGAAAGTAATCAGGTCGCAACAGGTCGCCGCCCAGTCCATGCGGAAGCCCGTTCGCCCCATTCTCCAATCGTCGTGAGCGTTGCCTGCGGGGTCGAATCCGGTGTCGCGATCGAACCACTTTCCATAGACGCGGTAGGTTGCGTCTTCCGATAGCGAACCTCCGTACCGCGCGGTCACGAAGCCCCGCTCCTCTGTGCCGCTACCACCTTGCAGGAAGCGGCCTTGGCTGTCGGCGGAGTGCTTGGTCAACACATTGATGATGCCGTTGACAGCATTGGCTCCCCAAACCGTCGCGCCTGGACCACGGATGACCTCGATGCGTTCAATGTCCTCCAGGACGACATCTTGAACATCCCAAAACACGCCTCCGAAAAGCGGCGTGTAGACGGTCCTACCGTCGATCTGAACTAGCAGCTTGTTTGAAAAACGGCTGTTAAAGCCGCGAATGGTGATCGCCCACTTGCTGCTGTCGATCCGTGCTACCTCAACGCCGGGCGCCATGCGGAGCACTTCGGGCAGACTGCGCGCGCCGCTGCGACGAATCATCTCGTTGGTGATCACAAAGACCGCGGCGGGAGACCGGCCCACAGTGGTCACCTGGCGACTAACCGTGGACACTTCTGCCTGTAGGGCTGGAGCCGTGACGCGGACATGGGCCAGCTGACCAATGTCCTGGTCGGCCATTTCCAACAACTGGTCGAGGTCGTCGACCTCGAGCAACGCGTCACTACCCGAATCAACTAGAGGATCCGTATCATGATCCGCGTAAGTTAGTCTCGCGCCAGGCACTGCCAGCATGATCGCGACGACAAACATGAAGCCCCGCCCCCGAGGAGGAAGTCGCCCATCCATGGTCGTCCCCTGTGCAAATCTGTTGCATGAGAAAAAAGGCTGAACGGCACCAAAGTGGTCTTAGGCCGCCTAACCCGTAATCCCTGCCAGATCGCCATCCATGGCGATATTGCGAGCTCTCAGCCACGAAGGAAAAATCGGCGAGAGAGTTCGATCGGCTGTAGGGAATCAACGCGTCACGCCGGCCTCCGACCGCATTTTGTCTGGGCTCTGTGGACTAGGCCGGATTATTCGTGCCTTGCCGGTTGGGTAGATGTGAGCGACTGGGCACGGTCGCGCGCGGAACGCCAACCGCCTGCGCTCTGTGGGCCCAAAAAGCGGCCGGCAGATTCGCAACGTTCCCACAGCAGAAGGCCGAGGAAGCCGGCAACAAAAAAACCCGGCATCGTAATCATCGATGCCGGGTTAACTTGCTACAGCGAGGCCGACGGGACTCGAACCCGCAACCACCGGATCGACAGTCCGGTACTCTAACCAATTGAGCTACGGCCCCGAGGAGGCTAAGTGCTGAATTATAGCGGGCATCGGTCGTCCCGCAAGGTTCGCTGAAATCCAATTCATGGGGGTGCGATTTTCCGTTTGGATAGGTGTTGGCACTCGCCACACTGCGCCGTTCCGGCGCCAACAAGACACCTCGAACCAATGCGACCACATCCGGACGCTGGCTGTGTGGTACGCCCGGCATCTGCCGCTGGCTCCAGCCGACGGCTACTCTCGCAATCCGGTGAGCACCCCACCAACTTGCCCGTGAACGTCGTCGGTGGCCCTGACAACCAGTACCCGTAGCGGCCGGTAATAGAAGACGGTCCCAGGTCCGCCGTGGACGTCCCAGAAATCAGGCGAGATCGTCCGCTCGATCAGAGCCACCAGCAGGGGGCCGTGGTCGGGCATTACTGCCCCACCACCCCGTGGATTTGCAGATTGTCCACGGCCGCCGACGCGTTGGCGCGAAGAGGAGCTTCGATCAATCTCCCGCTGGACGCTCAACAAACGACTCCGCAACCGAATCTTGTGTTTCTGCAGTGTCTCACTATCACGCTGCCGGGGATCGCTGGCCAGCTCGCGATAGATTTCCGTCAGCCGAACGATGGCTTCGCAACGACGGTCGCTCGAATTCGCGGTGGCTTCCGCCCGCAGAGTCGCTCGAATGTCGTCTCGGATTTCGCGGTAGCTTCGAAGAGGACCTCCACCGTGCGGGAGCGGTGGAACGAGCATCACCAGTGTCAGGAAGGCGGGCATCATCTCTTGGTAACTCCGTATTGGCCCCCGGTCTCTCGACCCAACATTAGTTTATCCGACTCCGCTCATTAAGTGCAGTTCTGGTCCTGGGATGTTGACGATTAATCCAGGTTGGTGGCCGCTGTCTGAGAGGGCGAGTTTGGCTGCAGGAGCTCTCGCACATCTGAGATCGACGGCTTGCGGCCCCATAGCAAGGCGGCTGCTGTGCATCCGATCGACGCGCCCACCAGCACATCGCTGGGATAGTGTGCTCCGACCGATAAACGCTGTGCGGCCGCCAACATGGCTAGCAGCACAAACAGCCAACGGGCTTGAGGGTAGACCGTGGCCAAACCGCCGGCAAAGCCGACTGCAGTGGCGGCATGCCCAGATGGAAATGACTGGATGCTCGAATCCAACCCGGCCTGCCAGGTCTCCGAGGTGACTACCGGGAACCACCCTTTGAACGTCGCGGGGACGTGCGCTAACGATTCGAGTTCACGGAAATAGGCTGCGGGCCGGCTGCGAGCTACAACCACCTTCAACGTAGAGGCAACAAGTCCTGCCGAGTAGGCCGTGAGCAAGATCCGCGGCCAGCAAGCTCGGCGACGCGGGTCGAGGATGATTACGACGAGCGCGATGAGCGCTACACCAAGCCCGTGCGCAAAGGCCTCGCACCAGTTAAGTAGCCGCCGCAGGTCTCCAGACAGCCGCTGATCTGCAAAGAACTGTGCGACTTCCACGTCGTAAGGCGCAACCGCCCCGGCGGCGATTAACAGCCCAATCATCAGCGGCAACCATGGTTGGCGCACGCGACTTCGACTGCCGTCCAGTTGCCCGACACCGAGGCGCCCGCACTCCAGTTTGCTATGACCAGACACTTTGACAAATCTAGCTGACCAATCCATCCTTGCAGTCCGACGACAGGCTATCAGAATGCGGCCCAATCAGCTACGCCACCCGTCGATCAAGACCAAGGAAGTCGTCGTCAAGGTGCTTTTGACGTTGCGCAAAGGAACCGTGGGCTAACGCCCAGCAGCTGATCGGTCAGGGTCTGATCTGTCAGGTCGCCAAACAGCCAAACATCAGCCGAGCCGCGTTAGCGGCCGGTTTCTTCATGACACCAACCGCCTCCTCTGTCTGTTTCTTGATGTAAACCGTGACGCTGCAACGCATTCTTGCTCATCATCGAGTGATGTCTCGAGCAAACACACATATAATTACATGGGCGAAAGTGCGGCTGTCAAAAAAAAAGACGATGCTTGGTGTTCCAAACAAAGTAGTAGGCACACTCCGTGTGCCGTAACCATCTTTCTCGAGTAGCGGACGGCACGCGGAGCGTGCCTGCTACTTTGGGCCGCAGGTACGTGGTGCTGCATTGGTTGGATCACGAACAAACTTGCCTTCAGGGTGAACAATGTCTTAGGCTGGTAGCCGGTACTGTCGGCTCGGAGACGAGCGGTTTTCGCGGAAAGCGAGGTTCTTAATGCCTTTCAGACGAACTGCAGCCGTTTTGGCGGTCTCAGTGCTGCTGACGGCGTTGGTACTCGCGACATGGGCGAGCTTTTCGCCGGAGGCCACTGCGAAACAGTGTCGGCTGGTGTTTGGTCCCGACGCAGACACCGAGCTCACCGTCACGACAGTCGGCGACCGGCTGGTGCTTGAGGATGGAGCCGGTTGGGTTCAAAAACTGATCTTCGCCGATGGATCGCGGTTGGACGACATTTCGATCGAAGTGCCATCGCCGAACCCGGTGCGGTACACCCTCACGTCTATTTCGCGCCACGCGTTCGAGGACCCCGCGCCGGGCGAGTCCTTGTTCGTCGACGTTCGGGTTGATGCCACGGAGGGGACCTTCGAGCAATACTGCGACGTCGAACTACGGGAGCGTTCCCGACCATCGGCCGTGGCCCACTTCGATGGTCCATTGACGGTCTCTTTGCAAACGATCGCCTGGCGCGTTCCTCCAGACACGCGACTGCAACGTGGCGGGAAGCCGACCGAGTTGCGAGTGTTCGTTGGGACGATGGACAGTGACCGGGGCTGCTGGACGGTGACGAGAACCCATGAGGGCGACGAGGCCAATTTTGCTGAGCGTCCCTCTGTCGAGATCGAGTTTCCTCCCCGTTCTCCTGATCGGCCGGCTCTGCGGGAGGTATTTCATCTGGATAAATTCTGTTGAGGTGCGTTGTTTCACGGCCCAGTTCGGGTCCCCGCCAATTCGGGTCTTGGTCCGGCGAAGTTGACTTTTTCGTTCGCCGCGCGCAAGCTCCGCCCCGTTACCTCTTCCAGAATCGAACTCCCCGTCGTCGACGCGGACGTGGAGTGACAGATTCTACTAAAGACGAGCTTGGTTCATTGCACGGGCAGTCGGCATCCGACAGTGGGCGGTGCCTGCTTGTCGACGAACCTGACACAACCCCACAACAATCAGGATTTCTGCGATGCTCCGCTTGTACGTGCCGCTGCTGCTCACACTGATAGCCGTGGTTTCACCTGCCAGGGGATCCGATGGCTGGCCAAAGTTCCGTGGTCCGACGGCTGATGGTCACTTCGACCAAGCGTTGCCAATACGGTGGAGTGACACCGAAAACGTGAAGTGGAGGACCGCAATCCCCGGCAAGGGTTGGTCCTCGCCAGTGATTGTTGATAGACGGCTCTTTCTCACCACTGCGATTCCCGCGACTGCTAACTCGGAGTCCACTGAGCACGGTGATCTTTCGTTACGGTTGCTCAGTTTGGATGTCGCGGACGGCAGCCAGCTGAGCAACGTGGAGGTCTTTCGCCAGTCCTCCAACGACACTGCGCGGATACACGAAAAGAACAGCCACGCCAGCCCGACGCCCTTTGTCGATGAATCTCGTATCTATCTTCACTTCGGTCACCAGGGAACGGCTTGTTTGAATCTGGATGGCGAGTTGTTGTGGAAGAACAGGCGCTACCGATACCAGCCAGTACACGGTAACGGCGGAAGTCCGATTGTTGTCGGCGAGACCCTCATCTTCAGCTGTGATGGCCGTAGCGACTCGTTTATCGTAGCGCTTGACAAATTCACAGGTGAGGAGACTTGGCGACGCGATCGCCGCACCGATGCAGCCAGGAAGTTCTCGTTCAGTACGCCCAGCGTGATCGAAGTCGCAGGCAGACGGCAAGTAATCACGCCTGGCAGCAATACGGTTGATGCTCTGGACCCCGAGAACGGCGAGGTGATTTGGAGTGTTCGATATGACGGTTACTCCGTAATCCCCAAACCTGTTTTCGGCCGAGGCCTGGTCTTCGTTTGCTCGGGGTACGATCGCCCGACGCTGTTGGCGATTCGTCCTGACGGTCGTGCTGACGTGACCGACACTCACGTGGCTTGGAGAGTCGTGAGGAACGTACCCCACACTCCCTCGCTGCTACTAGTTGGCGCTGAGCTCTACATGGTCTCAGACGCGGGAATCGCTACCTGTTTGGACGCAGGATCGGGCAGCGTCCATTGGCGAAAACGGCTGGGCGGTCGCTTCTCCGCTTCACCGATCTACGCCGCTGGCAAGATCTACTTCCTCGACGAGGACGGCACGACGACGGTGATTCGCCGCGGCAAGTCATTTCGGCGTCTGGCTGTGAACTCACTCGGCGAGCGGACTTTGGCATCGTTCGCAGCGCTTCCCGGACAGCTGTTCATCCGGGGCGAGACCCACCTATTCAGTGTCATTCAGTTGTGAGTCATTCAGGATCGAGTTCTACGGGTTGACCCAGCCTCGCCGACTGCTCGGCGGCTTGCATGACTTCTACAGCACGAGCTGCTTCGGCGGCGGTAATCACCATGGGCGCCGTGCCGGTATGAATGCACCGGCAGAAGTAACTGATTTCATCCCGCAGGACGCCGACCAGTTGCCCATGGGACTGCGGCCAGTAATCAGTGTCGATCTGCTTTGGACCGTTTTGATCCACCACAATAAGTCCCGTGTGCGCGCAGTCGACTTTGAGCATCCCGTCACTGCCAACGACTTCGAGGACGGCGTCGATCACCGTGGGCGTGTTGGACGGGAGGGCCCAGTTGGTTTCGACGACCCCGATCGCTGCGTCTTCAAATTCCAGCAGCGCCCAGCCGATGTCGGCGTGATGATGGTCTAGAACTCGGACCTGGCGACCGTAAACACGCGACGGCTTCCGCTCCAGGAACCACATCATCAGATCGGCATCGTGGATCCCGTCACCCATCAAGGGTGAGATCTTATCAAGCCGGATATGGCCTGGTGCTTGCGGTAGATTGCGCTTGGCATGCATCGACACGATGCGACCAATGCGGCCCGCCAAGATGGCCTCTTTGGCGAGGCTGATGCGGGGATCGAAGCGGCAGATGTGGCCCACCATGAACTGCCCGGCGGCCCCTTCTGCGGCCGCCACCAGCTCGTCGCACTCCTGGACATTGGCCGCCATCGGCTTTTCTAGCAGGACATGTTTCCCGCTGTCCAAAGCTGCCTTAGCGATGGCCGCGTGATCGCGCCAGTGCGTGGTGATGCTGACGGCGTCGACAGCTGGGTTCTCCAGCAGCTGTTCGTATTCGAGATAGGTATGGCGTGCGCCACACGCCGAGGCTGCAGCTTGCAGGCGATCCGGATTGCGGTTGCAGATCGCGATCAGCTCGCACTCGGGGAGAGACTGGATCGCGCGCGCATGAACCTGCCCGAAACGTCCGCAGCCAACAATGCCCCACCTCACCGTTGCCGGACCACTGGCCATGATGGAGTCCCCCCAAATCCGACAAACGTGCCGGGTAAGAAAATCCAGACGATCGAGTGATCCACCGCGATCCTCATCGTCTGGCTTCGATCGTGGTTAGAGGACAGTCTTCCAGAATGCGCGCGGAGGACCAAGTCCAGCCGGAGTTGGTCGATCCAGGAGAGTGAATCATAGCATGGTCTGTGGACGCACGTTCAGTCCGGTGGGACGAGCGGCGAGGACCAGTCGGAGTTCCGGGCGCGGCGAATGCGACGTCGCGAAAGGCCCATCGGTCAGGCCGCTCGGTCGGCTGCCTCGGAGGTGGGGGCCACCTGCAGTGTCTCGCGAAAGCCTCCAGCAGTGTCGAAGAACTTGATCACCTGTTCTTCGACAAACCAGACTGCTCGCCAGCCGGAACAGCTGAAGCGGCGGCCACAATAGTGGCTGTCTCGGACGAGGATCGTCTCAGTACATCCCTGGTTGCAGTCCGCACCGTAGGCCGCAAACCTCTGGATGACGAAACGACGTACCGTTTCCACCTGCTGGAAATGTTCCATCGATACCCTGCGTAGATTCCGTACCCCGAATGAACCCTCCTTAGCATCGACACGTGCTGAGTTCCGTATTTGATCCCGATTGCCGCGGCCGAAAACTCGCCCCATTTTCCGGCACTGATCAGGACGAGACCAAACGGTACAAGACGTCTGCTCTGAATCGGTGGACTGGGCAACTTCTAACAACCTACGATTGACCAATGAGGCCAGACGTAGAGGCCTAGGACGCGGCGTTTTCATCCCAGATGGCTGCGGGTGCTAGCTCGAGGCTGTTGCCCGCGGGGTCACGAAAGTAGATCGAATAGAGCGCCCCGGGCCATTCGACAATCCGTTCGATCTCGACGCCCTGGCGAATGAGCCGCTCCTGCCAGGTGGCCAGTTGGGCCAAGGGAACCTGGAATGCAACATGGCTGGGCCCGACAGCACCATGGGGTGGTACTCCCGCAGCGGGGTCCTGGCTGGCCTGGGGTTGAAACAGCAGCAACATGGTGGCGCCGCACCGAAAGAACCGATGGCGCCCCGGCTTTCGGCTCACGAGTTGCAGTCCCAGCACGTCGCAGTAGAAGCGCTCCGCCGCGTCCAGATCGTCGGTGTATAGGCAGGTCTCGAGAATGCTCAATGCACCGGGTGTTGATAGGGGGTCGGTCTCCATCAGGCTCACTCGTCTTTCCAATATCTCTCAGGAGCAGTCAATCTCGGTGGGGGGCTCCCACGTCGACGCGTTTTGATATTGCGCTTTTCACAGTTTGGCGGGCTGAGGGCGACGAATTTGCCTGGCTTTTCGGAACCCGAAGCGTCAGCGAGGGAGAGTTGGTGTACCAACGTAAACAATTCCCTCGCTTACGCTTCGGGTTCCGATGGATCCAAAGGCGCAACTTCAAAGCTCACGCTTCGCGCTTTCGATGGAGGCGCAATGCGCAACATCAAATCGGCGCGTCCTAATTACCATGCAACCTATACCTAGTCGCTTACGCACCACCGCGCAAATGGTATTGTCGGCAAATCCACGTTTTCTTAGACTCGCTCCGCATTTCACGGCCGCTAGCACTCGACGGCCAGCAAGATTCTACGCTCGGAGCTCATCCGATGGAACTTTCCGTTGTAGTGCCGATCTACAATGAACGCGACAACATAGTCATTCTATACCGCCAGCTGTGTGAGGCCTTAGTGCCGTTGGGCAGATCGTTCGAGCTACTGTTCATTGATGACGGATCGCTGGACGGTTCAGCCGATCAACTGCGCGCCCTGGCGGCCTCGGATCGGCGCGTCAAAGTTGTCACGTTTCGCCGCAACCACGGCCAAACAGCGGCAATTCAGGCAGGACTGCAGCTGGCGACCGGTGAGTTCATTGCAACTATCGACGGAGACTTGCAGAACGACCCGGCTGACATACCGATGATGATCCACAAACTGGAGGAGGGTTACGACCTAGTACACGGTTGGCGGAAAGACCGCCAAGACCCCTGGTTCACGCGCCGCCTGCCGTCCCGTCTGGCCAACTGGTTGATTGCGAAGACCTGTCGGTTTCCGATCCATGACCTCGGCTGCACATTGAAGTTGATTCGCCGCGAAATCGCCCAGGAGCTGGAGCTATACGGCGAGATGCATCGCTTCATTCCGATCTTGGCAGGCCAGAGAGGGGCGCGGTGTGTCGAGGTCGTTACGCGGCATCGAGCACGGCAATTCGGCAACTCGAAATACGGCATCTCCCGCACCCTGCGCGTGATCCTCGACTTGATCACTGTGAAGTACTTGTTGCATTACTTCGCCAGCCCCATGAAGCTGTTTGGGTTCTTGGGAATCCAAGGCGCCGTGCTCGGTGGGATCGCGGGGTTCGTGACGCTGCTGATGAAGATCGTGGGCGGTGTGGATATGACGGGCAACCCACTGATCTTGCTGACCATGCTCTCCTGGACGGCCAGTCTGCAGTTTTTCAGCCTGGGCCTGCTGGGTGAGGTTCTAGCCCGTATCTACTACGGTACTCCCTCCAAACGGAACTACTCGATCCGCGAGTTGGTGAACTTCGACGACTGGTCGGGTGCAAGCAAACCTCCGTTTTCACGTGCGGCGTGACTCTCTGGTCACGTGATGCAGCATTTATGCTGCATGTCGACCAGACTTGCCAACATCGACTTCACCCTCCCGCTCTCGAGGGAGGGTCGGACGCGATAGCGTCCGGGGAGGGCTGCCCGGGAGTGATCGCCCCTCGGCGTGCTCCCCTCTTCGGGCCGACTCTCCCCTCGGGGAGAGTGAAGAGAAACGAAATCACGTGCTAACTCAAGAGCCACACGACCTCCAAACCGGCGCGGAAAAACGGCTCCGCAGGAGCGTCGCCCTCCCGCTCGCGGAGGCTGTGCAGCTTTGCGCTTCATAAACCTGCGGATATCAACCTCACCCTCCCGCTCGCGGGAGGGTCGGACGCGATAGCGTCCGGGGAGGGTTGCCCGGGAGTGATCGCCCCTCGGCGTGCCCCCCTCTCCGGCCCTTCGGGCCGACTCTCCCCTCGGGGAGAGTGAAGAGAAACGAAATCACGTGCTAACTCAAGAGCCACACGACCTCCAAACCGGCGCGGAAAAACGGCTCCGCAGGAGCGTCGCCCTCCCGCTCGCGGAGGCTGTGCAGCTTTGCGCTTCATAAACCTGCGGATATCAACCTCACCCTCCCGCTCGCGGGAGGGTCGGACGCGATAGCGTCCGGGGAGGGGCTGCCCGGGAGTGATCGTCCCTCGGCGTGCCCCCCTCTCCGGCCCTTCGGGCTCAGCTGCCCCCCATGACTCGAGCTGGGTACTCGATTCGAGTACGATGTGGGCCGGCGTTTCACGGTGTGATCGGTGTCTGTGCCTCGAGGGGGTTGCGATGACTGGGAGCTGCTTGCTGACATTCGGCCGAAAGGTCGGCTTGTTCTTGTTTGTTTGGATGATCGCAGTAGGTGGGGTGATTGCGAGCGACCGGTCCGGCCCGACCATCCGTTTTCAGAAACATCAACTCGATGAGAAGTTCCGTAGCGAGGGCGTCACCGTCGCCGACTTGAATAACGATGGCCGGCTAGACATCATCGCCGGATATGTCTGGTATGCCGCCCCTGAATGGAAACTGCAGGTCATCTCCTCGAAGCCGCCTGCTGCCAGCCGATCGGTGTTGGGCGAGCCACCCCACTATGACCGGCAGGGTTACAGCAACTCCTTTTGTTGTTTTGCCGAGGACCGCAACGGTGACGGCTGGACCGATGTCATCGTCGTCGACTTTCCCGGCACGCCGACATGGTGGTTCGAAAATCCACAGAGCCCGGACGTCGAATGGAAAAGGCATCTGTGCATTCCGGTCACGAACAACGAGAGTCCCGACTTTGTCGATTTGGACGGAGATGGTCAACGCGAGTTAGTTGCGGCGATCGCACCGTCCGCCGAGCAACCGGACGGCCCGGAGCGCCAGATGGCTTTCGCCACACCCGATCGCGATCCTGACAAGCCTTGGCATCTCCATCCAATCTCCGACAAGGGTGCGCCTGGAACACGCCGCTACTCGCACGGCTTGGGTATCGGCGACCTCAACCACGACGGCCGCCGAGACATTCTCTGCGCCGACGGATGGTGGCAGGCGCCGGCCGATCTACAAGGCAAATGGCAGTTCCATCCAGCGGCATTTGGTGAGCGGACAGCAGGGGAGGGGAGGGCAGCGCAAATGCACGTCTATGATATCGACGGCGACGGTGACAACGATGTACTGGCCAGCAGCCCACACTCGTTCGGAGTCTGGTGGCATGAACAGGGTCCCGACGGGCAGTTCACCGCGCACGAGATCGATCGCAGTTTTTCGCAGCTACACGGCGTCTGTTTGGCAGATATCAATGGCGACGGCTTGCAGGATTTTGTCACCGGCAAGCGATGGTGGGCACACGGTGGCAAGGATCCCGGAGGCGATCAGCCGGCCGTCTTTTATTGGTTCGAGCTACAGCGTAGTAACGGGCGGCCGGAGTGGATTCGGCACCAGTTTGACCACGAGAGCGGTCCGGGGACTCAATTCGTTGTCCGGGACGTTAATGGAGACGGCTGGCTGGACGTCGTCTCCTCCAACAAGAAGGGGGTTTTTTATTTTCAACAGATGCGTTGACCTCCTCTGGATCGCTTTTCGATAGTGATAGACCGGCACAGGCAGGCACAATACACTTGTTGCGCACCCCGTTGGTTTTCGGACGACGATCCCGCTTTCGAACAAAGTGACGTGGTTTGACTCCCGAGTGGCGCGGCTCGGAGCGGTCCGCGGCTGGAGTCACCGTGCAGGCGGTAAGTCGTTGGGAAAAAAGGCCTTGCGGAGCGATCATTGCCGTGAGGGAGTATCGGTTGAGTGCCTCTCTCCTTGACACTCCAGAATCGCCGAGTATTACTAATGTAAATATTGTGCCCCGCCGGGTGGCTCCTGCTGTCACCCCCGCTCACCCCTTGCTTTGAACTTAGATTAGTCTGCGGAGGAGTTTGGAATGAAGAAGGTCTTGGGAGTCGTTACGATCGCGTTGGCAGTCCTGGTGTTGAGCTATCCGAACCTGGCTCACGCTCGCCCGGAATACAAGAGGCAGTTTGAACAGGTCTACAAGGACTCAAAGATTATCGAGGCTGCGAAGAAAGCCAAGTGCTTCACTTGTCACTACGGTAAGTCGAAGAAGAATCGCAACGACTACGGCAAAGCGCTTTCCAAGCTGCTGAACGGCAAGGAGTACAAGATCTTGAAGAAAGAGAAGCGGCTGGCCGAAAAGGTCACCAAGGCGCTGAAAGCGGTCGAGAAGCAGAAGTCGGTCAGTGGCACGTTGTTTGGAAAGCTGATCCAAGAAGGCAAGTTGCCAGGTACCGCTCCGGAGGAGAAGGAAGAGAAGAAAGAATAGATACCCGAATTCCATCGCAGTCAAAGCTAGGCGGCTCCCCGAGTGGAGCCGCTTTTTTTTGCACCGTTTCAGGCAGTGTTCTTTTCAACACGGATTTCCACGCTGGCTGAAACCGATTCGCCCGGTTTCAGCACACGGATTCCGGCGTCGATCCCTTGTTGTTGTAGCTTGTGAGCACCCGACAGGCAGGTGTAAGGCTCGATGCAGATCGCTTCGCGATGCGGCGGTGTGTAGATGACACATTCACGGAACGCGCGATCAAACTCCTGGACCAAGCGGAGGCCGCTATCTGGGTCCTCGATCGTCGTCGTACACAGGTCCTGCTCGAATACCAGACCGCAGTAGATGTCGTCGAATTGCATACCGCCAAACGGCATCCCAGACCGAAAGGCCTGCGGATCTTCGACCGGCCGCCGGTTGCCCGTCGGCAGCATTCCGTCGAGCTCCCACTGCTGGGTAACAGGTACCCGAACGATGCACGCTTCGGCAGCCGAGCCGCCCAATGGGAGTCGGAAGTACGGGTGAGTGCCCAGCCCGCAGGGGAGTGGTTTGCTGTCGGGGTTGTCCATTGTCAGCTGCGAGCGGAGTGAGTTCTCCGCGACTTCGTAGGAGACCGTCAAACGAAAGTCGGCCGGCCAGCGCCCGCGCAGACTGGCGTCGTCGCGTGCCGCGTGGAATTGACCGACGACCCGGTTGTCGCTTCTTTCCAGTACCCGCCAGGGTCGGTCGAGCACGAACCCGTGGATAGCGTTTCCCTGACCGTCGCCCGGTTCCAGCGGGTATTCTTTTCCGTCCCAGTAGAGTGCGGTGCCGGGAATCCGTCCGGGAAAGGGAAACAGCAAGGGGATACCGCTCCCCGCGGCTCGCTCTCGTCCGCTCTCGAAACCGCCGGCAGACCACAGCACGTCGACCGGACCGTTTGGCCCAGCGACACAAAATTGGAAACAGTTGAAGCCCAGCCCCGTCAACACACGCGCAGTCGTTGAGGACTTTGGATCTGCTAGTTCAACGCACTCGACGGTCATCGTTCTGCTCCTTGAAAGTAGCAGGCACGCTCCGCGTGCCGTCCGCCATTGTAACCGGCACGCTCTGTCGTACCGTCCGCTATTTGAAGTTACGGCACACGGAGTGTGCCTACTACCTTGTTCTGAAACAAAGGCTAGCCCGGATTATTCATGAAGATCCTCGCAGCAGATCGCTCATGAATAATTCGGGCTAGTGCCTTCGCAAAACGGCGGTCATTAAGAAGACGACCAGCAGCATCACCGCCACGGCCTGCAGCTGGTGTTTGCGGTGAGAGTCTCCCCATGCGGCAGCGGCCAGTGAGTGCAGCAGCGCCAGCGTAAGCAGAATCGAAGCTGCCAGCAAGCTACTGCTGACCAGGTCTCCGCCGAGCAAGGCGAGCTGGGTCGGGCGTGGCGAGGTGATTGCGATCCAGATCCCGACGGGGATCTGCGGGACGCTGGCCAGCAGTCCCAAGCGGGCCCCCCACTTTGCGACCCGCGTGGCATCGTTGTCCGTGTGGTGTCGCATCGCAAAGAAAATCAGCACTAATCCGGTTACCGCAAACGAGGCCAGCCAGATGTGGGTCACCCGTGCCCAAACAGTGGACTCGGAAATCAGCTGACGGAACTGCCCCGAGCCGACGGGCTCGCTCCCCACCGTGATGTGTCCTTTGAGCGCGTCCGACAGCACCACGAACAAGAAGGGGAAGTGATAGAGGAGATTGGTCGACGCCGCCACCTGCAGGACGGTGCGCCAGCCACGGGCTGCCCTCGAACTTTCAGGTCGGCGACTCCACCAAATCGCGCACAACAGCATCAGCAACAAAGAAAACAGGATCTCCCAGACCCCAAAGGAGATGCGGCGTTGAAAGACCCTTAGGATCTCTCGGTAGGCCGGGCTCCATTGGGCAGCGCCCAGCAACAGCCCTAGACCGCTACCGACAACGAGCAAGCCCGTGGCGGCCCAACACAGAAAACGCCCGGCCTGCCCCGCCAGGGAATCGCCGGCGGCTTCGCGCCAGTCCAGCCAGATGGCTACGACCGGTCCTGCCGAGGCAACGTTCACACAGAGCAAATGGGCTGCAAGCAGGGTGGTCAAAGCAACTTCGAACAGCATGGACACTCGATTCGCTTCTCTTGTTGTCGCCTCGGTGAAGGGCAAGCCGTCCCCGACGTTTCGTCGCTATTCGATCGTAGCCGAACTCGCCAGAGTTTGGCTACCCTTCAGGACGCTGTTGAAAGATGATCGGCGGCACGTTATCAATAGGACCGGCGCGGTGAGTGTGATGCCAGGCACACGCTTGCCTGTTGCGCGGGCGATTAGCTCAGTTGGCTAGAGCGCCGCCCTTACAAGGCGGAGGTCACAGGTTCGAGCCCTGTATCGCCCACTGTCTCCGTAGCCGAGTTCGCCAGTCGTAGCCGAAGTCGCCAGACTTTGGCGACCCCTTCTGTGGACTCATCGCCAGCCAAACTCTGGCGAGTTCGGCTACTACGACTCCGGCGAGTTCGGCTACGACGACGGCGTGCGCCAAACTAGGGGGAATTGTGGACAATGACTGCGGAACGCCGGCACCTTCCGAGGCTTTCCGCCGAGTACTACCGTGGGCAGGCTTATGTGCATTGGACGATGACCACTCGCAATCGTGAAACCGGATGGCTGATCCCGTCCTTCTACTACAAGTTTCGAGAAATACTTGCGCACACGATGTTTCGATACGGGTTGGCCTGCCCACTCTACTGTTGCATGCCCGATCATATCCATCTCCTGTGGGTAGGTATTCTAGACCTCTCCGACCAGCAGATTGCGGCCAAGTATTTTCGTAAGCACCTCAACCGGGTGCTGGAGCCATGTGAGAACGCGTCTTCAGCGGCAACCGTATGATCACGTGTTGCGAGAAGAAGAACGCGAACGGGAGGCGTTCGAAATGGTTGCTGAGTACATCGCTCGGAATCCGGAGCGAGCGAAACTCGTCCCCGTTGACTGCTTCAGGGATTACGAGTTTACGGGGAGCGTTGTTCCTGGATATCCCGAGTTGGATGTCTGGCACGAAGATTACTGGGATCGTTTCTGGACGGCGTACTCGTATCTCCGGACAAACGGCCTGTTTCGTGGTTGTGGTCCAGGCTGCGAACCAAACGACGTTCCTCCGTAGCCGAAGTCGCCAGACTTTGGCGACCCTTCTGTGGACTCAAGCCCGGCCAAACTCTGGCGAGTTCGGCTACGACGACTCTGGAACACCACTCGGCCAAACTCTGGCGAGTTCGGCTACTACGGCGACGGGGCGGATGTGTCGTACTTCCGAACTTACAGCTCTGGTTCCAGCTCCAGACCAAAGCCAGGACTGTCCGGCAGGACCAGCTTGCCGTCACGCATGGTGTAATTCGAAGTATCGACCCCTCCCGTCGTTCCAGGGATTCCTTCTACGATTGGGATGTTCCCAACGCCGCCGGCAAGCTGAGCTGTGTGATGGGTACGCAGGCACCACATCCAGGCATGGGGCGATGCCGTAATACCTGCCGCGACCAGCTCAGGCATCACCCGCCGCCAGCGGGAATATCCAACGATGTCCAGGTCCATCACGAAGATGTCAACTAGTTTCTCTTCAGCGAGGTGGAACATGCGGTCGACAAAGGCGGCGCTGTAGTCGCCAAATCGAGTTGGGTTGTTGCCCGCTCTTTCTCGCCGCGCTTCTCCATCCGCGATGAACGCATCGCAGTCAACGCGATCTAGTGCCTCGCGAAAACGCCGATAGTCGTCGACATTCTCTTGGAAGGCCTCTTCAATCCAGTAGAGATCACAGTCAGCTACCGCAGTGATGTACTTCGCCGCTTCGTCGACATCGTAGCTATCGTTGGCGTCGACCAGAATGCGGCAATCGGGAAACGCGTTGCGAACTTCATGCGTTACCAGGATGTCTCGTTCAAGACCTGCCCGCCGCTCCATCCACTTGGCGCCGCGGCCAATCTTCAGCTTGAAGGCCCGGTAACCTGCCCGATAGTCCTGCCGGCATGCCCGCAGAACAGCCTCAACACCCGCTGGACGGTCAGCTGGAACGACGTCGTCCATGTAGATCGCGCCACTATACAGCCACACTTCGCGATTCCCCCGCGCGCCAAGCATTTTCCAGACCGGCAGCTCGAGAATCCGCGCGGCGAGGTCGTGAAGCGTCTTGTCCAACCACTGCGGCACGCAGGGAGAAATTCCGCGCTCCACGTCGAACATGTCACCGACCTTCGTGCCGATAAACGGTGTGGGATCGATTTTCTGCCCGCCTCCCAAGCACCAACCGGTGACTCCACCGTCGGTGGTCACGATGCGGGCTTTGTTACTACCGCCGCGACCAACTGGCCGTCCTTTTGCGTTGGGGCCAACCGACCGAGGAAACCGGTCCCTTACGCGGCGTGACTCGATACTGACGATACGGTGATTGGCGAGCTTGCGATTTGCCGCGGCGATGTCCAAAGGGAACTCGCTGGCATCGCTCTGGGCGCGCAGCTTGTGACGCATCGTCGTCGTGAGAGCGCCGCCGGCAAATGCCTGCTGTAGAAAGCTACGTCGGTCCATTCGTTTCACTCCGCAACAGATGTCCAGTTCAGCTGGCTAGTGCTAGTGCAACACAACCAACGAGTCTAGCATCTGCGCAGCTAGTCTGTCATCATGAAGCGGGCTGTGGACTACCTGCTCGGCAAGTGGCGATGTCAACGTCCGCGAGAGGGGCGAAACTACGAGACTGCGTTAGCGCGATAGAGCGTTCGCGCCTTCGCTCAGATTCACCTTCGTGTCGTTGTTGCTATCAATGAGTGCTCATCTGCAGCGTTATCTGCTTTGGACGGTGTGCTTCGTACTCCCGGCGACCGGCACAACGCCGCCCGCCAAGGCTGGTGAGCCGGTAGCGCTCAACATCAAAGCCGACGGCTATCGCGGCATCTGGTATATGAACCAGCCGTCGAACGATGAGTACGTCTACAAGTACAGCGGAGGTTTGGGAACCTATTGCGCAAAACACAAACCGTTCGCCGTCTACTGCTCGCAGGTACACAAGACGTTCTTCTGCTACGGCGGCACTAAAAAGAACACCGCTCGTCAGCTGTTGCACATGGTATCGTACTTCGATCATGCCACGCGGACGGTACCGCGCCCAACCATACTACTGGACAAGAAGACCAACGACGCTCACGACAATCCGGTGATTTCGGTCGACGGCGAAGGACACCTTTGGATTTTCTCGACGTCCCATGGAACTGCTCGGCCTTCTTACATTCACCGTAGCATCAGGCCCTATGACATTGACCAGTTCGAGATGGTCCCGGCTACACGGCTGAGTGGCCCGCAGCAAGAGCCCATCACCAACTTCTCATATCTACAGGCCTGGCACGAACCGCGACGCGGATTCGTGTCGTTCTTTACGCGTTACGGCGACCCAGCCAAACGTACCATTTGCTTCATGAGCAGTCCCGACGGCGTTCGCTGGAGCCGGTGGCAGCGGCTGGCGACCATCGACGAAGGACACTACCAAGTCAGCGGTATGGGTGCGTCGAAGTCCGGTTCGATGTTCAACTACCACCCAGCTGGCAAGGGACTGAATTGGCGCACGAATCTGTACTACCTAGAGACGACCGACAACGGCGCGACATGGCAAACGGCTGACGGGCAACAGCTATTGCTGCCGCTCACCGAAGTTCGTAACGATGCACTGGTCTTCGACTATCAGGCGGCGGGTCTCAACGTCTACCTCAAGGACATTCGCTTTGACGAGAACGACCATCCCGTGCTGCTGTACATCACTAGCAAGGGCTACCAATCGGGACCGAAGAACGATCCGCGCACCTGGACTGTCGCGCGCTGGGACGGCAGCCGCTGGCTGATGTCGCCTGTCACGACGTCAGACAACAACTACGACATGGGCGAACTGTGGATGTTCGCAGCCGACGACTGGCGGATCATCGGTCCCACTGAGAGCGGACCGCAGCCGTTCAATCCGGGCGGAGAAATTGCGATGTGGACGAGCCGAAACCGCGGCGAGACTTGGAGCAAAACACGGCAGTTGACAAAGAACAGCGTCCGGAACCACACCTATGTCCGCCGCGTGCTGAATGCGAACCCCGACTTCATTGCGTTTTGGGCCGACGGCCACGGTCGACAGCCGTCCGAGTCCCGTCTCTACTTTTGTGATCGCCGAGGAAACGTATTCCAGCTTCCTTGGGCGATGACGTCAGAACGCGCGGCTCCTATTGCCGTCCCGGTCCAATGAGTGTCGTCGCGGCGGCGCCAGACCACCGAGCGAGACGTGCCGAGGTGTTCCCCAGCGCGGTCTTTGGCCGCAACCAAAGCCCCTTCTCCCCGGTGGGGAGAAGGGGGCCGAAGGCCGGATGAGGGGGGGAGTCAGAGTGAAAAACTTGGCACGGCGCGAAGACTTGGACTCAAGCAGTCGATCATGCTGATGGCTTGACGAATCAAGTCACCGACAAGGAGCTGCGGGACTTGATAGAATACCTGTTGAAACCGGCTGACTGAGACTGTGTGACTACCACGTTGTCTCCGAGCGAGCTTACTACCATCGGTTTTGTCGGGAGTGCCATGATGACCAGACGCCGCCTAGTGAATTGGATCCGTAGGGCCTGCCTACCCGCGAATGTCGTGTTGTCGGCTGGGCTCGCTGCGATGCTGGCGATCTGCACCGTACCGCTGGCTGCCCAAGAGAGTCGCCGTGAATCCGGACGACAGCTGGTAGAGGGCTTATTGCGCATATTGGTCGACTCGCAACTTGATCGTGTGCGGAATCAGGACCGACGTCCAGCGCCTGCACAAGTGCCTGTCGAGCTGACACGCGCTCGTGAAACCCTCCGCCTATTTTCTCAGCAGAGTGGTGGTCTAGTCCGGCAGCTGAACGTTCGCAGTGCGCCGAGTGGGCAGGTTCGCAGGCTGATTGGTGCTGCGATGCAGGTGAATGCGAATGCCTCGCGGCTCGCGGCGCTCAGCCAACGCGTAGGAGCGGTTGCAGAGCTGCAAGATGGCGTCCGTAGTTTGAATCGGGACTGGCGGCTGTTGTCGCATCACTTGGGGCAGGTCGACAACCTTCCTGCCGACTGTGTGCGCGCGGTTGGGACACTGGACGAGTTGGACGAAAGACTATGTCAGCTTTGTTCGGTGACTCCCCAGGTGGACTATCAGCAGTTTGGCAGGGTGACTGCGTCGATCGATGCAGACTTAGTGCGTTTAATTCAGGACATCGAAAGCGAGCTAGCGCGGACAGCACAGTGTGCACGGCTGATGGTGGAAGGCGGTCGGGTTCTCC
The DNA here is from genome assembly GCA_965223305.1 of Pirellulaceae bacterium. Taxonomy (GTDB): domain Bacteria; phylum Planctomycetota; class Planctomycetia; order Pirellulales; family Pirellulaceae; genus CBDCWT01. Next base: position 37,341 of record CBDCWT010000027.1, on the reverse strand, counting down.
AAGAGTGTCGTGCACTGGGCGTAGCGGCGCGGCGTCGACAGCCCACGGAGACATTGGTTTCCCAGCTGAATGTCTTTTATCCAGCGTGGAGGCGGTTTTCAACGAATGTGAACCGCGTTGGCAACCGTTTCTTGGAGCGCGACGTGCGACGGATCGACGAGCACGTGGCTTCGTTGCACGAGTTGTTATGGCTTTCTCAGCCTGTTGATTACGTGCGGCTGACCCACCTTACCGAAGTGTTGTCGAGCGACGTTGACCATCTTTTCGATGCCGTTTCCTTGAACGTGTTGCTTGATCTGCGGGGATCGGACGGTGTGTTAGAGACAGCGAGCGAATTCTATGGCTTATGCGAGAACTTCTCGTTCGCGCTGGAGTCGCGGGCACCGCTGTCCGAAATGCGAGATAGCTTCCAATATCTCGTGGAGGGCTGGCCGGAGCTCGCAAGGTGTTTTCGGCACGCCGAGCAACCGGAGATTGTACGTTCGCTCTCGGCCATTGAGGACTCCTTTGTCACCTTGCGCGGTGCGCTCGGAATCGCGCCACAGGTTGATTGGCACTTGGCCGCTCAGCGCACCGCGGCTTGCGAGCGGCGTGCAGCGCAGTTGCGCGAGCAGTTGCACCGCCGCGTGCTCGAAAACGCACGCTACGACCGCACCTTTCGCCGCCGCACCGAGCAGTATGTTGTTGGGTTCGAGCAGGCAGTCGACCGGCTCCATCAGGGCCTCGTCGACCGTCAGCAGCGTACGCTCGAGGCGAATTGTGCTCGCGTGGCCGAGGCTTGGACGCAGCTGGATACCCAATGCCTGCGAAAGCTGTCCGCGCGAGACCAACGATATTTCACGAGTTTGCAGCCACAGCTGACCGAGGACGTGGTGCGTCTCCAAGCGATGCTGCGCCTGTAACTTGCCATTCGCTGCCCCTCCCAGTGCGAGAATCCCGACCGGCTGCGCGAAGCTGGAAATTAACATGGCAGTTGGAAGCCGAGAACGCGGGTAGCCGAATTCGCCAGAATTTGGCGGACTGCCGATTCACCCAAACTCTGGCGAGTTCGGCTACTTCACCCAAACTCTGGCGAGTTCGGCTACTTCACCCAAACTCTGGCGAGTTCGGCTACTTCATCTCTGGCGAGTTCGGCTACCAGTCCCCGCTACTCGCGCCGCGGGCCGAACTCATCAGCTAGGACGGCGTGCAACCGGTCGTTGTCTGCAGCCGCGACCGCTTCCTCGACTTGCTGTCTCAGCTCGTCGAGCATGCGGAACGGCGCAAGAGCTCGGATGGCATCTGCGGCCGCAACATCATCTTCTCCAGAGACCAGCGCGACCAGAAACTCGCGGCTGGGCTTTGTTCGCAGCAACCCGATGCAAGTTAGCAAGATACCCCGCATCGCGGGTTCGGCGGCAGTTTGCCAGCATGTGCAGAGTGGTTCCAACGCTTTTGGATGCCGCGATTGGCCGAGCGCCAACGCGGCCTGGATACGTAATTCGTTGTCGGGCGAGGACAGCAAGCCGATGACGAGTTCGGCGCTATCCTCGGGAGCCAACTCCAACAGGGCCGTGCAGCACTCGCCCATCACTTCCGGCTCTTGGTCCCCGACATGCAACTTCAACCTCAGCAGCGGAACGCCTTCCCAATGCCCCAAGCCCGCAATGGCCCGGGCTGCGCCAATCCGCGCCGCGCGGTAGGGGTCGGCAAGCAAGTCCGCAAAGCAGTTGATGGCTTCGGATGCGGTGGCGGAGGCAACCATGCCAGCCGCGCAGACAGCGCGCAGCTGCGCCGCCGTATCCTCCTCGCCTCCCCACACGGGTTCGTACTGGCGGTAGCGGATGCCGCGCCGATACGGCTCGACGTCCTGGTAGTCCAAACGCGCGAGGGCCTCGGCGATGGCGGTCTTGGCGATGCAGCCGGGGTCTTTCTTCAACGGGTTGACAAAGGTGCGCGGGTAGGCGGCCAACAAGTCGTCCACTAACGCTGATTGCTGCAACTCGCCGCACAACTCGGCGGCCTTGGCGAGCACGTGAGGCGAGCGGTCGGCCAGCGCTTCGCGCAGTGCTCCAGCCGTGGTTGTGGCCGAGGGACGACTGCGGAGCTCGTTCAGCGCTGCGATCTTTGTGCGAGGGGACTTGGTTCGGGCATCAATTAGTGGCAAACAAGACGCAGATCGGTGTGGGTACCGCGACCATTTTGCGGGTGTAAGTCAGTTCGCCAGTCTCGCCGTCGATCTCAAAGACCGCCAGCGTATTGCTATCCCTTCCAGCAGCCAGCAGCCAGCGTCCGCTGGGGTCGATGTTGAAGTTTCGCGGCCAGCTGCCGCGGACAGGTTCGCGCTCGATGAACGAGAGCTGACCACTCGCTTCGTCGACGCGAAACGCCGAGATCGTATCATGGCCCCGGTTGGCAGCGTAAACGAACTTGCCGGACGGATGAACTCGAATCTCCGAAGCGCTCGCGAAACGCTCTTTGGCCTTCTCCTCTTGCGGCACGGTCTCAATCGTCTGGATTGCAGTCATGACGCCCGCCTCGTCATCGTAACCGAACACAGTCACAGACAAAGCTAACTCGTTGAGCACATAAATGTAGTCGCCGCTGGTGTGGAATTTCATGTGGCGGGGACCACCACCGGGTGGCAGTTGGCCAGTGCCATGAGGAACCAGATTTGCCCGATCCGCATCGAGCTTATAGATAATCACCTGGTCCAAACCCAGGTCGGGAACGAACGCGAAGCGGTTGTCCGGTGCCGTGCCGACCCAGTGGGCGTGTGGGGCGTTCTGCCGAGCAGGGATGACACCTGACCCGCCTTCGTGCTTGAGAAGCTTTTCGCGGGGACCGATCGAGCCATCCTGATTCAATGGAAAGATCGCTGTTGAACCACCGCCGTATTGCGCCGACATGAGGGCCGATCCGGTCCGGTCGGTCGCCAGATGGGCCGCTCCACCATCACCGATCGGCTGCGAGTTGATCAACGACAGCTCCACGTGATCGTCTTGACCCTCGATCCGATACGCGACGAGCGAAGGTCGACCTTCAACATTGCCGGTGGAATAGAGGACTCGCTCGGTGGGGTGGCTGGCCAAGAAACCCGGGCTGTTCGCTTCCGCGGCCAGGCGCGGTTGGGCGAGCGAGCCGTCAGCCGAATTGAGCCTGGTGTGGTAGATGCCCTGGCTCGCCCCACCGCGAGGGGTGGTCGTGCCGATCCACACGTCCAGCTCTAATGAAAACCCGGAGCGGGCCGAGAGCAGCAGGAGCAGCAGCAGGCCGGGGGGTCGGAAACAGCGTGTGGCGCTTCTTTTCATGACGGACTTCCTTCTCATTTTTGCCTCGTGGTGCAACAGTCTGACAGCAAGCAACGCGCAGAATACACCAATGCGAACTAGATCGCGAGCAGAGGGTCGCGCCAATCAGCTTCGCGCGGCATGAGCAGGAAGAAGCGCCGAGACACCGACTATTGGTCGTTGACTATTGATCGCCCAGCTTCAAGTCTTCGAGAGTCGCGCGGAGCGTGCGCTCAAGCAGCGACTGGAGAGGAGCTTGTCCGATTGTCCCGTCACGTAGATCCCAGGCGTTCCGCCAGCGCACCCCGGCGGGCTTGAGTCCGTAGTCGAGGATCAAACGTTGCTCGAAGTCTTGCATGTGTGCTGCGCCCCAGAAGAACGCAATCCGGCGGTGCCCCGCGTCTAGCTGCTTTTGAAAGACCTCCAGCGCACGACGGTTGCGGTCGTCAATCAAATTGGTCCGCTGCCGTGGCGCGAGCGCCGCTTCGAGCTGCCCAGGTGTGGAGAACTGGCTGGCGAACAGGCGGCGAAGTTTCATGGCGCCGTCTGGCTCGGTGAGGATCGACAGGTCGAATTGGGGCAGCTCTTTCTTAGGGGACGAAGCCAGCTGCTTATTCGTCTGCCGCACCCAATGCAGCATCGTATCAGCCAAGATCGTGACAGGATCGTCACCGCGGCTCTTCTGGGCCTCGAGCATCTCGGCCGGAGAGAGGTCGGAATGGACGAGGTTGGACGCCTGATAGTCGATTTGGTCAACTTGGTGAGTCAACCCGAGCCCTTCTGCAGCAAAACGTTGAACGAGAGCGAGCGGATGTGATTGCGGCTTCGTCTTGTCCGGAACTCGTTTTTCAGGCGGAGCGACCAACTCGTAAAGCACCGCATCGTAGTGACGAAAACGCTGATTAAAACCCTGAAAGTAGCCGCGATCGGCAATGTGAATCACACTCTCCAGGGAAACTTCTAGCGTGGTTTCACCGGTTGAATCCACCAACACGTACTTGGCCGTGGCCGTTTGCAGCGAGATTGGGGTGTCGAATTCGTCCCGGAGCACGCGGATGAACCGCGTCGGCTTCCGTTTAGTGATCTTCTCCGCCGTGGCAATCGCAGACTCCGGCGGTTCGTCGGCACGCGAAAAGGACCCGATCAGGCCGGTCAACAAGAGCAGTCCGAGAGAGGTGAACTTGTGATCAGTGAACACGATAGGTACTCCTTGCTTCGACGGGCATAGCGGCTGCGCGGTCGGGCCCCTGCCGACAAGATATTTTGCCGCAGGGGGCACTTCGGGGGAAGCAGAGGATTTCTTGGAGAAAATCCACAAAGATCCCCAAGTTGCCTGCGGCCAATCCCTGAAGATCAGGCTGGACGGTCAAGACGGTGACATCGATAGGAAGGCAATCACGCTGACGACTAGGAGTACGATCAGCACGATGGCCAACAACAGTACCAGAACCGGCGTCTTATACTTGATCTCCGGTGTTTGCCGGATGACCTCCTTGTACTCGTCGGAAAACACGACTTTCCCTTTTTCAGAAAGAAGCAAGTAGAGGAAGTAGGCGTTGATCAATGTCCCAATAGGAATCGCCAGTAAACCGAGAACGGAATAGCCGACCGCGATATACCGCGCCCAGGTTTGCAAGCCTCTCAACCCGATGGCCACGGCGCACAACAAGATGCTCAACCCAAGGTAGAAAAGGGAGGTGACAATCGCTACCGCAGCAACAGGTTCGTTAACTCGACCCACGGTCGAGGCGGCGCTCACGACCATCACCAGGCTTGCTGGCACCGCGAACACGGCGCTGAGCAGATACAGGCTGCCAATTGACTTGACGGATGCTTCATGGTTGAGGTGCTTGCGGCGGATCGCTTCTGCTCCGACAGGCACTTCGCTTGCAGGACCAGCAGAAGCCGAGGCGGCGTACGGGTTTGTTTGGTCAGTCATTAGTTAGTCAACCTGCCACCTACTAGTAGTCAACTTGTCGATGTCCAGCTCCCAGCTCTCGTGTTCCTCGTCCCGGTCGACAAAGCGGTCCTCCGGTCGCTCGTCGAGCACCTGTCTGAGCGCTTCGTCCACAAACCCCTCGTAGCCTTGCTCCGGTCGCTCGAGCAGCTGAGGCGCAGCCGGCGGCCCCAACCCGAACGACGCACGTTCTGCAGAACTATCGCGTGCGGCCGCAACCGGCGATCCGGCCGCCGGAGTGATCGCGAGCAGGCCGTCGACCGGATCGGTGGCCCGATTGGTCAGCGGGCCCTCCAGCGGGAGCAGCTGGTCGTGTTCATCCACCAACGCGGTGAAGACACTGCCCGAAGAGGCGGCTAGGTTGATCGCCGTGACCGCTCCGCCCGGAGCGGAGTCTCTGACGGTGAAGTGCAGGTCGACCAAAACCTCATCAAAGCTGCCGGCCAGCGGGCTCGTCGTCGAAGCCATCACGATGACCCGGCCCAGGTCGTTGTCCAGGTTGGTGGTCAAAGACCAGCCCGGATTCTCGGTGAGCAGCACGCCCGGTGTCACCTGTGTGACGGTCAACAGACGGTTGTCGAAGGTCACCACCAGATCCGCTTCGGCCAATCGATGCGGCGCTCGCAGCTCACCAAGACTGTCGATCTGCACCGGCACGCGAACCGATTCGCCGGGCGTCGCGGTCAACGTTTGCGGAATGCTTAGCTTAGGATCGGGACCTGTGATCGGCGTGGTTACCACCCCGCCCGGGATGGGGGGAATTGAAGGCACCGGGAGCAGCGCTGCCGCTTGAGCGATCCGCGAAGCATCGGCGGCATTCAGGCGGCCGTTGCCGGTTACGTCTCCCATCAACAGCGGATCGGCCAGCGGCGTGTTCGCGAATCCGCTGTCACGCAACGCGGCCACCCGCGCTACTAAGGCAGCGTCGCTGGCGTTCATGCGGCCGTTCGCCGAGACATCTCCGAAGTAGGTTGCCACATGAAACCCGTCGTCTTCGATCACCGGTAGCGGGTTGAGGTCTGCTCCACGAACTGTCACGCCTTGCAGGTCGACAACTTGCTTATCGCGGTACACTTCGTTGGCGTCCGCCACCGGTACTTCGGCCTGTAGGTTCACAATGGTGTGTGTGCCTGCGGGCAATGCGGTCGGGCTCGAGAAGGTGACTAGCGCCAGCGACGGATCATCGTCGGCAAACTGCAGTGTTGCAGACGAGCCTGCCGGCATGCCCGGCGCTACTGTGGCGCCGGTGATATTGATCAACGCGAGTCGGATACTAATCGCCATATCAACGACGCGCACGCCCCCCGAGCCACTGACCACGATCGGGAGCCCGTTGCTCGAATCGGCGGGCACGTTGATGACTTGCCCCGGTCCCCGCACAAAGTCCGGCACACTGACCGTCACCGCACCAGCCGCCGGCTCGCCAATCAAAAACGTTCCTACATAGTCGTCGCCGGCGGTTCCGTCGCCGTTACCGTCCAGCAGCTCGCCTGTGATCGACTTGAAAGCGTTCTCGCCGCTACGCAGGGTCACTGTATAGTTGTCCGGCGGCAGCGGGCCACCGGTCCTGACGAATACAAACTCGAACAAGGACGGCCTGATAAATACCGACCCGGCGATTGGCCCGTTTGTCTCTCCAACGAGCGTGACATCGGCCGGTCCAAGCCCCGCGGTTTCAGTGTCGTACAAGTTCAGCGTGCTCCGGTCCACGAAGGTGTTCAACTGGATGGAGAATCCTGTCGTGGTCGGGAAGAGATGCGTGACAGCCAAGCCCTCCGGGTCGTCATCGTCGAGTATGAACGTCGTCTGTGGACCGTTGCCGATCGCGGCGTTGGTAGCGCTGGTGATCTCGAGAATAATGGACTCGTCTTCCTCATCAAGCGCGTCGTCGACCGTCGTGACGCTCACCGAACCGGAACGCCCGCCCTCGGGAATCACAATTTGAGTACCCGAAAGTGCGAAGTCCACGTTCAACGTCGCCGTACCGCTCAGGGTGAGGTCTACCGTTACGTCCGTCGGTGCATCCTGAGTCAGTTCCGCAGAGAAGATCGTCATCCCACCATCTTCCAGGGTGATCGGATTGTCGACGCCCAAAAAGACGGTCAACGGCGTGAGGTCGTCGTTCTGAATCGTGCCCTCGGCGGTGGCGGTCACGATTTGAGCTGTGACAGGCGTGGGTTCAGCAATCGTGACCCGAAAATCCTCGTCCGTCTCAATGGCCGCGTCGCCTGTGACCTCGACCGAAATGGTCTGAGTCGTTTCAGACGCCGCAAAGTTAACAACACCGCTGGGCAATGTGCCTCCGAAGTCAGCCGCATCGACGGGAAACCCCCCGCGGCCTGTGACCGCGTAGTTCACCGCCCCCGCCTCGTCCAAATTGCCTGCACGGGTCACCTCGAACGTAAAGGAGGTGGTTCCCGAGTCACCTTCAGCCTTGACCGCATCCACAGCAGCTACGGCGAAAAGGCTCTCTTCCTGAGCGTTCAACCAAACGCGATTCCCCTGCGGCTGGCGCGGAACTCCGATCTGAGGTACGTAGTAGTTCGCGGTAAACGCGTCCAAGTCACCGTCGCCGTCCAGGTCGCCCAAGGCCACCCCGAAACTGGCATGGTCGCCCAAGGGCTGACCGAAGTCGCTGAAAACGCCGCCGTTGTTGCGGAGGATCCGATTTCCCGAACTGGCCACCAGCGAGCTGCCGGAGTGGCCGTTGGCGACGACCGCATCCAGGTCGCCGTCACCGTCCAAATCGCCCAGCGCCAGATCGAAGCCAAAGTGGTCTCCCAGGCTTTGGCCACTGTCCACAAACGTACCGTCAGTGTTCAACCAGAGTCGATTGTGATGGTCCAAGTTAGCCGTCAACGCATCCAAATCACCGTCGCCGTCGACGTCTCCCAGCGCCACACCCCAGCTATGATGGTCTCCGAGCTCTTGCTCGGTATCGCTGAAGATCCCGTCATCGTTTTGCCAGATGCGATCGCCTTGCAGATAGTTGGCGACATAGGCGTCCAGGTCCCCGTCCCCGTCGATATCCCCCAAAGCGACCGCTCGGCTGGCATGGTTGCCCAGGATCTGGCCACTGTCGCTGAAGATTCCGCCTTCATTCAGCCAGATGCGATTAGCCTGAGTTTCGTTGGCCACGAAGGCGTCAAGATCTCCGTCCCGGTCCAAGTCTCCCAGTGCAACCGCGATGCTGTTGCTGGTACCCAGGTCCTGCCCGTTGCTCGTGAAGATCCCGCTGTCGTTCAGCCAGACGCGATTCACGGTTGCGTTTGCGACAAAAGCGTCCAGATCGCCATCCCCATCGAGATCGCCGAGCGCGACCTCCGAACTGTGTTGGCCGCCCACGCTCTGGCCGCTGTCGGTGAACTGGCCGTCGTTGTTGAGCCATACGCGATTGCTCTCGTTGTAACCGTTGACCACAAAAGCATCGACGTCGCCGTCACCGTCCAAATCACCCAGCGCCACGTTGAGGCTGCTGCGTTGTCCCAGCGATTGACCGCTAGAGCTGAACACGCCACTCCCCGTGGGACTGGGTACGGTAAATGCATAGTCTTCGACCTCGCCGTCCGCGGCGCCACCGCCAGGCGCTAGACCACCGCTGCTGCTTACACGAAAACGAGCGAATGCGGCGCCCTGGGCTGCGTCGGCCGGCACCGCGAACGTCAAGTCGTTGGCACCCGGCAACAGGTCGACGCTCGAAAAGATCTGTTCCTGCGCACCCGCAAATGAGTTGTCGCGATTGAAGTCGATCCAAGCGTCCAGCTTTCCAGGTGCATTCGCGGTGACGGTAATCGGTGCTGTTGGTTGTCCCGGTACGAACGGCCCAGGAAGGGTCACGCCGTCCTCGTCGTCGGGGATGCGCGAGTTGTCGTCGCCATCCGCGTTCGGCGCAGGTTGTCCGTCGACGTCTATATCCCGTATGAAACCGAGCGTGGGACCGACAGCGATATGTGCCGGACCGTTGTCGGCAAACAGCGTTGGGAAGGGGGCCGGCAAGTCGCCCAAATCGGCGCCCTCGTCGTTGCGAATCACACCGAGCGCCTCGCCAGCTCCGATGACCGAACCACCACCCTGTGGGTTGGAGAGCGTCAAAGTGAACTGCTCGTCGTTTTCAACAACGACGTCACCGACGACCGAGATACTCACCGGTAAACTCGTGACACCATCATCGAACACCAACGTCCCGCTGGGGAGCGTGCCGCCAACGAAGTCGGCCAGTTGAGCGGGGGTGTCGCCGCCAGGCGCAAAGGCATAGTCGACCGTCGTCGTGCCACGGGTATCGAAGGCTCGGGTAACGGTGAAACTGAAAGTCTGACTGCCGATGTTCGTCTCCGGGAGCGGCAGGACCAGCGGGGAGACCGAGAAAGTCGGATTCTGGTTGATCCAAAGCCGATTCTGGCTGTAGTTGCCCACGAAGGCGTCGAGGTCCCCGTCGTTGTCGATGTCACCCAGCGCGAGCCCCGCACTGGAATAGACTCCCATCGTTTGCCCAGTGTCCAGGAACACCCCGCCGCTGTTGCGCCATACCCGGTTTCCTTGAACCGCGTTGGTTACAAATGCGTCCAGGTCGCCGTCGGTGTCGAGATCACCTAACCCGATACCGTAACTCCGACCGTTGCCTAGCAACTGTCCGCTGTCGGAGAAGTTGCCTCCGTCATTGAGCCAAATACGATTGCCGTCGTAGCTGTTGACGACTAGAGCGTCCAAGTCCCCATCGCCATCTAGGTCTCCCAGTTCAACTCCTCGGCTGGTGTGGTTGCCCAACAGCTGGCCGCTATCGGTGAACTGTCCGCCGTTGTTAATCCAGACCCGATTCGGCTGATAAGAGTTGACGACGAAAGCGTCCAGATCGCCGTCGCCATCCACGTCGCCCAACGACACATCGTTGCTGGCCGCCTCGCCCAGGTATTGTCCGTTGTAGGTGAACTGACCGCTGCCGTTGTTCAGCCAAACGAGGTTCTCCTCCAACACGTTGGCCACGAAAGCGTCCAGATCGCCGTCCGCGTCGACGTCACCCACGGCGACGCTGATGCTGTTAAAGCCACCCAGCTGCTGACCACTGTCAGTGAACACACCACCGTCGTTGAGCCAAACTCGGTTGCCTTCGCCGACGTTGGCCACGAAGGCATCCAGGTCGCCGTCGGCGTCGAAGTCGCCCAGGGAGACACCGAAACTGTTGCCATTGCCTAGCATTTGGCCACTGTCGGCAAACTGTCCGTTCTCGCTAAGCCAGACCCGGTTGCTGGCGCCGCGGTTGCCAGAATTACGATTGGCGACGAAGGCGTCCAAGTCGCCGTCTCCGTCGAGATCACCCAACTCGATGTCGAGGCTCTCCTGGTTCCCCAGGGGCAGCGGGCTCTGCAAGAACAATCCGCCACCAGACTGCACTGCGGTACGAAACTGAAAGACCTGAGGCGTGGCGGGCTCGCCGCCCGTACTTTGAATCCCAGCCGTGACCGTCGCCTGCACCAACTCGCCGGGAAAGAAGTCGCTAGTCGGGTCCAGCGTTACGACGGGCCCGGCTGTGGTAACGGTGGCCGCCGGTCCGACGAGTTGGCCGCGCTGCATCGTATGGACGGCGAAAGTCGCGGCCGAGCTGGTTGTTGGGTTGATCGCCTGATCGAAGGTCACGGCCACGTCCGATGTTACGGGAGCGGCCGGGGCGTTCACCGGCGGGCTGACGGCTGTGACCGCTGTCAGCAAAACACGCCGTTCGAGTCCCTCGGCCCCCAGCAGCCGTTGCCTCTTGCTCGCGCGGCGGCGGGACCTTCTCGATTTCCTAGTGCTGCCGCCTGATTGTCGTCTGGCCATGGTGCGGTTCCTCGGGATTGCAAAATCGTGGCGACTCTCCCAGTCTAGCTGATCGCTACAGTTGGAGTCACGTGTTCCGCAGGTAATTCATGGAGAAAGAAGACGCTCCTCTGGCGGGCAAGATGGCCGGAATTCTCGCGATTTTCGCGACAATCTGTCCCCGATTTTCCCCTTTGCCCGGGTGACCAGGTTTTCGCAAGTCGGGCCGTTCGGTGCCCGGTTAGGATCAAGGGGAGAGGGCGCTGCTGTGGGAAAGCGAGACCGGGCGGGAGCCGATCGGGAACGCTCGAGAGGGCGAGCGGTGATCGGGAGGGCGAGCGGTGATCGGGAGGGCGAGGCTCCTGCCGAGCCGTTTGCCCGCTTGTCGGTTTCGTGTTGCTCCGCTTCTGGCGGACGGCACACGGAGTGTGCCTGCTACATTCGGGTCCAAGCTAGCTAAACCGGTGATAGGTCGGAGATGATTGGCAACAGGTGTGGTTGGTGTCACCACGTGCGCGTGGTTCCCGCGTCGATGCACTGGTACGAGTGGCCGTTGCTGCTGCTGGGCATCCGGCCGTGTGTCTGCCCGCACTGCTTTGGCAGGTACTATCGTCTGGGGGCGCGCCGCCACCGCCGCCGTACGTGAGCTTGTGAGAATCAGGAGCGACACATGACTCTAAGTGATCGGCAGGCGAGGGGGCGAGCGATGTTAGACGAGATGCTAGGAGCATCGTCAGCCGAGCAGACCACCCGTCACTGGCAGGAAATTTCACCAGAGTTCGATGAGTATGTTACGGGCTTCGTCTTTGGAGAGATCTGGAACCGACCGGGCCTGGACCGCAAGACAAAGAGTTTGGTGACGATTGCGGTGACCGCTGCGCTGGGCCGTCCCCGTGCATTGGAGCTCAATATCCGCATGGCGGTCCGCAACGGGGCGACTCGGCATGAAATCTCCGAGACGTTGCTGCAGGTCGCTCCCTACGCCGGGTTCCCGGCCTGCTGGGAAGGGCTGGCGATCGCCGCGGACGCGGTTGGGCAAGAAGACTCGGACGAAGACTCCTGATTTAGGAGTAGGCCGAAACAAGCGACGCAAGGAGTAGGCCGGAACAAGCGGCGCAAAAGTAGACTATCTACGTACGATTTTCGCCGCGCTGTTCCGGCACGCTCTCAGGTTCGGCTGATTCAGCTCAGCTCCCAGCCCTTGCGATACTCACCCTTGAAAATCGCTTCAGTTTCCGGAGCGTTGGGTGCAGACATGGTCTGGGGATCCCACTCGAGTCGTTTGCCGGCTCTTAGCGCAGCGAGCCCGACAAGTGTGATTTCGGTCAGCCGCGCGCCATACTCGAAGTGCGAACTCGGTGCGGGTCCGCCTTTGATCGCATCGATCCAATCTCGATGGTGGCCGTTGGAGCGGGGTCAACGTGGCCTCCGGCTTGGCAAACGCCGCGTCACGTTCTTGTGGCAGTAGCTGCGGCATGCCGCCCGCACCTCCGCACAGCAACACTCCTTGATCACCCACAAAGAGGACTCCGCGCGGCGGAAGTTCTCGCCCCTCGGGGAGTGCCTCAGGCCGTTGGGGTTTGAGGCCGCCGCTATACCAGCTGATGGTAACCGGTGGCCGATCGCCGTCCGCGTCAAACTCGAAGTAGCCCATCTCTCCGTGGGGAGCGATGTCCGCATCCATATGGCCGGCTGGCCGTACTTCCACCGACGTCGGCGCGTGCAGATTCAAGGCCCAGCAGGCCGAGTCGAGATCGTGACAGCCGAAATCCCCGAGAGCACCGCAGCCAAACGTCCAGAAGTCACGCCAGGCAACCGGTGCGTAGGCCGAATGAAACGGCATGGGCTCACGCGGTCCCACCCAGAGGTCCCAATTCAATCCCGCTGGCAGCGGGCTGTGACTCGGACGGCTTGCCCTGCAGCTGTGGGTTCCAGCGAGTGGCGGTCACCCAGGCATGGACCTCGCGAACCGCACCGATGGCACCCGCCCAGATATACTCGCAGGTCAAACGGATCCCTTCGTTCGAGTGCCCTTGATTGCCCATTTGCGTGGCGACGCCAGTCTCGCGAGCCGTAGCAGCGACCAGGCGCGCCTCGGCCACGTTGTGTGTGAGCGGCTTTTCGCAGTAAATATGTTGCCCGCCCGCATAGCTGCCAGCGAGACCGTGGCGTGCAGGTGGTCCGGCGTGGCGCACAACACTGCGTCGAGGCCGCTCTCCCTTTCCAGCATGACACGGAAGTCCTCGTACTCGGTGCAGCTCGCTTGGATCTGTTTTCGCCGGTAGACCTTCTCAATCGCCTCGCGCGTCGGCCTCCTCCCCGCTGTGCCCTTGTAGTAGAACTTGTTCAGGTCCCAATATTCGGCAGGGTCTGCGATGGCGACAATCCTGGCGTCGGCGAGCTTCAGAAGTTCTCCGGCATTCCGCAGGCCGCGGCCGCCGGCACCCACCAGTGCGATATTCACCATGTCACTTGGTGCGACGTGGCGCGGGCCGCCCAGAACATGGCGGGGGACAATCGTGCAGGCAGCCACCGAGCCGGCAGTGCTTAGCAGAAACTGCCGGCGGTCTTGGTTGGCAGATGGTCGTTCATGCGCTCGGTTCCTAGCAAGAGTTCGGCTGTAGACTTGTAGCGGGCCCTCGGCAGTTGCGCCTCGCAAAAGCTGAGCACTGGTGTTGCAGCGGGCAGGTTTCATCCTTCGAGTCTGACTGGTAGCATATTCTGCAGAGTCGCGTAACACTCGTGATCAAAGCAACTTAGGCACCGTAGTAAAACCGTGCTACAAAATCAAGCTGGGTGCCTCGAAGAGTGTCGTATCGACACAGTTCGAAGTAAGCAGGCACGCGCCGCGTGCCGTCCGTTCGTGTAGCTAGGCATGTTCCTTCGTACGCCGCTATTTGCAGCGGTGCCCATGGTTGCGGCACACGGAGTGTGCCTACTACTTTGATTTGAGACAAACATAAGAGCGTCACAGAACGATGACACTTAATCTCGGCTCGATACTGTCCGATCAGCACGTCGTTGCAGCACGCAACGCGCCATGATCTGTGGTACGGAAGAGCATTGCTATGGGGACCTGGACCGGCAGGCCAGGACCTTGGCCGCCGAGCTGGCGAGTCGCGGGGCGGGCCCCGGACAGCGGGTCGCACTAATGGCCACTAACTCGCCACACTTCACGATCGCCTACTTCGGTGCCCTTTACACCGGCGCGGCGGTTGTGACGTTGAACACCCTACAGACTGCCGAAGAAACCGCATTTCAGCTCAGCGACTGCGAGGCAACTACCTTCGTGCTGGACGCCGAGTGTGCGGCCGCCGGTTTGAGCGCTTTTGCACAGGTCGAGTCGTGTCGCGAGCTGTACTTGATTGGCGGTGACGATTCACTCGAGGTTGACCGGGCAAAACGGCTAGACTCGATCCTGGCCGCGCCGACCGACTTTGACATTGTCCCCACGATGCCCGATGACACGGCGGTCATCATGTATACAAGTGGTACGACCGGCAAGCCGAAAGGCGCCGAGTTGACGCACTTCAACCTGTATTACAACGCGAAGTATGCCTCGGAGAGGACACTGGGTAACTGGCCCCATGAGGTCGAGATTTGGGGACCGGGACATGTCGCTCTGGCGGCGCTGCCGCTCTACCACGTCTTCGGCCAGACTAACGTTCAAAACGGCATGTTGATCGGCGGTGGAGCGATCTCGTTCATCGGCCGATTTTCGCCCGCCGCTGCCACGACGGCGATCGCCAGAGATCAAGTAACGTTCTTTCCCGGCGTACCGACGATGTTCTTCGCAATTCTGCATGACGAGCAGGCGGGTTCGGCCGACTTCTCGAGCTTGCGAAGCTGTGTTTCCGGTGGTGCCCCTCTACCTACTGAGGTGAAAAACCTGTTCGAGGAGCGGTTTGGAATCTGTATCCGCGAAGGCTACGGATTGACGGAAACCTCGCCGCTGGCCACGGTCCAGGCAGCCGAGACGGCGACCAAGTGCGGCTGCGTGGGCCAACCGATCGAAGGTGTCGAAGTGCGCGTGGTGGACGAACAGGATCGAGACGTTCCTCAGGGCGAAACGGGCGAAGTCGTGATCCGAGGACACAACGTGATGAAGGGGTATTACAAGCGGCCGGAGGCGACGGCGGAGGCCATGCGCGGGGGATGGTTTCATAGCGGTGACTTGGCGTACTTCGATGAGGACGGCGATCTGTTCATCGTTGACCGGAAAAAGGACATGATTTTGAGAGGCGGGTATAACGTCTACCCGCGTGAGGTCGAGGAAGTACTCTACCGACATTCCGCAGTTCGCGAGGCGGTCGTGATCGGAATTCCCCACGAGAAGTACGGCGAGGAAGTCAAGGCGGTCATTTCGCTGAAGGCAGGTCAGCAGGTGACCCCTGAGGAGGTGATCCAGTATTGCCAGCAGCATGTGGCAGCCTACAAGTATCCTCGGGTTGTCGAGATAATGGACGAGCTGCCCAAGGGGCCGACCGGTAAGCTGTTAAAACGCTCTCTGCGCGAATCAGCCGGAATGCGTTAGCATCCGGTTTTGGTGGTGGGGTCACCTTATCGCACTCGCTGCAAACAGTCGTGCAAGACGCACGGGAGGGCGAGGCTCCTGCCGAGCCGAGATACATCAGGAATGTGGCAACGTGGAAACCGTGGGCTAACGCCCAGCGGCTGATTTTTTATCACGGTTACGCCCTCGGGTCACAATCAGCCGGAATGCGTTAGCATCCGGTTTCGGTGATGGGTCACCTTATCGCACCCGCAGAACACAGGTCGTGTAAGACGCTCGGGAGGGCGAGGCTCCTGCCGAGCCGAGATACATCAGGAGCGTGGTAACGTGGAAACCGTGGGCTAACGCCCATCGGCTGATTTTTTATCACGGTCCAGGTCATCTGGTTGATCCTGTAAATCCTGTCAAGAACGGCAGAAGACAGGATCAACAAAATGAAACAGGATTGCCGGAAGGGCTCCCCGGCGGAGGGGTCCGACAGACCATCTTAGAATTCACACTACATGCGATGCCTCATCACGCGGAGCGTGATGGCTACGTAGACGTCACGCTCCGCGTGACGTTGCCGACCGTTCAGGCGCCCTGTGCGACAGACCTGATATCGAAGTCTATCCGCGTTCCACGGTCAAACAAATCAGCCGGAATGCGTTAGCGGCCGGTTGGTGAGAACCGTGGGCTAACGCCCAGCGGCTGATTTTTTATCACGGTTACGCCCTCGGGTCACAATCAGCCGGAATGCGTTAGCATCCGGTTTCGGTGATGGGTCACCTTATCGCACCCGCAGAACACCAGTCGTGCAAAACGTTCGGGAGGGCGAGGCTCCTGCCGAGCCGAGATACATCAGGAGCATGGCAACGTGGAACCCTTGGGCTAACGCCCAGCGGCTGATGTTGCAGAACGATCGCTCGGCGGGAACGCCGCCTCAGTCGTGACGCGTTAGCGCTGCGCGAAACGACGTCCAGAAATCCCCGATGACTCGCTCCGCCGCGCCTCGGATCAGGTCGCCGCCGATCGGTTTGAGGAGTCCCTTCCTTTCAGCGACGACTGCGGCCCACTGCAAGTCCGTTCCCGTCTCGGCGCCCGCTAGCTGCATCTCGACGTCGATCGTTGCGCCGGCGCCAATACTCTTGCCTGTGACTCGCACCGCTAGTCGCTCGGGTGGCTGCGATTCGGTGACGTCGAAAGCCAGCTTCATCGTCCCTTGGAAAAACATGAAGCGGGGGCGGACGCGGCAGGTGAAGCCATCACTGTTGATGTCCGCAGCACCCTCACTGTCCGGTATCAAGCTCGAGATGAAGTTCATGTCGGAAAGGCGATCCCACAGCTCTTGTGGATCTAGTTCGATGTGCTCTTGTCCTGCAAATTGCATCCGGTGTTGCCAATTAGGAGGAAGGGGAGATGGGTAGTGATTACGGCGAGTGCGAAGCGGGAGTTTCCAGTGTCGTTCGAGCGTTTGACGGTTCGCCGACAGCCCGCCCGTTTTATTCCGTCTCGGCCGCCAAGCAGCCGATGACCATGATCTCGACGACTAGCCGGCGGATATTGAATTCATGCATTTCGAACGATCGTTCGAGATGAGTCCTCGCCTGTGGGGCCATAGGCCTGAATCGGTTGTTTCAGCAAATAGCGAAACAGCCGCTCGATAAACGCGGCCTGCGATTCGCTGCTCTTGTGGGCCAGATAATCTGCGAGGTCGCCGATGCCAGCGAAGGAGATACGCTTGCCGTTCGGTGTCCTCGTACTGACCGCTCGAATCGACCGTGTGCCCGTTCTCTCGGGCGCGGTAGCGGCCAATTGCGTCGAAGTTTTCCAAGGTAAACCCCAGCGGGTTGATCATACCGTGGCAGTTCATACACGCCGCGGCCCGCGTCTGCAGCGCTACACGCTCGCGAGTCGTGAGATCCGGGTGTAAGTCAGCAGGCAACGGAGTGAAAGCGTCCGCAGGTGGACGTAGCGTGCGGCCCAACAGGTTGCGGGCGATGAAGACGCCGCGGTGGATCGGCGAGCTCTCAGCAGCATAGGCAAAGTTTGCCATCAAGTAAGGATGTGTCAGCAGGCCGGCACGTTCTCCGGTGCTCAGCCAGACGCGCTCGAATGGCGCGTCGGCAGGCATGTCCACCCCGTACAGGTCAGCGAGGCGGCCGTTTAAGTACAGGGTCTCCTGCAGAAACAGCTGCCGGAAATCTGATGACTCGCTCCACACGACGTCGTCGACAAACAACTCGAGCGACGTCCGCAGATCCGAAGCCGCATCGTTACCGAATGCCGGGAAACGTTGGCTACTTTTGGCAAGGTCCGGGACCTGCTCGATTTTGAGCCACTGCATGAAAAACTCGCGCAACTTGGAACGCGCCCTGGGGTCAGCCAGCATCCGCTCGGCCTGCGAGATCAGCGCTGCGCGATCGGAGAGTTTCTTCGGCCTCGGCCGCCGCCAGCAATTCTGCGTCGGGTAGAGAGTCCCACAGACCAAACGACAATCGCGATGCGATGTCGTAGGCAGGCAGTTCGCTTTCTCCCACTTCGTGGTAGAGAAACCTCGGTGACTTGAGCACCAACATCACGACCCGCTTGGTGGCTATCTCCGGATCGGGAGCCGCTGCAAATTGCCGGTCGATGAAGAACTCGTTCAGCTCTTCGGTCAGCGGACGGCGAAAGGCACGCTCGACAAAGGGTCCGACAAAACCGCTGTATTTGTTCCTTCTCTGGCAACCGTGGGCTAACGCCCAGCGGCTGATTTTGTATCACGGTCCCCCGGCCGTTCTGTTGATCCTGCAAGTCCTGGGGGCGCATCGTCTTGATCGGTACCTGCCAGGCGGTACAGGTTGTCGACCACGTGGCCGGCAACTTCGATGGCGGCAGCGGTTGTGGCCTCGTCCCAGGCCTTGGAAATCGTGGTAGCTCGCTCGTAGCCCAGACTGCGATCATCAGGAGGAAACGGCGTGGTAACAACAAACGCCTGTGGGGCTCGCGCCGGCGAGAGATTCCGCTGAGGAATCACTTCCTCCGAGCGTCCAGGCATCCGCCAACGCAGCGCGATACCAGCGTGGGTCGGCCGAGGTGGATTCTCGTCCGAGTCGTCGACACCTTGCTTCGACTTGGAAAACTCAATTCGCACCGGGTAGGCCCGCCCGCCAAGTAGATAGATGCGGGCTCTGTGTTCGGTGTCGTCCCCCGACTTGACGTAGGCATCGATCAGCGGCTTTTGAATGTCGTACCAACGGCGCGACTCGTCTGACGGCTCTCCCGATCCGGCTTGCTGACGAGCGGGTTGATTGAGCCACAGACGCGCCGCCTGGTCCGTTTGCAAGACGAATTCATATTCACCCGTCTCCGGGGCTAGGACGGCTCCTTCCCAGCGGATCGAGTATTGGTGCGGGTCGAACTTGGTTGCTTCGATGTCTCGGGTGTCAGGTCCAGAGACACCAAAGTCAAAACGAATCTCGGGGGTCGATACGATCGATCACCGCGCTGCCTGTACGTTCGTTATAGCGCAACCGACGAACTTTGTAGTACCGGCCACGCAGTCCACGTTCGGCTGTCGCTGCCACAGTCGGCAGGAAAGCTGCCGATCAGATCCACTACCGCGTTGCGGTACTGTCTTATGGTGAGCCGAGAGAGTTCGATTCTGGCGGCCTGCTGCCGGTTGCGAGCCTGTGCCGCAGCAGAGTAGAAGGTGCCGTAAACAAACGCGGCTACGAGTCGGGCGTCCTCACCGACGCATTTTTCTGCGGCGCCCTCCGGCATCGACTCGTCGATAAACAGCTCGAGTTCGTCCAGCGAATAGCTGCCTTCCAGTCTCTCCGGGAACTCGTCGGTGCCCTCGCCGCGCGGCCCGTGACAGGAAGCGCACTGCTGCTGGTAGAGTCGCTCGCCACTCGAACTCCCCGCATCCTGGGCGTTGCAAAGCTGGGCGAGTATCAACGCGTGACCGACCACTGACCACAGAACGCGGCTGATCGGGGAAACTCGCAGAGGACAACGAGCGGTGAAGCAGCATTCGAGTGCCCGATAGAGAAACCTGTCGCACAGATCGTTGCGGCAATCAGTCCTTGAGCACAAACGTGACGTGCATGATCACGCGGTACTCGACGATCTCTCCCTTGTCGACGACGATCTTCTGGTCCTTGACCCAGGCACCCTTGACATTATCCAACGTCTTGTTCGCGCGTTTGACTCCCATCTCGATCGCGTGATTGAAACTCTTCTTCGAAGAAGCGATGATCTCTGTAACGCGGGCGATAGATGACATGTGGCTGGTCTCCTGTGCTCAGTGAATAATGCTCTGGTTGTTCCAGGCGGACGGATAAATCAAACGGTCCCAGGCTCTCCGATGAAGGACGAATGGACCGAAGGCCATCTTACACAGTCGCCGCGTTGTCGGCGAATGCTCGCCGACGATCCACGGTGAAAAAAACGAGAGTAATTGACATGGGATATCTACGAACTGCGTCGCTGTGGCTGGTCGCGGTGTCGGTCTGGATGGCCACCTCGGCCTGCGCCGCCGAATGGTCCGTTGGTACGGCGCGCGTCGACATCACACCTCGCCAACATCTCTGGCTGGGCGGTTACGCGAGCCGCGAACGTCCGGCCGAAGGGGTGCTGCACGAGCTGTGGGCCAAAACCCTGGTAATTGGCGATCGGGAGAGCGAACGTATTGCCCTGATCACTCTCGACTTGATTGGCGACAACTTTGGAGCGGCACTCGCGGATCAAATTCGTGCCAAAGTGTCGGCGACTACGTCGATTGAACCGGACAACATACTGTTCAACTTTTCGCATACGCATACCGGCCCCGTAACCCGCATCAATGACGGGGCGCTGGTGACCTATGGGCTCGACGAGTCACAGCAGAACCTCATACACGCGTACACGCTCGAGCTGGAAGGAAAATTGGTCTCGCTGGTCGAGCGTGCCAGCCAGTCAATGGGGCCGGCGAAGCTGTTCTTTGCACAGAGCGAGGCCCCGTTCGCGGCCAACCGGCGGATCCGGCACAATCCGGCAGGTCCGGTCGAGCACGCCGTCCCAGTGCTGAAGGTGACCGATGAGAGCGGGAAGCTCGTGGCAGTGCTGTTTGGGTATGCCTGCCACACCGCAACGCTAACTGGAGACCAGTATCGTTACAGCGGTGACTACGCCGGTTTCGCGCAGATCGCGTTGGAACAGGCCCATCCGGGTGTCACCGCTCTGTTTATGATGGGTTGTGGCGGCGACGCCAACCCGGCTCCCAGAGGTACAGTCGCACTCGCCCAACAGCACGGAGAGACGTTGGCCGCAGCTGTCGAACGTGGCTTAGCCATGTCCACGGAGCCATTAGGGGGACCGCTGGAGGTTCATTTCGACCGAGTCGAACTGTCGTTTGTCGAGCCACCCACGCGCGCCGAATTGCAGCGACGCCGTGGCCAAGGGAGCGTCTACGAGCAACGACTCACGGATCGGCTGCTGCTGCGGCTCGAGCGACAAGGACGGATTGCCGGGTCACACCCGTTTCCGGTGCACACGATCCGCTTTGGTTCGCAGCTGACGTTCGTCGGTTTCTCGGGCGAGACTGTGGTCGACTATGCGATTCGACTCCGCCGGGAACTACCCGCCGAGCCGCTGTGGATTGCGGGCTACTGTAACGATGTATTTGCGTACATTCCGTCGGAGCGTGTGTTGGCAGAGGGAGGTTATGAGGCGGGCGGAGCGATGCAGTACTTCGGCATCCACGGGCCGTTCAAACCGGGACTCGAGGATCGGATCTTGGGTTTGGTGAAACAGCAGCTCCAGCGGTAGAATGCCCGGCGGTCGGAATATCCTGTTTGAAGCAATAGATCGAGAACTGATGTCTGAAGACCTGCAAGCGCGCGTTGATGCGCTGCCGTACTGGTATCACAAAATTGAACTGCCCGGCGGCATCGTTACGCCCGGCTGGGCGCCGATCAAGGCGTCCAGCTATAGAATCCCCGACGATCTAACCGGAAAGCGTGTGCTCGACGTCGGCGCTTGGGATGGTTATTGGACCTTCGAAGCGCTCAAGCGAGGTGCTCGACAGGTGGTCGCAGTGGATGACTTCTCGGACTATCTAGGTACTCTCGAGCGCTCCGATCGGCGCGCCTGGGAGACCTTTGATCTTTGTCGCGAAGCCTTGGGCCATGATGGAGATCAATGCCAACGCCGTGAGATGAGTGTCTATGACATCGACGAAGAAAAGTTAGGCCGCTTCGACGTCGTCTTCTTTTTCGGCACTCTTTACCACCTCAGGTATCCGCTGATGGCTTTGGATCGGCTGGCCGCCGTCTGCGATGCAGAAATCTACGTCGAGAGTGCAGTGCTAGACCACTACAGCCCCTACCGCGGCGGCCTCGGCGAGGGTTATGCGAACAAGGACCTGGTCATGGAGTTCTACTCTGGCACGCAGTATGGCAACAACGCCACGAATTGGTGGGTGCCGACGGTGCACTGCCTGGCAGAGATGTTGCTGGCCGCCGGCTTCAAACGCGTTACGGGATGGCGTTTGACAGACAAGCCAACTCATCTTTCCCATTGCCGCGGATTTGCCCGCGGTACAAAGTTGGACGACGAGTCTTGAGGCGGGGTCTTTGAAGTCGCGCTCTTCGCTGTCTGGCGGATACAGGATGCCAAATTCGCCGCGTGACAGGCGGAAGCAGGCCGATTCGCTGGGTGTTTCGTAACCCGAAGCGTCAGCGAGGGGGAGTTGGTGTACCATCGCAAGTTGGTCCCTCGCTTACGCTTCGGGTTACGATGGAGCGCGCTTACGCCGAAGGCGAACACCAAACTTCAATACGGATGCGGCGGGTTACCATGCAGAGCCAACTTTGAAAAGCGGAAGAGGCTATCGCCCGCTCGCCGCGCGGGGCAAGGGAGTATCAGATGGCGCCCACCGAATCCACTCTGGCGACAGCCATTCGTTATCATCAACAAGGTAATCTACAAACCGCTGAGCGACTCTACCGGGAGATCCTCAGCCACAATCCTCGCGACAGTGATGCGCTCCACCTGCTGGGGGTCATCGCACATCAGGTCGGCAATCAGCAGGCGGCCGTCGATCTGCTACAGCAGGCGATTGCCATCAATCCCAACGCCCCACCTTTCTATTGCAACCTAGGGTCTGCTTACCGAGCTTTGGGACGCTTGGAGGAGGCAGCGCAAAGTTACCGGCGTTCCCTGCAGCTCCAAGCGGACTATGCCGAAGCGCACGGTAACTTGGGTGTTGTCTTGAAGGAGCAGGGCAAGCTTGAGGAGGCGATCGCTGCCTACAGGCAGGCGCTGCAACTGAAGCCAGAGCAGGCCGCCGTACATCACAACTTGGCGATCGCCTTGAAGCGGTCGGGGCTCTTTGCGGAGGCTATCGCCCATTACAAGCGGGCGATTGAACTGAAACCAGCTTACGTCGACGCACACAACAACCTGGGGATGGTGCTACGCGAACAGGGAAATTACGCCGAGGCGATTGCCTGCCACCAACGTGCCCTGCAACTCAAACCGGACAAGCCAGAGTCGCACTTGGGACTAGGGCTCGTCCTCAAGGCACAAGGCCGAATTGGCGAGGCGGCAGCTTGCTACGAGCGGGCACTCGCACAACGTCCAGAATATGCTGAAGCGCACAGTAACCTCGGCAACGTGCTGCAGTCACAAGGGCGGCTGGCGGAGGCCGTTGCCAGCTACGAGCGAGCGCTCCGATACAAGTCGGACAGTTGCGAAACGCACAACAACCTGGGCGTGGCGCTCCAGGAGCAACGCCAGCTGGAGGCGGCGCTGGCATCCTATCGACGCGCGCTGGAGCTGGAGCCGGATTACGCTGAGGCGCATCTGAACATGGGCAACGTCCTGGAAATGCTGGGGCAACTCGATCGAGCCGTCGCCTCCTATCAACGCGCGCTGGATGCTCGACCCGACTACACCGAGGCGCTGTCGCAGCGGGTCTATCAACAGCTGAAGATGTGTGACTGGCGAGATTGGGAAGAAAATGTGACTCGTGTGATTGAGGCGGCTGCCGGTCACGATGCTCGTATCCCGCCCTTCTTGATTCTGGCACTCCCCGCGACTGCGGCAGAGCAGCTCGAAGCGGCACGCAATTGGGCTGCGCCGTTTCAACGCAGCGGCGGTAGCTTTCAGTTCGCCGGGCGCCGCAACGAGCGGATTAGGCTCGCGTATCTGTCGGCCGATTTTCGCGAGCATCCGGTGGCCCAACTGGCCGTCGAGCTATTCGAACGGCACGACCGAGACCGGTTTGAAGTGCTGGGCTATTCCTTCGGACCAGATGACGGCAGCGCCCTGCGGCACCGCCTCGTCGACGCCTTCGATCGCTTTATCGACGTGCGCCCGTTGGGCTTCGAGCAAGCAGCGCGGCAGATCCACACGGACCAAGTTGACATTTTGGTCGATCTAACTGGCTATACAACACACGCGCGAACCCAAATCCTCTCGCTGCGCCCGGCGCCGCTTCAGGTCAGTTTCTTGGGCTATCCCGGCACGATGGGATGCGACTTCATCGACTATATCTTGGTTGATCACTTCGTCGCCCCGGCCGATCGACAACCTTTTTTTTCCGAGCAGTTGGTGCATCTCCCCCACTGCTACTTGGCCAATCCCAGCCGCCGCCCGCTGGCCGACCCGGGGCCATCGCGGAGCGAGTGCGGTCTGCCGGAGGATGCATTTGTTTTCTGCTGCTTCAACCAAGGCTACAAGGTAACTCCCCAAGTGTTTGGCGTCTGGACCCGGCTGCTGCAGCACGTGCCTGGAAGCGTCCTCTGGTTGCCGGTGTCGAACTCGTTCGCCGTCACGAATCTGCAGCGCGAGGTTGCGGCGCGTGGCGTTTCAGCCGAACGGTTGGTTTTCGCTTCTCGGACATCGTTACCAGAAGATCACTTCGCTCGACTCGGTCACGCAGATTTGTTTCTGGACACCTGGCCGTACAACGCGCACGCAACAGCCTGCGACGCGCTGTGGGCGGGATGTCCCGTCATCACGTTGCCTGGCGAGACATTCGCTTCGCGAGTTGCCGGCAGCCTGCTGACGACCCTGGGAATGACCGACTTGATTGCGGACTCACCACAACACTACGAGCAACTGGCCGTGGAGCTGGCGCAGGATTCCCACCGCCTGGCAAACGTCCGGGAGCGGCTGTGGCAGGCCCGCGCAACGACAGCGCTCTTCAAACCCGAACAATTTGCGCGAAATGTAGAGCGCGCTTTCTCGGAGATGTGGCAACGCCACGAGGCGGGCAACCCCCCTCGGTCCTTTGCAGTTGAGCCATCGTAACGACTACAGCCGATTCGCTGCTGCCTCGGCGCCCTACGGACGTCGACCTCACCCTCCCGCTCGGAGGTAAGTTATCTGTTTGCCAGGGTTTAGTCGTAGGCCGGGACAAGCGGCAGGAAAGATGGCGGTTTGTGACATGAGGTGAGTTGCACGCGAAGCGTGCCAGCAACGTAGTCGGCACACTCCGTGTGCCGTAGCCATGCGAGCAAGCACGACGCTCACTTAGGAAGATGAGACGCCTGTAATCTCTGCCTACTTTTACCCTCCCGCGCGCGGGAGGGTCGGACGCGATAGCGTCCGGGGAGGGCTGCCTTGGAGTGATCGCCCCTCGCGTGCCCCCCCTCTCCGGCCCTTCGGGCCGACTCTCCCCGAGGGGAGAGTGAAGAATGACGGTGGGGAACCGTGGGCTAACGCCCAGCGGCTGATTTGGAGTGTAGCCGAACTCGCCAGAGTTTGGTGAACTGCCGTGTACGCCCCCGGGCCACAATCAGCCGGAATTGCGTTAGCATCCGGTTTCGCTGGGAAACCGCCGGCAAACGCCCAGCGGCTGATTTGGAGTGTAGCCGAACTCGCCAGAGTTTGGCGGACTGCCGATTTGTCCAAATTCTGGCGAATTCGGCTACTTCATAATATTTTGGCGAGATGAAAAGTCCTTAGCGGTGTTGCGGCACCCACTTGCCAACTGGCCCGCGCAAAGCGGCCTCAGCTACCGTTCAGCGGAGGTACGTCTGGTTGGGGAGTGGCGTGGCTTGTGGTTTCCTGCTCCCAGGCCTCGATGGCTGCCAGCATCTCGTTCACACGGCGCGGTTCTTGCAAGGCGAGATTGTTCCGTTCACCGATATCGTGGGCAACATGGAACAGCTGGGGCCGTTGTCGCCCCGGCGCGTTGTCGACCAGCTTCCAGTGGCCGTCTCGCATCGCCCGCAGCTTCCTATCTTGGCGCCCGTGCATCCAGAACAGTCGGCGAGCGTCGATCGAACGGCCCTCGGTGAGCAACGGTAGCAAGTCAACGCCATCTAGTGGATTGTGGTCCGGCGGTTTAACGCCTGCGGCCGCCAGCAGCGTCGGCATCACGTCAAGCGTGATGGTCAAATCAGCGGCCACACGATTCGCCTCGATTTTTTCGGGCCACCAAGCGATGCAGGGCACGCGATGACCTCCTTCCCATACCTGACCTTTGTGGCCGCGCAGGGCGCCATTGCTGCCGCGAGGCGTGGCACCATTGTCGGAGAAGAACATAACAAGTGTTCTGCGGTCGAGGTCGAGCTGCTTCAACGAGGAAACAATCTGGCCGATCCCAGTGTCCATCTCTTCGACCATTTCCTTGTACGCATGCTGTACATCCTCGCCTGACTGCTGAGACTCAGATCGACCACGACCGGTGCCAACTTTTCGCAGCGGTTTGTCGCGCGGACCCTGATAGGGATAGTGAGGCGGCTCGTAGGGTACGTAAAGACAGAACGGCCGGTCCTGGTTCGCCGCGATGAAGGCCAACGCGTGTTTGGTGATGAGATGAGTCGTATACCCTGGCTCATCGTCGATCTCTTCGTTTCGCCACCAATCGAGACGTCCGGCTTGATCGATATGCGAGAAGAAATCAACGTTGCCGCTGACGTAACCTCGAAACTGGGTGAAGCCATGTCGTACAGGGTTGTATTGTTTGTAGTATCCCAGATGCCACTTACCAAAGATCGCCGTTGCATAACCAGCATCCCTCAGCAGTTCTGCGAAGGTCAGTTCGCGGTCTTGCAAGCCATGCGGATGTGTGGGTTGTTTGGGATCTGCGAAGATCACGGTGGGAATTCCCGCGCGCTGCTGGTATCGGCCGGTCAGCAAGCCTGCCCGCGTTGGACTGCAGACGACGCCGCTGGAATGGAAGTCGGTTAGTCGCATTCCTTCGGAGGCCAGCCGGTCGAGACTTGGGGTATCGATTCGTGTGTTGCCGAAGCAGCCGATGTCTCCGTAGCCCAAGTCGTCGGCCATAAAGACGACAAGATTAGGCCGCTCGGCGGCTTCGAGCGCTGGTAGCAACGCCAGCACCGCGCAACATCGGACGGTCAGAGAAGTGATGAATCTCATGTTGATCTGCAGGTTTCTGGGCTGGAGCTTAGTGGGAAGGTAGGCCGGAACAAGCGGCCAAATTACGGTCCGTTAATTCGGGTTAGGAACCGTGGGCTAACGCCCAGCGGCTGATGTCGCAGATAACGGGCTCGGCCAACCTGCTCGCAAGACTTCGATTCTAAAAAAACTTTCAGAGATGTATACTCTGGGGCCGCTACTGGTGGCGGACTGCAGGCGGCTACCAAGAATGGACGCGATGATCGGCGGGAGGTGCGGTTCGCTGCAGATCACCCGGTTCGGTCCCGGAACGCCGCGACGTTACATCGATCTCACCGTTTCACGAAGCGACTTACCATGCGTAAGGTGACTGTGCTAGACACCTCGGTAGCTTCGACGAATGTTGGCGACCAGATCATTATGGAGGCGGTCGACGACCACCTGTCGGAGGTCTTCCCCGACGCGCTGTGCTACCGGGTTGCGAGCCACGAGTATATGGGGTGGAAAAGTCGAGGGCTGGTCCGCCAGTCGGATTTCGCGATTGCGGGAGGAACCAACTTGCTCAGCTCCCGCATGTGGTTTCGATCGGTCTGGAAGCTGAACGTGTTCGATCTGTTTTTCCCCGCCAACGTTATCCTGATGGGTTGCGGTTGGTACCAGCATCAGCGCAAGCCCGACTTCTACAGCCAACAGCTGCTCCGCCGCGTTCTCAGTCGCGAGCACTGTCATTCGGTCCGTGACGATTACACTAGGCGAATGCTCAGCTCGATTGGCGTTGATAACGTGATCAACACGGGGTGTCCCACTCTTTGGCGGATGACTCCCGAGCTGTGCCAGGCGATTCCGCAGGACAAGGCCGATTATGTCGTGACGACGCTGAATACCTATATTCCGGACCCGGCCAGCGACGCTAAGTTGCTACGGCTGCTCCGCAGCCGCTACAAGGAGGTCTTTCTATGGATTCAAACAGCGACTGATTATGCGTATGCGAAGGGGTTGGGCGTTGGTGTCACATTTGTGGATCCCAACCTCCGCGCCTACGACGATCTCCTTCAGTCGTCGATCGATCTTGACTATGTCGGTACCCGTCTGCACGGGGGAATTCGCGCCCTACAGTTTGGTAGACGGACGGTCATCCTTGAGGTCGATAACCGTGCACGGGAGATGGGAAAGGACTTCGCGCTGCCCACTGTCGATCGCTCGGATGTCGAGAAGGTCGAGCAGCTCGTCATGGGGCCGCTGCAAGTCCGGCTGAAACAACCTGTGGAGCGGATTGCCCGCTGGAAGGGGCAGTTCGAGCCGCGTGCGACGGAGGACGTGCCGGTAGCGGCGGCATCCTGAACGTGCAGGGCATCGACTTGGTCGTGAGAGTTCCGTCTTGGCGCAACGATGGCTCCTTCAACACAGGATGAACGGCTGACCGTCGTCGCCCGCGGGTCGAAGCTGTTGCGCGACCTGGTCGCCCTCTCGAGCGGTCAAGTCTTCAGCAAGCTGGTTGGCTTTCTTACCTTCGGCTATCTGGCTCGAACGCTGGGTCCCGAGTCGTATGGAACCGTCGAGTTTGCTACGGGCATCGTCGTCTTCTCCACCAAAGTCATTGACTGCGGACTTGGCCCCGTCGGTGTGAGAAGGTTGGCGCAGTCGTCTGATCGACTCCCGGTTTTGGCCGCTCAGATCCCAGGCGCCAAGTTACTGATCGCGCTGTTGGTAGTGCCTTCCATCTGCCTCGCCGTGAGTGTTTTGGGTCTACCACTGGAAAGCGTCCGCCTGATGTGGCTGTTTTCGCTGGCGCTGTTGGCAGTTCCTTGGGACCAGCAGTGGTTGTTGCAAGGTCTCGAGAAGATGAAGCTGGCCGCTGCGGCGATGCCGCTCCGGATGACCGCCTTTGGCATCGGGGTGGTGCTGCTCGTGCGGACCGAAGCGGACCTGCTTGCCGTAGGGGTCGCCGAGCTCGGTGCGGCGGTCGTTTTCACGACCTATCTGCTGCTCGTGCAACAACGATGGCTAACACCGGTCCGTCTGCGCGTTTCTTTCGCCGCTTTCCGCGAACTCACTGCCGAGGGGATATCTCTCGGTCTCAGCGGCATGTTGTGGGCACTGGTTCAGTACCTGCCGCTGTTCTTCGTCGCAACGCTGGTCAGCGCCGAGGAGACCGCCTGGTTCGGTGCTTCTCACCGCATCGTCTTTTCCCTGCTCGTCTTTAGCTACCTCTACCACTTCAACCTCTATCCAGCGCTGACGAGGCGGATGAGTTCCATAGAGAAACTGGTCTCGCTAACCAGCGCCTCGTTTCGCGTTGTTGCATGGGCCAGTGTCTTGATTGCGCTTGTCCTGACCATGCTATCCGAACCGATTCTGGGGATCGTATTTGGTTTACCTTTTACTGCTGCTGCGCCGACGTTCTCGATCCTGATCTGGACGTTGCCGGTGACACTGTTGTCCGGGCACGCCCGCTGGGTCCTCACGGCGGCCGGCCTCCAACGAAGCGTATTGGCCGCTCATTTGGTTGCTGCGGTTGCCATGCTGACGATCGGCTTTGCTGCGGTATCTGGGTTCCAGGCCAGGGGAGCGGCAGCGGCGGTAGTTCTGGTGAGTCTCGTGGCTTGGGCGACGGCTCATCATCAGGCCTCGACGCGGGTGACTGTCTTACCGGGTGTGCGAGGATTGGTTCTTCCGCTCGCGCTGGCAGGCTGCGGCGGCTGGACCGGTCAGTTCCTTGCGCTGTCACCATGGGCAGCCGTAGCGATCGCTACCCTCATCTACTGTGCTGGCGCCTGGTTGTTGGACAAGAGACTACTGGCAGACCTGAAGTACTTGGCTGCGGCCAAGTCGGAAGTTGGTCCGAGCAGCTCTTCCAATGGCTGATGAGTGTCCTGCGGTTACAGCGCCTGCTGGCGTGCGCCGACATGCTTATTCCGATTCTCTCGACGGTGGGGCGTGGGACGGTTTTGATTGCCTTGGCTCGTGGAACAGACAGGCAAACCTCGCATGCGACTGAGCATCTGCTTGGAAATCGTCCGAAGCTAATCAAGGCACCAAAGCACTCTGTTTTCCCGGGGGAGAACGCGATGAGCACTATGATCGCTGAACCGAACAGCGACACGATCGATGTCTCGAAGATCCTGCAGGATGGCACTTTTCATGTGCTCCAGCAGCACGCGCTCAAGGAGACTTTCTATCCGCTGGTGGTCGAGGCATTTCTGGACGGCGTCGAGAAGTTCGAGGGAACCCAGTGCAGGGGCAAGATCGCACAAGACGGACTAGGCCAACTACACCGGCACTTTCCGGTTGAGAAGGTCCAAATTCTCGAAGCCTATCTCTTGAAGCGCCTGCGGGACGAGTTGTACCACTGGTCCTGCATGGTCGGGCGTGAGACTCTGGGCCTGGAACATCCTTTCTATGTGGATCACCTAATCGTGTTTCGTGTCCACTACCCGTTCTTGGTGGCCCGCAAAGCGCAACAAGTGCTGAATCCTCCTTTTCCCTGGTCCGAAAAGTTGAGGATCGCGACCGCTTGCCTCACGAACCCAGAGTTGTTTGCCAACTTCGTGCGCCGGTGGAAACGACGGCGTAGGTCTCAGCGAAACGAACAGCACAGCTACGATGCGATTGCCTATCACGGTCTGCTAC
Organism: Pirellulaceae bacterium; assembly: GCA_965223305.1. GTDB lineage: Bacteria > Planctomycetota > Planctomycetia > Pirellulales > Pirellulaceae > CBDCWT01. Next base: position 6,863 of record CBDCWT010000027.1, on the reverse strand, counting down.
CCAAACCAGCGCGAGCCCATGGTCCGCACGTCGACACCTGGTATGGGCACTCCTACGATGGCATCAATCTTTGGTGGTCTATAGATGGCGTGAACTTGGACAACACCATCATTCTATACCCGGACATGTTCGGTCAGCCCACAACGTTTGATCCGGTCAGCATGTACTTGGCCTCTGGCATCCCGGTTTCGCAGCCTCACAAAGTCTCGATTGAACCTGGCGAACTGCTCGTCTTCAACGCCGAGATGTTGCACGGCACTCAGGTCAACATTTCGGACGAGACCCGGGTGGTAGTTACGACCAGGATCAACCCGGGAACACCTCGCTTCACACCGGACGCTCCCTTCCACTTCGAGCACTGGTACGCATCTACAGACCTCGAGAAACGGAAGTTTGGTTCGTTAAAGGTGTTCTCGTCCAGCAAGTACCAGGGCCAACCGTCCATCACGTCGCGCGAGGCATACGTGGATTCCCGGACCGTAAGGAAGGCGATTGACGAGCGTTTGCCGGCTGGCGAGGTGATCGAAATCTGCCCCTCAGATGACTTGCGGCTGGGGGAGAAGATGGCCGTCGACGTGAATCAAACGAAGATCTTGCTCTGGCGCGACGGTGACGAGGTCCGGGCTTTTGCACGGCGCTGCCCCCACCTTGGGGTTGACTTGGTCGATGGATTTCACGATGACGAGCGAGTTTACTGCCCGGGGCACGGGATCGCCTTCTGCTTGGCCGACGGCAGTTCCAGCTGTGAGGCCTTCAAGTTGCGTCAGTATCGTGCCTTTGAAGAAGACGGCAAGGTTTTCGTGGAGTTGAAGGCTGTGCGAGATGGAAGTAGGACCGCAGCCACCTAGTTCTTCACCACCCGCGCCGTGACGACTAGCTCGAAGTCTCGGTCGTGGGCGTCCAGCTCTTGTCTTGAGAGCTCTTCCGTCGCCAGCCCGTGCAGATAAGCGATCGACGACAGCACGTTGCCAGCCGTTCCTACCTCGATATAGGCGTCCGGCATGACCTCTTGGAGCAGCGCGGCCATTCCCTGGGAAGTGAAGTGCCAATACTCTCCCCAGTCATCCACGCCTTCGCGGCGCGCCACTTTGCTGATCCCGCTGGCCGTTGCCAGCAGCGTGCCCCCCGGCTTAAGGATGCGATGTAGATGCCCCAGAGCCGCCCGCGTGTCGTAGATCATCTGCAGCGTTTGTGTGCAAATAATGCAGTCGAAGCTATCCGAGGCAACATGATCGGCGCACGTCAGATCTGCGATGACTGTTGCAGCGGGATTCCCTTCCACGACGTGTAGCACGTCGCTTTCGTCAACACGGTCTCCCCCAAACTTCTTGGTGTAGTACGGATCCCCCATCTCCAGCACGCGACCCTGAATGTCTGAAGAGTGGGTGGCCAGAAATCGCTCGATGTAGTAGCGGTCGATCGGCAAACCGCGGTCGATTCCGAAGACCCGACTGACGGGCGTCGTTCGTCGGAGGCCTTCGAACTGCACGCGTCCTGATCGCGGCCACTGCAGCCGGTGGCGCCGCTGCTGAGCGCGGATCCAATCCCGTCCATGCACGGGCACAACCGTCCGAGCCAACTTGGTGATCAACGTCTCTAGCACGCAAATGCCCCCCACACGACGACGGTGGGCCTGCCGAGGCAGCGCCATGAATCGGTTACTTGATCGCTACCCAGCCGGCAAAGTTCATCCACCGCCAGAAGCAATCGACGAAGCGGAAACCGGCCATTCGCAGCAGCTCTTCATTCCATTTGGCTGTGACTGGAACGAGGACACCCTCGAGGCTCAGCCTCTTGCGGTCGATCGCTTCCTGGCTGTAGCCTCGCTGTGCTTTCATTGCCAAGTACCGGTCGACCATCAGGTTGTCAATCTCGGCACTGGCGCCCAGGATCTTCTCGACGAAGATCAGCGCACCGCCTTTGACCGTGTGTTGGTAAATGTCGTGGATAATCCGTTGCCTGTACTCGATCGGCACGAATTGAACTGTCAGGATGGATAGCGTGACGCTGGCCTCGCACTCCGGATAGCCGGTTCGCAAGTCGAAGTCCTCGATGGTTACAAATCCCCTCGCGATTTGGCTCTCGAAGCGCTTGCGCGAAGCCTCCAGCATCGGCTGGCTGACTTCGAGTCCGACGAAGCGGTTGCCTTCATCGAACTTGTCGACCAACGGTGCCATCGAAGACCCGCGGCTGCAGCCCAGGTCGACGATGTCGGTGTCTTCACGGCGAAATCGGCAGGCCAGATCGAAACACGCTTGTCGCATGACTTCGTACTGGGGGATTGACCTTTGGAGCATGTCGTCGAAGACGTTGGTGACTTCGTCGTCAAACTCCCACTTGCCTTCCGGCATCGTTGTGTCAGTGGTTGCTGTGTTCATGCCCCTGCGCTGCTCGTGTAAGTGTCTCGAATTGGGTCCTTCCTTCCAGTGTAACTTCCCATGATCTGGCCTCTGTTAGTCATTTCGAAGGAGCTGACCAATTTGATCCGTAGGTGGGTCATGTAGTACCGTTCCGATCACGCCGATATTTCAGATCTTTCGAGCTGCACCGGCGGCACGCTGACAAATCCCGTTCACTCCTAACCAGAATCGCCAGTTCTTTGAAGTTACTCCCTTCGCCGTCTGGCGCCGGATCCCGAACTCACCAGTTCTCTCGTAACCCGAAGCGTAAGCGAGGGGGAGTTGGGTGCACCAATGCGAATTACTCCCTCGCCGACGCTTCCGGTTCCGATTGGGCCGAAAGCGCCACATCAAAACTTACGCTTCGCGCTTACGACCGTTGATCGCTTCAAGGATCGTCTTGCTTAGTCCTCGACCACGTGCGCCTCAAACGCGCGTCGGTATTCGCGCCACTGTTGTTGATCGAACTGGCCCTCGCCGTCCAAGCACCGGGCCGCGCTGTAGGCCATGAAAAGTGCATGATGGGTGTTATCATGCACAAACAACCCCTGGCGGCCGAACGTCAGCAACCGGTCGATGCCGTTGACATACTCGTCGACCACACGAAAATGTCGTTCGAATCCATTTTCGTAGATCGGGTATGCGTGCGGAATTCGTCGGACGAGTACCTGTCGCACCGGTGCTCGCACCGGTATCCCCGCAACTTTCAGGCTATCAAGCACCAACTGGCCCAGTTCGACATCCGGCATGCCCCACTCTTTGTCGGTCACATCGCAAGGTAGCTCGGCGCATAACGCTGTCGCGCCCCGCGGTTCCTGCGAGGCACTGTAGTTTTTTGGTTCCGAGAGCCGTGTGATCGGGATGTCCGCGCCGGGGAAATAGTGTGCATCGAACTCGCTGAACTGATCGGTTTCCAAAACGAGGTAGATCAACAGCATCGATCGCAGCTTGATCTGCGCGGCGGCTTCCAGGTATTGTTGCTCCGGTGTCGGGCTCAGACTCCGCAGCAGGGCAGCGATTGGGATGGTGGACCAGACGTAGTCGGCGGCGATGGATTGTCGCGTTGTACCGTTCTCGTAGGTCACCGAGGTGACCGCGCCGTTGTCACAACGGACTTCGAGAACCCGCGAGTTCAGTCGTACATCGGCGCCGTGCGACTTCGCCGCTCGGCTGATTGTCTCCGAGATTTGTCCAAAAGCCACGCTTGGGATAGTAGAAACACCCCTTGCCCTGGCGGTTGGCAGATAGCACCTTCTTGACGAGCTTCGTGACCGAATTGGCAGAAACTCGTTTCTGAGCCTGTGTGGCGGAGATGGCTTCGGGATGCCTTCCCCAGATCTTGCGCGCGTAGGGAAAATAAAACTCGCGACAAATTGTTTCGCCCAATTGGCCACGCAACACAGACGCAAACGTGCCGTTGCTGCCGCTCCTCCCGGGTAGCGCCTTGCGCAGAGTGTCACCGGCTACGCCCAGAGCGAAGGTGGGTGGTAGGCGGCAAGCAAGGTCGAGCGGCTTTAGTGGAAAACGGATCCAACGATTCTTTAGGCAAATCCGGCCATGCCTCGGCCTCACCAGCAGGTCCGCGCCCAGCATCTGCTTCAGGTCTTCTAGTAGCGCCGGATCGCAGGCGGGATGAAGCCGATGGCTACCGTAGTCCAGATGTAAGCCCTCCCACTCGAAGCTGCCTGCGTTGCCGCCGACGCGGTCGCCCGCTTCAAGCACAGTCACCTTGGCCAGCTTCCGCTCGGCCAGCCGGTAGGCTGCGCCGAGGCCAGCCGGTCCTCCACCCAAGACGACAATATTTGGCGTCGTATCACTCATCGTTCCGCCAGTACCTTGGTTCCAACCCAGTGACTGCCCCCGGACAGGGCATAGAACAACCCGCCCACACTACCCCCTGCAACCAGAATCGTCTCCCAGGCCAGCCCGTAGCCGACTGTCACGGCTGGTGGGATGCCCACTTGTCCCAACAGCGCTGCCAAGGCGACCTCCCGTACCCCGATGCCCCCAAAGCCGACCGGCAGCATGGCCGCGATTTTTGCCAGCGGCCAGACGACGAACCAAATCGGCAGTGCAAGATCGATACCGCACAGATGCCTAGCGAGGCGTTCAAAATAACGAAGACCGCTTGGATACAAAGCGATGTCGTGAACGCCATGACCGCGGGTGCCGGACGCGAGGCCAGTTGTTGCATGATTTCGCGCATGCGTTGGATCGCGTTACTCAGTTGGTTGGGCGTGTTCTTGGGAGCGCGGGTCAGCAGCAGGTCGCCGCCGCCAGACACAACGCCAGTAATCCCAGTGTCCCGGCCACAGGCAGCCAGTTTTCCGTGAGCAGCGCATCGGGCAACAAGAGCGTCGCCAAGGTCACCATGAAAACCAGCCCACAGATGTCAAGAAAGCGATCTAAGAGGCTGCCGAGGATCACTCCTTCTTTCTCTCCGGTCGCGGCGATGGCGAGCCCGGCGCGGACCACGTCACCCCCCGCCAGCGACGGCAGGAACAAGTTGGCGAAGAGTCCCGCAAAGTGACACCGCACGGCCGTGAAAACAGAAACTTCTCGCCTGCCAAGGTTGGCCAGCAGCCGCCACTTCAAACTGGCTAGGACGTGGCACAGCACAAAGACAGCGAGCGCGAACGCCCAATACTGTGGGGAGACCTGGCTTATGGTTCCGCACAGCTCGGCCAGCGGTAGCTGCGCCAAGAGGCAGCCGAGGATTAGCACGCTGATCGCAATGCGGCTTGACGGCTGCCTCCAGAGCTGCCGGCCCAACCGCCAGCCCCTGCGCAGAATGGACTCGTGTTGGTTCATTGCGGTGGCCGGCCTTCAGCACGTACGCGGGCGATCACGTCCGCCAGCAGGCCGATGGCCCAAACGTTGAACGCGCTCAACAACCCTAGGACGGCGCTCTCAGAAAGATTGCCAATAAACAAGTCGTAGACGAATTTCCCGGTGCCGCCCAGGAACAGAATCGCGCCCAGCGGCAGAAAGACCTTGAGGGGATTAAAGTACATCACCGTGCGAACGATCAGCAGTAGGAAGTGATAGGCGTGCGCGGCCCGGATCTTCGACTTACCCACACGCTGGAAGTAGTTGATCGGGTGATAGTGGACCAGGAAGTCATTACAGAGCAACGACAGGGTGATCGTCGTGGTGAACGAAAATCCAGACGGGAGAATGTGGTAAAACCGCTTTACGACAGGTCTTTTCATGACCCGTAACCCGGAGTTGAGATCTGGGATCCTTCTGCCTGCCAGGTAGTTGGCAAGCTTGCGGAGAAACCACTTGGCTGGCCGTCGAACGGGCGGGATTTTGACGGTCGACCCCGTCCTCGCTCCGACGACCATGTCGTATTTCGACGCCTTCTCTAGCAGCGCCGGAATGGCGTCGGCAGGATACGTTCCGTCCGCGTCGATGATGACAATCGTGTCGTACAGTGCCGCATCGATTCCGGTCTTGAGTGCCGCCCCGTATCCCCGGTTTTCTGGTTGTTGAAGAAAAGTGTCGCAGAGCGGCTCGGCCCGCTGGGCGGTCGCGTCCTGGGAGCCGTCGTCGACGACCAGAATCTCGTGGCGAATGTCATGTTCCACCAGGACGCGGCGAATCGTCTCGATCTGAGCTGCGATCCCACCCTCTTCATTGAAGGCCGGAATCACGACGGTCACCGGAGGCATGACCCCACGCACCGCGGCAAGGTCTTTAGTTGCTGTCGTCTCGGCATGCAGAATCTGTTGTATCATGTGACACCACGCTCTTTGTTGTCGTTCACGGTCATCGAGCCAGACAGACGTAAACGGTTCCACCGTTCAAGGTCCCGCGAAATCGTTTCACAATTTCGTATTCGTCCTCAATCGTGCGGGCGATCGCCGGGCAAGCGGCGCGAAAGTGGATGGGCAGCGTGTAAACGAACCACGTTCGTGTAGCTCGCTCACGGATGGCGTTGAGTTCCTCGAGACTTCGGACGACTGCCCAGTCGTTGTCGTAGTAGCGGGTGAACGGCATCTCGGCGAGTCCTCCCACGAGAACTTGGTCGCCTGGTTGCCGCTGCCGCTCTACGAATCCAAAGGCCCCGGCAAAGTCCTGCTTGGGCCCGTAGACGAAGGCAGCGGAAACTGCGGAGACGAGGATCAGGCCTGCCGAGAAGACAACTCCCAGCGTTTGCGGTTTGGTTCTCAATCCGAACAGTCGGACCAGCAAATGGCTTGCGACAAAGGCCCCGCGGATCAAAATCAGGACGCCGAAGCCGGCAGCAAAGAAAAACAGTCGCGGCCACAGACGCTGGCCAAGCGACGAAGCAACCAGCGCGGTTGTGAGTGTGGGGACAACTAGGAAGTAAACCAGGAAGCGGTTTTCGTGCCAGAAGCTCCAGAGACCCGCACAACAGATAGATGCCGCCAGCACGACCGCAGCGGCGCCGCCTAAGCCAACCTGCATTCCCTGGACCAGTTCCCAAATGGCCCATAG
>CBDCWT010000026.1:0-81811 GCA_965223305.1 Pirellulaceae bacterium | reverse complement strand
CACTGCCGAACCGAACCATTTGCTTCACCGCCGAGAGGAGGCCCGCCATGTTGCTGCAAACGTCCCTGCTAGCGATCGGATCCTTGATCGCGTTCAGCGCGACCTGCTGTTCGTTACGCCCGCTACGGAATCGCGACGTGTTTTCGATCTAGCGGAGTGTCAAAGGTACTCGCCGGAGTTGGAACGCGCCGAAAAGCCAAAGTCTGGCGACTTCGGCTACTGACACAGAGAGGCCAAAGTCTGGCGACTTCGGCTACTGGCGCGGAGAGACCCAAGCTCTGGTGACTTCGGCTACCTGGCTGCCCCTTTATTGTTCGCACTGCTTTAGGAGCTGCGCGAAACGTTCGGCGTAGCCCGCAGCTTCCAGGTCTTCCGTCAGCTGAAGGTAGCGGATCAGCTTGGCGGCGTCGGACGGTTGGCCCAAGCGAAATAGAGCGGAGGCCACCGAGAATTTCGCTTGATACCATCGCTCGGTTCGCGGGGCGGCGCCCGCCGCGATCCGCCGCCAGGCAGCGAGCGCCTGCTGCAGCGTCTCCGCCTGATCGGTAGCCAACAACATCTCGGCGTAGGCGTCTTGCACCGCAGGTTGATCGGCATGCCGGGCGGCCAGATCTTTCAGGACTGCCAGCGCGGCTGGAGTATCAACCACGGCCAGCGCCCGGCTGCGTAGCAACGCGATTTCGATGCGCTGTGCGGGGGTCAGCCATTGGCCGTCTGCCAGCAGACGTTCGGCTACCGCTTGCTGCAAAACTGCCCACCGTGACAGGTTGTCCAGCGGCCTGCGGCGAGCAAGTGCCTGTAACGTGTCGAACGTCCAAACCGCCTGAGATCGATCGGAGAACGTCACTTCATTCAGGGTCCGGCGAGCTTCCTCGCCGCGCCCCGGTTGGAGCCCCACCAATAGGCTGACCAAGAGCTTTGCCCGAAACTCTAGTCGTTCGTCATCCGGCGGCCGAGCAAACGCACGCTGAATCTGTTGCTCGGCAATCGCCGCCTCGTTCGGCGCGTGACGGAGACGCAGTTGAGCGGAGGTACATGCTGCGACACACATCGCCCGAGATAGTTCGTCGCCTTCGTGAGCGGTAGCTGTACCTGGATCGACTGAGACAAGTTGATCAAAGAACCTCATAGCGTCTGCGCTAAGCACGGGCCGCTGTTCGGCGGGTGCTGCGTCGAGCCACCGAAGCCAATAGCTGCCGAGCGATTCAACGGCAGCAGAGAACGTTCTGCTGGGATCGGTGCTCTTACGGTCTACCACTGCCCGCAGCACCTGCACTGCTTCTTTCCACTCGGCCTGCTGTGCGTGTATCTGACTCCGCCACATCGCAGCCGTCGAGGCTGTTTGACTCTCCGGCCAAATGGCGGTGTGCTCGTCCAGCAAATCACGGTACTCGCTCAGTGCCAAGTCTCCGCGCCGCACGGCTTCTGCGGCGTTGACCGCCGCCACCAGGTGCGCGCCCGCTGCGCGAGAATCGTCGCGGTTCGCGAGTGCTAGCGTACGAAAACGCTCGCTCGCGTCGGCGAACAGCATTCGTTGCTGTTGAACCGCAGCGGCTCGATACGCCGAGTCAAACGCGGAGACCGCGTCGCCAGCTCGTCGCGAAGCGTTCGCAGCTTTGTCATAGACCACGACCGCTTCTGACAGCTGCCCTCGTGTGTAGAGGTCGGCGGCCGTGCGGAGCAAAATGGGCAGGCTGCCGCTGCCACGGTTCTGGCCGGCCCGTACCAAAGCGAGGTCGGCACGCCGCGCCCAGTACGGGCCGTGCGAGCGTTCGATCAGCTCGGCCGTCGCAACTGCCTTGTCGCGCCAGGAAGCGTCGGGCGAATCGGATTGTCTCCCGGAATTCTGCCAGAGTGCCACATAGACCTCCAGTTGCGCGAAGTCGAAATCGGCGGAGGAGCCCAAGGCGGTCTGCCGCTGAGTGAGTCGATCGAGTGCTTCCTTCAGATTGCCTCTTGCGATGTGCAAGCGGAGTTGCTCGGCTTCACGAGCCACCGCCAGTTCGCTGGGCAGTTCGCCTTCGGCGAGACTCTGAAGGGTCAGCTGGGCAGCCTCGAAGTCGCCGATATGCCGCTGGCATGTCGCGTGCGCCAAACGCATCTGCTGCGCGAGCGGATCGGATTCTGAGATTTCCCTGAGCGGCGCTTGCACGTACTCCAGCGCCTGGGTGAGCGCAGCGATCCGATCTGGGCTTCCTGCGGCGTAACAGAGCGCCTGGTTTCGCAGCACACGCGACCGATCGTATTGCGCTTGCCATTTCAGTGACCGCAGTTCCTCAGCAGTCAGCGCGTGCTGGTTATCGGAGGCACGGTGACGTTGTGCGATCATCTGTACTAACTCTCGCTCGATTTCATCGAACTGACGAGCTGCCTGTCTGAGAATCGTCCGTGCCGTTTGCAGCATCTGCTCTTTGTCGACGGCAAGCTCGGCTTCTCTGCGATTCAGCTCGCCACGAGCGAGGTTGGCGAGGGCTGCTTGAAGCCGGACGAGCATCCCGCGCGGATGCTCGGCGTACCTGTCCAGGAACGTGGTTGCGACAGCCTGCGACTGGTTCCAGTGCTGCTCGCGGTCCTCGGGAGCTGCGTGTAGTGCTTGCTCGGCACGGACTCGGACCAAGTGCGCTGTCAGTGCCGCGAGCCGTACAGAGTCCGTTTCCGGCGCATCGCGAAGGCGGGCGAGCTCCGACTCGCAGAAAGAAGCTGCCAAGGAGAACTGCCGCCGCTGACGCAGCCCGTCCAGGAACCCGTCGTCTAACTCGGCTGCCGAAACGGTAGCCGTCGCGCATAACAGTGCCGCTATCGTTTGGTGTGTCATCGACGTTCAGGGTCGTGGCCGCAGCGGGCACAGTTCACATGCCCGTCTGTTTCCGTCTGTTGTTTCCAGTGCAAATGTCACTTGTGCAGGGTTCGTCCGTCAATCTCGAGTCTCGGAGACCGCAAACTGTATTTCGGAAAAACCGACCAACCGCGCGGTGTCGTAGATGTCGATCACGTGTCCCAGCGGAGTGCCCGCGTCTGGGTGGATCACCACTGGAGCAGCCTCGTTGATTTCAAAGATCTGCTGCAAACGCGCTTTGACCGCCTCCAGCTGACTGAATCGTTGACTGTTTACTCTCCATCGAGGTCCGTCGCTGGTCCACACGATGTGAATCGTCACCTCGGGGAAGTCGGCTTCCGGTGGCGGCGGGAGATCACTCGGCTGTTCGGCGCCGGTCGCGGCTTGGGAGATCGAGCTTGGTAAGATCCGTTCCACAACTTGAAAGCTCGCCGTCCAGACAAAGAAGACTAGCAACAGGAAGACCACATCGATCATGGGCGTCATTTTGACGTCGAGCGTCTCGCGGCGATCGAGGTAGAGCGAGGGCCGGCGCATCAGTTGGCGTCCTCCGGCCCGAGGACAGCGAAAGTGACTTGCGGGATACCCACCCGGGCGCAGGCCAACATCAGTGGTTCGACATGACGGTAGGGGACGTTTCGGTCGCTACGAATGCGGACTTCGAACCCCTGCCCGGCGCGACCACGTGCCTCGGCCAACCGCGACTGCAGCTGGTCGGGCTCGATCACGCGCCCGGACAGCCGCAACTCGCCGCTGGCGAGCACGTTGAGTGTCAATCGCCGGCTGGGAGCAGGGGCCGGCAAATCACCGCTTTCCGCTACCGGCAGCGGCAATTCCATCTGCGCTTCTTGTTTGGCGAGATGGCTCGAGACCAGAAAGAAAATGATCAACAAGAAGACGACGTCAATCATTGGCGTCATGTTGAAGGCGACGTCGCCCCGATGGAGATGGCTGGGGACTCGCACTAGCGGCTTCCTCCAACCGGCGGAGGCTGCGGGTGGGGCTTTGCGGTCTTGCCCGCACGGCTTCGTTTCAGTGGTGCAAAGGAATGCTGAGCGACGTAGGCGGCTTCGGCGACCAGCTGATCCACTCGATTGCGAAAAACTGCGAACGCTCCGAGTGCCGGGATCGCGACGACGAGTCCTCCGACCGTGGTAATCAGCGCCTGGTAGATGCCCTCCGCCAGCTCGCCCGCGCCTGCCGACCCTTGTGTGTTGGCCACCTGCTGAAAAGCGAAGATCATCCCCGTTACAGTGCCCAAGAGCCCGACCATGGGAGCGATGTTCCCAATCACAGACAGGTACTCGATCTTGCGCAGCAGGCGAGCTGACTGTTCTGCGGTGGCGTCCTCCAGCGCTTTTTCCACAGCAGCCCAACCACCATCCACCTCGGCCAACCCATGGAGCAACACGAAGGAGAGAAAGGACGGCGTTGCTCGGCACAGCTCGTTTGCCTCATCAATGCGGCCCGCCAACAACAGCTTTTGCACGCGCTCGCCTAGCGACTCGGGCATGATTTCGCCGCGGCGAAGGGTCATCAGATGGTCGAAGACCAAATAAGCTGCAGTTAGGGACAAAGCCAGCAGCACCAACAAGATCGTCAGGCCGATCCAGCCTCCAGAGAACACGATGTCCAGCAAGCCGTCCTGGGGAGCATCCACTGTGCCGCTGGTCTCCTGTGCCGCTGTGCTGCGCGGTTGGCAGAGCCAGAGGGACAGTATCGCTGCCAGCGAGTAGTTGGAATAGGAAAACGACAGGCAGTGCCGCCGCGGCAGGTCACCCACGTTGCGCATCAGCGGGGCTCCGAGCGAGAAACATATCTCAGTTGCTGCATGTTAGCATGCTACTCGTTCAACCCCAGCCTAGATAGCTGTCGCTGAGCCTCGTTCGCGATAGGTGACTCAGAGTGGTCGGCGACTACCTCACGATAGAGCACGATGGCAGATTCGGGTTGGTCCAGTTTTTCGAGTTCCCGACCAGCGGCGACCAATGCGTAGGCAGCCAGCCCGCGGTGTTGCTGGAAGTGGATCGGCACGCGCAGGAAGGCCAAGGCGGCGTCCTCGCTCAGCTTTCGTTGCGACCACGCTCGAGCCAAGGTGTAGTAGGGGCCAGCTCGGATAGCGGTCGGCATTTTGTCGAGTTGTCGACGCCAGCTGCTGATTTGTGCGGGAGTCGCCGTTCCCACTCGTGTCCGCCAGAGTTGCGCCTGGGCGAGATGGACAATTCGCATGTCGGGCGCGTCGAGTTCTTCCAGCACGCGGATCGCCTCGCTGCGCTGAGCGGTGGAAATCAGCCAGCTGGCGCCGATGAGTCGCGTGGAGGGTGCGTCGCTAGCTAGCCATTTTACGGCTTCTTCTTGGTAGGACCCGGCACGCGGGTCCGCCAGCCAGGCCAACGGAATGGCAGCAAAGTGCTGCGTCGTGGGATCGCTTCGGTACAGCCACTCAAATGCGGTTACAGCACGGCTGACCTGGCCGAGGTACTGACAACACCAAACCATCCGGGCGACAACGCGGCGCCTCGCCCATTCCCGCTGCTCCGCCGCAAACGACCGCCGATAGGAATCGAAAGCTGTCTCCCAGTGACCACCTTTGAATTGTGACTCGGCGGACTCGAAGTCCTTGTTCCAAGTGGTTTGCACCTCCCGCACCTGCCGACTGTCGAGCAGCTCTTTGCGACCGCTGGAACGACGTATCGTCAGCCACTCGCCGGTATACTCCAGCACCTCGCCTACAACGCGCGTCGTCCGCCCGTCCTGGCCAACGTCGAGAACTACCGTGTCCTCCGCCAATGTTGGAGAGGCGAACGCCGCGCCAAACAGAAGGACCCTGCCAGGCCACGAGTTGACATTGATGGGGCTCACCGATCTCCGAACAGGCTGGCAATTTGGGTGCCGAGAAACTTGGGCGACAAATTCTAGAACCTCCTTATCGGTAGGTCAAACCCGTGGCATGCCAAGTTGGTAGTTGGCTGTTGGAAGTTGCAGCTACCTTTTTGCCCGGAATGTGTATGATGTTCCTAGAGTGGTTTCCGTTTCGAAACGAGTCTTGTAAACGCGGGTCCGTTGCCTGCGGCCAAGAGTTTGGTTGTTCGTCAAACACCTCGACCAAGCCGCGACTGACTTGCCGCGCGACCAAATGTCCCAGCGCGTTTGGCCGCAACGAAAGTCCCTTCTCCCCGCTGGGGGAGAAGGTGGCCGAAGGCCGGATGAGGGGGGAGCCGGAGTGAAAACTTGCGGCGCGAAGACGTTGACCATTACTAGCACAGGGTGATCGATTGCAGATCGTAACGTTTCCTCATCCGACATTGCGGCACGTCTCGAAACCGATTAAGCGGGTGGACAGCCGGTTGCGCGAGATTGTCGATGAGATGTTTCGATTGATGTACGAGGCCCGCGGTGTGGGATTGGCGGCGAACCAGGTGGATCTACCGATTCGCCTATTTGTTGCGAACCTCGAATCAGACCCGCAGGAGGGCGAAGAGCTGGTCTTCATTAACCCCGTGATCAGCCGTCCCAAAGGCTCAGAAGAAGCGGACGAAGGCTGCCTCAGCCTGCCTGACTTGTACGGTCCGGTCAAGCGACCGAAAAACGTGCGCATCAACGCGTACAGCCTCGACGGAAGCGAGATTGTAGCCGACCTGGAGGGATTGTTCGCGCGGGTTGTTCAGCACGAGACGGATCACCTGGATGGTGTGCTGTTCGTCGATCGAATGAGCGAGACGGCCCGCGCTGAGGTTGATGATGTGCTGGATGAGTTCGAGGCCGACTTCCGTAGCAGAAGGTCGACAGGGGAGATTGCTGACGATCTGGCGATTGCCAAGCGGTTGGCGGAGTGGGAGGCCAGATATTGTTAGCCCACCGCCGCCAAATAGACAAATAGAATACCTGCCGGACTCGCTGGAATGCCTCAACGGCCCGTCTTGACGGGCTTTCCTCAATTGAAGCCGCCTGGGTGTGGTCGATCGTGCTATGCGTATCATCATGATGGGTACAGGACCGTTCGCGGTACCATCTTTCCGCTGGTTGGTGGCTTCACGACGTGAAGTCGCTGTTTTGGTGACGCGACCACAGCCGCCGGTTCGCACTCGTGGTAAGCCGCCGCCGAACCCGATGCGTGAGGCAGCCGCCGAACTGGGCGTCGAGGTGCTTTGCCCGAGCGACGTCAACCACGTCACGGCTATCAAGCAGCTGATGGCCATGCGTCCCGATCTGTTGGTGGTCTGTGATTACGGCCAGATCCTCTCGGCCGAGGCACTGTCGGTTGCGTCTTTGGGAGGGATCAATCTCCACGGGTCTCTTCTTCCCAAGTACCGGGGTGCCGCGCCGGTTCAGTGGGCGGTATTGAATGGAGATGCGGAGACCGGTACGTCCGTGATACACATGACCCCGCGGCTGGATGCCGGCCCCTGTCTGGTGCAGCACCGCACAGCGATCGCGCCCGACGAGACGGCCGGTGAGCTGGAGCAGCGGCTGGCAGTCATGGGCGTCCGGTCGGTGGAAGCGGCGATCGAGATGCTAGCAGCTTGGGACGGGACTGCTCTTCTGGGTACCCCACAAGATCGCGATCTGGTCACCCGCGCCCCACGGCTGCGTAAGTCGGATGGTCAGGTGGATTGGTCACGGTCCGCCGCAGCATTGGCAAACCAGGTACGAGGGCTCAAGCCATGGCCTGGTACCTATACGCATTGGAAACGCGACGACGGCAAGTTGCTTCGCCTGATTCTCGATCGAGTTTCCGTCTCGGCCGGCGACGCCGCAGGCCACCCGGAGGGAACCGTTGCGCATCGCACGGCGGACCGACTGCTGGTAGCGACTGGCGAGGGGCTGTTGGCCATCGAGTCGATCCAGCCGGCGGGCAAGCGGGTGATGCCGATCGCGGAGTTCCTGTGCGGGCACGACGTCTGTCAAGGCAGCCGATTTTGCCGGGACTCGTGCTAACCCGAATTATTCATGAGCGATCTGCTGCGAGGTCGTAAGTCCATCCGTGGCTTCGTCATGCTTCACAATTCTCCCTCGACGTATTGCTGCAATACGCCTGCGGAAGAATTGCTCGCCTTCCTTGCCACGAACGTACTTACAACCTCTCGCGACGATCTTCATGAATAATCCGGGCTAAGCGCCGCTGATCGCCCCGCTGGGGGATAGCAAAGCAGTCACTGGCCCAGTGCTTTTTGAAGTTGTGTGAAGGGCTCGATCATAGGGACGCGCGGATGATCTACTCCACGCTCAGAGGCCGTGGTAGGATGGCTCAGCTGGGAGGGGGAGAGACGACGGTGTAAAGCGAGGGATTGCTGATCGATGTTCGGCATGGATGGATGGGACATCGCGATCATGGTTGTGGCGGCGTACATCGCCGTCACGGCTCTGGTCCGGCTCATGTACCTTCGCCGCGACAGCTTGCTGGACGAGCTGGCTCGCCAGGTCCAGGCCGAGCAGGAGCGACGGCGACTGGAAAAGCGGCGAGAAGACCGGAAAAAATGGCGGAGCGAGTTGCGTAGCAGCCAGATTCGGAACCTAAACGAGAAGAACGAAGACGCTGCCTAGCCCGGGTGATCTGTGCATCGATGAGTAAACTCGTGTACATCGAAACGGTCGGCTGCCAGATGAATGTGCTGGACAGCGAGATGGTGGTGGCGAGCCTGCGGAAACGTGGCTATGAGCTGACCGCTGAACCGGAGCGAGCTGGGACGTTGCTGTTTAACACCTGCAGCGTGCGGGAGCACGCGGAAGAGAAGACGTACAGTCAGCTGGGGCAGATCAAGCGCCTTAAAAGTGCCCATCCAGAAAAAGTAGTCGGTGTGCTGGGCTGCATGGCCCAGAGAGCACAGCGGACCATCTTCGAAAGGGCTCCCTATGTGGACCTCGTTGTGGGCCCGGGACAGCTACAGCGGGTTCCTGATCTGATTGAGGGGATCCAAGCCGGCCGAGGTCGGCAGCTAGCTGTGAGCCTTGGCCGAAGCAACGGTACTGCGGCTGATATTCGACGCAGCCATGAGACCTTCGATCCGCTCCGCGATCCGACAATGCGGCCGACCCCGTTTCAAGCCTACCTGCGAATTCAAATCGGCTGCGACAAGTTCTGCACCTATTGCGTCGTGCCGATGACGCGTGGGCCTGAGCAGGGACGCTGTCCCGAGCAGATCGAAGCCGAAGCACGCGTGCTCGCCGAACAAGGGTGCAAAGAGATCACGCTGCTGGGGCAGACGGTCAACAGCTACAAGTATTCGTCAGGAGGCCGCACGGCGACGTTGGCGAGTTTGTTGGATCGGTTGCACCAGATCGAGGGGATCGCCCGCTTGAAGTTCGTCACCAACTATCCGAAGGACATGAGCGACGAGCTTCTGATGACAATTCGCGATCTCCCCAAGGTGTCGCCATATCTGCACGTCCCAGCGCAGAGCGGTTCCGACGCCGTCTTGCGGCGCATGAAACGAGGATACACCGTCGACGATTATCGTGACATGATGGCTAGGATTGGCGGCACAATCGCCACGGCCGCTGTCTCGAGCGATTTCATTGTAGGATTCTGCGGCGAAACCGAAGCTGACTTTCAGAAAACGATAGACCTGGTCAAAGAGTGTCGATTCAAAAACAGCTTCATTTTCAAGTACAGTGTCCGCCCCGGGACTCGAGGTGCTGACCAGCTACCGGACGACGTGCCGTTCGACGTCAAACAGGCCCGCAACAACGAACTGCTGGCAATCCAGAACAGGATCAGCGAAGAAGACAACCAGCAGTTTCTCGGGCAGGAGCTGGAGGTCCTGGTGGAAGGTCCCAGCAAGCATGCCCTGCGAAAGGCCGATCCGGGAGCGGCCGTCGTACAATTGACTGGACGGACGCATTGCGACCGAATTGTGGTGTTCGAAGGGGACCGCAGCCAGGCGGGCCAGATCTTGCCGGTCACCATCTACGATGCGAACGCTCACACGCTGTTTGGGACTGTTCTCGCAAAGGAGCTGCAGGTGCTGCAGCCGCTGGGGGCGTAGCCGGCTGCTCGACGCGACCTGCGCGCCAGCGATCTGTTACTCGTCGCTAGTTTCTTCGGACGAGACAAAGCGATAACCTGCGTCACGGATGGTGAGGAAGTACCGGGGCCGGGACGGATCGGGTTCGAACATTTTGCGAAGTCTGCGAATGAACTGGTCGACTGCCCGTGTGCTGATCGAGCCGGGCACGTCCCAGACCTTTTCTAGCAGTTCATCCCGCCGAATCACTCGACCTGCGTTCTTAACAAAGTACGCCAGCAGCTTCATTTCGAGTTCGGTCAGCTTCTTGGGTTCGCCACCTACCGAAACCTCGTAGGTTTCGAAGTTGATGCTGTTCTTGCCGAACTCATAGAGCCTGGTGACTCCCCCGTTAACCACCAACGAGCGGCCGGTGGAACGCCGTTCGTAGAGTGCCAGCAAGTTCTTGACCCGGCTTAACAGCTCGTCGAGTTCGAACGGTTTGCTTAGGTACTGATCGGCGCCCATCTCGAAACCTCGTGTCCGGTCCTCGACCAGTGTCCGGGCGCTCAGGATCAATATTGGGATGTCGACACCTTGCTGCCGGAGTGTATCGCACACCGTATAGCCGCTCATGCCGGGCAGCATGATGTCGAGGATGATCAGATTGATGCTGTCGGGTTCGTCTTCCAACAGTTGGAGCGCTTGGGGGCCGTCGCTGACCGTCGTGACACGATAGCCTTCGGCTTCCAAGTTGTATTGGATGCCCACGGCCAAGTGTTCTTCGTCCTCGACAATCAGAATGTGCTTATGCATTCGCGGGGCGCGGACCTCTGCAGGGGGTTAACGGATCCGGTCAGGACAGCGCCCAGGATGAAGGACCACTTCAACGACCGGTGTTTGGACATGGTGTTCTTGTGAGGGGGGAGTCCGCTTGGTCGGCGCAGCTGCAATGGTCAATCGGCGGAAGAGGGGGCGAAGGTCGAACCAGGGCATGATGCATCAATTCTGGTCGGTTCGACGCCGGGCGCTAAGGGCAGGAGGAGGGAAATGGCAAAAGCTGCACGATCTCGCCGACGGGAGGGCGACGCTCCTGCGGAGCCGTTCTTCGACGTCCGAACAGAGGTCGTGCAGTTTTCAAGTCAGGTGCGTGATTCGTCTTTCGTCACTCTCCCCTCGGGGAGAGTCGGCCCAAAGGGCCGGAGAGGGGGGGAGCCCTCCCAGGACGCTACGCGTCGGTTTTGCTGGGGAACCGTGGGCTAACGCCCAGCGGCTGATTTAGAGCGTAGCCGAACTCGCCAGAGTTTGGCGGACTGCATGAAGCGCAGAAGCTGCACGCCCTCGCAGCGGGAGGGTGAAGCGGAGCAAGGGAGCGGAGGGGTGAGCTCGGTCGGAAACCCCCTGGTCCTAACCTGCTTCACAGAAAGGAGAAGGGGCATTTGCCGATGCCCTTTCGAGCGGGCCGGTAGGGGCTGAGGCTTCTGGCTTTGCGCGTCATCGGCGCGCAAGTATACTTCTAAGCGAACCCTGCCAGTCTGCGGAGAACCAGTTCGCTCGGCGGTTCTCGCCCAGCTAACGAAGCTTGAGGATTCGATGCCCAGGTACGTGGTCCGACATGGTGCGATGCGAACGCTAGGGGTCATGTCGACTCGTGGTGGCGAGCGATTTCGTCGGTCGGAACACGTGATCGCGCGGACGAATCGCGGGCTGGAAGTCGGACAGGTCCTTTGTGAGGCGACCGAGGAGGCGGTCAAGCAGATCCGGGACGCCGGCCATGGTCAGATTCTCCGCCGCATGACAGCGGATGACTTTAACGAGCAAGATCATATCCAGTCACGCGAACCCGACGAGTTTGAGACCTGCCGGCGGCACGTGAATCAGTTGCAGCTCGACATGGAAATGGTGGATATCGAACATCTGTTCGGTGGTGAACGGATCGTTGTCTACTATCTGGCGGAGCAGCGGATTGACTTTCGAGAGCTGGTCAAACGTTTGGCTGCGGAGTTTCAGACGCGAATCGAAATGCGCCAGATCGGGGTCCGGGATGAGGCCAAGCTGCTGGCCGACTATGGTGACTGCGGAAAGCCTGTCTGCTGCAACACACATCTCCCCTCCATGCCGCCGGTCTCCATGAAGATGGCGAAATTACAAAAGGCGACGCTCGACCCGACGAAGATTTCTGGTCGTTGTGGTCGCCTAAAGTGCTGTTTGAGATACGAGTACGACACGTATGACGAACTGCGCAAGGAACTGCCGGCGGTGGGAGCGAATGTTGTCACTGGGAACGGTCGAGCCCGCGTTTTGAACCAGGAGATCTTGACCAGGAAGTTGCTGGTCGAAACAGAAGACCATCGCCGCGTGTTGATCGATGCATCCGAAGTTCTCACCGTACAAAAGTGATCTATGTCGCTACAGGCTATGTCCAAGTCTCTGAAACGAATCGTCGATCTGGCCCAGCGCGACGGCCGGTACCGATGGGAGGCCTATGTTTTCGTACAAGAGGCGCTCGTCTACGCTCAGCTAGAGCTTGGCATGGGCAGGCCGCGCCCGTACGGCAGCGAGGACGACGAGGGTGAAGAAGACGAGGACAGCGAAACTGCGGAAGAAGCTCATCTCACCGGCCAGGAGCTTTGTCAAGCAATCCGGCTGTATGCCGCAGACCGGTACGGCTTGATGGCCAAGGTCGTCTTCAACAGTTGGAATGTCCAGACCACTCGAGATTTTGGTGAGATCGTTTACAAGTTGATTGAACTTGGCGAGATGACCAAATCCCAAAACGACCGGCTTGAAGACTTTGATAACGTCTACGACTTCGGTGAAGCGCTGCAGCAGCAGTATCAGATCACCATGTCCGACGAAAGTTGACGATGGGCCAAGCTAGGAAGCGAAGCCGGTCACAGCGCCAGCGCAGCGACCCGCCAGGCCCGAACGAGTCTCGGCCCGATCCCCTCCGGCCACCGCGGCCCAACAAAGGGCTGCTTTCACTGGCCACGCTTCTTCTATTGATCTGGCTGGTCTACTTGAGCTGCGTGGCGCTTTGGTATTGAGTTAGCATCGCCGGAGGGGCGGGAGCACATCTGGGCCAGCAGTGGCAAATGGGGCACGCCGTTGCCATTTGACCACATGCAATTCGCGACGTAGGTTTTGGAAACGCCACAGTCCCGATGTTTTTCCAGGGCGGTATTCCAAAATGTCCGTAGATCACGTCGTGCAGCTTGAGCCGATTGCAGCGAATCAGGTGGTTCCCAAGACAGTCATGGTTGTCGACGACGACGAAGCGCAGGTCTGTTCTCTGGAGCACCGGCTCGTACAACTTGGTTTTCGAGTCTTGACCGCTCATCGCGGCCATGATGCTCTGCAGCTGGCGTCCAGTGACCCACCGGATATCGTGCTGCTCGATCTGCGGCTGCCGGACATGGAGGGTTTCGAGGTATGCTCGCGGCTGGCGGATGCGCCAGGTACTTGTGGAATTCCGGTGATTATCGTGAGCGCGATGGAGCGGCCGGACATTGTGCGGCGAGCCCGCTCGGTTGGATGTGAATACTACCTGCGCAAACCATACGATCCCAACGTGCTGCTGGCTCTGATCGAGCGCGCGCTCGCCGAATCTTCGCAGTTCGATTGGTAGTTTGGGCACGGCTTGGCTCTTGATCGCGCCGCTCTCTATCTGTTACACTCGCCGTTCGCGCTTGTCCCGTCCTGCCAGAGGCCGTTGCTGACAGCGCTCCTGTCGTTGCGATCGTCGAATTGAGCGGAGTAATCAGTGGGAACGAAACGAACCGGAAAAGGGCGAAGGAAGATCGGCCGCAAAAAACGGCGGATGCGATCGAAGATTCGTCATCGCAAACGATAGTCTTTCTCGATGTGACCGAGAGACCCGCCGGGCGCAGAAAACCGTAAGACAGGCGGGTGCGGTCATGACGTCTGACCGTTGTCTATTGCGCTTCGTGGAAGGCGCAGGTTTGTGGTTGCGCAGTGAAGAGAATCCGCACACCCAAGACACGGCGCCCGTTTCAGGCAGAGCGAGACGAGCAGGGAGTTCCACACATTCAAGCGGGCTCGTGGCCCGACGCCCTCTATGGTCTGGGTTACATGCACGCGCTGGATCGCGGCACCCAAATGCTGTTCGCCCGCAGCGTCGCGAGCGGGCGGGCTGCCGAGGAGATCGCCCACAGTGCCGAGCTTTGGGAAACCGACTGCTTCTTTCGCCGCATTGCCCTGGAGACCGGACTCGAGCAGGAGGTCGAGCTGTTGGATTCCCGGATCCGTGAGTGTCTAGCTGCCTACTGTGATGGGGCTAACGACGGGTTGCGGAAGTCCGGTCGCTCGTTGCCGATGTTGGCCGCCGGATTTCAACCTCGCCCTTGGGATGAGCAGTCGATCCTGCTGATCGGAAAGCTACTTAGCTTTGGCGGCTTGGCGGTCAGCCAAATGCAAAACGAGCGGTTGTTGATCGAGCTGATCCACGCCGGCGTCAACGACGACGCGCTCCGTGAGCTGTTTGCTCCGCGGCTCGATGACGTCGACTTCGAGTTGGTTCGCCAGATCAAGATGTCGAACCAACTTTCGGATGATGCCCTAGAGTTGCTCAGTGACCTTCCCCGCTTGGCGGGTAGCAACGCCTGGGCGGTGAGCCCAGCGCGAAGTAAGAGCGGTGGCGCGCTGCTCGCGTCCGATCCTCATTTGGAGATCAATCGCCTTCCAGCTATTTGGTACGAGGCCGTGTTGCGCTGGGACGATGCCTATGTGATGGGTGCCACGCTGCCCGGCTGCCCGCTTTTCGCAGTGGCGCGGACTGCCAGAGTTGCTTGGGGTGTGACCTACATGAAGGGGGATACCGTCGATTTCTTCGTCGAAGATTGTCGACCCGGCGGCGAATCGGGATGGCAGTATCGGCGTGGGGACCAGTGGTTGGATTTCGAACTTCGTGAGGAGATTCTCGAGCGGAAAGGAGCGAAACCGGAGACGTTGCGGTTCTACCAGAACCCGTTGGGCACGGTCGAGTGTGACCTCGATGAATCCGGGCCGGGAATGCACTTGGCGCTCGCTTGGACTGGAAATCGCGAAGGCAGCGGCAGCGCCATTTCGGCCTGGCTGGATGTCGTGCTGGCGGACACGGCTAAGGCCGCCATGCGGGTGGTTCGCGACTGCCAGCAGCCCACGTTGTGTTGGGTTTTTGCAGACCGCGATGGCCACATTGGCCAACAAAGCTGTGGTCGATTCCCGCAACGGGGAGGGAATTTCGTGGGGCTGACGCCTATTCCCGCCTGGGACTCGGCGAACCACTGGCAGGGTTGGGTTCCCAACGATCGCTTGCCGAGCGTTTACGATCCGGATGAGGGATTCGTGGCAACGGCCAACGAGGAAATCAATCCGCCGGGACTCCCGATGCTGGTGACCCAACCACTACCGGGCTACCGCAAACGCCGGATCGTCGAACGGTTGCATGAACTCAGCTCAGCAACGCTTGCCGACATGCAAGAAATGCAATACGACGTGCTCAGCGTTCAAGCGCGGGAGTTGCTGGAGGCACTTCTGCCGCATATTCCAGCTGGGAAGCTGAAGAAGAGGTTGTCCGAATGGGATTGCCGTTACCACCCGGACAGCCAAGAGGCGACGCTGTTCCACCGGCTCTACGTCAACGTCATGTACGAGATTATGGGGCACTCGCAGGGGATCGGCTGGCGGAGGGTGGTCTATCTCTGTACACGGCTCGGCTATTCAATGATGGTGCTGCGCGCTGCGGATCACGTGCTGCTGCAAGCGGAATCGAGTCTGCTCCATGGCCGAGACAAAGGGGAACTGATCCGCCGCGCGGCGGCCAGAACCGATCCGGAGACCATTCAGCCCTGGTCGGAAGTCAACAACTTCCATTTCACGAACCGCTACTTCGGCAGTCACCAGGTCGGCCGAATTCTCGGCTTCAACAGCCGTCGCTATTCGATGCCGGGCAACCACGCGACGCCGTTTCAAGGCCACGTCCTGCAGACGGCGACGCGCGAGACGACGTTTGCTCCTTCCTACCACTTTGTGACCGACATGTCTGGCGACGAAGCTTGGACGAACCTGCCGGGTGGGCCAAGCGAGAGTCGTTTCTCGAAATACTACAAATCCGACATCGACCGCTGGACAAGCGGCAATTACAAGCGGCTGAGCCTCGAGGGCGACTAGCTGTAGAAGTTGTGCAGTTTTTGCGCTTCATGTTGACCAACCATCACCTCACCCTACCGCTCTCGCGGGAGGGTCGGACGCGTAGCGTCCGGGGAGGGCTGCGCCGGAGTGATCGCCCCAAGGAGTGCCCCCCTCTCCGGCCCTTCGGGCCGACTCTCCCCGAGGGGAGAGTGACGAAAGACGAAAATCACGCACCAAGACAAAAGCTGCACGACCTCTCTCGCGGGGAGGCGGTACAGCTTCGACGCTTCATGCGGTCCACCAAACTCTGGCGATTTCGGCTACGCTCAACAAACCGGATGCTAACGCATTCCGGCTGATGGTCGTCACCCAGTGACCGAGCGGAATCCTACAAAATCAGCCGCTGGGCGTTAGCCCACGGTTCTTCAGCGAAACCGACGCGTATCGTCCGGGGAGGGCTTCCCCGGAGTGATCGCCCCGAGGCATGCCCCCTCTCCGGCCCTGCGGGCCGACTCTCCCCGAGGGGAGAGTGAAGAAAGACGATAGTCACGCGCCAAGTTAAAAAGCTGCACGACCTCTGCAGGCGAGAGTTCGCCCGGCTAGAGATCCCTAGCCAGCCGGATTTCCTCCAACAGTTGCAGGGCACGCTGCCGGAGCTCTGTTTCGAGCGAGCCGGACGCGGGCAGATCGTCACGAGCTGCGTGTGGCTGCGCGGCCGGCTCTGCCTGACAGGGCACCTGCCGCTGCGGGAGTTCATCGCCCTGGGGTTGGCGACAGGGTCGTCGCCCACCGAATCCTAGGTTCACTCTGCCAGCCAACCAACCCGCCAGGTCAACGACAATTGCTGCCAGAAACGCCATGATGGCCATGGTCAACGCGCAGGCAATTAGCTTTGCCAGCCAATTCTGGGAAACGGCGGCGAACAGGATCGACGAGAGCGTGATCGTCGCCAGCACGAAACCCAGGCTGAACTGGACGCGTCGAAGTTGTTGCTGAGGTTGTGGTTGCTTGTTGGCTGGCATGAACACTTCCGATCGCCGTCGATTGCCCGGTTCGACCACTACTCGAATTGTACCCAGCCGGAGGGAGATGGTGCAGCTTTTACGCTTCATGCAGTCCGCCAAACTCTGGCGAGTTCGGCTACGACTCTGGCGAGTTCGGCTACGCTCCAAATCAGCCGCTGGGCGTTAGCCCACGGTTCCTGGCGCTTCCGGCTCGGCAGGAGCCTCGCCCTCCCGGCCTGGTGACGGATGACCTCAAATGTGCGCCAAACTCCGGCCCTTTGGGCCGACTCTCCCCGAGGGGAGAGTGACAAAAGAGGAAATCACGCCCCGAGTTAAGAGCTGCACGGGGTTTTGTGGTGGCCCGTTTGCCCCGCCCCCGCGTTTGCCCCCGTTCGAGCCCCCACCGGCCCAATAGCTTGACCCTCATGTCGCCACATGATTCACTAGATGGTGCAGATTTCCGGCCTCCTTATCTTGGCCGGTGCCAACTTTCTCTGCTGCGGCTTCGTTGCTGCAGCCATGTTCAACCGGCAGCCTGAGTCGCTTCCGGGCAAAATGTGGCACATTGTTGATCGAAAAACTGCAGACTGGTTTGGAGTGGTGGACATGTCGTCGACGAGAAAACGCACCGGGAAACTTCGTAAATCAATGCGGCGTGATCGAAGACAGCGTGCTGTGCGGTATCTCGTTACCGAGATCCTCGAGTCACGACTCCCGCTGACAGCGGTGGTCACCGTAGAGCCCCTCGCCAATTCCCATGATGCGGATCCGTCGACGGACATCATCGCGAATTTCGATCAAGAGCTGAACCCCGCGACGGCCACCGATCAGACTTTCGTAGCTCACACTGCGCAGGGCGGGCCACTTCAGGGGGCTGCTGCAGCGATCAGTGGTGCAGGCTCCGCGGTCCGGCTCGATCCCACCGACAATTTGTTTCCGGGTGAACTGGTCAGCGTCACCGCAACCGCCGGCATCCAAAGCACGTCGGGCGATCCGAACGTCGCTCGCGTTTGGCAGTTTCGGACAGCAACCGGTGGAGGCAGCGGGCAATTCTCGGACGGCGGGCAGAGTATCGGCGACCACGCCGGTCGCGGCGTGGCGCTCGGAGATCTGGATGGTGACGGCGACCTGGACGCCTTTGTTGCCAACAGCCTGGAAGAGGACCGCATCTGGCTGAACAACGGGGGTGAGTTCACCAGCACGGCGACGGATCTCATCAGCAACAGCTGGGGAGTTCAGCTGGGCGATCTGGACGGCGACGGCGACTTGGACGCGTTTGTCGCGAATCGTGGCTACGATCCCAACCTGGTTTGGACGAACGACGGAAGCGGAGGGTTTTCCGACAGCGGGCAGAGGCTAGGCAATCACGACAGTCGCGGTGTTTCGTTGGGTGATGTGGATGGTGACGGTGACCTGGACGCCTTTGTCGTCAACGCCATTTCGGGCGGCCGGTTGTGGATTAACAACGGTAGCGGGGGTTTCAGCGACAGTGGTCAAGTGCTTGGCGACCACTACAGCTACGGGGTCACGTTGGGTGACGTCGACGGCGACGGCGATCTGGATGCTTTCGTTGCAAATCTCTATCAAGCCAATCATTTGTGGCAGAACTTCGACGGCGTGTTCGTCAACAGCGGCCAAAGTCTGGGCGATCATAGTAGCGATATTGGGGCCTTGGGAGATATCGATGGTGACGGCGACCTGGATGCGATCGTCGGCAATTTCTTGGAAGGCAATCGCATCTGGACGAATGATGGCACTGGCATATTGAACGACAGTGGCCAGAGTCTAGGCAATCACGGAACCGAATGGGTGACTTTGGGAGATGTCGACGGTGACGGTGACCTCGACGCGGTTACTGCGAACTACAACTACGCAATCCCCGATGGCAACCGAGTTTGGTTGAACGACGGAGGTGAGTTTCGTGACAGCGGTCAGCGGCTGGGGAATCACTTGACCGCAGAGATCGCTTTGGGCGATCTAGATAACGATGGCGACCTCGACGCGTTCGCTGTCAACATCGGGCCGAACCGCGTCTGGATCAATCAGAATCCATCACCTTCGGTGACCTTGGGCGTTGACAACACCGAGATCGGCGAGGCTGGCGGCACGGCGACCTTGACGGCCATCCTTTCACAGACCTCGACATTGGCAGTCACGATCGACTTGGAATTTTCCGGAACTGCGACCACTGGGACTGACTACAGTTCCAGCGAGACTCAGATCGTGATCCCAGCCGGCTCGACAAGCGGTTCTGTGACGATCACCGCCATCGATGATACCTTGGACGAACCCGACGAAACGGTCGTGGTTGACGTGGGCCAAGTTACGAACGCGATGGAGCTGGCAACCCAACAGCGAACCGTGGTGATCACAGACGATGACGAGCTTACGGGGTTGGTTGTTACGTCCCTGTCTCCGACCGAGTCTGGTTTTATGGCGCAGTTCAGCTCGGACTTGGATCCCAGCACGTTGAACCTTTATGACACGGGCGGGCTGGGGGCAGCAGATGTCGTGTTTCAGGGTACGTCGACCGGCGCCGTGCGAGGTTCCATGCACGTCGATCCTTCGCTGCGTACAGTGACATTTGTCAAGTCGGGCGGGCCGCTGGCGGCCGACACTTACACGGTGACATTGACAAGTGGTGAGAATGCCTTCAAAGACGCCACCGGCAACTTGCTAGATGGCGACGGTGATGGCACGGCGGGCGGCGACTTCAGCGATACGTTTGCCGTGACAGCACCGCCGGCCAACGCAGTTTCCCTGACGATTCCTGATTTTGTGCGAGGTCCGGGCCAGCCGATCAACCTGCCCGCGGACGCGACGACGGGAATTCCGCTGTCGATAGATGTCCCAGCAGGAGCGGGGGTCAGGACTGTAGCCTTTCAGCTTGATTACGATCCCGCCTTATTGATGATTGCTGCTGCGACGGCAGGGGCCGCGATGCCCGCGGGTTCGTTAACTCTCGATACATCGACCGCAGGCACAGCGATTGTCACGTTTTCCAGCACGTCGGACTTGCCCGTGGGAGAGAACGTCCTGGTTAACCTGCAGGCGACCGTGCCGGCCGAAAATGCCAGTGAGGCGTATCGGCAGCACCAGTCCATTGATATGCATTCGGTCACCGCTATGGACGCCGGCGCGAACTCACTGCCGGTGGTGGCCGACGACGCAGTGCATTTGTCGGCCTACTTCGGAGACGTTTCAGGCAACGGCCGGATCAATGCCAGTGATGCTGCGCTGATCGCCCGGCTGGCTGCCTTGCTAGACGGTGGTTTCGCTTCTTTCCCACTCGTCGACCCCGGCATCTCCGGCGACCTCAGCGGTAACGGCCGCGTCAACGCCGCCGACGCGTCGCTCTTGGCTCAGTTTGCCGCGTTATTGCCCGTGCCTCAGATTCCGCCGATTCCCGGTGGAGTTGTCATTACAGGCCTTTTGTTCCAGCAGGAGAATGGGCGAGCCGACAGTGTGGTCGAAGACGCACTGGCCACCGACGTAGCACTGATTGCCAACGTTCCGTTCGCTGTACCCCAGGCGGTTCCAGATTCGATGTCATCCTACCGCACAATGGTCGATCCGGGGGATCTGGAACGTGAGGACGATGAGCAAGAGGCGTACTCGATCTGGCAACAGGCACTTGACGAGCTACTGGGAATCGAAGATGGCCCTGCGTGACGTTCAAAGCTCAAAGTAGCAGGCACGCTCCGTCGTGCCGTCCGCCATTCGGCGGTGAGTTTGACAGTCACGGCACACGGAGTGTGCCTACTACCTTGTCCTCAGACAACAGCCTAACCCGAATTATTCATGAGCGATCTGCTGCGAGGTTGTAAGTCCATCCGTGGCTTCGTCATGCTTCACAATTCTCCCTCGACGTATTGCTGCAATTCGCCTGCGGAAGAATTGCTCGCCTTCCTTGCCACGAACGTACTTACAACCTCTCGCCACGATCTTCATGAATAATCCGGGCTAACCCGGGCGAGTCAGGTCTTCCTTATCAATCGGCGGTGCCATTTTTTGATCGAGGCGTTCCGAGATGTCCGCCAGCAGCCACAGCGCGAGACCGGTGGCGCCGAGCACGACGATCGGGCCAAATGCGTAAAAACCAAACATCCCAAACCAGGATTGCCTGTTGATGGTGTTGATCAGCTGAAAGACGGCAACAACGAACGCGATCGCGGACAGCAGGATCAGCAGCAGTGAAGTAACGCGAGCGGCGACGACGACGAAGGTGGAACTTGTCCGCGAGTGAGGAGTGCGAAATGTCGATGGCAGACGCGTTTGGCTGCGGGAATAGCGCTGCGCGAAGGATAGGACGAGGAACATCGATAATGCCAGCAGCGCCACGACCATGCCTGACACGCGCACCGGCTGACCGATCTGTGTCAGGTTTCGGCTGACCAAGACGGACCCGATGCAGGTAATCAGGATTCCACAGGCGGTCAGGACGAGGGTTGCTTTTCTTGAAGTGTTCGCAGATTTCATGGCAGACCATTCTACCAAAGGACAGCTGTGTCCCTAGCAGAGAAGAAGCGAGTTCAGCGGCCACGTCACTGGACACGACATCTGTTCCTAGAACAACTGGAAGACCGCCGGTTGCTGAGCGTCAGCGCCGGGAGCGGTAGCCTGGCAGGTACGGCCGCGCAGAGCGTGACCAGCGATGCGATGTTCTCGACCTCGTTCGAACCTCGCCGGCCGCTAGGCAGCCTGGTCTATGACGCGACTATCTCGGGCAACGTGTCGGCGGCGGATGCGATTGAGAACTTGCTTGTCGATCTCGATGCGGGGCAGACCCTTTCGATTTCCCTCGTTCCGGAGGCAAGCCTGCAGGCCACTGTTACGTTGACCGACTCGGCGGGTACGCCCATCGGATCGGCCGTCGCGGACACGGCGGGTCAAACGGTGGTGCTGAACGCGATCCCGATTAGCTCGGCCGGCCAACACAATCTGCTGGTACGAGGCGTAGCGGGCACAACAGGCACGTTTTCAGGACGGTTGGTATTGAATGCACTGCTCGAGGAAGAAGGGCGGGGCGCGGCCGCCAACAACACGATTGCGACGGCGGAAAACCTAGCAGACAGTTGGATCCCCGTAGCCGCGACCGCTGGCGAGCGTGCCGCAGCGCTCGGCTCGGCAGATGGCTCGCCAGACGTCGTCGGCCCTGATGGGTTTGGCTACGAGGCGATCGTCGTGCCGTTCGAGTTCCAAGATATTCGCGCGACCGGTGTACCGGTGCTGACCGACGTCGACGACGAGGTCGTGCAGCTAACAGAGGTCGAGTTACCGGGATTTGCTTTTGAGTTCTACGGCGAATCCTCCGCTGCACTCTATATCAGCAGTAACGGGTTGATCACGTTCGGCGCCGCCGACGACGCTTATGAAAACACGCTGCTGGGCACGTTCCCCCAACCAGCGGCTATCGCTCCGCTGTGGGATGACCTCGACACTCGCGGTGGAGCGGACGGTGTCTACTGGCAGCTGCAGGGAGACGGCGCGGATCAGCAGTTGATTGTCCAATGGAACTCGGTTTACTACTTCGATAGCGCCGCAGACCCGATTACTTTTCAGGCTGTCCTGAGCGAGGCTGACGGTTCGATTCGATTCAACTATTTGGATCTCTCAGGCAGCGACGCCACGCGTGACGAAGGCGCGGGAGCGACGGTCGGCATCAAGGCTGCCTCTGGTGGTGAAGCCAGCGATCGGTTGCTCGTCTCGTTGAACGATGCCACCACACTCGGCGTCGGGTCCAGCCAGAGCCTACAGATTGGTTTGGGGCTCGCTGGTGAGGCGCCTCCCGACTTTTTTGAATTCCGTCTCACGGAGGGAGATTGGGCGACATTGGCGGCGACCGGTGCCGCTGCAGGGCAGCTCGATCTGCAGTTGTACGACGGCGGTGGCGCGTTGGCCGCGGTCGGTACCACCGCAGAATCCAGCACGAAATTCATCGCCGATTTTCGCGCGCCCACCACGGGGTCGTACTACGCCCGCGTGACGGGAGGTGGCACAGACTACAATTTGATTGTGACGCGCGATGCCGGCTTCGAGGACGGAGAAAACAACGACGTCTCGGCGGCGCAGAACCTGCCACGTTCCGGGACAGTGTTGGGGTTCTTGGCAGGTCCCTCGGCTGCTGCAGCGGCAGCAAACGCTGCGCGACCTGCCGAGTCACCGGCCGAGTCACCATCGAAGGTGGTCCCCAGCTCTTACGCTCGCCAGCAGCCGAATCAACCGGCTGCCTCCGGTTCCGTCGACGACGACGATTCCAACGATGGGTTCGGCCGTGACTTGCCGGGACATTTGATTGTCAGGTTCGGAGATGCGGTAACCAGCGCCAGAGTTTCGCGTTTGCTTGCCAAGTATCGAGGGCGTTTGGTTCGTGAGCTCCCGCTAATCGATGCAGCGGTTATCGAGTTGTCTGAAGATCACTCGGATGTTGAGCGAGCTGCGCTGCGCTGGGCGGACGATCCTTTAGTTTCCTACGCCGAGCCAGACTATCAGCTCCACATGCTGCAGACACGCCCCAACGATCCGTCGTTCAACCAACTTTGGGGAATGGACAACACCGGTCAGACGGGAGGCACAGTCGACGCGGACATCGACGCCCCGGAAGCCTGGGATACGTTTACCGGCTCCTCGTCGGTCGTCGTGGCCAGCATTGATACGGGTGTCGACTATACCCATGAGGATCTCGCGGCGAACATGTGGGTCAACCCGGGTGAAGTGGCCGGCGATGGCATCGACAACGACGGTAACGGATTCATCGACGATATCTACGGCATCGACACTGCGAACGACGATTCCGATCCACTGGACGATCAGGGGCACGGTACGCACACCGTGGGGACAATCGGCGCCGTCGGCAATAACGGGATTGGCATCGCTGGCGTTAATTGGAACGTCCAAGTCATGGCTCTCAAGTTCCTATCGAACACTGGCAGTGGTTTGACGTCCGACGCCATTGATGCGATCAGCTACATGACAATGATGAAAACGACGTTCGGTGTGAACATCGTGGCCAGCAACAACAGCTGGGGCGGCAGTGGGCAGTCTCAGGCGCTCGAGGATGCTATTCAGGCCAGCATCGAAGCAGGGATCATGTTCGTTGCCGCGGCCGGGAACAGCAGCAACAACAACGACGTCAATCCGGAGTTTCCCGCCAGCCTCGATCTGGACGGCGTTATCTCCGTGGCCGCTACAGACCACAACGATCAGTTGGCCTCATTCTCGTCGTTCGGAGCCAACACCGTCGATGTGGGTGCGCCTGGTGTCGACATACTTAGTACTCTTCCGGGGAACAGCTACGGTGAACTTAGCGGCACTTCGATGGCCACCCCGCACGTGACGGGAGCTGTCGCTCTGCTGATGGCCCACAGCCCCGCTGCTTCGCTGGAGCAAATCAAGACAGCAATCCTGACCGGCGCCGATCGGGTTGGTTCCTTGACGGGACGCACGGTCACCGGAGGCAGGCTGAACGTTGCCAACTCGCTGTTGCTAATCGGAGACCGCGGTGACTTTTACCGGATACCGGTCAACGCAGACGACCGGCTACTGCTCGTTACCAGTACGCCAGGAGACGGCCCCTTTGAGTTTGCGAACGACTTGGATCCTGCGATCGAATTGTATGCACCCAACGGAACTCTCGTCGCCTCGGACGACAACGGTAGTTCTGACGGTCGAAACGCCAGGTTGGACTACCTAGCTAGCGTGACCGGAACGTACACTGCTCGCGTGAGATCGGCTGGCGGTCGCGGTGAGTACGTCTTGCAGGCCACCGGCCAGACCGGGAGTCGAGCGGGATTCGTAGTGCAGAGCAGTTCTCCCAGCGATGGCCAACGTCTCGCTGAATCACCGTCGACACTTCAGCTTGACTTCAGCGATGCGGTGCTGCTGTCATCTCTCGCTCCTTCGGATTTGACCGTCGACGGTGTACCCGCCCTTGGTTGGCGAACGACAGACGGTGACTCGGTAGCATTCGCGCTCCCTGCTTTGTCGGACGGTGTGCATACCGTGGACGTCGCAGCGGGCGCCGTGCAGAGCGTCTCAGGTGCGGCCAGCGAGCAATTCTCCAGCCAGTTCACCGTCGACTCGCGCGCTCCGCGAGTTGTGAGCAGTTCACTCGACTCAGTTGTCGCTGCTGGTGACGTGAAGATCATGGTCGAGTTCGACGAAGCGATCCGGGGAGATGCCATCGACTTGTCGGCGCTGGAGTTGACCGGTGCGATTCACGGCGCGCGTGAACCCGCGAACGTGCATTATGACGATTCAACGTTGGTCTTAACTGTCGACTACGTCGGACTTGAGGATGACTCATATCTGTTCAAGCTCTTTAGTCGCGACGGTGGAATTGAGGATCTGGCCGGCAACGACCTGGATGGCGAAGGTACGGTTCCCAGTGGGGACGGGCATCCAGGTGGGGACTACTTGGTTCCGTTCTCGGTAGACGCCAGTGTGCTGTCTGCCAGCCCCTTCCAGCGGCTTGACCCACCCGGTGCTCTGCTATTTGCCAGCCCGGAGAACAGAGGATGGATTCACTCTGCCGACGACGTTGATCGGTTCCCGGTTTTCGTGCCAGGCGGACAAACGTTATTGGGCGAAGTGCGTCCCGACGAGACTCTTGCCGCGCTGACGATCGAGTTGGCGGACGGCTCTGGGCGAGTGGTTGCAGGTCCGGTCACAGCTGCCGCCGGTCAAGCTGCGGCGCTGCCCGTCACCGGTGCCGCCAGTGACGGTATCTACGAGGTTCGCGTCTCTGCGGATCAACCGACCAGTTACAACCTGGATCTGCATTTGAACGCTGCCGTCGAAAGCGCGGTAGACGGGGTGGGGGCCGGGACGCCGCTGCCGATTGACGGTTCGTTGACAAGTGAGGGTCGGTTCGCGGTGGTGGGTACAAGCCTCCCCGATCCTGTCTCGCTCGACGCAATCGTTTGGGGAGTACAGCCGGCGAGTGGACAGATCGTGAGCGTGGATCCGTTAACTGGTGATGAGCTGCATCGGTTCGCCGCGCCCGACAGCCTCTCGCCGGATCACAAACAGATCGGGCTGACCATCGCCGAGGGGGGAGCGTCGCTGCTCTACCTGAACGCGGACGTAGATCCGAACCGTTTGTACCGTCTGGATCCGATAACCGGGGCGGTGCAATCTGTCGAGAGCACTGCGGGGTTCTCGGCGAGTGGACTAGGGTTTAGTTCGACTCCGCCGACGGCGACTACGATCTACGCGGCGAACATGGACAGCGACCCTGGTTGGACCCTGGAGGGCGATTGGCAGTACGGAACTCCGCTGGGCGGTGGGTCCGGTGCCGGCGACCCCACAGCTGGATTCACCGGGACCAGAGTCATCGGCTACAACTTGGCGGGCGACTACACGGACAACCTGCGGAGGACCGAGTACGCCGTGACGCCCGCCATCGATGCATCGGCGCATCGTGACGTGACGCTTTCCTTCCAGCGATGGCTGGGCGTGGAGGGGAGCTCGTTTGACCGGGCTTCGATCGACGTTAGTAACGACGGCCAGAATTGGGCGCCCGTTTGGTCAAATCAAACAGTCGACATCACTGATGATGGCCGTTGGAGGCAGCAGACGTTTGACATTTCCCATGTCGCGGACGGGCAGGCCACTGTCTTTGTTCGCTGGGGAATGGGTCCCACGGACTCCCTGCTTACCTTTGCCGGGTGGAACATCGACGACGTCCTAGTGCGGGGCGTCCCGGAAGATACTCAGCCTTCGATTTTCCTCAGTCGTGGCGACCTCGGCGCGGGGAGGCAGGCCGGTTACTCCGGGGTTACAGCGAATCATCTAACATCGGTGACCGCTGTGGGGGCCGCGGGCGGTGACGATGTCGGTAGGCAGTTCGCTTTCGTGCCGGGGACCGGTATCGTCGAATACGATTCCAAGCTGCGCGAGACGGTCCTGGCGACATTGCCGGCACCAGCTGCTGACGTGGAAGGGCTGGCCTTCGATGGTGTGACGTTGTTCGCGTCGTCGGCTGCCGGCGCGCTCTTCTCACTCGATCCCGATAGCGGGGCCGTGGTCCGTAGTGTCACGGTCAGCGACGGCGGCCTGTTTGGCCTGGGTGCCGTGGCTCTGAAGGGCGGGCAACTGGGGATTGTCTATTCCGAGGATTTCAGCGAGACAGCGGGCGGCTTTGTACTGGACAATTCGGCGGGATCCGGAAACGGTCTCTGGCATCGGTCGACTGGACGGCAGCGGGACGGCCTGCCCCATCACTCGGCGCCGTACAGTATCTACTTTGGTAAGGGCGAGAAGGGATTCGGCGGGGGGAACTACGAAACCGGAACGGCTACCGGCGGCGTCGCCGTCTCGCCCGTCATCTCGTTGCCGGCGGCGGCACCGGTAACCCTCTCGTTCAACACGCTAATCGAAGCCGAATCGAACCTGTTCTTTGTCGAAGATCTA
Source organism: Pirellulaceae bacterium (assembly GCA_965223305.1). Lineage (GTDB taxonomy): Bacteria > Planctomycetota > Planctomycetia > Pirellulales > Pirellulaceae > CBDCWT01. The sequence goes on along the minus strand of CBDCWT010000026.1, from coordinate 54,482 downwards.
GGGGTGGCTGTTGATGACGGCCAGTCCCAGACAACGCTGTTTTCGACATTGGATTCGACACTCCCTTCGTCGACCAGCGGCGTATGGCAGCCGCTGAGCGCGGATTTAACCAGCTTCGCGGGCCGTGACATCCAGCTGCGATTTTCAATGGACACGCTGGACGAACTGGACAACGGATTTGAAGGTTGGTACTTCGACGACTTGGCGATCACCGTCGGCGGTCGCGAGTCACTCTATGTTGTGCCCGAGGTGGATACCTACACCTTAGATCTAACTGGCAGGGTGGGCAGCAAGGTGGACATTGTCGTGGCGGGGCAGGGCACCGCAGATTTTTCAGAGTCACTGTTGGAATTGGTCGGCCCTCAGGGCGAGACAGTTGCCACCGCTGCGTCCCGGCCGCTGGGAGTTCAGGTAGAGAACTACGACCTCGGGATTCTCGAATACGTCGTTCCAGCGGATGGGATCTACACGTTGCGGCTGACTTCGACAACCGCCGGAGACTACGCCGTGGTGGTTACTGACACGGTGGTCTTTGACACCGAGTTGGTCGATCCACCCGCGGCGCCGCTTCGTCGCCTGCCTGCCGGGGGCTCGGCGATCGGATTTGCCGGCTCCCGAGACAATCGGGCTCGGCTGTTTGCTGTAGAGGAGCCCTCCAACCTGGATGATCCGGGCACGATCTACGAGCTGGAGCCGCTTTCGGGCGCGATCCTGAATTCATTTCCGACTCCGAACGTACCACAAACTGATCCCTACGGCGTCAACCTGGCCTTCGACGGTGACAGTCTGTGGTACGTGGCGGGTCTGCCCTTTGGAGACAACCACATTTACAAGCTCGATCCGGACGACGGAACGGTCTTGGAGAACAACGAGTTCCCAGGGGCGCCGTTGTTCACTGGGCTCGCGCGGGTTGGCCAGGAGTTGTTCGCCTCGGACGGCGAGATCCATGTCTACGATGCCGTGGATCCCTCACATCCCCTGCTGCGCACGCTGCCGGTGCCGGATTTGTTGGGTGTCGGGCTGGCGGGCAACAACTCGGCCGGCACACTCTACTCAGTGTCTCAAGGTTTTTTCAGCAGCGGCACGTTGTACGAGTTGGACGCGGAAAATGGACAGGTCGTACGGGCAGTCCCCACCGGTTCGCAGCTAAACGAACAAGGTCTGGCAATCGTCGGAGACGAGCTGTTCGTCTCGGAGACAGTTAGTCCAAATGGTCCTAACCAAATTGCGGTTTTTGATTTGGATACGCTTGCTCCGCTGCGGCGGATGAACATCGATCTGCCTGCCGGCGGGTTGCTGGCCGGCTTGGGCGGCGATGGATACTCGGGCGAGGGTCCTGATTCGTACACCCTCACGCTGGCAGTCGGCGATCAGCTAACGGTGACAACACGAACTCCCTTGGACGGTGTAGCCAACTCGCCGCGCAACGAACTCGACCCCATGTTGACGCTCTACGATGCCGCTGGTGCACCCGTAGCCGTTGCCACGGACGGTCAGCCCGATGGCAAGAATGCGCGTTTGGTTTTCCAAGTGGTTGCTGCTGGCGAGTACCGGTTGGAGGTTTCAGCGGAAGGAGTCGCTGGTGAATATGTCGTGCAGGCCGAGATTCAGCCGGAGTCGGCTGGTTTTCAAGTGGCCTCACTGGCCACCACGTTCACTGGCTTTGTGGCGCAGCTAACGAACAGCTTGGATACCAGCGAGCTGAACCTATATGACTCTGCCTTTGTTGGTTTCGGCCAGCCGGATGTCGTTCTCAGAGGCCAAGCAACCGGTCTGGTTGCAGGTTCGATTTCCGTTGGTCCATCACCCGACACAGTCACTTTTGTGAAGACCGAAGGTACGCTTGCAGCGGACACTTATGAGGTGATCTTCCGTAGTGGGCCCAACGGTTTCAAGGACACCGCAGGAAACCTCTTAGATGGCGATGCCGACGGCACTGCCGGCGGCGACTACCGCTCGTCATTCACAATTGCCGCACCCCCAGCCGATGCGGTGACGATCGGCCTCCCGCACGTGGTCAGGGGCCCTGGGCAGGTTGTCAATTTGCCGGCGAACTCGGAACGAGGCATCCCGGTCGCGATCAGCGACGTGGCGGGCGTGCGGCGCGTGTCGCTGCAGCTGCATTACGACCCCAGGCTGCTGGAAGTTGTGGGCGCGTCGGTCCCCACTGGGCTGCCCCCTACGGTGCAGGTTGACCTCAGCACGGAGACCCGAGGCGTGGCGACGGTTACTTTTTCCACCCCGACCGAGTTGCCCGCCGGCAGCACAACGTTGTTGCACCTGCAGGCGCGAGTGCCGTCAGCCAATGCCAGTGTCCATTACCTGCAGCAACAAGTCTTGGACCTTGAGATCATCTCTCTTGTGGATGCCGATGGTGCTGCGATGGCAGCGATTGACCAAGACGCCATTCACCTAGTTACCTACTTCGGCGATGTTTCAGGAAGTGGCCGCATCAACGCCAGCGACGCGGCGCAGGTCGCACGCGTCGCAGGCCTGATCGATACCGGATTTTCCTCGTCGCCGCTGATCGATCCGCTCATCGTGGGAGATATCAGCGGAAACGGCCGCATTAATGCCACCGACGCCTCGAAGTTGGCGCAGTTCGCGGCGTTGCTGCCCGTTGCAGAGATTCCTCCGATTCCTGGAGGGCTGCTGAGCACCGGTGGAGCTGGAAACAGGGTCGCTGGAGCCCGGTCCAACGCGAGCGAATTGGCTGGGTCGAGAGCCCCGGCTGGTTCCTCCTCTTCGGATACGCTCCAGCTGCCGCCGACCTGGAGGTCAGCCGGGTTGCCCGCGAGGGCTGCGCCAGCCGCCATCGATCGGGCCGTAGAGGAACTCTCGTGGGACCCGCGGTGGGTATGGAGCCTCGCAGAAGCACTCCAGGACGAAAACGACGTTTGGCTCCGATTGGGAAGACTAGACAAAGTCTCAAAGTCCCCTCTCTGACTCTCGTCCCCAGGAGGTCGCGCAGCTTCTAGCTTAGGTGCGTGATTCTCGTCTTTCGTCACTCTCCCCTCGGGGAGAGTCGGCCCGAAGGGCCGGAGAGGGGGGAGCCCTCGCCGGACGCTACGCGTGGGTTTCGCTGGGGAACCGTGGGCTAACGCCCAGCGGCTGATGTTGCGCGGACACACCGATCAGCCGGCATGCGTTAGCATCCGGTTTGGTGAGAACCGTGGGCTAACGGGCTAACGCCCAGCGGCTGATTTGCGGGGTAGCCGAACTCGCCAGAGTTTGGCGGACTGCATGAAGCGTAGAAGCTGCACGACCTCTTCGAGAAGAGTCGGCCCAAAAGGCCGGAGAGGGGGTACGCGAGGGGCGATCACTCCGGGCAGCCCTCCCCGGACGCTACGCGTCCGACCCTCCCGCGAGCGGGAGGGTGAAGTGGATGCCGGCGGGTTCTAACGTCGTCCTCTGTTTCTGTACCGCGCGCGTCCGCGGCGGCGCGACATCAAGGGGCGGGACGATTGCTCCGCCACAGGCAACGCTTCGTAGTCGAGAAGCTCAAGCGTTGTGCGTTCGACAACTCGATCGGCTTTTTTGTCGACGAGCTTCGACGAGTGAGCCACGACCCATCCGGGCACCTTCGTACATTGAACCTCGACTGTTAACTTCTCTTGGTCTGTACGATGTCGTTGCTCGGAAGTTTGAACATGCGATGTGGTTTTGATTTCCGATAGCACTTTATGGGGCATGTCGACCGCGATGACTTCGACCACCGTGTTGAAGTCGGTCTTCTCCCCTTTGGCATCCGTACCGACCGTTTCCATCCGCAGCACGTAAGGGGCAACGTCAGCGGAGTAGTAGACGATGCAATGCCGTTTTGGTGTCTTTGCCCTGGACGAGAATGTCGCGGAGCTGAGTGGGGTAACGACGGCCCGCAATCTTGACTTCTCGTTCCCCCCGTCCTGTACCTCAATCGATTGATCGGCGGACTGGCCGTTCCAGGACTTTTCGAAGTACTTAGGTGCCGCTTGAAACCTTCGCCCAGCGACTTCGATGACGACATCGGCGCGAATTGTGTATCCTTCTTCGGTGACTTCGACTAGGGTTGTTTTGGTCTCGTCGATGCTGAACGATTCGACGGCACCTTCTTCATTCAAGGTTTCCCGATAGACGCGGACCAGTTTCCAGGAGCCCACGCCGAACTCCGACCACTTGGGGCTGTCATTGTAAAGAAACTCGTTTCTGTTCTTGGCATGCGTGAACTGCGAGACGTAGAGGTTCGCTGCCAGTAAGAACGCAGTGATTGAACAACGCAGCATGGGGATGGCGAGTGAATTTGGGTTGCCGCGGTTGGGGGCGCGGAAGGTTGGTTAGCGCATCCTAGCTGAAGTAAATCGTAGTCGATCCGTGAAGCTTGCTGCCGCCGCCAGATTGGAGGCCAATTTGATGACGGGATGTAGAAAGCAAATATTGTACTGACTGAAGTGCATCGCGAAACTACTTCAGCCGGCTTTTTTGGGCGAATTTGGGTGCGATTCAGTACTCGTCGCGTAGCTGAGCAGCCAGCCAAAGCTCATCGTACTTTTCCCGGACGTAGGCGTTCAGCTGTTCGGTGTACGTGCGGGGTAACTGGTTGGCACGAATCAGCTGAATTACGTCGTCAAGGTCTCGAGGTCGGTCCGCCGCTGTCATACCGCTGGCAAGCTTCAACTCGACGAGAGCCGCCAGTGTCAGGATGGGGATGCCTTCGTCGTCGGATTCCGTGGCCGTCCGCGGATCGGGGAATCTGACCGGTTTGGGAAGCCCGTCGCCCGGGTAGTCTCCGGTCAGCAGGACATCGATATTGACATTGTGAACCGTATCACGCATGCCCTTCGAACCAGCAAATTTCTCCACCCATCCCTTTCCGATCCAGTGCTCTTTGAATCGGTTCAGATCGTCAGAGCGCAGGAGAATGGACACGTCCTCGGTTGTGCGGACGTGTCCATGCGCATTAGCCGCCAAGGCTCCCGCCACCGCAAACGGAATCTGCATTTCAGACAACGCGGCAGAGATCCTCTTCGCGGCACTGTGGATTGGAGAACGGCGCATGAAGAAATCCCCGACACGTTCAAGTACCGATGATAGTGACGCCTTCATTCACTTATTCCCAATCTAGCGCTTCGTCCAATACGCCGATAGGCACTTTGGGCTACAAAGACTGCGGCAAGCATCCCGCAGGTTTCACCAGCCACTTACGGTTCCTCCTCGAGACGTTGCACGGCTCCGATCAGCGAGCTGTCTTCGTGGGGCAAGACCGTTCTCAAATCGAGCCACAAGCTGTCTTGCTGCACGCGCCCAAATATCGCCGGTTCACCGGTCCGCAGAGAACCAGCCAGTTGGTCGACGTTCCCCTTCGCCGGCCTCAAGACAACACACCATGTGTCGATCTGCTGGGTGGGAACCGAGCCGCCGCCCAGATAGGTCACGCCAGCGACCGCTTCTGCCGATTGGACAGCCGCGCAGGATGCCAGCTGCGGAGCCATGCGGTGCGCTCGGTTGCGTAGATTTTCGGCGGACGTGCCAAGCATCGCCTGCAGCGGTATCTTCTGCTGGAGCGATTCGGGCTTGCGATAGAGCCTCAATGTCGCCGCCAGGCTGGCCAGGATGACTTTGTCCAACCGCATCGCCCGCATCAGCGGGTGCTTCGCAACTCGCTCGACGTAGCTCCGGCGGCCAACAATGATGCCGCACTGCGGTCCACCGAGTAGTTTGTCGCCGCTAAACAGCACCAGATCGGCACCACCCTTGATGCTGTCGGCCGCGACCGGCTCGTCGCCGACTCCGTGCGGACCGAAATCGACCAAGGCGCCAGATCCTATGTCGTCGATCAGAGGCAAGCGGCGGGCTCGAGCCAGCGACGCGAGCTCTTCGAGAGTCGGCTGCGCAGCAAAACCAACCACGCGAAAGTTACTGGTGTGAACCCTCAGCAGGGCCGCCGTCTCCGAGCTGATCGCTGCCTCATAGTCGCCGATGCGGGTCTTGTTGGTTGTGCCCACTTCTCGTAGCCGAGCGCCGCTCGAAGACATCACCTCGGGCAAACGGAAGCTCCCGCCAATCTCGATCAGCTGACCGCGTGACACGACGACCTCGCGTTCTGCGGCCAGTGTCGCCAGGACGAGCACTGTGGCGGCGGCGTTGTTGTTCACCACGCAGGCAGCTTCGGCTCCAGTCAGCTGTCTGAGCAGTTTTTCTACAGCAGCAGCCCGCTGCGACCGCTCGCCGCTGTTGAGATCCACTTCGACGCTGGCGTAGCCGCGAGCAATCATGGTCGCGGCCTCGATCGCCTCTTGCGGCCACGGCGCGCGGCCCAGTCCGGTATGCAGCAGAATGCCGGTGGCGTTGATCACCGGCCGTAGCGGCGGCTGCTCGCTCTTGATAATCCAATCCGCGATACGCCCAGCCAGCTCACCTGGGCTCGGCACGGGTGCCTCGGTCGCCGCGTGGACCTCCCTGCGAAAGTCGTCTAGGAAGGTGCGGATCCCATTGGCTACGACGTTGTGGCTAACCCGCTCCACCAAGCCGTGCAGCTCGGGACGTTCCAGTAGTTCATTAACAGACGGGATGTTTCGAAGTGGGTTCGGCATGCAACGCTTCCAGCTGCGAGTGAGGGCGAGGAGTTTCGTTAGTGGGACCGGACTGTTGTTGGACCGAACTACTGATCGTTGACAGCGGTCGCCAGCGTACGGACGTCGCCGTTTCTCTTGGTAAATCCGATTCGATCTAGGTATTCGCAAAAGGGGACCGCATATTTTCGAGAAGTTTTTAGAGTCTCGCGAATCTCGCTCATGGTCATCCCGCCAGCTGCGGTTAGCTTTTTGGCTAGAATCTCACGCGACTCTTGCTCGACGTTGACGTGCAAGTAGTAGTCTGCGGAGATCTCGACCAAATCTCCGTTGGCTGCAGCCAACGCCAGCAGTTGCGGGACCGATTCTTGATTCCGAGTCACTTGCTTTTGATATTGGGCGACGGTCGGCACCTCGAATCCCGCGTGCCGATAGTCGTCGACCAACTGCAGGAGTAGTTTTTGCTCGTTGTGCGACAACTTAGGCCCCCGGCCGGCCAAGGCTACGCCCTTGTCAGTGAACTTGACTTTGCCGTCCGCCTGCAGCTGTTTGAGAGCTGTGCGTAAGAGCGCTTCATCTGATAGATACCTGAAACTGTTGGCGACCAGTTGGCGGTCGAGGAAGGTCCGCAGCGGATGCATGTCGTGCAGCTTGTCCAGCACAGCTGTGATGCGATCTCCCAGCTGAGAAAAAACCAGTTGGTGTACCCGTACCGATCGCGAAGGAGAGACCTGGATTTCCTTGAGCAACCCATCCTCGCGCAGGAGCTGCTGAACCTGGTCCCACTGTTCGACGCCAGCTGTTCTCGGCAGGTCGCGCGGTTCCCAGTCACCGAGGCCGGCAAAGTAGAGCGCCGCGGATGCGCGCTGCGTTGGGTCGGCCCCGGCGAGTTTGCCGAGCATCGACAGCTGCTCGGCGTCGGGACGCCGCAATCGCTGCGCGTTGGGATCTAGGATCCGACCGCCGCCGATGGTGACCATAGGTGACTCGCAGCGAATGACAAACGGTTGATTCCAAACTGCTACTGTCGGTCGGCCAAAGAAGATCTGCGCGAACGCTCGCTCGCCCGGCACGAGTGTTGCCTGGCCCAGCAGCCGGACAGTTCCCAGCAGCTCGGACGTGCCTACGTGCAGCCGCACCCGAGTCCGGTCTTTCAGTATTCGCGGAGCAGACTCCAGCAGCTGGAGATCGACCGTGAACAGCTTGCCGGGTACGAGGTGTCCGGGTGAGCAGAGCTCCTGGCCGCGTTCGATCTGTTCGTGGTGTACGCCGGCCAGATTCATCGCCGCGCGCTGGCCTCGCTGCACAACGTCAACTTGGCGATCGTGGTTCTGCAGCCCGCGTACTCGGACCCGAACCCCCGCCGGTTGAAGTTCTAGTTCGTCGCCGACTTGGGTGCGGCCGCCGCCGATACTGCCGGTGACCACGGTACCGTGCCCGTCGATGGTGAAAGTACGATCGATCGCCATCCGAAAAGGTGCTGCGAGCTCCGTTGCGGCGGGCTGCCCGTTCGCTTGGCCCGCGGCGGCGCCAATCTGCTCACGCAACTGCTCCAGCCCGATCCCAGTCGCGGCGCTGGTATGGACGATCGGCGCCCGCTCCAGAAAGCTCCCCGAAACAATTTCCCGGACTTCCTCCTCGACCAGTCCGACCCAGTCTGGATCGACCAGGTCCACCTTGGAGAGCGCGATCACTCCGGCTTTGAGATTCAACAGGCGGAGAATCTCCAGGTGCTCTCTGGTTTGCGGCTTTACCGAGTCGTCGGCCGCGACCACCAACAGCGCCAAGTCCATCCCGGTCGCGCCAGCCAGCATGTGACGCACGAAACGTTCATGACCGGGTACATCCACGATCCCCAAACGAAACGGACCCACCTCTAGCTCGGCAAACCCCAATTCGATCGTGATACCCCGCCGCTTCTCTTCCGGAAGTCGGTCGGTATCCGTCCCGGTCAACGCACCGATCAGGGAGGTCTTTCCGTGATCAATATGGCCGGCAGTTCCCAGTATCAGATCGATCGGCATGGCGGTTCTATTTTAACCGCGACCGAGCTGAGAGAGGAGGGATCCAAGCGGCGACATGCCGGGCGGCGAGAGGTAACGCCGTTAGAGATTTCTTGTAGCCGAATTCGCCAGAATTTGGACGGTATCAGCAGTCGACCAAACTCTGGCGAGTTCGGCTAGTGCGCCTGTGAAGGCGATTGAATTATCAGGTGAAAGTCCTGATCGGAGAAGACGTTACCACTCCGTAGTCGACGGTAACTGCGTTTTCAACAGAAAGGGTGGGGAGCAACCGGAGACGAAAGAACAGTCCGTAACGCAAGTGAACTCGATTCGGCCAAGCCTGTCGGGGAGCGTCCTAGTGACTCGCGAACCCCTGACCTCACACAACGTCCCAGACGAGGCCCAACTCCGGGCGGCGGTAGACACCGCAGGTCGGTGAGGCGGCTCGCACGGTGAATGGAAACGGTAACGTGTCAAACCGAGGCGAGCGAAATGGCAGTAGTGTTGTTGGAGACGGAATGTTCGGAAGTTCAATCGAGATAAGCAGGGAGGCCTCAGCAGCGTGCAGACCTATGATGCGTTCAGCTGAGGAGTCAGAGCCTTCATAGTAGTGCTGACCGGTGGGAACCAAACCCACCGCGAGCGAAGGGAGGCAGGGAAGTAGATTCGGAACGCCCTAACACATGAAAAGCAAATCGAAAGATACTTTGCCAGAACGAGTGCCGTTTACGGCTATACCGACTGGAGAGACGCCGGACATTCGCCGGTGGGCTCAGCCTGCTGTATGGACCGACCGAATGTTGACGACACTTTTGGAAAACAAAGTGAAAGGAGGCAAATGGCACGCGTTAATTGACAAGGTTTACGCCCCGCTGAATCTTTACACGGCCGCACGCAAAGTGACCGGGAAGAAGAAATCGGCCGGAGTTGATGGGCAAAGCTGCGAAGAGTTCGAAGAACATCTGCTCGTGGAAACACAGCAGCTCTCCGAAGAAATCAAAGCACAAACCTATCGCCCCAGTGCGGTACTTCGCGTTCACATTCCCAAACCGGGAAGACCGAACGAGACCCGCCCGCTGGGCATTCCGACAGTCCGCGACCGCACCGTCCAACGGGCGATGCTCGACGTGATTGAACCAATCCTGGATCACCAGTTCCATGAGCGAAGCTTTGGCTTTCGTCATGGAGTGGGAGCTCATGATGCACTTCGCATCGTCGAGCAGAAACTTCAGGCGGGTTACGTTTACGTAGTCGATGCGGACTTGAGAGGTTACTTCGATACGATTCCGAAAGACCGCTTGCTGGCTTTGGTCAAAGAGCATATTTCGGACTCACGGATGCTGAAACTGCTCAAGCTCTTTCTTGATCAGAACATTTTGGAAGAACTCCGCGAATGGACGCCGATTGCCGGCGTGCCGCAAGGGGCAGTGCTTTCACCCGTGTTGTCGAATCTGTACCTCAACCCGCTGGATCATCAGATGGCCGACGCCGGTTTCGAGATGGTGCGTTACGCGGACGACTTTGTCGTACTGTGCCGTAGCCAATCCGAAGCCGAAGAGGCTCTTCGGTTGATCACTGCGTGGGTCGAGCAAGCCGGTTTGACTCTGCATCCAACGAAGACGAAGATCGTTGACAGTCGCGTCCGAAGCTTCGAGTTTCTGGGCTACTCGTTTCGCGGGGACAAGATCTATCCTCGCCGCGAGAGCCTTGCGAAGATGAAGGCTCGGATCAAAGAACTGACGCCTCGTAAAAGGCCCGGTTCTGTGGAGTTGATTGTGGCCGAACTAAACCGCGTTCTCGTCGGCTGGTTCGGTTATTTTCGACACTGTCGCTGGACGATTTACAAAGACCTTGACGCCAAGATTCGCAGCCGCCTCCGGCGGTTGCTACTGAAGCGACACCGGAAAAACCCCGAGCGTCTACCACGTCAGCAACGTTGGCCAAATGCGTACTTTACGAAAGCGGGGCTCTATAGTCTGCGAGAGGCCCACTTTCGTTTCGCTCAATCCGTCAACTACTAACTGGAGAGCCGTATGCGGGAGAACCGCACGTACGGTTCGGAGGGAGGGAAGTCCGGCCCAACCGGACCTCCCTACCCCTATCGACTCTGGCGAGTTTGGTTGCGACGCTGCCGAGTCGGCTACGACGCTGGTGACCGGCTACGATCGGATCGCGGTGGAACGTTGGGAAAGCCGTTAACGGCGTCGGGCGAGGGTTGCTGTCTTGCTACGGCATGGGCCGCGGGAGGGCTAGGTAGTCGTTCACCGAATCCACCTCCGGCTTCTCCGATCGAGTGCCGAACAAGTTGGACATCAGCGATGGTTTGTCGGCCTGCCGCGCTACGCGTTGGCTCCCGCGCCGGCGCGGCGAACCCTGTGACGGCTTTTCGCCCCAAGACATCAGCGCCGACTTGGTCTTGGTAAACAGATTCTTGGTGCTGCGGTTCAAACGCGTCCAGGTAGAGGGTTCGTTTCGTTTCGTCGTGACACCGAGCTTCGGGAGTTCCAACTTCGGCATGTTCAAGGTTGGTAGGTCAGGCAGCGTCAGTGATGGTGGGGGCGGTAGTTTCGGTAGGTTCAAGGGGCGGTCCGGTTTGTTGCGCAGCGGACGCGTCTGCTTACTCTTGAACGGTATCAGATTCGGAAACTTGAATCCATCTTCGGCAGTTGCTTGGGAAGCGGGGGTCGCCACGGTCACCAGCGAGCAGAGCAGGACAACGGACACGGTTCTCACGACGAGATTCCTCCGATGAATAAGCTGATCCGGGTGCTGCGGAAGGGCAGCTGCGAAATGGGGCGGCAGTGTGCCAGAATGAACCCAGGCTGTCCAGGGCAGTTCACCCGTGTCCTTGCCCTCTGTTTTTCGGTAGCATTGGCGCTTCGTATCTAGGGCGACGAGATGACCAGCATGTGCAGAACCAATCCCGTGTTCGGGTTCATCGGTGCCGGCCAAATGGCGCGTGCCCTGGCGCGCGGTTTCAGCCGTGGCCCGCACGCACCGGACGGCGGTCTGATAATCTACGATCCCGTGGCTGCGGCGTGCGATGAGTTTGTCCGTGAAATGCCCGCCAGCCAGGTTGCCGCCAGCAACGCAGCGCTCGTCGAAGCAGCAGATGTGGTCTTTCTCGCCGTCAAGCCGCAGCATTTTCCGCAGGTGGCATCAGAGCTTGCGCCGCAAGCGGCGTCGGAGGTGCTGTTCGTCTCGATTCTCGCCGGAGTTCCCCTGGCCGTCCTCTGCGAACGCCTGCAAACACGGAGAGTGGTCCGCGTTATGCCTAACACTCCTTGCTTGGTGGGCAGCGGCGCAGCCGGCTACACCCTGGGGCCGGATGTAACCGCTGCCGATCGAGAGCTGGTTCAGCAGCTGCTGGATCGCGTGGGGGTCGCCATCCCACTGGATGAAGCTCAGCTGGACGCCGTGACAGGACTCTCCGGTTCTGGTCCCGCCTATGTGTATACTATGATCGAGGCGCTCAGCGACGGTGGCGTGCGGATGGGTCTGCCGCGTTCCGCTGCTGCTCGGCTCGCCGCACACACAGTGCTGGGCGCAGCACGGATGGTGATCGAGACCGATGACCACCCCAGTGTCCTGAAGGACCGTGTGACCAGTCCGGGCGGCACGACGATCGTCGGTCTACAGGTTTTGGAAGGTCACGGCTTTCGCGCTGCGCTGATCGACGCAGTTCAGGCCGCCACCGAGCGGTCGCGGGAACTGGGCCAATCGTGATGGGCCAGCTCGAACCCAGGAACCCGTTTTCAGGTTGCTGTGCCGCGACACGTTAGCGTGGAACCAGATCAAGGAAGGGGAGTTGCTATGGCATCCATATTTTGCAAAGCAGACGACAAGTACATTCCTCTCTACCGTGTGATGTGGATCGCTGAAGTGCCCCATTTTTGCGGGCATGAGGACTGCATGCACGAAGGTGACTACGAAATCCGCCTCGAGCAAGACGACTCGGTCTGGGCCAGCCGTGAAGAACGCGATAATATGCTGGCGGCAATCGAAGCCTGGCAAAGTGGCACGGAAATCGACGACGACTGGCGGTGAAGCGATGTCGCTGTTCAGTGATGATAGATATCAATGGCGCGAAACCTATTTTGTGCTGTTTCGCGAGTCGGATCGGCCGCTCGCCGACAAAGTGTCCGAGTCGTTTGCGGAGGATTCTCGAATCGAGGTGGCAGACAGCCGAGGTGATGGCGACGGTTTGTTCGAGTCACTGACACTGAAGTCCCCCGACGACTTTTCAGCGATGGACATCACCTATGTCACAGGGGAGGAGGTGCAAGAGCAGATCGACGAACTTCTCCGTGACCTTGCTCGCACAACACTCACCGAAGAAGAACGCGGCAAGCTCGATCGGCTGGGCGAGTGCAACTCGCGATTCGACGTTTTTCACTTCGAACAGGTGCAGATGTTCGATGATGGTGACGACGATGTGTTGGACCCCGGGGCACTGTTGATCGTCCTGGAGCGGTTGGCCGGACTCTGCCAAGGGATCGGAATCGATCCACAGTCCGGTTCGCTAATGCCCTAGGAACGTCCGTGTCGGCAAGCGACAAATAGCAATGCAGGCCAAAGAAATCAAACCCGGCGCCGTTGTAAATGTCGACGGCGCACCTGTGCTCATTGAGACGGTGTCCGTGCAAACACCGTCTGCGCGCGGCGCCGCGACGCTCTACAAATACCGGGGTCGCAACCTGGTCAGCAAACAAAAGACGGATATCACGTTGAAAGGCGGCGAGTCACTCGAAGGTGCAGACTTCGAACGCCGGCCGGTCAAGCTGATGTATGCCGATGCCACGCACATGCACTTGCTCGACCAGCAAGACTACAATCAATGGTCGATTGCCCTCGAGGATGTTGGCGATGCAAGGCCTTACATCACAGAGGAGATCGACGGCTTGCTGGCGTTGATCTACAACTCCGAGTGTGTGGGAGTTCAGACGCCGACTGCCGTGGAGCTTACGATCACCGAGTGCGAACCGGGCGCACGAGGGAATTCGGCTACTGGCCGCACAAAACCGGCTACCTTGGAGACCGGGCTTGTGGTGCAAGTGCCCGAGTTCATCAAGCAAGGCGAGAAGATCAAGGTTGATACCCGTTCCGGTGACTTTCTCTCGCGGGCGTGACCACTCGAAGCTGACTCTGCCTTCTCGCCCAGCACCGGCTTCAACGCAATCGCGCGGCGCCGTAGAGCCCTTCGGCGGCTGCGCCGTGGGTTTCATTCAGCCGGACCGCGTTAGCGGCCGGTTCGAATCGCGAATCCGCTTCTCCATCAATCGGAACGCGAAGCGTCAGGAGATCGTGCAGCTTTTGAGTTAGTGCGCGATTTCGTCTCCCCCCGGGGAGAGTCGGCCCAAAGGGCCGGAGAGGGGGAGCCGCCGGGGAACCGTGGGCTAACGCCCAGCGGCTGATGTTGCGCGGCCACACCGATCAGCCGGCATGCGTTAGCATCCGGTTTGGTGAGAGCCGTGGGTTCACGCCCAGCGGCTGATTAGCCGAACTCGCCAGAGTTTGGCGGACCTCGTCTTTCGTCACTCTCCCCTCGGGGAGAGTCGGCCCGAAGGGCCGGAGAGGGGGGGGCACGCCTCGGGGCGATCAATCCCGGGCAGCCGTCCCCAGACGCTACGCGTCGGTTTCGCTGAGGAACCGTGGGCTAACGCCCAGCGGCTGATTTGGAGCGTAGCCGAACTCGCCAGAGTTTGGCGCTCACCGGTGGCCGCTGTGAAGGCGGTCCCGCGAGCGGCTGTAGAATCTACATGGTCGGCGCGGCGGCTCCTCCCCGGCAGGCCGTTAAAATCCGACGTGTAACCGATTTTCTAGTATTGATTTACGGTGTTCCGTAGGATTGGGGCGTCTGGTTGGCATTGGAGTTGCACTACAATACAAGCACTCATCTTTTGCTACCGCTCGGAACAAGGAGGTCGTTCATGTCTCAGCTCATCCAGCAGCCAGTCGCTCACGATCAACACCAAGACAAGATCCTGGATCGTATCGTCGACGCTTTGATTTCAGTGCAAGACCAGCTAATAGGCGCTGGCCAAGAGGAGTGGGACGCGATCTTGCGTGCGGCATGCCGCGAGCAGCGCGATTGGTCCGACGACGCGCAAGTGGCGGAGTCGTTGCTGGAGCCATGCTGCGGCTAGGCTTTGTCTCAAGACAAGGTCGAGCAGCTATTACGCTTCATGTTGACCCAAACTTGCCAGCATCCACCTCACCCTCGGGTCGGACGCGATAGCGTCCGGGGAGGGCTGCCTGGGAGTGACCGCCCTGAGGCGTGCCCCCCTCACCGGCCCTTCGGGCCGACTCTCCCCGAGGGGAGAGTGACGAAAGACGAAGTCCGCCAAACTCCGGCGAGTTCGGCTACGCTGCAAAATCAGCCGCTGGGCGTTAGCCCACGGTTTTCCAGGGAAATCGATGCGTAGCGTCCGGCGAACTCAACCGCTTCCGGACGCGGCGATCTAAAACGGAGAATCGAAAGGGGAGTCAGATACCTCGGGGGTCGGCTCATCGGTCGAGCCGGTCGACTCTTTGAACGGGTCGACATCATCGGCGTCCGTCGCGAACGGGTCGCTATCGCCGAATCCGGAGAAGGGATCTGGCTCCTCGGTTGGCGTTGCGTCGAGGGGAGCCGTCACAGGATCTTCGGTCATTGGAGTAGACCGTTCGTCGGACGGTTGGGGGGCTGCCAGTTCCGCCGCGCTGAGGTGGATGACGGGCCACTCATTGTTCCGCTCCCGCAGGCATTGAATGAAACCACCACGTGTGCCGATGAAGATCCGGTCTGTCAGTTTGTTTTCCACCTGGACCGCCGGGACCGTTGAGGCCAGCACCCCGAAGCGTCCACCGGACTCTGCGTCGAGAATCAGTAGCCTTCCCGTTGTCGAAACGCAGTAGAGGCGTTCTTCACTGGCAGCCAGCACGCGGTGTACGCCGGGCGCCGGCTGGATCCAATCCTCGGTTCCCGTCTTTCCATGAATGCGAAATAGATTCCCGCCTTCGGTGGTTATGAAAGCAGCTTCTCCCACGACTAGCGGTGACAGTCGGATCGGCTCTCCCGTGGAAAACCGCCACAGGATCTTGCCAGTCTCCTCGTCAATGCAGTAGACGTAGCCGCCGGTCGACGCGGCCAGCAGCCGACCGGGGTGCAATGCTGTCGCAGACGCATCAATGGAGTGGCCGGTCTCGACCTGGAAGAGGATGTTATTGGTATCGGGTTGTGCAATGTACAGGTGCCCGCGATCGGACGGCCAGGCGACCACCCTTCCAGTGAAGATGGGTCGGCCCACATGTCCGGT
Source organism: Pirellulaceae bacterium (assembly GCA_965223305.1). Lineage (GTDB taxonomy): Bacteria > Planctomycetota > Planctomycetia > Pirellulales > Pirellulaceae > CBDCWT01. The sequence goes on along the minus strand of CBDCWT010000026.1, from coordinate 38,633 downwards.
GGATTGAAAGCTTCTCGGTATGCCGTCTTCTGCTTTCAGTTGGTGGATCTCGACCGTGCCGCCCAGCAGCGGGGCGAAGAGCAGATCTTGTGTGAGTATCGGTCCGGCGCTGGGCGCTCCACGGACTTTCCGTTGCCAGACGATCTTGCCATCGGCGGCACTCAGAACGTAGACCGTCGAAACGTTGACCGCTGCCACGAATTCGTCGTTGGCACCGACGGCGCGGATGGCTTGGCCAGCAGGTCCAGTCTCGGTGACCCAGAGAGTGCGGCCGGTTTCAGCGTCGATCGCTTGCACCACGCCCCGGTTGGTCGCGACGTACAGGTTAATTTCCTGGATGGTTCGATCGGTCAACTTGGGATTCAGCTCCAACAGCTCGAGTTCTTCTGCTTTCAGTTTCGCCTGCCGATGAGCACCTGCCTTGCCCAGGCGTTTGCCAAAGCGGTCGAAGTCACGCTCGGAGAACACGAGCTTGCCGCGGTCGTGAGCCAGTTCGTAGACCGTATAGGACCTGGTCGAACTGACGTGCTGTCCGACGTGAGAGATTTCACCCCTGGAGGAGTCGATTGCGACGCGGGTAAACCAGACCCGTTCGAGGCCGAAGCGGCCAGCGTCCCGTTGAGAAATGAGTTCGGCACGGTTGCCGCGGGCCCAAGTCTGACCAGCCGGCACACTTAGCAGGGCAATCGTTGTTGCGAACAGGGCGATGCGGAACATAGATCGTTCACCTTTTTGCGTGCAATGAGGGGAAGCAGCCGCTGCTGGCGCAAGACACCCGTCCTCCCGCGACTCGCGGCTGTCGCCGAAAACTGCGCCACCCAGATTTGTCCAGGCGTGGTCGATCGCCGATTCGCCGGACATCTCGCGTCGTCAATCTGTTGATCTGGCCCTTAGACTCATAATAGTCGTCACGCAGCAAGAAAGCAGCTGCCAAATCGGATCGGGCCTTCTACCGGGGAACCCGCCGGGCCCACCCGCTAGACCAGCTTTTGTCTCGAACCTACCATGGTTCGCAGGCGGTCAGTCGGGGCCAGCGGTCGGTCCAACCGCCGCCACCGCACGAGGAGCTTCGGACCGGATGGATAGAACGGACCTTCCACGCGACGAGATGTTGGAGCAGATACTGGGATATCTGAATTTCTCGTCCGGTGCGACGGATCCCAAGGTGTTGGTAGTACTTGACTTGCTGTGGTCTGAACATGCTGCTGACAGCGAGACGCCGACCTGGGTCTGGGTCGGAGATCGGCTCCGTCAACGGCTGGACCAAGTCAGCACCGGCGCGGGCGCATTTGCCGACGCGAGTCAGGCGGCGGCGGTGTTGGAGATTGTCTTTCGACACCTGCTACCCGGCTACCGTGAGTTCCATCGTGACCTGCTGTTTCACCAGACGGACGACAGCCTCTTCAACAGTTTCTTTGTGGGCCGCGCCTGCGAGGCGGTGTTGCGCCAGGGGCCGGACTGGGGAGATCCACAGCAGGTAGCTTCATCCGCCCTCACCGAGCTGAATGACTTCGTTGGTTTTCGGCCGGTTCCGGTGTTGGAATCCCGCAGGATTGAGCCCTCGGCGCACGAACGCGTGCGGCCTGTTCCTTTGTACATCGCCGACGCTGGCGCCGCGGCGGGTTGCTACCGGCCGGTTGTCGAACTGGCGCTACAGCTGTTGGAGCAAACGGACGAACAGCTATTGCGGCGGGCCCACTTCGATCCGGCAGCTCTCGTGGAGCTGGCGTTTGATCCACGGGCGTACGACTTCGACCACCCCGTCAATAAACGACCCAACTACCACTTCGGGCTCTGGGATCCGCGGCAGATCGACAACCAAGGTCGTTACCGTCGCTTCGTGGTCCAACAGGTGACGTTGGACGCCTTGATGCAGCGGCTCGGCGGTGACGAGTTTCCGCCAGCGGAGATGATCTTTGAGGCTGCTGCGGTGCTGGCCGGCACGATCTTAATGGCCTCTGGCGTTTCCGGGAGCGGGCCGGGCGCCCACGACTCGACGACCACGCTTTCCAATCTGTTGCCCCGCATCGCCCACTATCGCGACGACTTTTATTTGCAGTTGATGGACCTGGCGGAACCCGCTCACGCCGCACGATTGCGCGAGGAGGCGTTAATTCGGCGGCAACCGTTCGGCGCGGCGCGGCAGCACCTCAATGCGCAACTTGCTCGGCGGCGTGCCGCGCAACTCGAGCACGTTCAGTTGGCAAAGCTCTTTGCGAAGATGGGTTATCCAGAGGCGGCTGCCGAGCAAGCCGACATTGTGCCTGCGGCTTCGGCCCGCATGCTTTGTGCGATCGATTGCCGTTTGACTGCGGTTCGCGAGGCGCTGGACGGCCGTGACCCTGAAAAGGCGGCCCATCTGCTGGATGACTGCGTGGCAACCTTGAAACGAGGAATCGAATGCGGCGCCATCGTCGACCCCTGGAACATCCTTGGATTCGATGCCCAATTTAGCCTCTTCCCAGCGCTGGAAAACAGCGTCCACGATCATCGTGTCGACGAGCTGGTCGAGCTGGTTGAGGAGATGTTCGGGATGTACTCGCGGGCCTGGAACGCGTCGTCGGCCTCGGACCAGGCTGCGCTTTGCGAGAAGATTTCAAAACAGTTCGAGTCTTTCGCCAATTGGTGGCACCAGTTTGCTCCCCACTCCGTCTCGAATGTGCATGCCGCAGATCCGCTAGATGTATACCGAGCGGCTGAGCACGTTGCGCGGGCGTTGAACCTGTGGCATAGGGGTGGAGCGGCCACGGGTGACATAGGCTTCTGGGCACCGCACGCCGACATCTTCGACTCGCCGCAAGCCTACGCTTTAGTGATCGAGGCACTCTTCGAGCAGTCGGACTACGTGGCAACCATGGGGTTGCTCATGCATTGGCTCTGTGAGTCGGATCGAGTTCGGCTGGAGCACGGGGAGAGCTCATTTCATCGCCTCGCTGAGAGGTGGATTGTCGAGACATGCCATCGTCCCCATGAGACTCCACCTCCCGGTTCCGAGACGGATTCCATCGGCATCAGCGGCCAGCAGTGGGCGGCAGTTAAGAAGTTCTTTGACTTTATGGAAGCCAACGCTGACCAGTACTGGGAGGTTCCTAGCTTCGGGATCGGCGGTGGACCCTCCACCGGTACGACCGAGAGCAACCCTTTGACCGAGCTCATGGGGGAGGACGACGAAGACGGTATCTACGAAGCCGCCTACGAAGATGTGGTTTTCCGAGATAGCGCGGATGACGGGATCGAAGGCGAGATCGTCGACGGCGGGGGCCAGCCGGACGAAGACGAGTTAGCGCGGGAGTCGGAGAGGTTGGGTGACCGGCTGTCGTTCTTGAACACCGTCGCGCGGCTGTGGCGGATCGCAGCACTCGCGCCCTTGGACGCCCGCGACGATGTAGATCTCGCATCGGCACGGCAGGAACGATTTCTGACGATGGGCCGGTGGGTTGCTCACGCGAATCGCAACCGGCAACGGTTGCTGGACTTGATGGACTCAGTACAGGGTTTTCAGGTGTCAGCGCCGCTCGGTGACCACGATTCGATGGTCGAATACGACCGCCGTCGAGTCATTAAGGAGTCGCTGTTGGAGCGGATCATTGCCACTGCGGTGGAGACCGCGATATCTTCTCGGCTGTTGGACGCGGCGAGTGCCTCCAAGCAGGACCTGGCCGAACAGCCGGCCGAGGGGACCTCCGGCGAACTCGTCGAAGAGCGGCTCGTGATCCAGTCGTTCGCCTCGATCTTTCACCAAGACCTGGCCACGCTGGATGACAGGCTCAACAGGTTGATTGAAGCTCTGTCGGAGTTGCCTCTGTTATATGTGCCGCTCGCCAAAGGCGGATTGCCCCGCAGCATCGTCGCCGTGCGGGTCCGTCAACGGTGGCTGCAAGATCTGCTGAAATGTCTGCCAAAGTTGGGCTTTTTCGTTGCGACCTGCCGCTTGATCGAAACCGCGCGGGATATGGAGCGGAATAACCCGGTGGGGCCAGGCGCGGTGACCGAGTTCGACGAGCTCTATAAGATTGGCTTCAAGTCGCTCGTCCACGCACTCGTTAACTCTTCCGAGCGCTGGAAGGAGGACGCAACGTCTGGGGCGGTCGACGCTTCGCTGGTGGCCCGTCTCGAACAGCTAACTGAGGCGCTGCTGATCAGTTGGCTGGCGCATAGCAGGACGCTACGGCTATCGGTGCTCGAGAAGGCTAACGACAAACGAAGTTGGAAGAACTTGAAGTCGTTCATCGAGCGTTATGGTGCCGACCTCTTCGACCAGCGGTTCTTGAACATCGGTAACATCCGGGCGATTCTCCATCAGGGGGTCGACCACTGGCTATCGCAGCTTCAGCAGGAGGCGGGTGCTTTCGAGCTGAAGCTCCTCGACGAGCTTGACGAGCAGGTGCCGTGGCAAGATGCCGTCGAGTCGCTGACGCTCGTCCTGGAGGCCATCGTCGAGAACTACAGCGAATACCGTGACTACAACAGCACGACGACTCAGTCGGACCGCGGTGAGATGTTATACACGCTGCTCGATTTCCTGCGACTGCGAGCGCGGTACGACCGGGTTTGCTGGAATCTCAAGCCGGTCGTGATGGCGCACGAAATCTTGGTGCGGCGAAGGCGGAAGCGGGCCGCCCAAACGTGGCGGCGGGCCTTGCGCGACCGGATCGGCCAGGAAGCCGAGAAGTTTGAGAAGAAGCTCAACGATCTGCAGGCCAAGTACGCGATGCAGATGCCGTCTGTGGCCGACCGGATCGCAGAACGATTCGTGCGGCCGATGGTCATCGACCGCATCTGCTCGCTTGTCCAGCCTGCTGTTGACGAAGCCCCCCGGCCCGGCTCCCACCCCACGTTTCGCATCTTGTGCTATGAGATTGAGTTTCTGACGCGCGAGCCCAGTGGTGTCGGGTTCGACGTGCCCGCCTGGCTGATCGGGCTGGAGGACGAGGTGCAGCGAGTCCGCACGCCGCCGCACGAGCGCGATGACTACGATGAGCTCAGCTTCGCAGTCCCCACAATCACGCTATCGCGAGCCGAGATCGAGCAACAGTTGGACGCGTGGAACGAAAAGTGACGTTCGCCAAGGACTCGTCCCGATTCAGTAACTCCCACGCCCCCACCCCGATCGTTGACCGATGACTACCGACCAAACGCCGGTCGCCGGCCGCCTGGCGACACCTCGGGCGGCCTATGTGCATGTGCCGTTCTGCCGGCATCGGTGCGGTTACTGCAATTTCACCGTGGTGGCTGGGCGAGACGAATTGGTCTCCGACTACCTGAGAGCCATCGATTTGGAACTGGCTTCCCTGCGAACGCCACGGCAAATCGACACGCTGTTTTTGGGTGGTGGCACACCTTCACAGCTGGGGTTGGCAGATCTGGAACAGTTGCTCGCTTCCCTGCGACGCTGGCTGCTGCTGGCCGAGGACTGCGAGTTTACGATCGAGGTCAACCCGGCAGACGTAACACCGACGCTGATTGCCTTCTTGTCCGACTGGGGGGTGAACCGTCTCAGCCTGGGTGCCCAGTCGTTTGACGCAAGCAAGCTCGGCTTTTTGGAACGAGATCACGACCAGCTCCAGATCGCACGTGCGGTTGGCTGGGCCGCTGAGGTTGCTTGGACGATCTCGCTGGATCTCATCTTTGGGGTTCCCGGCGAGACGCCGAGCATGTGGCTCGCAGATCTTCGCGCGGCCTTGGAGCTGCGCCCGCACCACTTTTCAACCTATGCTCTAACGATAGAACGCGGATCGCGATTCTGGGCCAGCCGCTACCATGGTCGGCTGCCTGCCGTAGGTGACGATGTCGAGGCAGCGTTGTACGAGTTGGCAATCGAACGGCTGACCACTGCCGGCTATGAGCACTACGAAGTCTCGAACTTTGCCCAGCCCAATCACGTCTGTCGGCACAACCTGACCTACTGGAATGGAGGCACCTATTGGGCCTTCGGGCCGGGTGCGGCTAGTCATGTGGCCGGTTGTCGGCGGGTGAACCACCGCAGCACGACCACCTACCTGCGGCGCGTGCTGGCCGGTGAGTCTCCGGTCGCGGAGAGCGAGAAACTGCCGCCGCGCGAAGCGGCACTCGAACGGTTGGTATTCGGACTGAGGCAGCTAAGTGGTGTCGATTGCGAGGAGTTCGCCTTTCAGACCGGCTACTCGATCGGCCAGCTGGCTGGCCCGGCTATCGAGCAGCTGGTGGATCAGGGCTTGTTGGCCAGCTCCAGCGACAACCTCCGCGTGACCCGAGCCGGCCTGATGGTCTGCGACTCGATTGCCGCGAGCTTGCTAGCCCGGTCAGAGCCACAGGTGGAGGCGGCCTCCGAGCATATCAGGCAGCGCTTTCTCAACGAATGAGAGAATCTGTCGCTGGTGATAGCGCGTGCTGAAGTGCGCGGCGATGATGCGCTTGTTCTGAAATCGATCTCGCCGCTCCACGAAATCGTCCAGATGCATGTGCCCGTGCTTGTGGATTTTCTCTTTGCGGTGGCAGGGTGCCACAAAGGTCATTTCTGCGATCAGGACTTGGGCTTCGTACATGAGCGGGCAAGCGTCCAAACCCTGCGGCGCGCTGTCTCCGAGGTAAGCGACGAGCGGTATCCGGAGTTCATCGGTCACTTCGCGGCCGGCTTGCCTAAGGTCGCGGATCTCGTTGCCGGAGAGCCCCATATATTCGGGCTTGAGTTTCCGCCTCCGTTCGGACACGACGAATCCCAGCGACGGCACGGTGTGATGCGTCGCGGAGACACCTACGACGAGCTCGCGGGAGAGTTCGATTTCATCTCCTGGTTCGATCGGGATTAGCTCGCAGGGCAGTCGCCCTCGGTCCAATCGGTGGTAGGTCCTTAGGATCGTGCGTATGGGGTCGACGGCTGCGGCGGGCAAGTAAATCTGCGGCGGCGGCATTTTCATCATCCGTCGGCGGGCAACGTAGACCGGTAGGCAGGCAATATGATCGAGATGTGTGTGTGAAATGAACCAGCTACTGGTGCCCATGAAGTCCCAGGGCTGGGCCCCCAAATCGAACCCGAGCTTCAGTTCGGGAATTCGCCAGTAGGTCTGCACCGCGGCCCGCGAGTATCCCTCGATGGTCAGGCCATCGTGCACAAGGCGCTTGACAGGTGCATTTTGAACCATGTTGACTTTCGGAGCGGAGCTGCCGATCGTGTGGCGGAGACGACGAAGAACGGACGCGTAATGATCCGGCTAACGAGGTTGAGCGGGGTTCTCGGTCCTGTTGGGCTCGTAAGAATCGGCCTGCGAGAAATCGGCTGCTGAGTCAAACTGCTCACCAGGCAAAATCCAGATTTCACCGTGCAGGTCGTCTTGCTGGGTCCGGACGCTGTGATGGCGCACGAGCTCGAGCACGGCCAGGAAGATTCCGATCATGGCCGACTTGTGCATTCCCGCGGTGAGCCACTGCGACAAACTCGCGCGGCCGGTTTTCGCGAGCTGTTGGTGAATCTGCTCCATGTAGACATGAATCGGCGTGTCGTCGTAGACGATGCTGGAAGGCTGAGTTGCCTGGTTCTCTCGCAGCACCCGGCCCAAGGCGCTCACCAGGTCCCACAGCTCCACCTCCTGAATCGGTTGGTTTCCCAGGTCGGGTTCGCGCGGCGGCAGGTCGTCCGACTGGCGAGCAAAGTGTTGCTGCCACTCGCGACTTTGCTCTTCGAGCAAGCTGGCGGCATCCCGCAGTTGCTTGTATTCCAATAACCGTTGGACAAGTTCGTCTCGTGGATCCTCGATCTCCTCTTGCTCCTCGTCCCCCTGTGGCAGCACTAGCCGCGACTTGATCTCGAGGAGCGTACTGGCCATCTCCAGGAAGTCGCCCACGTCGTCGACGTCCAACTCTTCCAGTGCGGCCAGCGACTCCAGGTACTGGTCGGTGATGAGCGCAATGGGAATGTCCGTGATCTCAACCTCGTGCTTGCGCACAAGGTACAGCAGGAGGTCGAGGGGGCCGCGAAACGCTTCTAGGTCGACACGGAAAGTCATCGGGGCACCAAGGTCGAAGGAGGCTTTTCCCACTCCGTTCTAATCTTCCAGCCAAAGGACTGCTAGGAGCCCACCTCGCGCGTCGCGGCCGCCGGTCCCAGGCACGGTTGATGTTCTCGACGGACCTGGTGTGATGGAAACCTCAGGTGTCGGTATAAGTTGCGCGATCCGGGTTCGCTGTGCCGGTGGCGACTTCTGGGGGAACTAGCGGTCGGGTGGGTCCGCTGATCGCCTTGAAAAGCGGGGTGATTTTGCGGCACGGAGGGCAAAATCCTCGGTAATTCGCCCCTCAGAAAGGCGGGCCGCGACCAGCCGTTTCGGGGGCGATGGACGGCAAGGCCGCCGGCAGTCTCGAATCTCGATTTCCGCGGCGAGTGCACCTAGTCGTGCGCAAAAACAGGCTCTTAGCTGTTTCTATTTGTTTGGCGATGGATTTTTCCTTAGAATTTCCAGAAGGTATTGGGTCAGGCAGCCGCCGGCGGACCTTCAACCATGATCACCATCAAGCATCGTGAGAACGGTGAAATCATCTTCAAGGGTGAGTCGCTGTTGGACGTAAAGCTCGATGGTGCTAAGTGGACCAAGGCGGAATTGACGGAGCTGGACTTAAGCGGCGTTCAACTCCGCCGTGCCGACTTGGCGGGCGCAAACCTGACTCACGCCACTCTAGTCAAGGCCGATTTGCAGAGTGCCATTCTCAACAACGCCATTGCCGATGGCGCCAACCTGGCCCAGGCCGATCTGACTGACACTTACGGCAAGTCTGCGACGTTTCGCGATGCCAAGCTAGCGGGTGCCTGCTTGCGCTACGCGCGGTTTGAGGGCGCCGATTTTACCGGAGCCGATTTGAGCAGCGCCGACCTCACGATGGCGGACTTGCGGGCCAACTTGAACAATGCCAACTTGTCAGGAGCCGATCTCCGCGGTGCTGATCTGAGCAACGCGAACCTAGTCGGTGCCGACCTCTCGCAGGCGAATTTGTTCGAGGCGAATCTCGGCGATGCCAGAATGGCGCGGGCCAAGTTGGAGGGCGCCATCGGGCCGCGCGGTCAACGATGCGGCCAGCACCAGCCGAAGAAGCCGCGCCGTCCTTGGTGGAAGATCTGGGAAAGCTAAGCTAAAAAACCGCCACCACCTTTTCAAGCGACACCGAGTTCTGTGCGGCTCGCCCGCTGGGAAAAATCAGCGGGTCGGTGGCAACGAATTCACTAGGCGTGCTGCTAGCGGGTCGCGCGGGACTTGGACGGAACTCCGGTCGTTCTCTCCTTCATTCCTGTTTTTCCGCCCCTTGCCGCCTCACTAGGGGCTGGCTATGATGCCGTTTTCCCTTGCAGTTTCTGGAGTTACGTTGGAAATGCGCCACGTTCTTTCCGCGGTGGTGCAAAACGTTCCCGGCGTTTTGGCGCACATCTCGGGGATGTTGGCATCGCGCGGTTACAACATCGACTCGCTGGCAGTCGGTGAAACAGAAGAGCCTCATTTGTCCCGCATGACATTTGTCGTAATGGGCGACGATCGAGTGCTGGAACAAGTCCGCAAGCAGTTGGAGAAGATCGTCACGGTCGTGCGTGTGATCGACATTGGTTCCCAGGACTACGTCGAGCGCGATTTGATGCTGTTGAAGGTCCAGGCCCCCCCTGGTGGCCAGCGTAGTGAAATCCGCGAGTTGGTCGATATTTTCCGCGGGCAGATTGTGGATGTGGGGCAGGCTGAAATCACGATCGAGATCTCGGGCAAAGAGAATAAGATTGAGGCGTTCATTGAACGCATGCGTCCCTACGGTATCACCGAGTTGGTCCGCACAGGTCGGATTGCGATGGTCCGCGCCCATGGTAAGGATGGCAGTGACGCACAGCTGAAGGCGAACGCAATTAGTTAGGCTTAGAGAGTGTCGTCGAACTCCAAGAAACCAGACCGCGCAGTGGTGCCTCATCGTCCCTTCTCCCACAAGGAGGATGTGCAGCTTTTACGCTTCGAAAACCAGCGGACATCGACTCACCCTCCCGCTCGCGGGAGGGTCGGACGCGCAGCGTCCGGGGAGGGTTGCCCGAGAGTGATCGCCCCTCGCGTTCCCCCTCTCCGGCCCTTCGGGCCGACTCTCCCCAAGGGGAGAGTGACGAAAGACGAAGTCATGCACTAACGGAAGAGCCGCACAGCCTCCAAGCGGGGGAGGTCAGCACGCGACGTCAGCCGGCCTGAACCTACGACCATGAAATAGGAGCTAGCAAAGAGACAATGGTGGCCAAGATCTACTACGACAACGACGCGGATCTGTCCGTGTTGAAGGACAAGACCATCGCCATTCTCGGTTATGGTTCGCAAGGACACGCCCAGGCCCAGAACCTCCGCGATAGCGGCTGCCAGGTCATCGTGGGCCAGCGTCCTGGAAGTGAGAACTACGACTTAGCGGTCAGCCATGGCTTCGAGCCGTTGCCGATTGACGAAGCGACAAGGCGTGGCGACTTGGTGAACGTCCTGCTACCGGACGAGGTGCAGGGCGATATCTATCGCCAGGACATCCGCGACCATCTGACACCGGGAAACATCTTGATGTGCTCCCACGGCTTCAATGTGCATTTTGGCCAGGTCGAGCCCCCTGAGGGCGTCGATACGTTGCTGGTCGCTCCCAAGGGTCCGGGACATCTCGTGCGAAGCGAATTTGAGGCGGGGGGCGGAGTGCCGTGTCTGATCGCGGTGGGTGAAGGTGCATCGGAGGAGACGAAGGCCGCCGGGTTGGCCTATGCCAAGGGAATCGGCGGCACGCGTGGCGGCGTCATCGAGACCACATTTGCCGAGGAAACTGAGACCGACTTGTTCGGAGAACAAGTAGTATTGTGTGGCGGAGTCAGTGAGCTGGTCAAAGCTGCGTTCGAGACGCTCGTCGAGGCCGGCTACCAGCCGGAGATGGCCTACTTCGAGTGCATGCACGAGCTGAAGTTGATCGTCGATCTTTTTTACCAGGGTGGGCTCACCTACATGCGGTACAGCGTTTCCAACACTGCTGAGTACGGAGACTACACGCGGGGGCCACGAGTCATTACCGAAGAGACCCGTCGGGAAATGAAGCGGATCCTCAGCGAGATCCAGAACGGGCACTTCGCCCGCGAGTGGATATTGGAGAATCGCGGTGGGGCGCCCGCCTTCAAAGCGATGAGGCGGCGCGACCGGGCGCTGCAGATCGAAAAGGTCGGCAAGCAGCTGCGTAGCTTGATGTCCTGGATTGACGCCAAGTAACCCCTCGGCGGATCTGGACCGAGGGGGTCGGTGAGTGAAACTCATGGCTTACGCCCAAACGCTTTCCGTTTACGCCTCCTTACAGCCTGGCGATCGGATCGAGCTCGCGCATGAGGTCAAGGTTGGTTTTCGACGCTGGCAGACGGCAACGGTTGGTACGGTCGTTAGCAAGGAACGGCGGCGGCACTCGCTGCATCACGACCGCAGCTTTGACGACAAAGTGTTCAGCGACGTGATCGTCCTGCGCCTTGACGATGGCGAACTTACCACGCTCACCTTAGATGAGTTTTCGACAATTCGCAGGCTAGGGGACGGCGAGTGATCAAATCTTCTGGCACCGCTGACAGCCGGCGGTTGTTGCTGGCGGTCATGGCCGCAGTCGGGGTTTGGGGCAGCCTGTTGGCGTTGGGAACTTTTCTATTCGGCTATGACCAGTCGAACGGTGAGGTCCATTTCGCGCCACATCCTCTGCGAGGCATGATTGTCCTCGTCTGCGTGGCACTTTTTTTGGGCGGCTGGGCCGTCCTGCTATGGAGAAGGATGGAAGGTTCTAAGTCCTAGGCTGGTCTCGAATCGAGCAAAACAGCCGACGCGGCGGTCCGGTCTGTCCTTCTTCCGCCGGCGGGCGCTGGCGTGAGGATAAATCTTGTTCCCCCCTCCCGTTTTCACGGGAGAACACAGACTTCGGTCCCCCTCTCCCGGGGTTAGGACGAGGGCGAGAACAGTCCCCTCTCCCGCCTGCGGGAGAGGGTTAGGGTGAGGGCGAGAGCAGTCCCCTCTCCCGCTTGCGGGAGAGGGTTAGGGTGAGGGTGAAGGCAAGACGGACGCAAACCAAAGCCATCCAACTTCCAAGAGAGAGCTATGGCAACACCCGCAGACACAGCCGGCCTATCGATCGGTCAATACTTAATCCGTCGACTGCAAGACTACGGGATCCACGACGTGTTCGGGATTCCAGGCGACTACGTCTTGAGCTTTTATGGCATGTTGGAGCAGAGTCCGATCAATGTGGTGGGGTGCACGCGCGAAGATTGCGCCGGTTTTGCAGCAGACGCCTACGCGCGGATCAACGGCATGGGCGCCGTCTGCGTCACCTACTGCGTCGGCGGTCTCTCCATTTGCAACTCGGTTGCCGGGGCTTACGCGGAGAAGTCGCCGGTGGTTGTTTTGACGGGTTCCCCCGGCTCGGTGACGAACGAGTGAACAATCCACTGCTGCACCACAAAGTGCGCGAGTTCCGGACTCAGCTGGAGGTCTTCGAGAAGCTGTGCGTCGCCGGGGCCGAACTAAAGGACCCGGTGACGGCGTTTCGCGAGATCGACCGGGTCTTGGATGCCGCAGCTAGGTTCAAACGTCCTGTCTACTTGGAGTTGCCGCGGGACATGGTGCATGTGGTGCCGCACATCGCCCATTCGTTTCAGCCGACGGAGCTAGTCAGCGACATGCAAGCGGCGGCTGAAGCGGCTGAGGAGGCGAGCCGGCTGCTCAATCAATCCAAACGGCCGATCATCATCGCTGGAATCGAGATCCACCGTTTTGGCCTGCAGGACAAGGTATTGACGCTGGCCGAGTCAGCGCAGATACCGATCGCCTCGACGTTGCTGGGCAAGAGCGTGATTCGCGAGACCCATCCGCTTTACATCGGACTCTACGAAGGTGCCATGGGGGACGCTACGGTGACCCAATTTGTGGAGGAGAGCGACTGCGTGTTGCTGCTCGGTACCTTCATGACCGACCTGAACCTGGGGATCTACACCGCCAATCTCGATCCGGCCAAGTGTATTTATGTGACGAGCGAGCAGCTGCGGATCCGGCATCACCATTATCACGATGTCTTGCCGGGCGACTTTATCGACGAGTTGCTTAGCCGTGACCCGACGCCGCCGCGGCGGGAATCGCCACCGCTCAGCGACCACGCCGAGCAGCCGTTTCAGCTGCGCCCGACCGAGCCGTTGACGATCACTCGCGTGATGGCTCGGCTCAACCAGCAGATCGACGATCAGACGATCGTGATCGCGGATATCGGCGATGCGCTGTTCGCTGCGACCGAGTTAGTGACCCACGATCGCACCGACTTCATCAGCCCTGCTTACTACACGTCGATGGGATTCTCGGTTCCTGCTGCGCTGGGCGCTCAAGTGGCGCGCCCCGACGACCGGGTGTTGGTGGTATGCGGCGACGGTGCGTTTCAGATGACCGGAATGGAGCTTTCCACAATCGTGCGGCACGGTTTCGCGCCTATCGTGCTGGTGTTGGACAATGGCGGATACGGTACTGAGCGGATCTTGCATCCGGGTGATTGGGAGTACAACGAGATTCACGGTTGGAACTACAGCCGTTTGCCGGAAGTTCTCGGTGGTGGGTGCGGGTATGAGGTCGCCACCGAAGGCGAGTTCGATGAGGCTCTGCGGAAGGCCTGGGCTGCCGACACGGAGCTGAGTCTGATTCAGGTTCATTTGAGTCGGGAGGATGCCAGTCTACCACTCCGCCGGCTGGCCGAACGGCTAGGAGAACGGATTTAAGGCGTAGGTGTCCCTCACACCCCGCGCAAAACAACATCCGCGCCACGCGCTCGGGAGGGCGAGGCTCCCGCCGAGCCGAAATCGCTTTGAATTCGTACTTTCGCTTTCGCAATCTTGTGTACACGAGATTTCGAATTCGCTGTTAGTAAGCCCAAGCTTCGAGGTTACGCCTCAATCGAAACCCAAAGCGTCAGCGAGGGCAGTAGCGACGAAATACTAGGTTTGGGCGGAATCTTGGCCAAAGCTGCGTCCCACAGCCCATCCCTGTCGATCCTGTAAATCCTGTCAAAAAAGCAGAAGACAGGATCAACAAGCTGAACAGGATAGAGGCGGAGCAAGACGCTCGGGAGGGCGAGGCTCCTGCCGAGCCAAAATACATCGGAGTTGCTTGATTCGAAACCGTGGGCCTACCGCCCAGCGGCTGATTTTGGATCACGATCCCCGGCCATCCTGTTGATCCTGTAAATCCTGTCAAAAAAAGCAGAAGCAGAGGATCAAAAACATGAACCGGATAGAGGCGGAGGTGTCCATCAAACCCACGGCACCAACAGCTGCTCATCTGAGACAATCCAAACGCACAAAGCGCGTGTGTGATCTTTGTGTCCACAACTTGATATTCGCCAACAAATTGATGGTGCGCGTCGAAATCGGGTGAAATTTTTTTTACCACCATGTCGTGTCGTGAAGTGGTTTGTGTGATTGGTGTTACACGTCCACCGGCGCGTGGCGCGGAAAGAAAGATGAAAGTTTTTAAATTTTCCGTGACGTTTTTGTCTCCGTTTTGCATTAGTACCTATAGGGCCCGAGTGTAAACACATTTCGGAGCGGCCGGTGTTCGGTCTCCAGACAACTCGTTTCAGTCGCGACCAAGCGTGCGGTGCTGTTCCGCATGGCTTCGCGCGGCTTGGTACCACCCCTGTCTGCCCGCGCCCCAAGCGGCACGTCTCGAAGTTGCCCTGGGCCTCCGTCGGAACCCGAAGCGTCAGCGAGGGAACAACTTGCGGTGATACAGCAACTCTTCCCGCACGCTTCGCACTTCAGAAAAGTGCGACGAATTCAAGATATTGTGCCCGCAGAATGGCGAAAGATCGCAGTTTCAAAAGCAGCATATTGCCCCTCCCTCGACGCAAGCCTTCAAAGTCCCCCTTGCGCGCACTGGGATTCATTACACGGGATGAGAGGATACTCCCATGAATCGACTGCCCCAGTTATCAAGTCTCGTTCGCCGCAGCCTCAAGAAACGTCAGCAGCGTCTGCGCCGACAAAAGCTGTACCGCAAACTTCTTTCCGAGTCGCTTGAAGACCGCCGCCTGCTGGCCGGCCAGCCGCTAGAGAAGGGGCCCGCTGAAACGGAAGCCAAAGATCCCTCGCCCCCCGCCGCGGAACCGATCGACGCCTTTCCCCGCGAGAAGCCACCCGCAGTCGAGGTGGCTGACCTGACCCGCGACAGCTCCTCCGCCTGGCAAAAAGCGACCCTCTCGGTCTTCGGCACGCACAGCGACGCCAAGGACGGCCAGTTGCGTAAAGTGGGAACTCAGCTGGCCTTTCTGGTGCCTGAATTCGAGCAGCACAAAGCCAAGGAGGAGATTGTCCGCCAACATCCCGGCCCGCTGCAGGAGTTCACGCCCGAAGACCGGCTGCTCAAAGTCCACAACGAAATGGGCGAAGAAAAAGTGGTCGTGGACGTTGTGGCCTACGGGGATCCGGACGAGCTGGAGAAGCAACTCACTGAGCTGGGTATGGATGTCACCGGTGCGCATCGCCAAGTCATTTCAGGCTTAGTTCCCATCGACAAACTGGAAGATCTAGCGGACCTCAACCGCGTCCGCTCGGTACGTCCCTTCATCTCTCAGACCGCGTCCGTCTCGACCCAGGGCGATAACCGCACAGCTTTCGGACGACCTGCGCACGAACCTCAATGTGGACGGTTTCGGGGTCACAATCGGCGTCTTGTCCGACAGCTACAACACCCTTGGCGACGCGGCGTCGGACGTCACGGCGGGCGAGCTGCCCGGTAACGGCAACCCCAACGGCTATACCACCGCCGTGAATGTGCTCAGCGACATGACTTCCGGCGGCTTGGATGAAGGCCGCGCCA
The DNA here is from genome assembly GCA_965223305.1 of Pirellulaceae bacterium. Lineage (GTDB taxonomy): Bacteria > Planctomycetota > Planctomycetia > Pirellulales > Pirellulaceae > CBDCWT01. The sequence continues at coordinate 22,797 of CBDCWT010000026.1, read as the reverse complement.
TGCTGCAGACGATCCACGACATCGCGCCCGGCGCCGAGCTGGCCTTTGCCACCGCGACGCTGGGCCAAGCTGCTTTTGCGCAGAGCATCACCGACCTACACGAAACGGCCGGCGCGAACCTGATCGTCGACGACGTGATGTACTATGCCGAGCCCTTCTTCCAGGACGGCATCATCGCCCAAGCGATCGACAACGCCTACGCCGAGGGTGTCGGCTATTTTGTGGCCGCGGGCAACAACGCCGACCATTCCTACGAGAGCACGTACCGGCAAGGGACGACCTATGCGGCCAGTGCTCTTGCTTCAGTCAACGGTGCACCTCCCTTTGCCGGCGGTACCTCGCACGACTTCGATCCCGGTACGGCCGTCGATGACAAACAGGGCTTTACGTTGGATGACGGGCAGCAGGTCACGCTTTCCTTTCAGTGGAACCAGCCGTTTGCTTCGGTCACCGGCAGTGCCGGCGCTTCGACCGACATGGATATCTACATCCTCAACGACCAGAACAAGGTGGTGGCGGCCAGCCTCGATAGCAACCTCGGTGCCGATGCCGTGGAAGTGCTGCAGTATCAACACCTCGGGGCAGCGGCCGATTACAGCTTGATGATCGTCAACTACGATGGCGATGCGCCCGACTTGATCAAGTACGTCGAGTTCAGCAACGCGACGTCTGGGATGACGAACCTCGAGTTTGCCACCAACAGCAGCACCATCTACGGGCACGCCAACGCCTTCGGTGCGGCCACCGTGGGGGCAACTTTCTGGGACGACACTCCGGAGTTTGGCACCACACCACCGGATGTGCAGCCCTACTCTTCGGTCGGCGGCACTCCGATCTACTTCGACACCGCGGGCAACTCGTATACCAGTCCGGTCACGCGAGCCAAGCCCGACTTTACTGCTCCCGATGGTGGCAACACGACCTTCTTCGGTGTCGACGTACCTGAGGATACCGATTCCGATCCCAACTTCCTGGGTACTTCGGCGTCAGCGGCCCATGCCGTGGGTCTAGCAGCGCTGTTGCTCGAGGCCGTCAACGGCGCCTCTCCCGACGAGCTCTATCAATCGCTGCGGGACACGGCCGAGGCGATTCCACTGAGCAGCATGGTTGCTGGGGCAGGCCTAGTCGACGGCGATGCCGCAGAATCGGATTTGCAAACGGCCTCGGATGGGGCCACGGCCAGTCTCGATGCCACCACCTTTGGCGGTGCCGAAACGGTTTCCACCACGGCCAAGACCACCTACATCGGAGACGATTTCATCCCGGTCGACACCAGCGAGACCTATCGGCTCAGCGGCTGGGCTCATTCCGGTGACGGGGCGGGAGGGCTCTACGTCACCGGCAACGCGCAGTACTTGGGATGGGATTCTTACGATATCGACTTCAACCGCATCGAAAGTAAGCATGTCCAGCTGGTCTCTGGTTCGGCCCAGACCACGTTGGCCCAGGATCTCGACCCCGGCGATACGGTCATCTACCTCAACGACGCCACAGGCTGGCACGATGGTTCGACCGGGTACAAACGTAACTTCATCTGGTACGGCTACCAAGACTCGACCGGTCACACCTACCCGGACTATACCTACTCGCGCAACGTTCACGACGACTACTCGGGAGTTTGGGACCAGAGCGGGATCAACTTCACCAACGACACGATCACGCTAAAAAACCCCTGGCCTTCGTCACTAGGTACGGTCACCGCAGGCACGGCGGTCGGCAATTCCCGCTATGGAGCCACCTATAACTACCATCCTCTCGGCTATGACCCGGTACCTGACGGCGATTGGCAGGAATATTCGGGCACGATCACTGGCGAAAGCGCCTCGTCGGCTACTAAGTTCCGTACCGGTACGGCTTACATCAAGCCAATTTTGATGACCAACTATCACGGAGCGGGTACGAACCAGATCAACTGGCGGAACGTCGAGTTCACGCACGAGAGCTTGGATCGCTTCCAAGCGGGAGATACTGTCGACTTGCACGTCAACGCGATCGACCATCCTCCGGGCAACTTGACGTACGAGTGGAATCAGATCTCTGGGGCCCAGGTCACTGCTGCAGGTGAAGACACTTCGACCGTCAGCATTGTGACTCCCGATTCGTTCATCGATTACTCACTGGGCTTTCAGGTCGAGATCTCTGATGGCACCGACACCTGGACCGAGTTCGTCTCGGTGAATGTGGACGCGGGGAGTGCCGTAGTAGGAGCAGTCGAAACGGCCCTCGATGCCACCACGTTTAGCGGTTCTGAAACGGTCTCGACAACGGCCAAGACGACCTACATCGGGGACGATTTCATTCCGGTCGACACCAGCGAGACCTACCGGCTCAGCGGTTGGGCTCAATCCGGTGACGGGGCGGGGGGGCTCTACGTGGCCGCTAACAAGCAATACCTGGGTTTCGATTCCTACGATATCGACTTCAACCGCATCGAAGCCAGGCATATACGATTGGTTTCTGGCTCGGCCCAAACCACGTTGGCCCAGGATCTCGACCCCGGCGATACCGTCATCTACCTCAACGACGCCAGTGGCTGGCACGACGGCTCGACCGGATACAAGCGGAACTTCATCTGGTACGGCTACCAAGACTCAACCGGTCACACCTACCCGGACTATTCCTACTCGCGCCTCATCCACCACTCCTCCTCCGGAATTTGGGATCAAGGTGGGATCGACCTTATCAACGACACGATTACGCTCAAAAGCCCTTGGCCCTCGTCGCTGGGCACGGTCACCTCGGGGACCGCGGTGGGCAATGCCCGCTACGGAGCCAGCTATAACTACTATCCGCTCGGCTATCAGCCGGTCCCGGACGCCGATTGGCAGGAATACACAGGAACGATCACGGGCGAAAGCCCCTCGGCGGCCTCCAAGTTCCGCACCGGCACGGCCTATATCAAGCCGATCTTGATGACCAACTATCACGGAGCGGGTACGAACCAGATCAACTGGAAGGATGTCACCGTCACCCATGAGAGCCTGCCCACCTACCGTGTGGGCGATCCGGTCGAGTTGATGATCGACCCCGTCTCGTTCCCTGGGGGCACGGTGACCTATCTCTGGACACAGACCAGCGGCCCGCCGGTGCCGATCGTGGACGCCGACAGTCCCACAGCACACATGGCGGAGCTGCCCAATCAGCTGGTCGACTACACGATGACGTTCCAGGTCGACGTCTCTGACGGCGTCTCGACGGTGACCAAGCTCGTGTCAATCGACGTCGATGTACTAGACGACTATGACGCAGCGCTCGGCAGCGCCACCGCCACACCCGCCGGCACGTTCGACATCAACGACACGGTCACGCTGCAGATCAACAACATCACCTTCGACAACGGTACGCTCAGTTACCAGTGGGAACAGGTGGTTGGTCCGGACGTCACCTTGCAAAACGCCGACTCCGCGACCGCCACCTTCACGGTTCCCGACATCGCCACCGATGAGTTGATGTTCGAGGTGACCGTTAGCGACGGGCATTCCGAGATCGTCAAGGATGTGCTGGTCACCGTGAATCCTTCTGCGGCTGATGTCGAACTCACTCTCAAGCTTGTCGACAAGTTGGGCAACGTTCTGACCACAACGACCGCCGGCCAGGAGTTCATTCTGGAGGTGTATGCCGAAGACAAGCGAGCCGTACCCAAAGGAGTGTTCAGTGCCTACCTGGATGTGCTGTTCGACCAGGAGTTGGTTTCGGTGGTCAACGCGCCGGAGTTCAGTAGTGACTTTCCCTGGGCCAGCGACTACGACATCACCACGCCGGGTGTACTGAGCGAGGCGGGGGCCGCAACCGGTGTGGTGGCCACGACTGGCAGCGGCCAGAAGCTGCTCTATAGTGCGACGCTCGTAGCGGAGAAGGCCGGCACGGTCACCTTCCGCGGCGATCCGGCCGACGACTTGCCGACGCATGTGGTGACGGTCTATGGCCAGGATTCTGCAGTGGACGAGTCAGATATCAGCTACGACACGGCCACACTGCAGATCGTGGGCGCGTCGGTGCCGTATTCAACAGCGGCGGCGTGTGGTGGTTTGACCGTTTTGGCAAACAACTCACCGAACCAGACGACGATTTATGAGGATTCGAGTGCCGGTACAACAACGGCACAAATCACGATCAACTCGCTTGCTAAGTGTACAGTTGACGTTCGCATCCACGAAACCGCTACGGGCGCGGGTGACGCCTACTCCGTTGTTGGAAATCCCGACCTCGATAATCTCTGGATCGAAAACGGAGTGCCCAAGAGCTTTGACATCGTCTCCGTACAGGACTCGGATCATTCCGATGAGTTCATCCCTATTTTCGTAACGGCCCGCGGGCCAGATCACTTCATTTCTCAGACAACCACCACTAGCGAATCAGACAGCAGCACTGTCAATATCGTCGATGACGACTCCGGCTCCGCTTGCAACCCAGAAATTCTCTTCAGTAGTGCCGGTCAGAGCGATCACACGGAAGGTGGTTCTAAGACGATTACGTTTGCCAAAACCGGTACCTGTTCCAGTAGTATGCAACTCACATGGCAGACCAACGGTGAAGGTACTCTCGACTACGGTGTAAACGGGGATTGGGTCTTGAAGGACATTTCGGGCCCAATCACACAACCGTACATTTTGGCGTCCTCTCTACCTAGCTTGTCGTTGGAAAGTTACGCAGACACCGACGCAGAGTCCGCCAGTACCGTTACTCTTACTGCGACCATCGACGGGGTGACGGCGACACACATCGTCAATGTCTATGATCCCTGCCAGTACTCTCTTTCCAGCAGCGCCGGCACAATTAACGAAGGCAGTGCCAATCCGTACCTGGACACCGATATCACAGTCACCGCCACAGGAGACTCGTCTGTTTGCGACAGCGTCGTGGATATCAGCTGGACCGATGACGGTGGTAACGGCGCAGAAGTCGATGACTTTGATGTGCTCAGCTCCGGCGCTCCGCTCGTCTCTGGCCGAGGCATCCGTCTAACGGAAACTAGCTCTACCGAGCGAACGGGTACGGTCACGCTGCGGCTGTATCCTGATGCTGTTCCAGAGGTTTCCAGCACCGTCACGTTTAGCGCCCTGAATGCCGCAGACCTACCGATCACCATCAACGATGACGACGGTGCCTCGGGCCATCTTGAGCTGGTCGCTGGCAGTCAGGATGCGCACGAGCCGGATAGTTTCTACTACTGCGGTGGCGCTGTGAGCAACACGGTCACCATTCAACCCATCTCGACATCCTCCTGGACGAACGTCAGCAGCGACATCCTCACACTGAAGATCACCGGAACAGCGATCGAGGATGTCGATTACTACGTATCGTCGTCGTCCCATACGCTTGTCACCAATCCACCCGCAGGTTTTATCCAAGTCGACATCGGCACGGGCAACACAACCGATGTCGTGCTGTCTGTAGTTCCCAAGGAAGATGCGGACGAAAGCGAGGGCACTGAAACGGTCCAATTCGAGCTGATTACGGAGGCTGCCAATACGACACCCGCCACGGTCAACATCATCGACGACGCTGAGGGAGTTGTTTTGGAAGTCGATACGGCCGATGCCACCGAGCTTAATTCAGTCGCGGGAAGGTTTGGCATCAGACCCGCTGACAGTTCCAGCCAGCTGTGCACGAATCTGCGGCTGATCGTTGACAGCAATCGGGCGAACAGCGCCTCGCCACCCCATCCGACGGTGGCCGACTACGAACTGAAGTCTGGCGGCACCACCCTGCAGACGAATCCCGTCGCTAACGATCCTGGTTTCTATCAGGTCGCCGACGGCCCGGACTACTTCTCCCTCAACGGCCACGCCGAAGTGCTCATCGATGTGATCCCCCAGGATGACGGAGACTTGGAAAGCAACGAGTTTGTCTTTGCTCAAGTCGAGGTGTACCAAACCGAGGCTCAGAGCTGGGTGCGGTTGCCTGTCGGCACTGTCGAGACAATCACCATCCACGACAACACGCTGGCCTCGATCTCCAGGGCTGAAATCGAAATCGACGCCGAACCGGACAATGAGTGTCTGGTCTGCACAACTGGCGGGATCGACGTCGACCTGCAAAGTGGCGCTCCGGTTGTACCGATCGTGCCTGGCTTCTTGGACTTCTTGGGCCAAGGAACCCACGGCACGCAGCCTGTGGTTCGCGGTCAGTTCGAGAAGCCAACCGGGGGCTGGCCCGACACGATTGACGTTAAGGTGCAGGTGGATGACTGGGACGACACGGAGCCTGTGCATGACGACTTACCCGCACCCGAAGTTTTCCAACTCGACACCTCCACCTACACGGAAGACGCCATCGCATTCGCCATACCATTGGACGTCGAAGGCCTCGAGACAGGCTCGTACCGGGTCAAGCTGATCGGCGAGGAAGTTGCGGGCCCCGAGCTGTGGGAAGTGCAAACATCGCACTTCGTGATTAATCGCTGGGAGGACAACGATGTCGCGCCGGGACTGGCCTTCCCCTTCTTGAAACAGATCATCGACGCCTCCATCTTGGTCAAGACCGCGACGACGCCAGCCAAGCAGGACGGTGTTGCTGTCATCCGTGGCGATAACTCGGTCTCGTTCTATGAGGAGAACGCCGGAATTTACTCGCCTCCTGCCGAATCGGTGTCGACGCTGACGACCGAGACCAACTTCTATGTCCTCGAGGACCGCTACGGAAACGAAGACCGCTTCGCGATCAACAGCTACTCTGACAGCGGTTGGACCTGGCCGGCCGGCAGCCACTACAGCACAACCGACAGCAACGGTAACGAGACCAAGTTCTACTACGACAGCCTCGGGCGGCTCGATAAGATCGAGAATCCCCAAAATCGAGAGACCGATCTGGCGTATAGCTCCTCGGGGAACGTCGACACGCTCACGATCACCGACTTTGCCGACCGCGACACGAAGGTCGACTACGACACGAGCACAGCGTCTGCCCCGGAGATCGAGGTGCTCTATCCCGATCCCGATATCGGCTACGACGTTGGCCCACAGCCCAAAGACACCTTCGTCTTCGATGCCGACAACCACGTAAAGACTATTACCCGCCATGCCGGCGGCAGCCCCGGCAGCGCCAATCAGGTGATTCAGTTCACTTATGAAACGCTCGATTTCGGCTATGCACGGGATTGGGGAAGGCTCAGCACCATTACTTGGCCCGATTCGAAGGTTTGGACTTTGCAAGAGTACCGGCAAGGCGAAGCACTTCCTACTGAGATCACCAATACCTGGTCCACCACGCATCCTCTCTTTAGGGATTTCGACAATAAGGCCAAGGTCAAGGATGCCCGCGACAATACCAGCGAAACCAAGTTGGACCACCGGGGCCGCGTCGAGGAATACCAGGACGAACATGGTCAGACGTTCAAGTTCGTGCGCAAACTTCTGCCTGACCCCTTTGGCAACTACGATTCCGACAAGGGCGAGATCCTGGTCAGCACGACGGCCGATCCAGACGACTTCAGCAACCGCAGTGATGTCGACGCCCTGCTGAGGGTGAATCATACCCTGGAACCGCAGGTGACGACCTACAGCTACGACGGGCTCCGCAACGTCACCGGTCAGACTTTGCCCGAACTGGGCAGTTCGCAGAGCTTCACCCGCAGCTGGCCTAATCACACGTTGACACGTCCCACGTCCTACACCAACGAGCTGAACCAAAGCAGCACCTACACCGTGCAAACCAACGGCAATGTGACTCACAGCGAGGATACCTCGCCCGACGCGGCTCCCAATCGGAACCCGGGTACCACCGCAGGTGGTTTTCAGAATCCGCTCCGGCAGCTGGATGTCGATGGGGACGGCAACGAGGACAGCGACGATTTTCAGGACGTTATCGACGAAGGCACCGACGGAATCGGGTCGGTGGGCCCTGATAAGGACCCAGAGAGTGGCTATACCGACACCAACGGTGACGGTGTGCTGAGTGCTGAGGATGCCGTGCTGGTCGCTAACTACCTGAACGAGGAACCGACTAGCGGCGGCAGCGATTCCGACCCATCCTACCTAGCACCGCCTGATCAGGTGATCGACTATACCTACACCGACGTCACCCAAGACGGTGTGCCTGCCGGCATGATTAAGAAGGTGGAGGTTACCACAGGCCGCGGTACGTTGACGACCGAGTATGACTACTACGATGGGACTGAGACTGATGGTGCGCTGCAAGCGGTCAAGGACGCACGCTATGGCTTGCTCGAGTCGATCACCTACGCGGCGGGCACGTCTCTCGCCGAGACCGTCAGCTACGGGTACGACGCGAACGGCAACATCGACTCGTACACCGACGAGATTGGTCGAGTCACCTTGTTTGTCTACGACAACTTGGACCGCCTGGTAAAAATAACCACACCCGATCCAGATGGGACAGGTACGGGGCAGGACCAGCTGCCCTTGGTGACCGAGTACAAATACGATGCCTTCGGGAACGTCGCCAGCGTCGAGCTGACGAACACCAATACGGTGACGCCGACCACGACGACCACGCACACCACCTGTTATTACTACGACACCAGGGACCGCCTGGTGTGGCAAGTGGATCCCGATCCAGGGCAAAATACGACCGACGCCAGCTGCAACGTGACCTCACTCCCGGCCGACTGGGACGCGGCCCAAAATGAAACGCTGTGGAGCGATCGGCCCATTACTCACTTCAGCAGTTACGACGGCAACAACAATCTCAAGTCGGTGACCGATCCGGAGGGACGCACGACGGACTTCGAGTACGACAAGCTGGACCGGCTGAATAAGGTCATCGAGCCGGAGTTGTTTACCACGGGCACGAACGCCTCCTTGAAGTCGGTCACCGGAGAAGTACTGCAAAGCGGCCGGCCGGTCACCACGTTCGTCTACGACAATCTGGGCAACCTCTGGTCCACCACCGATTCACTGGGCCATACGACCGATTTCCGCTACGACAACTGGAATCGGCCAATTCTGACGCTCGAGCCGGCTCCGGACGGCGGCGCGAACCGGCCGACCACAAGCTATGCGTATACCAATACGGATTTTGGCTGGGTCACCGCCGTTACGGACCCCGAGGGTCGTACGACCGAGTCGCAAACCGATTTCTTGGGCCGTACGTTCTACGTAGCCCAGCCAGCGGACATCGACGCCGTCCAGCCGATTTCGTGGTTTGAGTACTTTGACGACAGCCAGCTCAAAGTAGCGACCGATCCGCTGGGCAACGAAACCCACTATGGCTACGACGCTCGGGCGCGACTGAAGACGATCACTCAGCCGCTCAGCATTGTCACGACCTACCATTACGACGGTGCCAATCAGATCGAGAAGATCGTCGATCCACTCAGCCGTGAAACGAGTTACGAGTACGACGATATGGGACGTGTGACCAAGATCACGCCACCCGATCCCGACAACCAGACCGGCGGCGAAGAGCCGCCCACCATGGACTACTTGTACGATTCGATCGGCAACCTGCTACAGAGCACCGATGCGCTGGGCAACGTCATGGGCTACGAGTATGACCACTTGTTCCGCAAGACGAAGAGCATCGATGAGCGCGGAGACACGACCGACTACACCTATGATCTGGTTAACAACCTCGAGAAACTCACGGATGATCTTGGGAACGACACCACGTGGGTCTACGATGAGCTTGACCGACCGTTTCGTGAGACGGACGAGCTCAGCAATGTACGGAGTTATCTCTACGATGCGGTCGGCAACCTGCGTCAATCGACCGATGCCATCGGCCGGGTGATCACTTACGATTACGACGACCTCTATCGGGTCACCGAAGAACAGTGGGACGATGGCCGCACTTTTGCCCTCACCTACGACCTGGTCAACAACCTGCTTTCGGCCACCGATTCAGCCGCGACGGCTGACTACACAATGCAGTATGACAACCTGGACCGGGTCATCCTGGAGACCCAGGATCTAGGTAGCTTGACCACACCGGTCATTTTCTCACGCGACTATGACCTGGTCGGCAACCGCTTGGAGTTTTCCGCCAATCTCGGAGGCTCGGTGGCTAACGGTGCTGTGGCCGGCGGTATCGATGACTTTGTCACCAGTTACGTGTACGATGAGATCTACCGGCTCACGGAGATTACTCAGCAGGACCAGGGTGGTAACCAGGTGGCCGCGAAGCATGTCGGCTTTGAGTACGACTTGGCCAGCCAGATGAAAGAGATTGCGCGCTATACCGACACCGCTGCGGCGACACTCATCGCGCACAGCATCTATGACTACGACTTGGCTGGGCGGGTAACGGGGATTACGCATTCCAAGATTGAGGCCACTCAGGGTTGGGATGGGACCACGTTTGTGACCACTCCATCGGCCGATCCCTCTACCTTTGCAGCCTATTCGTTCGACTACGACAAGGGCAATCGACTGGAGTCGATGAGTTCTTGGCGGGACAACTTCGTGATCAGCTACACGTACGATGCGCGTGACCAGCTGGCCAGTGCGAGCTATGCCAGCGGGTCGGTGACCGCTCCGTTCTTGCCGGCGAACGAGTCCTACACGTTCGACGGTAACGGTAACCGCACGCTTGTGGATGGGACGCAGAGCTACACGACCGATCCGGACAACCAGCTGAAGTCCGACAGCGTCTACAACTACTTGTACGACGAGGAGGGCAACCGCACTAAGAAGACAGCGATCACAGGAGGTGCCTACACCGAGTACAGCTGGGACCATCGCAACCGGCTGGTGTCGGTGCGCGATTACGACAGTTCGGACAATCTTTTGAAGCAGGTCGACTATACCTACGACGTCTTCAATCGGCGGATTGGCAAACAGCTTAGCGACGATGGGAACACGGTTTTCGACGAAGGCTCGACGTGGGTCTACGACGGTCCGCACATTACTCTTGAGTTTACTGACAGTGATGGAGACGGGTCGCTGGAGGCGAAGCTGTCGCACCGGTACTTGCATGGTCCGGTGATCGACATGATCCTGGCCGACGAGCAGGTGTCGGTCGCTTGGGAAGAGGGAGCGACCTACTGGCCACTTACGGATCATTTGGGCAGCGTCCGGGATGTGGTGGCCAGCGACGGCTCGGTGGCCAACCACCTGGTTTACGACGCCTTTGGGAACCAGTTAAGCGGGAGCACGACCTACGAGAACGTTGACTTCCTCTTCGCCTACACCGGCCGCGACTGGGACGAGGACGTCGAGCTGCAGTACAACCGCGCCCGGTGGTACGACCCGGAAGTAGGGCGATGGTTGAGTGAGGATCCGATTAGCTTTGCAGGCGGCGATGCGAATCTGTATCGGTATGTGGGGAATGGGGTCACGGCCTCCGGTGATCCTTCGGGGATGATCACGCCGACGATGGTGCCGAGCCATGGTTACGGCGGTGGAATGGCGAATCCCATGACAGGACAGACGTCTAATGATCCTCGTCATCGGCCTGCACCGCGCCCGCGCCCGAAACCAAGGCCGAAGTCCCGTCCCCCGATCATGGTACACTCGTCGGATGGTGGGAGTTTTGTAGTTGTGCGCCCGCCAAGGCCTCAAGAGCCGTCGGCACTTGACATGCTAGCTTCAACAATTTTCTGGACTGCAATGGATGAACTGTCTAAGGAGTTGATCAAGGAGTCCATCCACGGGTCGATCTCAGCGGGAGGAGTGATCGACACTCCAACGCCGGTGTTCGTAGCATTTACAGCATCAAAGGGATATCATATGGCCGTTAGTCTTGACAAAGAGCCGTTCATTACTATGGGTAGTTCTACTGATATGGGCCCGGTTATAGGTGGACCTTGGAACTACGGTAGCGTCGGCGGCTTCCTTCGCCTGACAACTGCACCTGACGTAGAATCTATCGTAGACAGTGGTTGGTGCGCGAACGGATTCTGTTCACCCCACGGCGACGCCGCGTACGTATGGGAACCTGAACACGACCTGACAGGCCAGCCCAATTCGTCTGATGGGCATCATGGCCTTGAGGGGGAATACGGTTGGGGCCTGCAACTGATGGTGATGCACTCGTACACCAACTCGGTGAAGTCCAGTTATTCAGAGAAGGAGAGATACAGCAATTGGGTCTATCCTTGGGATCCGGCCGCCAGTTTCAATCTTCACAATAACAGAGAAATGTGGGTGGGCGACTTTCGATTGTTTTCTGACGACGCATTTGACTTGGATCCGAATTGGATCGGATTGTAGGTCTGGACCAAGAGGGGACTGGGGTTGTGATGCAGGACCTCGTGTCGTTTCTATCGTCGGTGGCGTTTCCGATAGCTTGGTGCGCGATGACGTGGTACCTGGCTCGCGTCAGTGGTTGGTCGGAACTCGCTCGCAAATACCCTAGCCAAGCACATCCCAACGGAGAATCGCATCACTTCCAATCCGGGTATGTCGGTTCTATGAGCTATGGGTTTTGCCTAACTCTTAATGTCACGAGCGAAGGACTAGGAATCTCCGTCTTTCTTCCACTGCGGGTCGGACACCCCCCGATGTTCATACCGTGGAACCAATTTCATAGTCAGAACATCCGTCGAGTCATGCTCTTTTGGTGGATCGCCGAGTACTATGTCGGTTTTCCGGTGGTCGGAAAAATAGGGGTAGAACCATGGATCACGGACCGTGTTTTGAGCTCTGAAGGCGACGTTGGCGCCCGGTCTAACGGGTCAACTCACCGAGGAGGCGATCTATGACGGAGTCAATGTTGAAACACAACCCGTATGAGAGTCCCGTGACCGGTAATTCGGCGCAAACTCACCGTAATCCGGTGATAACACTGGCTTTTGTGGTTGTCGGGATTGCTTTCGGGGCGGTTTCGTTCGCAACGTCAGTTTGTTGGATAGGGTTTTATGTTGGCGCCTGTATCCACGGTTTCGATCGGCAGCCTCCAGCGGGATTTGTTATCATCGGCGCACTTGTAGGGGCGCTCGGGGGGAGCCTTGCGGGTGGCATAGCGGCAATCAAGATTCGGAGTGGGAACCGATTGAGGCTTTCTTGGATTGTCATAGGAGCTGTAGTTAATACCAGTGCCTTGCTTGGAACGATTGACATGACGACGGAAATCTCAATGCAATCGTTAACCGTTCGGGACCGCGATTGTTGGAGTCATGACCGGCTCAGTCGTCGGTCTGATCCTTGGCGCGTTGCTCACAACACCACGATCGGCAGAAATCGAGTCGGGTTAGGTCGGGAGAGATGTTTCTTGGGGAATGCATCACCATTCATCGCCGAATCGGGCTGGCTGAGTCAATCACAGCAGGCGGCGCCCAACTCGGGCCGCGGGCCGACGGATGTTGGTCTAAATCGCCGCGTATTGGCCCGCGGAACTCGTGCCGCGTGTTGGTTTAGGGGTTTGGGTACACGGTGTCCATTGACTCTCACGGCGGTCACGGACGACCGCCGCGAAAGATGGCCGCGGTGCCTGGATGGCATCCGCGTAGCGAGCCCGGACGGCGAGCGTAGCGGATCCACCGGAGGCTTTGCCGTAGGTGGACCCAGCGGCCTGCGGCCGCCGCATAGCGCAGGGCCAGGAAGCGGGACCGAAGGCTTGGCACTTCACTTCGTAGTCGTTTTCCGAAGTCATTGAGCGTGAACAGTGAATGGGGCAGCGGTGGCCCGGAGCGTCGAGCGAGCGCAATATGGTGGGCGGTTGCCTATTGCTGGACGCTCTTGCATGTTGGTCAACATTGCCACCGAGACGAGCAGCGAGCGAAGGCGTCCGGCCGCCAGGGCAGGATGCCCGCAGAGGGAATGTACGAGGGCGGGATGCCCGAGTATCCGCTTTTTTGAGGCCGCGAGCGACCGCGCGGCGAGCGCAGCGAGGTGAGCCGGGAGCGGTGGAATAAGAGCCCGGGTAGGGGCAGCGGCGCAGCGCAGGGAGCGTTGAAACGCACTTCGGCGTCATCGGCTCCACCGATCTTCCGCGCCAGTTATGTTTCCGCGCGATTCGACGAGCGACCAAGCGTAGTCCGATGCGCTTCCCATGTTGCACCACGCGGGCATCAATGCGTGTTCGTAACCGATGACGTTTCTGTGTTTGCCGAGAACGCGTGTATCTGTGCGTTTAACAGGCGAGTGCCCGAGTGTCGCCTTCGCTGGAGCCGGTCGTCGGTCGCTCACCTGTCTGAGCGAAGCGAGTTCTGGCGAGCGACGAACGGCGCAAGCGGAGGTGACACGTCGCCTTTGCGGGTGAGGTCCGAGGGAGCGACAACGCAAGGGGCAGAATCAAATCGGCGTTGTGCATTCAAGCCGAGCGGCGGCGCGCTTCCTTGGCACAAGGAACGCGTCCGACGCGATCATGAATTCGTTGGCCGAAAAAGTGCGAACAGGGGTTGACAGCGGAGGCGATTTGTCGCGTCCTTAAGGGAGGTGATTGTGTTTCACGTTTTGCAGCAGTATTTGACGCTGCTCGTGAACCCGGTTTGCACTGCAAACCTGAAGGACACGCAAATGGCCGAAGCCAAGTTTTGCTCGACACAACGGAAGCTCACTATGCCACGCAGCTTTTCAAAGCAGGCTTCTTTTAACAGCAAGTTCGAGCATGCGTTAGGACAGTTCGAGCATAGAACTGGAAAGTTCTAGCCCCCCATTGAGCCCCCAACGAGCCCCCATTGAGCCCCGTGTGCGCGGGCGAAAAAACGCCGCAAGCTGAAGGGGGCACGTGAGTAGCGTCAAAAGGCGTGAAGTTTGGCGCCAGAAGGTGTAATGCCCCCCTAAAAAAACGTCCACTCTGACGGGCCAACTTGGCCCGTGTTTCTCCCTCAGTATCGCCACGTCGGCGGTACTTTTTTTCAAACGCTCGGTGTTTCACCCGCGCTAGCGGTGCGCGCCGAGCCCCTTCCGAAAGGAGTTTTGTCATGGCAGGTAGGAAAAATTCCAAAAAATCGACCGGATCGAAGTCGGCCCGCCAGCCGCTGTTGCTGGAGCGTCACCTACAGCACTTGCTGGTGCGGAACTACTCGGCCAAGACGGTCGCCATGCGTCGTCGTTACTTGCAGCAGTTCGTCGACTGGTGCAGCGACCGTGGTCTGGAGCTGGCAGGCGAAGTGACTCCAGAGATCACGGCGGCCTACCAGCGTCACTTGTACTACTACCGCACCAAGGCCGGTAAGCCGCTGCGCTTCAGCAGCCAGCTTTCACGTCTGGTGGCGCTGCGGACGTTCTTCCGCTGGCAGACCAAGCAGAAGGTGATCGCCAGCAATCCGACGTCGGAACTGGATCTTCCCAAGGAAGAGCGTCGTCTGCCCAAGAACGTCCTCTCGGCAAAGGAAGCGGAGGCGATCATGGCGGTGTGTGATGTGAACGATCCTTTGGGTCTGCGTGACCGGTCGATGCTGGAGACTTTCTATTCAACCGCGATCCGTCGTGAAGAGCTCATCAACCTGAAGGTCGACAACGTGGATTGGGAACGCGGCACACTATTGATCGATCAAGGTAAGGGTGGCAAAGACCGTCATGTTCCGATCGGCGAACGGGCGATGGCTTGGCTGCACAAGTACATCGAAGAAGTGCGACCCAGTCTGGCGTCTCTGTCGAACGAAACGACGATCTACTTATCACGTCGCGGCAAGCGTTTCGGCGCCCCGAACCTGTCCCAGCTGGTACGCGACTACATTCGTCGTTCAGGAATCGGCAAGGCCGGGTCGTGCCATTTATTTCGCCATACAACGGCGACTTTGATGATGGAAGGTGGAGCCGATTTGAGAGCGATTCAATCTATGTTGGGTCATTCGAAGCTCGCCACGACTCAGATCTATACGCACGTGTCGATCAAGCACTTGAAGGAGGTTCACACCAAGACGCATCCAGCGCGTCTTGAGCGTCCGCCTGAGACCGACGAGTGAGCTTGACGCTTGCGGTCTTGTTACAATCGATCCTGGCGGGCAGTGCTCGCCAGGATCTTTGGCAAACGCGGCCTCATGCGACTTCCTGCGGCATGCCGTCATTCGCGCGCACGCGCGTGCGCGCGGGAAGTGACCAAACGTGCGCAAAGCGCATCTCGACGCGTGCTGAAAACCGCTTGCACGCTAGGTCGAAACGCACGTTGCTGTCGAAAACCGCCCCAGGGCGAACAGTAGCGCCCGTTGGTACGACCCGGAGGTAGGGCGGTGGTTGAGTGAGGATCCGATTGGGTTTTTTGCCGGCGATGCGAATCTGTATCGGTATGTGGGGAACAACTCGACGACTGCGACGGATCCAAGTGGGAATTACGGGGGAATTCCACCCTTTGCACAAACCGCTATTAACGTGGCCTTGGCACGCGAACACCAAAGCTACAAAGACTTCGACAATGACTTTTTCACGACCTTGTTGCAAGTGTCAGGGGAACTCGCTGCCAGTATGGCTCCTGGTGCCGGCGAGGTACTAGATATTCTCGTAGTTCTGGATGAAGAGACAGTCTGGTGGGAGAAGTTGATCGCCGCAGGCTCGTTGTTACTGTCGGCTGTGAGCGTAGGTTTTCTCCCGAACGCTGGCGCCGGCCTACGAGGAGGTCGTTCACTTGGAGCCGTAGGCGATACCGTTGACGTTGCGCGTACCGCCGACAACGTACCGTCGATTGGCGCCAGCAACCGAAGTTGGGGAGACCGAATTCCCGTCGATCTTGACGTTACGAGGCAGGACACCGGGTCGAAAACCTGCGCGGCAGCCTGTATGGATATGATTGCTCCCGGAAGAAAGTCATCAGATCTCACAAACTACACACCCGGAGGTGGTATGGATGTCACAGACACCATGGCTTTCTTGGAAGATAATTTCTCTCTGGCCGATATGGATTTTCGCCGCGGGAGCATTGAAGATGCGATTTCCGGTGGCAATCCTTTTATCGCCATCGTTCATGGTGGTGATCTGACGCCTGGTCATGCGGTGGTCGTCGATGGCGTAGAAGATGTGGGTGGAGTTCCGCATGTTATCGTTCGCGATCCTGCTGAAGGAGCGTATTTGCAAGAAGTGGACTTTTTTGTGGAGCAGCGCGTTGTCCGTGATCCAGAAGTCTTCGGTCCTCCAGCAATTTGGGGAGTAAGAAAATCACAATGACAGTCATCGAAACCAAGATTGACCGTCTGGTCAGTATGAGAGAGCGAGGACACTTGACTGACGCAGAGCTGATTAATGGATTCCTGCTCGCAGTTGCCAGGGCAGATCAAGCTGCGCAGATTAGGTCGCATCTGGCTGTGCTACCCGATCGCCTGTCAAACCTAGTCAAGCAGAAACTGTGTGACTTGGCTGGCCGTGGGTTCGTCTGGCGCCCAATGTTAATTGGTGGAAAGATGAGCGAGGATGAGTTGGAAGATCTGAAAAAGCAACTACACGAGATGCATAACTCGCTTGGACTCGGAGCTGATCGCGAAGACAAGTATGAGCCGATGTAGGTTTACGATTAGATATGCAATCGTAGGTAGGCACGTTTGTAGGTGTCCTGGGTCGAGCTCAGAGCCAACCGCAACTGACGTTGCACAGCAGTTGTGTACGACGGGCAAAACCTGAATCCCGACCACGCTCCAACCGCGGCTCAGACCGCGGGCCGACGGGTGTTGGTTTAAATCGCCGCGAGTTGGCCCGCGGAATTCGTAACGCGTGTTGGTTCAGGACGCCCGGTACACGGTGTCCATTGCCCCCACGGCGGTCACGGACGACCGCCGCAAAAGATGGCCGCGGTGCCTGGATGGCATCCGCGTAGCGAGCCAGGAAGGCGAGTGTAGCGGATCCACCGGAGGAGTAGCCGCAGGTGGACCCAGCGGCCCGCGGCCACGGCATAGCGGAGGGCCAGGAAGCGGAAACGAAAGGTGACTGTGTGGCGCCAGTAGTTGTGTTACGAGTTATCTGTACGTGAATCGCAAGACGGCGAGCGGTGGCCCGTAGCGTTGAGCGAGCGGCACATAGGAAGGAGGTTCCCAGCACGGCGGACCGTGATTGTGGACGGACGTTGCTATCTGTTGGAACCAGCGAGCGAGGGCGGTTGGCCGCCAGGGCAGGACGCCCGCGGGGAGAATGTACGAGGGCAGGATGCCCGAGTACCGCTTTTTTGAGGCCGCGAGCGACCGCGAGGCGAGCGCAGCGAGGTGAGCCGGGAGCGGGACAGCGAGAGCCCGGGTAGGGGCAGCGGCGCAGCGCAGGGAGCGATGAAACGCACTTCGGCGCCATCGGCTCAACAGATCTTCCGCGCTAGCCAGGTTTCTGCGCAAGTCAACGAGCGACCAAGCGCAGTCCGATGCGCTTCCCATGTTGCACCACGCGGGCATCAATACGTGTTCGCGACCGATGACGTCTCTGTGTTTGCAGGGACCGAGTCTATCTGTGCGTTTAACAGGCGAGTGCTGGAGTGTCGCCTTCGCTGGAGCCGGTCGTCGGTCGCTCACTCTGTTTGAGCGAAGCGAGTCTGGCGAGCGACGAACGGCGGAAGCGGAGGTGACACGTCGCCTTTGCGGGTGAGGTCCGAGGGAGCGACAACGCACAGGGCACGATCCAATCGGCACTTTGCACGCAAGCCGAGCGACGGCGCGCTTCCTCGGCACGAGGAACGCGTCCGTCGCGCTCATGAACTCGTCCGGAAAAAACGCGCGGAGGGGTTGACAGCGGAGGCGATTTGTCGCGTCCTTAAGGAGGTGGGATTGGATTGCACGTGATGCAGCGCTAGTTGACGCTGCTGGTGAACCGGTTTGCACTGCAAACCTGAAGGACACGCAAATGGCCGAAGCCAAGTTTTGCTCGACACAACGGAAGTTCACCATGCTACGCAGCCTTTCAAGGCAGGCTTCTTTTAACAGCAAGTTCGAGTATGCGTTAGAGCAGTTCGAGCATTGAACTGGAAAGTTCAAGCCCTCATTGAGCCCCCAACGAGCCCCCATTGAGCCCCGTGTGCGCGGGCAAAAAAACGTCGCAAGCTGAACGCGCAACTTGACTAACGTCAAAAGGCGCGAAGTTTGGCGCCAGAAGGTGTAATGCCCCCGTAAAAAAACGCGCTCTCTGACGGGCCAAGCTGGCCCGTGTTTCCCTTTGAGATCGCCCCGTTGGGCGGTCTTTTTTTCAAACGCTTGGCGTTTCACCGCGCTACCGGTACGCGCCGAGCCCCATTCCCGAAAGGAGTTTTGTCATGGCACGCAGGAAAAATTCCAAGAAATCGAGAACGTCGAAGTCACGCCCGCAGCGTGAAGCGCTGTCGCTGCAGCTGTTGCTGGAGCGTCACCTGCAGCACTTGCTGGTGCGGAACTACTCGGCCAAGACGGTCGCCATGCGTCGTCGTTACTTGCAGCAGTTCGTCGACTGGTGCAGCGACCGCGGTCTGGAGTTCGCAGACGAAGTGACTCCCGAGCTCACCGCGGCGTACCAGCGACACCTGTACTACTACCGCACGAAGGCAGGTAAGCCGCTACGCTTCAGCAGCCAGCTTTCACGTCTGGTGGCGCTGCGCACGTTCTTCCGCTGGCTGACCAAGCAGCAGGTCATCACGAGCAATCCGACATCAGAACTGGATCTTCCCAAGGAAGAGCGTCGTCTGCCCAAGAACGTCCTCTCGGCAAAGGAAGCCGAGGCGATCATGGCGGTCTGCGACGTGAACGATCCGCTGGGTCTTCGTGACCGGTCAATGCTGGAAACGTTCTACTCCACCGCGATCCGTCGTGGAGAGTTGATTAACTTGAGGGTCGACAACGTCGACTGGGAACGTGGCACGCTGTTGATTGACCAAGGCAAGGGCGGCAAGGACCGCCATGTACCGATCGGCGAACGGGCGATGGCTTGGCTGAACAAGTACATCGAAGAGGTACGACCGAGCTTGGCATCACGGTCGAACGAAACGACGATCTACTTGTCGCGACGCGGCAAGCGTTTCGGAGCACCGAACTTGTCGCAGTTGGTGCGGGACTACATTCGTCGTTCAGGAATCGGCAAGGCCGGATCGTGCCATCTATTTCGCCATACAACGGCAACTTTGATGATGGAACGTGGCGCGGACTTGAGAGCGATTCAATCAATGTTGGGCCATTCGAAGCTGGCCACGACTCAGATCTACACACACGTGTCGATCAAACACCTGAAGGACGTTCACACGCGGACGCATCCAGCTCGTCTAGAGCGTCCGCGTGAGACCGACGAGTGAGCTTGACGCTTGCGGTCGTGTTACAATCGAGCCTGGCGGGCGAAGTGCCCGCCAGGCTCTTTGACAAAGTAACGCGGCCTCCTGCGACTCCCTCATTCGCGCGCACACGCGTGCGCGCGGGAGGTGATTAATCGTGCGCAAAGTGCACATCGACGCGCGCCCGAAACCGCTTGCATGGCAGCTCGACACGCGTCTCGCACTCGAAAACCGCTCTAGGGCGAACAGTAGCGCCCGTTGGTACGATCCGGAGGTGGGACGGTGGTTGAGTGAAGATCCGATCGGGTTTGGTGCGGGGGATGCAAATCTGTATCGGTATGTGGGGAATGGGGTCACGGGTGACATTGATCCATCGGGCTTGGCATATCCGGTCGAAATACCAAAGACGCTCGAAGAACGATGGATCAACTGGTGGTACGGTCCGGGGACCGTGTACCATCCCACCAAAGGACCCGACGCTGGTCCACCACCCAAAGGTCTTTGGGACACATTCGTCGACCTTAGCGGACACTATCATGAGCTCCGCGGTGACCGCAGAGTTCCTCGTCCCGACGGATCGTATTACTGGGAAACGGCCGTCGATCATGGGTGGGGAAACCATACGTGGAACACCCCGTTTGACCGAATGAAGGACCGGGAACCGAGCAACCCAAACATCCCTGTAATATCTTTCGTCGACGACATCCACGACGGCAGAATAGAAAAGGTCATACGAGACAATTCCACGAACTTCGTCGTTGGTACGTTGCCATTTAGCCCAGGAAGTTCCCCCAACAGATTTCCTGTTAGCCGGCCCAAGCCGGATCGGCTCGACGAGCCGTTTAGCTTCCGCGAGTTGATGGAACAGACAATCTCGAGGCTGCGAGGAGACCCGGAGAGGAGATTTAGACATACTCCACGTGAATTTGAGTCTAGCAAAGGCGCATTCGACCCGGAATTCCGCTTCACGAGCCAGAAAGGTAGGTACGATCCCAGCAAGCCGGTGGGCCCCGACAACTATCCGGCGATGGATCAGTATATTGATGAGACACTCCAACAGACGCGGAGCCTGGATGATATGGGCCCGCCTCCACCACTAGACCGCAATTTCGACCCGAACGATGGGTCATATGGCCAGCAGTAAGAATGAACGATGACGCGAAACCAAAAGCCGCTTCTAGACCTGTTTTAAAGACACTCTACCTGGCGGGTCAGATTGAGGAGTATATCCAGCGGTGTAGGGACAATGTTGCCTTTACCCAACTGCGTATTGGGGAACGGAGTATGTCCACCGCTATAGCGTTGCAAGACCTTGCAGATGGATATCAGGAGGCAGGTGACGACCGACAGAGCTACGAATGCAATGCACAGGCTGCAACAATTATCGACCATCGACACGGCAGGAAGAATGCTGCCTACTCATCCTGCCTCGTGGCGATGGCTAGTTGTCTGACAAAGCTAGGTCGTATCCAGGAGGCTGAAGTAGCCTATCGTGAAGCAATCACAAATCTGGAGCATCTACCGGATCGGCCAGAGGAGTTATGGGTAACAACCCTCACCAACCTTGCGGCGTTATGCGTAAATGATCAGCGTTTTTCAGAGGCGACTCATTTACTCGACAGAGCGTCATCAACAAGCAGCAAGCCGACTTCTTCGGCTGTCCATACAGTTTTTGCTCGGATGCATCTCGCTATGGGAAACCTCAGGGAGGCTGAACGAAACCTCGGCATAGCATTGCGAGCGCAGGAGCGAGCCAGCGATACGAACAGTCGCCGATACGGAATGAACTTGCTGTTCATGGGGCGATTGACCGACGCAGGAGGGCGCCAAGCCGATGCGGCAAGGTACTACTCAGCTGCAGCTGATGTGTTCCGGAATACCCGCCCACCAAGCCGACGTCAGCTAGATGAATGCCTTGAACGCATCGACAATCTGGGTACATGACCGTTGTAAGCTTGAACGCTTAGAGGCCGTCTTGCACCGCTTTCGTCGCGATCAACAACTTTGTGGGCGGCTCAAGGATCAGCGGTCAACTTCGCAACAGTTGTAGAAAACGGTGCAAAGCCTGAATTGTTACCGACCGAATTGCGGTCGCACTTTTTGCCGAATTATGGCTGTAGAGATTTCGGGCGTCTGAAGGGTGGTTTGTCGAATTAGTGCGAATTCTGGAGAAGGTGTCCGAGGCGGTTCCGATCTGACGTGTCGAATGGACTGCCGCCAGTGGTGACGGTTGAAAGTGCGATCGCACTCTCCATCGGATTGTCGGATCAGAGGCCGCTTCCAGGCTCAAGGTTGTGACGTGCTGTGACGCTCCTGGTGTTGTCGGAGCCATTGCTCGAGCAGGTCGACGGCGGGGAGAAAGTCCCAGCCGAGCGCGATCAATAAGTCAATATTGTTCCAGTTGCGTCCGCAGCAGAAGCAGTGTGCCAGGTTGTTGCGGGGATTAACCGTGGCTCGCAGCTCGTGGCAAGCTGGACAGAGGAAGCGGAAGTAGCCTTCGATCTGCTTGGAGATCGGGCCGTGATCAGTTGTGTCACGAACTTGCTCAACGTGAATCGCAAGACGGCCTGCGGTGGCCCGTAGCGCCGAGCTAAGATGGAGGCGGTGCACTAGGAATCGACTTACAGTCCGAGCCAATGTCGAAGCACTTGCTCAACCTGCTTCATCTGATCTGCGGACAGTGTTCCGATTCGTCGCACAAGTTTTGCCCTGGGAATCGTGACGAGGTTCTGGGCGTCGAAGACACCCGTTTTAACGAGGTCATCGTTCGGTAACAGCTATAGGCGATGTTGCCGATGTGACCCGTGCAGCAGA
>CBDCWT010000025.1:0-56378 GCA_965223305.1 Pirellulaceae bacterium | reverse complement strand
AGCCGGTAATCGCAGCGTCCGACTGCTGCGGCCCACCTCTAACGGTCACTGCTTTTTGGGTCCTCTCCGCTTCACCGTAGCGCCAGGGCCGCCAACCGAGGAAGTCTCCGTCGAAGTTAGGGATCAAGATTGGCAGTTCGTAGCCCAATGGAGAGATCTCGTACTCGAAGTAGATTGGGTATCGCTCGTCCGTCCAGAAAAAGCACTCGAAGACGTCTTGGGTCCACAGGTCGAGAAAGTCCTCTTTCATGGCGGCCGACAATTTCTCGTCCGCGCCGTCAAAGAGCACGTAGACACCCTGATCGGAATAGAGCATCTTGAACCGCGTCTGGTAGGCCAACGAGCCGCCCGGCCGGCTCTGTAGCAACTGCCATTCGGCGGCCCGCCACGCCGCCGCGTCGCCCCTCCCTGTGACTTTGAAGTGCTGGCAGGCAGGCACTCTCATCGTCGGCCGCTCGGCCTCGGACGAAGCGACTGCGACAGGTGCCTGGTCCGCGATTCGTTGATAGACGAGCCTGGCCTGCTCAAAATCGGCCAAGAGTCCGTTTCGGTCTGCCTCTCGCGAAAAGCGTTCGGGCCGTTTTGCGATCCCGGCGAGCTCGTCGATCCAACGCATCATGTACTCGGCATCTGCTCGCCTGGCAATTGGCTGGTCGCCCAACAAAACGTAGACCGGGCTCCCATGCGCCTGCCGGAGCCGTCCGTCGGGGGCGCGAAACAGCGCTCGTGCAGCCAACCAGCCGCTGCGCCGTGGAACCGCTTGCCACTTCACAGTGAGGTCCAACGGCTGAGTTGTGTCGCGGCTGCGCAAGTCATGCTGTTGGACGACTTGACCGTCGTGCACCAGCTCTAGCGACTCCAGCGGTTGGTGGGCGCGGATACGCACCCGGATGTCGAGTGGAGCGGTCGTGTTTTCGTCGAGGCGAAGGGTGGCGCCCATCGGCTGCTCGTCGACCGTCATGTTAAGCAGCGGTCCTGAGGTTGCAAAGCAGCGGCCGGCTTTGATCGCTTGCCAGAACTTGGCCGCAGTCAACGGTCCATCGATCTGAGCATAGACGCGGTTGTAGCCCATCGGGACTGCCATCACTCCGATCGCCGAACCCCCGGAAACGCCGAGGCGAAAACCGCAGTTGAGGAAGCGGTAGTAAAGGTCATTCGTGCGATGAAACAGCCCATCATCTTCGACCCGGTTGGATTCACCTGGGGCGAGTGGGCCGATCATCCCGTACCCGCCAGGAATGGTCGCGCTGCGATGATAGTGGTTGTGGCAAACCTGGACGGTGTCGTAGACGCCGAGCGCCGCTCCCACAACCGTCTCGGCCCAGGACGGCTTGTCGGTGTCGATGATGACATCGGGCGAATGCTTGCGGGCAGCAAGGCATAGCCGCGCGTCGGAGGGAAAATGCTCGCCGAAGCGATCGGCAGTGACCGGCTGTTGCAGATTGAACAGGAACGAAGCACCCACAGTTCCGCCAGGAACAGCGTTGCGATTGATCCGCTCGATCTCGATGTTGCTGCGCGTGGTGATGTGGGTTGCATCGATCTGGTTCTCGCCAGATCCGTTCTCCGACGGCCAGTGAGGCCGCCACGACTGCTCGGTGCCGCGCAGCCAATAGGTAAAGACGGGAGTTACGTGCACGTCGTCGGCGAGCGCGAGCTGACGGAGCACCCGAGGATTGTCAAAGCCGAAATGGACGTGCATGTCGCTGCTGTACCATCCTTCTGACGGCATATCGACCCAGCGCTTCAGGACGACCGACAAACGGCTGGCTTTGCCAGCAGCCGTCTTGATCGTTCGCTCGACGGGCAGATACTCCTTGCCTCGTTCGAGATGGATCACCGCCCGACCGGCGGGGACCTCGATTTCGAACGACCCGTCACAGCTGAAGCTCCGATCACGGCGGTAGGGCGTGCACGTCTGCGGTGCATCCGGTTCGAAAAATCGTTGGTCGCCCACCTCGACCCACGCTCGACACGGCAGTGGCTGCGATGCTTCGTCGACAACAGACACCGACAGCCGAGCCAGCTCACCGCTGACCGACTCCGGCAGCAACACAATTGACACGGCAAGCACATAGATCGCAGCCCCCACGACGACCCGACCGTCTCGCCGCCCAGACAGTAGAAATCCCATCTTGAGTTGCCTTTCTTTGGCTACGATGCCCGCTGTGGGGCCAGTGACCTGGCCCGCCGGCGCTGGTAGAAGGCGCCAGCTTACAGGATCATGATGGTACAATCAAAAGTCGACCGGCGGCAGTTAGCAATTTGCTGTGGCCTAGATCGGTCGTCAGCGACTTCGCCAACATGCGTCACCAGATTCGAAAGGAAAGAATGCCATCCCGCCGTTGCCATCGATTGATTGGCCAGGTTTGCTACCTCGCGTCGTTGATGTTGCTTACCGGCGGTGTTGAAGGCGAACAGCACCCGAAAAAAGTGCTGGTCGAAATCTGCGAAAGCGGGTTACCGGGCCAAAACGCTTGGCCGGATCGGCCACCGGCAGCGCGCGAGTCGTTCCAGGAGGAGGCCTTCGCCTTTATCAGGATTCCGGTCCGGTACAACGACCAGGGCGTCCGCGAGGACCGTGCAAACCCATTGATCCTCCGTGCCACTGCCGATGTGAAGTTGCCCGCGGGCCGGCATCGTCTGCTGCTGCGGTCGCGCCGCGCTGCCCGGCTATGGGTAGATGGCGAGCTGGTCGGCGAGAACGCGTTTCCGGTGAAGATCACCGACGGTCACGATCCCGTTGAGCGCCCATTTCTCGACATCGCGCCGGATCTGCGCTTCGCGGCGCCGGGAGACCAGGAGCAGCTAGTCGAATTTCGTTCGCCTGGAAGAACGCACCGCATCCGTTATGAGGCGTTCGTGGGCGGACACACGGGTAAGAATCGGCTGCGTCCGGAGCTAGGCGAAACGTCAGTGGGCATTGCCTACGAAGGCGATCGCAGTTTCCGGCTGCTGAGCCCAGCCCGCAAGATCCCGCTGACCGATGCCGGCTGGCAGGCCTTTCGCGACGAGCGCTTCTGGCACTTCGATCGGCTCGACACGGCTCGCCGCCGCGCAGCTCAACAACTTCAAGCCGACTACTGGCGGCGGCGGCATGACTATGCCCGGCGTGTGGTGGTCGAGCGCACAGCCGCCGCGCCGCCGGGTGCATCGTCTGCTGGAGTCGACGAGATCTTGGCCCAAGATTCGGACGACGCGGGAAAGCCGCAGGACACGACGACGCGTACGGACGATTTGCGGTTCTTACGCCGAGTCTACTTGGACACGGTGGGAGTCATCCCCACCCGTGCTGAAATCGACTCGTTCCGAACGCAGCAGCGACCGGACAAACGGGCCCGCTTGATCGACCGCCTATTACAGGATCCACGCTGGGCGGACCATTGGGTCAGCTACTGGCAGGATGTGTTGGCCGAGAATCCCAGCATCATCAACCCGACGCTCAACAACACCGGTCCGTTTCGCTGGTGGATCCACGAGTCCTTTCTTGACAATAAGCCGCTGGACCGCTTTGTCACCGAGCTGGTAATGATGTCCGGGAGTGAGCGAGCCGGCGGCCCCGCTGGGTTCTCGATGGCCACTCAGAACGATCTGCCGATGGCCGCCAAGGCGAACATTCTTTCAACAGCATTCCTCGGCGTACAGATGAAGTGCTCGCGATGCCATGATGCACCCTATCACGCGAACACCCAACACGGATCTGTTTAGCATTGCCGCAATGCTGCAGGGCTCACCAGTTGTCGTACCAGCATCTAGCACAGTTCCACAAGACAAACTTCATACGGACGAATTCACGCCGTTGATCCAGGTCAGCCTGCAACCCGGCGCGGAAGTGGAACCCTCGTGGCCGTTCGCCGAACTCTCCCCGCACGACCTACCCGAGTCGATTCAGCCATCGGCGGCGAAGCCCACCACGCGCAGCCGCCTCGCCTGGTATCTGACCTCGCCTCACAATCGTCGGTTTGCACGGACGATCGCGAATCGACTCTGGAAACGGTTGATGGGGAGGGGCATCGTCGAACCAGTGGACGACTGGGAGGAGACCGAGCCCGAATACCCCCGGCTGCTCGAATACCTGGCCGACGAGTTCGTCGCGCACGGCTACGATCTGCAACACGTTAGCCAGCTGGTTCTCAACTCGGAGGCCTACCAGCAGCTGTCATCCGACGAGCAGCAGATCCGGCCCCCGCGGCGGCGGATGACTGCCGAGCAGCTGGTCGATTCGCTCTGCGTCGCGTTCGGCAAGCCGCTACGTACGGAGGAGCTCAACTTGGATGTCACCGCGGGCCGTCCCTGGAACAACGCGCTGAACCTTGGGTATCCTCGCCGAGCCTGGCAGCTGGTGGGCATGGCCAACAACCGCGACCGCCCGAGCCTAACACTGCCCCGCGCACAAGCGGTGGTCAACGTGATGACCGCTTTCGGTTGGCGGGCGTCCAGGCAGGAACCGACGAGCGAGAGGCCGGCAGGGGTCAACGTGCTGCAGCCGGCCATCCTGGCCAATGGCTGCCTGGGCCGCTGGCTGACAACGCTCTCCAGCGACCAAGAGATCACGCAGCTTTGCTTGCAGGACCAAGAATTAGGCGAGTTGATCGAAGCGATCTATTTGCGGGTGCTCACGCGCCTTCCAACGGCTGCCGAAGTCGAACACTTGGTGGCGATCTTGGCTGAAGGATACACCTCGCGACGAGTCGAGATTCCACAGCCGGGTGTTCGCGCGACGAAGACAGCAGACCGTAAACCACCGCTTTTCGTCACTTGGGCCAACCACCTCGAGCCGGAGGCGACCGCCATCAAGCTCCGGGAAGCGGAAGCGGCCCGCCGAGGCGACCCACCGACAATGCGATTGACAGCCGGCTGGCGACAACGGATGGAAGACGCGCTGTGGGCGATATTGAACCTGCCGGAGACGATTCACTACCCTTGAGCTGAAGGAGCCTCGGGGGGTCGCCCCCGGAAACCCATGAAAACGTGGTCGCGTCGTCGTCTCCTGTTGACCGCCGGTGGCCTGGCAACCGGTACGCTGCTCCAACCAAAGGGCTCTTCGCGGGCTGCGTCCCGCTTGCCGAGTCATGCGGAACACTGCATCTTGATCTGGCTCGGTGGCGGCATGGCGCATATCGACACCTTCGATCCCAAACGTCGTGGCGATGGAAAGCAGGTACCTGGCAGCTACTACGACTCGATCCCGACGGCGGTCGACGGGGTGCGGGTGTGCGAACACTTGCGGCGTTGTGCTCCCTTGCTGGACCGCATGACTGTAGTTCGCTCCGTCCACCATGATGTGATCGACGAACACGCGGCAGCAGTTGTCCGCGTGCACACTGGACGGCCGACGAGCGGCACGATCCAGTACCCTTCGTTGGGATCGATCATGGCCGCCCAACGCGGCCCGCTCAATCAGCTCGTACCTGCCTACGTCGTTATCGGCTACCCAAACACGGCCCGCGACCCAGGTTTCTTGGGACCAGAAAACGGATACCTGCACGTCACCGATACCACGTCCGGTCCGGCCGCTCTAGCGCGGTCTGTGGAGATCACTCCAGCGCGGCAAACCCGTCGCGAGGCGCTGCTGGCCAAACTGCGCAAGTCGACGGGATCCGACGCCCTGCAAGCCCGCTACGGAAGGGTCCTCGACCAAAGCCTACGGCTCGCCGGCCCCGAATTCATGAAGATCTTCGCGTTGCAGAGCGAACCAGCTGACCTCCGCAATCGCTACGGTGGTGAGTTCGGCCAGCGCTGCCTACTCGGCCGGCGGCTGGTCGAGGCGGGCGTGCGGTTCGTCGAGATTTCGCACAATCTGAACTTTGTGAACGGCACTGGATGGGACACGCACAACCAAGGTCAGCTGAAGCAGCATCTACTGATCAAGGAGCTTGATCGGGCTTTGTCCACACTGCTTGTCGACCTTGGCCGGCGAGACATGTTGGATAAGACCTTGGTTGTCGTAGGCACCGAGTTCGGGCGTCCTGCGACCTTCGATGCCGGAGGAGGTCGCGGCCACTACGCCAAAGCTTTCAGCATGGTGCTGGCAGGCGGCGGGCTCCAACATTGCGGCGCTTATGGAGCGACGGATGAGTTGGGGATGGAGATTGTCGCCGATCCGGTCAGCGTACCCGACTTCTTGGCCACCATCTTTACGGCCATGGGAATCGACCCGACCGAAGAGCTGTACGACGGCAACCGCCCCGTCCCGATCACCGACGGCGGCCAGCCGATCAAGAAGGTGCTCGGCAGCGATGCGTAAGTTCCGAAGTTGCAAGTTCGCCAGAACCGTAACCCGAAACGTAAGCGAGGGAATGACTTGCGTTGGTACACCAACTCCCCCTCGCTGACGCTTCGGGTTCCGAAGAACGCGGCGAATTCAACATCTTGTCCCTGCGGAAAGCCGTAGGCCGGAACCGGCGGCGGAGAAGACCTCCGATCGTCTCGCACGATGCCCACCGCCGCGCGTTCCGGCAACACCGGGCGTTCGTGCTGCCGGAACGGCGCGGCGTGAAAAGCGCACGTGAATGGACGGCGTTTGCGCCGCTTGTTCCGGCCTACTCGCTCGATCGGAACCCGAAGCGTAGGTTTGAAGTTGCGCTCTTAGCCCAATCGGAACCCGAAGCGTAAGCGAGGGAATGACTTGCCCTGGTAGACCACCCCCCGCCCGTTGGTGCTTCGCGCTAACTACCATTCGGGTCAGGTACGACTTTGTGATCACTCGACCTCTCGACCAGCGCGTTGGGCGATCTCGGTGACGCGTTTCACGACGACGTCCTGGGCGCCGGCAGAGAAAAGTCCCACACCGCCTGAGTAGAGGCCGCGGGTTTCGTAACCTCCTTCTTCCAGCACCCGGGCCGAGGGCAGATAGCCAAAGACGTCATTCGAATAGGCCGCCAGCCACAGCTTCCGCGGGCCGAGCGTCTTTTCCAGGAGCGCCACGTAGTCCACAACCACTTCTCCGGGAAGGGCCACCAGGGTCAAGTCTTGGCCAAACTGCCAGACAGCGACCGGCGCGCTGTAGTGAGCCGGCAGCTGTCCACCTGCATCTAGTAGTGCGGTCATTTGGTCGGCGACGAAGCGCCGCCAGCCGCCCCGTTGCTTGGCAAACGCGTCGATCTGCCGGCGCGACAAGCTGTTGTCGAGGGGCATCTCGACCATCTGCAGCTCACAGTGGAGCGGGCCGCGGACGGCTTGCAGCTCCGTTCCCAGGACGCGCACCACTTCTTCACCCAGCGAGGTTCCGTGCAGCCGAGCGATCTGCTCGCTGCCGCGCGGAAACGGATTGGCGTCGCCCGCGCACCCCTGCATGAACATGGCCTGCACCCCTGCGTGCTGCCGTTCCACAAATGTCTGGGCGTAGCCGGCAAAGTCACCGCTGATCAACATGTCGCGACCGCCAAGCGTCGTGTTGTGACACGAGGCACCGAACAATACGGCGCGCAATGTGCCATCCGCCGCGGCGATCTTTAGAACGGGCACACTGCGATCGCAGAGACCTCTCGGATTGACTCCTAGAATGACGCCTCGTTCGGTGAATTCGCGTCGGTTCATAGGAAACGTGGCCACGCCGATCCCCCAGGAAAAACTGGCCGGTTCGAGCTGTTGCAAACTCGTCGCGACCAACTCCACCAGCTGCTGCTGGAGCCGGCGCGT
Organism: Pirellulaceae bacterium; assembly: GCA_965223305.1. Classification (GTDB taxonomy): domain Bacteria; phylum Planctomycetota; class Planctomycetia; order Pirellulales; family Pirellulaceae; genus CBDCWT01. Next base: position 48,737 of record CBDCWT010000025.1, on the reverse strand, counting down.
ATAGCGAATAGTCGCCGCCGCTTCGTCCTCAGGAAAGTCGAGCGACGACGCGTCCAAAGTGAGCCAGGGACCTGTATGCGTGTGCGAGGAATTGAGCAGGATCTGCTGCCGCGCCAACCCGGTCTGCTCAGCAATCAACCGGCAAGTCGCTTCGGCGAAGGCGGCTTTGAAACCTATTAGGTCGCTGGTCACCAACACGGCACGCTGACCTTCGCGGTCCTCGATCGCCAGCGCCTTGGCGTATAGCTCTGAAGCTACGCCGTGGCTCGGTTCGGTCCGGCTGGCGTAGCCGGCCATCCGCACGGGCTCGGCCGGAGTGATCTTCACTCGCGCCAACCCGACCCTCCAATCCGAAGCCAATGACGTCGCGGAGAAGCAAAACACGATGACCAATGCCCAGCGGTTGTGTAAGTGCATGTTGAATCCTTGGCGAAAGAATGGTGATCTACCGGTTCTTGCCCTCGGCGCGGGGCGTTGTCAAGCAGTCTAGTGTGTGAGCTCGGCTGCAGTGCGTTCCATCTCGTTCTCTTGAGCCAAGAGTGCGGCACGCTCACGGGTCGCGCTCGGCGTCGGGGACCTGCCGGTCTGCACTTGACGGTTGTTGCACCGCCTCTCGCGGCAGGTCCCCTCTGCGTCGCGGTTAAACTTTTTTCCGCCTAGCAAATAGGCTGACGGATTTGTCGTGTTTTTCGTAACCCGACGCGTCAGCGAGGGAGAGTTGGTGTGCCGACGCAAGTCATTCTCTCGCTGACGTTTCGCACTTACGATTGAGCCAAAAGCGCAACTTCAAAGTATCACTGCGCGGCGACCTGTATTTTGTCCACCGACATTTCGCCGGTCGCGCCGAACAGACCGATGGCGAGAACGGCAAGCCGTGCGTTGGGAGGGATTCTAAGTCGCGTCGAGCGGGGGGACCAAGCCGAGCTGCCGGTCCAAGGGCCGATCCGCTTGCCGCCGACCCGCGCGCGTTGTTCGTTGTAGAAACGAATGTCGATACCCGCGTGCGCGTTCGGCCCAGCAAGCCGCACAGTCTTGCGACGTATCAGAGCCGAAATCTTCAACCGTTTGAATCGCCTGCCATCCAATCCGAACGCTTGCAGTGCCTGGGCCGATCGCTCCGGGGTCGTGTTGGTGAGCTTCAAGAAGGTGCTGCCTTCCGGCGACTTGGGGTCGGCCACGAGCTGCAGCTGCCGCAGGTAGTACCACCCCGCCGGCACGTCGGGAGCGATGGCATCCTCAAATCCTCCGTTAACCAGCTCAGGGAGGCCGTCGTCTGCTTGGTGCTCACGGAGCTCTTCAGCACGCCCGGTCATGGGAATGAAGAAGGTCGACTCGAGTACCTTCCGCTCGAGCTGACCACCCTGTTTGGTCACCAGGCAAAGCGACTGCTGAAAACGCTTCCCCACGGGAATGACCATCTGACCACCTTCTTTGAGCTGTTCGATCAGCGGTGTGGGGATCTCCTCGGGCGAACAGGTGACAATGATCTTGTCGAACGGGGCGTGCTCTGGCCAACCCTGAAAGCCGTCTCCAATTCTCGTGAAGACGTTGCCGTAACCCAGCTGCGACAGTCGTTTGGCCGCAGCCCGACCCACCTCGTCGATGATCTCAATCGAGTAAACCTCGGCGACAAGTGGACTGAGGATGGCCGCCTGGTAGCCGCTGCCCGTGCCAATCTCCAGTACCCTGTCGGACGGTTGCGGACGGAGCTGCTCGGTCATGAACGCGACGATGTGAGGTGGGGAAATCGTGGCACCGCTGCCGATGGGAAGGGCCATGTCGAGATAGGCGCTTTTGCGTTGCGCGGGGGGAACGAAAAGATGGCGCTTGGTTATCGCGACCGCCTCAAGCACACGTGGATCGCGCACGCCCTCAGAGACCAGCTCGACCAGCTGTTGGCGGGCACGGTCCCATTGCAGCTCAGTTTGGCCCCGAGAATCGGCGGGTGAAAGCAAGGGAAGGCACCAAATCAAGCTGGCCAACACGCGTCGATACCGGCGGGACATCGTGAATGCTCCGGAGCTCGTGAGGCAACACCGTCTCGGCCATCAAGTATAACCGTACGACCCCGCGCGTGGTTCATCCCCACCAAAGTTAGCCTCGATTTTCGTGAATCTCCTCATCGATCATCAGGTCCCTTCCTGGGGATCGACAGCGCTGGTTGCTGCCACCTAGCTGTGCTAGGATCGGCCGCAGATGAGTCCGCGTCGGCGCGGCGAAACAGTCTATATTGGCCAACACGAGGAGTCGAATCATGGGCACCATGTCATCATACAGCAACGGGCAGTTTTGCTGGGTGGATCTGATGTCTCGCGAGATGGCCGATGCCAAGGAGTTTTACGGTGAGCTTTTGGGTTGGGCCACTGCCGACCAGGACACCCAGGGCGGACCTCCCTACGCCCTCTTTACTTTGAATGGGCAGCAAGTTGCGGGCCTGGGTGAAATGAACGCGGAAATGAAGGAAGCTGGTGTGCCACCCATCTGGAATAGCTACCTCGCGGTGGACGACCTACCGGCAGTGACTGGTCGGGCGGCGGAGCTGGGAGCGCAGGTGGTCGTGCCGCCGCTGCAGGTTGTCGAAGCCGGCCACATGGCGGTCTTGCAAGATCCAACCGGGGCGCACGTTTCTCTTTGGCAGAAGCGTCAGCACGGCGGCGCTCAGCTGGTGAACGAGCCGGGCTGTTGGGTCTGGAACGAACTGATGACTCGCGACCCTCAGGCGGCGCAGGCGTTCTACGGAGAGCTGTTTGGCTGGAGCTTTGAGAAAGACGACACACCGACAGGCGTTTATTGGACCTTCAAATGCAGTGATCGGCTTGCCGGCGGCATGATGGAGATCGTCCCGGAGATGGGCGAGGTCCCACCAAATTGGTCCGTCTATATCTCGGTGGCGGACGTCAACGCAGCAACCGCTCGACTCACGCAGCTGGGTGGTCAAGTGTGCCGGCCTCCCTTCGAGGTTTCGGTCGGCCACATCAGTGTCGTCATGGATGCCCAAGGTGCCGTCCTGAACCTGATTCAGATGACGGTCCCACCGGACGCCTAGCAGCCTGTTGATTTTCTCAACGCGCCTGCCGCATCACAGGGATGTGATGCCAAATCAGCGACGTAGTCGTTGATTTGCGAGCCGCGAAGAACTCTGTTCTGAGCTTGGTGAGGTTGAAAAACGCCAGGATGGCGTTTTTCAACAGGCAGCTAGCCCGGCGATTTGCGAGCGCGATCTCTGAGTGCCTTGTCACACCAACCACGGGGTGATAAGCGGATGGGCTGGGATTCGAACCCAGGGTACCCTTTCGGGTACAGCAGTTTTCAAGACTGCCGCCTTCGACCACTCGGCCACCCATCCGGTGCTTGCCCGTGTTGTTACTCATCCCGGTCTAGGGAACTTGCCAACTGGGCGATCCAGGAGAGCAAGTATTCCAGCGCTCTCGCACGAGGACAAGAGTAGTTTCGTGTGTCTTCCAAGTGCTCCTCTCCTGCTGGAGGGTGGATTTCTGGTAGCCGAGTTCGGCAAGAGTTGGGACCAAGCGGCAGTCCGCCAAACTCTGGCGAGTTCGGCTACGCTGCCAATCAGCCGCTGGGCGTTAGCCCACGGTTCCCATCGTAAATGTAGCAGGCACACTCCGTGTGCCGTCCGCCAGAAGCAGATGAAACCGACACGCGGGAAAACGGCTCGGCAGGAGCCTCGCCCTCCCGAGCGTCGTACATGACTGCTGCAGTGGGGGTGATGGACCTTCCGCCGTCGGACGACGGTTGGTCGGTCAACACGCTCCAGGCCGCGCGAGCCGTGCTGCCGCCTCTGTGTCCTCCGTGCCTCTGTGTTTCTAACTGGCTATTCTTTGAAACACAGAGGCACAGAGATCACGGAGAAAGAGGTCAGGGTGTTCTTGCCGAGGCGTGAGTGATGATCGGCTCGTGTGGTGAAGAGAAACCGGCCGCTAACGCGGCTCGGCTGATGTTTAGCTGTTTGGTGACCCGCAGATCAGCCGCTGGGCGTTAGCCCACGGTTCCCCAGCGAAACCGACGCGTAGCGCCCGGCGAGTGCTCCCCCTCGCCGGCCCTTTGGGCCGACTCTCCCCGAGGGGAGAGTGAGGAAAGACGAATTCATGCACTAAGTTGGAAGCTGCACGACCTCCTGAGGGGAGAAGGAACTCTGAACGGGTGGACCGATTTGCCTCGCTGTTCGCTACAACCTAACACGCAGCTCGGAAGCGGCCGCCCGTGGCCGCCATCTGGCCGTCGGCGGGCATGTGGACTCTTAGGGGTCGCTGAGTAGAATGAACACCCTTTTTTTTGCGCCGGTATGTTTCCCCGGACGGGTTGAGACCAACAGAAAATGCGAGCGGACATGGACAAGAGTCACAACGTAAGTCTCAGCGGTCAACTTGGTTTGGCAGTCGGAAGAACACTGATTGGCCGCCGCTTCACAGACACGCTGGCCGAATTGAAACGGGTCCAGTGGTTGTCGCGTGACGAGCTCCTTGATCGCAACGAGCAGAAGCTTGTCGCAATGCTGCGACACGCGGTCAAGAACGTCCCCTACTATCGTGAACTGGGGATCACCGAGGCCGACATTCGCGACCGCGGCGACCTCAGTCGTTTTCCGGTGATGACCAAGGCTGGCTATCGCAGCTGCGCAGCCGACAAGTTCCTGGCCGAGAACGTCCCGGCTCATCGCCGGCAGCACTACGCCACCTCAGGATCGACCGGAGAACCGTTTCCGTTCGTGCTCGACAGGAAACAGAACCCGATTGTGTTTGCCAGCCATCTGTTCTTCGATTCCTGGCACAACCTGTTGCCATTTGATCGGCACATTCGCATCATGACGCCGAAAACTGTGGATCGTCCGTGGCCAACAGGCACTCCGCTGGCCTTCCGTCTGAAGCAACGGATTTCGGGTAATCTGCAAGCACTTCACGAGCATCTGACGCAACGACGTTTGAACACGCACGACATCAACTCGGAGACGACCGATCGAGTTTACCGGACGCTCGACAAGTTTCGCCCGGCCTACATCATGGGCTATACGTCGAGCCTGGCGCGGGTGGCCGAGGAGTTGACGGCTCGTGGACGAGCTTTGCCATCACCTCTGAAAGCTGTCGTGACCATCGCGGAAACCCTCACGCCGGCACGCCGACGCCAAATCGAAGACTACTTCGCCGCTCCGATCGTGAACCGCTACGGCCAACGTGAGTTCAAGTTCTGGTGTGCCCAGAGTGACGACGATCCGGAACGTTTCCTAGTGGTCACTGAGCTCGTGACGCTGGAGGTGGTCCGCAAGGATGGCACGCCGGCCCCCGCCGGTGAGTTAGGCCGTGTGGTGATCACGAGTCTGCACAATGAAGCGATGCCATTTATCCGCTACGACACCGGCGACCTGGCAATCATGAGCGACGAACCCTCACCCAGTGGGCGAGGATTTCCGGTCCTATCGCGGCTGGAAGGTCGATCGAAAGAGGTCATGACGACTCCCTCGGGACGTATGGTGGGCCCGACCAGTCTGGGACAATGGCTGTTCTCGACGCACGACTATGCTGACGACGTGTCGCAATTCCAGCTGGTGCAAATGTCGAACGAGCGGGCCTCTCTGAAGATCGTACCAACGAGACATCTCGGCAACGAAGAAGTCCGCACACTGGAGTCGAAAATGCGCGAGCTGCTCGGAGAAGAGGTCGCCATCACCGTCGACCTCACGGATGAAATCCCACTGGAACAATCGGGTAAGCGGCCGATTATCAAGATCTTGTAGCGGCATCTTAGGAGTCGCTCAACAACAAGTTGCCGACTCCTGTTCCCTCGCCCCCTGCCTCGCGCAGCGAGAACACTAGCCCGAATTATTCATGAGCGATCTGCTGCGAGGTCGTAAGTCCATCCGTGGCTTCGTCATGCTTCACAATTCTCCCTCGACGTATTGCTTCAATACGCCTGCGGAAGAATTGCTCGCCTTCCTTGCCACGAACGTACTTGCAACCTCTCGCGACGATCTTCATGAATAATCCGCGCTAGAGGGGAGACGGCAACGCAGGCAACTCCGTCAAAGACTTTCCCGGACGGTCTCCCGCAAGCCGTTCGTAGCCCTACTCGCCAGAGTCGTAGCCGAACTCGCCAGAGTTTGGTGGACTGCCGCTTCATCTAAATTCTGGCGAATTCGGCTACAAAGAATTGTTCGCCTTGCGAACTGGCGGCGACTGGCCGCTTCGCTGCCGCACATGCACCGCTGTGCCCATGCAATCTTTTTGCACGCGGCACCACGCTACTACGTGATAGGGTTCTGATAGAAGGTTGCTATTGCTTACGTTGTAGAAAGTAGATCTTCTCGTCCTATCGACTGTGTCCTCCACCGCTGTGGTGGGACGTGTACCGACTCGACGGAAGCGGCGCAACTGAGTCGACGAGTTCTGAATCACAACACAGGAGATGGTGCACATGTCGAATGTCGGAACCGATCGCCGAACGTTCTTTAAAACCTCAGCGGGAGTTGCTGCCGGCGCGGCGCTAGCCGGTAGCTTGTCACCACCTTCGACACAAGCCGCGGAAAGAAGCGTGATGACGGATGGCGTCCACGTGTATGACGAATTTGGCGAGCTGAAAGAGGTCGTGATCGGTTCCCCGCTGGCAGACGACGACTGCGTCTTTGAGTGGATGCCCGGCATGGACGAAGAGTTTACTTGGATGAAACCGGCTACTTTCGAGTTTCTCAAACAGAGTGCCGGCAAGCCGTTTAAGGACGCCGATCCCGAGTTGTTTGCCAAGATCAACGGACAAATTGACCACTATGCCGAGACGATGGACCGGCACGGTGTCAAAGTTCAACGAGTTTCGCGACTGGTTCACGAGGACCGTAACTACATCAATCCCGGCGTCGAGCAAATCTATCCGCGCGACGTATGGTGTACGGGTGGTAATACGGTAGTCGCAGCTGCATTACGAATGCCGTGGAAACGAAAGCAATACATCGCCGGAGCGCTGCTGTATGTCGGCATGATGGCGGCGGGCAAGTGCAACTATGTTCAAGCGCCACAGCCTTCAACCGAAGTGATGAGCCCGCCGGAGCGCAAGTATGCCGTAGAAACCCATTCGATCCTGTTCGATGGCGGTGACTTCGTTCTGAATGGGGACGAAGCCTATCTCGGTCAAGGTCACGGCTCGAACGCGCTGGGGGCGAAGTTCTGCGAAATGATCTTCGGGGACCAATTCAAGATCTATCCACTTAAGTTGAATGACGCAGCTCTACATCTGGACTGCACTATCGCACTCATTCGACCCGGACTGGGTATTATCTGTCGCAAATGGCTCGAATCGGAACTACCGCCAGGCTTGAAGAACTACACCTGGATCGAGGCGACTGAAGAGGAAGCAGCGTGGCTCGGTGTCAACGGCATTGCGCTCAACCCAGAAACCTACGTGGTCGACAGCCGCCACCAACGCTTGATCGCAGAGATTAATAAATACGACGTCGAGGTGATCGATATACCGTTCGATGGCCCATCTTATTTGGGTGGCGCTCTGCGGTGCAGCTCGCAACCCATCAACCGTTCCAGAGCGTAGGAGTCGACAACAACTAAGTTGCCGACTGCTGCTCCCTCTCCCCCGCCTCGCGGAGCAAGAATCGCAGGGAGAGGAGGGGGGGCGACGCCCGTTAGAGATTTCTTGTAGCCGAGTTCGCCAGAACTTGGACGATCGGTATTCACCAAACTCTGGCGAGTTCGGCTACGGCTCTGGCGGGGTTCGGCTACGACTCTAGGGAGGTTCGGCTGCAGAAGTGATCGCGGTCGCGCCTGCCGAAGCCGCTCACTCGGACCTCGGTCCTCCCCCGCCCGAAGAGACCCCGCACTCGTCGATCATCACATAGTTGTCCTCCTCCTGCCAATCGCCAAGCACAATGAAACGGGAGGCGCCGAGCCGTTCATCAATACGCTGGTGAAGATGTCCGAACAGGAAAAGGTCCGCCGAGTCTGGCTGTTGGCGTATGAAGTCCCGATACCGCTCTGTGAGTCGCCGATGACGGGCCGCCCGGCCTGACTGATTGGCCCGCTCCAGAAGCCTGTCCAGCACTCTAGCCGGCGTCGCGGGAAAGACGGAAAACAGCCACGAGAACGCACGGGATTCGAGCAGTTGCTTCCATTGCCAACCAGTGCGCACTCGATGACCGTGCACGAGGAGTATCCGCAGGCCGTAGACAGTGATCCGGAACGGCTCTTCCACAACCCGTGCCGACAACTGGTCCTCGTAGAAAGACCTCAACCAGAGATCGTGATTGCCCAACAGGATAATCAACTCACCACCACGAGCCGAGAAGTCGTTGAGCGATTGAAGACCAGGACACGCTTGCATGCGCTGCGGAGTTTCGCGGCTGGCCATCCAGAAGTCGCACAGGTCACCGCCTATGACGAGCGTGTCGACCGACTGGAGGCTGCGTACAAATTGCGCAAAACGGTTGCCGAGCTCCGGTCGGTCGAGCCGGAGGTGGACATCGCTGCAGAAATGGTGCGCCACAGGATCCTTGACCTTGTCCGCCGCCCCCTGAAACGGCTTGGTCAGTGTAGCATGGTTCGCTGGACGTAGGCGTAGTAAGCTCCGTAGACCGTGCCGTCAGCCGTCTGAAAACGCCCTTCCATGCGCTGTCTGCCCGACTCGAGCTGAACGCGAAAGGTCACCGCGCGGTCACCGGGGGCCACAGTCTTCGAGACCGTCTCCGAGCCGATCTGCAACGTCGCTTTGACAGGGGAAATCGCTACACCAGGCGTCGTGCGGAAGGCCTTTGCCCCCGGCACTGCCGGTGCCGGTGCCAGCGGTGCGTCAATTGCCAAACCTACTTCGCGCGGCCAGCGACTGAGTTGAATCTCGTACTCTCCTCCCGCGACGACCTCCACGTTCCAGAATCCCGTATTCGGCTCTCCATTCAACGCCCGTCGAATGTGTGCTTGATTCCAGGGAGTCGACCGCGTCGTAATCCAGTCATGCGAGGTCAGCCGGGTGGGGTTCTCGGCAGGGTGGCCAAGGTGGATCGCGGCGTCCTCGCTAAACGTCGGCAGCAACTCGTTCCACCACGATTCATAGAAGTTTCGGAGGCGTTCGACAACTAGCGGATGCGCCGGCGCGACATCCTGACGTTGTCCGGCATCAGCCTTGATGTCATAAAGCTCACGGCCGTTGATCAAGCGCCAGCGTGAAGTCATCACGGCGCTCTTGCGCCATTTGATTGGATCCCGAACACGCTGCGAATCGGTGACCAGTATTCGATCCGGCCATCGATCGGCGGAATCTCCCTTCAACAAACTCGCGATGCTCCGCCCGTCAAACTGGACTCCCTCCGGAGGTGCCACACCACATAAGTCGATGAGCGTCGGTAAGATGTCTACGTGCGCCGTGATCGGCTCGATCGAGCGGCCGCCGATCAGGCCACCAGCCGGCCAATAGACGAAAAAAGGTACGCGATGGCCGCCATCGTACTCACTCCCTTTCTTGCCGCGCATGCCGGCATTGAAGACCTTCTCGCCCGACGAAGTCCCGTTGTCGGTCGTGAAAACAAAAATCGTGTTCTCTTCGAGTCCCGCGCTCCGGAGGAAGGACCGCAGGTCGCCCACGTTGTCGTCGATATTCGCAATCATCCCCAAGAAATTCGCGAGCTGCACACTTTGATCCGCATACGGTGCGCTGTAGCTCGGCGGTGCGTGCATGGGACCGTGCGGCGCGTTGGTGGCGATATACGCCAAAAAGGGTCGATCTGCCTCGGACTGCGCTTGAATGAACCGCTTGGCGTAGTCAAAGAATACATCGGTGCAAAAGCCGCTGACAGGCTGCACCACCTCGTTGTGCCAATAGCTGCCATCGAAGTAGGCGTTGTCCCAGTAGTCCGGAGTTTGCCCAACGCCGCCCCCACCATGACGCAGAACCTCGCGAAACCCTCGGTCCTCGGGCCGAAATGGATGGTTGTCCCCTAAATGCCATTTCCCGAACATTCCCGTGGCGTACCCCGCAGCCTCGAAAACTTGGCCTATCGTCACCTCGTTCTCGCGCAGCATCGAGCGGCCCATGATGGTGTGCCACACTCCCGTGCGATTCGTCCAGTGCCCGGTCAACAGTGCGCTTCGTGTCGGTGAACAGGTCGGCGAGACATGGTAGTCGGCCAGCCGAACGGATTGCTCGAACAAAGCATCAATGTGGGGGGTGCGAAGCACGGGGTTGCCATGGCAGGAGAGATCCCCATATCCCTGGTCGTCTGTGATAACAACCACGACATTCGGCCGCTCGGCTGCATCAACGTTGGCACAGAGAACCAACACAGCACACCAAAGAGCTGGCCACCGCCTCAGTGTCGTTCGCATCACCCATCTCCCCCTTAACTTTCTGGCAACTTACCTGCCAGCGGCGGCGTCTCAAAGAACTCACCGTCGTTTACCAACCGAGGATCCCCCGTCCGTGTCAGTTCGCCCAACAAGCGCTCTCGCAGCTCGCTCAAGATCGCAGCATACTCCGGATCCGCGGCGACGTTCTTCATCTCGTGCGGATCGGTACGGAGATCGAACAGCTCTTCCCGGGGGCGTTTGCCGTAGGCATGTTCAAAAACCGACCTCCAAGCTGGATCGTTGTGGTGCTCGACCAACCACGCTTTGGTGGGACCTGCGTCTTCGTCTGGCAATGTAACAAACGTATTCTCGGTGAGCTCTTCGGCAGTCGGTAGACTGTCGCCATCCAGCCGATAAGGGTCGCCAAGCGGGTAACGATCAGGGCGAAAGTTGATCACCAAGAGAAAGTTCTCCGTGCGCAGGGCGCGCTGTGGATACGGTAGATGTCCAGCCCGCGCCATGGCAACATGCCGCTCGCGACCGGTGATCACCCAAGTCCGATCTTCGTCGACAAGTCCCTGCTCGGCGGATCTCAGCACCGGCCACAATGTGCGAGCGGTCATGACGTCGGGAACTGCGACGCCACCCGCCTCGAGAAACGTCGGCGCCAGGTCCGGTAAACTGGCAAAGTCGTTCACGACGCGCCCGCCATCGACTCCCGGTCCGGCGACAGCCAAGCAAACCTGTGTCCCGAAGCTGTAGAGGTTACACTTCCCGTGCGGAAAGCCAGGCGGTCCGTGGTCGCCGCTGATGACGATCAGCGTATTTTCGAACTCATTGGTCGCATGCAGCATCTTGAACAGCTCGCCGAGCGCGGCATCAAACGCGGCAATTTCTCCGAAGTAGTCAGCTAGATCTTCGCGCACTGCTGGCACGTCAGGGAGAAACGGCGGTAGCCGGCCGGCGAGCGAGTCAGGGTCGATGCCCCACAGCGCTTGGCCTGACCCTTTCGTCCATTTACGGTGGACATTCGTCGGACCAAACCAATAGCAAAAGGGCTGTCCATCGTCGCGATCTGCGAGGAACGCGGCGAAGTTGCCGCGAACTTCCTCCAGCAATTCTTCCTTGGCCTGAGAGACGGTCTTCCCATCGCCAACCAACCGGTGCGCCGTCTGCGAGAACCGATTAAACCGGCTGCCGGCCTGTTGATAAGCACGGGTTTGGCCGCCGATTGGAGCGTCGGTCGGTCGGCCGGGACTCCATACTTTCCAAGTCTTACCGATGTGGTAGCCCGCATCCTGCAACAACAACGGCCACGTCGGAATCGTGTCGTCCCAGACGGCACCCTGCAAAATGGCACCGCGTCCACATCGCCAAAAATACTGACCTGACAGCAGCGAACTCCGACACGGAGTGCACGAAGGAGCATTGACAAACGCGTTACGAAAGAGGACACCTTCTCCCGCAATTCGATCAAAGTTCGGAGTGGGCACCAAGGCGCTCAGCTGATCGGCATCGTCCAAGCTACCGTACGCGCCCGCGAAACGGCCCCAATCATCCGCAAACGCGAATAAGATGTTGGGCCTCGATGAGTCTTCGCAGCGGCCTTGCTGTGAAGTTTGAATCACCGTGACGAACAACGCCACCGCCAGCGTCACACGGACAATCGTCGCGCTCATCGTGCCACACTCCTAGAGGAAAACCGACATCGTAGCATGGAACACGGTCAGAGGCAGCCGTGCAGCGCCCCACCCGCAGCACGCATGCTCCGCGCGGCGGCCGGCATCTTGACAGAGTGCCTCGCTACGTGGCACGGCACACGGAGTGTGCCGACTACGTTGTTTGTACGAACGAGTTTAGAGAAGTTCCTCGGAGATCGACTGGCTGAGGAGGTCGATCGTCTCGTCCAAGAGTTCCAGCGCCAGTTCCCGCGAACTCGACCCGCCATGAACCGCCGGATTCGCTGAACCGGCTGGGTGATACCCTGGAAAGCCCTCAACAGGAGTTGCTTCGACCAAGCTTGGCCAGCCGTCTTGGAACGGTAGCTCATTCGAGTTGCCGGTCAGTTCCGCGAAGTCGTATTGACCAAGACCTCGACCAGCAACGGCGGGAACGACCGGTAAGAAGCTCGCTTCGAACGTCTGTTCGCTTTGACCGCCGTGCCCGTCCGAGACCGTGACGGTCACCATGAAAGGCCGAAAGAACCGGCCACGACGGGTAATCGTCAGCAGATCATCCACGATGCTCACCGTCGCCGGTATGGGACCCCGTAGCCTGGCGTCGAACACCAGCGGGCTGTCGCCGTCGGGATCCGTTGCCGTTAGAGGAACTTCGATGGTGAGGCCGCCCGGCGCGGATTGTCGGCTGCCGATCTCAGCCAATTCGGGTGCTCGGTTCTCTGGAGCAAACTCGACCAAGAACGTCTCCTCGTCACTCAAACCCGCTCCGTTCAAGTCCGTGGCGCGCACAGTCACCTCGGCAATTCCCGCAAAGTCATTTGACTCAACTGTTACCACGTTGCCGCTGACGGTAGCCGCCGCGGTCCCGGCTGGTACGGGGACGTTTTGTGGGTTTGCCAGGGGTCCGGCCAACCGATCGACCAAAATCAAACTCGGATCATCGTAGACTGCCGGGTCGAGAACACCCAACAAGTCTCCAGAAAGCGAACGCGTGCTGTTGTCCCACTGGTAGATGCGGTCGTTTGGCAAGATGAAATACCAACCGCCGGTCGTGGCTGATCGCAGCCACTTCTCCTGACCTCCGAATTCATTGAAGTAGAGTGTGCCGTTGTCAATCACCAATCGGGCATCGAAGACGGCCTGTTGGAGCGGGGTGATCCCGTCCGCACGCACGGATACAATTTCGAACGTGGTGTTGGCCACAAAATCTTGGTCAGCATCGGGATCTACGCCCAGCACGGTCACCTGCACCGAGCTGTCGGACGTGCGGATGTTCGCGATCGGGGCGATGATCGGCGCGTCGTTGGCGTCGGTTATGTTAATTTCGACAGTTGCGAGCGCTGACAGAGATGGCGGATCCGGTTCAGCCACACGGACGGTAAGGACCAGCTGAGAGGCAAGCTCGAAGTCGAAGTCTCGCGGGTCTCGGACTGTCAGCTCGCCGGTGGTCGGATCCAACTGAACCGCAGTGCTGGGATTGCGGTTCGGATTAGCGTTGCGCACCAAGCTGTAGACGAGATCTCCTCCTTCTGGATCGCTCCCGGCCACTTTCCCGATCACGGCCCCCGCTTCAACGTGCTCTGCAACGACGAACGACTGATTTTCGATCTCGGGCGGTCGGTTGTTGCCGATCGTACCTGTTCCGGTATCGCTATCATCGACTGTGGAGTCACTCGACGTGAGCCGGACAGAAAACGTCTCGTCTTCTTCCGCCTCCTCGTCAGCCAACGTCGAGACGGTGAACTGGCGAGACTCGCCGTCATCCCCACTGAATCGAATCGATCGAGGTGTGCGATTGTAATCCGACGGACTTACCAGAGGCAGCGAACCGCCGGTGGCCGTCGCGTCGCTGAAATTCACGTCGACATCAAAGGGTGCCTGCACAGCGCCTTGCAGCGTGATCGTAAACAGCAAATCGCCGCCCTCGGTCACAGTTGCGTCGTCGACCGTGAGCGACGCAGAGTCGTTGTCGGTAATCGTGCCGTTCGCCGTGTTGCGGTCGTTGATCAAGGGATCGAGCGCATCGAGCTCAACACGAAAGGTCTCGGCGGCTTCCGCCAACTCGTCGTCTAACGTGCTAACCATGACCTGGTGAGTCTCGCCCGCACTCCCGGCGAAACTCAAGGTCCGCGACGAATTGTGATAGTCGGAGGGGCTCTCCAGCGGAGCACCGCCACCGGTCGCGGAATCATCGAGAAACCGGACCACCACATCAAACGCGGCCTCGACTGCGCGGTCCAACGTGATACTAAACACGAGGTCTTCGCCTTCGACAGCGGTTACGCCTTCGACGCTGAGTTCCGCCGGTGGCGGAATCACCTCGACCACCTGAGCTGCCTCCGCGCGTCGACCCTCAGAGTCCTCAACTTCGGCCCTGAGACCGAAAAGCGGAATCGGTAATAGGGCCAGATCCAGATCGCCCGAATCGTTCACTAACAACTCGCCCGTGTCAGCATCGATCTGGAAGGGCCTTTCACCATCACCGTCGACATCGGTGTTGCCCTCTTCCCTGAGTCGGAAGACGAGGGATCCCGAATCACTGGCCGCCCTGACGACACCTACCAGCGAACCGACTGAAGCTTTTTCGAAGACGGCGAAGATCGACACCTCGACGCTTGGCCCGACGTCCTCGCTCTGTGCAGCTGAGAATGGGTCCACGCTACGCTCTACTACCGGCACGACTCGCACGTCGTCGATCACAGCAGGTTCCGAAGTGTTGAGATCTTGGTTTGCTGCCGGACCTACGTCACCTGACCCACCGAATGCGGTCGTTGTCAGCAACAGCCTGCGCTCGAGCGTTTCGGCCGACAGCTTTCGAACTCGCCGATGCACGGTGCTCCGTCGCGACATCAAACTGGATACAGGTCTTCGTCTCGGCATGGTGCGCTCCGTGATGCTGTCATGTGACTTCGTCGAGGCCGCGGTGCAAAATGGTCGTCAACCGCCGTCCGAACGGACTCGGCGACTCTGATAACATGGTGGTTTCCCAGGGGCGCTGCCGATATCGGCCAAGAAATGGGCCGTCCTGCGCCATCTTTCGAGGCTAATTGCTAAATACCAGATCGTATAAGTGGTGAAAAGTCAAACAAAATCCTCTACTGCTTTTACATCTCGGGGGGGGCCTAGCTCGGACAAAGCCGCTGTCATCTCATTCCACCAGCTGCCTGCTCGTGGGAACGAATTCTCCAAATCTCGAAGCGTGACTCGGCTTGAACGAGTCGCGCAGACGATCAATTCCATCGAGTGGTCTGCTGGGCGGTGTATCTGGGTACAATAATCACAGCGCCGACCAGGATCAACTCTGGGCGGCTGTAGACGGAAAAACAGTGTGATTGTCCTCGATTTTTGACCGGCTGTGGCTACCAAAACCGCCGTCAAGACTGCGCTCCACCAGCACGCTGATCCGGAGAAGGCGGCTTTCTACCCGCGATTCTTCAAATGCGGCCAGGGTGAATACGGAGAAGGCGATCGCTTCTTGGGCGTCACCGTGCCGCGCCAACGAAAAGTCGCCAAACGGTTCAAGGATGTCAACCACAAGGTGATCCGGCAGCTGCTGGACGATCGGCACCACGAGTGCCGTCTCACCGCGTTGCTCATCTTAGTCGGTCAATACCAACGCGCCGACTCTGAGCGACGGCAAGAGATCTTCGACCTCTATGTGGCCAAGCTAGATCGCGTTAACAACTGGGATTTAGTCGACGCGTCGGCGGCGAAGATTGTTGGGCGGCATTTGGAGAGCAAGGACCGCTCGCTGCTCGATGACTGGGCGGCAACCGACGACGTCTGGAAACAGCGGATCGCGATCATCGCCACCTATCACTTCATCCGACATGACGACTTCGCCGATACGCTCCGCATTGCCGAGAAGTTGTTGCACCATGATCATGATCTGATCCACAAAGCGGTTGGTTGGATGCTTCGTGAGGTCGGCAAACGCGATCTAGGAGTGCTAGAGAAGTTCCTACACGGACACTATCGGTCGATGCCACGAACGATGCTTCGTTACGCCATTGAACGGCTACCGGATAAACGGCGAAAGCAGTACCTGCGCGGAGAGGTCTAACTTCGTGCGTGTTTTCGTCTTTCTTCACTCTCCCCTTCGGGGGGAGTCCTCGCCGGACACTACGCGTCGGTTTCGTGGGGGAACCGTAACGCCCAGCGGCTGATTTGGAGCGTAGCCGAACTCGCCAGAGTTTGGCGGACTGCATGCAGCGCAAGAAGTTGCACGACCTCCCCGGGGGGCCGGAGAGAGGGGCGCGCCTCAGGGCGATCACTCTCGGGTAGCCCTCCCCGGACGCTACGCGTCCGACCGTCCCGCAAGCGGGAGGGTGAGGTGGATGTCCACAGGTTTGCGAAGCGAAAAAGCTGCACAGCCTCCGCAGCGGTAGGCCGGAACAAGCGGCGCAAAAGAAGCTTCCATCAGCCTACGATTTCCCCGCCGCGCAGTTCCGGCACGCGCCGGTTAGGCAACCAACACGGAGTGCATCGAACTTGGTGCCGCCGGAACAGCGCGGCGTCACCTCATGTCAGAGCCGCCATCTTTCCTGCCGCTTGTCCCGGCCTACGACTAAACCCTGGCAAACAGATGACTTTAGAAGCTGCACGACCCTCCGAGCGGGAGGGTGAAGTCGATGTCCGCAGGATTTTCGAATCACCTTGACTAGTGTACGTTAGTACACTAATCTAGCGGTTCGAGGAGGCGGAACTAGTGGACAGACGGCTCAAAACAATTCAGCAATTGGCACGGCAGCTGAGCCGAATCGAGCGGAGCTATCGGGAGAGCCCCTATGGAGTGGGTGATAAAGAGAGGGGTACAGGAATCGCTCCCTTGGATGTTCTTTTGCCACAGGGAGGGTTTCGTCCAGGGTCGCTGGTCGAATGGTTGTCCCCAAACAGCGTACGAGGCGCGGGGATTTTGGCGTTTCTCGTGGCGGCTCATTACATGCGAAGAGGCGGAAACCTTGTGGTCGTCGACCCCTCTGGCGAGTTTTATCCGGTAGCTGCTGAGGGTTTGGGCATGGAACTACAGCGAACGGTTGTTGTGTATCCACAAAACGAACGCGACACGTTTTGGGCATACGAACAAGCTTTGCGCTGCGCGGGTGTCGCGGTGGCTGTTTGCTCGTGTTCGCAGCTAAATGATCGAGTGTTTCGCCGTTTGCAGCTAGCGGCTGAACAAGGAGGGGGATTGGGATTGTTACTGCGGGGCACCCACCTTGGCACTCAACCTTCGTGGGCTGACATCCAGATCAAGGTGACGCCGTTAGGTGGCAAGGCGCCCCACGAAGCGTTCACAGGTATGTCAGGCCGGCATTTCAAAATCGAGTTGTTAAGGTGTCGCGGCGGCGGAGCGGGTCGTGGTATTGAATTGGAATTGAACGATGAAACGGGTGCTATGTGTCTGGTTGCCAAACTGGCCGCTGCAAAGGTTGCTTGCCGCGCAACCGGAGCTTAGAAATCGGCCGATCGTGCTTTATCACACCGCTCGGTTGAAAACAGGGGGTCAGGGGCCACGGGTGCTGGCCTGCTCGCATCAAGCTGCTCAGCGAGGTGTCGAGGCGGGAATCTCAGTGGCTGATGCTCGAGGTCTTTTGCAGGGTTCACAAGATTCGCGGGAACTGTTTCTTGCAGAGCACGATGAACGGGCTGATTTGCGAGCCCTCGAGCGATTGGCCATTCTTTGCCAACGATTTTCTCCGACGGTGGGTCTCGCGGAACCTTGCAGTTATGCCGGCAGAAAAGTGCAATATCCTGACACGTTATTGCTTGACGTAGCAGGATCAGCGCACTTGTTTCGCGGCGAACAACACCTAGCCGATCAAGTCGAGCGGGAATTTCGCCAGCAACAACTGTCGGTCCAAATCGCCATTGCCGATACGATCGGCGCCGCTTGGGCGGTCGCTCACTTCTCGCCCGAGCAGATTCGGGCAAGCGGAACTGGTAAGCCTACCGTCCTCAGTCGCATTGTGCCTCCTGAAGAGCAGGCTAGCTACCTACAAGATCTACCAATCGTTGCTCTGCGACTGGAGCTAGAAACACTGCAGACACTCAGGGAGCTTGATTTACGCACGATTGGTCAGCTACAGGCGCTGCCGCGCGCTAGCTTGCCATCACGTTTAGGAAATCAAGTAATACGACGGCTCGATCAGGCCTTGGGCCAAGTCGCCGAGCAGGTGGTTCCGCTGAAACAAACACCACCTGCCGAAGCGAGCCACACATTTTTGCAGCCTATTTGCCAGCAGCAAATACTGGTTTTGGCTTTACAGCGATTGATTGAACAGCTGGTAGACCAATTACGGCCGCGTCAGGAAGGAGTGCAGAGGTTACTGGTTCAATTGTCTGGCGCGAATCGTGAACAGGTTCGGTTCTCCGTGGGATTGGTCGGACCCTGTGAGTCTCCGGCATACTTGGCTCAGATGGTACAAGCACATCTGCAAAGGCAACGGATGCCGCACGAAGTAGTGGAAGTGTACGTGCGCGTGACCGGTACCGTATCTTGTTCGGCACGTCAGGCTGATCTATTCAACGATTCTCTCGACCTAGCAAAGCAAAAACCGTTCCGCCAGTTGCTTGACCGCCTGGCAGCACGGCTGGGCGAACAGGCTGTACGGCGAACGTATTTGTTCCCAGATTCTCAGCCCGAGCACGCGTTTCGCTGGCAGCCGCTAATGGAAGAGTTGCCGTTGAAAATTTCTCCGAATCACAAATTGGTTCTGCCTCCAGCTTTTTTCTCTGCGCGACCTTTGTGGCTCAAACGCAGACCATTACGGATCCGTGTCTCAGTAGCTTTGACCGATGGACCGCCCATACGTATTGGCTGGAACAGCCGTGATTATGTTGTGCTGCGCAGCTGGGGACCGGAGAGAATCGAAACCGGCTGGTGGCGGGCGGATCCGATACAACGTGATTACTATCGAGTCGAAACAAACTGCGGTCAACGGTTTTGGTTATTTCGACAAATCAGCACAGGCAGCTGGTTTTTGCACGGGGAATTTTTAATCGGAATGCCAACCCGACGCGTAAGTTTTGATGTTGCACTTTTCGCATTTCGCAGTTTGGCGGGCTGAGGGTGACGAATTTGCCTGGCTTTTCGGAACCCGAAGCGTTAGCGAGGGGGGTTAGTGCATCGACGCAAGTTACTCCCTCGCTGACGCTTCGGGTTCCGAAAAAACGCGACGAATTCGACAACATCTGGGCTAAGGCCCTGCCAACAGGGTTACTCCTCCATGCCCGAGCAACCACTACCGAAACGCCGGCCCCGAAACCACTGGCTCGTTGCGCAAACAGGCTATCCGCGAAAGTTATGCGGAGTTGCATTGCCGCAGCAATTTTTCTTTTTTGGAAGGTGCTTCACACGGGGACGAGCTTGTGATGCGGGCAGCCGAGCTGAATTACGAAGCACTAGCCATTACAGATCGCAATAGTCTAGCTGGTGTTGTGCGAGCTCACGTAGCAGCCAAAGCGGTTGGCTTGAAGTTGCTAGTCGGCGCCGAAATCACTCCTGATGACGCTTTGCCTGTTGTGCTGTTGGCTACGGACCGAGCGGCTTATGGCCGGCTTTCTCATTTGATTACTGTAGGAAGGCGGCGAGCTGAAAAGGGAAGTTGTCGTTTAACGTTGGGCGATGTGTCTTGCTTTCAAGAAGGTTTGTTGGCCTGCGTGGTATTGAGCGGAGACATGCAGGTTCAACGATCAATTCCCGACTTCTCATCCGACACCAGCCTGCGTCATTACCAAGACATTTTTGCCGATCGCTGCTACGCACTCGCTGAACTACACAAAGGGCCGGATGACCCCTGGCGTCCTACGCTCGATGAATTCCCTAGCAGCACGCATTGGTGTGCCACTCGTAGCAGCAAACGATGTGCATTACCACATTCCCGGCCGCCAAATGCTGCAAGAGGGTTTTGTGTGCCATTCGCCACGGCGCGACGGTAGCTGAACTGGGACACCGGCGGTTTCCCAACGCCCAGCGATATCTAAAAGCTGCTGCAGAGATGGCGGAGCTGTTCGCGGATTGTCCAGATGCCATTCGGCGCACCGTCGAAGTAGCCAGGCGGTGCACGTTTTCCTTAGACGAGTTGCGCTATGAGTATCCTCACGAATTAGGGCCACCGGGCGTAACACCGCTGGAATATCTAAAGCAGCTGACCTGGAAAGGTGCTCGGCAGCGCTATCCGCGGGGTATCCCTGTCAACGTTCAGCAGCTGATTGAGCATGAGTTACAGTTGGTCGAAGAGCTCCACTACGAAGCTTATTTCTTGACGGTCTGGGATCTGGTTCGTTTCGCCCGTCAGCGAGGCATCTTATGTCAAGGTCGTGGTTCCGCCGCCAATTCAGTGATCTGTTATTGTTTGGGAGTGACCTCAGTTGACCCGGAACAGATCGGCGTTCTGTTTGAACGATTTATGAGCAAAGAGCGGAATGAGGCCCCCGACATTGACGTGGACTTCGAGCACGAACGGCGTGAAGAGGTCTTGCAATATCTCTATGACAAATATGGTCGCGAGCGGGCTGGCATTGCAGCTACGGTCATTACCTACCAACCCCGGTCAGCGATTCGGGACGTGGGCAAAGCGTTGGGACTGTCTTTGGATCGTGTGGATACCATTGCCAAATCGTTGGAACGCTATGCTCATGTTGAAGGCTTATCGGATCGACTGAGCGAAGTGGGGCTGGACGGAGACTCCACAATCGCTCGCCAGTTGGTTGGGCTATCTCAGCAGCTCTTAGGGTTCCCGCGTCATCTTTCACAGCACGTGGGGGGCATGGTCATTACCGCCGGGCCGCTCTGGGAATTGGTGCCGATCGAGAATGCCGCCATGCCGGACCGCACGGTCGTTCAGTGGGACAAAGATGATCTAGAGGCCCTCGGGATTCTCAAAGTCGACTGCCTTTCCTTAGGAATGTTAACTGCGATCCAGAAAGCATTCGAGCTTATCGAACAACATGCTGGCCGCCGTTTTAACCTGGCAACAGTGCCTCAAGATGATCGAGCTGTTTACGAGATGATCCAGCGGGCCGATACGATCGGCGTCTTCCAAATTGAGAGCCGAGCCCAGATGAGCATGCTGCCTCGCTTGCGGCCCGCTTGTTATTACGACTTAGTCATTGAGGTCTCGATCGTTCGCCCTGGCCCGATTCAAGGCAATATGGTGCATCCCTACCTGCGGCGGCGGCAGCGTAAAGAACATCCGGAGTATCCCAGTGAAGCAGTTAAGTCGGTGCTGGAAAAGACGCTGGGCGTCCCGATTTTCCAGGAACAAGCTATGCGGTTGGCCGTGGTGGCGGCAGGATTTACACCCGGAGAGGCCGATCAACTGAGACGTGCCATGGGTGCTTGGCGGAGGCCCGGGATCATTGATGGTTTTCGCAAAAAGCTGATCACGGGGATGTTAGCCAGTGGTCATTCAGCTGACTTTGCCGAGCGGTTGTTTAACCAAATCCGCGGTTTCGGAGAATACGGTTTTCCAGAATCGCACGCTGCCAGTTTTGCGCGGTTGGTCTATGTCTCGGCGTGGATCAAGCATCACTATCCTGCGGTCTTCACCGCGGCTCTGTTAAACAGCCAGCCTATGGGGTTCTATGCTCCTGCGCAACTAGTGGCCGACGCGCGCAAGCACGGCGTATCGGTGCTGCCGGTCGACATCAACTTCAGCAACTGGGATTGCACTTTGGAAGCGGAACCACACAGAGATAATCCTTCCGGCAGGGCGGACAAATCCTGGGCGTTGCGGCTCGGCCTGCGAATGATTCAAGGTCTTTCACCGCTGCATGGCCAGACCATCGTCGACACGCGCCGTACAGGACGATTTACATCTTTTGGTGATTTCACAACCCGTACGGGCCTCAACAAAGCGTGTCTCAAGCGTCTCTCTCGGGCCGATGTTTTTCAGTCGCTGAACCTTCCTCGCAGGGATGCATTGTGGCGCTCGCTAGTTGATTCTCAGACACCACCGCTCTTGCAGCATGCGGCCGACGAGCCCGCAGTGGAGTTACCGGTGATGCAACCTTACGAAGAAGTTGCTGCGGACTACCGTTCTGTCCAACTGTCATTACGAGGACATCCACTACAGTTTATCCGCTCCGAGCTGGACAAACGCGGCGTCGCTCCCGCTCGACGCTTGCCCTGGTTGCCAGCCGATCGCCGCTATAAAGTGGCGGGACTGGTGCTCATGCGGCAGCGTCCCAGCACGGCCAAGGGCATCACTTTTGTGACGCTCGAAGATGAAACAGGTACTGTGAATCTGATCATTCGACAAAAAGTGTGGGATCGTTATCGCAGAGCCGCCTTGCGGTCCGCTGTTATGTTGGCAAGCGGCCGCCTGCAACGGGAACGTGAAACCATTCATATTCTCGTCGAACAGTTAGAAGACATCTCTCAGCTGCTGGCCAAAATCCCCACCCGATCCCGCGACTTCCGCTGATCTATTCAGCTCTATTCAGCCTTCAATCAGGCTGGCATCCGGCAGCCCGCGGGCCATATAATGGACCCGCCCAACAACAGACCTTGCGCCGCGGCTTCGTCTGAAACCAAGTAGTAGGAGCGTTCTGTGTGCCGCCTGCGGACGGCTCACGGAGTGAGCCTGCTACTTTGCGGACGGCACGGCGGAGCGCGTGCCTGCCACTGGCGCACCAACTGTCCAACTCGACGAGGTACCAACCATGGGTTTTTCGAGAAACTGCGATGGCATCACTCGTCGGAATTGCTTGCGGCTAGGACTGGGGACCTTGTTTGGCGGAGGACTGGTCGAGTCGCTTCGCCTCCGCGGAGAGGCAGCTCGATCCGACCGCCAGGACGCGCCCGCGCAGGCCTGCATTTTGATCTGGATGGACGGTGGCCCGACTCACTTTGAGACCTTCGACCCTAAACCCGATGCGCCCCCTGAGATTCGTGGCGAGTTTGGACCGATCGGCACTACAGTACCCAACGTCTATTTTTCGCAGCACATGACGAAGCTGGCGGCGAACTTCGACAAGTTCACCATCGTGCGGTCGATTCGCCACAACCAGGGAAATCACGGCGCTGGCAATCACTACATGATGACCGGAGCTCCCCCACGGATTCCGGTGGGCTGCGGCGCCTACGTCAGCTTTCACCCGAGCATGGGAAGTGTGGTGTCGAAGATGTGCGAGCGCAACAACGCCCTGCCGTCTTATTTCTCGATGCCAAAGATGACTCGCTCGGGAGGACCCAACTTTCTGGGTGCGAAATACGCCCCCTTCGTTGTGGCCAACGATCCGAATGGCGCTGATTTCCGCGTGCGCGACGTGGCAGTGCCGCGCGACCTACTGGGTGACCGGTTCAACAGGCGGTGGAAACTCCAGTCGCTCGTCGACCGCATGCAACGTCTGAACGATGAAGCTGCGGGCGACCCCGTCGTAGCACTCGATTCCTACTATCGGCAAGGCTACGACCTGGTAACTTCCAAACAGGCCCAAGCGGCGTTTGACATTGGCCGCGAAGACGACAAGACCCGCGAGGCCTACGGGCGCGACTCTTTCGGCCAGCGTTGCTTGTTGGCAAGACGTTTGGTAGAGGCGGGCGTGCCTTTTGTTACCGTCTACGACGGGGGTTGGGATCACCACTGGGAACTATTCAACAAGTTGCCGAAGCGACTTCCCCGCTGGGATGCCACCGTCTCGACGCTGCTCCTCGACTTGGAGCAACGAGGAATGCTCCATTCGACGCTGGTCTTGGCGCTGGGAGAATTCGGGCGCACACCGAAACTATCGGTGCTGCGAGGTCAAACCACACCTGGTCGTGATCATTGGTCCAACGCCATGTCGGTACTGATGGCAGGAGGCCAGATCCCGGGCGGCATGGTCGTCGGTGCGACCGATCGCAACGGCTATTCAGCCGTAGAACGGGTGCTGAGCCCGGAGAATTTCGTGTCGACGGTCTACCACAAGCTGGGTATTGACCCCGGCAAGGTGCTCTACACGCCCCAAGGCCGCCCCACTCATTTGGTCAGCGACCCCACGCCTATCCAAGAAATCTGCTGATCCGTCTTCCAGCCGTTGACGATCGTAGCAGGACTCGCCAGAGTCGTGCCCGAACTCACCGGAGTCGTAGCCGAACTCACCGGGAGTCGTAGCCGAACTCGCCAGAGTTTGGCTTTGGTAGACTGCCAAATTCTGGCGAATTCGGCTACCTGCAAATCCTGAACGGCATTGCCTACTTGCGGCGGCGACGGTACCAAAGAAGAGCAGGCACAAGACTCAGCATCGCAAGCGTGGTGCTGGGTTCGGGGACAGTGCTAGGAACCATGCCGCGTGCGACGCTCCCGTCGATCAAGCCGGCGGACCGCAAACCTACGCCACTAGCTTTGAAACCAACAATCACGCCCGATTCGCCCGGCTCGAGCACCGGGTAGAAGTACATGCCGAAAGTGTTAGCGGTCAGAGTGAGCCAGGGCGTCTTGAGGCCGGTTGCATCCGCCAAGCCGACGCTTGACAGGTCGCCAGCGGCCATCGCGTCGAATGGCGCGTTGAGCGTAAAGGCGCGCGCATCGTTGCCAAGATCGTTGTCAGCAGCGGCGGTAACGGGCCCCTGACCGTCGACGAAGTGCAGCGACGTAACAAAGGTGTCAGACATGGTCACCGAACCGCTCGATACGTCGACCGTCGCCCGGAATACCTCTCGCGGACTGCTACCGACGTTGAGCACTGAATAGAGGAACAGATAGTCCTGATCTGCCCCGCCGATGACGCTGTCCATTCCCGTGTAGCCGGTCCCGTAACTGTCGCCAGGTGTGCCGCCGGTCAAGTCGTAAACGGCGGTATTGATCGTGCCCTGGAAGCCGCCAGGGCCGCCTACGGCGTCCGAAGCATTGGTGTTTCCCGCAGAGATCAGTTTGGCGTCGGCCTGGGAAAGCAACGTGCCCAGTAATGCAGTGACGATGGTGAATTGGGTTAGCAGTCGTGCCATTCTCGGTTCCTCAGAAGATCTCTTATCTCGTTACGCTGCCCTTGCAATTAGGACTTCGTACCGCCCTGTTCCGTCCCCGAACGCAGCTCGTTAATTCCCGCTGCCGCTGCTCGAACGACGCCCGAATTCTATGTCGATCTCAGACCCTAACAACCCTTTTTGTCGGCAATTTGCGCGTACTTTCGGTAAGTTGCGCAGCAGCGCAAACGGTTGTGATCCGGCTGAGTTGCCGCCCCAGGAGCTCGTTGTGAAGCGCCGAGCAACAACCCCCGATAGGATAGGTAGAATAGTAGAGTAGTTCGGGGGGGTTAGCTTTTGGACGCAACCAAAGTCGCTTCTCCCCACCGGGAGGTTGTGCAGCTTCTAATCTTAGCGCGTGATTTCGTCTTTCTTCACTCTCCCCTTGGGGAGAGTCGGCCCGAAGGGCCGGAGAGGGGGCACTCGCTTCGGGCCGATCACTCGCGGGCAGCCCTCCCCGGACGCTACGCGTCCGACCCTCCCGCGAGGAGATCGTGCAGCTTTTAAGTCATTTGTTTTCCGGTAGTTCTGGCGCCGCTCGTTGAACGGTTTTCGTGTGGGCGGTGCTGAAGAATTGACCTCATTGCTATCCATGCATTGAAAGCTAATCGTTTTCCCGGCAGTTATGCTGCTGTCAGTACGAGCGTTTAGCTAAACAGTTGGATCAACTCAGTTTAAAAGCTGCACGACCTCCGAGCGGGAGGGTGAGGTGGATGGTGAATCGCAAAAGCTGCACAGTAAATGAACCGAGCTTAGATCATTACGTGCTTTCCCATGGTGGCGGGCAGCGGTAGTATTGTTTCGGTTGTGCGGGACACGCCGATTTCGGACACGCTGATTTCGATGAGCGGCAGGGAGCGGCATTATGCAGTTTGTTTGCCTTGATTGTGGAAAACGTCTGCGGGTCGGCGACCAACATGTGAATCCCAAGGTCCGCTGTCCCAACTGTGGCTGCGTTTTCCGGCCGGCCGAAACGGCGGCCGCAGCGAATCCGGGTCGCTCAGCAAGCGATCGCTCGCGCATCGCTGACAAGGCGAAGGAACCAGCTCGCCGGGCGGCTTCGCAGAGTCGCCCCGTCAAGCGGCCGCAACCCAAACGGCCACCCAAGAAGAACATGTCGGGAGCGATTGGCTTTGCGCTGATGATGCTGATCATGTTCGGGCCGCGGCTGGTGAGGCAGTTTGTCAGGCCGCAGCCCGATCGACGAGAGATTCCCGCGGCGGGCGAGATGGACCCGATTCGCGAGCGGCTGGAGCGACCGCGGCCACCCCAGCTCGAGCTTCCAGCGGAAGACGAAGCGGACGAGGAAGAGGCGCCGGGAAAGGATGGCGATGAAGATCAGCCCCCGTCGGCCAATTTGCTGTAGAGCGTGGCTCGACCAATGCCCAACACTCGACAGGCTTGGGTCTTGTTGCCGTTACACTGGTTCAGAACGAACTCGATATGTCGCCGCTCCGCCTCCCTGAGAGAGATCAACGCCGAGTGACAATATCCGGATTCCTGCGAAGCCGGTAGTCCCAAATCCGCGGCGGCCAGCTCTTCTCCTTGACCCAACACGACCGCCCTTTCGACGGCGTTCTTGAGCTCGCGGACGTTCCCGGGCCAGGAGTAACTTCGAATCGCATCGATAGCCTCCGGCGACATCCGCGTCGGCCCGCGGCCGATCTGGCCACGGAAAATCTCAATGAACTGAGATGCGAGCTCAACGACGTCGTCACCCCGCTCGCGCAGCGGTGGTACTTTGATGTCGATGACGCGCAGGCGGTAGTAAAGGTCTTCTCGAAACTGCTTCTGCTGGATCAGCTCGGGAAGATCGCGGTGGGTGGCTGCGATCATACGAATATCCACCGATATCGACTCACTCCCACCCAGCCGTTGGAACGGATGACCTTCCAGAATCCGCAACAGCTTGGCTTGGCACCCCAAGCTCATTTCACCGACTTCATCCAAAAAGATAGTGCCGCGATGAGCCCGCTCAAATTGGCCGATGTGGCGGCGATCGGCACCGGTGAAGGCACCCACTTCGTGCCCAAACAGCTCACTCTCCAGAAGCGACTCGCTGAACGCCGCGCAGTTGACGGTCACGTACGGGCCGGCACTGTTACGGCTGACATCGTGGATGGAGCGCGCAACCAACTCCTTGCCGGTTCCGCTTTCGCCCAGAATCAACACGGTCGATCCAGTAGGTCCGACCCGGGCAATCTGATCGAACACACTTTGCATCGCCGGACCCGGCCCCACCAGCCTCGTCTCGCCGGACACCCGTCGCCGCAATTCGGCGTTGGCTAGCTCCAACCGCTCTCGGTGCTCGAGGTTCTCGAGCGCCAATCCAGCCTGGTGTGCGACGACGACGGAGAAGTCGAGATCGCCGCGTGAAAAGGGCCCTCGGGCCTGGATGCGATGACACTCGATCGCCCCCCGGCAGCTCTTCGGACCCGGAATGGGCACGCCCAGCGCCGTACCAATGGATGGGAGCGAATCGTTGGTCAGCACATCGTCTGACTCGACCGGGTCGTCGACCAAGATCGCTTTGTTCTTTTCGACCGCCAAACTCGCCAGCACGTGGTCCTCATGCGGCTCTCCCCATCTTCCCGCGCAGCGGAGACGGCCGTCAGCAGAAACCAACCAGACGGAAACTGCATCCGCATCGATTCCATCGACCAGGGCATCAATCGCCGACGGGATAAGGACATCCACCTCCGTCTGCTGGTGTAGGAGGTTCGCCAACTTGCAAAGTACAGCCGAGTCACGGACGACCCGCGACATCGAGTCACTGACACTCTCCTCGAGCAAGCCGCCAGGCGCTTCGCGACCTAGTGACTCCTTGCTCGCAGTCGTCGTTGCACGAAAGATCGACGTCTGCACGTCGGAAGCCCCAGACTCCTCGGCTTCGTCGTCGAGGAAGAGGATCAGGCGGTCTCCAATCCGAATCAGATCGCCCGGTTCCAAGACTGTTTGCTGGACGGGCTGAGAGTTCAAGAAGGTACCGTTGGAGCTGTCGCAATCCTCCAGATGCCAGCGGTCGGCGCGATAGACCACGCGGGCATGCATACGACTGGCGCGATCATCCTCCAGCTGCAGATCGTTGGAGATGTGTCTGCCGAGAGTGACTTCTGCCGCGTCTGACACCAGGTGCACCATCGTGCCCGGTGCCTTCCCGTTCAAGACCATCAGCGAGTAGGACATATTCCGCTTCCCGTCCGAGTTTTCTACCGCCCCTTTTTGTTGGAATCGTATTGATTCAAGGCGCAGGAATCAAGAAGTGCGCTCCAATTTGGAGCGCAGGCCTGCAGGTCGAACTGCCCGACGAGCGGACATGGATTTCCATAAGCCTTTTTGAGGCAATTGGTTTTAGTAATCATGAACCATCCATATGGCAGTTTGGCCTGACGTTTGCTCCTAGACAAGTGGCTAATGACGTGCCGAGTGACACACTTGGACAGTTTTTCCCACCACTTTGTGGGGGAGCAAGATGAACGACGCGATGCGTGCCGGAGACGGTCACAACATCCGCGAAGGCGGTGAGGGTAGCGAGGCGATGGGAACCCAGGCGCCGATGCCCGGCCGGGCGGCTGGCGCTTTCCCGTTGCCGGCTCCTGTGCCGGTTCCACACATCGGCTCACAAACGCATCGATTGTCAACGAACTTACCGAGGGCGATGAAAACGACAGGGTCTTCGGCGGCGCTGGAAGCGAAGAACATCGACGGTGGCTGCGGTGAACACGCGGCCCATGGGGGTGCCGGCGATGATCACGTGCTGGGTAGCTCTGGCGACGACACCCAGCACGGTGGCGGAGGAAACGCCGCCTTCGTCGGGGATCCAGTCGACATCGTCCTCGGTGAGGAAATAGCGGGTGTCCGCAGGGAGGGCGCCGAGTCGTGGAGAGCGAGGCCTAGCCGCAGCCGCAAGAAAAACGGCTCCGCAGGAGAGTCACCCTCCCAGATGATCCGGCGCCGGGGGACGACTTTTCGGACTCGTTGGGTTGGTCACTTCTGATATTTAGGCTTCGAGCCGATGCCTGAGGCTTGGGGGCGGTCGCTACTGGGAAGAGGCGGCCGCTTCTTTTTTTTCTTGTTTTTAGCCGGCTACCGGCTCGATCAGCCGGATTGCTTTTCACGGTTGCTAGCGTGAGGGCCTTTGAGGAAAGATGGCGATCCCATAGCATGTGGGATGATGAGTGGTGCATCAGTTTTGAGATTGCGAGTTGGTCTTCCCAACGGCGGCAGCAGGGACCGTGCCATCAGGGCGACGACTTACTTACAAGAGCGAAGTTGAACGACCACAAGGTGAGACGGGTGTGGGCCAGTTTCGGTCAGAAAGACTAGATAAGATACGGTGCCCTTGCCGATTGATTAGTCAGTTCTTCGCTTTTTTTGTTGCTGCCGCTACGAAGTCCGTCGCTTTCCTAGAACGGCTCCACGATCGTCATGAATACCATTCGCCTGTGTCTTGTGCTGCACAACCACCAGCCGATCGGAAACTTCGACGGCATCTTCGAACAGGCGTACCAGGACAGTTATCTCCCTTTTCTTGACATCTTCGAGCAATATCCTGATATCCAAATCTCGTTGCACACCAGCGGTCCGCTGATTCAGTGGCTTGACCAGCACCACGCTGAATACATAGACCGCGTCGCTTCGCTCGTTGCGGCCGGTCGGATGGAGATCATCGGGGGTCCTTTCTACGAACCGATATTGACGATGATCCCGTCTACGGACCGCGTCGGGCAGATCCAGAGTTGTGCCAGCTGGTTGCACGAACGGCTGGGCGCCCAGGTGCAGGGCATTTGGATTCCGGAGAGGGTTTGGGAGCAGTCGTTGACGGCGGACCTGGTGGATGCTGGAGTCGCCTATACGGTGCTGGATGACTTCCACTTCAAGAACGCCGGGCTGAGCGACGAGCAGCTGACCGGGCATTTCGTCACAGAAGACGAAGGCCGCGTGCTACGGGTCTTTCCTGGCAGCGAGCGTCTGCGCTACACGATACCTTTTGCAGAGCCAGCGGAGACGATCCAATTTCTCCGCGAGACGGCCGAGCGGCGGGCGGGAGCGGTCGTGGTCTTTGGTGATGACGGCGAGAAGTTCGGTACCTGGCCGGGAACGAAGCAGCACGTCTATGAAAATGGATGGTTGCGACGGTTCTTTGACGCCCTGCTCGAGAACCGCGACTGGGTCAAGACTTCCACTTTGGCGGCTGCGGTCCAGGAGCTGCCACCGGTAGGTAAGGTGTTCCTGCCCAACGCCAGCTACCGGGAGATGACCGAATGGGCCTTGCCGGTTGAACGACAACTCGAGTACGAGCAGCTCAAGCAGGAGCTGTCACAAGACGAGCGTTGGCCGCGCGTGCAGCCGTTCGTGCAGGGTGGCTTCTGGCGAAACTTTCGCGTGAAGTATCCTGAAGCGAACGAAATGTACTCGCGGATGATGGCGGTCAGCCGGCGCTGCCAACAAGCCCGAGAAGAAGGTGTGAGTGGGCCGCTGTTTGAACAAGCGGTCCGCGAGCTCTATCGCGGTCAGTGCAACTGCAGCTATTGGCACGGCGCTTTCGGGGGAATCTATCTGCCACACTTGCGACACGCGGTCTACCAACATCTGATCGCAGCCGACACGCTGCTCGATCAGGCGATCGGCAAGCAGGGTGCCTGGGTCGAGGCGACGGTTGACGACTACAACTTCGATACGCAGCAAGAGGTTCGGCTGGCCACCAATCGCATGGTAGCGTTCGTGGCTCCGGCTGCCGGAGGGCAGATGTACGAGCTGGATATACGCTCGATCGGCTTGAACTTGATGGCCACTCTGGCCCGCCGTCCCGAGGCCTATCACCGCCGCGTGTTGCGGGGTGGGGAGTCAGAAGGCCACGAGGTCGCCAGCATTCACGATCAACTGGTCCTCAAGCAGCAAGATCTCGACCAGCGAATTCAGTACGACAAGCATCTTCGTCGCAGCCTCATAGACCACTTCTACGCAGCAGAGGAATCACTGGACGCGATCCGCCGCGGCGAAGCGACCGAATTGGGTGACTTCATCGAAGGTGCGTTCGAGACCAAATTGCGGCGGAGCTCGAATCGCATCCAGGTGATGATGACTCGGGATGGGATGGTTGGCGATCTGCCGGTACAGATCACGAAAGGCGTGACTCTGGAGGCCGACGGTACGAGTCTCGAAGTTGCGTATCTGCTCGAGAAGCTGCCGTCCGATCGCCCACTGCACTTTTCGGTCGAATTCAATCTAGCTGGATTGCCCGCCGGCGCTGACGACCGCTTTTTTTACCAGGGATCACTCGACCAACGACTCGGGCACGTCGGCACACTGCTGGACCTGGACGCTGTGCAGGAACTGGGCATGCATGACGAGTGGCAGGGCGTCGACGTCCGATGGACAGCGAACCAGCCGACGAAACTGTGGACGTATCCGGTCGAGACGGTCAGCCAGTCGGAGAGCGGCATCGAGTTGGTCCATCAATCGGTGACGTTTCAGCCGCACTGGCTGATTCGTGGGGACGCCCAAGGCCGCTGGGCCGTCGCGATGCAGTTGACGGTCGACACCACAGTCGCCGAGAGCCGCGCCCACGACCGCTCCGAAGCCGGTTCGCTGGTATCCCAATAGCCGGGAGCTGTCACCCCCGAGAGTTTCTCTTCTATTCACGGGGGAAAATATGGCCTGCCCTCGCCCGAATGAACTACTCAGTAAAGACGCTCCCGAGGGCGGACGCTGACATCCGCTGCATAACGAGCTACATCTACATCTTCGACGACAGAGCGAAGGCTCCAGCCCTCAGCCTGGAAGCTGTTTGGCCTCTGGGTTGACGTGCACTAGCCTGGTCAACTCCTGCAGCAGATCGTAGCCGTCCCAGAAACGGTGGAAGCTGAGCGCCTGTCCGATTGGAACGATCCGATCAAGCGCTCGTCCGTTCAGGTCTGTAACCAGTTGCTTGACCTCCTGCGGACTGGTTCCAAACACCGTCAAGGTTTGATCCTGCCGCCGTAGAAAAGGTGCGAGATCGGTCAGTCTTTCCACGCAAGTCGAGTAGAAGAAGCCTCCACCGGGATGGGATCGGTCGAGCCGCTGGAGATCGGCGAGCTGGACTACCGTCAGGCCATTGCCCAGCAACCGGGCGTTCCGGACCGACTGGTCGATCGCGGCTTGATGGGCATGCAAGATCTTGTCCAGGACGACCCGAGTTTCCCAGCGGACGCCCCGCTGGTCTACGGTTTCAGCAAGCTGGTTGAAGAACCCCACTTCGGCAGCTTGGCAAGCAGCGGCCTCCCCACAGAAGACCACGAGCTGCGGGGAGGAGCATCCCAGCTGATCGAACCAATAGGCGTCGTTGAAGAAGCGAACGGCGAGAGCGGCGCGGGCGGCGGCGTCACTTTCCAGCCAGCTGGACGCCTGAATCGCCGCCAAAGACCACCGATCGGGAAATGTCAGTTCCTTGGCATGCGGCGGCAGCGGTATTGTGCGGAGATCGCGCACCGTCCGATCGCCGCCCCACAGCACGCGCACGTCGGCGACCCTGGAGAAGGCGGTGGTGAGATCTCGATCATGGCCGTAGCGGACGAATCGTGTGCCAGCCCGCACGGCTTGAAATGGTTCCTCCGCAAGCAGCTTGTTGATGGCCGTGCACAGCACGTCCACCACCTCGCTGCCGCGTGTGGAGACGCGCACGACATTGCGGTTTCCCGTCAGCAGCGCTAGTAGCCACGAGTAGACAAAGATTGTGTCGACGTTAGCCGGGGGGACATGAAAGACGAGGCCGCGCGGCACCAGCACGTGGTCGGGACCCTGCAGCGCTTGGAATTCCTTCTGCAGACGCACGAGCTCTGCTTTGCGCATCCAGAATCCGAGTGCCTGCAGTTCTGGATGACCAGCCGTTTTCGTTTCCCTCATCAACGTCGACGAGAGCCGAGCGGCAAACTCAATGGCCACGTCGCTGAAGGGCGGCAGGGAGCGAGCTTGAGAAAGATCGCGGACGATTTGTTCAGGAGTCTGTCCGCCAGACTGGGGAACGACGAGTTGCATTGTCGATTACCTAGCTACCGTTTCCATCCGCTCCTGTATCAAAAGCGTGCACGTCGCTGCAACCCCGTAGTTCCGCTTGGGGAACTCGCCCCAGCACCTCAAATCGCTTTCCCTGCCACGGGCCGTCAGCCTGATCGACCGCGTGAATGACTCCGCGGTCTTCGGTCAGCAGCGAATGTCCAGGATAGGACCCAGGCAGCGCACTGAGGACCTGGAGCAAACCCGGTTTCCCAATCGGACACGGCTCCCAGGTCTCAGGATCTCGCACGATGATGTCGGCGTAACTCGGTGGGTGAAGGAGTCCATCTGGTGCCTCCAGAAACACGCTCCCAACTTGTTCCACCATGCCGTAGAAGTTGTGAATGCGCTTCAAACCGGTTGTTTCGTGAAAGCGACGTTTGAATTCGACATTGTCAACGGACTCATCGGCCAGCTTTTTCCAGCCACCGCTGTGGATCAAGACCGCCCGGCTGAGATCGAGCTGCTGCGGTTCTAGGGACTGTAGAAAGTACTTCCAGACCATGAATGTAAAGCCGAAAATCAAAATCGCTTGGTCGTGATTCGTCCGCATGAACTGTGCGAGCCCATCTCGATCCAATTGCATCTGTTCGTCGAGTGCCCAAAAGTGACTGCGACCGAAGTTCATCATGCCCAGAACTCCGGCGCCGCGAGCGCTGAATTGGGATCGGTCCCGCAACAGCGACTTGGTGTCGACAATGATCGCGGGAAGACGTTGATTGCCGAGTACGGCGCTCATGATGTGGGCCAGCGCCCGCGTCTGACTCGCCGCCGTTTCGCGGTCGAGGTAGATGTGACTGACCTGCTGGCCCGTCGTACCGCTGGACGTGAGCGTCTTGAAAATCTGGGTGTCGGGAACGCTGACGAGCCGATGTGACTTGAACAGACCGACCGGAATCCAGGGCAATTCGGCCAGCGTGCTTGCCTGTTCGTAGCTGGGATGGAACGTATTCAGAATCCGCCGGTAAGCTTGACAGCCGGCGCGATGGCGTGTTGTCAGCGAGTTCAAAAGCTCCAGCAGGCGTTCTTCCTTCGCCAGCTGCGGCACTGCGAACGGTGGCTGTTCGAAAAGGTCCTGCATCGCTCTACGGCTCACGACTGCGGATCGTCGGGCAGGGCCCGGTAGTCCACTTTCCCGTTGGGTGTCAACGGCAGCATCTCGATCTTTCGGAAAACAAATGCGCTATGGTGAATTCCCAGGCGATCGGAAAGCTCGCGACGCAGCCGGTCGAAGGTCTCGTCATCACCAAACTCACAGAAGACGCTCAGCCGGTCGTTGCTGCCCAGGGCGGCGGCGGGGCCCAGAGGCCGCACCATCGCCTCCAGCTCTTCGAGATTAATCCGCAGGCCAAACACCTTGGCGATCCGTTTGAGCCGTCCCGTAATCCGCAGATACCCGTGTCCGTCGAGGAATCCGAGATCGCCGGTCCGCAACTCCCGTTGTAGCTCGTCCCCTTTGGCAAGGTCCTGCCTCTGCAAAGCGTACCCCATCATCACGTTGGGACCACGGTAGATCACCTCGCCGGTCACATCCGGGTCTGTGGTTAGCCCTCCGTCGCTCTCGATCAACAGCTGACCACCCTCGAGCGGGAGCCCCACGGATCCTAGCTTGTCCATAAGCCGATGGGCGGGCAGCACGGTGATGCGGGCTGTGGCTTCCGTTTGCCCGTACATCACATAGAACTCTCCCCCCCGCTCGCTCATCAGCCGGTAGTAATGTTCGATGAGAGGGTCGGTCAACTTGCCTCCAGCCTGCGTCATCGTCTTTAAAGAGGCGGGCATGAGCTGGCCAAGGTCCAATCTCCTCAACAGCTGGTAGGAATACGGGACTCCAGCGAAGGAGGTACACTCCCGGGCACGTGCGAGCTGCCAGAACTCTTCAGAAAGTAGCCCTTGGTTTGTCAGCACAACCTCGGCTCCGGCGACGAGGTGGCTGTTCAGCACACTCAAGCCGTAGCTGTAGTGCAACGGCAAACTGCTGACCGGCCGCTCTGCCGCGTCGATGCCCAGTGCGCACTGAATTTGGTTGGCATTGGCCTCGACGGCGAACCGCGAGAGACGGACGAACTTGGGGCTGCCGGTGCTACCGGAAGTCGAGAGGAGGACAGCGAGCTCGGGGTGCGGGGTCGCCTGCGACTCGCCGCTCTCCCGTTGCTGGATCTCCAACCGATCGTCATTGGGAGGCAGAGCCCGATAGCCGTTGAGCGACTGGCTGCAGCCCACCACGAACTCCGGGCAGTAGCGTTCCAGCAGCGAATCACGTAGCTCCGGATTGAGCTCGGCGTCCAATAGCGCCACCGCGTGTCCCGCGTCGACTGCTGCCAAGTAAGCGATCACGGTGGCCAAGTCGTTACGGCAAAACAGGAGCACCAGGCACTTTGCTGGCCGATCGGCCCACGAGGAGGCGCGGTCTTGGACCTGCTGTCGGAGCTCGTCGTAGCTGAGCCGAGTTCCGGTCGCCGTGTCGCAAAGCGCCGGCCGGTGATCATCCGTACCACGATCTCCTAACAGAAATCCGGTCAAATGATCATGCCTCCGTCGACTCCGATCACTTGACCAGTAACGTAGGCGGAGAGATCGGAGGCTAGAAACAGCACGACGTTGGCCACCTCTCGAGGAGTTCCGATACGGTTCATGCCAATGCTCGCCACTCGCTCCTCGAATGTCTCGGGCGGAATCGACCGGGCCATGTCGGTGTCGATGAAGCCCGGCGCGATGGCATTGACCCGAATACCCTTCGGAGCAAGCTCCTTGGCGGCCGAGCGGGTCAGGCCGATGAGCCCAGCTTTGCTGCTCCCGTATAGTGCCTGGCCCACATTGCCGTTGACACCGATGATTGATGTCATGTTGATGATCGAGCCGGCCTTCTTGCGGCTCATCAGCCGAGTGGCTGCCTGCAAGTTGTAAAGTGCCCCAGCCAAGTTGACGGCCAAGGTTCTCTCGATGTCGTCGTGGGGAATCATGCCGACGAAGCCGTCTTGCAAGATACCCGCATTGTTAACCAACACGTCGAGCTGTTTGTAGTTCTTGAAGATCTGGCGATAGACATTCTGGACGGCTTCGGGATCCGCGACATCGCAGACGAAACCCTCCGCACGTACGTCGAACTCTCGCGAAATCTCTTCGGCTTTCGCCCGCAGGCGATCGGCATTCGAACAGCCGTTCAGCAGGATTGTTGCACCGTGCTGGGCGCACAGCTCGGCCGCCGCCAGCCCAATGCCGCGCGTCGAACCTGTGATGAAGACTACTTTGCCCTTAAGCACCGAAATCGACTCCGTGCCCCGCCAGCATCTCGCGCGCCTTCTTGAAACTGCTCATGCCGATGACTTCGTCGGTGTCCAGCATCACGTCGAACTCAGATTCCAGCTCAGTTACGAGAGCCATATGGGCCACTGAATCCCACTGTTCGATCCCTCGGTACTCGAGGGACTCACAATCGATGTCGTCCACACCCAGTGCGCGCCGGAATACCTGTTCGAGCCGTTCGTTTGCGCTCATCTCCCGTCCTCTCCCGTCCCGCCAAGCATCTTCGTCGAAATAGGCTGCCGACTGCAGCAAAAGTCAGCGCTCGTCCTGCGGGATCGCGAACATAACGCGTGACTTGGCAGGATTACCCGCTACGAGCGACCCTTTCGGAACATCCCGTAGTGCTACCGAGCCAGCGGAGACCTTGGAATAGGCTCCAATCGTCTTCCCGGCAACCACAGTCGCCTGGGTACCCAGAAACACCTGCTGCTCAAGAGTAGCTTCGCCGTTGATTACTGCGTAGGGAGACAAGACGGAGCACCTCTCGACGTAGCCGTCGTGCCCCACAGATGCATAGCAATTCAGTAGAACGTGGTCTTCTAAGGTCGCCCCTGGACCGACGAAGGTGAACGGAGCCAAGATGCACCCTGGGCCGAGTTGCACGCCCGGCGCGACCCACGCCAGCGGATGGACAACGGTCAGGTACTCTGCGCCTCGAGCAGACAGCTGTTCCGCAATTCGGTATCGCAGTGCCGGTTCACCGACACCGATGACAAAGCGCTCGCCAGCAGCTGGTACATGCTCCGCAATGCTGCCGACGATTGGCGGCAGGCCCTCTTGACCCTGCAACGCTTGCGGATTGTCGTCCAGAAAACCGCCGATTTCCCCAGCGGCACCCTGCCGCAGTACGTCCGTGACATACTGCATTAATTCCCGGCCGAATCCGCCGGCACCAACCACGAGAACACGTTCCATTTTGTGGGCGTCTAACTAGCTAAAAGGCCGAGTTGCTAGGCTAGCCTAGAAAAGGAGCGAGGGCTGGTCAATCGATCGACCCGTCACAGAAGTGGAACCCGCTTGCATGGTCCAACCGCGGTCGATCGGGCCCGTACTTTCGGAGTTATCGTAAAGATCGGAACTGAAGTTCCTGGACACTATTGCAAAACAGCCGGCAACGGTTGCGAAATCGTGGCTGGCTCGGCATTCTGGATGGTGCGGTCACATGACTTTGCGCCGTCGTGGACCACGAAGTATCAAGCGAAGGCGGTGTGGAGCGGCAGGTCCATGCTGGCAGGACTCGGCATTCGACATATCCCGTTGGTCCAACTGTAGTTGGGCAGTTCATCTCCGCTCCCACGAACGGACATCAAACGACCGAACTCGGCAGCTAAGTGGAGCGCCGTCGAAGACGTAGGGACGTTGTGGCTAATACCATTTGTCGTGAATGTACGGCGTAGACAAACACCGGTTTGGTGCTAGAGTCTACATATTGAGTCTGCGGACTCACCCGGGCAGGAGCGGTATCCGGCAAGAACGGACCGAATTTAGGAAAGCGAAGCCGTGACGAAAAGTTCTCCCCATCGCCTGCTCATGATTGGATTGGACGGGGGCGACCTCCACTTCATCAGGCGTCGGCTGGCGGAGCTACCTAGGCTGCGTGCCGCGCTGGAGACCGGGGAGCTGTACGAAACGACCATGCCGCCGGGGCTGCCGGGCGCTGCCTGGCATACTTTCACCAACGCCTGCGAGCCAGGTACTCACGGGTTGTACCAACACCTGATCTGGGATCCGTCTCGGATGGGACTCCGGCGGATGAATCCCGAATGGTGTTACTGCAAGCCTTTTTGGGGAGATCTCGAGCAGTCTGGTTATGAAATCGGCGTCGTTGACGTCCCGTACACATTTCCGACCGGACTTGGCAAGGGTGTGGTGGTTACGGATTGGGCGACGCACGGACAGACTTGTCCTTTTGCTTGCAGCCGAGCTGACGTTGCCCAGATGATCCAGCGATTGGGGAAGAGCCCGATCCGCCGAGAGACTCCGGTCCGCAAGACACCGTCGCAACTGGCAGGCATTCGTCGACGCCTGCTGCGAAGTGCCAAATTGAAAGGCGACTTGCTCACGCAGATGATTCGCGAGCTTGACCTGGACATGCTGATTTGTGTCTTTGCAGAGACGCATCGAGCTGGGCATACACTCTTTCAAGACGTTGACGAGCGCGACACCGCCGAAACGAGTTCCGCGCTGCTGGACATTTACCGAGCCGTGGACCAACAAATCGGCCGCGTGCTGGACGAAGTCGATCCGGCAACCACAACAGTCGTCCTCTTTTCGGTGCAGGGAATGGAACGGGACTATGCCCAGGGCCACCTGATTCCCGAATTGATGCGAAGGCTCAATGAGGCATTCCTGCAGAAGTGGTGTGGATCTCCACCTCGGCCACCGCGGCGCGGCGGCGCGATCAGTCGCCTGCGGTCGCTTGTCCCTGCTCGCCTTCAACATTTTGTTGGCGATCTCGCCCCAGAATTCGTGCGTGAGTTTGTCGTGGAACAGGAGATCGTGGGCGGGCTCGACTGGTCGCGGACTCCGGGGTTTGCGCTCCGCACGGACGTTCGCACCGAGTTGCGGCTCAACCTGATCGGGCGCGAAGCGCGCGGCTTCCTAGAGCGCGACAGTGACCTCCATCACCGCTACGTTGACTTTGTGCGGAAGACGTTTCTCGAGCTGCGCGACGCGGAGACCAACGCGCTGCTTGTCAAGGACGTCGTCGACAACCACCAGATGTTCCCTGGGCCTTTGGAAGATGCGCTGCCGGACTTGACGGTGACGTGGCGTCCCGAGCCACTGGCTCGGCGTGTTCAGTCACAGACAATCGGCGCCTTTGATCTGAATCCAGCCGATGTCCGCGGGGGCGACCATACCGACAATGGGTTTGCGATCGTCTTCGCTGGACCACCGTGCAGGGACGAACTGCCGCCGCTGACGTCGACCAGCGAATTTGGCGACTTCGTCAAGGCTCTCGCCGAACGCTGCCTTAGCGGCCAACCGATGGCCAACGCCCGCACCGGCTGAGCGCCCTCCCCGGCAAAGCATCGCTTGCCGAACCAGGCGCGGCGCTTCGTAGTACGGTTCTCGACTTGCCTGCTTGCTGACCGTCTCCGAATAATGCTCAACGGGTGGGGCAATCTATGGAGTCGGTCGAAGGGCGAGAGGCGATGCGCAGGGTTGGCACACTTGGTGCCGCTGCGTTTATTGGTGTCCGCAAGTCGCCCGGTGGCGGAGGTCCCGCCATCGCACCCGCGATGCAAGGGGGACCTTGTCTGACGCGCGGATTTCCGGGGCCGCGCCAGGCATCGGTTGCCGACGCGATCGGTGACCGGTTCATTTGGTGGCCTGGCGGCGTACCAGCTCGACAGACGGTCGCCATCATCAGCTCTCGGTTGCAGCCGCGGCAGCAGGTCCTCGCTCCCTGGTTGCGCGCGTTCCGCTCCGCCTGCCGCGAGTTGGACGAGGCTTCGGAAATGCTGGTATCGGCGGAGAAAACCTGCGCCTGGCCGTTCGTGCGACGCGCGGCTGTTCATAAACGGATGCCGCTGCTACAGATCCACGAACCTCCGCCGCGATTGTCCTGGCAGACGTGGTTCAAACAATGTTCCCGGCCGCCGGACGAATCCGGCTCGTTCCAACTTCACGCCGCCTTTCTCTCGCCACCCTTGCAATCGGTGCTGGAAGACCTGCCGCTGCGAGACCGCTACTTGGTCGCGACCGCCGACAGAGTTGTGGTCTGTCACGTCCGTCGCGGCGGTCATCTCGAGTCGTTAGTCGGCGCGATCTGCAAGCACTCCCCGCAGCGTGTTCAAGTCGCAGTCGATGGCGGCCTCGTCGCCGAGGAGCTCTTGCAGGAATGGAGTGATCTGGGTTGCAGATTCCTCGAATCGGACAGGGAACAACTCGAGCCGAAAGCTAGGCGCCCTTTCCTCACTGATCTGCGGCCACCCGACCTGATCGATCCCACGCAGCCACCCACTATCGACACCCTGGTGCCACTTAACACGGGCGAGTTCCTCACCCACTGTACTAGACGCCCTCCTGGTCCGTGGCCCGACCAAAGTTGCGAAGAATATATCGATGAACTAATCCTGGAACCGGGTTCGGCGGATCGCACGGCGCTTGACGCGTTGGTCCGCATCGTGAGTCAACGGTGTCTGCTGGCCAGTCACGCTGCGATTCGGGGCAAGACTCCAGCCGTATGTTTCACGGCGAGACACCCGCTGGAGCTTCGGCCGCTCCGCACTTATCGTCCGCATCGCTGTCGTTGGGACTTCGAGCCCTATGGGCTGTGCATCCGGCGGCGCGTTTTGCAGCAACTTGGCACGCAACCGTCCATCTATGGCGACGACACAACGTGGCGTAGCCTGGCAGCGGCCGAGCGGCCCTTCTTTCAACGTCGTTTCTCAAACACCCGCGGCCGCGGACGGCAGATCGATTGGAGTGTAGAGCAGGAGTGGCGGCATCTCGGCGATCTGGACTTGTCGCAGCTACAGGTCGCCGATGTCGTGCTGTTCGTTCCGACAATCGGCGAGGCCACGTACTTGAGCTCGATCAGTTGCTGGCCGGTAGCCGTCCTCGAGGAAGCAGCTCCGTAGCTGCCATTTCTTCTCCCCTGTAGACCGACACCATGCAGACTTGTGACGGTGCACACGACTACGGAAAGTTGTAGTCGCTGTTGTCCGTATCGAAATCACGGTCGGTAAGACCCACATTGAGCTGCAAGCGCGAGTAGGTGTATTCCTCAATCAGGAGAGGTTCTCCGCCTTCCACTTCCGGCCAAGACCACGCTGCGTAGCGGATGGGAAGCTGGAGCTCCTCGTCGATGAAGATGCGGGCTCGCCAGAAATCGAAGTAGGGTCGGCGTTTCGGATGATCGACTTGAATCATCGTACAGAGGCGTTCTGCTACCTTGGCTCCGGCGGCGATACGGACGTTGCATTCGCCGTGTTGCATATCCCGTTCGCCTTTTTCAATCAGCTTCACGATCAAGTTCTCGATGCCGATTTCGGTGATTGGGTACCTTTGCCCGAACATCGCCAGTGGATTATCTGGTTTGAGTCGAACCGTCAGCAGGTTCTTGAATCCACCTTCGTGGGCAAGAAGCTTACCCCGGTTTTTTCCCTCGATCCAAATGACCTCACGTCCTGCGGAAGATTTCGGTTTGAGAAACTTCAAGTAGACAGACAGTGGCGTGACAACGTGTTCTCCGGCCAGCTTGCGAGGGCGAAACTTGGCTTCCATAAATTGGTGCTCGCCCAATCTATCGCCAATCCGTTCTCGCTTGATCAAGATAGCTGTGTAGTCATCGACGCTGGTGCGCAGATGTTGGAGTGTCCGGCGGGCGATCTCGAGCGCCGGTCGGAGTGGATGAGTGTCGCCGGTGACACTCACCCGGCCGGCCGAGTTCAGCGCGTCACCGCGCGGCGTCTCTCCGCTGTTGCCGCGCTCGGCAAGAGGCGTGGCAGCCAGTTGAGTTTCCAGTGGCGGGCAACAAACCGCCATCAGCAACAGCGCCAACACCGTTCCAGCAGCCAGGAACTCACGTCGAAAGCCGCTCCGTCGGGCTGTGGTTTCCATGCCTCTGTGACTCCTCTCAAAGCTGTTTTGCTCGCCGCCGACACCTGGGAGCTCCCTGCGGAGCCACTCTTGCTTCCTTCGATTCGGCTCGGCAGGAGCCTCGCCCTCCCAGACCGAACCGATAAGAACGGACGGCTGGACAGAAGCCTCGCTCTAGCGGAACTTTGAAAGCGCCCGGCGACTTTCCACCGCGCTTCACCGTACCGGTTGGGGACAGGATTCGCAACACGAGCTGGTGTACAATCGTCGGCTGATTTCTGCCGACGCTAGCACCAGGCGTCAACATAGCGGGAGCACTAAAGCCATGACGAAAATAAGGTGGGGGATTCTTAGCACGGCCCGCATTGCAACCGAGAAAGTCATCCCAGCCGTTCAGCAGTGTAGCGCGGCGGAAGTGGTGGCCATTGCCTCGCGCGACCTAGCCCGGGCTCGGAAAGCGGCCGATCGGCTGGGCATCCAACGTGCTTACGGTTCCTACGAAGAACTGTTGGCCGACCCGAACGTCGACGTCATCTACAATCCGCTCCCCAATCACCTCCACGTGGACTGGTCGATCAGATCCCTGCAGGCAGGGAAACACGTCCTTTGCGAGAAGCCGATCGGGTTGTCGTCCGACGAGGGCAGGCAACTGGTCGAGGTGGGCAAACAACACCCCCACCTCAAGCTGATGGAAGCGTTCATGTACCGTCACCAGCCGCGTTGGCAGCGCGCACGGGAAATCGTTGAGACTGGCGGGATCGGGAAGTTGCGCACGATTCACTCGTTTTTTTCCTACTTCAACGATGCAGCGGACAACATCCGCAACATGGCGGAATTGGGCGGCGGCGGCCTGATGGACATCGGCTGCTACCCGATCTCGCTCTCCCGGTTTCTCTTCCGCAGCGAACCAGTTCGGGCGTTCGGAATAGCCGAAGTGGACCCGCGGTTCAACACAGACCGACTCACATCCGCGATCCTGGACTTCGGAGACGGAACGGCCACCTTCACCTGTGCCACGCAGCTGGCACCCTACCAGAGAGTCCACGCATTCGGTGACCGAGGTCGGCTCGAACTGGAGATGCCCTTCAATTCCCCTCCGGATCGTCCGACGCTGATGTGGCAGCAAGACGAGTCCGGTCAAATCGAGGAACTGGTTTTCCCGACTTGTGACCAGTACACCGCGCAGGGAGATCTGTTCAACCAGTCGATCTTAGAAGACACGGACGTACCAACACCTATCGAGGACGCGGTGGCCAACATGCTCGTCATCGAAGCCGTTTTCCGCAGCGCCCGCAGCGGTGCCTGGGAAGCGGTTTGAGAACACCTTCGCTTCCCGCCTGGCTTGTCAGCCGCACAGGAACTCGCACCAGGTGCATGGGGCCGGTGACGGGGCCGCTCTCGGGTGCGGCCTTCTATTCAGCAGAACCGACCCAGTGCAACCCGGCGAGGGACAAGTGCCGCGCCCGCCGCACCGCAGCCGTTGTAACGACGACTTGCCCAGTTAGGGTGGAAACTAGCTCCTCTTCTTCAGACTCTCTTCCTCTCTTCTGGGAGACGTCCCATGCGTTCCACCCCGCTCGCCGCTTTGTCCGCAGTTTCCCTTGTCCTGGCACTTTGGGCGCAGCAAGCGTTCGCCCACGGGCCGGCTGTGGGCTCGATCGCGGCCCTAGGCCCGCAGCACCATAGTAGCTTGCCGCTGGTCAACAGAGTCAGCGACGCCCGCCAGATCTCCAACGACATCCAGCTGCTGAAAGTCACGATCAAGATGTTGCAGGAACGCATCAAAGACTACGAACGATTTCCACGCGAGGTCTTTCCGGTGACGCTACAGCGGACAAGAATGTGTTTGCTCGAAGCGGAACAGGACCTGAAGTCACTGCGGCGAGCGAGGGCCTTGTTGTGGACTCGCGGTCACAGCAAATACGGCCGCTCCGCCGGACCATTCCCTGGTAGCTAAGGGCTACGGTGAGGACACGCCGTTAACCCGGATTATTCATGAGCGATCTGCTGCGAAGTCGTAAGTCCATCCGTGGCTTCGTCATACTTCACAATTCTCCCTCGACGTATTGCTACAATACGCCTGCGGAAGAATTGCTCGCTTTCCTTGCCACGAACGTACTTACAACCTCTCGC
This sequence comes from Pirellulaceae bacterium, assembly GCA_965223305.1. GTDB lineage: Bacteria > Planctomycetota > Planctomycetia > Pirellulales > Pirellulaceae > CBDCWT01. The sequence continues at coordinate 4,797 of CBDCWT010000025.1, read as the reverse complement.
GACGATCTTCATGAATAATCCGGGTTAAGGACTTTTTTCCCTAACGTCTGGCCGCTATCCGATCGTAGCCGAATTCGAATTCACCAGAGTCGTAGCCGAATTCGCCAGAATTTGGCACTCCACCAAAATCTGGCGAGTTCACAGTTCGCCAAACTCTGGCGAGTTCGGCTACAGAACGGCGTAGTCTTTCAATTGGGAGCCAGCCTTATTCGGCTCGCTCTTCGAGCACGGCGGCCGGATTCTCGTTGAAATAGTCACGGCAACCGGAGCAGCAGACATAGTAGGTCTTTCCTTGGTAGGTCACTGGAATCGTCCCAAGACCTCCCGTGACGACGCACTCGACAAAGCTAGTCCCTCTGCCGAAGCCACTTCCCTGCCGCGTGTACCCCACTTCAGCTAGCCGCGTGAAGCGGTTGCCAGCCGTCTTACGTTCGTAGAGCAAGAGGAGACGATCCCCCCCTGCCGCCTGCCGAATGGTAACCCGAGCGGGCTGACCAGCGGATGGCTCGGCGCTGCTGAGCACAAGCCTTGCGGCCGTTCCGGCCGGCTGAGACTCTAGTGCACCCGAGAATCGCAAGGGCTTCTCGTGACCGGGAGGCGTGGCCAGCAGTTCGAATTTCCCGGGTTCCGCCAGGGGTCTCAGCGTGCCGGCCCTCAAGTACTTTCCCTTGTTAGTGCGGAAGCGGATCGTGGCCCTCGACTCATCGAAATTCCACGTCCACGTCGATGCTTCCTGCCACGCGCCTCGGGTCGAACCACGGCGGGGCTGTCCAACTCCGTCCCACTGCCCGACGATCCACTGCAGGGGCTGCAGCGCGTCCTGGTCTTTCTCCCGGGAAGAACGATCCCCGCCGCACAGGATACCGCTCGAGCAGAACCACACCACAATCACCGCGCCCCGTAGCTGTCGGCAGTTGTACATGGGAATCCTCTTCAATCAGTTGCCTTCATCGATTTACTGACGAGCAGCCAGCGATCGAGGGCGATCGCCATCCTGGGCGCCGCCGACGGCGCCGCCTCAAGCAGCCCAGCGGTGGACTGCAATACCCGCTCGGCCTTGTCCAAATAATCCCGTTTTTTCAACGCTTCCGCGAGGAAAACGAGGTTCTCCGCGGACACGGAGTTCCCCGACGGTTCTGCACCGTCGACCGGATCACGACCACGGGCAATCAATGACTCGTGGTCTCCTGATGTGAAGAAAAACCCGCCGTGTTGCGGATCCCAAAAGAGCTCGATCTGCTTCGCGGTCAGCCGATCTGCTGCATCAAGCCATTTTCGGTCAGCGGTCGCCCGATACAGCGCAATGAGACCGTCGACGAAGAAGGCATAGTCGTCCAGGTAGGCATTGAGCTTGGCGACGCCGTCGCGATAGGTTCTCAGCAGACGGCTGTCGTCTTGGCGCAGTTCGTCCAGCATGAATTCCGCAGCCCGCACCGCGACGTCGATATACTCAGGCTTTTCGAGCACCCGACCGGCGTCGGCGAAACCGCGAATCATCAAACCGTTCCAGCTAGTCAGAATCTTGGTGTCCGTTAACGGCCGCTCCCGCTGGTTCCGCGCTGCCAGCAACTTCTTCCGGAGCGGATGCAGGCGGGCTTCGAGTTCGGCGATCGAGAGACCTTGCGCCGCGGCGATGTCCTCAAGAGGTTGTTTCAGTTGCAGGGCGTAGAATTTTTGCTCGAAGTTCGGCCGAGCCGAGAGTCCGTACGTGTCCTGGAACAACGTCGAATCGCTACCAGCGGTTAACTCCTCGACGACCGATTTCTCCCAGCGATAGAACTTGCCCTCCTCATTCTCGGATTCTGCATCGAGCGCCGAGTAGAATCCACCGTCATCGTCCAGCATCTCCTGCTGAACGAACTCCAGCAACTCTTCAACCACGCGACGATAGTCTGCTCGGGCCGTGATCCGAAATGCCTCGGCGTAGATCGTCGCCAGCTGCCCGTTGTCGTAGAGCATCTTCTCGAAGTGGGGAATCCGCCAAAAGCGGTCGACGCTGTAGCGATGAAAGCCCCCGCCCAAATGGTCCCGAATTCCGCCCAACGCCATGTGGTCCAGACTACCGATCAACATTTCTCGGGCGCGTTTTCGTTCGGCAGCACTCAGGCCGTCCGATGACAGCCCGTGGATCAGGAACAGCAGATTGGACGGCTCGGGGAATTTCGGTTGAGCAGGCTGTGCGGGGTTGTAGCCGAAGCCGCCGAACTCGGGATCGTAGCGCTCCGCGAGCGAGTTAAGCGTACGCGAGGAAATCGAACTATCGAGAGGAGTCGTGCTGTCGGACCGTTTGGCGTCAAATTCACTTTTCACAAGACGGGTCAAAGTGGCAGCGTCCCGCTTGAGATCATCAGGCCGCTCGCGCCAGAGGTCCTGGATGCGGCGGATCAAAGTCAGGAATCCTAGTATCCCAGGCCGATCACCGTCGCGGGCGGGAAAGTAAGTCCCGCCGAAGAACGGCTCTGCCTGAGGCGTCAGGAAAGCCGACATGGGCCACCCGCCGCGAGCGCCGCCGCCACTTAGTTGGCCGAAGATCTGCACCGCTTTCATATAGATTGCGTCCACGTCGGGTCGCTCTTCTCGATCGACTTTGATGCACACAAAGTTCTCATTGAGAAACTGGGCGATTTCGCGATCCATGAACGACTCTCGTTCCATCACGTGGCACCAATGGCAGCTTGAATAGCCAACCGACAGGAAAATCACCTTATTCTCTCGTTTGGCCTTCTCGAGCGCCGCCGGTCCCCAGGGAAACCAATCGACTGGGTTGTGGGCATGCATCAAGAGGTAGGGGCTGGTCTCCTGGGCCAGCCGGTTGGTTGGCCGGGACACCTGGTCAGGACGCCGCTGGTTGTCGCCCTCCTGGTTGGATGGAGTGTCTGGCTGGGCGGCGGAGGTAGCTGGTGGTTGTGGCGAACAGCCAGCCGGCAGCCAACAGGCGTACCAAGCGGCGGCCCAGGCGAGGAAGATCCGTTTGTCGATCATGGGGCCGGCCTCAAGGTGGAGAGGGTCTCAATGCAAGTGATAACGCGGTGTTTGGCCGCGGGCCAATTGCCCTTGCAACGCCAAAATGCGACCATATAATCCGTAAGTTATAACTCCGGGCGGTATCGTTGTCTTTAACATCCCTGCGGGGGCGCGACGACGATCGCGATATGCGGGTGTAGCTCAGTTGGCAGAGCACAACGTTGCCAACGTTGTTGTCGTGGGTTCGAATCCCATCACCCGCTCTGTGCACCTAACCCCTCTTCCAGAAAGAGCTTGACACTTCGATGGCTGTCCAGACTGATCTTCCCACAGAGGAACCCGTCGAGAAGGAAAAGCCGAAGCTGTCGCTGGAGGTCAAGGTCGACGAACCGAGTCCTTGTCAACGTCATGTGACGGTGTCGGTCAGCCGCGATGACATTGAGCGGTACTTTAAGGACGCCTTTGACGAGTTCCAACCTTCCGCAGAGGTCCCTGGCTTTCGTCCGGGAAAGGCACCGCGGAAGCTTGTCGAGAGTCGGTTTCGCGAGCAGATGAGCAAGCAGGTGAAGGGTTCGTTGTTGATGGATTGCGTGGCCCAAGCCAGCGAGGAGTGCGATTTTTCGGCAATCAGCGAGCCCGACTTCGATTTCGAGGCGATCGACCTGCCCGAATCGGGCCCAATGACGTTCGAGTTCGATATCGAAGTGCGGCCGGAGTTTGAATTGCCGGAGTGGAAGGGTCTGAAACTGCAGCGAGTCGCGCACGAGTACAGTGACGAAGAAGTCGACCTACAGCTCCGGGAACTGCTAGCACGCTACGGCCGCCTGACTGTGAAGGACCGTGCGGCCGCAGAGGGTGACCGCGTCGCCCTGCGAATTCACTTCAAGGACGACAACGAGGTGGTGTCCGAGGTCGAAGAATCGGCGGTTACTATTGGAGAGAAGCTCAGCTTCAGCGATGGTAACATCGAAGGCTTCGACAAGTTGGTAATCGGAGCCCAGGCTGGTGATCACCGCGAAGCTCGTGTGACGATCGGCGATGAGGCAGAAAGAGAGGAACTGCGGGGCAAGGAAGTCGTCGCCGATATCGAGGTAACTGCCGTCAAGCAACTCGACTTACCGGAAATGACTCCGGCGTTCCTAGATCGAATCGGAGGATTTGAGGACGAGGAAGACTTACGCCAGGCAGTCCGCGGCGAGCTAGAGCGGCAGCTGACCTATCATCAACAGCGACAGATTCGGGAGCAGATAACCGGAATCTTGACCGAGTCGGCTACCTGGGAACTGCCTCCTGACCTACTGAGGCGCCAAGGGCGGCGCGAGTTGGACCGGTCAGTATTGGAACTCCGCGCCAGCGGATTCTCAGACGAGGTCATTCGGGCTCATCAGAACCAACTCCGCCAGAACAGCTTGGCGTCAACGTCGCGTGCGTTGAAAGAACATTTCATCTTGGAGAGGATCGCAGAAGACGAGGAAATCGACGCGGAGCCTGAGGATTTCGATGCCGAGATTCGTTTGATCTCGGCCCAGAGCATGGACTCGCCGAGGCGAGTCCGGGCCCGGCTCGAAAAGAAGGGACAGATGGACTCGCTCCGCAACCAGATCATTGAGCGGAAGGTGATTGAGTTAATTACCTCCCACGCCGAATTCAAAGACACGCCATTCGAACCGGTCAAGGAAGACACGGTTGCCATCGACCACGCGATCTGTGGTCAACGGGACGAGGCCGAGATTCCGGAAGCCAAGTATGGAGGCGACGCTGAGGAGCTACGCGGAACGGCTGAACGGGATTAGGGGCCCTTGATGGTTCGGGGGTCCCTCCACGGCCCGGCTT
>CBDCWT010000024.1:0-10068 GCA_965223305.1 Pirellulaceae bacterium | reverse complement strand
CATGGACGCTGCCCAAGAGGATAGCAGGTTGGATCGAGTTGCTCAGCACGGGTTTGGATCGGCGGAGTCGAAAATATCTGGCGGTGGTTGTGCTCGGCATGGTGCTCAGCAGCGGCCGGAGGACAGTATCGAGTTGGCTGCGGGCCGCCGGCGTCTCGGACGACTGGCAGGATCACTACCACTTCTTGCAGACGCTCGGGCGCTGTGCCGATCGCGTGGCGAGGCGGTTGTTGTTTCTGGCCGTCAGAGAGACCCCCGTCCGTCACGTGGGGCCCTACGTGAAGCTGGCGATCGACGATTCGCCGACAAAACGCTACGGGCCGAAAGTCGAACTGGCCGGCATTCATCACAATCCCACACCCGGACCGTCCGGTTCTGCGTTTCTGTACGGTCATGTGTGGGTCACGATCAGCTGGTTGGTGACCCATCCGCTGTGGGGCTGCATCGGCCTGCCGCTGCGGGCGCTGATGTATGTGCGTCGCAAAGAACTCGAACCGCTGGCCAAGACCGGCCGTGCCCCGTGGTCGTTTCGCACGAAGCTCGAACTGGCGGCCGAACTGGTCGAATGGTGTGTGATGCTGTTTCAGAACTGGTTCGAGACGGCCGGTGCTGGTGATTGCCGACGGGGCCTATGCGAAGCGTCCATTTCTGCGGCGCGTGATGGCGACCGGTGCGCACGTGGTCTCGCGGCTACGCAAGGATGCGGCCCTGTTCGATCTTCCGCCAGTGAAGAAACGTCGTGGCCGAGGCCGTCCGCGAAAGTACGGCACTCAGAAACTCTCATTGTCTCGTCGAGGAAGCCACCGGCAAGGTTGGACGCAAACGCGGATGGTGCTGTACGGAGTCGAGCAGACCGTGACGTTCAAGACATTCCTTGCCGCCTATCGCCCTGCCGGCGGGACGATCCGTGTTGTGATTGTGAAGCGTTCGCCCGAGTTGTTCGCCGAGTGTCCGGCGGGCTGGGTCGCCTTCTTCTGCACGGACGCCAGTGTCCCGGTCGAGATCATCATCGAAAGCGTGGCGGACCGTTCGGCCATCGAACAAAACTTTCACGACGTCAAGGAAGTCCATGGCGCCGGACAGCAGCAGGTCCGCAACGTGTGGTGTAACGTGGCCTGCTGGAACCTGTGCCTGTGGCTGCACACGCTGGTGGAACTCTGGTCGTGGCGGCGTTCCGGAACGACCTTGAAGCAACGCTCGGAGAGACCGTGGGACGAACCGTCCCGCCGGCCGAGCCATGCCGACCGCCTCAAAACCCTGAGAAAACACGTGCTGCACGAATCATTTTCGGCGCTTCCCCGCCGCCAGCGGGCAAAGCGAAAAATCCAGCAACTCTTCCAGGCGATGACCAAACTCGTGATATAACCTAACGCGTTGCCAGAAAGTGCAGTGTGATTGAGACCGGTAAAATAGCCAAATACGCTCAACACGTCACGATCAATCCGCTGTAATGATGCTACAGTCTCCATTAATCAGAGAATGACTGCAAAGGTGTTCCGATGCAACGTGGATACGAAGTGAAGAACGTGTTTCGGCAGACCCACATGCCGATCTTCTGGTTGGTGATGGTTTGCTTCACTCCAATCACATCGTCTGTAGCAGGCGAGTCCGTCGAGGTGATTGAGGTAGGCGAAAGGTCCGCAGGTGATTTTGTTTTGTGGACGCAGGACATCGGACATGCAGCTGCAGCGATAGCCCGTGCCGAGGGTGCTGAAGTGATTATCGCCACAAATCAGTTTCCAAATCCTGCCGAGATCGCCACCCCGCAGCGCATCGCTGGTGGAGCAGTGCTCTGTTTCGAGTCTCAGAATGGTACGGTCCGCTGGGGTATCACACATGCACACCAAGACAGAGACGACTCCATAGTCCGATCATTCGCGGGCGTGACGTCTCGGCCAACCATCGATGGGGACCGAGTGTTCTACGTCAGTAATCGCGGTGAGCTCATCTGTCTGGATCTCGAGGGACTCCTGGATGAAGAAGATGACGGTCTTCCGGAGGACGAACACGCCGGCGAAGGGACGACGGCGGACGTCGTTTGGAGGCTTGATATGATCTCAGAACTCGGTGTCTTTCGTGTTGATTCAGCGGCGGGCAACCCACATTGCAGCCCATTTGTATGGGAGGACATTGTCTTCTGTGTTACTGGAAACGGCTCTGCATTCGGAGCAGGTCCTCCCGCAGGTGAGTATCATGTTCGCGCACCCAATGCGCCGTCGTTTATCGCCGTAAAACGTGAGTCCGGCGATGTGCTTTGGTCGAGCAAGGCTCCTGGAAAGAACCTTGTGTATTCGTGGTCATCCCCCGTCGTGTGGACCGGGGGCTCCGAACCAGTTGTCATATTCCCCGGAGGAGACGGAGTACTGTACTGCTTTGCGGCTCGGACAGGTGAACTCAAGGCACAGATCGACTTGAACAAGGCTGACGCCACATATTGGGCAAGAGGGAGAGGAACTCGGTGTTTCTTTATCGCCCCATTGGTCATCGAACAGAATACGATCTACGCTGGCCTGGCGACTGACCTCTACGGGAAGACATTTGACGCGCCGCTAGTCGCGGTCTCTCTTCGAGAGAGAGACGGACTGACGGCATCGGTGGCGTGGAGTTTCCATGACCGCGACTTTGATTGTACATACAGTCGTGCCATCGTTCATGGTCCGCTGGTGTTCACGGCTAGCGAGGACACGGGATCCGTCTTTGCTATTGACCGCGCGACCGGTAAACGTCGAAAGTCACTGGTGGGTGTAATCGGTGGGCCACGAGTGAACGGGTTTCCTTCTATGTGTATTACGGCAGATGGCCTGTTGTGGATTCCAACACCCGATGGATTGCTGGGCGTCACGGCTGACGAGCAGATGAACGACACTGCAGTTCTTGAATTCGACCAACCCTTGATCGGATCACCGCTAGAGTCGGGTGGAGTGCTGTACGTGCCAACAAAGAGTCGATTGTATGCACTTGATTACACCAAGTTGCGAATGCGGATTCACGATTGACTCAGCGGTCTGACTAAGGGACGTTCCAGCCCTCTCAGAGAGGTGCGTCCGGCTCAGCCATAGACGGGGACGGTAAAGGGGACGCAGCCAGCCAGCCAGCCAGCCGGTCGCCTCGGTCGACGCCAACGGCGACCGCAACACCACCCTCTACGATGTGGCCGGTCGGACAGTCGCCAGCATCGATCCGCTGGGCGAGCGGAGCACAACCGTCTACGACGCGGCTTCGCAGCCGGCCGTTTCGATCGATGCGGAAACGCGAACGGACCACCTCGGTCTACGACGACGACGGCCGGACGATCGCCCAGATCAACGCGCTGGGCGACCGCAATACGACCGTCTACGACGCGATCAGCGCCACGACAGCGCTGATCGACGCCCGCGGCCACCGGTTCTCGTTCACCTACGACGCGGCCGGGTCAGCGGACCGTCAATCGATCGATCCGCTCGATCGCCGGATCACGTCGGCCTACGACGCGGCTGGACGTCAGTCGCACCGCATCGACGCGCGCGGAAACCGCACGACCTACGTCTACGACGCCGACAGCCGGCTGACCGGTCGCCGGTATCCGGACGGCGCGCGGGCGACGTTCGCCTATGATGACGCGGGCAACCGCACGAAAACCGAGAACGCCGCCGTCACCGTCACCTCGACCTACGACGGCCTCAATCGCCGCGACTCGGTCACCACGAACTACAAGGTCTAACAAAGCCCGCCCATGGCATGGGCGGGTCCCCCGAACCAATTTGCGATTCCCATTCCTGAACCGAACCTATACAATCAACCCCAGGAGGCCCACCATGGCCGGCTCGAAGAAGCGCATTCAATACCGGTACGACGCCCTCGGCAACCGCGTCGGCATGACCGCCCCCGACGGCGGCCGCTTTACGTACGCCTACGACTCGCCCGGCCGGATCAGCCACCTGGTCAACCCGCAGGGCGAGCGGACCAGCTACGCCTACGATCCGGGCGGACGCCGCACGGTCAAGAAGCTGGCCAACGCAACGGCACGCGAGCGCCGTTCACGTACGACGCTGCCAGCAACCTCACACGGCTGGCGAATCTCAAGAGCGACGGCACGACGATCTCCAGCTTCGATTACAACTACGACAAAACCGGCAACCGCACCGCCGTCGTCGAAGCCGACGGCAGCCGAGTGACCTGGAGCTACGACGCCACATACCAGCTGACCGGCGAAAACCGCACCGGGTCGACGCCCTATCGCGACACCTACACCTGCGACCCGTCTGGCAACCGGCTCCTCAAAATCCATGACGGCGCCCGCACCACCTCAGCTTACGACGCCGCCAACCAGCTCACTTACAGCGAAGACGCCGCCGGCCGCACGACCTACACATTCGACGCCGACGGCAACCAGAAACTCATCGTGGAGCCAAACGGCGACCGGACCACTACCTCGTGGGACTACGAGAACCGCACGACGCTGGTCCAGCTTCCCACCGGCATCCGCAACACCATGGCCTATGAACCACACGGACTGCGCATCAAACTCGAAGAGTCGACCGGTACGAAGAAGTTCATCTGGGACGAGCAAAACTACCTGGCAAAGACGGACGCCGCCAACGACACGCAGGTGGTTTACACGAACGAGCCGCGGCTGTACGGCAACCTGGTCAGCCAGCGGCGAGGCACTGACAGCCACTGGTACCAGTTCGACGCCATCGGATCAGCGCGGGAGTTGACGGATGGATCGGCTGCTACCACCGACACACGGCTTTACAACGGGTGGGGTGTGACGCTGGTCACGACGGGGCCCTCCGTGTTTGCGATGCAGTGGCTGGGACGATTCGGATACTACATTGACGACCTGGCTAGTGCCCCCGGCACGAACTTGCATTGCATGAAGCAGGGCCTTGCGGCCATGCTGTGTAGTCGCCCAAGGCTACACATTCGAGCAGGAGCAAAGCAATGCCAGGGAAGGCCGCGAAAGTTGTAATCACGGAGCGCCAGCAGCTCATCTTGAAAGAGTTGGCCGCAGCCCGCAGCGTCGAGGTTCGGCTCGCAGAGCGTGCGCAGATCATATTGCTGGCATTCAACGGACTGGAGAACCGGGAGATTGTTGAGATCGTTGGCGTCACTCGGAACCAAGTGGGCATCTGGCGCCGACGTTGGCAAGCGGCCTTTACCAAACTGGTTTCGATTGAGTGCGAGGAGTCGATAGACAGCCTTCGCAAGGCAGTCATCAAAGTCCTCTCCGACAAGCATCGCAGCGGCCGTCCGCCCCGCATCACTGCTGAGCAGCAGGCGAAGCTGATCGCCATTGCCTGCGAAGACCCTGAGAAATCGGAACGTCCGATTTCCCGTTGGACATCCGCGGAGTTGACGGACGAAGCCATTCGCCGCCGAGTCGTCGGGGCGATTTCGGCACGCTGGTACCGTTGCCTGCTTTCGCGGGGCAAGGTGAGGCCTCACCGAAACAAGTACTGGCTGTTCAGTCCGGACAAGTACGACGAAGACTTCGACGAGCGGGTCGCGATGGTCTGCAGCGTTTATCGTGAAGCGATCGAGTTGCACGACCGCCATGGCGTGCATACGGTCTGCATTGACGAGCAGACGGGCATTCAGGCTCTGGAGCGAATTGCCCCGGATTTGCTGCCTGCGCGCGGTCGCATTGCACGTCGCGAGTTCGAGTACAAACGCAACGGGACCATTGGACTGTTCGGGAACTTGCACGTCGCCACCGGCCAGATTCTCAGCCCGATGCTTCGCGAAACTCGCACTGAAGAGGACTTCCTGGAAAACCTGGACAGCTTGCTTGAACACGACCGCAACGGCACTTGGCGACTGGTCGTCGACAACCTGAATACCCACTGCAGTGAAGCGTGCGTGCGATACATCGCTGCGATTCAGGAAGATGAGAGCGACCTGGGTCGAAAGGGAACTCGCGGCATCCTGCGGTCAACGAAGACTCGCAAGGACTACCTGAGCGACCCCAACCATCGCGTGCGATTCATCTACCTGCCGCGTCATTGCTCTTGGCTGAACCAAATCGAAATCTGGTTTGGGGTCCTGCGCCGCAAAGTGACAAAGCTCTGCTCATTCTCAAGCGTTGAGCACCTTTGCAGGAAGATCCTCGCGTTCATCGACTACTACAACGAGACTCTGGCAAAACCTTACAATTGGACGTACACGGGACGCGTCGCGTGCGAATAGGGAATTCACGCCATTCCGCCGCTTCATTCCACACCAATTCGTTCCGCGAGCACTAGCCTGCAGTACGTGCGCGCATGTACGCACCGGAGTCCGCGCGCTGGCTCACCGGCGATCCGCTTCCTTTAGAAACTGTGACTCCCGGCATTCGCTATGGGATGCAAGCGCCCGTGTCATTTGCCATGTCTCGATGGCAATACGCACATAATTCACCCTGCCAACTCGCAGATCCCTCCGGATTATTCGCAATCGACGTCCGTGGTGTTTCACCCTGCAGCACGGCCTTGTCTCCCTATGTCGATTTTATCGACGATGACATTCTATTCAAGTATCCTTGGGAAGACTCACCAAGTGAACAATGCGGCTGCTGCCACGACTTCCGCGATCAATCAACAAATGGTACTGGATGCTTTGAAATAGAAGCTGGCAGGAAGAATTGTACGGCATTTGTCTTCTGCCGCGATAACTGCGGATCAGACCCCGATGGGAACGTGCTGGCGAATACGATATCTTCGGGTTTGCAAATCCGCATTTGTATTCGGTGCGATACTCATCCACTGTTAATGGAGATGGTCCTGGTTCATGAATTAATTCACGCCAAACAACGATGTATTTCCGATCCACCGTGGTGGGATGCCGCAGGCCCTTGCAGGCGCTGCTTACACCGGGAAGAGCCGGCACACAAAGCGTCCTGCCGAGTTCTGTGGCGTGACGTTGATCCAATTGCCTTTGATTACTACTACGAGCGTTGTTGGAAATGCGCCCTCCACATCTCATGTGGCCACCATAAACTGCGCGGTGGACGTCCGTGCTACCCTGACCGACAAAGACCGCCATGTACGGATCGCGATACGCAACGATGGGGCACGGACTGAGCGAGCTGCGCAACAGTGTTTCTCGAATCCGTGTGCACTTCGTACATGGCGGTCCCATCCTCCGGCTGGGACAAAGAAACACCGCCAAGTGGTAGCCGGGTTCCGCGGGGCGTGGGGGACCTGAGGGTATTGAAGCCGGCAGTAAGGCAGTAAGAAAGAAGCCTCCGGTAGCTACGCCCCCCGAGGCCCAAGCCGCAGACTTGCGGTCGTATTTCGCCAACCCAGTCAGTGCTAAAACGCGAGCAAGAAATATGAGCACCAATGCGATGCCGAAGGTCATCCAAGCTGCTTTGCTATGTCTATTCGTTGGTACACAAAACGTCGTTCTGTTTGGGCAGTCTGATGGTCCATCGAGCGACGCCGATCTGTGGGACGTCCGTTTCGGCCGGGCAAATCACGTTCCGCGGGATCGAGTGAGCTCTCAGGAGTACATCGTCGGAGTAGAGGTTCTTGGGGTGGATGGATTCACCATTCTTGCCTTGGGGACCAGTGATAAAGTGATCGCGTCGTATCTTGGAATTTCGAACGATGGCCAGGACCTGTGCATGTTCGAGCCGTCGTCGACCGCTACCGCCGAGGGTTATCGGACATTCGGGATTCGGCGTCTGGGAGATTCAGCGATCGCGGTCTGGCTGGAGCGCGACAAAGAGCCTGGAGGTCCGAGTGCTGTCGTCCATATGCTCGACTTCAGGTATGGGACGTCATCTCCCTTGCCGTGCGATGCGTCACTCTGGCCCATCGTGGATCTACTGGGTCCGGATGTGACGCGGTACGCGAGGTCGAAGTCGCCAGCGAGTTCGGCGGGTCTGTCGTATCGGCCCTTTGTCGAAAATCGTTCTGTGGTACTCCCATTATCAGACGAGGCAATCTGGTCGACAGGGCTGGAGACGATCAGCGGCTGCACAGAGTGGGTAGCAGGTGGTTCCGGATCGGCGGCGTTCGTGGTCGGTCGGTACCTGAGAAACAGGTGGTGGGAGATTCAAGGGTGGGAATTGGAGAAATCAGCCGACGCCGTATGGAAGTTGGCCGGCGATGAGTTGGAAACACGCCTAGGAGGGTATTTGCGCGAGATCACTCCCCTCACAAGGCGCCCCACGAGAGAAGGAAGCATCCTCCTCTTGGCAACGCACTCGGTGAAGATGCAGGATACAGTGGTTCAAGTGGATGTGTCTTCAGGAAGACTGATGCGACTTACTCATCTGGGGGTGTCGGATCGGTGTGAGGTCATTGTGCCAATTGCGTCGGATGATGGGCGCTTTGGGTTCATCAAGGATTCATGAGCGCCGGGTTGCAAACTGTGGAGATGCCGGTTTGATCGGTGGTTTTTGGCGACCATTCGACCAGGGAGACCGGCATGTCCACGAGCGTACTTTACCGGGCGTTGGGGGTTCTACGACGCGATCAGCGCCACGACAGCGCTGATCGACGCCCGCGGCCACCGGTTCTCGTTCACCTACGACGCGGCCGGTCAGCGGACCGTCTCGATCGACCCGCTGAATCGCCGGATCACGTCGGCCTACGACGCGGCCGGGCGGCAGTCGTACCGCATCGACGCACGCGGAAACCGCACGACCTACGTCTACGACGATGCGGCCGCACTCACCGGCCGCCGCTACCCCAACGGCGCCCGGACGACATTTGTCTATGATTCATCCGGCAACCGGACAAGGCTGGAAGAGGGCGCGGTCGTCACCACGTCGACCTACGATGCGGCCAGGAGGCGCCACTACGACCCCGCCGCCGGAAGGTTGCCGGTCGTCGAACAGAAGATTACATCAGACTGAACATTCATACGGCTGTCGGTTTTGAAGTGCCCACAAGTGGTCGGTTTTGAAGTGCCCGGTGACACTTGCCAATTGCCATTGCGATGAAACGGGGGCTACACGACGACAAAGCCACGACGAAAGACGTGCTCACGCCTGTCAAGGCACTCCTCGAAGATCTGCTCGATGCGCTCAATCAGGTGCAGGCGTGTAATCCCAACGCCCCGGGTCGCGGAGCGACAAGATGTAACATCGTGTGGATCCGAACGGCCGAGGGCTCTCGCAGGCGATCCCCAGCGGCGGCGTCCTGCAGTGAGGAATGCCGACAAATGGGTCCCTCTTAATGGAATGCAAACGCCGGAGCAGCCGCCATGGGCAGCCCGAAGAAGACGGTCTCATACCGGTACGACTCCGTCGGCAATCGCATCGGCATGATCGACCCCGACGGCGGACGGTTCACCTACGCGTATGACGCCGTGAATCGGATCAGCCACCTGATCAACCCGCAGGGGGACCGGACGACTTACGCCTACGATGCGGGCGGTCGCCGCACGGTCAAGAGGCTGGCCAACGGCACGCGAGCGTCGTTCACGTACGACGCTGCCAGCAACCTCACGACGCTCGCCAATCTCAAGAGCGACAACACCGTCATCTCCAGCTTCGACTATGCCTACGACAAGACCGGCAACCGCACCGCCGTCCTGGAAGCAGACGGCAGCCGAGTGACCTGGAGCTACGACGCCACATACCAGCTGACCGGCGAAAACCGCACCGGGTCGACGCCCTATCGCGACACGTACACGTACGACGCCAGCGGCAACCGGCTGCTAAAGATCCACGACGGAACACGAACGACCTCCGCCTACGACGCCGCCAATCAGCTCAGCTACAGCGAGGACGCCTCCGGCCGCACAACCTACACATTCGACGCCAACGGCAACCAGGAACTCATCGTGGAGCCAAACGGCGACCGGACCACTACCTCGTGGGACTACGAGAGCCGCACGACGCTGGTCCAGCTTCCCACCGACGTCCGCAACACGATGGCCTACAACCCCGACGGTCTCCGCGTGAAGTTGGAAGAATCCACCGGCACAAAGAAGTTCATCTGGGACGAGCAGAACTACCTGGCCGAGACCGACGAGAACGACAACACGCAGGTGGTCTACACGAACGAACCCCGCCTGTACGGCAACCTCGTCAGCCAACGGCGAAGTGCAGCCACTCAGTGGTATCACTTCGACGCAATCGGCTCAACGCGGCAG
>CBDCWT010000023.1:0-55450 GCA_965223305.1 Pirellulaceae bacterium | reverse complement strand
GCCCCTTCTCGAGCGTCCTGAAGGACCGCATCGAGTATCGCATTCCTGGCGGCGCGATCGGCCGCCTGCTTGCCAACGGACTTATCAGCAGCAAGATTCGTAGGATGTTTGCCTATCGCCATGAAATAACCACAGCGGACATGGCATCTCACGCTTGTTTCGAGGACAAAGGTATCATGCACGTCGCTGTTTCGGGCTCGCGCGGTTTGGTCGGTTCTGAGCTTGTCCCTTTCCTGACGACGGGTGGACATGAAGTCACGCGGATTGTGCGGGGAAAGGCGGGTGAAGGTGAAGTGGCCTGGGATCCTATGACAGGAAAGTTCGAGGCCGCCTCGCTGGAGGGAATCGACGCACTGGTACATCTAGCCGGCGAGAACATTGCCGGCCGCCGCTGGAATGCCGCTCAGAAAAAACGCATTCGCGACAGCCGCATCGCCGGCACGCGGCTGCTCTGCGAAAAGGTCGCGGGGATGCGGACTCCTCCGAAGGTGCTGATCTCTGCCTCGGCCATCGGTTTCTACGGCGACCGCGGATCCGAGCTCGTCGACGAGTCGAGTTCGGCAGGCGACGGCTTTCTTGCCGAGGTCGCCCATGCCTGGGAACAGGCCACGCGGCCCGCAGTCGAGGCCGGCATCCGCGTCGTGCACCTTCGCTTCGGAGTGATTTTGAGCCCAAAAGGCGGCGCACTGGCCAAGATGCTGACGCCATTCCGACTCGGCGCAGGCGGGATCATCGGCAGCGGCGAGCAATTCTGGAGTTGGATCTCGATCGATGATGCGGTCGGAGCGGTGCATCATGCGATGATGACCGACGCTGTCTCTGGCCCAGTGAACGCCGTCGCGCCCCAAGCCGCCACCAACAGAGAGTTCACAAAAACGCTGGGCCGCGTGCTGGCTCGCCCGACAGTGGTGCCCATGCCTGCCCTTGCCGCCCGGCTCGTGCTGGGTGAAATGGCGAACGAACTGCTGCTCGCGAGCGTGCGCGTCGAGCCGAAACGACTGATTGAATCCGACTACGCGTTCCGACACGTGCAGCTTGAGAGCGCGCTACGTCACTTGCTAGGTCGCTAGTCATGTGGGTAAACTACTTAACCCACAAAGGAGAGCCACCATGGCAGCGCCCCGAGAAAAGGTCATCGAGATGCTTCAAACAGCCTATTGTATGGAGCTCGAGACCGTCATGAACTACGTCGCTACGAGTGTCAATCTAGACGGTGTGCGCGCTGAAGAGATCAAAAAGTCTCTGGGCGCCGACATTACCGAAGAGTTAACTCATGCTCAGCAGCTCGCCGGCAGAATCAAGCAGCTTGGTGGATTTGTCCCCGGGTCCGCGTCTGTCAAAGTTGGCGGGCAAATGCAGCCGTCGGCCGATACAACCGACGTCGTCTATGCGATCAAGGCCGTCATTGACGCCGAAGACGCGGCTTGCCAGCACTACAGGGAGATCATCGCGCTCACCGACGGCGATGACTACGTGACGCAGGACCTCTGCATCCGCCTATTGGCGGACGAAGAGGAGCATCTCGTGCTGTTTCGTGGATACCTTAAAGAGTACGAGAAGGCATCGTGAGTCACGGCGGAGACGAATCTGTGCTCGTCTCACCTACTACCCGACCTCTTGTGCAGATCAGCTGCCGAGTGATTCGGGATCTAACGTCCGCCAGCTGCCTCTCTTTCTGCTAGCAGCAGTCCGCTCCATGTGCGGCACTTGTCAAATAGTGCCCTCGCGCTAGAACGTCGTGTACTCCGGTCGCGTACTTGGCCTGTCTGGTGGCCACGACGGAGTTCTTTGTCGCGCATCACGTTGCGTACTTGGTTCAGCCCATGCCAGCAGAAGCTCATTCACGACTGCACGTCGATTGGTTCCGGGTCACACCGTTTCTGGCGATGCATCTAGCCTGCCTTTCGGTCTTTTGGGTCGGGTGGAGCTGGTCCGCGATCGGGGTCGGCTTGCTGGTCTATGCGACCCGCGTGTTCGGGCTGACGGCGTTCTACCATCGCTACTTCTCGCACCGCTCCTTCAAAACCTCACGGTGGCTCCAGTTCCTGGGCGCTTTGCTCGGCAGTTCGGCATGCCAACGCGGGCCGATCTGGTGGGCAGCTCATCATCGCGGACATCATCGCCACTCCGATACCGAGAGGGATGTCCACCTCGCCACGGCAACACGGGTTTTGGTGGAGCCACATGTTCTGGTTCACAACGCGTGAGGCGTTTAGGACGAATACCCGACTTGTCAAAGACTGGCTTCGTTTTCCTGAACTGCGTTTCGTAGATCGCTTTGACTTTGTGGCGCCTGGACTCCTCGCAGCGGCTACGTTCGCACTCGGATCAGGTCTGGCACGCTGGGCTCCACATCTGGGAACTACGGGTCCCCAGATGCTTGTGTGGGGCTTCCTGATTTCGACCATTGCTCTGTACCACGTCACTTATTCGATCAACTCGCTAGCTCATCGAGTGGGAACGCGACGATTCATGACCGGCGACGACAGCCGTAACAACCTACTGTTGGCGCTGGTGACCTTCGGCGAAGGTTGGCACAACAACCACCACTACTATCCATCTTCCACGCGCCAGGGCTTCTATTGGTGGGAGATCGATCTTACCTACTACATGCTGGTAGTACTTTCATGGCTGGGACTGGTTTGGGACCTGAAGGCAGTCCCTGCCCGGGTCTTGGAAAAGGGGCGGCCAACGTGAATCGTCAGCGAATTGCCGTAATTGGTACGGGTGTGAGCGGTAACCTGGCAGCTCGCTTGTTGTCCACCGAGCACGACGTGCATCTCTTCGAGGCAAACAGCTACATCGGCGGACACTCCAATACGGTCGATGTCGAGCTGTCGGGCCAGACATTCAACGTCGATACCGGTTTCATGGTCTTCAACGAACGCACGTATCCAAACTTCTGCCGCATGTTGCAGCTGCTTGGCGTGGAGAGTCAGAAC
The DNA here is from genome assembly GCA_965223305.1 of Pirellulaceae bacterium. Classification (GTDB taxonomy): domain Bacteria; phylum Planctomycetota; class Planctomycetia; order Pirellulales; family Pirellulaceae; genus CBDCWT01. Next base: position 52,508 of record CBDCWT010000023.1, on the reverse strand, counting down.
AGCGACATGAGTTTCAGCGTGCACTGCGGGCGGACTGGTCTGGAATACCGAGGAAGTTCTTTGAACACCCTGTTTGCTCAACGACGCAATCTCCTGCGGCCACGATTCTATCGCATGATCCGGGACATACTGCGATTCAATCGGCAATCTCTAGAGGTCCTGCAAGCGGACGTGCCGCTTTCGCTGGGCGAGTACCTCTCGCAACGCTCCCACGGCCGAGAGTTTGTCGACTGTTATCTGCTGCCGATGTCGGCGGCGATCTGGTCCTGTCGACCGGGCCGCGTGTTGGATTTCCCGGCTCACTTCTTGGTCGGGTTCTTTAGAAACCACGGACTGCTGCAGATCCGTGACCGCCCGCAATGGAAGACGATTGTGGGCGGCGCCCGCAACTATGTCGACAAGCTGGTCGCACCGATCCGTGGTCGGATCCGCCTAAAGTGTCCGGTGCGGTCCGTCGCCCGGCACGATGACCATGTTGTCGTGCAACCGGCGGACTCGCCGGCGGAGGTCTTCGACCAAGTTGTGTTCGCCGCCCATTCAAATCAAACACTAGAAATGCTGACTGACGCCGACGCTGCTGAGCGCGAGATGCTGCGGGCCTTTCCGTACCAGCGCAGCAACGCGGTCCTGCACACGGATGTCTCGACGCTGCCGCGTCGTCGCCGCGCTTGGGCGAGTTGGAACTACCACATCCCAGCCAAGAGCGGGGCGCCGGCGTCGGTGACCTACGATCTCAGCCGGCTGCAGCGTCACAACTCGCCAGAGCCGATCCTGCTGACCCTGAACGACTCCGGGAGAGTCGATCTCTCGAAAGTGATTCGCCGGTTTGTCTACCACCACCCTGCGTACAGTCAAGACTCGATCGCAGCTCAGACGCGGCTGCTGGAAATAAACGGCCGGCGACGGACTTTCTTTTGTGGCGCCTATTGGGGCTACGGTTTCCATGAAGACGGTGTGAACAGCGCCTTGGCCGTTGCTAAGTACTTTGGGATTGGTTTGGACGCATGCACAGCTGCATCTACGAGGGACGTGTTACACATCAACGCTTCCGGCCGGTGACACACCAGTTCCAGTATCGACTGTTCATGGTCTATCTGGACCTGGCGGAAATGCCGGCAACGTTGCGCTCCGCGGGGATTTCCCATCGCCGCTGGGCTGCCGCTTCGTTCGTACGTGATGATCATCTAAAAGCTAATGCGGGTTCACTTGAGGAGGCAGCGCGGGAGTTGGTCGAGAGCGAAACTGGCCGACGGCCGAGTGGGCCCATTCGGTTGCTGACGCAGCTGCGTCACTTCGGTCAGTACTTCAGTCCGCTGAACCTGTTCTTCTGTTTTGACTCCGCAGGAGAAAAAGTGGAATTTGTCGTAGCGGAAGTCAACAACACACCTTGGCGCGAGCAGCATTGCTACGTGCTTTGGGAAGGCAACCGCACTACTCCGGCTGACGACTTGCGGTTCGTGCACGAGAAGTCATTCCACGTCTCACCGTTCATGGATATGGACGCCGACTACGACTGGCAGCTCTCCAAACCTGCAGCCTCACTCGATGTGCAGGTAACGAACACCCACTCCGGGCAGCCGTTGTTCAGCGCCGAGCTGGCGATGAAGCGACGCCCGTTGACCCGTTGGCAGCTTACACTCGCGACGATACGCACTCCATGGATTCCCGTGAAGATTTTGGTTGCGATCTACTTTCAAGCTCTACGCCTTTGGATGAAAAAATGTCCGTTCTATCCACACCCGAGCAAGCGGCAAGCGACCGCACCGTTACGACCCAAGTCAGCTCGTTCGGTCGAAAAGGGCGGCGTTCCCGCACAGTGAGCTACAGCAATCTGCCGAACGCAGATGCGCGGGGAGCCGTTGAAACTGCCCCACCGCAACCTGCAGATGATCGCAGGCTGCGCTCGCTATCGCTCGTCGATAGCATTTGCCGACGAATCGTCATCCGGCATCTCAGGTCGATGAACGCGAGGTCGATCGAGTTGATCGAAGGCGCCGATGAACGACCTCGGGCTCCGGACGCGGAAGCAGCGATCCGCGTGCACCACCCAACGTTCTACCGGCGGGCCGTTGGCGGGGGAGGCTTGGGCTTCGCCGACTCTTATCTCCGAGGAGAGTGGAGCGCCGACAACCTTGTCGAAGTGATGCGGATACTCGCCCGCCAACTCGACACAGTTAGCCAGATGGACCGAAGGTCCGCAAAACTTGTTCGCCCGTGGCGGTACGGCGTGAGCTGGCTCCGTCGCAACACGCGCACAGGTAGCCGCCGTAACATCGCCGCTCACTACGATCTGAGTAACGAATTCTTTTCCCTGATGCTCGACCCGACGATGACCTACTCAGCGGGCATCTTCGAAGACTCGTCGGCCACCATGAAACAGGCCTCGTTGGCAAAGTACGATCGAATTTGCCGAAAGCTGCAACTATCAGCCAACGATCATCTACTGGAGATCGGCACCGGCTGGGGCGGATTCGCCATCCACGCCGCGCGGAAATACGGGTGCCGGGTCACCACGACCACCATTTCGAAGCAACAGCACGAGTACGCTCGTGACCAAATCCGGCAGGCGGGTTTGAGCGGCCGGGTGAAGCTGCTGCTCAGTGATTACCGCGACCTCGTCGGGCAGTACGACAAGTTAGCCTCGATTTGAGATGATCGAGGCGGTCGGCCATCAGTTCCTGGACAGCTACTTTCGGCAGTGCTCGCAACTCCTGAAACCGACGGGCATGATGGTCTTGCAAGCGATCACCATTCCCGATCATCGGTACGAAAGCTATCGCCGCGCCGTGGACTTCATCCAGCGCTATATCTTTCCGGGAGGATCTCTTCCGTCGTTTTCTGCCATCGGCCAGTCACTGCGACGATGCACCGACTTTCGCCTCTTCCACAGCGAGGACTTCGGCCCACACTATGCCGAAACGCTCTCCCGCTGGCGGCGAAAGTACTGGCAGAACATCGACCGAGTGCGGGAACTGGGATTCGATGAACGGTTCATCCGAATGTGGCACTACTACCTGTGTTACTGCGAAGCCGGTTTTCACGAGCGCCAGATTGGCGTCTCCCAGCTGTTGTTGACCAAACCGTCCTGCCGGCGAGAGCCTATGTTAGCAACTTCAGAAGTTGAGCCGCTCGAGGACCTTGAATAGGTGCTCGCCGATTTTCAAACAGGTAGTGTGCAACGAACCATTCGTCGCCATTTCGGTAGCGGAACAACTCGGCACAGGCCATAAAGAACATCCGCCAACGCTGAACTACCACCGCAGCTTCCGACTCACCGACAATCGACTCGAAGATTGAGTCAATTTCACCACGATGGCGGTCCAGGTTCCCAAGCCAGGCTTCACAGGTACGGGCGTAGTGACTTCCACACACTCGCCAGTGCTCCTGGACGGCTAAGTCGCGCTGGAAATAGAGCAGCAAGTCATCGGAAGGCATCATGCCGCCGGTGAAAAAGTGCCTTCCCATCCAGTCGGCAGCTGATTCGGTTTCAAACAAATACGGCGAATCACGATGGCAGAAGATATGTGCGAATAGCTTGCCCCTGTCGTCCAGCCACTTTGAGATACGGTGAAAAAGTAGCTCGAAGTTCCGCAGGTGCTCGAACATCTCTAGCGACACTACACGGTCGAATTTCTGGTCGGTCTCGAACTGGCTGATGTCCATCGTGAGCACCCTGACATTGCTCAACCCAAGTGACCGGCAGCGTGCTTCGATGAACTGCCGCTGGCAATGCGAATTCGAAAGGGCAGTGACCTGACAAGTGGGATATCTTTCAGCGATCCACAAACTCAACGAACCCCAACCGCAGCCCAGCTCGAGCACCTCCATGCCGTCGACGATCTCCGCCCGCTGGCAGGTCAGCTGGAGCATCTGCTCTTCGGCATCCCTCAAACTGGTGACGCCTTCAGCAAATAGACAACAACTGTATTTCAGCCGCGGCCCAAGTACCAGCTGAAAGAACTCTGGCGGCACTTCGTAGTGCTGCTCGTTGGCTTTCTCCGTGCCAACGGCAAGCGGGCTGTGCCTCAGCTGGTGCGCCAGCTCAGAGACACGGTTTCGTGCTGCTTCGACACCATCGGAGTGTTCCTGCCGCCGCCGTCGCGACAGCAGACGCCGAATTCCGATACGAACCACCCAATCCGGAAAAAAGCCACGATCTGCTAGCTCGATTAGCTTCATCGATCTGCTCGAATTGCTGCAATGGAAAGGACTCAGGGGCAGAAATGGGGCAGATACCCGCAACACTCTGCCTGACGAGCCCGTTGATGACAAATGCGGCCTTGTCAAGCCACTATCATGTTAGAGGCGGAAGGGCGTTCGGGAAGCCCGCTTCCGCAGACCTGATTTCGAGAGACCAACACAGCTCAACCTGGCGAAACGATGAGTCTGACTGACTTACTGTTGATGAATCTCGGCCTGATCGCTGTGATCATGCTGGTGCTGTGGCTGGTCAGCCTTCGCCTGCGGAATTCGAGCATTGTCGACATCTTCTGGGGCGTGGGCTTCATCATCGTCGTCTGGGTGACTTTCTTTGCGTCTCAGAGCGTGTCATCACGAAGCCTGCTGATCTCGGTGCTAACCACTCTGTGGGGACTGCGGCTTGCAGGATACCTCGCCTGGCGAAACCTGGGTAACGGTGAGGACTATCGCTACCGTGCAATGCGAGGGAAGTTTGGCAGTCGCTTTCCGGTAATCAGTTTGTTTGTCGTCTTCTGGCTGCAAGGTCTGATCATGTGGGTGGTGGCGGTACCCATTCAGACCGCACATTTCGGAACCGCTCCTTTGGGATGGCTGGACGGAGCTGGCACCTTGCTCTGGAGCGTGGGGTGGTTCTTTGAATCCGTCGGCGATTGGCAACTGGCCCGCTTCAAAGCGAGCGAGGATAACCGTGGGAAGATCATGGATCGAGGCCTCTGGAGATACACGCGTCATCCGAACTACTTTGGTGACTGCTTGGTGTGGTGGGGCCTGTATTCCATCGCCGCGGGGGCCGGGGATGGTGGACTATCTTCAGCCCTGTGCTGATGTCTTTCCTCCTAGTCCGCGTATCGGGGGTGACGTTGCTGGAGCGCTCGTTGGTAGAGAACCGTTCGGGATACAAGAACTACGTTGCCCGTACCAGTGCCTTCTTCCCCTGGCCGCCTAAACAAACGCTAGTTTCATGAGTCAACCCGGATTATTCATGAAGATCGTCGCGAGAGGTTGTAAGTACGTTCGTGGCAAGGAAGGCGAGCAGTTCTTCCGCAGGCGTATTGAAGCAATACGTCGAGGGAGAATTGTGAAGCATGACGAAGCCAAGGATGGACTTACGACCTCGCAGCAGATCGCTCATGAATAATTCGGGGTCAAGTGTGTCAGCCAAGTCAGAATGCGAGAGGTGAGCTACCGGTGTCTGATTACTCTGCGACCTTGGGCGGGATGAATTGTATGGAGGTTTGCGGCGGGAGCCGTTCGACGCAGACAAGCTTCGCCAGGCCGGGCCTGGACGTGTGGGTCTGGAGTCAGTCTCAGGACCGTGCAAGGATTGACGGCGCCGATGTTCATTTCCTCTCGTCGTGTGCCTCGGGGCGCATTACACGCATGCTGTTAGCGGACATCTGTGGCCACGGGCCGGTCTTTGCCGAGCTCGCCTCAGAACTCCGCAACCTGATGGTTCGTAACGTGAATACGATCAAGCAGGCGGAGTTCATTCGTCAAATGAACGACCGTTTACGCGCTTCCGCTGATCGCGGCGGCTTTGCCACGGCGCTGATCAGCACTTTTTTCTCTCCCGCGAAGACCTTCACGATGTGCAACGCCGGACATCCATCACCGCTGGTCTACCGGGCCAGAGCCGGTGGGTGGTCAGTGCTCAGACAATCGACGCCTGCAGCAGCGGAAACCGGTGACACGCCGTTAGGCGTGGTCGATCGAGATGAGTACCAACAATTCTCAACTCGGCTCGAGAATGGTGACATGGTCCTTAGCTTCAGCAACGTTTTGGCCGAGTGCCGTGACGGCGATCGACGTACGCTCGGCATCGATGGACTGCTCGAACAAGTTGCACAGACCGATTCCACAGTGCCCTCGGAACTTCTTGCCGCCCTTGTGAATCGTCTCAGCTGCTGGAATTCCAACCAACTCGCCGAGCAAGATGCGACCTTGCTGCTATGCCGCGCGACAGACCGCACCGTAGGTTGGAAGGACAACCTCCTAGCCCCGCTCCGCTTGCTCCGAAACGTGGAAGACAATACACAGCTAGAGCTTCAATAGCCGCCGCAGATTCTCGTGAGCGACCAGTTGCCTCGTCGTATCGCTGAGTTGCCCCAGCAGGTTGCGTACACTGGCGACCTTTCCACGGTCTCTTTGTAGATCGTGGTGACTGGCATCCGTGCCAACCAGAAAACGGCGTGGATGAGCTTCAATCAGCTCCAACCAGCGTGGCCAGACGTGTTCACCGTCGCTCAATATCGTGTAGTCGGGCGAGCGAGGGTGGAACTTCCAGGTCCGAGCGCTCAATTCGTAGACCAAATTCGAGTGGTCGGCAAGCATACGTTTCGCGAGAAAAAAAGGTGTGTACCCACCGTGCGCCCAGATGACCGTTACTTCCGGATATGCCCTGAGTAACACTTCAAACTCCCCGATGCGGGTGATCTCGCAGTGGATGTTGACGGGCACGTCATACTTGCCAGCCAGTTTCATGACACCCTGCATCAGGGGGTGAAGTGGACTGTAATCAGCCTCAGGAAAGCCACGGCTTGGGAAGTGGACGATTGACATCTCTCCGATACCGTGAAAGTGACCTTGCTGCAAATGAATCTCAAGGTCTTCGAGCAGCTGGGGGTCGTTGTTCTCCCAGTGCTTCCGATAGCTACGTCGCTCCGGTGATACTGAAGCGAATGGAATGAACCTACCTGGATACTGCTGGGACCAGGCAACGAGTTGCTGATTGTCGCTGTTCCTTCCCCAGAAGACGACCGCACGCCGGTTGCCATATTCGTGCATGAGACGCAGCTGCATCTCGGGGTTGTTCAGGTGCACGTGGGCGTCGATGAAGGAGAGAGAGCTATCCGCTTGGTCCTGCGAAAGAGAAGTCCGCGTCACGACAGACCGCTGAGCAAACAGCACCGTCTGGCTCCCTGCCGCGACGAGAGTCACGAAAAGCGGCAGAAGCAGTCTGCTTGAGTTCATGAGCACGCCAGCCAAATCACCAAGCCTCGGGGCGGTTGCCTCGCCAGCTACGCCGACCCCTCACCCGCCCACGGGAAACGGGACAGACCGCAGTCGCTTCGCGGGCGCCTCTCTTGGCTTTGAGAGAGGCAGAAGCTAACAACCTATTCAACGGTTCGCTCTAGACTCGCCGCGATGATCTCGTGAAGTTCCGCCGATCGAAACGGCTTTTCGAGCAAGGCAACTGCGCCAAGCTCTTCGGCTCTCTGTTTAAGAGCTGGTGTGCCATGTCCGGTTATCAAGATGACGGGAAGTTTCTTTTCTAATGTGTTGAGTTTCGCCAACAGTTCTATGCCGTCGATATTCGGCATCTGGACGTCGGCGATGAGGCAAACAGGGTTCGAAATGGCATTCGGCTCGACAACTTCAAGGAACTCGACCGCGGACGAGAAGCACTTCACCGTGATCCCAGCAGCCTGCACGACCATGCTCAACGAGTCTCTCATCGCAGCTTCGTCATCCACGATGAATACTATCGGGTTTCGATCGGGTTCCTCACGGTTCTCCTGGGGAATGGCAAACCCAAACGTCGCGCCGGCACCGGCGTTCGACTTCGCCCACAGCTTCCCACCATGTGCTTCAACAATCGATCGGCTGATCGGCAATCCCATCCCCATGCCTTTTTGCTTTGTCGAGAAGAAGGCATTGAAAACCTGTTCCAAATCGTCCTGGGCAAGCCCGTTGCCAGCATCGCTGACGATCACTTCAGCTTGGCCGTCTTGCAGAACTCTGGTCGAGATCGTGATCTCACGTTGGCTAGCTGGCGTCTCCCTCATCGCGTCAATGGCATTCCGGATCAGATTCACGAGGACTTGTTGGATCTGGATCTTGTCAACCATTACGGTTGGCGCTGAGTCATCGAGGATCAACTTCAAGATCGTGCCGGCCATACGGATGTCCGGCTCAACCAACGTCGCCACGTCTCGGACAAGGGTGTTGAGATCGGCCCTGACGCGCGCAGATTCGGCCTTCGCTACATAGTCCCGTAGCCGCCGTACGATGTCACCTGCCCGAATCGCCTGTTCTTCCAGCTTGCCGAGAGTCTCTTCCAGGTCGGGTATACCTGACGAGAACTGCTCCACGATGGATCTTGCGGCAAAGCTGTAAGATGAAATCGCGGCGAGCGGCTGGTTAAGTTCATGAGCGATGCCCGTTGCCAATTCACCCATTGTGCTAACGCGTGACACATGTGCTAACTCGTCCCTATGTTGACGAGCCTCTTCCTCGGCCTGCCGGCGCTCGGTGACGTTTACTGATGTTACAATGATGTACTGGACGTGTCCGTTTTCATCAAATGCTGGGACGAAGGTTGTGTCGTACCACACTTCCTTCCCGTCCGTGGCAAGCACAGGACATTCCAAGCTGGAGATTTCACCTGCCTTGGCGCGTTCCAGGTGTTCGGCGACAGGCGCTCGCCAAGCCTCGGGATACAACTCCGGCGGAAAAGTGCTCCCGTAGAACGGTTCGATATCGCAGATCTTCAGTTGGTCTTGGCCCGCCGTACTCATGTATCGCAAACGGGAATCAAGGTCGATGATCTTGGTGCAGACTGGAGAGCCTTCAAGTAACGTGCGGTTTCTGGTTTCCGAGGCGCGTAGCGCGTCTTCGGCATGCTTACGCTCGATCGCAATCGCCGCCAGATAAACGGCCCGATCAATCAGAGCCTTGTGGAAATCGTCTGGGCATTGCGAGTGCTGGAAGTAGATCGCGATGGTGCCCAGCACCTTTCCAGAGGATGAATGGATGGGACTCGACCAGCAGGCGCGGAGGTCGTGCCTCAACGCCAGTTCGCGAATGTCTTCGCAAAGCGGGTCCGTGGCGATATCGGAGACAATCACCGTCTGATTCAGAAAGGCCGCGGTTCCGCATGCGCCAGCATTCGGCCCGATTTCCATGTTGTCGATTGCACGGACAAAAGTGTCAGGCAAATTGTTCGAGGCACCACTCAGCAGTCGTGTTCCACTGTCATCCATCAGCAGAATCGAACAGGCGACGCCACTGGACTGCGTCTTGACGAACTCTGCCAGTTCTGTCAATCCACCATCCTGAGAACTCGATGTTGAAATGATCTCCAGAATTCGCTTTTCTCCGGCCAGCAGAGATTCAGCCCGTTTGTGCTCCGTCATGTCAAACTGACGCGGCGACTCTTCAGTCAGCTTGCGTTCTTTGAGCAGAGCTTCCAGCAAGCTTTGGCGAGTCACTACGCCGGCGAATTCGCCCAGCTCATTTTCTACAACCAAAGCCTCAACACTTGGGTCCGCAAACGCCTGGCAAAGCTCCTCGACCGACTTCGCGTCGGAGACATTGACGCAGCGTTGACCCTCAACCAAATCTCCGAACGTTGTATCGTCCGACGACAAGATGGCATCGCTGAAACTAGAAACGCCGAGACATCGCCCTTTTGCAAAGATGGCCACGTGAGATACTCGCCTCCGCAGAATCTCGTCCAACTTATCAGTGAATGGTTCGCTAGCGTCTACACGTAATACGGTCTTGCTCAGAACGTGGTGTGCCTGGTTGGACATCGGGGGAACTCGAAAGAGGACCAACCGCCGCGTCGCGAATTTACAGAGGCCAATATTGTAGCAATGACAGCTGCAAAGACCCAGGCGCATCGAACACCGGCCCGCATCGGTCAAGGGACTGCCAGGTTCCGGCGAGCTCCAAACACCATCTTGCGGACATATGAAAGATTCGGTCAGCTTCGGATTAGAAGGTGAACGGTGGCACTCGTCCCACCGTATCAGAAATCCTTAGGTCTTGACGTAAGTCCGTGTGGCTCACAGCCCTAGGAACATCTCAATATAGCTGGAATTCGGGAATTCGATTCGTAGATCAAAAACAAAGAAGGAAGGTCGACTGGGCGGGCAGACGCTGCTACAGGTAATAGGTCTGCAGCAACGAGTGCCCGGCTGCCAGTGATTCACCAGTGTCTTCTCGCAACGAACTTCTGAGAAAAATCTTGAGAAGGCGCGCACCACGAATCCCCAAATGGGCTCCATCATTGATAGAGGGCGGTTCACCAAGCTCGCCCCCCAGCGCAATCGTTCTCGTTCCTAGATCGCTCGACCTGTGGAAGGGAGTGGGGCAAGAGATGACCAAGCAGCGACAACACTTAGGAGTTCGCTTTTGTTGCCAGTGGTTGGTCTTGAGTACGGCCGGCTACTCGTTGGGCTATCTGGCTGGCTTCTTGCTCGGCCATTTCCTGCTGGGCAACGTCATGATCGGCGTCGGCATTGGCGCCGGCGTAGGGGGTATGCAGTGGCTGTTGCTGCGGCGTTTCGCGGACCGAGCTGGTTGGTGGACCATCGCCCCAGTCATTGGGCTAGCAGCGTCCTTGAGCCTGTACTCCGTAGCCAGCAGCGTTTGGGGAGTTCCCTTCGACCTGAGCAGGCCGTTCGGTATTCTCGGGTGGGCGCTCGCGCTGGCTTCGGGGGGCGCATTAGCTGGCATTCTGCAGCAGCCAATTCTCGAACCGCACTCTGGTTGGCGTTATTGGTGGGTTGCCAGCGCCGTAGGCTGGTGCCTGAGCGCCATGGGCTTGGCGATCCCTGCAGATATGTCCGGCCAGTACTCCAGTGTAGCCATGGTTCTTCTTCGCAATGGAATGCTCGCTCCGGCGGTCGCTGGCATCATTCTTGGCGCCGTGACGGGTTTCCCGCTCACCTGGCGGCTTAGCCCGGATTATTCATGAAGATCGTCGCGAGAGGCTGTAAGTACGTTCGTGGCAAGGAAGGCGAGCAATTCTTCCGCAGGCGTATTGAAGCAATACGTCGAGGGAGAATTGTGAAGCATGACGAAGCACGGATGGACTTACGACCTCGCAGCAGATCGCTCATGAATAATCCGGGTTAGGCCGGTCCAAGCTAGCCGCCCCCTGCCCCCGTCAACGGTCCCAGAAACTTGACCAGCTCCTTGGTCGCTGGATCATCGGGCAGGCCGAGATCGGCGTTGAGCTTGCTATGGGTCGTCCCCCGCGCGCCAAACACGGTGACCGGAACTTCGGATTCTTGGAGCACGGCGGTCAGGCGACGTGCCTGCGCGGTGACGTCCGGGTGCCCAGCCACATAGAGAATCAGAAATGGCGGGATGCCCTTGTCTTTTGTCACATGCGTCACAGCAGAAAAGTCGATGTGCTTCTCGGGATCGTTGCCAAACTTGCCGCGGTGACCGATCTTCGGCAGCGGCAAGCCGTGCACGGTCTGACGGATTTCAGCAGTCGTGATGATGGCTGGAATGTCGTAGGTGTCCCCGTCGACCGGCACACATCCCTTGAGGGCGCCGACTGGGACTCCTTCCGCCTTCAAATAGCGATGGTCGATACAGAGCAGCGCTGCCAGCTGTGCGCCGGCGGAATGTCCCATCACGAAAATCTGCTGCGGATCGCCTCCATGCTCGGCGATGTTCTTGTGCACCCAGCCAAGGGAAGCGGCGACGTCTCGAATTAGGACACCCATCTCGACATGGGGCAGAAGGCGATAGTTGGTCGAGACGAAGACATAACCACGTGCAGTGAAGAAGCTCGGCTTGACCTGAACGCTCGTCTTGTCTCCTGTCTGCCAGCCGCCACCGTGAATCCAGAATACAACCGGAAGCTGCTTGGCGCCGTCTGGCGTGTAGATGTCCAAGACTTGGCGCTCGTGAGCGGAATCGGCGTATGGAATGTTGGATGCAAGCTGCTGCGCCTGCGCGGCGGGAATAAGCAGCAAGAAAGTAAATGCGGTTCTCATGGCTGTCCTCTGAACTGCTCGAGAAGTTGTGTGTGACTTTCGATGATGCACGAGCGATCTGCTGCCCGCGACCTCCATGACGAATCACCCACCATCCAGCTTCGTGAATCATCCGGTTTGGAGATGGCCTCCGCAAGGCGCAAGGAAGACTTCTTTTGTGGACAGGGACAGTCACCACGTCCGACCCTATTTCGTTGGCCGGTGAACTCCGAAGCGGGCGCAGCCCACTCCGAACGCGAGGAACGCAACGAGCGGAAACAGGTGGGATCGGGGTGGCCAGACAGTCGTCCGGCGCGCGGCGTGAAACGTCGTTGTCCGCCGGCCGGCGTTCTCGCGCCGAACGGTTTATCACTGCAAGAGTGAGCCGGACCAAGCCTACGCGGGAGAGCGATGTCGCCGTCGACGCCGGACATAGGCACAGAGACCGACAAGGGCTAGGCTCGCCAAAGCGGCAGTTGTCCCAGGCTCAGGGCTATGGAGCGTCCTTCGACCGTAAAAGCTCAAGTGAAGAAGATCTGGCTGAGCTCCCTTTTTGTCCGTCAGGTTCTCAGTGCTCCACAATCCCGAGCTTCCGTTGTGTGTGTCTTTTAGCTCGAACAACGCAAATCGCTGCTTGTTGCCGGCTCTGACGGCCAAATACTCGACCGCGTAGTCGCTGGCAGTGTATTCCCAAGTTCCTTCGACACCGCCTAGACCCGTGTACACAAAATCCGATCTCGCCGGGCTCTTACCGATTCTCACGAACCCAGATGAGTCAGCCATCTCTGCGACGCTCCGCACCGTGTCGTTGTTGAATCCCTCTTCTGCCCCGTATCCGAGGAAAAGCAAGTTCGCGTCCCAGGCAGGCATGTCACCAGGGGAAAGTTCGATGAAGGCGGCGTCGGCCACGCAGCAAAAGCCCCCCATCAAAACAGTCAGCACCAATGCCCCAGTCCGCAACTTGTCAAGGACCATGACAACCGTCCTCTCTCTTTACTATGAAAACAGAAACTCCAACGACTCGATCGTACCAAGTCTGGCAAGTGACACAATCCTTTTGTCCGCTCAAACCCGAAAATAAACCCCGGCCGAGCAGCAAGCAGCCAGCAGCTCACTAGCATTTACGCGGGAGGGAGCGAGGTTAGAGGCGTCGTGCAGCTCAATACGTGACTCCGCCTTTCCTATTCTGCCTTTCTTCACTCTCGCCTCGGAGAGAGTCGGCCCAACGGGCCGGAGAGGGGGGGAGCCCTCCCCGGACGCTACCGCGTCGGTTTCGCTGGGGAACCGTGGGCTAACGCCGGCTAACGCCCAGCGGCTGATTTTCACCGTAGCCGAACTCGCCAGAGTTTGGCGGACTGCCACAGCACGCCACGCAGCAGAGCGGTAGGCCGGAACAAGCGGCGCCAGCAGCCATCCCTGTTCTTACGATTTCCCACGCCGCGCTGTTCCGGCAACACCGGTTTGATGCGTTGCGTCGCCGGAACAGCGCGGCGCTCGCGGAGTGTGAAGCCACAGCTCCCCCGCCGCTTGTTCCGGCCTACCTTTTTCTTCACTCTCCCCTCGGGGAGAGTCGGCCCGGAGGGCCGGAGAGGGGAAACCCTCCGCAGACGCTACGCGTCCGTTTCGCTAGAGAACCGTGGGCTAACGCCCAGCGGCTGATTGGGAGCGTAGCCGACTCGCCACCGTAGCCGAACTCGCCAGAGTTTGGCGGACTGCATACAGCGTACGGACTGCATACAGCGTAATAGCTGCACGACCTACTGCTGGCGGGAAGGAAACAGAAGTTGACAACTTAGTTTTTCATCGCCTCAGTCGGTTTAAGCACCGGAACGCTGGCTGCGCCACAAAGCGCCCAGTATGCTTAAAGACCTGCTTCTACACCAATGAGCACTAACCACCCTCCCCAAGAAGTCCGACGCGCATGGGCGTTGTTGCAGGATCGTCTGGAAGGCGACCGCTGCGACATCTCGGAAGCCATCCATGACCTGTGCGCAGACCATCCAGCGCTGGAGCCGATCTTCCAGACGCTGGCCACTGCCTTCCAAGTTGGACAGGCGGCTGCGAGCTCCCGTTCGCTTCACACCTCCATTTGGGACCAACTTGGCGATGCTGCGAACGAAGTAGAAGTAACCGTCATGCTGGACTCAGGGTCAGACGACCGACCCACCCCGGCGAATAGTGAGTCAGTTACCGATCTACGCTCCGGTCGCTACGCCGTGCGGGGCGAAGTTGCTCGTGGCGGCATGGGCGTGATCTACCGGGTCCTGGATACCGAATTGAACCGCACTCTGGCCATGAAGGTCTTGGCGGACGCACCGGCAGAGTCGATCGGTACTTCCTCGGCCACCCTCCTTTCGCGTTTCCTCGAAGAAGCCCAGCTGACCGCTCAGCTCGATCACCCTGGCATTGCGTCCGTACACGAGATGGGCGTCGACGGCGAGGGTCGGCCGTTCTTTACCATGCAGCTGATAAAAGGGCGTGAGTTCTCCGCAATTGTCGATTTGGTTAAGCAGGAACGGGAAGGCTGGAATCTGCCGAGGGCGATTACCGTCCTCGTCAAAGTCTGTCAGACCACGGCCTACGCGCACTCGAAACAAGTAATTCACCGCGATCTGAAGTCGGCCAACATCATGGTAGGCCGCTTCGGTGAGGTCTATGTGATGGACTGGGGACTGGCCAAAGTGGTTGGCCGGCAGGACCCCCATGAGCTTCGACTAGCGCCGGAGAGTCAAGCCACTCAGACACGAATTCAAACACCGCGCAGCAATAACGAAGGATCTTCCTCGGATGCTCCGCTGGTGACGATGGACGGTTCGGTCGTGGGAACACCCGCCTTCATGGCACCGGAACAGGCGCGAGGCAATTTAGACGAGGTGGATCACCAATCCGACACTTACTCATTGGGTGCGGTACTCTACCAGCTGCTGACCGGATCTCCGCCGTATGTCGAAGCTGGGAGCCGAATTTCCCCGCGCACTGTGCTGGCACGGGTACTGGACGGTCCGCCAAGACCGATTTCTGAACTGAATCCGGCGGCGCCGCCCGAGTTAACAGCCATCTGTGAGAAGGCGATGGCTCGAGACAAGTCCAGTCGATACCTATCGTCGCTTGACCTCGCCGAGGATCTGCAAGCTTGGCTCGACCACCGTGTTGTCCGCGCCTATCACACCGGCCCGATCGCGGAGTTGAAATCGTGGATTCATCGGAATCGCCTGGCAGCAACTCTGGCCGCCTCGTCCCTAGCGGTGCTGCTGGTGTTGGCCGGACTGTGGACGCACCACGAACGTAGCCAGGCGCTGACGCTGCGTCATCGGCTCGCGCAGCAATATCTCCGACAAGGACAGTCGTTTTGTGAAAGCGGCCACGTCGACCGGGGGTTGCACTGGCTGGTGCGTGCTGCATTGGAATGTCCAATCACGAGCACTCCGCTGCGCGCCGATATTGAAACGAATCTGTTCCTCTGGAGCCGGCGCTGCAACCAACTGCTGCAGATTCTTGACCATGAGGCGGTGACGGCGCAACCCTTCCCCGCTCGGGAACCGTTGGCGCTGGCTTTCAGCCCTGACGGACGCCGACTGGTTACAGGAGGTTTCTCGGATCACCTGGTCAAGATTTGGTCAGTCGAAACGGGAGCACCGGTCGGGACGCCGATGCAACACAGCGATGCCGTAACGGCGGTCTTTTGGACTTCGGACGGTGAACGAATCATTACGACCAGCGGCGATACCGTACGGCTGTGGTCGAGCATAGGTCAAGCAGTCGATGAGCCAATCAAGCTCAGTTCTCGCATATCGTTAGTAGAGTTCCGACCTGCTACTTCGCTTGTCGCGATCGGAGCCGAAGATGGGACCGTAACACTTTGGTCCGTTACAAATGGTCGGGCCGTCGGAGAGCCGATGGTGCACGAGAGTGCGGTTACGGCCCTCGGGTTCGGCGCGAGGGACGACCAACTCTTGGTGGGCTACGCCGATGGGTCAGCTCGCGAGTGGTCTCTCGACTCGGGCGCAGCGCAGAGCGCTGCGCTGCCGAAACCGCCCGGGATCGCGCGCGGCTTCAGTCCCGATGGATTGACCATGCTTGTTTTCAATGAGGATTCTACTGCCCAGCTGTGGTCTATCGCGCAGGAAAGCCCGATCGGTTCCCCGATCAGGCACAACTCAGCGATCGAGATTGCTCGATTCAGCCCGGACGGATCTTTGGCCGCGACAGGTGGAAGGGACTTTGTCGTCAGGTTGTGGTCGACCAAGGACGGCACTTCGATCGGGCAGCCGATGGTTCACCGATCACGAATCTCAGCGTTGGCTTTCAGTGCTGACAGCCAATTGCTGATCACCGGCAGCGTCGATTTGTCCGCCAGGTTGTGGTCAACGTGGTCCGGCGAGCGGGTGGGAATCGAGATCGCGACAGACCACATCGTGAGTAACGTCGTCCTCAGCCCCGCCGCGCAGATGGTCGCACTCAGTTCCGCGGGCAAAGCTGAAGTGTGGACAGCAAATGTGCTACCTAGGCCGCGGGCCGTTTTCGCCGCTGCACCGAGTGCCTGGGCTATCGACTTTGATCCCAGCGGGAATCAGTTGGTTGTCGGTGGAAGGGCGGGCCTGACAGCTTGGTCAAAGGAACCCTCAGAGCTAGTTCGGGACTTTCCAAACCTGCAATCGGTGGTGTGGGACGCCCAATACAGCCCGGACGGCCAGCAACTGATCGTCGGGTACGCAGCCGATCACGCGCGGGTATGGAACGTCAATGGAGAAACCCAGTCGATCCTGAATCACGACGGCATGGTTCGCTCGGTCGCTTTCAATTCCAGCGGGGACTTGGTAGCGACGGGGAGCTTCGATCGAACTACGAGAGTGTGGGACGCAGCAACCGGGGAGTGTATGCTCACCCTCCAGCACCCGGGCATTGTCGAAGACCTGGTGTTCTTGCACGACGACGAGACGCTGGTGACCGCGTGCGATGACGGCAAGACAAGAATCTGGTCACTGCAGACGGGAACCGAGTTGCGAGTGCCGCTGGAACACTCCGATGCCGTATTAGCCGTCGACGTCAGCCCGGACGGTCGGATGCTCGCGACGGGAAGCCGGGACAACACAGCTAGGTTGTGGGATAGCGCCACGGGCCAACCAACGGGGCTGATTCTAGAACACTCGAGTTGGGTCGAAGATCTTGAATTCGGACCGGACGGACGCGTCCTGCTCACCGGGTGTTCAGACGGCAACGTCCAGTTGTGGTCGTTGGATAGTGGTGAGAAGATTGGACCTGCGTGGTCACACCCTCGCCCTGTCCGAGCTGTGGCGTTTGATCCTCAGGGCGAGCACATTTTGACCGGAGGTGGAAACGCGATGCTCTGGGCGTTACCGTCCGCGGACTCGGATCAGAAAGTTGATCTTGAGACCTGGATACAGACAATGACTGGCAAACAGATGGACGAGAGTGGCGTGTTGAGTCGCCTGTCACCATCGCAATGGAGGGCGCTCGGCGCCGATGCAAAATAACGGGACAGAAAAACTCGACCGACTGCCGTTTCGCAGGTTGGCAGGCGGCAAATCGGCCGACACGAACTGATCTTGGTTGCCGAACCCGTTCAAAAAGAGGACACGAACGCGGGACCGCGAACTGCTTTGGGCTCTTTGTCCGTTGACTCCGCTGCTTCTTGCCAAAACGCGCCCGCCGCGCCTCGTCCGCTGGCATCGCGTGTTCCGCGGGTGCTCTCATCTTTCTGTCCTAATTTTTCTGTCATTCCCAAGCGCACTCGCAAATCCGATTTAGGACAGAAAGATTGGGACAGAAAAATTTGACCGACTGCCGGTGAGTCCCTCCTTACCCCATGACTTTGGCCACCGTGATTCCCAAGGCCTTGCTCGACCTGACAGGCCGCCAGCGCCTTACAGAGTGCCTGTAGAGTTGGCCTGCATCTACTTGGTAAAGTCGAAGGTAATGTCCGCAACCCCGTTCTCTTCGCGTTGCCTCCGCAGGGCCTCGTGCGACTTTTCCCACTCCTCGTGTTGCCGAGCTTTTTCCTTCATCTTGTCTTTCCATTTCTTGTACTCCGGCGTGTTCCTGCGCTGCTCGTTCTTCTTCTTCATTTCATCCAGCATCTTCCTCAATCTGCGAGACGGCGCTTTCCTGGCGTCACAGGCCGTGCAGGGGCTGGGAGAAGGATTGGGTGTCGGATTCGCCCCTCTGGGCCCGGCTCCGGAGAGGCCTTTGGCAACTGCAGTGGCGCATCCAATTTCGACGGCCAAACCAGCGACGAACCCCCCGGCATTGGCAGCGTTCCTCGAGAACTCGAGAGCCGTCAGCACCTCGGCGGTCACGTAGGCGAAGGCCAGCGAAGCGGCGTAGCAGAAAGCGTGCGCCGCAACGTACTGAGCCCCCGCGAGCAGCCTCGTCTCGAACGAGCTGGTTAGCCCCGAGGGATCGGTGCCGTTCAGCGGGCTGTTGCTCACGTACCGATACAGATTGGCGTCTCCCCCGTCAAATCCTAGCGGATCCTGGGAGAGGAACCGTCCGCTCTCTGGATCGTAGAAGCGTGCTCGATAGTAGTAGAAGTCCGTCTCCGCCTCGTACTCGCGCCCGGTGAACAAGAAACGATCCAGCGAGTCGCCATGGGTCATCTCGATGACGTTTCCGTAGCTGCCGTAGTCCACGTGCGCGATCAGCTCCCCGCTGCCGTCGGCCAGATCGCGAACCGAGCCCAAACGATCGGTCAGATACCAGGCGGTCCCTTCAGCCGGACGATAACGGGCCACGATCTGGTCTACACGATTGCCAAACAGATAGTAGGCCACCACCTCGCCGTCGTCATCGAAGTCAGCCCAAGCGTTGTCGCCGTCATACACCGTATGCAACGCCTCGCCATCGACGATCTTCGTGATCCGGTTGTCCATGATGTCATAGACATACTCGATCTCGCCCAGCAGATTGCCGGCCGCGTCGCGCCGCTGGATGCGCGTGAGACGATGACGGTGGTCGTACTCGAACGACATCTGTTCGCCAGTATCGATCTCGACGCGGCGAATCAAACTGCCCTCGGCATCGTATTCGTAGGTATACCGGTCATCCACCTCGATCCGGTTTCCCGCCCCTGTCACCGTTTCATCGTTCGTGCGATTCCCGCTGGGATCGTATGCAAAGGTCTCGTCGCCGAAGACCGACCGCCGTGCCTCTAGGAGCTGACCGGTGGCGTCGTATGCGTAATCGAATGTCTGCCCATGGTGCGCTTCCCGCAGCAGCTGCCCCACCGCATCGTACTCGTAGTCGTATTCAGCGATCGCGGCGTCGACAGCCGATCGATGAGCCATCTGGCTCACTTGTCCCAGCGAGTCGTACTCGATCGAAGTTCTGCCGGCAAGAACTTGGCCCTCGAGGTCCGCGAACCGCTCTACCTGCACTAGGTCGCCGGTCGAGCTGTAAGCAAAATCGACACGCGCCGGGTCGATGACGTCTCCACCCCAAGCCATGCTGGTCGCACGGTCCAGCTGGTCGTAGGCCAGTTCGATTCGCACACCGGAGCTGTCCTCCACGACCGCGAAGTTGCCGGCGGTGTCATAGCTGTACGTCAACACCGTGTGCGGGACTCGCGGTGTGCCAGCGTTGTCGACGCTCGTCAGCCGATCCAGCGTGTCGTAAGTAAACGAATAGCTGCTGTGAGCGTCCGCCAACGACACCACGTTGCCTACTGCGTCGTAGACGATCTGAATCTGGTTCACCACCTGGCCGCTAGCCGCCAACCAAGTCTCCGTAACCGGCCGGCGCAACGCATCGTAGGCAAACGTGCGACGGTCGCCGTTGCGGTCGGTCAACTGTGTGACGTTGCCCACTGCGTCGTACTCATAGAGTGTCTTTTGTCCGAGCGCGTCGACGCGTTCTGTCAATCGGTCAAGGGCGTCATGGACATAGTGGACGGTGTTGTCGGAAGGGTCGCTCAGCGACGCCAGGTTGTTCGCAACATCGTAGGTCAACTGGACACGCCCGCCCGCAGGATCGATCATCGTGGAAACGCGATCCGCTTCGTCATATTCGTATCGCGTCGTCGCACCCAAGGCGCTGGTCTGGCGAACGAGCTTCGCCTCGTCGTAGACGTAGCTGGTGCCTGCCCCTGTCGTATCCTGACTCGTCAGCATGCGACCACCAGCATCGTAGGTGAACGTCGTTGTTGCGCCGGCGGCATCAGTCCGGCTGAGCGTGAGTCCGCCGTCGCTGTAACTCTGAGTCAAGGCAGTGTTGTCGCGGCGAACGACCCTCTCCGGCAATCCGAACGAACCGTATTCTAACTCGGTAATATCACCGGTGGCCGCAATGACCCGGACCGCCCGGCCTTGCTCGTCACGCTCCAAAGTTGTGGCAGCCCCGTCCGGGTTCGTCACACCGATCAGACCGCCCGAGGCATCGTACGCGAAGGAGGTTTTGCGTCCCAAAGTATCAGTAATCGAAGTCGGCTGGTTCAACCCGCTATACGTGTACGAGGTCACTCCGCCCAACGCATCAGTCTCCGTCAGCATGTTGCCCCGCTCGTCATAGGTAAATGACGTCACATACCCGAGTTCGTCGGTCGTCTGGGTGACGTTGTTGTCTTCGTCGTACTGCCAGTGGAAGGCTCCGCCCAGCGGATCTACACTCTTGAGTACATTGCCCCGGTCGTCGTAGCTGATCTGGGTGACATTGCCGCGTGCGTCGGTATAGGTACCCGTAAAGCTGACCGGATCCCAAGACTGTTCTTGGCGATTTCCGAGTCGGTCGATGATGGCCACCAATCGACCTTGGTCATCGAATTCAAACGTCTCGAATTCGAGACCGTTGGCATCGAGCACCTTGTCGAGGTAATGCGCCGGCTGCTCTCGATAGTCAAAGTGGGTTGCAATGCCCGACTGGTCGGTCACTGAACTCAGATTGCCACGTGGATCGTAGTCGTACAGCACGGAACTGCCGTCGGGGCTGACCATCTCGACAATCCGCCCCAGCTGGTCTCGGGCGAAACGAATCGCCTCGCCCGACGAATGGGTAATCGCGTCCTCGGTGAACTGCAACGCGTTCCCGTACAGATCCTCGACGGCTTGAATCCCCTGGAACTGATCGTAGTGGTAGACCGTTCCGTCCGCGCGGACGAGCCGATAGCTGCGCGGATTGTATGGCAGTCCCAACGCGAACAGCGTGAACGTGCCGTCGGCTTGTTGAGTCAGTGCGGTGTCGTCAACCTCTAAGCGGTCGTAGACACCCGGATCTGGTTTGAATTTGGGTAGAAATACCGTTCCCAACAGCGACACTCTGGGTTGCGGATCAAACGAATAGCCGACCCGCCGGCCGTCTGGATCGGTGATGTAAACGCGCGTATCACTGCGGAAAGGTACGGCTCCGAAGATTCCGGTATTCTGCTCGTTCCCAGTCGGCAGCGACTCACGAAGGTCTCCTTCAAAGACGCCCAAGGACCAGCCGAACCCGAAATCGCCCTGGCGTTCCGCGTCCATCGTGCTGTAGCGCCGCTTGACCTCGATCGGGATGCCGCCAAGGGGCACAGGCAGGTCAGTGACTTCCAGCGCAAAGTCACCCAATTTCGCGTCGCCCGCCACGTTCAAGGGAAAGGCCTGCACCTGCGAATTACCGCTCTCATCCACAGCCGTGACGCGGACGAGATAGACATCGTTCTCCAGCACCGTTGTATCGAACTCGCCCAGCACTTGATTGTCGGCCGGCCCGCTGCCAGAGCCGATCGGTCTCCAGTACTGACTCTCCGCAGCAACGTTCTCCAAATCGACCAAGTCGAAGCGGGCATAGTCAAGCTCGTAGGATTCGACGTCGTCGCCGGTGATCGAGCCGACAATCTCCGTCAAATAGGTTACCGTTGCGCCCGGCGACGGCGAGAGGATCTCGATCTCCGGTGGCTCGTGATCGTGGGGATCAATCACACGAAGTTGGACCTGGTCCGTCGATGCGTTGCCGCTGGTGTCGGTCGCGCGGAGCTCGACAGAGTAAAGTCCTGGCGCGGCCGGTGTGAACACGGCTTGGCGGATCCCGTCCAGCGTCACCGGCAGAGCATCGATCGTCAACTCGAATGCGTCGACGGCAACGTTGTCGGTAGCAAACGCCTGGATCTGGACCTGTGTGTTCGGATCGACAACAGCCTGGGAGAGCACAATCGCGACGTCAGGTGGTTCGATGTCGTTGTCGACCGTCAACGTAACGTGCTGCTCGGCAATGGCACCGCGTTCGTCCGTCGCGCGTATCGTCACCGACTGCTCGCCCGTCTGCCCTGCCTGAGGTGTGAAAGTCAGTAGCCCGGTGAGTGCGTCGATCCGCATTCCGGCTGGGGGTCCCACCACCGAGAATCGCAGATCATCGTCCACATCCTCTGCCTCGACGCGGTAGCGATAGTCCTCGCCGACGACGGCATGCAACGATGGCTGGCTGGTGAAGTGGGGCGCCTCGTTCGGTGGCCGCACGGTCAGTTGGTACGCCTGCGTGGCAACCTCGCCACAACCGTCGACCGCTTGAATTTGCACGCGATGAACACCTCGCTGCGACGCCGTGGGAGTGAATTCCAACGCACCGGTGAACGCATCGAGCGTCATGCTCTGTGGACCCTCCACCAACACAAAAGTGATCGCGTCGCCGTCCACGTCGACCGCGCTGACGTCGTACTGATACTGCTCGTCCTGGGTGGCGAGCAAAGCAGGTACGGTGGAGAAAGAAGGCGGCAAGTTGGGCGGGCTAGCCAGCACTTCGATAGAAAAGAGCTGCGTCGCGAAGCTGCCGCGACCGTCATCGACGCGGAGCACGACCGGATTGACGCCCAGCGCCGCCGAGCTTGGCTCCCAGTCCACCCTGCCCGTCGTGGCGTCAATGGCCATCCCCTCCGGAAATGTCACCAAAGAAAAAACCAGCGAGTCGCCATCTGGGTCCCGCGCTACTGGCAGGTACCAGTAGGGCGTGGACACGGCGGCGAGCAAGGTGGGCGTCGAGAAGACTTGGGGAGCACCTGGATTGGCAGCTGCTCCTCCAACCGTCAAGACAAGAGCCTGGGTCGAGCTCCCCGTCTGGCCGTCGTCGACGCGCAAAATCACCTCGTACTCACCATCTGGCGGGCTGGCCCAGCTGACCTCTCCCGTAGCACTGTCTACGGCCAGCTCCGCCGGTCCTCGATCCAGCGAATACGTCAACGGATCACCGTCAGCGTCAAATGCCTCCGCCTGGTACGCGTAGTGACCACCGCTATCGATTTCCGTGGTCGGCGAGGATCGGAAGAGCGGCGGACGGTTGGGCATCTCTGCCACAACGGCCACTTCGAATGTCTGCTGTGCAACACCCCCGAAGCCGTCCTCGACCAACAGATCCACCTGGTGTCGCCCTACATCGCCGAGCGTGGTCTGCCAGTGAATTGTGCCGCTTGACGGATCGACGGTCATTGCCGGCGGGGCAGTGGCCGTCTTGAAGATCAAAGCGACGTCGTCGTCGTTCACCTCAGGCATGTACACGAAGTGTTCGCCCGCCGTTATTTCCGTCGTAGGAACCGATGAAAACGCGGGCGGCTGGTTACCCAGCATGAGCAAAGACACTTGAAGTTCGAAACGGTCTCTCGAAGGGTTGGACATCTGGAGGCGAATCGAGCCTGTCTCGGACAGTGGCGGCAACACTCCGTCGATCAGCTCGGAGTCGAATTCCACATACGGTCGCTCCGAGTCAACCAAACCGTCGGCGTTGCTCAGCCGCACGACTGGTCGATCGGGCGCATCGACAACGGCAAATACGGGGCCCTTGAGCGGCAGTTCGGTTTGATTGGTCAATGCCACGTCGACCAGCAATGTCGAGCTCTGCCTATTGAACGTCGGGTGGCGAAACCGCGGCTGCGCCAACTCAGTAACCTCCCGGGCTTCCGAGAGGTCTAATTCGTTCGCCGGCAGGCCCACGATGGTGAGCGATTCGGCTGTTTCGTTGCCCAGCGAGTCGATAGCACTGATCGTGAAGACGTTCTCACCCGCCTCGAGCGTCACTGTCGTAAAGAAATTGCCGCTGCTGTCCAAGCGGTCGACACCGCGGTTATCGATCGTTACACCGCTGAGCCGGGAGTTGGTAAAGGGGAGGTTGTCGAGCTCGGCCGGCGTCTCGACGATCACGGCAGTCGCCTGTGAATCCGGATGCGCGTCGACAATCGTGGCAATGCGTTCCAGTTCATCAATGTGCGCGTCGCCCGACACCTGGGCAGCCCGCAACAGAACGCCGCGGGCAGCCAGCTGTTCGATGGTCTGCTGATCTGTCGGTGCGTTGCCGGCATCGAAGATGCCGTCCTGCAACAAGAAGACCTGCGTTAAGTCGGCGTCGGGCGCCGCATCCAGTAAGTCCATCAGCTCTTGCAGCGCCTGTTCGAAACTGGTTCCTGAGCCTATGAAGAACGACTTGAACAGTTTGGCACCCGAATGCGAGGCGAGGCCGATCGCGCGGTGAAACAGCGACTCAGTGGCCTCCGCCTCGTCAGCAATCGCGTTATCGTTGTCGTCGGCTCCGGGAGCACGGAAGACTTGGTCCAACAGCTGCTCGCTGAGATCCAACGATTCGAACCCGTCGGGAAACGCGCGTGTGCTGCTCCCCCATCCCACGACGGCCACGCGAAGATCATCGATCCGCTGTCCTAACCGTGCGATGGCCCCTGTCACGAGCCCAATCTGTTTGTCCAGCAGATCGCCAACACGACCGTCTTGGTTGATGTCATCCGTCTCGTCCAAGACGCCGTCGTAATTGGCGTCCACGTCGGTCACCAATGCCGTACTACCCGAGAGGTCGATCAGAAACACTGCATTCACGGCGCCAGGACGCACGGCGGCTCGGCCGCTCAACGTCAGTGAGGTCCCTGCCGGTAGCTGTAGGCCGTCCTCCGTGTGGATCTGCAGCACTGGATCTTGCGCCAGTACTCGCGGCTGCGAATAGACAGCGACCGGCGAGCTGGCCGCCGAGTCGGTTTCAGATTGATTTTCGAAGACCTGGTTCCGCACGTCCGTAGACACCACGACTTTGAACTCAGCTTCTAGATCGGCAAACAGAGTGACCGTCTCCAGACGTTCGACGGTCTCGCCGGGGAGCAGCGGCGCGTCCAGCATGGTGTCGACGCGCGTTACCAGAGGGTCAACAGGCAACTTGTCAAGGTCGTCGTCGACCGACAGGTAGATGGCGTCCGTGATGACCGTTCCCGACGGGACGGCGACGTCTCCCTGATTGGTAACTTTCCAGCCAACTGTTATCTCGGCGGGATTTCCGACGACACGTCGTGGTGCTTCGACATCGCTCACTTGCAGGTCGGCGTGAGGTGGCACATCCGGAATGTCGCCGCCGGTGATCTGAAAACTGAAAGGACCGACGTTGTCGTCGAACGGGTCGATCGTCAACCGATAACGCCCTGTTTCAGGCAACGAGTCGATGGTTTGGTCGGTCACACGCCTCGTGAAGAGAACGTTGCCGGATGGATCCAGCAGCTCCATGCGGTGCGAGCCAGTAGCCAAGCTGATGACATCGACGGCAAGTTGCTGATCTGCGATGCCGTCGAATTCGAAGGTTCGCATCTCGCCGGGCGTGACAATTGCGTCGAAGACCGGAGTGTCCCACGCAATCTCGCGGGGCGGAGTGCTGGGTAGATCCCAGAGAACAAACTGGTAGTATCCTGTCCCGTCGGCGCGAGGGTCAAGCGTGATGAGAAACTGGCCGGCTTCGTCTAGCGACAGCGGACCTTGATCTCCTCGCCCATCAAAAAGAACGCTACCCGACGGGCCGCGCAACGTCCAGTCAAATTCACCGGGCATGTCCTGGGCGTCCGCAAACAAATTAGCGCCAGCGGCTGCGTCAAACCGGAAATGATGTACTTCGCCTGGAACACGAATGCGGCCGCTCACCGGGGCACCGATCAACACATCGAAAGTGCTCGGGTCGGGCACTTCCAGAATTCTAAAAAGATACTCGCCGGTCAAATCTCGTTGCGGATCGATCTCGATCCGATGGACACCGGTCGTCTGAACCTCCAGCGGCCCTTGGTCGCCAAACGAATTGTGCTCGAAGACGACCTCGTCATGCGGGTCCAGCAATCGCCAGACAAAAGCGTTCGGCGACTGCAGGCGATCGAAATACAATATCTGACCAGCCTGAGCGGAGAACTGGAATTCGTCTTGCTCTCCGGGGACCTGAAAGGCACCCGCTGTTTCATCGCCAATTTGGATATTGCGCGTCTGGGTAGGCGGTACAGCGAAGATCTGAAAACGATACTCAGCGGTCGCATCACCGCGACCGCCGACGCTGAGGGTGTAGCTCCCTGCCAGACTCGCTTCGATTTCTTGGTCACGAAAGAGTTCCTCAAAGACCACTTCGCCTGCAGGGCCAGCCAAAGTCCACTCGAGCTGACTGGGGCTTCCCTCCTGTGCATCGAAGTAAAGTCGCTGGTTGGGCTCGACAAGAAAGGTAAACCGATCGACTTCTCCAGCCACGTCCACCGCATCGCTGATCAGCTCACCCAGTTGGACAGTGCGGTCGGTTGCTTCACCTTCGACCGTGGCATCTTCGGCAACTGCCGGATGCACGAAACCCTCTGTCGCTACGACGTCGACCGACGGCATTACCTGCAAAGATGCTGGGACTTGGGCAGGCGGGCCGCCGGTCGTTACACCGGCGTCGGGCATCGCGGTGAAGCTGCCGGCTCCGTCGCCGAGGTGTGTCGTGACTTGGTCCGTCGCCCGGTCGTAGATCTGCAGATCCTGCCGATCATCAGCATTCGCGTCACAGAAGCCACTCCTCGCTGCCTCGAGAAAAACACGGTCCAGCGGAGTAACTGTAAAACTGTCGATGGCGATCACCTCCGGGGTGACCGCAACGTTGTCGATGCCGACAACCGAGCTGGTACCAGGTGGGTTGCCTACGAGGTCTAGATACAACGTCACCTGTGTTCCTGGCTCTAAACTTGAAATATCAACGGTGACGGTGACTCCGTCGAAGGTCACACCCTCCGCCATCAGAACGCCGGCGGAGCTGAGATTGAAGAACGATGTGGCGTCGTCAAAGGTAGGCACCATCGATTGCTGCTCGACGTCAAGCAGCGAGATTTCGAAGGCGTCCGGTATCGCCGCCGAAGACTCGAAATCCTGTGACACAATGTCCAACGTCAGCTGCTGGGGAGAGGGTGGCACGACGAAAGACTGTTCCAAGGTGACCAGCAGCGAGTGGTTCTCGACCAGCAGCGCGGCTTCGCCGGCAACGGCGACCGAACCCGGCGTCTGGCCAAGTTGTTGTCCGACGCCGGCCGCATTCCACCCCACAAGACCCTGTGTGAATTCGCCGTTTTTGATCGCGCCGGAGCGCAGGAGATCCTGATCGTTGCGGATCAGGTACACTCGATCTCCACTGGAAACCACCAAATCCGTCTCGCCATTGTTGTCAAAATCCGCGGCCAACAAATCGCGAATGACTCCTAGGCCCGAAAGGGTGGCAACATCACGGAGGTCGAACGATCCGTCTCCGTTGCCCTCTAAAAAGGTCACACTCCCATCTCGGTGACCGACCGCGATGTCCGCATCGCTTGGCCCGAAAAATCCGCCAACTGCTACACGGGTTGGCTCGTCCCCTCCACTTGGATACCGTGTCGGCTGCTGCAAGACGTCACCTTGGCCGAGAAAGACCAGCACCTCGTCGGTCAGGGGGTCGGTGGTGACGAGGTCGGTGGTGAGATCGCCGTCGAGGAGTCCCAACACGACGCCCACCTCGCCATCGTTCCCGCCTGCGATTTCGCCCGGGTGAACGGGCGCGGCCAACGGAATCGGCGCCCCGGCAATCGGCAGGGTATCGCGTCCGATCAATCCCGTTGTAAACGGATCGAAAGCACCGCAGTCATCCAGAAAAATGGTCTGGTCGACTCGCCCGCGATTTCCGGCGAGGTCCTCGGCTTGGGTCACAATCGTGTTGCGCCCTGATTCCAAACTGACCCCCGCCACAACAAACTCCCCATCGGCTGCGGCGGCAGTCGACAGACCGTTGTCACCGACGCTCACACCCACGCCCGGCTCGGTCTTTCCCGAGAAAGTCACTTGCCGCAAATCCGTCACACCGTCACCCACGCGACCGGTGTCGGACTCAGGCGCGATGGCCGCGGTCAGCTCGGGCGGGACGGTGTCCAGCGTGAACTCGATCGTGAATGCGGCGATCCGATTCGCTGGGTCGTGCCCGCGGAATTCAACGACGTGCGGCCCATCCGCCGAACCGTCGTCGGCCAACCCTGGGTCAAACGCAAACCCACCACAAGTCTGTGGCAACGGAACGGCCGCCCCACCGTCCAGCGCCGCCAACAGCGACGTGAGTCCCAGCGTGGCGGCGAAGCTGCCAGAAATCCGTGGGTCCGAGGTCAGGCCGTCGTCGTTCGTCGCGCCCTGCGGCCCGGTGTCGTTTTCCAGCTCGGCTGCGAAAGAAAACCACGGCTCCGGCGAGACACCGTTCAGGACGTTGATCACCCGGAGCAGGTCGGTCGGCACGAAGATCCCGTCTCCGTTCGTGTCAAAGAAGGGAGCGGAGGTGTGTGCGGAGCGTGGCGGCAGTTGTCCAGCAGGACCCACCACTTGCCTAAAATTCAGCTCATTGATGCCAACCAAGACATCTTGCGGAACAACGACCTGATCGTTGTTGATGTCCAGAGCGTTGCATGAATTCTGCCAATCGGACGCCAACAACCGGCGATCTTCGAGCGTCTCCATCCAGCAGCCGTGGTCCCTCATCCTGGATCGTCGACGACGACGGGTCGCGCGGAGTCTAGCTTTCCGTTGCTGCTGACGAGCAGATCGATGGACGAGCGGCATCGTTTCTTACCTGCGGGGTTGTCTTGGTAGGTTGTCCGCAGGTAAGTACTGGTTGGCCAGCAGGATCTTTCAGAGAAAATCGTGGTGGCCACCGGTGTATTTTCTCTGACAGGTCTTTGTGTCCGAAATCGGATCTGCGAATGCGATTCCAAATGAAAGAAGATCCGGAAAGATGGGATCGCCGGCTCTTAACTGCCTGTTGAAAAACGCCTTCCTGGCGTTTTTCAACCTCACCAAGCTCAGAACAGAGTTCTTCGCGGCTCGCAAATCAACGACTTACGTCGCTGATTTGGCATCACATCCCTGTGATGTGGCAGCCTATTGAGAAAATCAACAGGCTGCCAAGACCGTGAACGCACACAGTTCAACTGGCGGACGGCACGCGGAGCGTGCCTGCTACTTTGCGCCGCCTGGTCGGTATCCCACGTGCAGCTCCGGAGGCGGCTCCCACGACAGGACCTTGAACGACTCCGGATCCGTTGGATCTCCGTCTGCTTGATAGGCGACCTGTCCGATCAGCGAGTTCGCGTCACTTTCCCAATACGATTGCCATTGAGGTAAGCTACCGGTCAGCCGCGGCAGTGATATCCACTGCCGTCGTACCATCACCATTGTCAACTGGATCGGATCAATGAAGTAGTTCGTCTCCCCCCGCCAGCGCAGGTAGTGTCGGAGGTACTCCGGTCTAGATCCAACCGTTTCAGCATTACGCGCAACCATCCTTGGCGGCGGAAGTAGGAGTAGTGTGCCAACGTCAAACAGATTAGAGCGTGCAACGAGATCAGCTCGAACTACATACTGGTCGTCAGTCCGCAGCGGTCGCGCTAAGGAGTTCCGGTCGGCCATCCAGCGCAGCAAGTGGTCGCAACGAATTGTGTTTTGTGTCAATTCGATTTCTGTCGACTGGTCTGGCAAATCGTCTTCCCGGATGATCAAAACTAGTGCGAGCTGTCCGGACAAGATCGAGTTGTAAACGCGACTCGAACCGAGTGGCCGTAGTTTGAGCATGATAGAAACTCCGTCGTCACCCGCGAAATGGCAGTCCTCGACGTCGAGATTCAAACCGTCGAATCCGACGCAGCCGTTTCCGGGACCAACGACGAAACGGCAGTCACGCGCGTGGAAGCTGTCGCCAGAGGCGCGGACGGCACAAAATTCCACCATGCCGTCGCGGGGTCTCCTCCGCGGCGTGCCCGACCACCGGAGGTCGAGACCGATCAGCGTCAAATCGGAGTCGCTAGAGATTAACTCGCCGGCGTCTGCAGCCTGGACAATCCGCGACCTGACGTCGCTAACGCCCCGGATCGTCAACGACTTGTTCGTGATGCGAAGGGAAGCAGTCTCGAAGGGACCGCTGCCGTGCACTTCGACGGTGCCCCCCGTCCGGAGCAGCTCCCACAGCCTCAGACAGCGTAATAAATCGTTCGCCCGAGTCAGCAACGACAAACGCACCCTGAGTGGTCGGAACGCTCGGGGCTTGAGCCCCGGCCACACTGGCTGTCGCTGGCGACTGCGTCACGTCGGATGCCGGTTGCAGCTGCTGTGCGACGATGGCGGCTGCCAGCCCTAACAGGCAGCCACCTAGCACGAAGGCAATTCGGGTTTGCCACCAGCGCCGCGCCGGAGCGTCAAGCTGCGTTTGGACCTGGCGCGAATTCCCTTGCAGCTCGGCTAGCCGCGCCTCCAACACGGCAGCTACTTCCTTGGATGACTGATAACGCCGCTGAACGTCCTTTTCCAGCAGCCGCTCGACAATTCGCACCAACCAAGGTGGAGGTTGTGGACGAACTCCCTCCAGCGACGGAGGCTGGTGATCACACACTTGACGGAGGACTTCCAAGGACGAGCCACCTGCAAACGGGGGCTGGCCGGTGCACATCGCGTACATGACCGATCCGAGGCTAAACAGATCGGCACGATGATCGACTGGATCCCCGTTGGCTTGCTCGGGCGCCATATACTGCGGAGTACCAGCGACGGTCCCACTCTGGGTCAGCCTGGCGTCATCCACCGCCTTGGCTAGACCGAAGTCAGTAATCTTGACGCGTGCAACGCCGTTTTCCAACAAGATGTTGGCCGGTTTGATGTCCCGGTGAACGAGCCCTTGAGCATGCGCCGCGGCGAGTCCGGAGGCAATCTGCATACCGATGCGGAGGATTTCCGGTGTTTCCAGCGGCGCGTGCCGGTGAATCCGCTCCTGCAGAGATTCCCCCTCGACAAATTGCATTACGAGGTAGGGAATCTCGTCGTGCTGATCTACCGCGTGTATCGTGACCACATGATCGTGGCTGACCGCGGCCGCGGCTTGTGCTTCGCGCGTGAAACGCAAACGTGCCGATGCACTCGTAGCCAAGTTCGGATGCAATACCTTGATCGCGACGATCCGATTCAATGCCGTGTCAAACGCGCGGAGCACGATACCCATCGCACCTTGCCCGACGACTTCCAGAATGTGATAGTGCCCCAGCTCGCCCAGGTGGCTCGGATCTCGTGCGGATCGCAGAAAGTGCAAGGGCAAGTCACTCGTAGTGGCGCCACTGCGGGCACCCATCGCCTCGATGACGCGAACCAGCTCGTCGCTGAGGCCCGACGCGGCGGCGGTTCGGGGACCCTCCTCCGGAAGCAACTCGTCATCACCTGCCAGCTCAAGTAACCGCTGCTGGCAATCTTGGCATTGATCTAGATGAGCGACCAGTGGATGCTGAGGAGTCTCGAAGGCATCTAGTTCAAGCAGCGAGCGCAGATCGTCGTCAGGCGGACAGGCATGAACGTCCGTCATTCTCCTAGGTCCTCAATCAACTGCCGGACCCGTGCCAGGACACGGCTCTTGGCAATATAGACGGCACCGGTGGAAGCTCCCAATTGCGAGGCCACAACAGCCGGGTCTTTCTGTTCGAGGGCGGTTTGAACAAAAGCCTTCCATGTGTTCTCACGAAACTCGGCTTTCACCTGTTCAGCTGCCCACCGCACCAAACTCCATTGATGCTCTCGGTTCCAGTACTCTTCCTCGCAAGAGGGGTCGGCCACAGCTTGCAACATCTTGCCAACCTGTGAATCTCCGCTGCCCAACGGTTGGCGATGTTTGCGGGCGAAGAAGTCATGGAGTTGGTTTTGAGTCACTTTGAGCAGCCAACCACGGAAGGAACCACGCTTGGGGTCATAGCTGAAACTCTTGGCCGACCGCGCCACCCGTTGCAGTACTTCTTGCGTCAAATCAGCTGCATCGGCGTCCTGCAAGCCACGGTGGCGGGCCAGCGCGTGCACTAGGGGCGCATAGATATCCAGGAACTGCTGCCAGGCGTTCTCGTCTTTGTGATCGCGCAGCCGCACCAGCAAGCTAGGTCGAGTTGGCGGCGATTGTTTCATCGTCCTAGAGTAAAGTACCGGGACCGACGGGAGTATCTTTCAGAAGAAACCGGATTGCTCCTCGCGGTCGCTTCGTGGGCTCAGGCTGTCGGTCGTCTCTTGCCTTGAAGTCTACTTGACCGGCCTTCGGTGACGCAAACGCACGGCCGATCGCTCAACGGCTCGCCACGCTGATTCGTGCATGCCTCATCACGCGGAGCGTGATGGCTACGTAGTCGTCACGCTCCGCGTGACGAACCCGCTCATCACGCGGTTTCCATACAAGATCCCCCTCCCCATCTCGGCTTCGGGTACATATAGCTTCGTCCATCCTGCCGAGTTTCTCGTCACCGCCCCTGACGGTTCGATTGCATCGCGGACGATTCTGGGCAACCAGCTTCTGGTATCATCAAAAGAAATCGGAACAGAAGCCGACAGCAACCGAGTTTTCTACTTCGACCTGCCCCGAGAATAGCAATGCAACGCAACTCACCCCGCCCCACCTTCAGCCGCCGTTCATTTCTCGCCGTATCCTCCGCAACCTGCGCTTGGCCGTTTCTCAACATGCCGGTGGCTGTTGCTGCTGACCGCCGAGTTCCAATGAAGGACCACCCGTTCCAGTTGGGCGTAGCATCAGGAGATCCACTGCCGGACGGAGTCGTCTTGTGGACGCGGCTGGCACCCGATCCGCTCGGTGGAGGTGGAATGCCTCCCGAAGACGTCCGCGTCCGCTGGCAGGTGGCGACCGACGAGTCGATGACACGCGTGGTTCGCAAGGGGACGGCGACGGCGTCAAAGGATTGGGCACATGCTGTCCATGTCGAGGTCCAGGGGCTGAAGCCTGATCGAACTTACTGGTATCAGTTCAAGGTTGGGAACGAGACGAGTCCCGTGGGCAGAACTCGGACCGCTCCCGCCGGTGACTCGATGCCAGAGAAACTCCGCTTTGCATTCGCGTCGTGTCAGCGCTACGAAGACGGTTACTTCACGGCTCTGCGGCATATGGCCGAGGAGGACCTTCAGGCCGTCATACATCTGGGCGACTACATCTACGAAGGCAAAGCAGCCCAGGGGAAGGCCCGACGGCATAACAGCGACGAGATTGTCTCGCTGGACGACTACCGTAACCGGTACGCCCTGTATCGCACCGTTCCTGATCTGCAAGCACGCACGTAGCCTTTCCGTGGATTGTGACAGGGGACGACCACGAGTTTGACAACAACTTCGCACAGACAGGAACGTCTGTGCCACTCCCGAATTCAAAACCGAAAGGCCGGTCGTTCTGAATGCTCCCCCTCCACTGACTCAACGGAGAGCAACCATGTTTCGTACGCAATTCATCTGTGGAACGGTCGTTTCGTTCCTTCTTTGTCTGAGCGCATCGGCTCAGGGCATTGACCGCGGACCGTTCAAGGCTCGAAAGAGATACAACCCGCGTCGTGCGATCGTCGATGCACCGTTCCTCAAAGCCGACGAAGTCACAGACGAGGTGACCGACAACGAACTCGTGCTGGGCATCGAAATCAAAGGTCAGGCGCGGGCGTATCCGATCAACATGTTGACCGGCCCCGACCGGGAGATCATCAACGACACGTTCGGAGAGGCACATCTCGCCCGCCACCTGGTGACACCTGTGCCACAATGCCATCGTGTATGGCAGCGAAATCAAAGGGAAGAAACTGACGTTTGCCGTATCGGGCCAGCTCTGGAACGGCAGCCTGGTCATGATCGATCTGGAGACGAAATCGCTCTGGAGCCACAATCCTTGGAGAATGTGTCCACGGAGAGACTCAAAGGGGAACGGTTGAAACGGTTCATCGCCGACACCATGACCTGGAGAGCGTGGCGGAAAGAGCATCCCGGAGACCACCGTGCTCAATCTCTCGCGTCACAAAAAGCTCGACTACTCGAAGGACTTCTATCGTCGGCCGGAACGGTTTGCGTACGGTTTCGTCGTGCAGGGAGAACACTTTCCACGTGACGTTTGCGACGCTGAAGAAGTTGCCCGTACAAAACCTGATGCTCGAAGAGCAACCGTTGCTGCTGACATTTCAGCCGGACAGCACAGCCGCACGGTTGTTCTCGCGCGCGACTGGAGGACCGCGACCTGACGTTCGTCGCGGCGGACAAGGGCCTCATCCGCGACGAACAAACCGGCTCACTCTGGCACCGCACAAAAGGGATCGCCGTCGAAGGTCCGCTCGAAGGGCAAACCAGCTGTATCACGAGCCGGCCATCATTACTCTACACGCACAAGTGGATTGCTGTTTCATCCGGAAAGCCAGGAGGTTCATCGAAGATGGAGATAGCCGAAACAAATAGACGACTCTGGTTGGTGCTTTCTCTCGCGGTCAGCAGCCTGTCGATGTCGAGCGTGTCGGCCGCGCGGAAGAGGAAAGAGCAGGTCGATCCGCCTCGGCATGATCGGGCTCGACACATCGCACGTGATTGCCTTTCACGCGGTACCTCAACGATCCGAAGAACAAGACCGGCTGTCGCGTCGTGGCCGGATACCCCGGCGGGTCGCCCGATTTTCCCGCCTCGGCGGACCGCGTGGAGAAGTTCACGACGCAGCTGCGCGAGCAATTCGGTTTGGAAATCGTGGACAGCATCGAGCAGTTGTGCGAACGAGTCGACGGAATCCTGTTGGAGAGCGTCGACGGCCGGCCTCACCTGGATCAGGCCCGTATCGTGATTGAGGCGGGCAAGCCGCTGTTCATTGATAAACCGATGGCGGACGACCTGGCCGACGTGATCGAGATCTTTCGCCTTGCCGAGCAGCACGACGTTCCCTGCTGGTCCAGTTCCTAGCGCACGCTTCAGTGAAGGCGTGGCCGACGCACAGGAACAATCAAGGCGCTCGGCCGAATCGTCGCGTGCGACGTATTCGGTTCCAGCTCGTGGGCCCAGTATCACCCCGACCTGTACCTGTACGGCATTCATGCCGTCGAGCCGTTGTTCACGGTGATGGGCACCGGTTGTGAGACGGTTCGGCGGATCAAGACCGACGGGAGTAGGACGTGGTTGTCGGGGTCTGGAAGGACGGCCGCGTCGGGACCTTTCGGGATCTTCGCGGAGGAAAAGACCGATTCCAAGGTGGTCATCTACGGCACAGAGGGCACGGCCACCGCCAATTCGTCCGGATACGGCCCGCTGCTGGTGCAGATCGACAAGTTTTTTCAGACCGGCGAGGCGCCGGTTCCTGCAGCGGAGACGATCGAGATCTTTCGCGTTCATGAGCGCCGCCGACGAATCGAAACAGCAGGGGGGCGCCGCGATCTCGATCCCGGGACTGATTCACAAAGCCAGCAAGAGGTGACGTCACCGGCGATCCGGCGGGCAGCATCAGCCTGGTGGCGCCCAACGATTGCATTCACGTTCCACAATCCGGTCGCCAATCTGCTGAACGGCTCGTGGCGGTTCTTCAACAGAGTCGAATGTTCGAGAAAAGGAATCCCGATGATCAC
The DNA here is from genome assembly GCA_965223305.1 of Pirellulaceae bacterium. GTDB lineage: Bacteria > Planctomycetota > Planctomycetia > Pirellulales > Pirellulaceae > CBDCWT01. Next base: position 16,967 of record CBDCWT010000023.1, on the reverse strand, counting down.
CCGTCGCAGGTTCTTCGAAGAGTCGATGATTGCCGCTGCAGTCGCTGTGTCGTCGTCAGGCACGCGGTCGCTGCTCGCTGCGGAAACCGGCAATGCCTCCGCCAACGACACGCTGCGCCACGCAGTGATCGGCTGTCGCATTCGCGGGCGCGTTCACGCGCGCGAGTTTGCTCGACAGGAGGGGGTCGAAGTTGCGTACGTGTGCGATCCGGATCGCACACTCGCCGACGAACTGGCAACCGCGGTCGAAGAGCAGCAGGCACGTCGTCCCAAGGCGGTCTCGGATCTGCGGACGATCTTCGACGACCAGTCTGTCGACACGGTTTCGATCGCGACTCCGAATCACTGGCACGCCCTGGCGGCGGTCTGGGCCATGCAAGCCGGCAAGGACGTCTACGTCGAGAAGCCGGTCAGTCACAACATCGTCGAAGGCCGGCGGATGGTACAGGCGGCGGAAGCGACCGGACGGTTGTGTCAGAGCGGAACGCAACGGCGCTCCAGCGGCGGCCTTGTGGCCGCTGCCGAGTTCATTCGACAGGGAAAGCTGGGAGAGGTGAACTTTGCGCGGAGCATCATCTACGGGGGACGCGGTTCGATCGGCGCGCGAGGCCGCTACGAAGTCCCGGCACAGATCGACTACAACCTGTGGCTCGGTCCGGCGCCGATGACGAAGCTCACTCGGCCACGGCTGCACTACGACTGGCATTGGGACTGGGCGACCGGCAACGGCGAGCTAGGCAATAACAACATTCACATCATCGATACCTGTCGCATGCTGATGGGACTGACCGGTCTCGGCAAGTCGGTGATCAGCATCGGCGGTCGACTTGGGTACAAGGACGCCGGCGAAACGCCCAACACGCAGATCGTGGCACACGAATTTGACGGCGTAACGATCGTGCAAGAGGTGCGTGGCCTGAAGACCGATCCATATTCCGAACAGTTCAAAGCAGGCTGGATCGTTCACGGCACGGAAGGCTTCGTGGCCGAGGAGTCGTTGTTCGACCGCGACGGGAAACTGGTCCAGACATTTCAGGGCAGGAGCGAAAACCACTTCGCGAACTTCATCAAGGCCGTTCGTAGCGGCAAGCGAACGGATCTCAACGCGGACATTGTCGAGGGCCACCAATCGACTTCACTGTGTCACGTCGGCAATATCTCGTACCGGGTCGGTCGCCCGTTGCCTGTCGAGGCGATCACCGCTTTTCTGGAGAAGCAATCGCTCCATGACGACGTGCCTCGCACATTCGCGCGAACGGTCGAGCATCTCCGGGCTCGGGGCGTCGATCTGAACGAATCGCCGCTCATCCTGGGTGAACTGCTGAAGATCGACGACGAGAGCGGAATCATTCATCGATCATGCAGACGCAAACACGTTGCTGGCGAGAACCTACCGCAAGCCGTTCAAGCTGCCGGATGCCGGTCAATTCAGGCACGCCAATTCATGAAGCGTGTGTAGCAAATGAAAGCGGCCGGATCCGATTGCTTCAGGAGCTGATCAATGCATCGAATCTCATTGCTCGGGGCACTTCCGTTCGCTTTGGTCGCTGTCGCTGCGAGTTCGGCAGGTGTTTCGCACGTGTCGGCCGACAGACAAGAACGCGGATCGCATTCAGCCCTACTCGCAGAATCCGCGGTATTGGCAGTACAAAGGTCAGCCGGTGATGTTGTTGGGCGGCAGCAAGACGGACCACATTTTCCTGGCGGATGAACTGAAACCACATCTCGATGAGATGCACGCGATCGGCGCCAATTATGTGCGTTGCACGATGAGTCAGCGCGAGGGCGTCGACCTCAAACCGCACAAGCGGCTGCCTGACGGCAAGTTCGATCTGGAACAGTGGAACGAGCAGTACTGGCAGCGCTTCGCCGATTGCCTCCAGTGGTGCGCCCGAGCGGGACATCATTATGCAGATTGAGGTTTGGGACCGGTTCGACTACACCGACGCGCGGGGGTCGGCCCATTGGAAGATCAGCCCGTGGCGGCCGGCCAACAACGTCAACTACACCAACGACCAAACCGGATTTCGCGAGACGTACACCGATCACCCCGGCCGGGACAAACAGCCGTTCTTTCACACCGGTCCCGGATCGAATCACTATCAGAAAAAGTACGGACGTCATTCGACGTCACCAGGAGCGGTTCGTCGACAAGATGCTCTCGCACAGTTTGCCGTACGGCAACGTGCTGTACTGCATGAACAATGAAACCTCGACCGATCCGCGCTGGGGCCAGTATTGGATCAAGTTCATTCAGGCCCGTGCTGCCGAGCGGGGCGTGACGGTCTGCACGACCGATATGTTCGACGATGCGTTCCGGGGGGACAAAGCAGAGCACACGCCGATCATCTTCAGCGATGCCGAACACTACGTGTTTGCCGACGTCTCGCAGGTCAACAGCCGCAACTACGACCAGACGCACTGGGACCCGGTTGCAATGGCTGTTGGAGCGCGTGAATAGACACCCCCGCCCCAGCAATCACACCAAGATCTACGGCAGCGGTTACTACACCTTTGGGACGGGCGGGCCGGAGGACGGTGTCGAGCGGTTTTGGCGCAACATTCTCGGCGGCTCGGCGAGCGCCCCGATTTCATCGTCCCGACGCCGGCAATGGGCTGAATGATTTTGCCAAGAGGAGCATCAAAGCGGCGCGGCTTCTGGAGAGCCGGATCAAGTTCTGGGACGTCACGCCAAAGCTGGACCTGCTGTCGAAGCGCGAGCCGAACGAAGCGTATCTGGCGGCGAAACCGGGAGCAGCCTATGCGCTCTACTTCACCAACGGCGGGTCCGTGAGCCTTGATCTGTCCGACGCCAAGGGCTCGTTCGACGTGACGTGGATCAGCGTTTCGATGGGCATTCCGGTCGAGACATCGGCCGGCGGCGGCTATCGCCCGATGAAGAAGACAATCACCGGAGGCGATATCGTCACCATGTCAGCGCCCTACAAGGGGGGCTGGGTCGCCGCCATTGTGAAGAAGTGAACTCAACCCGGCAAACACAAGGAACACGTCTCATGAACCACTCGACCTCGCGACGGACATTCCTACAGGCGGTTGGGGCCGGAGCCGCCGCCTTGGGAACGACCAGACCGGGCGCGGCCCAACAGAGCAAACCGATCCAGGGCTTCGAGGAATCCCCGCTCGACCCGAACGCATCGAAAGGCTGGACGCCCGTCTCGGACCGCAAGATTCGGGTCGGCATCGTCGGATACGGCGTCTGTCGTTTCGGCGCGAAGTTCGGCTTCCAGGACCATCCCAACGTGGAAGTCGTCGCCGTCAGCGACCTGTTCCCCCGATCGCTGCGCCAACCTGGCCCGGGAATGCCGTTGCAACCAGACCTATCCCTCCCTCGAGGAACTGGTCAAGGACGACAGAATCGAGGCGGTCTTCTGTGCAACCGATGCGCCCAGTCACGCGCGACACTGCATCGAAGTGCTGAAACACGGCAAACACGTCGCCTGCGCCGTACCGGCCGTTCATGGATCTCTCGATGACGCCGAGGAGTTATTTGAGGTGGTCAACTCGTCCGACCGGAAGTACATGATGTTCGAAACCTCCTACTTCCATGAAGGCGTCCACGCGATGCGGCAGATCTACAACGCAGGCGGGTTCGGCAAACTCATCTTCTCAGAGGGAGAGTACTATCACTACTCCGTCGAGCAACTCGATTCCTACAAGGGTTGGCGAATCGGCCTGCCGCCGCAGTGGTATCCGACGCACTCCAATGCCTACTACGTGGGCGTCACCGGCGGCAGCTTTACCGAGGTCTCCTGCATGGGGATGCCGAGTGTGAAGGAACTTCTCCAGCCGGAAAACAACCGGTACAAGAACCCGTTCGGCACCGAGATTGCCCTGTTGCGTACAAGCGAAGGCGGCACGGCTCGGATGGGGGTCAGTTGGGACACGCCCGGTTACGGCGGAGAGAAGGGCCGAATTCGTGGACAACGGGGCTCCTTCGAGGGCCAATACCAGGGACTGGAGAAGGAACTGCCGGCCACCGGGCGGCCGCCCCTTCCACCAGGCGTCAAGCCGGGGGGACACGGCGGCTCCCACGGACCGCTCATGAACGAGTTTGTCACCGCGATTCTCGAAGACCGAAAGCCATTGGTCGACGTCGCTCAAGCACTGAACATGACGGTCGCGGGAATTGTCGCTCACCAGTCGGCATTGAATGACGGCGAGTTGATGAAGATCCCCCAGTACAGAGTCTGACATGCACGGCGGCTCACCACACGAGGAGGGCAACCAGATGACACGAACCGCTTGCTTCCCCACAACGCTGACCGCTTTCGTTGTTCTGTCGAGCATCGGATTGGCGCAGCAGCCCGACCGGCAGCCGAATCGACAAGACGCCGGCGGGCGCGACGGAGCGACGATCGAGAACGCACCGCTCCCCAAAGACGAAGGCGAAGAGCGAATCCTCAAGACCCTGGACCGGATGCGCCAGGGCGAGCGTCATCTCAACGTCACCGAGGCCGACGGGCGTTTGTTGAGGCTGCTCACCGAATCCGTCGGCGCGAAGCGAGTCGTCGAGATTGGCACCTCGACCGGCGAGTCGACTCTCTGGCTCGCCCTGGCCGTGCGATCGACCGGCGGGAAGATCATCACGCACGAGATCGATCCCAAGTGGGCCGGAATTGCCGAAGAAAACTTCAAATCGGCGGGGGTCGACGACCTGATCACCGTCGTCCTCGGTGATGCGCACGAGACCGTCAAACAACTCAAGGGGCCGATCGACGTGCTGTTCCTGGATGCCGACAAGGACGGCTACATCGACTATCTCAACAAGCTCCTGCCGCTGGTTCCGCCCGGCGGCTTGATCATCGCCCACAACATGCGGACTCCGCCTCCGGATCCGCGTTACATCAAGGCGATCACGACCGACCCGCAATTGGAGACCTCGTTTCTGCTGATGGAAAGCCGGGGGGTCGGCGTGACGTTGAAGAAGCGCTAAGCAGCATGCCTCGTGTCTGTCCTGTTGAGCTTACGCAGGAGGTTTTGCACCATGTTCCGACTCAGCTTGATCCTTGTGCTGCTCTGCACTGGAAGTGTCGCTACGGCAGGAACGCAGTTGGGGGTTGAAGGTCCCCGGTTTACGCTCAACGGTGAGCCGACCTTTCTGCTCGGCATCAGCTACTACGGTGGGCTGGGGGCGCCGCGCCAGTTCATCGAGCAGGACCTGGATGATATGCAGCGGCTGGGCTTCAACTGGATTCGCGTCTGGGCGATGTGGGAAGCGTTCGAGAGCCCAGTCTCAGCCGTCGACCAAGCGGGCGAGCCTCGCCAGCCGTATTTCGATCATTTGAAGTGGCTCATCGCCGAATGTGATCGCCGTGGCATGATCGTGGACGTCACGCTTTCGCGCAGCGACGGTGTGCTCGGCGTCGGTCGACTGCCGACATTCGACGCGCACTGGCGCGCAATTCAGCTGCTGGCAACTCAGTTCAAGCCGTTCCGGAACTGGTACCTCGATCTGGCCAACGAAAACGACACGGCCCACAAGAAACGCTCCGGGGAATCCGTCTCGATCAGCGAGTTGCGCAAGCTGCGCGACCGCCTCAAGCAGCTTGATCCTGATCGGCTGGTAACGTGTTCCACGACGGGTGAGTTCGACGAGCAGGAATTGCGCGATTACGTCCTGCGGGCCGGGATGGACTTCTTCAGTCCCCATCGGCCGCGCCTGGCGGATTCGCCCAGGCAGACTGCTGCGGTCACTCGACGATGTCTTGCAGCGATGAATGACTTTGGACGCGTCGCACCGGTGCACTACCAGGAACCTTTTCGCCGCAGCGTGCGCCCGGATCGCTGGGACCCGACGGCCGGGGATTTCCTCATGGACCTGAATCAAGCGATCGAGGGCGGAGCCGCAGGATGGTGTTTCCACAACGGCGAGACACGGGAGCATCCGGAGGGCAACCCGCGCCGGAGTTTCGACATGCGCGAGATGCGTTTGTTTGAGCAACTCGATCACGAGGAACTCAAAGTCGTCCAAGCCGCGGGCCGGCTGCTGTCTGATGCGCCAGGCGGCCGAACACCGTCGCGCCGCCTCGCCGCCACGGGACCACTACGAGTACACCCGGACAACCCGCGCTATTTCACCGACGGCAGCGGCCGCGCAATCTATCTGACCGGGTCGCATACGTGGGCGAGCTTGCAGGACACACTACCGGTCGAGGGTGAACAGAGGCCATTTGACTACGACGCCTACCTCGATTTCCTCGAAGAGCACAATCACAACTTCTTTCGTCTGTGGGCCTGGGAAAGCACGTTGTGGGTGGCGAGAGACTCCAAGCACGCCCTGATTACTCCGTTGCCTTTCGTCAGAACAGGCCCCGGTGAAGCGCTCGACGGGCAGCCACAGTTTGACGTAACGCAATTCAATCAGGCCTACTTCGACCGATTGAGGCGGCGCGTCGAAACGGCGCAGGAACGAGGCTGCTACGTCGCCGTCATGCTGTTTCAGGGCTTCAGCGTCGCCAGAAAGTCACCTGAGCGCCAAGACACGCCTTGGGAAGGCCATCCGCTGAATAAGGGCAACAATCGCAACGGCATCAACGGAGATGCCGACGGGGACGGCGAAGGCTACGAAGTTCACACGCTCTCCAATCCGGCCGTCACTCGGGTGCAGGAAGCCTATGTTCGCAAGGTCATCGATGCTGTCAACGATCTGGACAACGTGATTTACGAAATCTCCAACGAGAGCCACGGCGATTCGACCCAGTGGCAGTATCACTTCATCCGCTTCATCCATGAGTACGAACGGAGCAAGCCGAAGCAGCATCCGGTGTGGATGAGCTATCAGTGGGACGGCATCGCCGGAGCGGGCCGCAACGAGGACCTGTGGAAAAGTCCCGCGGAGGCCCTCAGCCCGGCTCACGACGACAACCGGCGCGGAGCGCGCCCCTACCGGACCGATCCGCCCGCAACGAACGCCGGCAAGGTGATCCTCTGCGATACGGACCACATCTGGGGTGTCGGGGGAGACGTCGCCTGGGTCTGGAAATGCATGGACGCGCGGACTGCAACCGATCTTCATGGAACCTTACAAGAACTCGCTCACGAACCCGGACGGGAACGATCGAATCCAAATGGGATCCCGTCCGCCGCGCGATGGGCCACAGCCTGACGGTCGCCAACAGAATGAATCTGGCCGCGATGACGCCGCGGACCGAGTTGGCCTCAACGAAGTACTGTCTGGCCAATCCGGACGAGGAATACCTGGTTTACCTGCCCGACGGCGGAAACGTGACGGTCGATCTCACCGCCGTGTCCGGTTCGCTGCTGGTTGAGTGGTTGGATCCCCAGACGGGCGAGACAATGAATGCGGGGAGCACTCGTGGCGGCGAGCGACGCGAATTGTCTGCCCCTTTCCGAGGTGATGCAGTGCTCTACCTCGTGCGCTCCGAATCAAAGTCACCGACTTGATGCGGCCCCGAGACTGATCGAATGCGAGCCAGAACGATGACGAGTCCCGATACAAATCGCCTGCCGCATCCGATCAGCGCCGTGGCGGTCGTTGTCGCGTTGATTGCACTGGCATCACGCACGACGGCCGCGATAGACGAACGGCCCAACGTCCTGTTCATCGCCATCGACGATTTGAACGACTGGGTCGGTTGCCTGGGCGGTCATCCGCAGGTCAAAACCCCCAACATGGATCGGCTGGCCCGGCGCGGTGTGCTGTTCAGCAACGCGCACTGCCAGGCGCCGATCTGTCAGCCGTCGCGAACCAGTCTGCTCACCGGCACGTTTCCGCACCGCAACGGCGTCTACACCGTCGAGCAGCGGTGGCGCAAGTCACGGCTGGTCAAGAATGCGGTCACGCTTCCCCAGTACTTTCGTCAACATGGCTACCACACGATGGGAGCCGGCAAGATCTTTCACCGCCAGGATCAACTCGAACCGGCGTGGGATGAGTGGGGCGTGCGCTTCGGCTGGAGTTCCCTGAGCAAGCGCGTCGGTCCGGAGGGAGTCAGCGGCCTGCCGACTCCGAGCATCTTCGACTTCGGACCGGTTCCGGTGAAGCCCGAAGAGATGAACGACATGCGGGTCACCGATTGGGCCGTCGAGCGACTGAAGAGCAACCGCAACGAGCCGTTCTTTTTGGCGGTCGGACTGCACACGCCGCATTTGCCGCTGTTCACTCCGCCGGAGTTCTACGAGCGATACCCGTTGGCCACGACTCGTTTGCCCGCCACGCTGCCGGGAGATCTGGATGACTTGCCGCCGATGGGCCGCAAGTTCACGCGCTACTTCGACACGACGCCGATGAGTCACCACAACATCACGCGGCGCGGACTGTGGCACAAGGCGGTCGCTTCCTATCTGGCCTGCGCGACCTTCACCGACCATTGCGTCGGCCGGCTCCTCGATGCGCTGGACGAGAGCCCCTTTGCGAACAACACGATCATCGTCCTCTGGTCGGACCACGGTTTCCACGTTGGTGAGAAGATGCACTGGGAGAAACGGTCGCTGTGGGAAGAGTCGACCCACGTGCCGCTGATCTTCTCTCTGCCGGGGAAACCGGACGGCAGTGCACGTTGCACCCGCCCGGTCGGGCTGATTGACATTTTCCCAACGCTCGTCGAGTTATGCGGGCTTCCGGAAAAAAGAGAGTTGCAGGGACGCAGCCTGACTCCGTTGCTGAAAGATCCGTCTCAAGAGTGGGACTATCCGGTCTTGACGACCCATCATCCCGGCAACCATGCGGTGCGGAGCGAGCGTTGGCGGTATATCCGTTACGCCAACGGCGACGAGGAACTGTACGACCACTCTGCCGATCCTCACGAGTTTCATAACGTCGCCAGTGACCGCAAGCACGCCGACGTCATCAAGCGGCTGGCCAAGTGGATTCCTCAAACCGACGCTCCGTACGGCCCACGCGAGCCGCGACACCAGTTCACGCAGGAGTTCGATTGGACGAAGCCGTAGTCACAGTCCGTCGGCGGCTCCTCCTTCATCTGCAACAACTGTCACCGTGACGGTGGTGCTCACTCAACTTACTTATGACCGGAGACCGACATGAGAGCAAACATCGTTTCCTTGTCTGGAGCGGTCGGTCTGGCGTTCGGTTTGGCGTTCGCATTCCCGGCGAGCGGCGCGGACGAGACGGATGTTTTGGCGACGCTGCGGACGGAGCATCCCCGGTTGTTGTTCACCGCCGAGGATCAACGCCGCATCGAGACGCTGGCCAAGAGCGACGCGCTGCTGGCAGAGCTGATCGAGCTCAATCATGCCGAAGCCCAGAAGATGCTTGGGCAACCGTCAATCGGGTACGCTGCCGCACGCAAGTCAAACGGAGCCCGGTTGGCACGATGCCGATTGGCCATCAAACGCATCATGTCCTTGGCGCTGGCCTATCGGTTCCATGGTGAAGAGCGGTTTGCAGAGGGAGCAGTCAATGAAATGCTGTTTGTCGCGCAATTCAAGGACTGGTTTCCGAACAAGTTCCTGTCAACCGCCGAGATGACGACTGCCCTGGCTATCGGCTACGACTGGTTGTACGACGTCATGGAATCGTCCGAGCGAGAAGCCATTCGAGAGGCCATTGCCGAGAAAGGCTTGAATGCGAGTAAGACGTTCTACGAGCGTGATTACTTTTGGGCGTCGAAGACAGACAACTGGAATCAAGTCTGTAACGGCGGCATGATACTCGGGGCGTTGGCGATCGCGGAGGACGAGCAGGATCTGGCCCGCGAAATCATCGCCCACGCCCGCCGAAGCCTGCCGCACGGCTTGAGCGTCTACGCTCCGGACGGAGCCTATCCGGAAGGACCGATGTACTGGGGCTACGGCACGTCGTACACCTGCCTGACGATTGCTGCTCTCAGGTCGGCATTGGGGCACGACTTCGACCTCCACAAGTCGCCGGGGCTGAAGCAGACCGGGGACTTTCGCATTCAGGCATTCGGCCCGACCGGTCTGTCATTCAACTACGCGGACGCTGCTTGGGCCAGTTCACGATCGAGCGACAACGCGCGACTGGTGACGTTCTTCTTCTACTTGTCGCGCACATTCGACGATCCCACCTACGCCTGGTGGGGGCGAAAGTCTCTGACTGAAGGACTTGCAGCGGGGCTGAAGCCCAGGAACCAGTTCTTCCCACTGGTCGTCATCTCCTATGACGAGCGTGCCGAGAGGCCGACCGCCGCCGAGTTGCCGCTCGATGCACTCTTCAAGGGTCGCCAGGACGTCGTCTTCATGCGCAGCGCGCGAGACAATCCGAATGCCGTGTACGTCGGCTTCAAGGGGGGCGACAACCGCATCCAACACGGCAACATGGACGTCGGCTCGTTCGTGCTCGATGCCGATGGCGTTCGCTGGGCATTGGACTTCGGCAAAGAGAATTACGGCCTGCCCGGCTATTTCCATATGAACGCCGAGGGACGCTGGAAGTACTACCGCCTGAACAACCGCGGCCACAACACGTTGGTGATCAACAACCAGCTTCAGAACAAAAAGGCGCAATGCGACGTGATCGCGTATCACTCCACGCCGCAGCGTGTTGGCGCGGTCGTCGACATGACCGACGCCTACAAAGGACAGGCGAAGTCTGTCCGCCGCGGGATCGAGTTGATCGACCGCCGGGCCGTTCACATACGCGATGAGTTGATCGGCGTGAACGGGGAAGTCCGTTGGGGCATGGTGACCGAGGCGGAGATTGAATTGACCGGCAGCCGAGCAACACTCACGCAGAACGGCAAGACACTGCGGGCGGAAATCCTCAACCCAACCGATGCGCGTTTCGAGATTGTCTCGACTAAACCCCCAACCGCCGAGGAAATGCAGAACGAGGGCACGAGAATGCTGGCGACCAGAATCAGCGGGGATGGCGACAAGCCGATGTTGATCAGCATCCTGCTGCTGCCAATCGCAGATGGAAATTCAGCCACATCCATCACAGACCGGCCGCTGGATGAGTGGCCAGGCAATTGATGTTACGTCACAACCAGAGACCAAGACATGAAGAACCACGGCTTGTTGCTCGTCGCATCGATACTGCTTCCCTGTCTCGGTGTGGTGGCCGATGATGATCGCATCCAGCCCTACGCCAATAACCCACGTTACTGGCAGTACGGCGGCGATCCGGTCCTTCTGCTGGGCGGCACGAAAGACGACAACCTGTTTCAGATCCCCGACGTTGAGGAACATCTCGACCTGCTGGCGAGTGTCGGCGGAGACTACATCCGCTGCGTGATGAGTGCGCGCAGCGATGGCGGGTTCGAGGTCCAGCCGTTCAAGAAACTGGCGAACGGGAAATACGATCTCGACCAATGGAATGACGAGTATTGGAAACGGTTCGACCGGATGCTGATGCTGACGCACGAGCGTCAGATCATCGTGCAGATCGACGTCTGGGCGTATCACGGCTTCTTTCCAAGGTGGACGACGAATCCCTGGAATCCCATCAACAACACGAACTACACGCTGGAACAATCCGGTTTGAAACAGGCTTACCCGTCGTCCAGAAAGTCACGCCACGACTTCCTCTTGACGGTCCCCAAGCTGAACGACAACCGCTTCGTGCTGGAGCATCAGCAACGGTTCGTCAATCGACTCTTGCAATCAACGCTGCCGTTCGACCATGTGCTGTACTGCATGACGAACGAAATCCATCCGCTCTACCCGCCCGAGTGGGGCTGGTACTGGGCCGCATACATTCGGCAACAGGCCGCGAAACAGGGAAAGCAGGTCGGAACGAGCGAGATGTACTGGCAGACGGACCTCCAGCACGAACGCCACCTGCAATCAATCGATCATCCGGACGCGTTCACCTTCTTCGAGGCGTCACAGAACAGCGCGATCAAAGGGCAGGAAAACTGGGACAAGCTTCAGCATGTTCGGCACGCTCTGGAAGAGCGCCCGCGGCCGATCAATCACACCAAGATCTACGGCGCGAACACGGGTCAGGGATGGGAAGGATCGGATGACCATGCAACAGCTAGGTTTTGGAGGAACATGATCGGTGGGTCGGCATCGAGTCGGTTTCATCGCCCGCCGTACGGTCTCGGTTTGTCGCCACTCGCACAATCGCACATTCGCAGCATGCGAATGCTGACTTCCGAATTGGATCTGTTCCGCTGCGTCCCAGACAGCAAGAGTCGGTTGTTGCTCGATCGGGAACCGGACGAAGCGTACGTGACCAGAGCAGTCCCCAACGTCCCCTTCCGTGGCTCAGTCTGTGAGCGGCGCTGCCTCAACATCTTCTGATGGCGCGCGAAATCCGAGTGATCGAAGAATATCGCTAGGTCGGTGGAGATCCCGACATCGTGGCGTCCCTCGCTGATGAGAGTAGCAAGATGCCAATCGCGGCATCCCAGACTATCAGCAAGGCGAATCCATTCTCAAGTGGTGCCACAAGATGATCGAGACCCGGCACGGCATTGCAGAATCCAAAGCAGCCCGTCGTCACGCCTCCGACGATGCCGACGATGTACAGCCAGAGCGGCAGCTTTCGCGACCGGTAACCCACGATGCTGAAGACACAGTAACCCACGGTGGCGCAGAGCAGGAGGGACACAAATTGCTGAACTTTGATGGATTCGACCGCAGTGGCCGTTGTCACCAACACACAGTCACGTACCGCGTCGGAAGCGCCTGGATCGATGCTTGCCGCCTGGTTGATTACCGCGATCACCGCCGCATCCTCGACGATTCCGATCGTCAGGCCAATCATCCAGGCGATGAGGGCCCAAATCGCGAGAGGAGACCTCCTCAATAGGAAGTACAGCCCCAGCCCTTCGCCCACACCGAAGATGGCGAGCAACAGGAACAGCCACTCACGGATGAGAAACGGCACACGCATTTCCGCAAGGAATGCGAGTTGATCATAGGTGGCAACGGGTAGATTCTGTCCGCCGAGCCCGTAGGAGACGCCGACGGCCGTCCCGGCGACGGCGCAGAACGCGGTGGCGATTGCACAGATGCCGGCGATTCTGAAGTGAATAGATTCAGTTGTCACGCGGACTGTCCAGGTGGGGTCAGTGATGGAATGGCTAGAATAATTGGGTGCTGCGTGGAGAGCGAGCCAATTCTTGGTTGCGCGTGGCCAAGACACATCGACCGCCGTCGATGCGCACACCCCGGGCGATGTGACCTTCCTGTAAGATCCGAGCGCGGCCGAGGTCGGTTCGCCCTCAGCAATTCACTTTATCGCAACGACCGAATCTTGATGTTGCGAAACTCGATCGCTCCGCCGTAGTCCTGCAGGCCGATGTGACCTTTCTCCGCCAGGCCCCAGTTGCCTCTTCGGTAAGCTGTCTCGAACCATTTGCTGGTCTTGACGTAAGCCTTCCACCGTCTGCTGTTGATCTCGTATTCCAGGAGCTTCTCGCCGTTGAGCCAATGTTCGATGTGCTTGCCGCGGGCCACGATTCGCGCCTGATTCCACTCACCGACGGGGCGAGTCGCATCCTTGGCCGGTGCGAAGACCGCGTAACAGGCGCCTGCGGAAGCCGCCGGATTCAGCCCATCCAGGTGAACCGCGTTGTCGAGAATCTGATACTCCGGTCCGGACTGCCAGATGTGATCATGCTCCTCCGTCGCGCGATAGATGACTCCGCTGTTGCCTCCCGTGGTCATCTTCCAGTCAACGAGCAATTCAAAGTTATCGAATTGAGTAATCGTGACAATGTCGCCGCTGGATTCGTTCTCGGTGCGCCGCGACAGCAACGAGCCGTTTTCCACCTTCCAACTGCGCGGCACGGTGTCGGACTTGTACCCGCGCCAGCCGTCTGTCGTTTCGCCATCGAACAACAGCTTCCAGCCGGCCGCTTTCTCTTCTTCCGTCAATACGTTCGGCGGCTGTTTCGCCGAATTCGAGTCCGGTTCCGCACGTGCTGCGAACGACGAGCAAATGAGGAATGCAGTCGTCACCAGCAATTGGACTCTTCGGTACAGCCCCATACGCTTGCTCCATGTTTTGTCGTTACCGGACTTTCCAACGCCCACCGTCAAGGACGTACTCTACTGTCCCGTTGGTGAATTTCGTCGGCTGGCCGCGCTCGTACGACCAGCGATTGCGGCCGTGAATCGATTCGACGATGTAACCGTCCGCGTCGAATCGTTCGGTGCTGATGTGTTTGCCGTCGTGGTCGTGGAATTCGCGTCGCGTGAGCTTTCCATCCTGGTAATACAATCGCCGGATTGGCGCTCCGGCCGAGTTCAGATCGTGTCGTTCGACCAGCAAGGCGCGGTGAAGGAACTCTCGATGAATCACGCCATCATGCCGATGGACAATCTCCCGAACGGAACGCTCTGCACGGTGCGCGTCCTGCTGTGACACCTCGCGGCCGTCGACAAGGAAACGGTCGTGCGTCCAGGAGAAGTCTTCGGGTTTGCCTTTGAGGGTTTGCAGGCTGACAGCCGACTCGACTTTTAGCGGATAGCTTGGATGGCTGCGGAGGCCTGACCATTCCACCGCAACTGCTGTGTAGGTCCCTTCGCCCGGCAAGGCCGTTGACTGGCCGGGGATGATTGGGTCGGCCGTGATCGTTTTGCCGTCTCTCAGCAGTTCATACCCTCGCGTCTCCCAGTGATTTTCTCCGGGGATCAGCTCCACCCGGTCTTCGTGTACCCGCAGGTGAGGTGGATCGGGTTGGCGAATGACTGCCATATAGATGTCGGTCTGTCGCTGCCATATGAGCGGGGAATCCATGTTTTGAATCACGTCGCGCATCCAACGAGCAGGGAGCGGCTGCGGCGACCGTCGCTCCTTCGGGATCAGCAGGGAATCGAACGGGATGAGCATTCGGTCGTTGCGAAAAGGCGCTTTACCATCGGTGCCATAAAGGCCTCGGGTCAAGCCTTGAAAGCTGGTCGGAGTCTTACTCGTGTAGTTCAGCACTTCGCCTCCGAATCCGGCCGGATTGACCAGCCTGCCTGCTTCCGGAAAGCCTTCAGTGGAATCGACGCGAATCTCATCCGAACTCGAACCGGTCACAATTTGTGCGGCGGGTCCGTGCTGCAAATCGTACGTCGAAACAAAGGCGATCTTGGTGCCGTCGGGGCTCCCTTTGGCGTCGACGTCATAGACACCGGAGTTGTCCTTCCCGCTCGGAAAGCACAGAAACGAGTGCGTGGGGATCACGGTGCGCCCTTCGCCGCTGCGCAGGTCGGCAATCAGCAGCCGTCCGGTCCCGCCGTCCGAGCTGCCGCAGATCCAGCGACCGCCGAATCCGCACGGGCAGACGTCCCCCACACTGATGTTGGCCAGCAAGTGGGTGTTGGACGGCAGCGGCTCGTCCCACTTGCGTCCGCGCACCGGGCCGTTGCCCGGAATAAAGTATTCGCCATCGCCGCTCCACGCAAAGTGAGCCCCGGTCATGATCGGAAACGGCTGGTTGATCGGCTCGCCCGCCAAACCGTGATCGAAGAAGTGCCGCGCCTTGAACGGAATGTCCCGTGTACCGGGCGTAGCGAAATAGTAATTGGCGAAGTTGTGATCGCGAGACACAATCACCGGGTGAACCGGATTCATGTTGAGTGAGTTGTACCCGACACCCCAATCACCGGGTAGAACTTCCCGGTCCGAGTCCTCGTTGATGGCGATTCGAACCGCCCTTCGGGCTCGCCCTGGTCCGGATACCAGATGCCGTACAGCCAGCGGTCGTCGCAGTCAGTCCCCATCGGCCGGCCCAAGTCCGTAGCCAATGCGCGTCATTTCGTCCCCGTGCCGACATCCAGCCACATCTGATGACCGCCCCGACCGTTGCGGGGGCCGTCGGCAGAGACGAGCTTGGTGTAGAACAGCCACGGCTTCCGGTTGGCCCAGCGAGGGTTGATTCCGACGTCGATCAAGAAGTCTCGTTCTTCGGCAAGGTCGAACAGGTGAATCTCAGCGGCCCGCTCGTTTCCGAATTCGGGCTTCTGCCGGCAGCGTAATGCGTGAAACAGATGTAGCGGCCATTCGGGCTCCAGCACTGCGTATTGTGATAGTTCGCATCATCGCGGACGAGGCGGATCATGCGTGATCCGCCACACCTCGATCGCACCGCCCCGCTGCGGAGCAAATCGCACGACCGCCGATCGGCTGGCCGTGAGGCAAGTCGGCATCTGCCTTGGTTGGAAGTGGTATGACTTCTTTGTCGTTCAAGTCACGCTTCTCATCAGCGTGATTCGCAGCTTCGAAAACCGCCACAGGCGAGAATTGAATACGCGAGAAACAACCGGACAAACATCAGATTCACTCCAGCCGTGCAGAGACTCTCATTCAGGCAACTCTCAAAAACGATTCTAACCCGCCCGCGGTGCCATCGGTCGCTCTCAAGTGGGCTGGTCCATCGAACTCGGGGGATGGGATTCATTCGCGAACATCCGCGGCAGGCTGTGTTCTATCGCGCAAGTGTGGAAGTGACTTGATCAAGTGCGCTCCACGGACGTACGCAACGAAATGTTCCGGCCAGTGCGGCGAACGGCCAAATGGCTCCGGATAGAAGATCGCAATCTTCGCCCGATTCCAGGGCGCGAATCGATCACGGCGCCTGCTCTGCCCCGTACCAGGGCTGGTTTGATCTCCGCGCCCAGTTGCCACGAGTAGACCAGGTCATAGTTCCAATCGGTTGAAAACTCGTGGTACTTGTCAACCTGACGGAGGTAGCCGGACGCCAGCGCAATCCCAGGGGGTGACCTCACCACAACCATGCTTCGCCGCATTGTCGACCGTGCGGCGGAATATCTCTCGCGTAAACCCGATCTCGGGTATTTGGTACAGCGAGCAGCTGAACGTCTCACCTTGTTCGTCCAGCGTAAAGTGCGACGACTCACGCCAGCCGCTCGACGTGGCACCGGGGTGAATCGCGCCCCGCCGCGTACCATTCGGACGCGGACTTTAGGAATCAGATCGCGAACGATGTTGAACGCGGCATCGTATTTTGCTGTGATCGCGTTGTTTCCATTCCGCTTCGTCGGGACGGACGTGGAAGCGTTCGGCATCGAAACAGGATTGCCGTGATGGCGATGTTCGTGTC
>CBDCWT010000022.1:0-86461 GCA_965223305.1 Pirellulaceae bacterium | reverse complement strand
GCCACAACCCGGAAGACAAGGAGAAAAAGCAGACGCCGTTGTCACTTTTCGGACGCGGAGAGTTCACAGGAACACTCTGGATCGAGATCGATAAGAAAACTGGCAAGGTCAGAAACCACGGTACCGGTCCGCGGGTGATAAAGATCCCCGCGACGTATGACTCTCAGCCCCCATCGCCACCAGTCAGGATTGGTCGATAACATGGAGACGAACTCCAGAGCTACACGAGTGGCGTGTTTCCTGATTTGGACCACCTTGCTCAGTGTCGGATGCCAACCGCCAGTTCAGTGGGGTACGTACCGTATTACTGGACAGTCACTTCACTGGACGAAGGACAAACGATCGGTCGTGTTTGAGATCCTCGGGCATTCAGTTAATGGCGAGGACAAGAGCTTTTCCGCTCATGGCTCCCGTTTGGTACATCTTGTTGTTTCTCCGAGGTTTGCGGGGCCGTTTGGACTTGGCCACGAGGGGACTCATGCAGGCAACAAGTCGGCGGATCGACTAACTTTCTCGGGCAAGACTGTGGAAGTCGCGTTGGAAATCACATGGAGACATGATGACAACGAGATCAGGCTGAATGACAAGGTTCTACCGTTTGTTGTGGGCGATACGATACGAGTACATCTTGGGGCATCTGGAGAGATCGAAGTCGTGCATCCTTGACAGTGTGGTCATGCCCGTGGCCGCACATAGTGGACCACTGCGGCTCTCGGATCGAACAGCACCGAGTCCTTTTATTCGGACCGCGGGCCGACGGATGTTGGTTCAAATCGCCGCGTTTTGGCCCGCGGAACTCGTGACGCGTGCTTCCTACCCGACGAGGACGAAAACAGCCAACCGTGAAAGTTGACGAGATGAGACTTAGCGGGACAGTTGTAACGCGAGCGGATGTCACCCGGCTGTTAGCTGATGTGGCGGAATTAGGTGACGCAGTGCTGCTGTTGGTCAGCACCCCGTGATCAACGACGCTTCCAGTATGAAGGATGTAGTACGTTCAGCGCGACGCCTCTCCGTCGGTGAAGCTGTACAAGAATGGCCACATTTGATCGAGCCGGGAACTCCAGTCGTAATTGCCTGTAGTCAACAGCGCACGTCTGACTAATCGGCGACCCCCGCTGGTTGTCAACGTTCTTCACGCTGTTGATCTATCCAATGCTCCCACTGCCCCAAGGAAATGCTGCTTGTTACTGCCAGCAGATAGCCGAATGCCATCGACACGAAATTAAGCAATGACAAGAGTAGTGCCGCGGATGGCAAGCTCAACCAGATCACAGGGGCAGCAATGGCGGCAGTAATTGACGCCAGATCGATAGCGGGATGATCGAAGAATCTACACAGTGTCTTGCGTTGGATTCGTTTCAGCGCATCTCTGGAAATCGAGTAACAGCCGGTTTCATCCGGCTTGCCGAGTTTTGACAACACGAGCTTACGGTTGGTGCTCGTCATGTTGACAACAGTGTCCACGGAGGGACGACCGCAAGCTAGCTCACGCCTCTCTCGGTATCCTCCGACCAGAGACGCAGTTGCACCAACCAAAACTACAAGTGATGAGGCGATGATTGCAGCTAGGACCATTCAACTGAGAACAATGCTGGAGACGAACCAGGGACGGATATCCAAACCAATTGCAGTAGTTTACCAAGCAGCAGTGCTCTGGGCTGGACGTTGAGTCGGCTCTAACCTCGGCTTCTTGGCAATTCTGCAGATGAACGTCCGAGATCGCCGCCGAATCGGCATGGACGAAGGAGCCTATTCACGACGGCGGCGGAATTCTGGCTGACTTTCCGAAGCTCGAACCGCGGGCCGACGGACGATGGTTCAAACCGCCGCGGTTTGGCCCGCGGAACTCGTTACGCGTGTTGGTCCATCGCGCTGGGTCCACGGCGTCCATTGACCCCCACGGCGGTCATGGACGACCGCCGCAAAAGAGGGCCGCGGTGCCTGGACGGCATCCGCGCAGCGAGCCAGGAAGGCGAGCGTAGCGGATCCACCGGAGGCGCAGCCGTAGGTGGACCCAGCGGCCCGCGGACGCCGCATAGCGCAGGGCCAGGAAGCGGAACCGAAGGCAAGACGCTTCGCATAGTAGCTGTCTCCCGAAGCCGCTCAGCGCAAACAGCGAAGGTGGTAGCGGTGGCCCGGAGCGTCGAGCGAGCGATGATCGCGTGGGCGGTTGCCTATTCAGCACGATTTCCCATGTCGAGTAGTGTTGTTTCCTAGACGACTAGCGAGCGAATGCGACCGGCCGCCAGGGCATGGATGCCCGCGAAAGAGAAGTACGAGGGCAGGATGCCCGAGTACCCCTTTATTGAGGCCGCGAGCGACCGCGCGGCGAGCTGTGCGAGCCAAGTCGGGAGCGGCACAACAAGAGCCCGCGTAGGGGCAGCGGCGCAGCGCAGGGAGCGTGGAAACGTAGCTCTGCGTCATCGGCGCAACAGATCTTCCGCGCCAACCACGCTTCCGCGCAAGTCGACGAAGCGACCAAGCGCAGTCCGATGCGCTTCCCATGTGGCACCACGCGGGCATCAATGCGTCTTCCCGATGAACGACGCCTCAGTGTTTTCCAAACGAGTTTCCGTCTGTGCGTCTAACAGGCAGCTTGTCGAGTGTCGCCTTCGCTGGAGCCGGTCGTCGGTCGCTCACCTGTCTGAGCGAAGCGAGTCCGGCGAGCGACGAACGGCGGAGGCGGAGGTGACACGTCGCCTTTGCAGGTGAGGTCCGAGTGAGCGGCAACGCAAGGGGCAGAATCAAATCGGCACCAGCATGCCAGCCGAGCGACGGCGCGCTTCCTCGGCACGAGGAACGCGTCCGACGCGCTCGTGAACTCGTCCGAAAAAAATGCGCGAAGGGGTTGACAGCCGAGGCGATTTGTCGCGTCCTTAAGGAGGTGGATTGTGTTTCACGTTTTGCAGCAGTAGTTGACGCTGCTGGTGGACCGGTTTGCACCACAAACCTGAAGGACACGCAATCGCCGGAGCTGGTGTTTCGGCGTCCATTCACTTTCGGGAGCAGAAAAATGTCTAGAAAGAGCAGGGCGCTACCGGTACGCGCAGAGGACAGCCAACACACACAGAACAACGGCAAGCAGGAAGATTTTCACACCGAAGTCAAAGACCACGAAGTTCACTTCACCGTGGCCGAGCGTCACTATCGCATCCGAGGACTCGAGAAAAATACAACGCACGGCCAGTTGAAGGTCAACATCCTGGCCACGAGGCAAGATGCCATCCATCTCGATACGCTTGATCTCTACACGGCCCGACTCAGACGGTCGTTCATCAAAGCAGCCTCCGAAGAGCTGTGTGTGGAGCAAGACGTCATCAAGCGAGACATCGGCCGTATCCTGCTCGCGCTAGAACAACTGCAAGACGAACAGATTCTCGGCACTCTCACGTCACGTACCAGCGCACCGGAGCTGACAGAGGCTGAACAAGCGGAAGCCATGCAGCTACTGCAAGACCCCAAGCTCACCGAGCGGATCGTCTCGGACCTCCAGCAGTGCGGCTTCGTCGGCGAACAGACCAACAAACTGGCCGGTTACTTGGCGGCCACCAGCCGCAAACTCGACAAACCACTGGCTGTCGTGGTCCAGTCTTCCTCCTCAGCGGGTAAGACGTCCTTGATGGAAGCCATCCTGACGCTGATGCCCGAGGAAGAGGTGATCAAGTACTCAGCGATGACAGGCCAATCGCTGTTCTACATGGGCCAGGAGAATCTGAAACACAAGATCCTGGCCGTCGCCGAAGAAGAGGGCGTCCAAGAGGCAGCCTACGCCTTGAAACTGTTGCAAAGCGAGGGCGAACTGCGCATGGCCAGTGCTTCCAAGCAGACCAGCGGTCGCTTGGCTAGTGAAGATTATCACGTGGAAGGGCCCGTGATGATCTTCCTGACGACTACATCGAGCGACGTCGACTTCGAGCTGATCAACCGCTGTTTGGTGTTGGCGGTCAGCGAGGATCGCCAGCAAACGCAGGAGATCCACAAACAGCAGCGTGAAAGCCGCACGCTGGAGGGCCGTTTGGCGGCCCGCTCGGCAAGCAAGCTGGTAAAGCTGCATCAAAACGCTCAGCGTCTGTTGAGGCCGCTCGTCGTGGTGAACCCCTACGCCCGCAAGTTGACCTTCTTGGACGACAAGACACGCACTCGTCGTGACCACGAAAAGTACCTCAACTTGATTGACGCCATCGCGCTGTTGCATCAACACCAGCGTCCGCTCGAGAAGGCTGAGTTGCAGGGCGAGACACTCGAGTACATCGAAGTCACTTGCCAGGACATCGTGTTGGCCAACAAGCTGGCCAGCGAAGTGTTAGGACGCACGCTAGACGAACTGTCACCGCAAACACGACGCTTACTGTTGTTGGTCCATGAGTTCGTTGGCCAGCGCTCTCGTGAAGTTCAGGTGGAACGTTCGGCCTTCCGCTTCACGCGTCGCGAACTGCGGGAGGCAACTGGCTGGTCTGACTTCCAAGTGCGTACGCACCTTGGGAAGCTGGTGCAACTGGAGTACCTCTTGCCGCATCGCGGCCGTCGCGGCCAGCAATACGTCTATGAGTTGCTGTACGACGGCGAGGGTCAAGAGGGAGAGCCGTTCTTGATGGGTCTGATCGATCCAGAGCAGATGAACAAGTTCGAGCATTCTACCGCCTACTTCGAGCATGCTGCGGCCAAGCAGAAGCCCCCCATTGAGCCCCCAACGAGCCCCCATTGAGCCCCGGATGTGGGTGCTCATTTTCGCCGTAAGGTTCTGTCTTTCAGCGAGTAACGGCGAATCGGTCGAAGTTTGGCGCCAGAAGGTGTAATGCCCCCTTAAAAAAACGCCTTCTCTGACGGGCCAAGTTGGCCCGTGTTTTCCCTTTGAGATCGCCCCGTTTGGCGGTCTCTTTTTTCAAACGCTTGGCGTTTCACCGCGCTACCGGTACGCGCCGAGCTCAGTCTCGAAAGGAGTTTTGTCATGGCAGGTAGGAAAAAGTCGAAAGCGTCGAAGTCGGCCAGCCAGCCGCTGGAACTGTTGCTGGAGCGTCACCTGCAACACCTGCTGGTTTGCAACTACTCGGTCAAGACGGCGGCCATGCGTCGTCTGTACTTGGGTCAGTTCGTCCGCTGGTGCGACGATCGTGGTCTGCAGTTTGCCGATGAGATCACGCCGGAGGTCATGGCCGCTTACCAACGGCACCTGTACTACTACCGGACCAAAGTGGGCAAGCCGCTACGCTTCGGCAGCCAGTTGACCCGTCTGGTTGGCCTACGGTGTTGGTTCCGCTGGCTGACCAAGGAAAAGTTGATCGCGAGCAACCCAACGGCAGAGCTGGAGTTCCCCAAGGAAGAACGCCGCTTACCCGAGAACGTCCTCTCAGCACGTGAAGTGGACACGATCATGAACAGCTGCGACTTAAGTTACGCGCTGGGCATCCGTGACCGCTCGATCCTGGAGACGTTCTATTCGACGGCCATCCGACGTGGAGAGTTGATCAACTTGAAAGTGGACGACGTCGACTGGGAACGTGGCACGATCTTGATTCGCCAAGGCAAGGGTCGCAAAGACCGTCACGTGCCGATTGGTGAACGAGCGCTCGGTTGGCTGGGCAAGTACTTGGAAGAGGTTCGTCCTCAGCTAGCCTGTTTACGTAACGAAACGACGATCTATCTGTCACGCCGAGGTCGTCCTTTCGGCGCACCGAACTTGTCTCAGTTGGTTCGTCACTACATCCAGCTTGCGGGGATCACCAAGGCAGGCTCGTGCCATTTATTTCGCCATAGTGCAGCGACGCTCATGCTGGAAGGGGGTGCCGATTTGAGAACACTTCAATCGATTCTGGGCCATTCCAAGCTTGATACGACCCAGATCTACACACACGTATCGATCAAGCACTTGAAGGAGGTGCACACCAAGACGCATCCCGCGCGTCTTGAGCGTCCAGCTGAATCTGATGAATGACGCTTGCTGCGTGGTGTCGTGTTACAATTGAGCCTGGCGGGCAAGGTGCCCGCCAGGCTCTTTGACAAAAGCAAACGCACTTGCTATTTCGCGCGCACACGCACGCGCGCGGGAAGTGATCAAACGTGCGCAAAGCGACTTTGGCGCGCTGCGAACGGCCCTTGCATGCTAGGTCCAAACGCGCCTCGCGCTCGAAAACCGCCTTAGGCTGGACAATCGAGCACGATGGTACGACCCGGCTGTGGGCAGTTGGATCAGTGAGGATCCGATCGGGTTTGAAGGGGATCCAACGAACTTGTATCGGTACGCTAACAATAGCGCAACAAATGCACTCGATCCGGACGGTAAGAGGGCGCAGTGGCACCATCTATTGCCTTGGCAATTCCGCGAGATATTTCGTCAACTCGGATTCGATGTTAATGATGCACAGTGGGGTTGGATTATTGACTCGGAGTATCATCTGAATTGGGGGACCGGGCGGCAACTTCATCCCCGATGGAACAAAGAGTGGAAGAAGTTCTTCGACGCTTGCGATGCGCGGGGCACGGCCCCGACTCCCGCAGAAGTCGTTGCACACCTAAATAAAATGAAGGTGGACTTTGATTAGCTGCTTGGGCGGGGCAAGCAAGCGACGATGAGCTACAAGGAATGGGGAAAGTGGCTCCGGCGAATGCGTGAGGCGGCCAAAGCTGCCCAGGCCAGTGGCGGATCCAAGGTTCTGAAACTCACTACGCGCGGTGCCAAAGGGCTCATCGTCCTCACGTTTGTCTTCACAGCGACAAAAGAGGGAATTCTCGTCGCAGCGGAGGATGCAACACGCGATGCTGCTTGGCCGTTTATCGACATCGCAGAACAGGCCTGCGAGGAGGCCGGGGAGGCCTATGAGGAGTACTATCGAAGCGGAACTCTGAGGCGAGGTTTGCAGCAGAGCTGGTTTTGGCGGCTGCTCAACGATCCCAGTGGAGGAGACATCCCCAATCGCGCTGGTAGACGGTAGAAACAGTCAATGTGGCATATACGACCAACGGCAGATCACGACACCCACGGATACATTGAACACGAACTGGTTATTGGAGGGATCAAGTGTACTCACTGTGGCGTCTCTGCCAGCGGGCGACGCATTCTGGCAGCCTGTCCCGAGCCGATCAAACCACTTCTTGTGCAGGCAGACGGATTGCCGATCGACGCCGCACTACTTGCAGAGATTAATCGACTTTGGCGACTGCAAGATAAAGCTCCAACGGCCCCTCAGAAACTACTTGGGGGCGACATCTTCGGGCCGGCCCATTGGCGAGAACGTCCTACCGCAAAAGGCTGTATCTTCTGGCCAATGAATTGCCTCTGTGCTACCAAGATTAATCTTGCCGAGTTGTTTATGGCGGCTTGTCTGTCTGGTTTGGGCGTCCTGCCAATCAGTAGATCGGATGGTGAAATCGATGAAACTGTGGAATGGGTCGTCGAGGAACACACGGCGTACCGATATTGGGAAGAAGATGGGAACAGAGTAACAGAATGCGACGAATGCGGTCGTACGGTCTTCAACGAGTCGCATGCCAATCGTGCAGCAACCACGAGGCATCGCCGCGAAAAAACTCTGCCCAACAGGTTTATCGGGAAGACAGACATCTTTCGATCACATATCTTCTATCCTGGATTTGTCGTCTCGGACAGGGCTTTTGAGTTGCTGCAGTTCGCCGACTTGCTACATTGCTGTGTCGAGCAGATTACGGTTGCATAGCCGAGGAGCGCAGGGTTCAGGTAGGCCTCTTGATGACTCAGACCGCGGGCCGACGGATGGTGGTTCAATCGCGGCGATTTGGCCCGCGGAACTCGTGACGCGTGTTGGTCCATGGCGCTGGGTACCCGGTGTCCATTGACCCTCACGGCGGTCATGGACGACCGCCGCAAAGATAGCCGCGGTGCCTGGACGGCATCCGCGCAGCGAGCCAGGACGGCGAGCGCAGCGGATCCACCGAGGCATAGGCGCATAGAGCTCCAGGAGTGCCGATTGCGTTTTTGCGGCGTGTCACGGTATACTGAGTGTTGATCTTGAATTCGCGCGAGAAGTGAGAGTCAGAATTGACCAAGAGCTTTGAAGGGACTGTCGAGAACGGACGAATCAAGTTGTCTGGTGGCATCACTCTACCAGATAACACGAAGGTTGTTGTACTGGTACCAGAGGCGTCGGACGGCGCATTTCGGTTGCGCAGCCCGCGACTTGTCGATCTGCAGCAAGTCGGCGATTTCGAGAAAGAAGTGATCGAATCGGATTCTGATGCCGCGATATGATTCGGAACAGTTCTACCCACCCGCAGCTGTGGCTGATGTCCAGCTGCGAAACTCGCCGACGGGTAAGGTAGTATCGGGTGTCCGAATGCTGCTTGACACTGGAGCCGACGTTACGCTGTTGCCGGTCTCCCGGGTGCAGCGGTTAGGAATCTCGCTGGACACGGAGCATCGATACGAGTTAACGGGTTTCGATGGTCAGAGCAGTTTCTCCAACTCCGTAGTGCTCGACATGGTCTTCTTTGGGAACACGTTTCGCGGCCGCTATCTACTAACGACCGAGGACATCGGGATCTTGGGGCGCGACGTGCTGAATCACTTTGCCCTTCTGCTGAACGGCCCCGCCTTGGAATGGCATCGGGAACACCCTGAAGACTGACCAGGCAGTCCCGTTTAGGCGTCTTTGTTTGGCTTGATCCTCAGACTGCCGCCGAATCGAATTAAAGTGATTGTTCGGCGGCGGAATCTGTGATGATTGCCTGACTCTCGGACCGCGGGCCGACGGATGGTGGTTCAATCGCCGCGATTTGGCTCGCGGAACTCGCGACGCGTGTCGGTCCATCGCGCTGAGTACCCGGTGTCCATTGACCCCCACGGCGGTCATGGACGACCGCCGCAAAAGATGGCCGCGGTGCCTGGACGGCATCCGCGTAGCGAGCCAGGAAGGCGAGCGTAGCGGATCCACCGGAGGCGCAGCCGTAGGTGGACCCAGCGGCCCGCGGACGCCGCATAGCGCAGGGCCAGGAAGCGGAAGCGAAGGCCTGGCACTTCACGTCGTAGTCGTCTTCCGAAGCCATTCAGCGTGAACAGCGAAGGCGGTAGCGGTGGCCCGGAGCGTCGAGCGAGCGATGATCGCGTGGGCGGTTGCCTATTCAGCACGATTTCCCATGTCGAGTAGTGTTGTTTCCGAGACGACCAGCGAGCGACCGCGCGGCGAGCTGTGTGAGCCAAGCCGGGAGCGGGACAACAAGAGCCCGCGTAGGGGCAGCGGCGCAGCGCAGGGAGCGTGGAAACACAGCTGCCGGTTATCGAAGCACGAGAGCTCCCGCGCCGTTAGTGTTGCCAACACCATCGACGAGCGACCAAGCGTAGTCCGATGCGCTTCCCGTGTTGCACCACGCGGGCGTCAATGCGTCTTCCCGATGAACGACGCCTCGGTGTTTTCCAAACGAGTTTCCGTCTGTGCGTCTAACAGGCAGCTTGTCGAGTGTCGCCTTCGCTGGAGCCGGTCGTCGGTCGCTCACCTGTCTGAGCGCAGCGAGTCTGGCGAGCGACGAACGGCGGAGGCGGAGGTGGCACGTCGCCTTTGCGGGTGAGGTCCGAGGGAGCGACAACTCTCGGGGTGGAATCAAATCGGTGTTGTGCAGGCCAGCCGAGCGACGGCGCGCTCCTCGGCACGAGGAACGCGTCCGTCGCGCTCTTGAATTCGTTGGCCAAAAAGTGCGAGCAGGGGTTGACAGCAGAGGCGATTTGTCGCGTCCTTAAGGAGGTAGGATTGTGTGGCACGTGATACAGCGCCAATTGACGCTGCTAGTGCACCCGGTTTGCACCACAAACCTGAAGGGCACGCAAATGGCCGAAGCCAAGTTTTGCTCGACACAGCAGAAGCTCACCATGTTACGCAGCTTTTCACAGCAGGCCTCTTTTAACAGCAAGTTCGAGCATGCGTTAGGGCAGTTCGAGCATAGAACTGGAAAGTTCTAGCCCCCCATTGAGCCCCCAACGAGCCCCCATTGAGCATAGGATGTGGGTGCTCATTTTCGCCGTAAGGTTCTGTCTTTCAGCGAGTAACGGCGAATCGGTCGAAGTTTGGCGCCAGAAGGTGTAATGCCCCCCTAAAAAAACGCCCTCTCTGACGGGCCAAGCTGGCCCGTGTTTTCCCTTTGAGATCGCCCCGTTTGGCGGTCTTTTTTTTCAAACGCTTGGCGTTTCACCGCGCTACCGGTGCGCGCCGAGCCCAGTCTCGAAAGGAGTTTTGTGATGGCAGGTAGGAAAAATTCCGAGAAATCGAGAAGGTCGAAGTCACGCCAGCAGCGTGAGGCGCTGCAACTGTTAGGCGCAGACGACTACCAGTACGACGCCGAGGGCAATCGCACGAGGAAAACGGCGCCGGATGGTTCGTACACCGAGTACGTTTGGGACTACCGCAATCGTCTGGTCTCGGTGATCGACCGTGATAGTGGCGGCACGATTCAAGAGCAGTTTGACTACAGGTACGACGCCTTTGATCGGCGAATCGGCAAGGATGAAGACGACGATGGCAATGGGACTGTCGATCGCTCAACAACCTGGGTGTACGACGGTGAGCACATTGCCCTGGAGTTCACCGAGGAGTCGGGCTCTGGGGGCGCGGAGTTGTCACACCGTTATCTTCACGGGCCGGTGGTCGACATGATCTTGGCGGACGAGCAGGTCGCGACGACATCGGCGAACGGAGACGTCTACTGGCCGCTCACCGACCACCTGGGAAGTGTGCGGGATGTCATCGATAACGAAGGCACGGTTGTCAATCATGTGGTCTATGATTCGTTTGGCAACCGTATCAGTGAGTCAAGCACGGTTGACTTCCTCTTTGGCTACACCGGCCGCGATTGGGACGAGGATGTCGGTTTGCAGTATAACCGGGCGAGATGGTACGACCCGGCGGTGGGCAGGTGGATGAGTGAAGATCCGATCGGATTTAGGGCGGGCGATGCGAATCTGTATCGGTACGTGGGGAATTAGGCGACGACTTATGTCGATGCGGAAGGGCAAGCTGAAGGGCAGCACTGGGTTCCGATATCTGTCGCCTGGAAACTGTACCGCGAAAGGATTCTCACGAAGGCCGAACTCCTATATTTTGCGGGGCGGCGGTCAGGTGCCCTCCTGGTACCTCACAACTGGGGAACAACGTATGGCACCGTTCGACACTGTGACTACAATGACGAACTAGAAAGACAGCTTCGAGCGTGGAAAGCATCCAAGAAACCTAGCCGAGTTTCTGCTAAGCAGATTGCTGACCGGATTCGAGGTGGAAAATCTTGGACTGGCGCTCCAAACTCAACTTTGAAAACGTTCAACGATGGGATTCGCCGAGACATGATCCCACTGACGCCAGGGAAGATCAACAGGATGGATGGCGAAGGCCTCACCGATGCCGAAGTTCAGAGCAGGGGATTAAGTTCTCTTAAGAAGCGTGGGAAGATTCTGCTCCTTATGGGAGTCTTCTCTCACATTGCTCAAATCGCCGACGCGCACGACAGAGGCAACAGAGCCGCGAGCATCTTGTCAGGAAGGCAGGGTGCCATGAGGGACGCCATCGCTGCTGCGAAGCGTGGGGACATCGCGACCGCTCGTGAATGCCTCACAGGCGTGAATCGTGACAGAACGGTATATCGAGAGCTCGCTCTTGAAGTCAACGTGTTGTTTGCTAACGGGTTCCGAGCGGCTGTGGATCCAGTTCTCCTGCAAGCTATGCAGGACATTCAGGATTTCGAGGCAGAAATCGCGCGCATCAATAAATGAGCGATGGAACCAGACGATGGCAAAGCTACACGTGCGTGCGTTATCACTCGTAGTGTTCTTTCTGTTGGTGGAAGTCGCCCAGGCGGAGACAAATGCGGTGAAAGGGATGGATTTGCTGAGCAGATCGAAGATAGTGGCGCTGATTCAGGGTGATCGGCCGCTATGCGAGGCCATTCAAACCGCAGCTCGTCACTTTCATCAGTTTGAATCTTCATTTCGTTCCAAGTCGCGCGCTCAAGATCAGTTCATGGTGACAGTTGTTGCCAAGCAGGGAGAACAGTTGATACCCATTGGGATTCTCGTAGATGAAGTGACTGAAGAGGTACTGAGCGGCTACGTGGTATCCAACGCGTTACCGCTACGACGAGCGGATAGATTCTCATGCACTGTCGCGCAGATCGTCGATTGGAGATACCGGGATGCCTTCGAGTTGGTTGGAGGTGTGGTTTATCAACTGCTACTTACGAGGTGTAAAGAGTCTGTGGCCCGAACTATTGTTGAGGAGGCGCCGTTCTTTCTTCGCAAAGGCCGCGAGCTCCCGCGAAGCGGCTTGGCCCTTCTTTTGGATATCGCGAACGGAAGGAATGACTCACTCGAAGCGGCTCTTCGCAGCCACCACGAGCTGACGCGGGGTGAGTTTATAGCACCGATAGAGAATAAGGTTGGTGCGCGCACCTTCATAGCCGAAAGCCGCGTCACCTTGGCGGAATACGTTTGTCGCTTTGGGGACGCGGACGCAATTCAGATAACATTTGAGGCCGGACTTCTAACGGAAAAAAAAGACCAGTACTCGCCTCTGGTTTTCAGCTGTGACACAGGTAACATCACAACCGCTGAACAGTTAATCAGACTTGGATTCGACCTGGACACACATGACGGCGAAACAGGTCTGGCCCCACTCCATATCGCGGTCAGCGCAGGACATTCTGAACTTGTGAAACTATTTATCAGGCACGGAGCCGATCCGGACATCACAACATACGGAGGCGAAACGGCTATTTTCTACGCGTCAGCGGAAGAAATCTTGAACTCTCTGATCGCGAGTGGGTGCGACTTGAATCACGCGGACAACGATGGGTGTACAGCGCTTGATCGAGCTGTTGAAGATGGGCGAGCCACTGCGGCAAGCGTTCTTGCTCAACACGGAGCATCACTTTCGGGCAGGAGGATTCACACGGAAATGCAGACGGCGCCTCGCGAGGCCGCTGCCCAAATTAAAGAGATTTTAGCAGGAAATGCCGACGCGACCGAGGAGTTCGAACTAGTGACTTCAATCGCGTACGGTGCCGTTCTTCCTGTCAAATCGCTCGGCTCTATCCGCGATTAGATACGTAGGGTGCAGTCAGCGTGGTAACTTCTCGGGCATCTTAGGCATCGTGACGTTCATTTCAACGCGCTATCGGTGAAGCAGGGGCGAGCTCGGTGGAAATGACGACAATTGGTTATCCGAAGAATGGTTGGATTCTCGATGGCGACAAGTGGGATGGTAGCGATTACGTAGCGGGTCCCGACCAAGGATTTGTGTCGAGCCGCCTGTTGGAATGGCTAATGGAAATCGGGGCGGGGCCGTTTGTTGGTCATCCGTGTCGAGTTGATACTTCCAGAGCCTCACCGAAAGTCAGTCAGATCCAAGATTGATAGACTGGGCGAAATCGGTGAACTGTTAAAGCAAGCGTGAAATCACCGGCTAGTCCAGTTTCGTGATTCAAGATGCCGCGTCGTTTCGCCAGATTTCGCCTTCGCACGATACTCGTTGTCGTGTTTTTGATTGCCCTGCTGGCAAGCAGATGCAGAGTAACTTGGAACAAGTCAGGTGTCTCAACGCGATTATACGGCTTCGGCAACGCGGCACACCTCACTTGCCTTGTCCCGTCGAAAGAACTCCGTCAGTCGGTGGGGTTTGCGCGAGCAAGATATCGGTTTGTTTACAGTGACAGGCAAGGGCGCATTCACGCTCCGCATGCAGTACTATCTATATACTCGTGTTGGTGCTGCGGTCGATCGTGGAAATGGGACGATGAGTTGGAGATGTACTTTGACTCACCGTCCCGTCGACTGTTAAAGGACACCATGAACTCTGATTAGGAACCAAACCGGTCTAGGGTATCCGTCGGCGACCGAGGCGGTGCCGAGCCGTGGGCGAACGAATTCCAGAACGGCTTTGGAAGGCGGCCAGCAAGCTAGCAGCGACGCACGGCCTCCATGTGACAGCTCGGGCTTTGAAGCTCGACTATTACTCGCTAAAGAAGCGCGTGGGCGGCAGTCCACCGGCGTCGACATTTGTTGAACTCCCGTCGTCGCCATTGGTCTCGCCGCCAGAGTGTGTGATCGAATGGGAGGACAGCCCTAGCCCACAGTTCCTACAAACCGGCTGCTAACGCATTCCGGCTGATTTGTTTGACCGTGGAACGCAGCTGGACTTCGATATCATGTCTATCGCACAGGGCGCCTGCACTGTCGGCAACGTCACGCGGAGCGTGACGTCTACGTAGTCATCACGCTCCGCGTGATGAGGCATCGCATGTAGCGTGAATTCTAAGATGTCCGCCCGACCTCTCGAAGCACGTCCTCCAATCGGCGTTCAAACAGTTCGCTGCAACATGAAGGCCCACCGCCTGCTTCAGTCAGGCCTTGCTCTCGGCCTGCTTGCGCCCGGCCGTAGCACGGCGCCGGGGCGCTGCTGCCGGCTAGCCGCTCCTGCACGGCTTGCAGCGATTGGTGTAGATCGCGGTTGCCACGCCAGAGGCTGTCCAGTTGCATCAAGAGTCCCAGCACCAATGCGG
This sequence comes from Pirellulaceae bacterium, assembly GCA_965223305.1. Classification (GTDB taxonomy): domain Bacteria; phylum Planctomycetota; class Planctomycetia; order Pirellulales; family Pirellulaceae; genus CBDCWT01. Next base: position 71,953 of record CBDCWT010000022.1, on the reverse strand, counting down.
CCTCACCGCCCAAGGTAAAGGCGATGCCCGTCGGAAACAGATGAGGACGTCCTCCCCAGACCGATCCCATCAAGAGCGCTCCGCCACATGCACAAGCCGTAACGCCGATGGTCAACGAGATCCATGCCAACCACCACGACAGCGTCCGCCGCCGGGGTTTCACTACCGCAGGCGCGCGTGCGTGCGGATCGATGTGAGGCGGATCGAGGCGAAATGTGCGGCCGGCCTCGCTCCCGGACAGTTCGAACCGCCGGATCAGAGACGCGGCGTCCAACAACTCTTCGTCCAGCTGCCACCGATCTAGCCGCCGGCGTGTCTGGGTCGGGCCCGTCAAACTCTCGCCCGGAGCTCGGGAAAGCACCTGCGAGCAGCGAGCGCAGCAAAAACCTGTATCCCCCTGAGTCGCAACGCCCGGCACATCCTGTTGGCAGCGGCTACACCACATGCGATCGGTCCGCGATAAGAAGAGTCCGTCCAGGCAAAATGCCGCTGGACTGAGCCCGGACTGTTCAAGGGCGCAATGCTAGCTGCCGCATGTAGCGACCCTTCGCGAATCATCCGGACTAAGTTGTCATCGGACCGGTACCGCCGCGCCCTGTATCCGTTTTGGCGAGATTCGTCTCGCCGGACGCGTAGCGTCCGGCGAGGGTTGTCCGGGAGTGATCGCCCCGAGGTGTGTCCCCTCTCCGGCCCTTCGGGCCGACTCTCCCCGAGGGGGAGAGTGACGAAACACGAAATCACGCACTAACTTGAAAGCTGCACGACCTCCGCGTATGGGGGGCAACCGGGGGCCCGCCGTGCGATATCGGCGGTTGAAGATCAGGGGCTAACAAGCGGCAGGTTTCGGCTCGGCGGGAGCCTCGCCCTGGGATGGTGAAACGTTCTTCACAACATGTGGTAGTCGCCGAGCGAACTTGTCCCAACATCTTCGATGCTATCGGGCGCAGTATAGGAGTTTGCCTCGAATTGCATTGGTTTTGTGACAACTAGCATGCATTGCTCCCACCAAATGTTGCGATAGCAATTGCTTTTTGACACTGCCTGTTGTGGTCCAAAGTTTTCGTCACCCCAGCCTCGCCCTCCCGATTGCGCTACACGTTTCGTTGCTGTGGAGTAATGGGTCGTAGAGCCCAGCCCTTTCCCCTCATCCTGTTCGTCATGTAGATCCTGTCTACTCTGCCTCCCCCAATTGTCGGCGGTCTCCGCGGAGCCACTGCACGAGCATCTTGATCTCGTGCGGCGTTAACAGGTTGCCCGCAGGTTGTTGCGAGTCGGCTGCGAAAGCAGGCATACGGTCGTTGTTCTCTTCGTCGTAGAATCGCTCGTGGCTGGGATTCGCGATGAAGTCATATAGCCACTGATAAGAAAAATACCCGGTCAAGTCGGGAGCCATGCCCAGATCTCCCTCGTCATGGAAGCGGTGGCAATCGATGCAGCCGACGTCGACCATCGCTTCCCGTCCTTGAGCCAACGTGCCATCCCGATCGGCCTCGGCATCTAGCTCCTGCTGGTGGACCAGTTTCGCCTCGGCCGAGAGCACCGCGACGATCGCCGCCAGCTGCTCCTGTTCTGCCTCCAGGTCGTTCTGTACAAACTCGACCATGCCGCCCGACTTGTAGTCGCCCTCCGAATCAGGTAGCCCATGGTAGCAGCTGCCAAAATAGTCCGGCGTCACGATCTTCTCTGGATCGAGCATGCCGGCCAGCCGGCCGCGGCTGGATAGCTCGTACAAGTTCGGCGCCCCGTACGGTTCGCTGCCATCCCAGTCGGGTGGCGTGGCGGGTCCGGCGATGCCACTGCCATTCTCGTCCAGGTAGCTGTGGCAGCTCGCGCAATGCTGCGCAAAGAGTCGCGGCCCTTGAATCTCGGGGTCCTCCCGAACAAGCCCTACCAACGCCCCAGTGCGCGGGATTCCAAAATGCTCGATCAGCGCCTCGACGCGCTCGGCGTCCCGGTGGGCGCGATCTCTCTCTTCGTGAAACTTCCGAGCCCCAGCAACCCGCTCCCGCCACAACTCCTGCTCGGCGGGATCGGCCGGCGGTTCCGGATGCCAAACATGGTAGTTGTCGTGGTCGATGGCTTCGTAGGTCAAATATCCGGCACCCACGATCATTGCCAGGATTACGGCTACGTTCACCGCGTGCAGATAGCGCACCCTGGCGATCAGCGGCATGGCAAACAAGAAGGCCATCAAAGCCGCGGGGACGACAATGGCACCTACCAACGCCGACTTGATCTTCTTCAGCAGCTCGAAGAGGAACAGGAAATACCACTCCGGCCTGGCCGCCCCATAGGACTCGGTGGGTTCAGCCGGCGGACCTAGTTCGGTTCCCCGCGCCGAGGTGATCGCGATCACAGCCACCAACAGCAGGAAACAGGCCACGGCGTCTTTGAGTACCTGTTGTGGCCAAAAATACTCGTCCGGACGCTTGTCCGAAGATTTGGCTGTGATTCCATGCCGGCGGAACATCGCCACGTGCAGCACCAGCACGAGCAACAACAGAATGGGCAGCACTCCAGCATGCAGGGCAAAGAACCGTGTCAATGTCAGATGACCATACTCACCGCCGCCCACGACGAGCTTTTGCAGGTATCCCCCGCCGGGAGGTAGCGACATCAACTCGGTGGCTACCTTGGTGGCCCAATAGCCCTTTTGATCCCAGGGCAGCAGGTAGCCGGTGAGCCCCAGGCCGAGGACGATCAACATCAACACCAACCCCAGCCAGTAGTTGATCTCCCGGGGAGCTACATAGGCTTTGCAGAGGACGACCTGCAACAGGTGGAGCGGCAAGAGGGCTACCATCGCTTGGGCCATGTAGTGATGCACGCCGCGCAGCAACCAACCACCTTGCATTTGATGCTGAATGTAGTAGACGCTTTCCCACGCGTTCTGGCTGCCGGGGCTGTACGACATCCACAGAAAGAGGCCGGTCACGACCTGAGTGACGAAGGCGAAGACGAGCATGCTGCCGGTCACATAGATCCAGCGCGAACCGCCGGGGACCTCTTCATAGAGCGCTTCCGAGAGCCGCTCGCGATAGCCCGTGCGGTCGTCAAGCCAATCACAGAGGCGAGATTGCAGGCTGCTCATAGCTTGGCCTTCTTTTCCGCGATGCCGGTATAGAAGTTCATGAATTCGACCCAGATCTCTCCCTCCGCCAGCTGGTCCGGATCAACCTCGAGTTCGTCCAGGCCGCGCCGGCTGGGGTTTTCGCGGCCCGCCACGCTTTCTCGCTGCGAGCCATCCAAGTTAAAAGAGCTATTGTGACAGGGGCAGTGAAACGCGGCGCCATCACAAGCCACGCTACAGCCGGCATGTGGGCAGGTGACATTGAAGACCCGCACTTGCTGCTCGTCGACGCGCTGTACGTACACAGCGCCGATCGGCTGGTCAGGCGAGAAGTTCCAGGCGTCCTGCTTGTCAGCAATCACCGGAAAGCGGCGGGGCGCCTCGCCGACGGCCAAGGAGGAGAGCGCCGCAATATGCAAGAAACCCTCCCGTGTGCCGCCGTCTGCGTCGCGATGGGCTGCTGGCGGCTGCTTGCGGCGGGTTAACGGGTCGAGGAACGCAAACAGGCCGATCAGAAAAGGGCCAACGCTGGCCAGCCCCCCGAAGACAAGTGCGGCCAACTCGACGGTGAAACTTCGGCGGTCTTCGCCCGCCGCCTCGGTCGGTCGCTCGCTCTCTCGTTGCGTCATGATCGTACCTCTTTCAACTACATGCTGGCGCGTACCAAGCCCAGAACCTTGGATTGCACCTCTTCTAGAGGTCCTGCGACGAAGGCACCCGCCGCCGCCTTGTGACCGCCCCCGTTAAATTGCTCGGCGACCTGGCTGCAATCCAAGGCACAGCGGCTGCGAAAGCTGATCTTGAAGCCGCCCGACGGTTGCTCGACGAGGATGACCGCAAACTGCACGCCTTTGATGGCCAACGCCATGTTGATGACATCTTCGGTATCGCTGGAAAGCGCCCCTACACGGGTAAAGTCGTCCTGTACAACATAGGTATGCGCCAACCTGCCATCTAGTTCACAGACGACTCGCGCCAGTACAGTGCCACGCAACCGGACCCGTCCCAACGTGTCCTGTTCGTACAGCTGCCGATAGATCTCTGCCGGCGATGCGCCAGCGTCGACCAAGTGTGCAGCCGTCCGATAGGTTTCGCTGCTGACCGAGGCGAACCGAAACCAGCCAGTGTCGGTCGCCACCGCCGCGAAGAGAGGAGTCGCGATTGCCGGTGTTAGCTCCACGCCTAGCTGCTGGGCCGCCTGGGCCACGAGCACACCGGTCGCTTCGGCCTGCACATCCTTGAATGACTCGGCGCCCAGATCGTCCTCACTGACGTGATGGTCGACGATGATCTTCTTCGCTGCTGTCGAGCGGACGACCTCTCCCATCGGCCCCAATTGGGCCCAAGCGCTGGTGTCGAGCACGATCAGCACCTCGCGATCGTCAAGCTGGGCGGCCGTTATGTCGCTGTCGATGACCTGGACGCGTTGCTTGGGATCGATGAACGCTAGATCCGGCGGCGTTGCCTGCCCATTGACGATCTTGACCTGTTTTCCGATGGTCTCCAAGATGCCAGCCATCGCCAACTCGCTGCCCAGCGCATCGCAGTCGGGACGAATGTGACTGGTCAACAAGAACCTCTCGTGGTTCTCTACGATCTCGTGAAACCGTTGCCAGTTGATCGTCATACTTGGTTCCGGCGCCTAGGATTTGTAGAAAGGGATCGAGCGGTCAAAGCAGCTGGCACGCTCGGTCGCGCGGTTTCGCAGTTGAGCAAGAAGGGTGCAGCGATTGTGTCTACCATATTCATATCGGGTCGAGACAAAACCCTAGGGGCTCACTGGGCGATCTCTTGTGCACGCTCGACGTCCTGTGCTATTTGGTCGATTAGTTCAGCGGCCGACGCGAACGGGCGAATGTCGCGTAGTCGGGCCAGAAAGTCAACCTCCAGCGGTTTTCCGTAGAGCGATCCATGGAAGCCGATCAAATGCGCTTCGACTTTCTCGGTGTGTTCTGCAAAGGTCGGGCTGGCGCCGATATTGATGGCGCTGGGCCAAACCGCCCGGCCGTCGTGGGCTCGCCCTGCGTAGACGCCGGCGGCTGGCAGCAGCGTGTCGACGGCATCTACGTTGGCGGTGGGAAAGCCGATCTTGGCCCCCCGCGCTGCCCCGTGGGTGACCATTCCGCGGATCCGGTAGGGATGTGTCAACAACGTCTTTGCCTGCAACACATCACCGCCGCGCACCAGCTTACGCACGCGGCTGCTCGAGACATACTCGCCGTCGACAACCAGCGGCTCGACAACTTCTAGACGGATGCCGGCTGCTTTACAGAGTTCGCCAAGGACCTCGATATTTCCCGCGCGGCGGTGGCCGAAATAGAAGTTGGGTCCCTCGACCATTGCCCGGGCAGCGAGTCGGTCGAGGACGATTCGCTGAAAGAAGTCCTGCGGAGACAAACCCAGCAGCATCTCGTCGGTCGGGTAGACCACCATCGCGTCGACGCCGAGCTCTTGGAACAAGCTCGCCTTGCGGTCGGTCCAGGTCAGCGGCGGCGGTGCCTGCTCCGGCCGCAGCAATCGCACAGGGTGCGGGTCGAAGGTGAAGACGATCGACGGTCCACCCACTTCGGCCGCGTGTTGCCTCAGCCGCTCGACAATCCGCGCGTGACCCAGATGGACGCCGTCGAAGTTGCCGATCGTTAACGCGCCGCCCTGGAGATGCGCTGGAAAATCGTCAAGTTGTCGGTAGAGTTGCACCGGGCCTAGCTTTCTAGAGTGACGAAGGCCGCGGGCAGAAAGCGGATGAGATCGCTGGCGATCAGCGACGTTTGCCCGAGTTCCTCAGCGGCCAGGTCGCCGGCCATCCCGTGGACGTGTGCTCCGAGCTGAGCGGCTTGCAGTGGCGCGAGTCCCTGGCAAACCAACGCCGTGATGATGCCGGTCAGGACATCTCCGGAACCCCCTGTCGCCATACCCGGGTTGCCGGTGCGATTGTGGGCCGATTCGTGACCATTGGTGATTAGTGTTCGATGTCCTTTTAACACGATGACCAGACGCCGCGCGGAGGCCAATTGGATCGCCATCTGTTCGTAGCCGGCGCGGGGCAGTTGTGCGTCTGCGACAAACCGCCGAAACTCGCCGGGATGTGGTGTCAGGATGCGTGGGCCTTGCGGTTCAGCGAGTTGGTCGAGGCGTTCAGCGAGTACGAACAATGCATCGGCATCCAAGACGAGCGGCTGCGGCATGAACTCGTACATCCAGCTGACCAGATCGGCCAGCTGGGGCGATCTGCCCAAGCCCGGACCGCATGCCAAGCAGGTCATCTGCGAGGCCAGCTCGTCCACCTGTTCCTTAGCGGCGCTACTGAGCCGTCCGGCGGAGTCCGAGGGCAGCGGCACGGTCATATATGAGGGCTCGTAGTGAGCTACCAGGTCGAGACAGGTGTCGGGCACTCCTAGCGTCACCAAGCCAGCGCCGCTGCGCAGCGCTGCCATGCCGGCAAGTCCGATCGCGCCGCTCATTCCCCGCGAGCCGCCCAGTAGCAGGGCCCGCCCGTAGTCACCTTTGTGGCTATCGACCGGCCTGCGGGGAAGGGCGGGGGTCTGGGGCTCAGCCTTCTGGTTGCTCATCGTCGTGCCGCGCGCGGGCGATCAGCCCTGCGACGTAGCCTCCCTTGAAGCCGGCGTCGATGTTGACGACAGCGACATTCGCAGCGCAGCTGTTCAACATACTTAGTAACGCTGCGACTCCACCAAGATTTGCCCCATACCCAGTGCTGGTGGGCACCGCGATCACGGGACAGGGGACATGCCCCGCCACTACGCTGGGCAGAGCGCCCTCCATTCCGGCCACGACAACGATGGCGTCTGCCGAACGAAACTCGTCCAAGCGTTCGACCAGCCGGTGCGGGCCGGCGACGCCTACATCGAAGATCATCCGCACCTGGCAGCCCATCCAATCGAGTGTTTCTCGAGCTTCCTCGGCCACGGCCGCGTCGCTGGTCCCCGCGGTCACAACTGAGACAGTGCCTCGGCGCCGAGGTTCGCTGCCAGGGTGCGGGATGCGAAAGGTACGAGCCAGTGGGTTGAAGCGGCCTGTTGAAAAGGAGCCACTCAGGGCGTCGCCTTTTTCCGGATCGACCCGGGTCGCCAGCACGGGGATCCTGTTCGCAAGCAGCTGGCGGAAGATACCCTCCAACGTGGCGAGATCTTTGCCCTCTGCAAAGACGACCTCGGGAAAACCACACCGCGTACCCCGTTCCAAATCCAGCGTCACCAGGTGGTCGTTCATCCCACTCATCCTAGCGAGACCGGCAGTTAAGTGGTAGCGGCGGGGCGGCGAACCGCTCGGGTTGCCCACATCGTTGCTGACCCTCTTGGTCATGCCAACCGCCAACTCCCCCCCGCGGAGGCTGTGCAGCTTTTAAGTTAGTGCGTGATTTATGTTTCGTCACTCTCCCCTTCGGGGCCTTCGGGGAGAGTCGGCCCGAAGGGCCGGAGAGGGGGAGCCCTCGCCGGACGCTACGCCTCGGTCTTGCTGGGAACCGTGGGCTAACACCCAGCGGCTGATTTGCGGCGTAGCCGAACTCGCCAGAGTTTGGTGGATTGCATGATGCGCTCGAGCTGCACGACCTCCTTCCCTCGTCGCGGGCTTGCCACCTTGCGAGCGGCCGCGGCCCGATCCAGAATGCCTGTTTCTCAGTACCCGAGGGAGTTTCCATGCCCAGCTGTGTTCTCGCCTATTCAGGGGGGCTCGATACCTCCGTGATCCTCGGTTGGTTGCAGGATCAGGACTACGAAGTGCATGCTGTCTACGTCGACTTGGGACAGCCCTGCGAAGACCGTGAAGCCATTCTGAAGAAGGCTCGAGACATCGGAGCGGCGTCCGCTCAGATTGTTGACGCCCAACAGGAGCTCTGCCGCGACTTCGCCTTTCCCGTTTTGCAGTGGCAAGCGAAATACGAGGGTGTCTACCTGCTGGGCACTTCGATCGCGAGACCGCTGATTTCAAAGAAGTGTCTGCAGGTGGCGCGGGAGGTGGGAGCCAGCGTGTATGCCCACGGCGCGACCGGGAAGGGCAACGACCAATGCCGCTTCCAGCTAGCCGCAGAAGCCCTCGATCCGAGAGTCCAAGTCTTAGCTCCGTGGCGAAACGAGGCCTTTCGCCAAGCGTTTCCCGGCCGCACGGAGATGATCGCCTACTGTGAGCGGAAGGGGATCCCGGTCAAAGCAACGGCCACTCAGCCGTACAGTTCCGACGAGAATTGTCTCCACATTAGCTATGAGGCGGGGCGTCTCGAGGAGCTGGCAGTTGACGGGTTGAGCCTGGTGGAGTTTGGCATGTCGACCGCGCCCCAGGACGCACCCGACCAAATCGAAACCGTGGAGCTCGAGTTCGCAAGCGGTGTCCCCACCCACTTGAACGGACAGTCGGCGAGCCCTCTTGAGATCGTTACTCAGCTCAACGAGATCGGCGGGCGAAACGGGATCGGCCGGATCGACATGGTTGAAAATCGGTTCGTCGGCATGAAGAGTCGGGGGGTCTATGAGGCGCCTGGAATGACAGTCCTTTACGAGGCGCACCGGCTGCTCGAGCAGCTCACAATGGACCGCGACCTGATGCACCTGCGCGATCGCTTGGCACCGGAAGTGGCCGAATTGGTTTACTATGGGTTTTGGTATTCGCCGAAGCTGGATTGCCTACTGGCGTTCATTCGGGAGGCCCAGAAGAACGTCACCGGCAAGGTGGCTCTGAACCTATACAAGGGAAACATGCTAGTAGCCAGCCGATCGAGCGAGCTGAGCCTCTATGATGCTGGAATTGCCACGATGGAGGGTGGTGGCTCGTACAATCAAGATGACGCTGAGGGGTTTCTTAGAATTCAAGGCCTCCCGTGCCGAGTCCAAGGACGCGTGACTCCTCGCGAGCGTGATCTGACTTAGCCCTTTTCGAGTTGGACTTCCTGTGTACCTCGTCGAAAATCCGGTGCTGCAGCGCGAGCTGTTGGTCAACCTGCGAATGCCGCGGGGATTTGTGTTGCTGTTTCTGTACCAGGCGCTGCTAGGCGTGGTGGTCTACTTCGCCTGGCCCCAAGATAGCCGTTTGGATTTGACCGAGAACCCGCCGGACGCGCGGAAGCTGGTCGACATGTTCTTCTTGGGGCAGTACCTGCTGGCTTCGATGATGGCGCCCAGCTTCGCGGCGGGTGCGATCACAGGTGAGAAGGAACGCAAGACGTACGAGATGCTGTTGGCCAGCCCGCTACGTCCTTCGGCAATTGTCATCGGCAAGATGGTGGCATCGCTGACCCATCTGGGGGTGCTGGTTTTTTCCTCGTTGCCGATCGTGATGTTATGTCTCCCCTTGGGCGGCGTTTCGCTGTACGAGGTATTGGCTGCTTATCTGGGGTTGATTGTCTCTGTAATTACGTTTGGCGCCATCAGCATCGCTTGCAGCAGTTTTTTTCAGCGGACCGCCGCGTCACTGGTTGTGTCCTACCTGTTGATCTTGCCGCTGGCTCTGATTGGAGTGTTGCTGTGGTACTCTCTGTCTAGTAACGGCTCGGTCCGCTTGCTGTTGACGGTCACCGTCGTGCCATCGGTGGGGTTGGCGCTTTGTATCGCCTTGTTGACCAATACCAGCGCTCGGCTGCTGCACCCTCCCGATGTGGGCAGCGAGGGGAAGGAAGTGGTCGATCTGGAGCAAGAAGCACAGCAAGCGGTAGGTCTGGTCATCCAGCGCGATCAGTTCCCAGATAGGTTGTTCGCACCTGCTAAACGTGACGACTTGCTCGCCGATGGAGCGAATCCTGTTTACGACAAGGAGATTCGTAGCGAGATCTTCAGTCAAGGCACTTTGATGTTACGGCTGGTGATCCAAGTCAGCATGGTGCTGGCCATCCCGTTGATGGCAGTCTGCTTGTACATCTGGTCCCACTACGCAGCTTGGTATATCGGCTACGTGCTGCTGTTCAACATGTTGGTTGGGCCTGTCTTCTCGGCGGGGAGTGTCACCAGCGAGCGAGAGAGGCAGACTTTAGATTTGCTGTTGACGACAACTGTGACACCTTGGCAGATCCTCTGGGGCAAGTTGGTCGCCGCCTTGCGAGTTTCCAGTGTGTTGACAATGTTCTTGCTGTGGCCGGTGCTGTTGGCGTGTGTGATGGTTGCGTCCTACTGGTCAAACCTCACCAGTGTGGGTGCCTACCTGGGGATTGTGCTGCTGACCTGCTTGACGACCGCTGTGGTCGCCTTAAGCTGCTCGGTCGTGTTCCAGAAGACGTCGGCCAGCCTGATGGCTTCGTATCTGGTGGTGATCGTGCTGTTCTGCTTACCGATCGCGATCAACTTCTTTGCAAACGAGTTCTTCCCGACACACACGGCTACTGAATACGTCGCCTGGGCGGGTATCACCAGCCCCTTTTCAGCGGCGTTTGCCGTGCCGTTGGACATGAGTATCCTGCAGACGGATTCGACGAAGATGGTCGAGGGCGACTGGTTTCTGTTTGCTGCTTACATCACTTTCACCAGCTTCTTGAACGTCACGCTGATGGCGCTGATGATTTGGCTGTTCAACCTGCGCTGGCGCGTCTCAAGCTGAAACACGGACATGATGAACAGGATTGAAGGGGCGGAAACCCACGGCGGGCTACCCCATCACACCCGCTGCAACATTCGTGTAAGACGCTCGGGAGGGCGAGGCTCCTGCCGAGCCGAGGCGCGTCGGAGTGCTGGTCAGGGTGCAAACCGCGGGCTAACGCCCAGCGGCTGATTTGCGTCACGGTCCAGGTCATCCTGTTGATCATGTAAATCCTGCCAAACAATCAGAAGACAGGATCAACATGATGAACAGGATTGAAGGGACGGCAACCAGCGGCGGGCTACTCCATCACACCCGCTGCAACGGTCGTGTAAGATACTCGGGAGGGCGAGGCTCCTGCCGAGCCGAAGTGCGTGGGAGTGCTGGTTAGGGTGGCAACTGTGGGCTAACGCCCAGCGGCTGATTTTGTGCTACGGTCCGAGTCATCCTGTTGATCTTGTGAATCCTGTCAAACAATCAATCAGAAGACAGGATCGACATGATGAACAGGATGAAGGGACGGCAACCAGCGGCGGGCTACCCCATCACACCCGCTGCAACATTCGTGTAAGACGCTCGGGAGGGCGAGGCTCCTGCCGAGCCGAGGCGCGTGGGAGTGCCGGTTAGGGTGCAAACCGCGGGCTAACGCCCAGCGGCTGATTTTGTGCTACGGTCCGAGTCATCCGGTTGATCTTGTAAATCCTGTCAACCAATCAGAAGACAGGATCGACATGATGAACAGGATGAAGGGACGGCAACCAGCGGCGGGCTACCCCATCACACCGCTGCAACATTCGTGTAAGACGCTCGGGAGGGCGAGGCTCCTGCCGAGCCGAGTGGCATCGGTGCTTGTGAGGGTGGTAACCGTGGGTTAACGCCCAGCGGGTGATTTTGTATCACGGTCCCTCGCCATCCTATTAGTTGAAAGGCCCTGCGAGGGATCCCAGCATGTCGTCCAAAACCGTCGAGGTGTCTTCGGTGACGACAAGCCGATCGCCAGGCCGCAGCGCGTAGTCGTATTCCGAAGCCACGCGGTGTTCGTCGCGGTCGTAGCGAATGTCAAGTCGGTGATTACCTGCCTCGAGGGGGCGGAACAACTCGAGCTTCATCCGCCGAAAGCGGGAGTCGAGCCCAGTCATCTCGAGAGCTTGCTGAATGTAGACGATTTCGTGCAGCGGCAGCGGCGCAGAAACAGGTTGCTCGCCGCTGGCGACCATCACCACGGTGGCGGTTGGCAGATCAGGAGGTAGGGCCGGGGGTGTTTCGAGCGCTGTTTCCCCAGAGCCAGCCAAGAACATGTCATACTGCTGTTCCAGCGTGCTACACCCGACAAACAGGAGCAGCGGGAGCAACCGGGCGGCGCGAAAGCAACCATGTCTCCGATCGATGTCCATGAGGGGTCCTGCTGTTCAAAAAAGGAGCTGGCCGACGCTGATTTCCGAGTCCCCCCTCATCGTTCTGCAGGTCGCCATCGGCAGAATGGAGCGGCCGCTTGATGATATCTCGGCCGAACGCCGTTTTTTCTGAAGAAAACCGGCAGTACAAACTAAGCCTGGCTCCAGGTCGTCAATCTTGGCTATTTGGACATTGCCCAGTCTGCCAAGTCGGAGGCAGATGTGGAGCTATGAAGGGGCGTCGCTACGGACAGTGCGGTCCCGTCCCAGGGCCTTGGCGCGGCGGAGTGCGTGATCTGCGGAGGCCATTAGGCGGCTGGAGTTCTCTCCCGGTTGCACCACGGCGAACCCGGCGCTGGCAGTTAAGCTGACCTCGTCGGCGAGCGAGCAGCTCACGGAACGTCGGATGCGATCAACGACTTCAAATCCGTTTGCCAACGCGGACGCGGACAGCAGCAGACCGAATTCGTCACCGCCCAGGCGGGCGACTAGATCCTCTCCGCGGACGTTCGACCTCAACCGCTCAGCTGCTTGTTTCAGCACCTGGTCTCCCGCTTCGTACCCCAGTCGGTCGTTAACGACCTTGAAGTGATCCAAGTCGAGCAGTACCAGCAGTCCGCCGGGCCAGCCATCGGTGGCCGCGTCCCAGGCCCGCCGGTTGGGAATTGCGGTGAGGTGGTCGGTGAGTGCCAGGTCTTCCATCGACTGGCGGCTGCGTTCGCTCCGGCGCTGTTGCCTCCTTAGCCGCACGATTTCCCCCAGCAGCTGGCAGGCGAGCTGCAGCTCGCGCGGTGACGTATCGCCGGGCAGTAGCACATCGGCAGGCACGTCGGCGTCGAACGCGACAACTCCCACGCGGCCATCTTTCACTCGGGGGGCAAGGGCCGGGTGGGCGGTCTGGCCCGGACCAAGCAAGACGACTTCGATCTGGTCCAGCTCGTCGACGGCAGGTGGATCCGGCAGCACGGAGACCGCGGCGCCGGCCAGCAGTCTTTGCCATTGGTCCCGTTGTGCGGGACTAGCGGGGTACATCAAGATCCCGACTTCTCTCGCCATAGCGTCTGGCCCGTGATCCATGAGAAGGAGAAGAGTGTGGCGAGAGGTCGCTTCGGGTCGCAGCAGCGCCAGGCCGAGTGATTCTGCCACAGGTGGATTGGATGATATACGCCCGCAGCATGAGGGAGTAGCCCGCTCCACCGGCGGCCGGCAGGAAGAAGTTCGTGGCCGCCTGCAGGGGGCAATTGATCCTGGCATGGGCGAGCCGGTCGCAAACGGGGCTCGGCAGGGTCGTTGTGGTGCAACATCGGAAGCCGGGGCCGCAGTTCCCAGGTACTCCTTTTGTTCTTCATCGCTGACGACTAACCGATTAGCGCGAGGCTTTGTTGGTGCTTCGCGCGGTGTTAGAATCAGGAGTTGCGTGCAGCTGGGGAGAGCGCGGAGCGGCTTGCTCTTGGCGAGAGCGCGTCCGCTGCAACGAACACTTAGTCGGACGTACTGGGACGAACCCATGGCTCGGAGCGTGATCTCGATTGACGATCTCGATAACGCCGAGATCGAGGCGGTCTTCGAGCTGGCGGACCGTTTTCTGGACGAGATGGCTACGCCGGGCAAGCCATATCGGATTCGCGGGCGCCGGACGCTCGCCCGCGACTATATCCTGGCAACCTTGTTCTACGAGCCCAGCACGCGGACACGTCTTTCCTTTGAATCGGCGATGCTGCACTTGGGCGGTCAGGTGATTTCGTCGGCCGAGGGGGCTTCGTCGTCGGCAGCCAAGGGCGAGACAATTGCCGATACCGTTCGCGTCGTGGAAAACTACGCGGACATGCTGGTGATCCGACATTCCAACGAAGGCGCGGCACAGGTTGCTGCCGAGTTCACGGACTTGCCGGTTATCAATGCCGGCGACGGAGGACACGAACACCCGACGCAGACGCTGTGTGATCTCTATACACTGCGAGCGGCCCATCGGCAGAAGTACAAGGATCTCCAGCACTCGTTTAAAGACATCGCGATTGAACTGAGAGGCGACCTGAAACACGGCCGCACCGTTCACTCGCTGGTTTACGCGTTGGCTCGGTTTGGGGCCAGGATCATCCCCAAACCGGCTCCGGGCTGCGACTTTCCAGAGCATGTCAGGCAGCGATTGGCCCGCGATTACCACTGCTTCCCGCTTAACCGCGATGAAATCGAGGATCTCTGCGACGACGACTTTCCGGCCTACGTATACATCACACCCGACGAGCCGCATCAGCGGACGCTTTGGACCGGCGCCGAAGCAGATGTCTGGTTCCGATTGAGTCTTGAACAACGCAAGGCGGTACGCGAATTGAAGAACGTCGATTTCTTCTACGCAACCCGCTATCAGCGGGAAAGGCATCGTGCCGAGGAGGGAGCGGAAGACTATCCGGCAATTGACGCAGAGCTGTTGAAAGAAGAGCGGTACAGGCGGACCAAGGTGATGCACCCGCTGCCCAGAGTTGACGAGTTGAGCTACGACATCGACGAAGACCCACGCGGTGTCTACTTCCAGCAGGCGGCCTACGGAGTGCCCGTCAGAATGGCGCTCATCGCGAGCCTGCTCGAGCTGTTTCCTTCGTTGCTGACTGCTGTGCACGAGCCGCGCTACCGACAATACTCCTCAGCCCACGGCACGCACTGCGTCAGCCCCAGCTGCATCACACGCGAAGAGAACGAACGTCGCTATTTGACACCCAAGTTCTGGATTGTGGACGAAGAGTCTCTGACGATTCGCTGTGCATATTGTGACAAGGAGTATCAGCCGCGAGTGGTGAGCCGTAGTTCCACCCGCAAGTACACCAGCGACACGACCGAATGGTCGATCGTTTACGATCGTAATCCGCGAGATCTTGTCCTGTTCGCAGACGAACAGGAGGCGATCGATGCGGGGCACGAAAAACGGCGTAGTAAAAAGCGGTCCGCAGCTCGCAGCGCGGATTCCTCCTGACGACCGATTTCTGCTGTCCGCGATTGGGCTCGTCTCGTCGGCTGGTCGCACGCCTTGTAGCCGAATTCGCCAGAATTTGGCGACCCTTCTATGAAAACACCACCCGGCCAAACTTCTGGCGAGTTTGACCACACCGGATAGCGGAACGTCAGGGGGGAAATCCTTGTTGGTGTAGGGCCTTGCCCCCGTGGCCGATCAGCGGGGTGATCCAGTAGTCTAGCGGAATCGCTATTGCGCAGATTGATAATCCCGGTTCGAGAGAACCTTTCGCGCGCGGGGCAGGCATGCGACCTTCTGGGGGGACCTATCAGCCGCTGGTACCGGTGCTGAGCAGCACGATTATCGGCGTCCTTTGCGATCGGTGTTGGGCCGTTCCGCTGAACATCTGGTTGGCGACGACGTTCGCCGCGCTGATTGTCTGGTTCGCCCTTTGGAGCAGGTGTTGGTGCCGGCTGAGTGGGTGTTTTTTGCTCGGGGCGGCTTGCGCGCTTGCCGGCAGCTGGCACCATGTTTGTTGGCGGCTGTTTCGTGTGGACCATGTGGCGGTCTGTACGGCGCGTACCACGTCGCCCATCTGTTGCGAAGCCTTGGTGTTGTCCGTCCTCGAGCAACACGCCCGGCCGGCCCAGCCACCGCTCGGTGCGCTAGGCAGGTCCGCTGCCGCAGCTTGCCGGCTCAGGATCACTCGGGTTCGTGACGCGCGTTGCTGGCAAGTAGCGACGGGTGAATGCGAGTTCTGGGTTCGCGGGTCCCCGAACTTGACTCCTGGCGATCGCATCCGCCTGCTTGGTCGGATTTCCGCACCTTCGCCACCGGGAAATCCGGGCGAGCTGGATATCGCCGCCTTGCGGCGCTGCGACCGGCGGCTTCGTCGGATCTTCGTTGATGACGTGGCAGGTATCAGGGTGATAACCGGATCGCAGCGCTGGCACCCCCGCTGGTTTCTACCGCGGCTCCGTAAGCGCGGCTGCGAGTTGTTGCGGCAGCACATCGGCGAATCGCGCGCCAACTTGGCGGTGGCCATCTTGCTGGGGGCGCGCAGGGGCATCAGCCCCGAACGGTCACATGACTTTATGGTGACCGGGACCATTCACCTTCTGGCGATTTCGGGGCTGCATGTCGGCATTCTGGCGGCAGGATTTTGGGGGCTGGGCCGCCTAGGGGTTATTTCACGTCGCTTGACGTTGAAGCTGATCGTGTTGTTCGTGTGTTTGTACGCGCTGCTCACTGACGGGCAGCCTCCCGTAGTTCGAGCCGGGGTCTTGATCAGCCTGGTTTGCGCCGCACGCTACTCAGGCCGCCAATCGCTCGGATTGAACTCGTTGGCGGCTGCCGGTCTGATGGTGCTGTTCCTCAATCCGGCCAGCCTATTTCGGCTGGGGACACAGTTTTCATTTCTGGCGGTGGCCACGCTTGCCACGATTCGGCCCGTGCGCCCGGCAACAACCACCTTGGTGGACCCAGTCGATCGGTTGATCGAGAAGAGCCGGCCACCTATTTGGCGGCTGGCTCGCCGACTGGGTGCCAGTGGCACCCAGATGGTCTGGGCAACTTCCTCGGTCTGGCTGGTGACCGCTCCTTTGGTAGCGACCTATTTCCACGTTGTCACTCCGGTCTCACTGTTGCTCAACCCACTGGTTTGGTTGCCGATGGCGGCAGCACTTTTCTTGGGGCTCGGCGTACTGTTGTTTGGATCGTGGCTGTCTCCAGTGGCCGCGCTGATGGGGGCGGGTTGCGATGCCAGCTTGGCGTGCGTCGAGCGGATGATCGAATACGGAGAACGGCTGCCAGGAGGCCACGTCTGGATTCCCTCACCTCCTACCTGGTGGCTGGCACTGTTTTATGTCGGGGTGTCAGTTTGGATCCTCTGGCCCTCGGCCTGGTGGAGTCGACGAAGCGTGGTCTTGTTGGCCACGGCGTGGCTGTCGATTGGCTTGCTTATCTGCGCCGGCGGCCGCCGGGTGCCGGCCTGCTTGGCGGCTACCTTCATTGCTGTTGGGCACGGGACGAGCGTGCTGCTCGAGCTGCCCGACGGCCAGGTCTGGCTCTACGATGCTGGCCGGTTGGGGAACGCGCGGGGGGCTGTTCGGCAGATCTCGAACGTCCTTTGGCAGCGGCGTATCCAACGCCTCGATGGGATTATTCTCTCGCACGCAGATGCAGATCACTACAACGCGGTCCCTGGCTTGCTGGATCGGTTCGCAGTGCGGGCGATCTATGTGTCGCCGCTTATGTTTCGCCACCCAACCGCTGCGGTTGCCGAGCTCCGGGCAGCAATCGACCGCCACCGAGTGCCACTCTGCGAGCTGACCGACGGTGACCGTATCTCTCCTGCCGGCAGAGCATGGCTGGAAGTGCTGCACCCACCGCTGCGTGGCGTAGGCGGGAGCGACAATGCCAACAGTGTTGTCGTCCGGGTGGTGTTCGCCGGGCGCACTTTGTTGTTGCCTGGTGACCTAGAGCCCCCGGGTTCGGCGCGCCTACTGGAGCAGAAGCCACAGGACTGTGATGTTTTGATGGCGCCGCATCATGGATCCTTGAATTGCGATCCCGCAGCGTTTGTGCGGTGGTCGAACCCGGAGTGGGTTGTGATCAGTGCTGGCGCCGTTCGCGCATCGTCGAAGGCGAAGCAAGCCTACGCATTGCGCGGTGCTCGCGTCATGCATACCAATGACGACGGTGCGATTCGAATTTGCCTGTCGGAGCAAGGGGTTTCCGCGCAGGCATGGAAATCCAGAAAATGGTAACGCGGTGCACGCTGCGTCAAAGCTGAGAGAAAGTTCTTTGCGGCTCGCCAACCAACGACTCACGCCGCTGACTCGGCCTTTACATCCCGCTGGCGGCTGCCATTGAGAGACTCAATAGGCTGCTAGCGGGGCACTGATCGCGGAGTTCGTTGCTGCTCGATCGCCGTGGGAGCTGCCATCCCTTTCCATTTTCGGACCAGATCTTCAAGATCTTCTGCTAGCGAAAAGCTAAATTCGAAGAACCCTTCCAGCTCGACGTGCACTCGTCCCAAGCCGCGCCGATCGCAAAGGACGAGCTTTGCAGTTTGCGGTGAGCCATTGATCATCGCGCCACTCCTTGAAGCGACGCCGCCTTGTCCCTGCGGCTTGGTTCCGGCGCCTCCATTCGCCAGCAAAGGTAACCTTGGGCGCCGGGTCCGCACCGGCTCGATCCTATGATTAAGACGACCCATGAGCCGGTTTTGTTCGCGCCATTTGCCTCCCGTCACAGAATCCCCCGATCGAGGGGGGCACGCCTTGGCGTGATCACTCCCGGGCAGCCCTCCCCGGACGCTATCGCGTCCGACCCTCCCGCGCGCGGGAGGGCGAGGTTGGATGTCCGCAGGTCTCGAGGGGGGGATCTCGTCTTTCCTCACTCTCCCCTCGGGGAGAGTCGGGCCGAAGGGCCGGAGAGGGGGCCCTCGCCGGACGCTACGCGTCGGTTTCGCTGGGGAAACCGTGGGCTAACGCCCAGCGGCTGATTTAGAGCGTAGCCGAACTCGCCAGAGTTTGGCGGCCTGCATGCAGGGTAACAGCTGCACGGCCTCCGCGCGGGAGGGTGAGGTGGATGTCGGCAGGTTGTGAAGCGCAAAAGCTGCACAGCCTCTCGAGGGGGGCAGCTTCTAAGTGAGTGCGTGATCTCGTCTTTCCTCACTCTCCCCTCGGGGAGAGTCGGCCCGAAGGGCCGGAGGGGGGCATGCCTCGGGGACGATCACTCTCAGGTGTCAAGATAGGCAAAAACAATCTGGCCTTGCTGCAGTTAGGACTTCTGTTTACTGTTTCGCGACTTGAATGGAGCTGGGGAGGCCGGAGCGGCTAGTTTCGTGCCGTTATCCCGGCACTCCTGTTGGGGAACTGATCAGCGAGGCAGAAGGCTGTGTACTGCGCTGTTCGATCATTCGCGTTCGCCGGCTCGCGGCTTGCGAGCTGGGTAGCCGCTTGCTTTCTCGTCGCGGCAGCGAATAGTGGCTGCCGCATGGCAGCGGATGGTCACAACTTGGATGGTGTTCGCATGTACCAGCAGGGGCACTTCAGCCCCGCGCTGCAGCGGTTCCAGAAGGCGCTGGCAACCAATCCGGACAACCCGGATGCCTACTACAATTTGGCCCGCACCACACACCACTTGGCCAAACAACGAAACGATCAGGACGCCTACGACCAAGCTGAAACGCTATATAACCAGTGCCTCGATCTAGACGGGGCCCACGTCGACTGCTACCGCGGATTGGCCGTGTTGCTGGTGGAAACCGACCGCCCTGACCGGGCGTTCAAGCTGTTAGAGAACTGGGCACTGTTGAATCCCACTTCTTCTGATCCTCGCGTCGAGCTGGCGCGGCTGTACGACGAGTTCGGGGAGACCGAGACAGCCAAGATGCACTTGAACGAAGCCTTGACCATTAACCAGTACGACCCTCGAGCGTGGGCGGCCCTGGGCCGTATTCGTGATGACCGAGGTGAGTACGATCAGGCGCTCGCAAACTACCGCCGGGCTCTCAACTTGAATCAGTTTCAACCGGCGCTCGCAGAACGCGTGGCGACTCTCAGTCGTTCGCTGCACGAAGACATCGGCATCGGCGGCCCGGGGGGCACGCGCACGGTGTCCAATCCTGTGCGCCGCTAGCCCGAATTATTCATGAGCGATCTACTGCGAGGTCGTAAGTCCATCCGTGGCTTCGTCATGCTTCACAATTCTCCCTCGACGTATTGCTTCAATACGCCTGCGGAAGAATTGCTCGCCTTCCTTGCCACGAACGTACTTACAACCTCTCGCCACGATCTTCATGAATAATCCGGGCTAGTTCTTTCTTCGCACTCGGCTTTTGTCCGCGAGGTCCGACGCTGGGGCCAGTTTCGCGCCGCACGCTGTTGCTCTGCAGCCTTCTCAACGTGAACCTCGCGGCATAGAATCAGGTCTTTCGAATTTTAGGCAGCGGGAACCAGACAGCTTCGGCGCGATTTCGCTCAAAGGGGGGCGTACGCGGCCTGCAGAGGTGCCATGGTTGTGAAGGCTACGGTAGAACGAGTTCACAATTTTTCGGCGGGGCCGGCAGCGTTGCCTTTGCCGGTTCTGGAGCAGATCCAGCGGGACTTGATCGCGCTGCCAGGCTGCGGCGCATCGATTTTGGAGATCAGTCATCGCAGTCCCACATTCGCCGAGATTCTGCAAGATACCGAACGGCGGCTGCGGACGTTGTTGGCAATTCCCGACAGCCACTGTGTCCTTTTCCTACAGGGTGGGGCACGGTTGCAGTTCTCGATGGTTCCCATGAATCTGGTGCGCGGCACCGGCTTGCCTGCCGGATATGTGTTGACTGGGAGTTGGGGGAAGAAGGCGATCGAGGAGGCCAGAAAAGAGGGAGACGCGCGTGTTGTTTGGGACGGTCAGTCGACAAATTACGATCGCTTGCCCGAGGAAGAGGTGTGGCAACTGGACGAGCAGATGGCGTACTTGCACGTTACCTCGAACGAGACGATTCAGGGAGTGCAGTTCGCCGCCGACCCTCAGCTCGACCGCGTGCCGCTTGTCTGTGATGCTTCTTCGGACCTGTTGAGCCGGCCGCTGTCCGTCGACCGCTACGCCTTGATTTACGCATGTGCTCAGAAGAACATCGGTCCGGCCGGTGTCACGCTAGTCATCATCCGCTCGGACCTACTTGATCGAAGCCAGCCGACTCTGCCCGGCTATCTTAGCTACAGCGCGCACGCCCAGGAAAAATCGCTCTACAACACTCCATCCACGTTTGGCATCTATGTCATGGGGCTGGTGGCGCAGTGGTTGCAGGAAGAAGTGGGTGGCTTGGCGCGGATGCACGAACAGAACTCGGCAAAGGCGAATCGCCTTTACGAAGTCATCGACGAATCGCTCGGCTTCTACCGAGGACACGCTCAGCCTGCCAGCAGGTCGCTGATGAATGTGACATTTCGCTTGCCGAGCGACGACCTGCAAGCTGAGTTCCTACAGCAGGCGGCTCGTCGTCAACTAGATGGGCTAAAAGGGCACCGAAGTGTGGGCGGGATTCGCGCATCGATTTACAACGCCATGACTAGGGAAGGTGTCGAAGCGTTGCGTGAGCTGATGATCGAGTTCCGGAATGAGCATGCCGACTAGCCGGGGTTCTGCCGAGCCTGCTTGAGGCTGCCGCGGTTGGCATCGATCGGCGGACTCGTCTCGGGTGAATTCGCCGTGTTTTTCCTAGCGCTGAGCGGTGAGTTGAAGGGGGGGATTGGTGTATCAACGCAAGTTACTCCTTCGCTTGCACTCTTCGAAGTCTCGCTTTTCGCAGTTGCGGGGCGCCAGCTGTCGAACTCATCGCGTCTACGACGGAGCCGGGAGCGCAACTTTAGGACTTGTGCGTTGGACTGGGATAGAGGGGGTATGTACGAGCCAGCCGTGCCACTTCGACGGTTAGGCGGCTTGGATTTGAATGAGCCAAGGGTGAAGGGAGACGACCGAATGCATCGCGTGGTCATCTTGGACCGGCTGGCCGCCGAGGGGCTGGAGTTGCTCGCCCGCTCCTCGCAGATCGAGTACGAAGAGCGTGTCGGACTCGGTGGCGCTGAACTGAAACAGACGCTCGCCGAGTTCGACGGTGCGATATGCCGTAGCGGCGTGAAGATCACCGCTGGCGCGTTGCAGGACAATCACCGTCTTCGGGCAGTGGTGCGCGCCGGGGTGGGGACTGACAACATCGACAAAGTCGCGGCAACTCGTTTGGGGATTGTCGTGATGAACACGCCGTCGGGAAACACGCTCAGCACGGCCGAGCATGCGTTTGCTCTGATGATGGCTCTGTCGCGCAACATCGCCCCGGCTCATCGATCCCTGCTAGAGGGCCGCTGGGACCGCAGTGCCTACACTGGGTCGCAACTAGCTGACAAGACGTTAGGGATTGTCGGTTTGGGGAGGATCGGCCGAGAGGTGGCGAAACGCGCGCTGGTCTTTCAAATGCGCGTGCTGGGTTATGATCCTTTCTTGTCACCGGACCAGGCGGCCAAGCTGGGAATTGAACTGGTCGAGAGCCCGCGGGCGATGCTGGCTTCTCTGGACTACCTGACAGTTCACACTCCCTTGACGTCCGAAACGAAGGACCTGATCAGCCATGAGGAGATCGAGCTGATCAAGCCCGGCGCCCGCTTGATCAACTGTGCTCGGGGTGGCATCTACAACGAAGCGGCTCTGATCGCGGGTTTGCAGAGCGGTAAATTGGCGGGCGTGGCACTGGACGTATTCGAAACTGAACCTTGTACGGACAGTCCCCTGTTCGCGATGCCGGAAGTCCTCTGCACGCCTCATTTGGGAGCCAGCACTGAGGAGGCGCAAACCCAAGTTGCCGTGGAGGCGGCCCAGCTGTTGATCAACTTCCTGACGACTGGCGAGGTGCGACACGCCGTCAACACAGCCGCCATCGATCCCAAGACCCTGGATTCCCTGCGCGGGTATCTGGATGTGGCCTACCGCTTGGGGCGGCTGCTCGCGCAGTGGAACCGCTGTGCGGCCGCTTCATGCAAAGTGAGCTATCGAGGTGAGGTCACCAACAAAGATACCAGGTTGCTGTCGGCGGCATTCGCGGCTGGCTTGTTGGAAGGTGCCTTGGATGCTGAAGTCAACGTCGTCAACGCCGAAGTACTGCTCCGCGAGCGAGGCATTGAACTTGTCGAGGAGTCGCGCAGTGAGCCCGGCGCGTTTAGCTCGTCGATGACTGTCGAGATTGTCGGCGAGGGGGAAACCCGCTGCGCGGCGGGAACGTTGTTTGGCAACAACATGCCTCGGTTGATTCGCCTCGGGGACTACCGGCTAGAGGCGTATCTTGACGGTACCTTGCTGGTATTCACCCATGACGACGTGCCCGGCATTATTGGCTCAGTGGGTACGATCTTCGGCAAACACCGCGTCAATATTGCTCAGATGTCGGTAGGCCGCGAGGGAGATGCTCCTGGTGGCAGAGCGATCGGCGTGCTGAATCTGGACGGTGTTCCCTCTGGCGAAGCGATTCAGCAAGTCCTGCAGCACGATGACATTCACAGCGTGGACATCATTCAGCTGCCCGCGGCGGGCGTCATGCCCGGCTGGCTGTGACTGGAACTGCAGCCTGAGCTCTTTTGACGAAAAAAAGGCCCGTGGCGTAACAAGTCGAGCAGTCTTAGACGTCATTGCCAAGCTGAGTAGTAAGGCCTCGCAAGGGCTGGCCGCTGCACGGTTCTCGGTCGTGAACGAACCTGACGATTTCTCGCTTGTTACGCCACCAGGCCGGATCTGCCGGACGGCGGCGGATGCCAGATGTATTTCCCTCTGAGGGGGGGTGTCTTCAATGAATGCCCCAGCCGAAAAGGACGGCCCCCTATATATATCAATCGCTTTTTTTCGAAAACTCCGGACGCGAAATCCGGAGATAATTTGGATTTCTTCTTAATGTACCCCCTGCGAGGGGGTAACCGGCCGTTCGGGGGGCAGCTTCTCGTCTTTCTTCACTCTCCCTTTGGGGAGAGTCGGCCCGCAGGGCCGGTGAGGGGGGGCGCCTCGGGGCGATCACTCCCAGAGAAAGTAGAAAGTAGGCCGGAACAAGCGGCGGGAGAGCTCTGGCTTCACACTCGGTGAGCGCCGCGCTGTTCCGGCGACGCATCAAACCGGTGCTGCCGGAACAGCGCGGCGTGGGAAAATCGTAGGCAAAGGGATGGCTCCTGGCGCCGCTTGTTCCGGCCTACCGCTCTCTCCCCGGACGCTATCGCGTCCGGCCCTCCCGCGCGCGGGAGGGTGAGGTGGATGTCCGCTGGTTTGTGAAGCGCCAAAGCTACACAGTCGTAGGCCGGAACAAGCGGCGGGAAAGATGGCGGCCTGTGACATGAGGTGACGCCGCGCTGTTCCGGCGGCACCAGGCTCGATGCACTTCGTGTTGAGTGCTAACCGGCGCGTGCCGGAACTGCGCGGCGGGGAAATCGCAGGCTGACGGAAGCTTCCTTGCGCCGCTTGTTCCGGCCTACCCCTGCGGGGAGAGTCGGCCCGAAGGGCCGGAGGGGGGGCACTCGCCGAACGCTACCTCGGTTTCGCTGAAGAACCGTGGGCTAATGCCCTGCGGCTGATTTGCAGCGTAGCCGAACTCGCCAGAGTTTGGCCTGCGTCTGCGGTCAATCTCGGTCAGGGCCGGCGGCGATAGTCGAGCGGTGGGTTCTGGCCCGGCTGCATCAGCGTCTGGTAGGTCCCGCCATCGACTCGGCGGTCGTGCTCCTGCCGGGCCGCCGTGATCAAGGCTGGGTTCTGGTACAGATCCCAGGCTGTCGCTGCCAGCACGCGGGCCGCCAGATTCAGGCCGGCTCGCGCGATGGGCGTCCCGCCGCAAGCGACCGCCTGCCACGAGTGTCCGGGGACGCCGGGCACAAAGCAGGCCGTATTGAAGCCCGTCGTGGGGACCACCCAAGAAACGTCCCCCACGTCAGTCGAGCCCATGCCCGTCCCGCTCACTCGTTCGACGCGCTGCACTTCATCCAACGGCTTTGGTTTGGCAATCGTCGTTTGCAGGCGCACTGCAAACTCACGATCCTCGGCCGAGTAACGAAGATCGTTCAGCTCTTGCAGGTTTTCAAAGCAAACATCGGCGAGCGTCTGGTTCGGCAGGATCTCCTTGATCCCTCCCTCGAAGGCAATTTCCAGCTGCGTCTCCGTGGCCAGCGCGCCGGCCTGGGCGCAGAGCACGAGTCGGCGGTAGAGGTCGCGCACGACTTCCGACTTGGGATGTCGAATGTAGTAATAGACTTCGGCGAACGCGGGAACGACATTGGGCGCGCCGCCGCCCGCGGTAATCACGTGGTGGATGCGTGTCGACTCCGGCGTGTGCTCGCGCAGCAACTGGGCTGCGAAATTGGTCAACTCGACAGCATCCAGCGCCGAACGTCCCTGTTCGGGCGCGCCAGCGGCATGGGCCGCCTTGCCGCGAAACCGGAACTTGGCTGCCATCCGGGCCAGCGAGCTGCGATCGCCCGCAGCGTTACGATCGCCCGGATGCCAGTGCAGCACAACGTCACAATCTGCGAACTGACCGTCTAGCACCATGAAGACCTTGGCGCTGCCGCCCTCTTCGGCCGGACAGCCGTAGTAGCGGATCGTGCCCGCCAGATTGCCCTCTTTGATTTGCTCGGCCACCGCCATCGCCGCCGTCGCTGAGGCGACTCCGAACAGGTGGTGCCCGCAACCGTGGCCATACGCGCCCTCTTTCACAGCGGCGCGCTGTGGAACCGCTTGCTGTGATAGTCCCGGCAGTGCGTCGTATTCACCAAGTATGCCGATCACCGGTTTACCCGAACCGTAGGTGGCAGTGAATGCCGTGGGAATCCCCGCCACCTCTGCATCCACCACGAAGCCTGCGCGCTCCAGCCAGTCGCGGAGCAACTTCGATGATCTCGTCTCCTGATAGCCCGGTTCGGCCCACTTCCAGATCTTCAGCGCTGCTTCCCAACTCTCGCTATCTCGTCGCGAGATCGAGTCAAACAGCTTGCTCTTTTGCGCCCGGCCCGCGCTTGGTACCAGGAGCAGTGCCGACAGCAGGATCAACCAGGTGATACGCATTGTCCAACTCCAGATGGCAAATCCCGAAACCCCCAGCGGAAGCTCGCCCGCAATTCACGCTTGCAAGTGGCTGGGAGTTTCCTGTTGTCTGATATACCGCTGCTGGCGCCGAGCGCCATCCCCGCTACTCGCCGATACAAACCAGATACTTGCTAGTTCGCAGGAAGAGTTGGCCGTCGGAGATCGCGGGTGTCGCGTTAGTGGGATCGCCCAGCTGATTTGTGTTGACGATCTCGCACTTCTGGGGGTTGGGGCGAAATACGACCGTCGTCCCGTCCTGGTCGGTTGCGTAGCAGTGTCCTCCAGCGTAGACGATGGATGCCCAGTGCGCTGCACCCGTTCCCCGTTCTGTCCAGATGATCTCGCCCGTACGCGGATCCAGGCAGTCGATCGTGCCTGGCCCGGCGTTAGGACGATAGAGATAGCCGTCCACATAGACCGCCGTTCCGATGCTCTGTGGATTGCTCTCGACACGCCAAACTCGGTGCGTCTCTGTGATGTCGTCTTTCCCGCCCATCCGCAGGCCGATGCTGGGTCCCTGGAACCCACCCACCGACACGCACAAGTCGTCGGCGATGATGGGGGATGAGTAGGCCAAGTCGCCCTTGGGTCCGCGAATTCCATTGCACCACCAGATCCTGCTGCCGTCGGTGGGGTCAAACGCGATCAAGCGTGTGGGCATGGTACACAACAGCTGCTCGCGACCGTCAACCTGAGTCAGCACAGGTGTGCACCAGGAACCCATATACTTTCCATCTTCGCGGGCATTGCCGTCACCGGTATGGGGCTCTTCGACTTTCCAGATCGTCTGGCCGTCGTCGAGGTCGAGTGCCGCCAAAAAATTCCGTTTGCCGGGCGAACAGTGCATGATGACTGAGTCACCGTAGAGAACCGGTGAGGTGCCATAGCCCCACATGTGGTCGAACTCGCCCAGGTCGCGCGACCAACGATGGGTGCCGTCGAGGTCATAGCAGTGCAAACCGGCCGAGCCATGCCAAACGACCACCTGTTCCCCATTTGCGGCTGGCGTCGAGCCACAGTAGGGGTTTGTCTGGTGGGTCGGCATTTGCCGATCGAATTTGACAGTCCGTTCCCACTGCAGGCTGCCGTCAGACCGATCGTAGCATAGCAACGACCGTTGGCGGCCCTCCTTATCCAACGCGCTGGTCACCAACACCGCTCCGTTGGAGACGATCGGGCTCCCGTTACCCGGCCGCGGCAACTCGACTTTCCACTTCACGTTGACGGTGTCGGACCAGCTGTGGGGGACCGGGCCTGCGGCCGCGATCCCATTACCGCTCGCGCCACGAAAAGCCGGCCAGTCAGCCGCACTCGCGGAACAGGCGACTAGGGTCAGGGCTAAAGCGGTCTGCAGCATCGTTCTCACGGCGGATCCTCCCGAGGAATCGTCTGGTAGGGTGTCGTCGGCTGATTGTCACCGATGGCTGTCACGAAGTCACCCCCCAAAGCGCGAAGCACAGCTTGCGAAGGCGCGGCGGCGGAGCACTTACTCCGAGTTTCTGATGTTATACAGCGATCGGGAGGGCGAGGCTCCTGCCGAGCCGGCGGTCGCCGGAAGCGAGAGTACGAAGCAAGCAGTATTGGTATCAAGTGGCGGACGGCACGCGGAGCGTGCCTGCTACATTGATGCAGCGGACTACGTTGCGGGAGGGCGAGGCTCCTGCCGAGCCGACGGTTGCAGCGGAGTGCTGGAAACCGTGGGCTAACGCCGGCTAACGCCCAGCGGCTGATGTTGCAGAATCGTGGTCGCTGGCCATCCCGTTGATCCTGTAAATCCTAGGTGCGAAAGCAAGAAGCAGTAGCAGTATCGATTTCAAGTGGCGGACGGCGCGGAGCGCGCCTGCTACAGAGTTGTAGCCGAACTCGCCAGAGTTTGGTGGACTGCCGATTCGTCCAAATTCTGGCGAATTCGGCTACTCCAAACTTTCGCGATTCGGCTAATCCAGATTCTGGCGAATTCGGCGACCAAGTTCGGTCAATTAGGCGACAAGAAATCCTTAACGGCGTTGCGTGCAAAGGGGTGTGGTTTTGCTATCCTGATGGCGCTGCGTCCCGCCAAACCCTCGCTCTGGGAGATCCGACATGATTGCTCGAAATTCGTGCTTCGCATGGCTCGTTGTTCTGTGTCTCGCCCCGCTGGGCTGGGCAGCTGACTTACCCCAGGATGGTTGGGCTAAGTTGGCTGGCGCGGTCGCGGAGCAGGGAAGGGTGCAGCACGGCGTGGCGGCCGTCTGCGGAGCCGACGAGGCCTTTGTGCTGCAGCTGGCTCGCGCGACCGAGTTGCTGCTGCATGTACGGGATCCGAGACCGGCCGCCGTCGAGCGGTTACGGGAAGCTGCGCGACAGGCGGGTTTGGGCATCGATCGCGTGGTTGTTGAGCGCGGTGAAATTGGGCAGCTTCCTTACGCCGACAACATGGTCGATCTCGTGGTGACCACCCAGGCCGGTTCCGACATCCTGGCCGACCTTTCCGTCGCAGAAGTGTTGCGTGTCTTGCGGCCGGAGGGAGTCGGTCTGCTCGGCAAGGCGCTCGCCAGCACGGGCCCTGACGCCAAGTTGCAACCGTTGCTCGAGCAGGCCCAACGAGCCGGCGCGACAGCCGTGGAATTGCTCGAGGACGAGCAGGGATCCTGGACGCGTTTTACCAAGCCACCGCTACCTGGAGCTGATGACTGGTCACATTGGGAGCATAGCCCCGACAACAACCCAGTCTCCTCGGACAGCAGTATTCGCGCACCCTACATGACTCAGTTCTTGGCCCATCCGATGTACATCGGCATGCCTTCCATCACGACCGCGTCGGCCGGTCGTACTTTCTTAGCGATTGGGCACATCTCCCACCATCGTCGCGAATGGGATTCACTCTATCGTTTGATTGCCCGCAACGGCTACAACGGTACGGTCCTATGGGAGCGCAAACTGCCAGAAGGTTATCTCGTGCACCGGTCGGCGTTCATTGCCACGCCGGACACCTTCTACATGCTCGATGCAGACGGTTGCCTGTTATTGGATCCGCGGACTGGCGACGAAATGGGCCGCCTGACGTTGCCCGAGGTTGGCGAGGAGTGGAAGTGGATCGCGCTGAAGGACCGCGTGTTGTACGTGATGGCCGGCCCGCCGGAACGCGGCACGGTGATCGTCCGGGGAGATCGGGAAGTCGGAGGCTGGAGCTGGGCCGACCTCAGTCCTGGGTACTACGGCCAGTATCCGCACGGCTTTGGCAATACGCTGGCCGCCTACGATTTGGACCAGCAAAAGACGCTGTGGGTGCATCGAGAAGAGGGCCAGATCGATTCGCGTGCCATGGCGCTGCGGGATGGCAAGGTCTACCTGATGTGTCCCGAACGACACCTTCGCTGCCTGGACGCGAAAAATGGTGAGGTGGTCTGGGAGAACAGCGAGCAGCAGGTGCGGGACCTGATCGCAGAACCCGGACGCGGGCTGCGTTCGACACCCGGCTTTAAGACGATGTGCATCATGGTGGCGACCCCCGATGCATTGATCATCCAAGGCCAAACACGGATGAATGTCGTCGCGGTGTCGACCAAGACTGGCTACGTCCTGTGGACGAAACGCAAGATCACCAACAACCCCAACGCTCTGTTCGTTGATGGGAAGGTGGTATTGGGGGTGGGAGATGGAGGGACCCACGTCGTGGTAGATCCAGTCAGCGGCGAAGTTGAAGAGGATTTGAAGTTCCGCAAGGTGGCTTGTACGAGGCTGACGGCCAGTGGCGACTCGTTCTTTTGCCGGGGTGAGGGCACACTGCGGTTCGATCGGCGCTCGAAGAAAGTTCAGATCGATGGGGCAGCGCGGCCGGGCTGCAATGACGGCGCGCTGCCGGCAAATGGAATGCTCTACATCGGCCCGTGGCAATGTGATTGCAACCTCTCGTTGATTGGTACCATCGCCAAGTGTTCTGCCGGTGACTTTCGCTTCGACCAGGTGGCTCGAGACGAAGATCGGCTCGAGACGTTTGCTACACTAGATCGACCTGACGAGCTAACGGAGCTGAGCGCCGACGACTGGCCCGAGCTGCGCGGCAACGTTGCGCGCAGCAGTCATTCGGTGCAACCGGTTCCCGGCGCCGTCGAGCCGGCTTGGAGGTACTCGCCGACTAGTGACTCGACGACAACGCCTCCGGTTGCTGTGGGAGATCTCGTCTACTGGGCCGGTGGTGATGGTGTGGTCCGTGCTGTCGAGGCCCACTCTGGCCAACTGCGGTGGGAGTACTCGACAGCTGCTCCGATCAAAAGCTCGCCGACAGTTTGGAACGGGCGGCTCTATGCCGGTTCGGGGGACGGCTACGTCTACTGCCTGGCGGCCCGCGATGGCACGCTGCTATGGAGATTTCGTGCCGCGCCGGTCGAGCGTCACATCATGGTCTACGGGCGTGTTGGTTCGACGTGGCCGGTGAACACCGGCGTCACGATTCACAAGGGTGTCGCCTATTTCGCTGCCGGGATCATCGACGAGGACGGTACCTATGTCTACGCCTTGGACGCGCTGAGCGGCAAGATTCGCTGGCAGAACAACTCGTGCGGGCACTTCAGTCAAGAGCTTCGCAAAGGCGTCAGCGCCCAGGGCAACATGACTGTGTTAGGCAATCAGCTGCTGTTGGCTGGCGGTAACCAGATCTCGCCCGCTCCGTTCGATCTCGACTCGGGACAGCTTCGCGCCAAGCCGTTCGATCAAGGACGGCCAAAGGCGAACAACGGGCAGTTCACTGGAGCGTTTGCCAATCAGGCGGCGATCGTTGGTGGACGAGTGCTCTATTCGGCCGCCGACAACGTTGCGACCAAGGGGAAGTTCGTGGCTTTCACGCCACGGGGTGCCTTTGCCGTCAACAATGGTGGAGTACCGCCGGCCTGGGATGATAAGTTCACCGCGCTAGTCAACTTCAAACACGGAAGCATCACCTGTTTTAGGACGCCGGATGTCGTTGAGCAGTTACAGGATCGCGAGTCGCCAGGCGCGCCGAGCGACCGCAATCGCAGGTGGCATAACCTCTCTGACTCTTTGCGACAGGCGAATCAGGTGCAGTGGGAGACGAACCTGGGGCAGCCGAACCGATTCGAGGCGATTTCGATGGTGGTGACCAAGAATGCGGTGTTGTCGGTGGTCCGCTATCAGCAGAAGTTCCGTTCACAGCCCCAGTGGTACGTGACCGCCCTGGACTTAGAAGCGGGCAAACCTCTTTTTCAGCATGAGCTAAGGTCGGACCCGCTTCCCGGTGGCCTGATTGTCGATCGCCACGGGCAGATTGTCGTAAGTATGTTGGACGGCAGTGTTTTGTGCCTGAAAGGTGCCGGCTGAGCTAGAAAGTTCACCGCCCAGCGGGATATTATTAAGGTGCGCACGCCGGCGTTGGCTCCGTCTGTGGATGCCAAACGCCGGCGGCGGCGCTTCTTGCCCGAGGAAAACGCAACACGCAGCCCACAGGCTGCGCCCTGCCACGATGTCACAGCTTCTGCTGAGCGTAGTTAGTTTGCTGGGCGTGTCCGGTTACACGGACGGGTCTTTGGTGGTGCTGTTGAACAGCAACAAGCCGGTCTCAAGTTTCACAGGTTCGGCCGTTACTCATGTGGCGCTGATTGGCAGAGTGGCCGATAGTCCGTGGGTCTACGAGGCGACCCCGGCGAAGGTGCGGCGACTTCCTTGGGCGGAGTACGTGGAAGAGGTTTCCAGCTTGAATAGCCGCCGTGAAGAGCCGATGCGAGTGTGGGTCTTGGAACCCAAACAGCAATACTCTTTCGAGGAAGTGGCCGCCTTACACCGATACTTCCACACACAGCTAGGGCGGCGGTACTCGGTGAAGGGCTATCTGCGCGGCAAGGCGGGGGACGGCATTCATTGCGCTGAGTTTTGCCTCGACGGCGTTGACGGCGGCGGGACGGTCTCGTTTCGCCGAGCAGCATCGGCTGAGCCCGGCCGATGTTGTCCGTGTCGTGCGAGCAAACTACCAGCCGCCGCGACCTGTCGCGCTCCGAGAACGGAGGGTCTCGCGCACGCCGTGGAGCGTACAGATTCGGGACCAGGCGACAACTTTTCGAAACTGGTGGAGTTGGGCTTGCTACGAACTATGGACGCTGTGTTGGTGAGCGGCCACTTTCGCCCGGAGGCTCCGCCTCGTTCTCCCAGCCCCTTGAAGAATAACCTCAGATGTGAGCTTGATGGAAGGCACCGAGCTCGCCAAACTGGAGGTCGTGCCGCTCTTTAAGTTAGTGCGTGACTTCGTGTTTCTCCACTCTCCCCTCGGGGAGAGTCGGCCCGAAGGGCCGGAGAGGGGGGAGCCGGTCTTCGGACGCTACGCGTCGGCTTCGCTGGAGAACCGTGGGCTAACGCCCAGCGGCTGATTTAGAGCGTAGCCGAACTCGCCAGAGTTGGGCGGATTGCATGAAGCGTAAAAGCTTCACCACCTCACTGGAGGTCGTGCAGCTTCTGACTTAGTACGAGATTTCGTCTTTCTCACTCTCCCCCTCGGGGAGAGTCGGCCCAAAGGGCCGGAGAGGGGGGGAGCCGTCCCCGACGCTACGCGTCGGTTTCGCTGGGGAACCGTGGGCTAACGCCCAGCGGCTGATTTGGAGCGTAGCCGAACTCGCCAGAGTTGGGCGGATTGCATGAAGCGTAAAAGCTTCACCACCTCACTGGAGGTCGTGCAGCTTCTGACTTAGTACGAGATTTCGTCTTTCTCACTCTCCCCTCGGGGAGAGTCGGCCCAAAGGGCCGGAGAGGGGGGAGCCGTCCCCGACGCTACGCGTCGGTTTCGCTGGGGAACCGTGGGCTAACGCCCAGCGGCTGATTTGGAGTGTAGCCGAACTCGCCAGAGTTTGGCGGATTGCCCGTGCAGCGGCGTTGGGCGGGCCTGCCCAGCAGATTCTCACAGCAATTAAGTCCACAAATGGGGAGAAACCACATGTTGCGTGTTGCCTTCGTCGCCGTTCTTCTGGCGTTGGTCGTGAATTCGTCAGCCCCTAGTCAAGACCAAGACAAGGGGTCCAGCAGTCCGTCAGTGAATACCTTGAACGAGATAGTTGGCCGTGGACTGGACTACCTGAAGAACGAAGGACAAGGTCCAGACGGTATGTTTTCACCTCGAGCCGGATCGGGGATCACGTCCCTCGCCCTAACCGCCGCCCTCCGTCACGGCGTTTCGCTTGACGACCCTTTGGTGACACGCGGGCTCAAGGCGCTTGAAGGTTGCGTCAAACCCGACGGCGGAATCTACCTTGGTGATCGCCTGCGGAACTACGAAACCTGTGTCGCCATCGTCTGTCTGAGCGAAGCAAACAAAGTTGCAGGTGATGGGCGATACGACGAAATCTTGAAACACGCGGAGCGTTATGTTCGAGGGTTGCAGATTGGCGCGGATGGCAAAGTTGAATCCTCGGATCCGCACTACGGTGGTGTCGGCTACGGCGGTCCAGAACGTCCCGACCTTTCGAACACGAGCTACCTGCTTGAGGCGCTCGAGTCCCTTGAAGCTGCAGACGACGACCCGGCGATTCAGCGGGCACTCCTGTTCATTTCCCGGTGTCAAAACCTCAAAGGAAAATGGAACGACACGAAGTTCGGCCCGCTCGTCGATGATGGAGGCTTCTACTACTCGATTCCCACGACCAACGTCGATCCGTCCACTTCCGAGCGTTACCTCGCCAATGGCGGCCTGCGGAGCTATGGCTCGATGACTTATTCCGGGTTCAAGAGCCTCGTGTACGCCGGACTGACCGAAGACGACCCGCGCACTCAAGCCGCGCTCAAGTGGATTCGCAATAACTACTCCGTCACCACGAATCCAGGGCAGGGGGCGGCAGGGTTGTTCTACTACTACAACGCTTTCGCCAAGGCACTGGACGCGTCGAAGCTCGAAGAGATTGGCACTCACGAGCGGGGTGACCGCAATTGGCGTCATGACCTGATCCTCGAGCTGACACGAACTCAGCGACCCAATGGTGCATGGGTGAACTCGAATCGACAGTGGTTCGAGAATGACCCAAATCTTTGCACGGCTTTCGCACTCCTTGCACTTTCGTTCTGCGATCAAAAACCGATCGTCGACTAGTCGTGCGTTAAGGACGACGACCCGCTGCAAATCCGGGCCGGGTTGCCATGCAAGACCACGCTCTTCGCCTGTGCCGCGTTGTTGGACGTTGGAGCTGGGTGCTAAACGCCGCGCTGCTCATCGGAGCGATGTTGTGGATCTTCTTGGATGCACACACCCGCGGGACGATCGAAACACTTCCGGAGAGTCGCGCCTTTGTTGGTTGGATGAGCGGACCTGACGCTGCGCGAAGTGTGCGACCCGATGCGCGCATGATCTTGTTGATCGTTGGCTTATTTCTCGGACTGGCGACTCTGGTGGCGATGTTCGCCAGTCTGCTCGTGGGTACGCAACTACATCGCTCAATCCGCTCGTGGATGCTGTTCGTGTGTCTCTTAGGTGGCTGGTTGGGCTTGAACACATTTTGGCTTGACCTTCACTGGCGAGGTCAACAGATTCGAGTAATGAACAAGTTGTCGGCGTTCGAGCAGCTCGTTCAAACGCTTCGAGTGGACTGGCCTCAGTCGGATGGCGAAGTCCCCGATCTGGGAGTGGTCCTGGCCTATCCGAAAGAGGCGCCCTCAACTTTGCTCCTGGCAGGTGGATTTTCTGTTGGGGGAACTCGTGTTGCTTCGGTGACCAGCTCGCCGTGCGGGATACTTCGCTTTGAACTAGCTGGCGGTGAACGAGGCAGTTGGCTCCAGTGGAGTCCGCGTGAAGAGGCTCCGAGCACGTTCGTGGACGGCCTCGAAACTCGCTATCAAGTCCAGCGCGCGGTGCAACTCGACGGAAAGTGGTTCTTGGTTTGGTACACGCCGGGTCGAACCGCAACCTGAGAGAGTGGCGGCGATCAGTAGACCTCATCAGGGTGAACAAGTCCACAGACCCGACGGCGCTACTGGGTCGAAACGCGCGGGCTGCGCCCTCTGGTTGAAAGAGCTGAACCCGTGCTAGGGGGGTAGACCGGAGCAGGTGGCCCGCCCACAATCGTGGACGTCCCTTGTTCGCTGCCTCCTTTGTTCGCCCGTGCACTATGAAGCTGGTGATTCATCCCCCGATCGACGCGGAGCGCTTAGAGAAAGTACGCCAGGCGGCTGGGGAGATGATCGTGGTCAATGCGGCGTCGGCTGACGAGGCGATTACCCAAATCGCGGACGCCGACGCTTTCTTCGGCAAACTCACTCCGCCGATGCTGGCCGCGGCGAGCCAGCTGCGTTGGGTCCAATCGCCGACCGCCAGTCTCGAGCACTATCTCTTTCCGGAGCTAGTGCAGCATCCGTGTACGCTGACCAACATGCGGGGTCTTTTTTACGATGTGATTGCCGACCACGTCTTTGGATATGTACTCTGCTTCGCTCGAAATCTGCACATCTACCTGCGGCAGCAGATCGATAAGACCTGGTTGCCGGTTGGCGGGGAGGAGGGGCGACCGCCATTGTCTGCCGGTCCGGGAGTGGTCAGTCCCAACGATCGAGCTCACTGGCACCTCAGCGATGCCACGCTGGGGATCGTCGGTCTGGGCAGCATCGGCGCGGAGATCGCCCGCCGCGGCCTCGCCTTCGGCATGCGTGTCATCGCTGTCGATCCCGTCCAGACCGAAGCTCCGCAGGGTGTCGAAGCGCTCTGGGGACTCGACCGCTTGCCTCAGCTCTTGGCGGATAGCGACTTTGTCGTGATTGCCGCTCCGCACACCCCGCAGACCGAGGGGATGTTCGGGCGTCATCAGTTTGCTCAGATGAAGAGCACGGCCTACTTGATCAACATCGGGCGCGGAGTGATTGTCAAGCTGGCGGATCTCGTGGCGGCGCTTGACAGTGGCGAGATTGCGGGGGCGGGCCTAGACGTTTTTGAACAAGAACCGCTCCCTGCCGACCACCCTCTTTGGCAACTCGACAACGTGATCTTGACCCCTCACGTGGCGGCTTGCTCGGTACGAGTTGCCGAGCGGCATCTGGCCGTGCTGCTCGACAACGTGTTCCGCTTTTCGAGTGGCGAACCGCTGCGGAACATCGCCAGCAAGGAGAAGTGGTTTTAGATGATCGTCACGCGACAAACCAGCCTCGCTGGGCCGAGCTCCCGGAACAGCCGAGTCCCGGGAGGGCGTGCAGCTCGTTTGATCTGCAGATGCTCACCTCGAGTTCTTTAACACTACTAGCCCGAATTATTCATGAGCGATCTGCTGCGAGGTCGTAAGTCCATCCGTGGCTTCGTCATGCTTCACAATTCTCCCTCGACGTATTGCTTCAATACGCCTGCGGAAGAATTGCTCGCCTTCCTTGCCACGAACGTACTTACAACCTCTCGCGACGATCTTCATGAATAATCCGGGCTAGCGCTACCCCCAGGTCTTAGTATGAACCGCAACACCAGCCTCTCGCTCATGGTACTGCTTGTCCTGGCGGCCTCCGTACATGGTGCCGACCAGCGCCCGAATATCATCTTTGTGATGGCCGATGACCTCGGCTATGGCGACCTGGGTTGCTATGGACAGCAGCTGATTCAAACACCGCAGCTCGACCGGATGGCCAGAGAAGGTCTGCGTTTTCGTCAATTCTATGCAGGGTGCACGGTCTGTGCACCGTCGCGGAGTGTGTTGATGACCGGCCAGCATATGGGGCATACGCACGTCCGCGGCAACGCACGAGGGCCCATTCAGAGTTTGCGAGCTGCGGACGTTACAGTGGCTGAAGTCTTGCAGCAAGCTGGCTATACGACGGCGCTTTGCGGTAAGTGGGGCCTAGGTGATGATCTGCCGGACAATACTGGTCTGCCCAACGATCAGGGGTTCGACTTCTTCTTCGGTTATCTAAACCAAGTTCACGCTCACAACTACTATCCCGAGTTCTTGTGGCGAGACAGGTACAAAGTGCGACTCCGGAATCGGGTTGTCACGACCGGTCGCGACTACGAACTGTTTGCGGGTGGCTATGCAACGAAACGGGTCGATTACAGCCATGACTTGATTGCCCAAGAGGCATTGGAGTTCATCGAGGCGAATAAGCAACGACCCTTCTTCTTGTATTTGGCACTCACGATTCCACACGCCAACAACGAGGGCACGCGTGGCACCGGAAACGGGCAGGAGGTACCAGACTACGGGGTCTATGCAGAGAGATCCTGGAGCGATCAGGACAAGGGGCAGGCGGCGATGATTACGAGGATGGACCGTGACATGGGCCGCATCATGGACTTGCTCAAGCAGCTCGACATCGACGAAAAGACAGTGATCATGTTTACTTCGGATAACGGTCCACATGACGAGGGTGGTCACGACACCGAACGATTCGGGCCGAGTGGGCCGTTGCGGGGCATGAAGCGCGATCTGTACGAAGGTGGGATCCGAGTACCCATGATTGTGCGCTGGCCAGGCACGACTTCCGCCGGTGCCGTGACGGATCACATCGGCTACTTCGGCGATCTGCTGGCGACGGCTGCTGAGCTGGCCGGTGCCGAGGTGCCTGCTAAGAACGACTCGATCAGCCTGGTGCCGACGCTCACAGGGCGGGGAGAACAGCAGGAGCACGACTACCTGTACTGGGAGTTCTACGAGCGGGGTAGTAAGCAAGCCATTAGGCGCGGCCCGTGGAAGGCGGTGCGAATGCCGATGTTTAGCGGAGCCACCCAGCTGTACAACCTGGAAAACGACTTGGGCGAGGCCCGCGATGTCGCCGGACAACATCCGGACATTGTCCAAGAGCTTGAAACGCTGATGTCCGAGGCGCACACGCCCCATTCTGATTGGAAGCCGCGCGGCACGTTGAAGGCGCAACAACCGCCGCCGGGTGACGGGCGATTGCGCTTCTAGGGGGAGAGGCCTCACAGAGGTGAGCCTGCGACTTTGACCCGCGTATCTCTCTTGGGACAAAGGCAGCCTAGCTCGCAAGCCCGGGAGGCAGCGATCCGAGCGGCAGCGAGATCCTCGCACCGCCGTGACGCCTGCACCTTGATCCTTCCGCCTCGCTCCCTCGGCATGTTACAATCTACAAGAGTCGATAGAGCTTTCCTGGCCTGTGGACCCGCTGGCAGACGGTCAGGGAAAGTCAGTTAAGCGTCGCCAGCATCGTACCCGACCGCCTGGGGAAGTCGCCCTAACAGACGGGACGGCAATCTGAAAAAGGAGACTCTCATGAACTGTGGTTCGCCGATTCGTTTCCTCCGACTTTGCTCGCTGGCCGTACTGACGTTGGTTGTTGCAGGGGCCACGTCGCGGGGGCTCGCAGATGACGAGCAAGCGGACCACATTTCTGCCCACAAGCGTTGGGTCACCTCCGCAGCGTTTTCGCCCGACGGATCGCTGCTAGCCACGGCCGGTGGCCAGAGCCTCCAGTACCGGCCGGGTGACGTTAAGTTGTGGGATACCGAGTCTGGTTCGCTGGTCGCATCACTAGAGGGGCACAGCAGCAATGTTTGGTCGATCGCCTACTCACCCGACGGCGCCATGTTGGTCACCAGCGGCTACGACGGCAAGGTGATCGTGTACAACGTGCAAAAGAAAGAATCGCAGGCGGTCTTGGAGAAGCACAAGGGTTGGTGCCGTAGCGTGACCTTCGCGCCTGACAGCCAGCACTTCGCCACCGCCGGCGAGGACGGGACGGTCTTGGTCTGGAACTCCGCAGCGAACGCCGAGCCGGTCGCTGAGCTGAAGGGTCACGAGTCTGCTGTCTATCAAGTTGCTTTCTCGCCGGATGGACAGACGCTGGCCACGGCGAGCACCGATCAGACGACCAAACTTTGGGATTGGAAAGAGGGCAAAGAAAGAACGACGCTGAGCGGACATGAGGACGCGGTCTGGGCCGTTGCGTTCTCGCACGACGGCAGCATGATCGCGACGGCGGGGGCCGATCGTACGATCAGGTTGTGGGATGCCGACGGAGCTTTGAAGACGACTTTGGCGGGTCACAAGGATTGGGTCACCGGGGTCGCTTTCTCGCCGGACGGCAAGCAACTCGCCGCATCCGACTACGGGCGAACCGTGATGCTCTGGGACCTGAACCTGGCCATCAAGATGAGTGGTGAGGTCACAGAAACGCTGACGGCGTTGAAGAAAAACCGGGATGCAGCAGAAGCGGCGACCAAGGCCGCCGAGGAGGGCCAGACGGAAGCCGACAAGTTGAAGAAACAAGCCACAGCGATCGCTGCCGTGGCCGACGGCCGGCTGCTACCGGAGGAGCTCAAGCAAGCCGAGGCGGCGCTGCTGCTGGCCGCCGGCAATCGTTTCTTTGAGAAGGCGGCCGCGGATGCCAAGGCCGCTGCCGAGTCCGCTGGCAAGGCTGCCGAAGAGCAGACCAAGGCCTTTGCCGACGACAAGGAATTCAGCGCGAAACTGAAGCAGATTGCGGAAGGGTCCCTGGACCATGCACGCAGCGAGAAAGCGGCCGCCAGCAAGTCTGCGGAGCAAGCAGCAGAAAAGGTCAAAGCCGCCGAAGAAAAGAAGCTCAACGCCGAGAAGGCGCTCGAGGAGTTGAAGCAAAAGAGCCACGAGTTGGCTGAAAAACAGTTCAAGCCATTTGGTGAGTTCAAGAGCAGCGTTTGGTGTGTGGCCTACTCGGCGGACGGCAAATTGGCGACCGGCAGCCACAAAGCATTGCAGCTTTGGAATCTGGCTGAGGGCGAAGAGCTGTTTCCGCAGAAAGAGGAAGAAGAGGAAGGAAACTAGCCGAGCAGTTCTCGCATCACGTGGCGTCGCTTCCACAACATCAGCCGCTGGGCGTTAGCCCACGGTTTACCGCCCCCCCAAACCGGATGCTAACGCATTCCGGCTGATTTGTGGCCGGAGCTGTAGGCCGGAACAAGCGGCGGGAGAGATGACGATTCTCTAGCCTAGCGTGACCGCCGCGCCGTTCCGGCGGTAGCGGAGCGGTTGTATTCGGCGCTGAGCGTCAGTCAGTACCTGCCGGAACAGCGCGGCAGGGAGTCCGACGCGCATGGATAGCTCTGGCGCCGCTTGTTACGGCCTACCCCTCTTCCACGGCAACATCAGCCGCTGGGCGTTAGCCGGCGTTAGCCCACGGTTTACTGCCGTAACCAGCACTCCGGCTCGGCAGGAGCCTCGCCCTCCCGAGAGCTGTAGTAGGCCGGAACAAGCGGCGGGAGAGATGACGATTCTCTAGCCTAGCGTGACCGCCGCGCCGTTCCGGCGGTAGCGGAGCGGTTGTACTCCGGCGCTGAGCGTCAGTCAGCACCTGCCGGAACAGCGCGGCAGGGAGTCCGACGCGCATGGATAGCTCTGGCGCCGCTTGTTACGGCCTACTCTCTTCCACGGCAACATCAGCCGCTGGGCGTTAGCCGGCGTTAGCCCACGGTTTACCGCCGTAACCAGCACCCCGGCTCGGCAGGAGCCTCGCCCTCCCGAGCGTCTTACACGACTGTTGTGCGGGAAGGGATCCAATTACTCGTCGAGAAACTTCAAGCCTCGGACGAACTCTTTGAACTTGCGATCTTGTTGGCCGCCAGCTTGGCGGCCAAGGTAACTGCCTCGACGAAACTGGTTGCGACGGCCTTATTCTGCCAGGCGATGTCGAGTGCCGTACCGTGGTCGACTGAAGTTCGAATGATCGGTAGACCCAGCGTCACATTGACGGCCACGTCGAAGGCGAGGGCCTTCAGTGGGATCAAACCTTGATCGTGGTACATGCACACATAACCATCGGTTGCAGCTCGGCGGGCGGGCAAGAAGGCTGTGTCTGGCGGAAAAGGACCCTCGACATCCAGTCCCCGCTGCAGCGCGGTTTCTATCGCCGGGATAATCAATTCCTGCTCCTCGCTGCCGAACAGACCCTCTTCGCCGGCGTGTGGGTTCAGGCCGCAGACGGCCAGCTTGACGGGCCGGCCACGCAACTGAACGAGCGCCTCGTTGGTTAACTCGATGGCATCCAGAATCCGCTCCCGGCTAAGCAAGCTCGGTACGTCGCGCAAGCCCACGTGAGCCGTTACAACACTGCAGGTGATCTCCGGCGAGGTGAGCATCATGCAGACGCGCGGCGCAGCGGTCCTGCTGCCGAACAGCTCGGTGTGTCCGGGGAATTGGATTCCGGCAGCATGCAGCGCGGCTTTGTTCACCGGCCCTGTCGTGACGGCATCTACTTGGCCCAGACGGGCCGCGGAGATCGCCGCTGCGATATACTCGTACGCTGCCTGTCCGGTATACCGGTTTACCCGCCCCGGGTGGAACGAAGGATCGCGCAGTGCATTCAAATCCAGGATGCAGGCCCGTTCCAGCTCAGGCCAAGCGGAGGGCCAGCGGTCCGTCGTGACCGTCTCCTGCGGCGCGGCCAAGCCCAACTGACGCGCCGCGCGGGCCAGGATGGCAGCATCTCCAAAAACCACCGGTATGCAGTGGCCGGTCACTTGCGGGTCAGTAAGCACACGGAGACACAGTTCCGGACCCACTCCGGCAGGATCTCCCATCGTAATCGCAACACGTGGTTTCATGAATCGGTGCTCAGGTATGAGCGGCACAAGTCGTGACGCACACCGCAGGGTGGTTGGGAAGCACTCCAGGCCAAGCTCTAAGGCCTATCCCGAATTATTCATGAGCGATCTGCTGCGAGGTCGTAAGTCCATCCGTGGCTTCGTCATGCTTCCCAATTCTCCCTCGACGTATTGCTTCAATACGCCTGCGGAAGAATTGCTCGCCTTCCTTGCCACGAACGTACTTACAACCTCTCGCGACGATCTTCATGAATAATCCGGGATTCTCTGCGATGCACTCGTTCTCTGCGATACATTCGGCAACGCTCGATTCCCACGGCTTGTTCTCGTCATCTGTCGCGACCGCTGCAGGCCGACAGTCAACGGGCTAGCCGGCTAGGGCGTTTGGAACATGGCGTGCCTCTGGTCGCCGCGCGACAGCAAGTACGCCATCAAGTCGAGTATCTCTTGTTGATTCAACGTATCGAGTAGACCGGTCGGCATCATCGAGATCTTCGAGGGAGACATTTCAACAATCTGATTACGGTCAACTTTTGTCTGGGCATTCGGGTCCAGCATGTTGGTGTTGATACTGTAGGACTCGCCATTCAAGTTGACGATCCGCCCAGTAACGGTCTTGCCGTCAGCAGTCACGATGGTCACAGCCGCGTATTGGTCGCTGATGACTTTGCTTGGCTCCAGCAACGATTCCAGTAGATCCCGCGGGCTGAACCGTCCCGACAAGGAAGTCAAGTCGGGCCCAACCGCACCTCCTTGGTTGTCAAACCGATGGCAGGCAAAGCAACTTGCTGCTGCAAACATCTGGCGGCCATGTTCGAAATCGCGCTCCTTCAACTGTTGTTGGACCAGCGCCAGCAGCTCGTCCATCTGCCACCGCTTTACGACCGCCCGGGGCGGCGACATCGGCACCTCCCGCTCAACTGGCGCCGGCTCTAGGAACGCGGCCAGCGCTGCCTTCTCGGTTTCATCAAGTAGAGATATCGCCTCCTTCTTGATGTACTCGACAAACAGCGCAAAACTAGCTCCGCCACGATAGTGGCGAGCTTTGTCGAACCAACCGAAGTAGGTCTCACGCAGCTGGGGTGTCCAGCCGACGCGGAGGTGTCGTAGCGTTTTTGCTAGGTCGATCTGTTCTTCCTGAGTCGGCGCCTGCTCGAGCAACTGGATGGTCTTGTCGGCGGCACCCGGTGCTTGTAGGTAGACGAGTAACTGTGCCAGCTCAGAGTTCAACTCACGCGAGGCGGCGGGAAAAACACCGTCAAATCGACCGATAAGCGCTTGGCGAGTCGACTCGTCGGGTCGACCTAGCCGCAGGAATGCCAAGCTGTAAATCCGTAGCAGCTCGAGCCGCTGTGGGTCCGACAGCTCGGTCCAACGATGGCGGTCGAGAGCCCCGAGTAGCTCGCGGCGCGCCTGGTCGCGGGCCTTGTCATGCTCGGCGGGTTCTTCCCA
Source organism: Pirellulaceae bacterium (assembly GCA_965223305.1). Lineage (GTDB taxonomy): Bacteria > Planctomycetota > Planctomycetia > Pirellulales > Pirellulaceae > CBDCWT01. Next base: position 29,495 of record CBDCWT010000022.1, on the reverse strand, counting down.
GTGGGGCGGCGGCGTATCGATCTCAGGCTCGGTACCCTTGTCCTGTCTCTCGAACTGTCTCACGAACGCCAGTAGCGCGGTGAGCTGAGCTTGCAGGTCGGTTTCACCCAAGGCCCGCTCTCGCCATTCGCTGAGCGGCCGCTGCTCGATCGCGGTGCGCGCCGCGAAGCGAAGGAAACGATCCTGGTGGCCCAGATAGGGCCAGGCCAGGCGGACGGCATTTGGGTGATCTCCCACGTGCAAGGTTTCCAGCTGCTGGCGGGCCATACGGTCCGGCGCGGCGGCCTGGGCCGGGGCCTCCGTTGATGTTGCGCCGCCCTCATGCGTGACTCGATACAGACCCGACTGCACTCGGCGGCCCCCGATCGCAAAATACATGGCGCCGTCATGCGGGTTGATGACCACGTCGGTGAGGGGCAACGGCGTGCCACTGATGAACTCCTCGAACGTTGCGGTATAGGTAGCTCCCTGCGCCGCCAGCTGCACCGCGTACATCTTGCCGTAACTCCAATCGCTCACGAACAACGCGTTTTGATATTCGGCCGGAAACTTGGCGCCATAACCAAAGCAGATCCCGGTCGGTGAACCCGGCCCGATATCCACAACCGGCGGCACGCCGTCCGGATAATAGACCGGCCACTTACCCCCACCGTTGCGCCAACCGAATTCTGCTCCGCTAACCACATGGCACACACGCGTCGGCCGATACCAAGGTGTGTTCATGTCCCATTCCATGTCAGCATCAAACGTAAACAGCTCGCCGTCCCTGTTTACGGCCGCGTCGAACTGGTTGCGAAATCCGACTGCGATCAGCTCCCACTCTCGACCGTCCGGGTCAATTCGCGCAATGTATCCTCCCGGCGCCCGCACACCCTTCATGAACCCGCGCCCGTATGGGCGCGGCAGCAGCAAGTCTTCGTCCCAGACGAGCGGCACACGCGACCGATCGAATTTGGTGAGCGGCGTACTGTCGCCACAGACCACATACAACGACTGCCCGTCGGGAGCCAAGAGAATTGCGTGGGGGCCGTGCTCCCCACGCCCCTCGAGCCGCCGCAAGTGTACGGCTGAGTCGAACTGGTCGTCGCCATCGGTATCTCGCACACGGTAGATCCCACCGGGGACCTCGTCCCCCCGGTTCACCATCACGTACAGACTGTCGAACGCCCACAGCAATCCCTGCGCGCCTCCTATTTCCAAGTCGATCTCCTCGATTTGCATCGACTTCGAACCGAGTGGCGGCGGAGTGACTCGATAAAGCGAGCCGTATTGATCGGACACGATCAGCCTCCCCCGTGGGTCAACGCAGAGATTGACCCAAGAGCCGTATCGGTCCTGGGGCACCGAATACAGCAGCTCTACCTGAAATCCTGCTGGCGACTTGATGTCGCTTACCGGTGTTGCTTCAGGTGGCGCGGCAATGCAGCAGACGGCGGCGAGGTTCAGGAGGTGGATCATGCAGTGGGCACCCGATGAAGTGGTGGACGATCAGTGGTCGGACAATTGGGTAAGGTGTTATCACGTCGTAGTTCGTCAGAAGCACCGGCGTACCTTTGCTTCTGCGGTCATCGGCTCCAGATGGGCTCGATCATCTCGCCGTCCAGTTGCTGCCAGGCGGCCAGCAGCCGAGCCGCTTGCTGCGGTCTTTCTGCATACAAGTCACTCGATTCGCCGATGTCAACGCTTAAGTCAAAGAGCTGCCAGGGAACGTGCTCGCTCCGGCGGGGGTTGCGCACCAACTTCCAATCACCGACACGGATTGCGGTCTTGCGGTTCAGCCTCCAGTAGAGAGTCTGATGCGGGCGATTCTCAGTCGCATCGCTCGGCGGCTCGGCGTTGGATTGACTGGTCAGAAAGGGTAGTAGGTTGACCCCGTCAAGCGACTGTTGGTCTGAAATCGGCGCCGCGGCCACGTGAGCCGCTGTGGCGTAGACGTCGAGTGAGATGACAGGGTGCCGATAGACGGAATCTGGCCGTAGTCGACCCGGCCACTGCAGCAGGAAAGGAACGCGAATGCCACCTTCATAGACGTCACCCTTGCCACCCCTTAGCGGGAGGTTGCTCGAGGTCAGCTCTCGAGTCGGTCCACCATTGTCGCTAATGAAGAACACGAGCGTGTTTTCCCACAGCGACTCATCACGCAACTTCTCGAGCACCGCGCCCACGCTGTCATCCAGGTTGCTCAACATCGCTGCGAAGATCCGTCGGTGAACATCCTCAATATGCTCGAAGCGACGCATGTAGCGATCGGCGCCCTGCAGCGGACTGTGCACGGCATTGTATGCCAGGTAAAGAAAGAAAGGCCGATCTTTGTGACGGCCGATAAAGTCGACGGCCTCGCGAGTAAAGGCATCAGTCAGATACGATCGTTCCTCGACCGGTTGGCCGTCCCGCACGATCGGGTTATTGGCGTCATAGGCAGGTTCGTCGTACCGCATGTGTGTCGAGAGGACGAGGCTTCCGTCGCCACTGACCCACCGGCCCTGTCCGCCGTTCGGCAGCGTTCGCCGACGGAGCATTGTTGTCACGCCACGGTAAGGAGCCGGCACAAAAAAGTGTCCCTCGTGAGTGAACCCGAAAAACTCATCAAATCCGCGGCGGTGCGGGTGAAAGCGTGGATGACCGCCCAGATGCCACTTGCCGATGAGCCCCGTCGCGTAGCCGGCGCGGTGCAGGTGCTGAGCCAACGTGATCTCGGATGTTGGTAAGCCAGCTTGTGGATCCTCGTTTTCAGCCCCGATCGGATTGAATTCGTAGCCAAATCGTGTTTGATAGCGACCGCTCATCAACCCCGCGCGCGACGCGCTGCAGTAGGCGGCAGTCACGTAACCATCCGTAAAGCGGATACCGGCGGACGCAATCGAGTCAATATGTGGTGTTGGTATCTCTGCGTTACCCTGGCAACCAAGCTCGCCGTAACCCAGGTCGTCTGCCAACAATAAGACAATGTTGGGACGCCTTGGCTGGTCAGCCCAGACAGTTGATGCCAGGAATCCTAGTAACAGGAGGCAACGAATGCTCGACAAGGGTCGTTCCATGTGGGCTCGGCGGCGACAGGCTTTGAGACAAAACAGTGGACCCGGCGCTGCTAGGGTGTGATGGCGCGGAAGACGTTGCGGATCGGCTGGCCTGGAACGTAGACCTTAGGTCGCACCACTACCGGATACGCGGGGGTAACGACCGGCGAGTAGGCGGTCACGACCGGCTGGGCAACGGCAGCTGCTGCAACGGGTGCTCGGTAGACCGTCCGGGTCGGGACAACGACTTGCCTGTAGGCCGTGTAGACGGGAAGGGCAGGGGAGTAGGCCGTGTAGGTGCGTACCGGAGACACCAGCACCGGCCGATAGGCATTCGCCACAACCGGAGCCGTTGGTAGGACGGGCGAATATGCCGTAGTGGGTGAATGCACCGTAGTGACAGGATAGGCAGGTACCGAGTAGGTGGTAACGACACCTTGGGCTTGTGCGAGCGACGCCAAACAGCAAGTGACCAAGACTCCCGTCAGGCCTGCGACATACTTACGCATTGCAAGACTCCTGGAACAGAAAAAGCGGACCGCTTTCCAGTATGACCGATGCCAGACCCGCGTGGTAGGCAGCCACGCCGCCGGCATGGTGTAAGGTCCGGGTGGCCGATGCTCTTGCCGAGCCGCCACAGGGGCGTTCGGCCCCGCCTCAACTCGGGAAGCTCGCCTTGATCGTACTCGTTCTCGACGTGCGCCGGCGGCCGTATGCCATGTCACTCTCGTTTGGCTGCCGGGCTGCCGTGTTTTGTTACGTTTGTTTTCGTCTTTCGGCTCGGCAGGAGCCTCGCCCTCCCGAAGAGCTTGTCGTCCTCCCGAACAGGGTGTTGCCGCCCCCGAACGTCAACTCTCGAGCACGCTCTCAATCGGAGTGCCCTCTGCGATCTTGATGGGACGCAGCTGTTCGGAGATGTTCTCGATTTCCGGATCGATATCGACGGCGCGGCACAAGGTCGCCAAAACATCCCCCACCCCGACCTTGCCTTCGACGACTTCCATTCCGTCCGGGCTTGTCTTTCCGTATGCCTGACCACCCTGGATGCCACCCCCTGCGAACACGCACGTCCAAGCTGCGGGAAAGTGGTCGCGGCCCGTGTTCTCGTTGATCCTGGGAGTGCGCCCAAACTCACCCATCCAAAGGATGGTTGTCGATTCCAACAGCCCCCGCTCGTCCAGCTCGCGCATCAGGGTGGCCCAGCCCGCGTCGAGCTGAGCGGAGAGTGAGCGAACGGCAGGAAAGTTGTTCTGGTGTGTGTCCCAGCCGAAATTGCCACCGGCGAAGTCTCCCAGCGATACCTCGATGAAGGGGACACCTCGTTCGATCAGCCGACGAGCCATCAAGCAACCCTGGCCAAACCTGCCGGTGCCGTAGGCCTGCCGGATGGCGTCCGGCTCTTCCGACAGGTCGAAGGCCTTGGCAATGTTGCTATCCATCAGTCGCATAGCACGACGAAACACGGTGTCATGGGCCGAGGACGATGCTGTGCGATGCGACGCTAAGAAGCGTTCCTGCAGTCCACGCCAGATCTTGACGCGGCTTGCGCGCTGTTCGCTTGTGACGTCGCCTGCCAATTCCAAGTCGTCCACCCGCAGACTTGCATAACGAGCGCTGTCTTGTGGATTGGTTGGCAAGTTGTCGGTTGCCCCGACCGTCAATGCGGCATGCTTGGGGCCCAGAAAACCTGGACTGAAGGCTGCTTGATTGAATGCGCGATAAGGAGCAATCGATACGTAGTTGAGCGACAGGTCATTCTGGTCGCGTTGCTCGGCCAGCTGCTTCGAGAGAGAGGAACCGATTGTGGGATAACGCACCGGTCCCCGCGGCTGTTGACCGGTTCTCATAAGATAAGTGCCGCGGCCGTGATCACCCTCTTGCGTGCTGAGGCTACGCACAACCGCCAGACGATCGGCTTGCTTTGCCAGTTGTGGCAGGTGCTCGCTGAAGTGCAGCTCGCTGGAACGGGTAGCAATCGCGGAGAATTCCCCGCCGTTGTCGTGATCCGGCTTCATGTCAAAGGTGTCGGTCTGACTCGGGCCACCGGTCATCCATAGCAACACACAGTGCCGGCGGCGCTGAGCGCTCTGCGCCGCTTGGTCAGCCAAGAGTGGTAGCCACCCACTGGCGCTATAACCCAAAACACCCAGGCCACATGTTTTCAGCAGCTCGCGACGAGTGAAAATGCTGGCAGTCATGAGTCCACCTTTTGTAGGGACCGAAGGGGCTAAAGGGGCGACGTCTGGGGCGTTGACTGGCTCGATTTATTCTACTCCTGTTCGCCGTCACCTGGCAACGTGCGCGGCCTCGTTGGCCAGCCGCCCTCTCGCTAGCAATAAAATAAAACAGGCGCCGATTGGCGATGCCCCGTACACAATTCGGGCGCTAGGTGGTGGCTCACCGCTGCCGTAAGTGACCGAAGCGGTCTAGCTGCCAAATCTCACGTTCGTTCACCTCGATCGCGGTCAGCCAGCCGTAGCGCCAACAGGCGGTGTCGAGGCAGCAGACACAGCCGAGATCCAGGATTTCACCACTGGTCTGCTCGGTGTGTCCAACGAAGGCCGTCTTCCCGGAAAGATGCCGGCGCGCCGAAGAGGGATCCAGCAACTCCCATCGCAAGATGTGAGGCGGTTGCTGGTCGAGCGGCAACTCTGGATCGTAGTTTGCGTGTACGAAAAAATGTTGATCGGTTTCGTAGTAGTCGAGACCCGATTCAATGAAACTCAGATGCTCAGCAGGAATCGTCTCCAGAGTTGCCCCAAAACCGTACGAATTCAATGTAGGCAGTCCGCCGCAGACTTCCCAGTAACGACGCGCCTCCCGGTTGTGGCGGGCGGCGATAAGCATCTCTTCATGGTTGCCCAACAGGCAAACTAGCTGGCAGCGCGCTCGCAACTCGAGCAGTTGATCGATCACCGCGCGCGTATCGCTGCCCTGATCGACAAAGTCGCCGAGCACAATCAGCTGATCCTCTGGCTGAGGGGCGATGGCATCGATCAGACCGTACAGCGCGTTGGCACAACCATGGATGTCACCGATGGCAATCGTGCGGGGGTGCGGCATCGCTCGAGCAAACCTGCAACCTGCAAACTAACGGCCCCGACCTAGGCCAGGATGGGATCGATTCTCTGACCGGCTATCAAGCGATGCGGTCGCCCCTGGCGGTCGTGCAACACCGACGACTCGGGAATCCCCAGCAGGTGGTAGATGGTCGCCGCCATGTCGGCGGGGTCATAGGCCTCGCTGGCTGGATAAGCACCATTGCGGTCCGACCGCCCCAGCACCGCTCCACGCGACAGCCCTCCGCCAGCGAAGGCCAACGAATAGACGAACGGCCAATGGTCGCGTCCCGCGTTCTTGTTGATCTGCGGTGTGCGGCCGAACTCAGCCATCGGCATCACCAACACCTCGTCCAACATCCCGCGGTCCTCTAGATCGCTGAGCAGAGCGGCCAGTGTCTGGTCGAGAGTCGGTGCCAGTGACTCTTTCATTTGACGAAAATTCTGGCTATGGGTATCCCACGAACCTTGTGGTGTTTTGCAGTAATGGACGTTCACGAATGGGACGCCTGCCTCGACCAGCCTTCGGGCCAGCAGGCATGCCTGGCCAACATGGTTGTTTGGATACCGCCGCCTGATCGAATCCGGCTCGGCGGATAGATCGAACGCCCGCTGAGTGGCAGAAGAGGTTAGCAAGCTGTAGGCTCGTTCGTAGTAGGCGTCCTTCACCTGGCCGGCGAATCGATCCAGATTTCTGCGTTGAGCGTCGAGCTGCTCCAGCAGCTGTCGCCGGCTTTGGAGCCGTTGGACGCCAATCCGTGGAGTGATCGCGTCCACCTGTAGCGGCGAAGCGGTGAAGTCGGTGTCAACCATCAGGGGACTGTGCCGTGGACCCAGGAATCCCGCCGATTGCCCGTGCAGCACCGTGCGGTTGTTCCGCGTCATCACAGGTCCCAGCTGGACCCAGTTCGGAATTCCACGTTTGCCAGGAAGGAGGTGGTCGTGGACGGCGCCAAAGTGCGGAAAATCTGTGTCGGCAGGTGGGAAATCACCCCGTCCCCGTACGCTGGGCGGGTGCTTGTGACCTGTCATCGCCGGTAGACAGGCTTGGACGTGATTGGGGTTGTCATGCGCCATGGAACGGACGACGGTCAGCCGGTCGGCCAGTTCGGCACACCGGGGGAACAACTCGCTAATGCGGAAGCCAGGGACGCTGGTGGCGATCTCCCCAAACTCGCCGCGGACGGTGGCGGGCGCGGCGGGCTTAGGATCCCACGTCTCGTGCTGCGGATGGCCGCCGTGCAAGAACAGAAAGATCACACGCTTCGCTGCGCCAAAGCTTGCCGTTTGAGCTGGTTGCGTGGCGGCAGCCTGCAGCCGAAACCAGTCGGGCAGTGACAGCCCCAGTCCACCGGCAGCGCCCAGGGACAGGAGTTCGCGCCGTGTCAGCGATCGCTGTTGGCGGAATTGTCGACAGCCATCCCGATTAGCCATTCGATGCTCCTTGACACCATGTTATCGGCACTGGCGGGTAAAAACAAAGACGGAACAGCGAGATTGTCGCTCGGACTTGTTCCGCCTGGCGCAACGAGAGCGGGACGACAGGATCAACATTGATTAACAGGATGGAGAGGACAGCTCCCACGGTAGGATGTCCACCGCACGCACCGCAACAATCGTGTTAATCGATCGGGAGGGCGAGGCTCCTGCCGAGCCGAGAGTGCAAGGAACCGTGGGCTAACGCTTAGGTCTAGCCACATCTCGGTTATGAGGCCATTTTGGATGACGATGCTTCAAGCTGTTCTGGTTAGGGATTCCGGGTGAGGACACTTGGTTTCGCTGCGTTACCCAAATAATGACCCAATCGTCACGACATGAATGTGGCCCAACCTAAGGGCTAACGCCCAGCGGCTGATTTTGATCGCAGCCGAACTCACCGGAGTTTGGTTTGGTGGACTGCCGATTCATCCAAATTCTGGCGAATTCGGCTAGTGCGCCTGTGAAGGCGATTGAATTATCAGGTGAAAGTCCTGATCGGAGAAGACGTTACCACTCCGTAGTCGACGGTAACTGCGTTTTCAACAGAAAGGGTGGGGAGCAACCGGAGACGAAAGAACAGTCCGTAACGCAAGTGAACTCGATTCGGCCAAGCCTGTCGGGGAGCGTCCTAGTGACTCGCGAACCCCTGACCTCACACAACGTCCCAGACGAGGCCCAACTCCGGGCGGCGGTAGACACCGCAGGTCGGTGAGGCGGCTCGCACGGTGAATGGAAACGGTAACGTGTCAAACCGAGGCGAGCGAAATGGCAGTAGTGTTGTTGGAGACGGAATGTTCGGAAGTTCAATCGAGATAAGCAGGGAGGCCTCAGCAGCGTGCAGACCTATGATGCGCTCAGCTGAGGAGTCAGAGCCTTCATAGTAGTGCTGACCGGTGGGAACCAAACCCACCGCGAGCGAAGGGAGGCAGGGAAGTAGATTCGGAACGCCCTAACACATGAAAAGCAAATCGAAAGATACTTTGCCAGAACGAGTGCCGTTTACGGCTATACCGACTGGAGAGACGCCGGACATTCGCCGGTGGGCTCAGCCTGCTGTATGGACCGACCGAATGTTGACGACACTTTTGGAAAACAAAGTGAAAGGAGGCAAATGGCACGCGTTAATTGACAAGGTTTACGCCCCGCTGAATCTTTACACGGCCGCACGCAAAGTGACCGGGAAGAAGAAATCGGCCGGAGTTGATGGGCAAAGCTGCGAAGAGTTCGAAGAACATCTGCTCGTGGAAACACAGCAGCTCTCCGAAGAAATCAAAGCACAAACCTATCGCCCCAGTGCGGTACTTCGCGTTCACATTCCCAAACCGGGAAGACCGAACGAGACCCGCCCGCTGGGCATTCCGACAGTCCGCGACCGCACCGTCCAACGGGCGATGCTCGACGTGATCGAACCAATCCTGGATCACCAGTTCCATGAGCGAAGCTTTGGCTTTCGTCATGGAGTGGGAGCTCATGATGCACTTCGCATCGTCGAGCAGAAACTTCAGGCGGGTTACGTTTACGTGGTCGATGCGGACTTGAGAGGTTACTTCGATACGATTCCGAAAGACCGCTTGCTGGCTTTGGTCAAAGAGCATATTTCGGACTCACGGATGCTGAAACTGCTCAAGCTCTTTCTTGATCAGAACATTTTGGAAGAACTCCGCGAATGGACGCCGATTGCCGGCGTGCCGCAAGGGGCAGTGCTTTCACCCGTGTTGTCGAATCTGTACCTCAACCCGCTGGATCATCAGATGGCCAACGCCGGTTTTGAGATGGTGCGCTACGCGGACGACTTTGTCGTACTGTGTCGCAGCCAATCCGAAGCCGAAGAGGCTCTTCGGTTGATCACCGTATGGGTTGAGCAAGCCGGTTTAACTCTGCATCCAACGAAGACGAAGATCGTTGACAGTCGCGTCCGAAGCTTCGCGTTTCTGGGCTACTCGTTTCGCGGGGACAAAATTTACCCTCGTCGCGAGAGCCTTGCGAAGATGAAGGCTCGGATCAAAGAACTGACGCCTCGTAAAAGGCCCGGTTCTGTGGAGTTGATTGTGGCCGAACTAAACCGCGTTCTCGTCGGCTGGTTCGGTTATTTTCGACACTGTCGCTGGACGATTTACAAAGACCTTGACGCCAAGATTCGCAGCCGCCTCCGGCGGTTGTTATTGAAACGTCATCGGAAAAACCCCGAGCGTTTACCACGTCAGCAACGCTGGCCAAATGCGTACTTTACGAAAGCGGGACTCTACAGTCTGCGAGAGGCCCACTTTCGTTTCGCTCAATCCGTCAACTACTAACTGGAGAGCCGTATGCGGGAGAATCGCACGTACGGTTCGGAGGGAGGGAAGTCCGGCCCAACCGGACCTCCCTACCCCTATCAACAGGTCCTCTGGAAGCAAAGGGCCATCTTGTTGATCCTGTAAATCCTGTCAAAAAACAGAAGACAGGATCAACATGATCAGCAGGATGGAGAGGACAGCTCCCACGGTAGGATGTCCACCGCACGCACCGCAACAACCGTGTTAATCGATCGGGAGGGCGAGGCTCCTGCCGAGCCGAGAGTGCAAGGAACCGTGGGCTAACGCCCAGCGGCTGATTTTGATCGCAGCTGAACTCGCCAGAGTTTGGTTTGGTGGACTGCCGATCCATCCAAATTCTGGCGAATTCGGCTACAAGAACTCTTAGCGGCGTTGGCTGCCACCCGCTGCTTTTGCCTTTTGTCTCTCAGCTCGGTACCATGTCGGAAAGTGGTTTCACGCCTGTTGTTCTCGCCAACGTGCCCTTATCTCAGGAGTTGTTCGGATGACACAAAAGAAACGCTGCCAAGACTGCGACGGTTTGGATCGCCGCGCGTTCGTGAAGACAGTTGGTGCAACGGCGTTTGCCGCCACTGCCGCACCTGCGTTGTTCGATCCCCGCTTTGCCCATGCCGCACCCACTACGACGAGCGCTGCGGAAACTGCCGTCGGACAGTTCTATGCGTCTTTGTCAGAGAAGCAGCGGGCGGCGATCTGCCTGCCGTTCGATCATGAACACCGTGCCAATATCAGTCCCAACTGGCACGTGAACGAGACAACCATTCGCGAGTTCACCAAGGAACAGCAGGCACTGACCAAAGAGATTGTCCGTAAGGTAACGACCGAAGATGGCTACGAGCGTTTCTTGAAGCAGATGGAAGACGACGACGGCGGCATCGAAAGCTACAGCGTGGCGGTCTTCGGTGAACCAGGCAGCGGCAAGTTCCAATGGGAGATGACGGGACGTCATCTCACACTACGAGCCGATGGTGATAGCGTTGACAAGGCGGCCTTCGGTGGCCCGATCGTGTACGGTCACGGCGAAGAGGACATCAAACAAAACCTCTTCTACTATCAAACCGAGAAGGCCAATGAGGTCTTCCAGGCGCTGGACGCGAAGCAAGCCAAAAAAGCGTTGCTCAAGAAGGCTCCTGATGAAACGGCGGTCCAGTTGCAGGGGAAGGGAGCTGCTTTCCCGGGTATCTCCCTGAAGGAGCTAACGCAAGACCAACGAAAACTGGTCAGGTCGACGATCAGGACCATCATGGCGCCTTATCGTCAGGAAGATGTCGAAGAAGTGATCAGCATCGTCAGAGCGCATGGAGGACTGAACGAGCTGCACTTGGCCTTCTATCAGGAAAGAGATCTGGACGACGACAAGGTCTGGGACATCTGGCGCATCGAAGGACCGTCGCTGGTCTGTCACTTCCGCGGTGCACCTCATGTCCACGCCTACATTAACGTCGGCGTGCGAGCTTGAGTGAGGCCGCTGGAATTCGTGAAGAGGTTTGACCGCGCAAAGCAACAGCCCCCAGTGCTGCACTGGGGGCTGTGTTGCGTCTAGGGGCCTGCGCGTTCGCCGAGTCAGCGCGAGAGGATTGCCCTCAGTGCATCCAGCCAAGGCGGCGCGGATGATCTGGCAAACCGATCATCGAACTGGTGCGGACGGTTGTAGCGGTTGAAGTCCGGACCCTGGTATCGTGGGTCGATGAACCGCGAGTCCTGCACGGGCGGCCCAGGAATCGGTGGCGGGTCGAGCCGTTCGACGTGCGGCACCTGATTCCCGTAGGGTGAGGGCTTTCCGTATGGCACAGGCGATCCCCGGAAGCAGGAGTCCACTGCGCGCCGCACGGCTAGCATCTGATGCTGCACCGCCTCCCACTTGTGCAGGAGCAGCGGATCCCGCCGACAGCTTCTGCACATCCGATGGTCGATCGTACGCATGAATCCGCTCACACCACGAACGATCGCTCGGACCCTTACCGGGTGAGCGTTGGCTCTGACCTCATCGTCCAACCGACAGACTCTCTTGGTGAGCAGCCGGATTAGGTGCAGATCGTGGCGCGGAAGCTGCCTGCGACAGGCAGCTTGTTCAAACCGTTCCGCGGCGCAGCGTAGCCCGTAGGTATGCGCGGCCAGCCGATCGGTGTACTGGTGTCCTGCGCTGGAAGTGGATGGGATTGCGGCCATGGCGGCAATGACGACCGCCAGACAAGTTGGCATGGTGGGTCGTGCCATGATTCAACTCCTACTACGGGTAAAGGAAGGGTCTACGAGTGGCCATCGTTTTCCCTGCGACAGCCGAACAGTAGAACTAGTCGCAGAAACCATGCCGATGCCGTCCGCAGCGGGACGGCTTGACTTGCAAGGTGTTTCCACGAAACGGCTTGCATCGATGCATCTAAGCCCGTTGGAGGGGGCAGCGTAAGGTGCGCATATGACACGGTCGTGATCAAAATGATCTCGCACGCCGGTGGTAGCGCCTCTTCGGGCGCCATCGCTTGGACGGCAGATCAGCCGGAATGCGTTGGCATCCGGTTTTCGGCAGGAAACCGTGGGCTAACGCCCAGCGGCTGATGATGCCCCACATTTGGGTGGGACAAATACCAATAAATAAGGTACCTTTTCTGGTCTACCTAGTCTTTTGAATTGCCCCTCTTGCTCCCATCCTCGAGAGTGATCTAATCCAAAAACCTTCCGTATCCTTCTTGAATTGCGGAATCGTGTTGTTATCTTGGGAGTAACTTTACCTAAACCGCTTTGGACGGCGGTTTCCGATGTTTTTGCGCGTTGAGCAAGGGGGGACAAAAACAGATGTTGAGATCGATTTTACGAGTCATAGCGGTTGGAGCTGCGGTCGCTGGCGTAGGACTCGCCGGTGAAGCCCAAGCTGGCTGGAACTGGTACAACGCCAGTGCCGGATCCTACGGCTCTTATGGCAGCTACGGCAGTTACGGCGGCAGATCTGGATGGGGGAGTTACGGAAGCTACGGTGGCCATCGGGCGCGGCACGTCCGGATGGGTCGCATGTCACGCGGAAGTTACGGCTCCTGGGGTGGTAGCTACGGCTCGCGCGGCGGCAGCTATGGGTCGCGCGGTGGGTCCTATGGCTCTTATGGAGGGGGCAGCTACGGCTCGTACGGAGGCGCACGTGTGATCGCGAGCTGTGGTTCGAGCGGCGGAACAGTTACTTCATATTCCCACCCAAAGGGTGCGGTCCAGCACGGCGGCGTGATCCAAAAGGGCGTTGCACCGAGTTCGCCGGCCCAAAAGGGCATGGGGCCGATTCAGAATGGTGGCTCCGTCCAGCAGAGCACTTCCTATCAGGCCCGCCAGGCCGTGCTGACGGTCAGTGTCCCCGAGGACGCCCGCGTCTACGTGAATGGGAAGTTGACCAGAACCGCGGGATCGCGGCGACTTTATGTGTCGCGGGGATTGCGACCTGGTCGTGGTTATCGCTATGAGGTTCGTGCAGAGGTCGCCCGCGACGGCCAGACCATCGAGGAAACGAAGGTTGTTCAACTCTATGCCGGCCAAGACAGTCTACTGGCCTTCGAGCTCAGCGGCCCAAGTCCCGAAACGACGCTGACAGTCCACGTTCCCAGCGATGCGAAGGTCACGCTGGCTGGCAAACAGGTCAGCGGGGCAGGGGAGACTCGCGTGTTCTCGACTACCAAGCTGAGCGATGGTGAGAGCTGGTCTAAGTACACCGTTGAGGTGTCGGTCGACCGGAACGGGCAAAAGATAACGCGAACCAAGGACGTCACCTTAGTTGGCGGCGAAGCTCAGGAAGTGACCTTTGATTTTGATTCGCCACAGCTAGCCGCGGCCCACTAGTCCGCAGGCAAACTACAGCTGAATCGTCAACACCCTCGGCTTGGGCACAACCCGGCCGAGGGTTTTCTTTTTGCCCTGCTGCCTGCCGTGGATGAATGGGTCGTAAGCGCGAAGCGTCAGCGAGGGGGAGTTGACGTACCAACGCAAGTCAGTCCCCCGCTTACGCTCTTTGAAGTTGCGCTTTTCGCCATGTGGCAGGTGAAAAGCAGGCGAACTCGTCGTGTTTTTTCGGAACCCGAAGCGTTAGCGAGGGGAGCTGGTGTACCAACGCAAGTAATTCCCTCGCTTACGCTTCGGGTTACGATTGAGCCGAAAGCGTAACTTCACCGCTAACGCCTCCGGTTCGATTGGTGTGCGAACGTGCAATTTCAGACTTCGCCCTGGCTGTTCGCAGCAGATCGCACGTGAATAATTCGGGCTCTGCTGCCGATGTTGTCTAAAAGAGGCATGTTGTGACAGCTCGCAAACACGCTGACGGTGGTTCGGTGATCCGGAGTGCAAGGTGGTCTCCGGCGTCACGGGGTGTTGTCAGTCTTCTGCTGGTGGTGCATCTGCTCGCCATCTTTGTTCCACCTTTCGCCTTTCAAACTTCTCCGATCCGCGGCCTTGGTTCTCCTGTGGCCGAGACAGCCATGGGCTGGCTGCGACCGTACATCGACGTGATGTACCTGAATCATGGCTACGCGTTCTTCGCTCCCAACCCCGGCTCCAGCTACCTGCTGCGCGCTCGCCTGGAGTACGCCGACGGCCGCTCGCCTGTAGAGCTGACGCTGCCCGACCGCCAACGGCACTGGCCGCGGCTGCTATACCATCGTCACTTCATGCTGAGCGAGCATCTGAACGCGGCTTTTGCTCCGGCGGAACCTCCGCCGGAGATCGGAAGTGACAGGCAGCAGGTCGAGGATTGGCGTTTCGTGCGGTCGATGTACGAAGCTCGCCGGGCTGCGATCGAGCGCTACTTGCTGACGCGTGATGAGGCCGACCAAGTGACGCTTGAGCAGATCGAGCACCGGCTGCTCGACCCTGCCGAAGTCATCTCCTCGCGTCGCTTGGATGATCCCGAGACGTATCTCGTCCTACCTGAAACGGGGGATGCGAGGGGCGGGCCATGAACGTCATGTGGCAGGCGATCCGCGGCTGGGCGAGCCAGCTGATGCGCGGCTGGGACTATTTTTGGTTTCGTCCTGCCGAGCCACACACGTTGGCGATGATCCGCATCCTAGCTGGAGCGATGCTCTTCTACACGCATCTGATTTGGGGTCTGAGGTTGCAGGCATTCTTGGGAGCCGACGGTTGGCTGCCCAACTCTCTGGCGCGTGACATGCACGTCGGTGGCTACGCCTGGAGCTATCTCTGGTTTGTGGAGTCGCCATTCTGGCTGTGGGTGCTCCACGTCACGGCGCTGGTGATCTTTGCCCTGTTGACGGTGGGACTTTTTACTCGGGTGGTGTCGATTCTGGCTTGGATTGTCACAGTCTCGTACTGCCAGCGGCTGACGGGCGCTTTCTTTGGGCTCGACCAGGTCAACGCCATGCTGGCGATGTACTTGATGGTAGGCCCCAGCGGCGCGGTGTATTCGCTGGACCGATGGCGCGCCCGCAGGGCAGGGCAGGGGACCGTGGGGCCGACGATCAGCGCGAATCTTGCCATCCGGCTGATCCAGCTGCACCTGTGCGTCATCTATCTGTTCGGTGGTATTGCCAAGATGCGCGGCGAGATGTGGTGGGACGGCAGCGCCGTCTGGTACGCGGTGGCCAACCTCGAGTACCAGTCGATCGACATGACGTGGCTGGTTCACTACCCGGGTTTCATCGCGTTGCTGTCTCATTTGACGGTCTTTTGGGAGACATTCTATTGTGCCCTCGTTTGGCCTCGGCAGACCCGTCCTGTGGTGCTGGCGGTCGCTGTTGCGGTGCACGGTGGGATTGCTTGCTGCCTGGGGATGATCACATTCGGCCTGGCGATGTTGATCGTGAATCTGGCATTTGTCCCGCCAGAGCTTGTCCACCGGCTGCTCGCCAGATCGAGGAGGGCACCAAGCTAGAACACGCTTCTGGCGCGTCCGGTCAACGGCGTCCTTTGCCAATGCGTGTCCCCGATTTATACTTGCTCAGTTGGGGTCTTGCTTCTAACCGCTGGGAGTCTTAGTCGTGTTTGAGAATTTGGCTGTGGTCGGTGCCACGGGAGCTGTCGGAACTATTGTCCGCCGCTTGTTGGAGGAGCGCGAGTTTCCATTCAGGTCGATCAGGTTTCTGGCCTCGGAAAAGTCTGCTGGGAGTACGATCGAGTTTCGCGGGCAACCGGTGGCCGTCGAGCTGCTGCAACCTGATTCGTTTGCGGATGTCGACTTGGTAATCGCCAGCACGCCGGACGACGTAGCCGCCGAGTTCGTACCCTGGGCGGTCCAACGGCAAGCGGTGGTGGTTGACGAAAGCGGCTATTGGAGGATGAAGGAGCATGTTCCGCTGGTTGTCCCGGAGGTGAACCCCGAAGCGATCGAGAACCACCAGGGGATCATCGCCAGCCCTAACTGCTCGACGACTCAAATGGTCGTCGCCATGAAGCCGCTGCACGACGCTGCGCGGATCAAGCGCGTCTTGGTTAGCACGTACCAGGCGACGAGTGGGGCAGGGCGGTCGGGTGAACGTGAGCTTCAGGAGGGGACGCGCGCGGCGTTGGCCGGCGACGACTATCAATACGCGACGTTTGCTCATCCGATTGCCTTCAACTTGATTCCGCAGATTGGAAGCATGAAGCATCAGGGATACACGTCGGAAGAGATGAAGATGGTCTGGGAGACGCACAAGATTTTCGACGACGATTCGATCCGTGTCTGTCCCACTTGTGTTCGGGTTCCGGTCGCTAACTGCCACAGTGAGTGCATCACCGTCGAGACCGAACGCAAGGTATCGGTATCAGAGGCCCGTGAGTTATTCGGTTCCTTCGCCGGGATCACCGTGTTGGATGAACTCGAACAAGGTCTCTATCCGATGCCAGCAGGCAGCAGCGGGCAAGACGATGTCTTCATCGGCCGCATTCGAGAGGATCTCTCCTGCGAGAACGGTTTGACCTTCTGGTGTGTCAGCGACAATCTTCGCAAAGGTGCGGCCACTAACGCCGTGCAAATTGCGGAACTGCTCGTTCAGAACGTCGAGCTGAAAGCATAGCCCAGACGGTGCATTTCCGCTTTACTGGCTTACTGGTTACAAAGTGCTGTTGCTACTTTGCGATTCCTACGATTGACCGTTGCCTACGATGGCACCGACTTTTCTGGCTGGCAGTCGCAGCCTGGCCGGCGGACGGTGCAGGGCGTTGTTGAGCAGGCGATCGCAACAGTAACAGGAGAGCCGGTGTCGATCGTAGCCAGCGGCCGCACCGATGCCGGCGTTCATGCATTGGGGCAGGTAGTTAGTTTTTCAACGTCATCGTGTCACGACACAATGACGTTCTCTCGCGCACTAAACGCCAACCTGCCCCGCGACGTGGCTGTGCTCGAAGTTGCCGAAGCCGTGAGCGGTTTCAATGCGATCGACGATGCGGTCACCAAACTGTATCGGTACGTGATCCAGGACGAACCGCTGCAGGATGTCTTCTCAAGAAACTACGCCTGGCATATCCGCTCGCGCTTGGACTGCGACGCCATGCAGCAAGCGGCTGCCTCTTTGGTTGGGGAACACGATTTCAAGAGCTACGAGTCCGCGGGTTCGCCGCGTGTTAGTTCGGTGCGAACCGTGTTGGGTTTCGTTGTTCATCGCCGCAGCTACCAAGATGGACAGCGGTTGTTAATCGAAGTCGAAGCCAACGGTTTTCTCTACAATATGGTGAGGAACTTGGTGGGCACACTGGTCGAAGTCGGCAAGGGAAAGCAGCCGCCTGATTGGCCGAGCGAGATTCTGGCGGCCCGTGACCGCCGTCTGGCAGGTATGACCGCCCCCGCCCGTGGTTTGTATCTCGTGAAAGTGTCGCTGCGTGACGGTCTGGCAACCTGAGGACTCGAAAATTTTCAGCCCCAGTTCATGCGCATCGCACACATCATCACCCGAATGATCGTCGGTGGAGCTCAAGAGAACACACTCCTGACCTGTCACGGGCTGATTCGTCGATACGGCGACGAGGTCTTGCTGATCACCGGACCGTCTCACGGCCCGGAAGGCGACCTGCTGGCGGCAGGCCACGCTGCAGAGCTGCCGGTCACATTGCTACCGCAACTGCGGCGCGCCATCCATCCTTGGCGCGACATCTCCAGTTACTACGCGATCAAACGCGAGTTATTACGGTTTCGTCCTCAAGTAGTGCATACTCACAGCGCGAAAGGTGGCTTCTTGGGCCGCTTGGCAGCGACCGCGGTTGGCGTTCCGGCGGTGGTGCACACTGTCCACGGCGCGCCGTTTCATTCTTTTCAGAGCAGGGCGGCGAGGCGTTTCTTTTGCTGCTGCGAAACCTATGTGGCCGGCAAGTGCCATGCCTTAGTAAGCGTCGCCGACGCGATGACAGATCAACTCGTCGCCGCCGGCGTAGCGCCACGTGAGAAGTTCACGACGGTCTACAGCGGCATGGACGTCGAACCTTTCTTGGCTGCGGACGAACATCGCGAGACGAGCCGCCGGGAGTTGGGTTTTGAGCCTGAGCACGTTGTGGTCGGCAAGATCGCTCGGCTGTTCCATCTCAAAGGGCACGAGTATTTGATCGAAGCTGCTGCGCGGGTCGTTCGCGAAATGCCTCACATCCGTTTTCTGTTGGTGGGTGATGGAATTCTTCGGCAGGAGCTGGAGGCCCGCCTGCGGGATCACGGCTTGGCGAATCACTTCCGCGTAACGGGGCTGGTGCCACCACGGAAAATCCCTCAGCTGGTGGCGGCCATGGATCTGTTGGTGCACTGCAGCCTCCGCGAGGGGCTGGCGCGGGCCCTGCCTCAGGCGCTGATCGCGGGTAAGCCGGTTGTGAGCTACGACGTCGATGGAGCGCGCGAGGTCGTCATTGACGGGGTCACAGGCTATCTACTTCCACCCCGGAGCATCGAACCACTCGCGGAGGCCCTCGGCAGGCTTGCGGGTGATCTAGGGCTACGCGAGCGTCTGGGCCAGACCGGCCGCAGGCGATTTACCGAACAGTTCCGCGACGAGACGATGACCGCGCAGCTCAGAGCCATCTATGCACGGCTCTTGGCCTGACCGCACAGCTAGGCACGCGGCTCTTTCGCTGGCTGCGGCATTGATTTACACTGTCCAGGTCGTGCGCCCGGTCAGGGTAGCAGGGGGCCGCGACCTGCTGAGAATTGCAGCCATCTTTCCCGTCTTAGGCCGGATCTGCAGTAGTGTCTAGACTTCCCGACTATGTCGGCCCCTATCGGCTGACTCGCTTCATTCGTTCAGGAAACGCGACGCAGATCTGGGAGGCAATTAAGGACGACGGATCGGGTCGCTTCGTGTTGAAGATTCTCCGTAGTCAGAACTGGGGTAATAAGCGCGAACTGGCTTGCTTGAAGCACGAATTCGAAGTGGTTCAGAAGATCCAACATCCGAACGTAGTACGGATCTTGGAATTCAACACGGAAGGGAAGATCGGCTACTTAGTCTTGGAGTTGTTTACCGACCTGAACATCAAGCAGGTCATGCGTGAGCGGGGGCGCGATCTGTTGTTGGTGAACTTCTCGAAGGTCGTGGATCAGTGCGGAATGGGCCTGCAGACACTCCACGAATCCAACTGGGTGCATTGCGACGTCAAGCCAGACAACTTTCTGATGACCGAGGAGTGCGATGTTAAGTTGATCGACTTTGCGATTGCCCAGAAGGCAACGCGTGGCAAGTTGACGGCGATGTTTCGTAAGAAAGCACAGATTCAAGGGACGCGCAGCTATATGTCGCCGGAGCAGATCCGAGGCGAGTCTCTTGACGGTCGCGCGGACATTTACAGTCTTGGTTGTGTTTTGTACGAGTTCTTGACCGGTAAGCCTCCCTTTACCGGCAACAGTCCCAATGATCTCTTGAACAACCACCTGCGCGCTCCGGTCCCGTCTCCACAAGTCAATAACTCAAACGTCACCTCCCACTTGAACTCATTGATAGTGAGCATGATGGCCAAGGATCCCGCTAGTCGCCCCGATTCCATGTCAGAGGTTCTCAAGCAGTTTAGGACTCTCAAGCGACCATTCAAGCAGACGCCCACGACCGACTCGACATCCGACTCAAGTTGAGGTCTGAGGCGACTGTCCGTCCTATTTTTCACACTTCCAACTTGCAAGAGGATGCAACGTAGCTCGTGATGGAAGCACCGCCACCAGGATTCGAATTCGAGCAACCGATCTACGATCTGGAGAACCAGCTTACCGAGCTCAAGCAGCGCGACACCACGGTGGAGGTCGAAGACCAAATTCGCCAGTTGCGCCGCGAGGCCGCCAATCTGACGGAACAGATTTATAAGGAGCTCTCCGCCTGGCAGACCGTTCAAGTGGCTCGACACAAAGATCGGCCCCACACGATCGACTATTTGCATCTGGTGTTCGATGAATTTGTCGAACTGCACGGTGACAAGCATTTCGGTGACGATCAGGCGGTCCTCAGTGGGTTTGCGAAATTGGATGCCTACAAGGTTCTGGTCGTGGGTCATGAAAAGGGAAGAACGTACAAAGAGAAGAGTGCTTGCTACTTTGGCTGCGCGCACCCGGAGGGATATCGCAAGGCGATGGCCAAGATGCGGCTAGCAGCCAAGTTTGGCCTACCTGTGATCTGCCTCATCGATACTCCCGGAGCCTACCCAGGAGTGGGGGCCGAGCAACGTGGCCAGGCTCAGGTCATCGCCGAGAATATGTACGAGATGTCTCGGTTGGCGACCCCGATCATCTGTGTTGTGATTGGCGAGGGCGGCAGCGGCGGGGCTCTGGGAATCGGAGTCGGCGACCGGGTCGCGGTCCTGCAGCACGCTTACTACTCGGTGATCAGCCCGGAGGGTTGCGCGGGCATTCTTTGGAAGAGCCACGAGTACGCCGAGCAAGCGGCCGAGGCGCTGAAGTTCACCTCCACCGACCTGAAGAATCTGGGTGTCGTCGACGACGTGATCGAGGAGCCGCTGGGAGGCGCGCACCGAGACCATCATCAGATTGCCCAGCGGGTCAAGTCGTACCTTGTCCGCACTCTGCGGGAGCTGGTCGACCAAGACACGGACGAGTTGCTCCAGCGGCGCTACGAACGTTTTCGCGAAATCGGCGTCTTCGTAGACGGCTCGTGAAGCTGGCGGGTTTGCACTGGGTAAGAGGTTGGAAGAACTGATCGAATCGCTGGATCGCGACTGAGCACAACGTCCGATAATGTTTCTTATGTTCGGTAGCAGGGTCGATTTTCCCGGGGTTTTTGTGGGTCGCCGAAATCGATTCCGAGATGGGTCCTTGCTGCCCAAGGGGTCGCCGAGTTTGCCAAGGGTTCGCCGAATCGACTCGGGAGGGCGAGGCTCCTGCCGAGCCGCAAACAAGCTCCACCGAGCGTCGCGCGCCCGGCCCCAAAACCGCGCCGGCTGAGCCGAGCTTACCGCGTCACCCTGTCGCGATCGAACGCTTGGAAGATCTGATCGACCGGAACCAGCTGGTCCGGTTCCTGGCCCAGGTGCCTGTCCAGGGGCTCGTGAAGGTAGGGGTGTAGGATGTCGTGGATCTCGCTGGGGATCACGCCGTGGGCCTGGTCCAGCAGCTGGGCGATATAGTATCCCGAGCGGGACTCAATGATCGTCTGCCGCTGAGCCTCCCCCAGCAGGGTGACCGCGAACAGCGTGATGATCACGCACAAGACGACCCCCTTGGCCAGCCCGAAGAGGGCTCCGATCTGCCGGTCGAACGCCTTCAGGCGTACCCGGTCGATGAAGCTGGCGACAAAACGGAAAGTCAGCCAGATCAGAAACGAGGTGCCGACGTAAAGTAGCAGCATCGCGAGGAAGACATTCCAAGGTGGTGCCGCGTTGATCTGGCTGGCCACCGGGTCCCGGTACTCGACGGCGACATAGTAGCTGAAGAAGATCGCGGAGAGCGACGCGACTTGCCACGCCAATCCCTTCCAAGCGCCGAAAAGCGTGGTCGAGACGAGCACAATCAGCATGATGACATCGTAGATCTGCATCGTCGGTCCTTGTTGCCCGATGGGGGCCTTCCGTGTTGCCCGAATCGATTCGGGAGGACATCCGAGTCGGGGAGGGCGAGGCTCCGCAAAGCGCAAGAGAAACGGCTCCGCAGGAGCGTCGCCCTCCCCCGAGCCTATAGCGCCAAACCGCGCCGGCGGAACTGCCGTGGTAATGACTTTATCGCATCACGGTCCGTTTCCAAAGAGCAATCCGGCCGGAATGCTCTTCGTGAGCCGCGTGGGTTTCTCTATACTCCCCGCCCGAATTCCAGGCTCCTGCTGACGCCCACGTGCAGGACTCACCCCGTTGGATTGCCATGGCGGGCTTCAAGACACATATCACGACGAGCACCGTCATCGGTGCTGGGTACGCTGTTGCCGGACATCTTTTCCTTGGTGCCACGGTTCCCACGAGTCTGCTAGCTGGCGGGCTCTGCAGTGTGTCGGGAATGCTGCCCGACTTGGACAGCGATTCGGGGGTTCCTGTCCGTGAGATGACGGCGTTTTCGGCGGCTGTGATCCCTATGTTGATGATGGACCGCTTTCGTCACCTGGGCTGGTCTCAGGAGATGATGGTCTTCGTGGGTGGGTTGATTTATGTGGGAATCCGTTTTGGTGTCGCGGAGATTTTCAAAAGGTACACCGTGCACCGTGGTATGTGGCACAGCATACCGGCTGCCGCGATCGTCGGTTTGCTGGCGTTCATGGTGTGTAGTTGCGAAGACATGACGTTCCGACTGTTCAAGACCGGCGCCGTCGTGCTTGGATTTCTTTCACACCTTGTGCTGGATGAGATTTGGAGCGTTCAGGTTCGCCACGGACGACTCCGGTTCAAGCGGTCCTTCGGCACGGCGTTGAAGTTCTGGGGGCGCAGCTTGTGGGGCAACATCTCGGTGTATGCGAAACTAGTTCTGCTGATACTCGTTGTGATGGGCGACCCTGTGTGGATGGAGAGATTCGGGATCGACCCGCAACTCCTGGAACGAGTGGCTCGACAGGCCGAGCCAACCCGGCCGAGCGCTCAGCAACCACCGCTCCCTCAGTCTCCTGCCGATGCCCCTCCTGCCCTGCCGCCGCTCCCTGGTCTGGTCCCTTCGCCTGTGGGAAAACAGCTGCGGTGATCGTCGGCGCTAAAACAGCTTGCCGCTATCCAACAGCAAAGTCACCGGGCCGTCGTTGATCAGGTCGACCTCCATGTGAGCCTGAAACTGCCCAGCCGCCACCTCAACGCCCTGCACCCCGACTGCGGCAATGAACGTCTCATAAAGCCGCTCGGCGAGCTCCGGCGGCGCAGCCGCGCTGAAACTCGGTCGGCGCCCCTTGCGGCAGTCACCGTAGAGCGTGAATTGGCTGACTACGAGCATCGCGCCCTGGATCTCCGCCAACGAGAGATTCATCTTCCCGTCGCTGTCCTCGAACACCCTCAATCCCACAATCCGCTCCGCCAACCAACGTGCATCCCTCTCTGCGTCCTGCTGCCCAACTCCTAACAGTACCAACAGACCACGACCAATCCGACCGACCACTTCGCCTTCGACTTTCACGCTCGACTCGAGAACACGTTGGACGCAGGCCCGCATAAGAAGTCCTTACCTCGATTACTCACTAGCAATGGCCGCGCGGTTCGTCAGCGCCAGGTGGTCCTGTCAACCTTCCGGACTCTGCTACTTTCCAGAAGAACACTGGCGACTTCTCTCGACGCACTTCGTGCTACTAATAGTCAAAGTCTTCGCGCCGTGCGCAAGTTTTCACTCTGGCTCCCCCCTCCGGCCTTCGGCCACCTTCTCCCTGCCGGGGAGAAGGGACTTTGGTTGCGGCCAAAGGCCGCGCTGGGAGTAAAGTGGGCTCACGCTTCGGATCGCTGTCTTCGAATCCGGTCTGCCTCCGCCAGTACTTCCTGGATGACTTCATGATTGCTCCGGACGGCTGTCAGCTGGAAGTAGAAGGCCGCCGCAATCAGCAACACACCCCCCATCGCCAACATCCAATGTGATTGAACCCAGTTGTCTGGCCTGGCGCTGCTGGAGAACGGATCGGCTGCGCCCCCCGTTGCCGCGATGGCAAGCGTGAGCAAGATGCCGGCAAGTGCCCAGGCGAATGCTTGCCGCTTGAGGCCATTGGCTCGCGCCGGCAGCTCGTCAGACATGCTATATGCATCTGCGACCTCCCGGCACCAGCGCACGGTCCCGATGAAGTAGGTGATCGAGATGCTGTTCACCAGTAGCGCGATGAGGCTGGCGGCGATCCCCAACCAGATGTGTGGCCAGAACTGGTTGCGTCGCCGTGCGAGTTCCGTTCCGCTGCGCTCGAGATCGGCCCTCAGGCTGTCCAGCTCCTGCGGCTCCGTATGCGGAGCTTGTTCGGCCACGGCGACAGCTTGTCGCGCTCGAGAATAGTCTCGGGACTTGGCACCGAAATCGCCCAAGAGGAAGGCGAGCACCAGGTTGCCCATCAAAAGGCTGGTCGCGAACAGGGCGAGGGCGAGAAAAATGCGGGACAAAGGACCGGCGATGACTTACAAGCAGCTTTTTTTGGAGATTTGTTAGGTAGTCATCATAGACGGTGGGCCTAACTCCCTTCAACAACCCGGCTCCCCAAAGTAGCAGGCACGCTCCGCGTGCCGTCCGCCTCCCGAAACCGATACTGCTTCCTTCCTGCGACCCGCGGCTCGGCAGGAGAAAGGTAGGCCGGAACAAGCAGCGCAGTAGACGACTATCTGCGAACCGTTTTCCACGCCGCGCCGATCCGGCGCACGCTCGAGCGAAATGCCCAACCACGCCGCGAACAGACGGTCCCGCCGGAACTGCGCGGCGGTTAGCCAGGCGAGAGATGGGCACTTCTCTCGCCGCTTGTTCCGGCCTACTCAAGAAGGTGGATCAGCATCCGTCTTACTCATCCCCTCTCCCCCCCTGCCCTCTCGAAGGCTGTGCAGCTTTGCGTTTCATGCAATCCACCAAACACTGGCTTCCACTGCGCTCCAAATCAGCCGCTGGGCGTTAGCCGGCGTTAGCCCACGGTTCCCAGCAGAACCGACGCGTAGCGTCCGGCGAGTGCCCTCCTCTCCGGCCCTTCGGGCCGACTCTCCCCGAGGGGAGAGTAAAGAAAGACGAAATCACGCACTAACTCAAAAGAAAGGTAGGCCGGAACAAGCGGCGCAGTAGACGACCATCTGCGTACCGTCTCGACGCCGCGCCGTTCCGGCACACGCTTGGCGAAATGACCAACCACGCAGCGAACAGACGGTCCCGCCGGAACTGCGCGGCGGTCAGCCAGGCCGAGAAACGGGCACCTCTCTCGCCGCTTGTTCCGGCCTACTCAAGAAGGTGGATCAGCATCTCGTCTTACTCATCCCCTCTCCCCCCCTGCCCTCTCCGAGCTTGCAGCCACGCCAGATACCGTTCAGACATGTCTTCGACCGGCGTTTGCTTGTCGATCTGAAAAACGAAGTGTTGCGGGTCCATGTTGGCGTATCGTTGGACCTCATACAGTTGAATGCTCGCCAGCCGCCGGTGTTGCGGTTCGCTCACAACGGCTGTCTGCTCAACCGGCTCTGGCAGCTGTCGCAGATACTCGATGCGATAAGGGAACAGCGGCAGTTGTTGGTCGCGCCCCAATGTCAGCACGACGCGGTGAGGCAGATGCTCCGGTAGCCGATCCCAGTCTCCGGACGGCGTGGAACCTTCGGGCAAGAAACGAGTGATCATCTCAGCTTTCCAGTGCCCACGAAGTTCCCAGACCGGGAGTTTTGCCGTGCCGACGCTGCGGGGAATGGGGGCCTCAAACTGGAAGCTCTGGTTCAGTCCCCGTAACAGCTGATCGAGCCCACCGACGGCCATCCACACCAATCCGGATTCGACCAGTCCTTCCTGCTGCACAAGCTCACGAAAAGGCCGAATCATCAAATAGCCCTGCTGCTGGGATGTACCCAAATCCCGTTTCTCCCAGAGTGTTGTGCCGTCGCAAACTTGCAGCAGGCTGGTCGTCGTATCAGCTACTGCCAACTTCATTTCCAGCCGAAACATCTTGTTGTCGCCGACAATCAACTGGCGATAGCTGCCCGACCCGCGCAGAGACTGGCCGAACAGCGTAACCGTTTGCCTCAACTTTGCTTCCAGCGCGGGCTGGTGAGCCAGGTTTTGTGCTGCTTGGTGAATCAGCTCTGTGGCCGTCGGCGTGGACGGCTGTGCACCAAGTTGCGCCGTGAAAAGCGTGAGAACCACGGCCAACACGAGGCCGGTCCGGGAGAGAATAGGCAATCTATGTCTCATCGCGCGGTTGTGATGGTTTTGCCAAAGAATTGTGTTGTATCAGGCCGAACATACCCTCAGGCAGAAGCAAGGTTTGCTTCGGCGATGAGCATGCTGTGTGCATTTTTGCTTCTAGCCCATGGCGAACCACTGCGCACCGCAGGGTCCCTGTAGGACCGGATTGTACTGCCTTGTGCCGACAGGGCACACAGCAACCCAGTGGCTCGATAAGCACGACGAAACGACCCGAGAACAAGCCGAGGCCGGAGCGGGTTTCGACGGCGTTCCAGCGACAGGTAGGGGGACATTATGAAGATCCGTATGACGTTTTTCGTAGTGCTGGTTGCCGTGTCGGCAACGGCGCTGGGCGATGGGTTAAGGACCTACAACCTGCCCCCTTCCCACCGACTCCACCAACCTGGACCCGGCGTGGGAGGCCCTGGACCGGGTGTCCTATCGCCAATCTACCCAGCTTCCTCCGTCCAGATGCTGGGCCTCGGGGCTGCCGGTTGCAGCTCAGTGCAAGTGCTCTTTAGTCGCCCCGAAGGAATGCAGATCCGCTGGGACGTCACCGGAGTCAGCCAGTTTGACTCGGATCCCCTGGTGTTGCCCGGGCGGAAGAACTTTCCGCACGGTGGCATCTATCGCCTGAAGCTAACAAACATCGCGTCGCGCGAAGGTGTGGAGTTGTATCCGTCACTGGAAATCGGTCCCGTGACGCCGCGGACCTCAGCCTACCTGGCTCACAACGCCATCCCGATCCAGTTCACCGAAGAGGATCTCGACCAGGTGCAGAGTGGGAACTTCGTCACCAAGGTCATTTTCCTACCCGATGCTGAGTTTCAGGAGATGGCACTGGCAGGCGTCGAGACGTTGGTCAGCACGCGTCTCGATCCGGGCATCGATCCGATCAAAGAAGCCGATCGCCGTGGCTCGATCATGTGTGTCGTCCGGTTGGGCAACAAAGATATCGAGATGCCTGGCGAGATCGGAGCCGGCGAAGTGATTGCTGCTTCGTACGCCAACCGCACGTCCACACCAGGCTACTCCGGTAGCGTGGTCACTGATGGTAGTCCGACGCCGATGGCCGGTTCATACCTTGGCCCCACGGGACTGACTCCCGCTTACGCATCCGGATTGACAGCACCGCAGTGGGGTATGCCTTCGGTCGGTACGCCCATCGGCTTACCCGGTCCTCCGCATATTCCGCTGGGCCGGCCAGCTGGAATGCAGAAGCATGTGATGAAGAACCACACGCGTCAGCACCTGCCGGGTCCCACCGAGAGGCTGAAGATCCACGTTCGCGAGATGCCGGGCTACAGTTACCCGAAGCCGCCTAGCCACGTGCGCATTCGCGAGCAGCACATTCATCCGACGCTGCCGTTCGCTCAACCTAGAGCCGACCGCATGCGCGTCGTTCACTAGTCAACAGCACCGACAACCCCGGGGGCGGTGCCGCGTTCCCCGGGGTTGTGCTGTCGACTGCCCAGCGACCACCCTGGAACCGATCGGAAGTGAGCTGCCCTGTGGCCTGCTATCTACAGATCGTTGGTCTAACCCTGGTTGCCTTGCTGTCTGTGACGACAGTGAGTTCCGCACAACGCCCGCCCATCCACTACCTTCATTCTGCGAACTCGCCGCCTGGCACCGTGGCTGCGGGCCAGTTGCAGCGGATGCCTTCGCTGCAGTGTTACTCTCAACCGCTCGAGATCCTCGTACCAGAGGGTGCTCGGATTGCCGTCCAAGTTGCAGGGCACTTTGGCGAGTCCCAACGGGGGCGCATGGTGGCCGGTATGCAGGTCGGCAGCGTCTATCAACTGAAGATCACCGAAATCCCCTTCCACCCTGGCCAAGAGGTCTTTCCGACTGTTGAATTGATCAACCGGATCTATCCCCCGCCTGGTCTCGAGCTACGTTTTCCGATTCCAGTCCAGTTTACGCAAGAGGAGCTAGAGCTGGCCTTGTCCGGTAAGTTTGTGACACGAGTCATTTACCTGGAAGACACCGCGACAGCCTTGGGGCACGCGGATACGGCTGGTGAGCAGCGTTACTATGAGGTGGGCCCCAGTGAAGATCCACTGCGGGCTGCCGATCGGCTCGGTAAACCCGTGGCCATTATGCGGATGGGATCTCGTCTCCCGGACTTGGACGAAGGCCAGGTTGGTTTGGGGTACGGCCACGCGCCGGTGATCTTGTACTCCGACGAGCAACTCGAGTCCGCACATACCGACACACAAGCGGCGATCGAGAGGCATGGGCGCGATGTCCCGCGGCTGCGAATCCCAAATGCTCCGGCGACCAGGGCGACTGTACCTGCCAGGCTGATTGTCCCCTAGTTTTGCGGTCGACCTGCTGCCAGCGGGAAGGCGTCTTCGAAACCAAACAGAGCGAAAGAAACGACAGCGGCACGCAAACTGATGACGACAGCACGCGAACAATGCGAACGACTGGCGGGCCTCTGGTGTTGGCCTGTCATTCGAGCTGTATTATTGGCTGGCGTGATGCTCAGCTCTTGCTCGTGCCAGTCGCTACCGCAGTCGCAGCACGTCGTTGCCAAACGACCACCGGCCGCGACGGCAAGGAACCAGCAACTGGCAGCCGTGGCTCCAACAAGTAGGTCGACAGCTGGACAATTCGTCACCGACTCGGCTCAGCCAGCGGCTCCCCCCTCCCCTGCCCCGCCGAACGGCCGCACGATTGCACTGGTCTCGCACGGTGACCCGGTCGCGACGTACGCGCCGCCCACGGTCGACACCTTTGCTTCTCCGCTGTGCGCCGGCGCTCAAGGCGGCAGCTGCACGGGCGGCCAGTGTCTGGCCTGCGGACCGTACCGCCCACGTGTTGACGAATACCTTTGCAACGGTGGAGATCGGGATCCGGAGGTGGTCGTCCGGCGCGATTGGACGGTTCAAGGCCTGCACGCTGGGGACACGGTGGTGCACTACCACACTCTCGGCGGCGAGATCCAGGTCGATCACAGCAACGATGTCTGTGTTTATGCGCCCCGCTTTGCGGCCGTGCGGAAGGTGACCGCGGTTTCTCAGCACGAGCAGCATCAGCGTGGGGCGGCCGTCAACTTGCCGGTCAGTCCGCTCCAGAGCGACGAGACGCTCGGGGCCACCACAGTGCTGCAGCCCCTGCAACCGAAGCGCAACTTGGCCGTCAACGGTCCCAACCTGCTGCGCGAGAAGGCTCGTCCGGCTGGTTTGGAGGATTACCGAGCCGCGGCTGGCACTGTGGGCGGGTTGTTGCCCTTTGAGGATTTCCTGATCGTTCGCGCTGGCAGGTTTGACAACTCGGAGAAAGCCCGCTTGGCGAAACGCCTGCAGGCCGCGGCGACTTGGACACGCGATCAGGAGCTCGAGGTGTTGATCGACAACCTGACGGCGGTCGAAGTGACTGGCGACCTGGGGCTGCAGTCGGTCTACGAGTACGAGCTGCCACCCGGTAAACCGAGGTT
>CBDCWT010000021.1:0-60626 GCA_965223305.1 Pirellulaceae bacterium | reverse complement strand
TTCGGTTTACCGTGCATCCAAACGGGCGATTGCGTGTGGAGCCAGTTCCAGGCGCAACGCGCCGGACTCACCCTTCAACTCGGTTGTCTCCCTTCCGAAGTTCTCCGGGGAGTCGATCGCCGTGGCCAAGTTGTCGGCATCCAGGCGACGAAGACGAAACCGCCGCACGTGGCTGCGGACCTTCACGGACTGCTGTCGACCCGAGAGATTGGCCAGCAGCAGCATGCGTTGCTGGCCCTTTTCCAACCAGAGTCCAACGACCGACAGTGGGTCGCTTGAGTTCACCGGTCGAACCTGCCCACCCAAAAACTCTCCCACATCGCGCAGCACGTGAAATATTGGGAAGACGCCGCCCGCTTTGGATGGAAATCGAGCGGGCAGCGGCGTGCCCGCCTCGGCTTCCATGACCCCTAGCCACCCAACGGTCTCGAAATAAGTCAGGCTGTCGACCCCCGCTTCGGCCAGGTATTTGATGCTGCCCAAAGTCCAGGCGGCGGCAAATAGCGTCGGCTGGCGGGCGTCCACATGAGCCGCAGGTGACCCGGGCCCGGATCTTGACTCTCACGATGCGGTTTCAAAGTGATCGGAGAAATCAACAAGGGAGCTGACCCACAAAATCTCGGGCACTCGCCACCGTCACGGGTTGGATCGCCAACGTTTCTACCAAGGACGTGTTGTCAAAGGCGTGAACTTGCGGGTTCATGCCGTAGGAGACCGCGTCAATCAAAGACACGTCCGGACGCTCACGATTCAGCTCAGTGAAGTTCGAGTCTTGCCCGGCTCCGATCGACGCGCTCCCGGTAACGGGATGCAATAGCCGTCGTACCAGACGCAGCTGCTCGCCGCCGGCTGCGATCACGAGCCAGTGAGTGATGGAGGGCTGGAGGGCCTCAACTTCCTCGACCAGGCTCCGCAGGTTGGGCTCGGGTTTCGCCCCCAAATGCAGACCGACTTGTAGCGGGACGCCCAGTGCCTTTGCTTGTCGAGTCGCTCGCCGCAACACCGCAGCAGTGTCTGCCGCGGCCGGCGTCAAGTCGACTCGGAGATGGCTCAAGTGAAGCGTTTCAAGTCGCTGCAGCTCCCGCGCCGACAACTCGTCAACCTGGCTCGAGATCCGCAGGCCGATCCCGGGCAGCTCGGCTGGCTCAACGTCCGCCAGTTCCAGGACAACTTCGCTTGGGGCACTTTCGTCAAGCCGAGGCAAACCGCCGGTGCCCTCGATCGTCAGTTCGATACGGTGCGAGATCTTGGTGCCTTGCTCCACGCGCACGGGATAAGGCAACTCGAGCGGAGTGCAATAAGTCTTGAAAGAAGCATCGGTCCAGTTCCGTTGGTCCTCCATCTCGAAGGTATCGCCCTCCATCCGCACGCGCGCCCAAATCTCCTCGTCAACCTGATGAGCAATGGCCCTCAGATTCTTGAACGGTTGATGCGGTGAGATCAGTTGTGGAAAACGGCCCTCGGTCTTCACACCATCAACGGTTTCCACGATGCAGCGACGACCGGCTGCTTCGGGACCGTGCAGGACGCAGAAACCGATTCGGTTTCGCATGAATGTGGTGTTGGCCTGGCCGTCAAACGTGAAAACGACTTTTCCCTCAGCGGTTCCCGTGATGACCCCGCGCCACGAAAAATCGATGCCAGCCTCTCGGCACGATACGTCAAAGGTCAGTCGACAAGTCTCCTCCGTCTGCTCCCGCTCGACCACCGTGACCACTGGGGAGACGGTTCCCCAAAACCGGTTCCGCACGGGAGCGTTAATGCCCTGCAGCACCGGATAGTTGCCGACACGAATCTGCCGCAGCAGCGCGTAGTCTGGCTCGAATAGCATCGAGACGGGCCCGGCCCTGAGAGGTATCGGCTCAGCGGCCGGCAGCGGCGAGCAGACCAGCAGCAAGAGCAGGAGGAAACCGAGTCGAATGCGCATGGTCAGGTTCCTTGACGGCTAAGGGTCGGGGACGGGCTCTCGGATCGCTCCACCAAATGTACCGCGGCCGAACGCGGCAAGCGAATCACCATCGCGATCAAGCTGCCGGGCGTAGAAGTGAGTCGTCCCGAGGCTTCCAGTTCATCCGCGGGGGGTTGGAACGCACTCTCGGACTGATGTCCCAGCAAGGCAGCAGTAGTGTGTTGCCGGAACTGCGCGGCGTGGAAAATCGTAGGCGTGGGGATGGCTGTTTGCGGCGCTTGTTCCGGCCTACTGCCTGGTAGCCGAATTCGCCAGAATTTGGTTGTAGCCGAAATTCGCCAGAATTTGGACGAATCGGTAGTCCCGCCAAACACCAAACTCTGGCGAGTTCGGCTACGCGCTGTGGCGAGTTCGGCTACGTTGTGGCGAGTTCGGCTACGATCACCCGGCCGGGGCCCACGACCTGGCACCGCGACTTTTCGATCAACCGCTTGACAACGACTCGGCCAACGCCTACTGTACTAGATACATAGTACAGGAGTACGTAAAGATGTTTCTGCATATCGATCCCCGCAATGGCCTAGCTATCTACGATCAGATTGTGCGGGGTATCAAATTCGCCGTGGCGGATGGGACCTTAGTGTCCGGGGAGTTGGCGCCTTCGGTCCGCGAGTTGGCGCGGGACCTGGTGGTGAATCCCAACACGGTGGCCCGCGCGTACCAGCAGTTGCAGACGGACCAGGTGCTGGAAAATGTGCGCGGCCGGGGGCTCGCTGTAGCTCGAGGGGCGGCCCAGCGATGCCGTAAAGAACGCGTCTCGTTGATTGCTGACCGGTTCGCTCAGGTGCTCAACGAAGCACAGCAAAGCGGGTTGAGTGATCACGAGCTGCGCGAGCTATTCGAGCAGTCCTTGGCGGCCCTCTCGGGCCAAAAGGAGGGTGATTGATGCAGGTGATTGTCCAATTTGATGGTGTCAGCAAGTGTTTTGGCAAACAGGTGGCCTTGGATGACGTTTCTTTCTCCGTTCCCGACGGCGTCGTGTTTGCTTTGTTGGGCGAGAACGGGGCTGGAAAGACGACGAGTATCCGCAGCATGCTGGGCTTGTCCCATGTCGACCGTGGCACGGTCCGGGTACTCGGCCGAGACAGCCGCAACGAAGGGCAGGCGATCCGGGCAGCAAGTTGGTTACGTGCCGGAGCAGCCGATTCTCTACGACTGGATGACGGTCGACGAAATCGGTTGGTTCACCGCCGGCTTTTATCCCGACGGCTTTTGGCAGAACTACCGGCGACTGGTCGAGCAATACCAGCTGGAGGGCACCAAGAAATTGCGGGCACTTTCTAAAGGAATGCGTGCCAAAGTCGCGCTCTCGCTATCGCTGGCCCACGATCCCGATCTATTGGTGCTCGACGAACCCACTTCGGGACTCGACGCACTCGTGCGGCGAGAGTTCCTGGAGAGCATGGTCGAGCGGGCAGCAACGGGAAAGACCGTCTTTTTGTCGAGCCATCAGATTCACGAGGTGGAGCGGGTTGCCGACATCGTGGCCATCATGCGGCACGGCAAGTTGGCCTTGGTTGACAAGCTAGAGGTTCTGAAGCGCGAGATTCGCGAGGTAACGGTGACACTATCCAACGGCGCTCCCCAGCCTCCGTTCTTTCCAGGCGAGATTCTCCGGCAGCAGCAGCGGCAACGCCAGTGGCAGCTATTGGCCCGTGACGTTGACGAGAGTGCTGTCCGTACACTGAGGGCCGATGGTACGGTCGGCGCGGTGGACGTACGGACGCCGAGTCTCGAGGAGATCTTCGTAGCGGTCATGCGCGACGCTTCGCGGGAACCGGAAGCGGTGATGGAAAGCGAGGCCCGCTCATGAACCGTGCGGCGGTGTTGCGACTCGTGTGGAAGGAATGGCGCTCCCAGCGGTCATTCTTCCTAGCGATACTGGGACTGTCGATACTCGTCCAGCTAGTGATTTCGGCCGCGTTCACGTTCAGTGCCGAAACGCGTTTCCCTGTCGAGGAGCTGTTTGCCGTTTCCTGCTGGTCGGCGGTGCTCTACATGTTGGGGTGTGCCGCGACCTTGTTTGCTACGGAGCATGAGACGGGTACGTACGACTTCCAGCAATCGTTGCCGGTCCGTCCCGGCCAGCTGTTGCTTGCCAAGCTGGGGTTCGCCGCGGTCAGCAGCCTGATGATCGCGCTGCTGATCGCGGTCTCGGCGGCGCTTGTCGCTGGTGGCCGACTCCCACCGCTCGCGCAGCGACATGAGCTGGTGACGGCTCTGCTGATCACCGTGTTAGAGATGGCCGCCTGGAGTACTTTGTTTTCGCTGTTGTTGAAACAACCGCTGCATGCGGCAGTGCTGGCCGTGATTTGCCAATCGGTGATGGTCCATGCCGTCCTGCCGGCCTTGTTTCCCATGCCGTTTTCGAGGTGGGGCCTGGATCACTACGTGGCGGTTCCTGGGATTCGGTTGGCGCTGGCGGCGGCGCTGCTGGTATTTGATCTGGTCATCGGGAAAGACTGGTTGGGCCCACAGCCGTGGCGCCTCTCGGCAAGATGGCTCGAGCGGCGACCGCGAAGAATCCCCTTGCGCTCCAAACCATCGCAGTGGAGGAGTCTGCTGGGGCTTCAGTGGCAGCACTCGAGGGTGGCCATCGGCTTGTTCGCTCTGGTCGTCGTCGCCGTGGTCCTGCACGCCTTGTTCGCCAGGTGGCGGCAGGAGTCTGGGGGATCCGTGCCGCTGGTGATGATGGTCGTTGCGGCACTTGCCGGCGCGTGCGTCTTCTCCGGGGACCAGCGGCGGATGTCCTTTCGGTTCTTGGCCGCACGAGGCATCTCGCCCACCCGCATCTGGCTCAGCCGGCAGATCCTCTGGATGGTCATCTTGTTGTTGTTGTCTTTAAGCTTAACCCCTTTGTTTCTGCTCCAAGGCGAGTTGCTGTCGGCAAGGCCGTGGATGGAGTTACTGGTGCTGATCGGCACGATGGCTCTGGCCTACTCGGTGGGACAGCTCTGTTCGCTCTACTTCCGCAACATCTTTGTGGCCATCGGCGCAACGCTCGCCGCGATTGCGGTGCTCATCGGCTGGTCGCAAGCAATGATGTTCTCTCGCGTCAACCTCTGGTTGTCGGTCGCGCCGATTCCCGTCGCGCTAATCTTCGCCAGCTGGTTGCGGATGCCTGATTGGCTGCTTGAAAGACGAACTTGGTACAGTCGGCTGCGTACCGCATTGTCCCTGGGAGTTCCTTTGGTTGGACTCGTGGCGGCTGTGATTACCTATCGCGTCGTGGAATATGGTCCCCACGGACCTGGTTTCGACGTGGACAGCTTCGTTGCGCAACGGACTTCAAAAGGTAGCGAAACCCGTAGCGTCTACGAGCGTAGCTGGGAAGAGATCGCGAACATGCCCGGCACGGAGTCACTCCGGTATCTCTACCGTGGCAGCCAAATCGGACTCGAGCTGCTGCCGGTCCCCGCAGATTCACCAGACTGGCAGCCAGCGCTGCGGTGGGTGAGAGAGCACGAGAAGCTGATCGAGCCGGTTGTCTCGGAGACACGAGCCCCGTCTGTAGCTTGGCATGATCCGAGATACCCTGCCGACCACCAGACCGTCATTGGCAGCACCCGATTGGGTGTGTTGCTGGTTTTGAACGGGGTCCAGCTCGAAGCGGACGGAGCACTCCAGAATTCACTTGAACGCTATCTCGCGGTGCTGCGACTGTCGCACCAGCTGCGCGCCGATGGCGACGCTCAGCTGAGCGTCGTAGCAGATCTACTCGAAATGTCCTCTTACCAACGAATCTGCGTCTGGGCAATCCATCCGGACCAGACGCCGCGACAGCTCCACTCTGCGATGCTGCAGCTGCATGATCTCGAGCAGCAACGTCCGCCAGGCAGCCAAACCGTGAAGGCGAACTACGTCGTCGATGAACAACGTTTGGACGACGTGCGGAAAGCCGGTGGGCCTTGGGCAGATCTGATCCAGGATGGGGACGCGAAGACATGGCGGCTGTTGGGCGGGCTGATGCCCTGGGAAGTAGTACGCGCACGTCGTGTTTCCGCTCACGAAACCAGGAGGCAGCTTGAATTGTGGCGTCAAATGCGGGAACAACTGCTTACGGCGGAGCCTTTGGATTCGTGGCTAAGAGAAGTCAGGGTACCAAACTGGGCGATGCAGACCACACCGTTTTCGGTCTTGTTGACGTCGTATCAGCATTCGCCCCCCTATTCTGAGTTGCGTCAAGAGACCGCACGCCGTGGCTGGAAGCTCGTCCTGGCGCTCCAGATTTGGCACAAAGAGCACGGCGAATATCCCAAAAGCCTCACCGAGCTATCGGGAGACCTGTTCACCGACGTTCCGGCCGACCCACTTTCGGGCGCACCGTTTCGGTTCGTACGGGAGGGGCCTTCAGAACTCTCCGCCGCGGGGGGGCCACGGCCTGGTTCGCTGTTGCTGGTGGCTGCCGGACAGCCGTATGTGGCGATGTTGCCGACTGTATTGGGCCGGCCCGGGGCGCTCCCATCATCGATGTATCAGACCGAGCTACGGGAGGAGACCATCGTGGACGGTGCGAGTGTGGAGGTCCCTGTGCTGAATGGCACGATATTTCCCGTTCCACCGCCAGACGAGAGTGCGGGGCCGTAAAGGAGTACGATTGAGCCTTTTTGTTACTCCTGCAAACTGTCCAGAGCACTCCTCACGGCGGCCACGCGTGCTCGAGACGTGCTGGGATAGTGATCGGCCGCAACACAGCCGGCGGCATCGTGTTTCGCCTGGCTGAAGGATCCGTGCACCTGGTCGCATCCAGTAAGCTCGAGTAGCCGGACGACATTGTCCGCAGAGACTCCGCTGCCAGGAAGTATCTCGACCCTGCCGCCGGCCAGCTCCTGCAGGCGGGCGAGCTGACTGGCACCTTCCAGTGCACTAGGCGCTCCGCCTGATGTCAGAATACGGGTCGTTCCTAGCTCGACTAGCTGCTCCAGCGCGACCACCTGATCGGCCACCAGGTCGAACGCACGGTGGAAAACAACCTCCTGTGAGCCGGCGAGCTTCACTAACTCGGCCCAGAACCTGCAATCCACCGTTCGGTTGCCGCGCAGGGCACCGCAAGCGATTCCGTCCGCGCCCATCGCCAACAGCGTCTCGGCGTCCCGCAACATCTGCCGGTGCTCGCGGGCCGAATAGCAGAAGCCGGCGGCTCTCGGGCGGACCATGGCAATGATCCGCAAGGAGACCGTCTGCCTGACCTCTTCCAGCAACCCGGCTGACGGGGTGATCCCACCCAACTCCAGCGCCACGTTCAACTCAAGTCGATCGGCTCCGCCCGCCTCGGCGGTGGCAGCATCCTCACTTGATGCGACACAGACCTCGAGTGTCTTCACCAAGATCTACCTCGAGCGGTTGAACGTAGCCGGTCCGTGTGCCGTTGCCGAAGAAACCAGGGCACACACTCCGCCGGCTGTCACCGGAGTATCAAAGTAGTAGGCACACTCCGTGTGCCGTAACCGTGGGAGCATCAAAGTAGTAGGCACACTCCGTGTGCCGTAACCAGAGCAACAAAGCAGGCAGGCTTCCAGCTACCACAACCCGTGGGCTGACCAGCAAGAGGCGGACGGCACACGGAGTGTGCCTGCTACATTCTGGCACACGGAGTCGGCCCCCCGATCTTAGCCACCGAGCGGCTGCCATAGGCCGATGATGTTGTCTTCGGAGTCTCTAACTTGGGCATAGATTCCCATGTTGGGGATCTCGGTCGGCCCCATGATCTTCGCCCCGCCAGCCGCTTCGACATCGCCGATCCGCTGTTCGCAGGACTCTACCTCGATCACGATGACCGGCGACTTGCTGCCACCTTCATCGCCGCGCTGATACATCCCCCCGTTGATCCCACCAGCTTCTTTAGCCCGAAATTGTTCGTCGACCGGAGTCGTAATCGCAAACGAGTAGGGCATATCTCCTGGGGCCGGCGAAATCTCCCAGCCGAAAACGGACTGATAGAATTTCTCGGCCCGTGCCTGGTCGGAGTACGGAATCTCGAAGTGACAGACGCGGTCCATTGGTTGCTCCTTGATGAGTGAGAAGTATTCGTCAGCGGTTGCAGTCCGCATGGGAAGTCGCGCTACCTGGAAAAGGATCGGAAATCCTGCGCGGCCGGTCAACCACCTGTCTCCGGCGCGGCTCAGCCGCTACGATGGCCTGCTCCTACGCATGGTCTGAACGAGGCGTGATCGGGGAGCTTGATAATTGATTACTGGATTGCACCACACTGGAATCGTCGTGCGGGATCTAGACCCCATGGTGCGCTTTTATACCGAAGACCTGGGGCTTGAGCTACTGCTCCAGGTGGATTCGATCGCGCCGCCCGGAGGTGATCACACCGGCGTGCCGGGGGCCAGACGAAAGTTAGTTTTTGTCGGTCGAGGCGACGGTCATCAGATTGAGCTGGTCCACTACCTCGAGCCGCCCGCCAGCGAAGGGCATCTCGACAAGCACCAGTTCGGCGCAATGCACGTCTGTTTTAACGTGAGCGACCTGCAGCAGGTCTACCAAACACTACGTAGTCGAGGCGTGCGATTCGCGACCGAACCGAAGTATAACGACATACCGGAGCAAGGACGGATGGGAATCGTCTACGCCCAGGATCCTGAGGGCAATTGGTTAGAATTCATCCAGTGGCCGTAGAAGATTGGAAGAAGACGTTGGTCGCGAGAACTCGACATGGCTCTCTCCAGCAGCGGTATCATCACAAGCATCCAGGCATCGCAACCAGCGACTCCGGGAGCGCCGGCCGACTGGCGAACGCAGCTTGGTCAGATCGTCGTTGAGATTTCCACCGATGCCGGTTTCTGCGGCATCGGTGTCGGGGGAGGGGGATCCGCGGGGATCCACATCATCCAAACGGTCCTGGCTGACATGCTAGTCGGGCGGGAAGCGACCGATGTGGAACAGCTGCACGCGGAGATGCTGGCCCACACTGCGTTCTACGGTCGCAAAGGGGTCGTGATCATGGCGATCAGCGGCGTCGATCTAGCCCTCTGGGACTTGCGAGGAAAGAGGCTCGAGCAGCCGATCGCCGAGCTTCTGTCGCCAGGCGAATGGAACCGGCCGCTGCCAACCTACGCCACGGTCTTCGACGAACACGATGCCCAGGTTGCAATCGAGGCTGGGCACGAAGCCATCAAACTGCACGTCGAGCGATTTGGTAGCTGCCCAACTGGGTCGGAGATCGGAACCGTGGTCGGCGAAGCTCGCCGCAGACTAGGTCCGGATGCGATGATCATGGTCGACGCCTTTGCCCGCTGGGATCTGGACACGGCGCAGCGGGTCGCCGACGCCATCGCGCCACACGACATAGCTTGGTTAGAGGAGCCGCTGCCGCCCGACGATCTGGCAGGCTACGAGCGGCTGGCCCGTGACTGCCCGATACCGATTGCCGGCGGCGAGCACGAGTACACGGCGGCGGGTTTTCGTGAGCTCATCGACCGCCGCGTGCATGCGGTCCTGCAGCCTGATGTGAATTGGTGTGGTGGGCTGACCACATTGATCGACGTCTACCACCAGGCCGCCCAGGCGGGACTGCGAGTTTGTCCTCACCGAGGATGTGAACCGTTTGCACTGCCGGCGATCGCGGCGCTTGACCGAACCCCGCTGGCCGAGTCGCCACGTAGGTGGTTCCGCTGTTTGCAGGGGGCACCGGAGATTCACGGCGGCTGGATTCAACCCAGCAGGACACCCGGGTTTGGGGTGGACTACCGCGTCTAAGCGGGCCCGCAACGGGCCTCATCTGGCCCTGGACGTCCCTCCGGCGGGGTCCCGCCCCCATTTCTTTCTTGGCGCTTCCCCGAAGTCAACTTAGATTGAAAGGAAGGGCCTCCGCTCAGCGCGCACTCAAAACCTTGGCAAACCGCAATGGGCCGATCGGGCGTAGCACAGACTAGCGAGAAGCAGACGGACCGCGAGGCACTGCTCGAGAGCTTACTCGAGTCAGTAACCGATGTTACTTGGTGCCGTTCAGCCGACTGCCGGCAGTTGATGTACGTTAACTCCGCTGCGGAAGCGATCTACGGCTGGCCGGTCGCCGAGTTGACCGAACAGCCGAACCTGTTGATCGAGGCGATCCATCCGGAAGATCGACAGCGCATCGAACGCAATCTCCTCGAGCCCGCCGACCGCGACCAGTTTGACCAAGAGTACCGCATTGTTCGGCCCGATGGTCGAGAGCGTCGTTTGTGCGATCACGTGGTGGTCGTTCGAAACGCCGACGGGCAGGTAATCCAGCTACAGGGAATCACGAAGGACATCACAGGGCGGAAGATCGCTGAGGAGGCCTTACGCGAGTCTGAAGCGTTCTATCACTCCTTGGCTGACAGTTTGCCGCTGCAGCTGCTTCGCAAGGACAAGCACGGCAAGATCGCATTTGGCAAC
Source organism: Pirellulaceae bacterium (assembly GCA_965223305.1). Classification (GTDB taxonomy): domain Bacteria; phylum Planctomycetota; class Planctomycetia; order Pirellulales; family Pirellulaceae; genus CBDCWT01. The sequence continues at coordinate 50,290 of CBDCWT010000021.1, read as the reverse complement.
CAGCGCTATTGCGAAGAGATGAACGCGTCGCTTGACGAGATCATCGGAAAAACGGACTTCGACTTCTTCCCGGCCAAGTTGGCTCGTAAGTATATTGCCGACGACCGTCGCGTCATGAATAGCGGGGAGGTGCTGCACGACGTCGAAGAGCATCTGACGCCGAGTGGCCGCAAGATGTATGTCGAGGTTTGGAAGTCACCGGTTTGGGATGCCGACGGCAAGACCGCCGGGATTCAGGTGATGTTCTGGGACGTCACCCGCCGCCGGGAAGCAGAGGTTGCGCTCGACTACGAACGGTTCCTGCTCCATTCGCTACTCCACAGCCTGCCGGACAGCATCTACTTCAAGGACGCACAAAGCAAGTTCACGCGCGTGAGTCGCGGGCTGGCTGAAAAATTCGGTCTGGCCGATCCAGAAGATGCGATCGGATTGACAGACGCGGACTTCTTTGACGCCGAGCACGCCGCCCAGTCGCGGGCCGAAGAACAGGAAGTTATGAAGACGGGCACGGCCATCCTAGCCAAGATCGAGAAAGAGACCTGGCAGGGAGGAGGCGAAACCTGGTGCTCGACCACGAAGCTGCCGCTGTACGACGAAGCGGGCAAGGTTATTGGAACGTTCGGAATCTCCCGCGATATTACTGAGTCGAAGCGTGCGGAGACCGAGCTGGGCCGCGAGCGAGATCTACTGCGGACGATCATCAACAACTTGCCGGATCTGATCTTTGTCAAGGATCGGGCAGGACGCTTCGTCACCGTGAACACGTCACTCGCCCGAATCATGGGCGCCGAATCCGTCGAAGAAGTCGTCGGCAAAACAGACTACGACTTTGTCCCTCCCGAACTGGCTTGTAACTACGTTGCCGATGACCAGTGGGTGATGCGTTCCGCCGGGCCGCTCATCGATCAAGAAGAGCTGAACAAAGACCCCGACGGCAATCCACTCTGGGTCCTAACAACCAAGGTGCCCTTACGCGATGCGGGCGGCAAGGTAACGGGTTTAGTGGGAATCGGCCGAGACATTACTCGTCGCAAGCACGAGCAAGAAGAGCTTGAGGCAGCCCGAGAGGCCGCGGACAACGCGAATCAGGCGAAGAGCGACTTTCTGGCGAACATGAGTCACGAGATTCGCACACCGATGAACGCGATCATCGGCATGACGGAGCTCTTACTCGACACGCAACTCGACCAGACCCAGCGCGACTATCTGCAGATGGTCCAGGAGTCCGGAGGCTCGCTGTTGACCATCATCAACGACGTGCTGGACTTCTCGAAGATCGAGGCGGGCAAGCTTGAGCTGGAAGAGCAAGTATTCGAGCTGCGCGAGAACCTGGGCGACATCATGAGGACGCTGGCCGTGCGCGCCCGCGGCAAGAAACTCGAAGTTGCCTTCCGAGTTGCCTCCGACGTACCAGATCTCCTCAAGGGTGATATCGGCAGGCTGCGGCAAGTGCTGGTCAATTTAGTCGGAAATGCGATTAAGTTCACCGAGGCTGGCGAGGTCGTTGTCGAGGTGACGTGCGGACCTGAAGTGGCAGGCAAACTGCAGTTGAACCTCACCGTGCGGGATACCGGTATCGGAATCTCGACCGAAAAGTGCGAGACGATTTTCGAAGAGTTCGAACAGGGCGACAGTTCGACAACCCGGCGTTTCGGCGGGACGGGACTGGGGTTGGCAATCGCCTCCCGGCTTGTGCACCTGATGGGCGGCGAGATCTGGGTAGAGAGCAAGCCGGGAAAGGGTAGTAAGTTTCACTTTACAATACGTTGCAGCGTGGCTCCCGGCGAGATGCTCGACTATCACGCCGCAGGCGCTGTGGTTGTCGGCGGCACGCATGTGTTGGTTGTCGACGACAACGCCACGAACCGGCAAATCCTCTCTGAGACGCTCAGCAATTGGGGCATGCGTCCCGTGCTGGCCGATGGCGCCCAAGAGGCACTCGACGTACTTCGATCAGCAATTGAACAGGACGAACCCTTCCAGCTGATTGTCTCGGATGTCCACATGCCCGACATGGACGGTTTCACAATGGTCGAACAGATTCGGCAAAACCGTCTCACCTCCGCGATCCCGGTCGTGATACTGACGTCTGGCATCCATACAGGCGACGATGTCCGTTGCGCTAACTTGGGTATCAAGTGCCAGTTGATGAAGCCGGTCAAGCAATCGGAGCTGTTTAACGCCATTGTCCGCACGCTGGGCGTCAATTCACCAGAGGTGGGAGGCACGAGCGAATTGGCTGACGACGATCTAGCACGAACTCGCCCTTTGCAAATCTTGTTGGCGGAGGACAACCCAGTCAACCAGAAACTGGCGGAAGGCGTGTTGCTCAAACACGGTCACCATTTGACGATCGTCTCTAACGGAAAGCAGGCCATTGATGCACTCTCACAGGGCGAGTTCGACCTCATCCTGATGGATGTGCAAATGCCGGAAATGGATGGCTTTCAGGCGACTCAAGCGATCCGCGAACTCGAACAGGACACCGGCGAACACATACCCATCATCGCGATGACCGCGCATGCCATGAAAGGCGATCGACAAAGATGCTTGGACGCGGGGATGGACGAGTACTTGTCCAAACCCATTCGCATTCGCCAGCTGCTGCAAAAACTATCCGCCGTCGTCGACCCGGCCACGATTCAGCAGCCTGCGGTCGACGAACAGACCTTCGATCCAGATGCTGCGCTCGACTTTGCGGGAGGTGATCGCGAGTTGTTTCGTCAGCTGATAGATATCTTTTCGGAGCAGGCACCACGTTCGCTGGCTGCTTTGCGCGACGCCATCGACGACGGACAGGGAGCGGAAATCGAACGGTGTGCGCTGACGCTCAAGGGTGAACTGCTATTTCTGACCGGTGGGGAATCTTGCCAGCTAACGCAAGCTCTAGATCGTATCGCGGAGAGCGAAGATCCGCCGCTGATCGCCGACGAGTTTGCCACTCTAGAGAGGCTCTTTGCTGGGCTGCTGAACGAGCTGCAGACTTCGTGACTTCCAAGTCGATTTCCCGCGACAACGCCAACTCGCTTGCCGATCTCGTCTACCAGTTCGATGAGGTCGTTGGCCTCGTTCAACTGGCGGATTTGTTCGGCGGTAGCGACGATTCGAATCATGCGTCCTCTCCACGATCTCACTTCACTTATCGGTTGATCGGTAATCAGGACAAACTCGCTTTGCAGGAGCACTTTGAACATTCTGGCAGCAACCGAGCCGTCGGGGACGACCAAACACGTACCGGCAGACGCTTGTGCGCAGCGGTCGATGTGAAGCGAGTTAGCAGCTTGTGTGTTAGCGACCAAGGACGTCCGAGCGGTCAAAGTAGGACGGGCACTCTTGCCCGTCTTCTCAACGGACGAAGCACCAATGGAGCCGGAAACGCGTGCTACCGTTTCGGAGTTGGCAGCTGTGGAGTTTGAATCACATGACTGATTCGGACTTCAACCTGTTTCGCCGGCGGACTTTCGAGGTTGCAGGCGGATTTACCGTGACGAGGAACATCTGTGGCGCGTCACCCAGTACGGTGCACAGAGCCCACGTTTGGCCGGGCTGCAGGCTGAAGAACCGCGGAGACGTTGGATTCATCCAGACTAGCCCGGATTATTCATGAAGATCGTCGCGAGAGGTTGTAAGTACGTTCGTGGCAAGGAAGGCGAGCAATTCTTCCGCAGGCGTATTGAAGCAAATACGTCGAGGGAGAATCGTGAAGCATGACGAAGCCACGGATGGACCTACGACCTCGCAGCAGATCGCTCATGAATATTCGGGCTAGGGGGGGTCGCGACTAGCAATAGGACGGACACTTGTCCCCCGGCGGAATCCTCACAGACGGGCAAGAGTGCCCGTCCTACAATCCATACAAGGCACCCAGTGGACCTGGACGCGCAGGCCACCAGCTTGAACTCACCTCGGTCCGACACCGAATGCAGTTTCTGCCAACAGTACAATGCCAAAGTTGCATCGGCATCGACGCGGCGACTAAGGAGCATCTCGACACGTCATGTTGACCGCTGATTACGCTGAACTTCGCGGCGGCTGAAAATCAAGGCGTGGCCAGGTTCCTTCAACTAAGGGATCGAGCTCGCTGAGGTCAAAAGAGTCCCAATCGTCGACTTGCTGTTGCCACCGGAACACCACGTCCACGCGCGACGGCTCGAGAAATGAAACCGGCCATGTGGTTGCCGCTTCGCCGCGAACAACCTCCGGGATGGTCGATGCTCGACCCTCTTCAACTGACGGCACGCTCGCCGAGCCGACGTAGTACCCACCTAATCCGGCCGGGCCGGTTGGCCTGCTCAGAACCGGCGCCGGCCCCAAGCGCAGGTTGCCGAAGTCGACGTCCGTCGCGAACTGCCCGGCCACCAGCGTCACGCGGTGAGTCCCGATGTCGGGCCCTGCATCGATCAATAAAGTTGGATCAGCATGGTACTTCGGGCTGAGCGTCGCTAGCAAGGTGCCGTTGAGGGGTATTCCCAATTCCACGCCACTGGCCCGGTCCCAGCGCCAGATACCTCCGGTCGTGGTCACGTAGTACCAACTTCCTCCCGTCGCTGCTGATTGCAGCCACTTTTCGCCCTGGCCGCCGTAGTTCTCCCAGAAGTTACCTGAGCTGAAGAAATCGAACTCTTGGTCCAACACAAAAGCAGCTTGAGCGAGGACGTCCACCGGCGCTGTTCGCCGCCAGCCGTCCTCAAGGACTTGACGTACCGAGTAGTCACCGGGTTCTAAATCATCAAAAAGATACCAGCCGCGCTCCGTATCCGGGTCGATCTCGCCGTCCTGATCCAAATCGAGATCACGAGTCTGCTGCACCGCGACGAGACTTCCGTCAGCGTCCCACAGCTCGACGGTCCAGTCATTTAGATACTCTTCGTCGATGTCCCGCAGCTGGTTGTCGTTGGCATCAAAGTAGTTCCGGCCGCGGATCGAAGCCAATTGTAGGCTGCCAAAATCCAAGTCAGCCAGCTGCTGCCCAGCAGCAACGATCACCGTATGACGCTGCTCAGGCGGTGCGACGTCGATCAACCTGTCGGGGTCGGCATGATAGCTGCCGTCGAACGTCGCCAACAGCGTTCCACTAAGAGGCGTTCCCACCGGCGGACCGCTCCGGTTGTCCCACTCCCTGAACTCTCCCCCCGTGGTAATGTAGTACCAACGATTCACATTCTGGGCTGACTGCAGCCACTTCTCGCCTTCCCCGCTCCAGTTCTCGAAGAAGTTACCGACTCCAAACAGATCCAACTGTTGGTCCAAGTCGAAGGCAATGCCGGCCAGTGTGTCAATCGGTGCTGTCTGTCTCCATCCGTCACGCCCAATCTCGCGCACAGCGTACACGCCCGGCTCTAGGTAGAACCTGTAGAGGCCACGTTCCGAGGCGGGATCGATACTGCCACTTTCATCCAAATCCACTTCGTGCGTCCGCTGGATGGCCACTACCTGCCCGTCTGCATTCAGAAGTTCGATGGCCCAGCCGTCTTGGAATTCCTCACCTTCACCTGGCTGGCCGTCCCCGTCTCGGTCGTGAAACTTGCGTCCCTGGATCCTGGCCAACTGAGTCTCGCTGTCAGCAATGGCGACTGCGACGCGTTGGGGCTGGACAAGTACACCATTAGCAACTTCCACAATCTCCGCGATCACCGTCTCGCTGTCTTCGGTCAGGTCATCCTCAGCCGCAGTTATCGTGGCTGTGCCAGTCAATTGTCCGGCGGCGATCACGATCTGGGTCCAAGAAAGTACGTAGTCCTCGTCAAACGTCGCCGATCCACTAAACCCCAGCTCGATCGTCGTGTTCAACCCCGAGACAGCCGTTAACGCTGCCACCAATGTCGCCGTGCCAGTTTCCGGTAGCGCCGGATTGTCCACGCTCAACACTACGGCTGGCGCCGCGTCGTCGTCGACAATGGTCACCAACTCGTGCTGCTCTCCCTGCTCGACTGCGTTGGTCGAGTTGGCAAGATCGATGACAACCGGCTCATCACTCTCGTTGAGAGAATCTGCGAGTGCCGTCAAACGAACGCTGCCGCGCAAGCTGCCTGCGGGAATCACAATCTCCGCCGACGACGGACGGTAGTCCACACCCTCGGTGGCCAGACCTGAGAAGACAAGTTCCACCGTCACCTGACGGCTGGTGACCGCGTTCAAAACCGCCTCGACGATGGCAACTCCTGCCGCCTCCGGTATGACGGCCCGGTCGACGCTAAGCGTCACGGTCGGCGGTAGATCATCGTCTAAGATCGTCGCCTGAACCTGCTGGACTCCAGATTCTTCGGCGTTCAATACATTGACGATCTCGACGACCACAGTTTCGCCGGGCTCATCGATCAAGTCCTCGACGGAGTGAACAACGGTCGTGCCTTGGAGATCACCGGCAGGGATCACGATTTGCGACGCGTCCGCCGCATAATCTACGAGTCGAGTGGCTGTTCCTGAGTAGGCCAGGTCGACCACCACGGTGTGCGACGATGGCTGAGAGAGTGCGGCCGTCACCGTCGCTGCACCCCCTGTCTCGAAAATTGTCTCGGTGTCCAATTGCAGCGTGACTGTCGGCGGAGGATCGTCGTCAATGAGCTCGGCAGAGATCTGCGACGGCTCGCCGACGGTGGCATTGACGACATCTCGGATAGTCACCGAGATCGTCTCATCGAGTTCGTCGAGTGAGTCGGGGAGCGCCGCCAAGCTCGTGACACTACTCTGGCTACCGGCAGGAACAACAAGTTGCGCCGCCCCGGCCGTGTAGTCGACGCCGTTCGTCGCCGTTCCACCATACTCCAAATCCACCGTTACATCCCTTCCCACGATCGACGACAAGGCAGCGGTGACAGTCAGTTCGCCGTTTTCTTCAGGAACTGTAGTCCGATCGGAACTCAGTGTCACCACGGGAAGTAGATCATCGTCCAGAATCAACGTTGTGACTTGTTGCAGGCTCGTCTCGACGCCGTTGGTAACCGCCAGGATGTTAACGGTAACCGTCTCATTCGGCTCCGGGAGTGCGTCCTGACTCGCCGTGATCGTGGTCGCTGCGGTGCGGCTGCCCGCTGGAATGACAAGCGTCTCCGCCCCGAATGTATAGTCCGTTCCGCGTGTAGCTGTTCCGGTAAAGTGCAGATCGACCGTGACGTCGATTCCGGCCACGGCAGACAGGGTCGCAGTCAGCGTCGCCGTGCCACCTGACTCAAGCACTGCGGGGGGGCTGAGGTCGAGTGAGACGGCGGGGAATTCGTCGTCGTCAACAATCGTCGTCTCGACCCTCTGGCGGCCCAGCTCCCTCGCGTTGGCGACCACGACAACGTTGACAACGATTGATTCATCTTCTTCCCGTATCGCATCCGGCAGAGCCGACAGCGTCGCAGTTCCACTCAGACTACCGGATGGGATCAAGATACGTGTAGACGAAGCGATATAGTCAACTTCCGGAGTAGCAGTCCCGGTGAAACCCAGCGCCACGACCACATCAAAGCTGGACGCAGAGGAAAGAGAGGCCGTTAGTGTGAAGACGCCATCAGTCTCCGACAATGTGGGGCCATCGCCGGTCAGTGTGACCCGAGGTGCAGGATCATCGTCCAACAGGGTCACGGACGCCTGCTGAGAATCGAGTTCCGTGCCGTGCGTGACACTCAGAATTTCCACGTTCAGCAACTCATCAAGCTCGTCGGTCGCGTCCGCAGTCGATTGAATCAACACCACTTGCGACTGACTACCGGCAGGAATCACTACCTGGCGGACCGGCGTAAAGTCGATCCCTGCCGCAGCCAGCCCGCTGTAGCCCAGTTCGACCTTGACGTCCCGGCCCGCTGGTGACGAGAGGCTGAGGGTGAGTTCCCACGCTTCTCCCTCGACGATCTCTGAATCGTCGGCGCTCAGAGCAACCATGGGCAGCGAGTCGTCGTCCAAGATCGTCGTCACGACCGGCAGCTGGCCGGGGTTGTTACCGTTTGTCACAGTCGCGACGCCAACCACCACCGTCTCCGGCAACTCGACCAGGGAGTCAGACACGGCCGTGATCGTCGCGGCGCCCGTTAGGCTGCCCTGCGGAATCACGATCGAGGTGGCGGCCTCATAGTCACTGCCGACAGTGGCCGTTCCACTGAACGTCAAATCAACCGTCACGTCCTTTCCGGAAATCTGCGACAAGCTGGCAACGACCTGCGCCTGCCCCTGTGATTCGAGGATTGCCGAGGGATCGACCCGGATCGTCACTTCCGGCGGCGAGTCGTCATCAACGATGGTCGTTTCGAACTGCTCGACGCCAACTAACAAGCCGTTGGTGACGCCCTCAACACGCACGAAGATCGTCTCAGCAAACTCGTCGATTTCATCCTGAAAGGACGAGATGGGAACGGATCGAATCAGACTGCCGGCAGGTATGATGAGCTGGGAAGACGCACTGAAGTCAGTACCGCGTACGGCAGTTCCGAAATAATCCAGGTCAACGACAACCGCACGACCTGAAACCGCAGACAAGGCAGCGGTCAACGTCGCAACACCACCATTCTCAGAAATCGTCCCATCGTTGACGGAAAGCGTCACGGTTGGCGGTGGATCATCGTCTACCAAGATAATGGTCTGAGTTTGATTGTCTGCTTCGACATCGTTGACGACGTCGATCAAGTCGACGACGATCGTCTCGTCCCCTTCGTTCAGCGCATCTTGCAGTGCGGTCACTCGCGCTGTGCCGCTCCTGCCACCGGCCGGAATCACGATGTGAGAAGTGGAGAGCTCATAGTCGGCCGCAGCGCTGGCCGTGCCGCTGACCCCCAGCTCGATCGTCACATCCACCGGGCGGGGTTCTGACAAGAACGCGGTTAGCTCTGCCGTGCCGGCAGCTTCCACGATTTGGTGCGTATCCGCCTCGAGAGTGACCGCCAGCAACAGTCGAGGTTCGAGGCGCTCTAGCCGCACGGGGCGCTGCGAACGGCTCGCGCGCCCGCGTCGAGACGTACTCCGAGCCTTGAGGTGACCAAAACACCTTCGCAGGCGTTGGCAGCTACCGCTGCGCGCACCGGTCATCGTAATTCCCGCTGAACTATCACTTCATCTGTTCCGCTGTTCCGAAGAGTCCCCCTATTCTCCGAAATCTCAGCAAATCGTGCCAGCCTTTTAATGCACTTTTCCGCCCAGAATGGTTAGATTTTCGGGAACGGGAACAGATCGCCAAAGGCGACCGACTCGTTCTGGAGAACTTGGGCAAGCCACAACAGGAGTAACCACAGGATCCCGCAACGGCTCGTGGCATTCCGCCGGATCATCCCGGGGTTGACGGCTCATGTTACGTCGGGCGGGAGGGCGACGCTCCTGCGGAGCCGCCAAAAGGCGTTCAAACCAGCGCTGCTCGTCCGTCTCGCTTCGGTGTCACCGATCCGACAAGGCTGCTCGAACCTATCTAGCCGCCCAGCTTGTTCAGTTAAGCATCGCCACCGCGCTGGTTCACGTCCGCTTTGCGGCTCGGCAGGAGCCTCGCCCTTAGGCAGTCCACCAAACTCTGGCGAGTTCGGCCGTGACCAAATCAGCCGCTGGGCGTTAGCCCACGGTTCAACAAACCGGATGCTAACGCATTCCGGCTGATGGTCGTCACCCGGTGACCGAACGGAATCCCGCAAAATCAGCCGCTGGGCGTTAGCCCACGGTTTCTACCGTAAGCATCACTCCGAAGTACTACGGCTCGGCGGAAGCCTCACCCTCTCGGACGTTGTGCTTGCCCAGAATCCGTCACCGCCGCAATCGGCAACCTTTGACGCCGCCGCGCTGGTTGAACGCCGGCGCTCGTTGAACAATAGCGGCGCCAGCGGTATCCTGTTTTTCTTGTCGCGTTCTCACCTCACTATCGGTGAGCGCAGGAAGCAACACCGGGCACGCTTAGCACGGGTGAGCATACATTGGCCAAACGCAAAAGCGAAGAAGAATCGGCACCTGAACACGGCGAAAGCAAAAGTCAGCAGCGGGAGACCGCAAAGCCGCCGAAGCCGAAGGAAGCAAAGGCCGAAGGACTCGAGCCGGCGAAAGCTCAAGCTGTAGAAGAAGATCCTGCGCCGAGTCCGACCGAGGGAATCCACAGCACACCGCTGGCTGAGGACTCGATTGTACTAGATGATCCCGAGCAGAATGACTCGGAGCAAGCGACTGCGGACGGCTCTGAAACAAAGGAAGCCACCGAAGCTGACTTTCGCTACATCCATTCGGACAACTTCCCGGCGTTGCTCGAAGCCCTCAGCGCGACGCTGCTGATTACGACCTATCAGGCAGGAAAGCTGGTCGCCTTCCGTTCGCGTGGTGGGCGCATTTCGATGCTGCTGCGAACGTTCGACAAAGCGATGGGGTTAGCGGTCGATCCACAGCAGATGGCGATTGCGACGAATCACTACGTGTGGCTGCTGCGCAACTCGGTTGAAATCGCGGCCAAGTTGGAGCCTAAGGGGACGCACGACGCCTGCTACCTCCCCCGGATGGCCTACGTCTCCGGAAGCCTGGACTTTCACGAGATCGCCTGGGGTCGTGACGAGCTGTGGATCATCAACACGCTATTCTCTTGCATCTGCACGCTGCACCCCGAACATAGCTTCGTTCCCCGCTGGAGGCCGCCCTTTGTTTCGGAGTTGAATCGTCAAGACCGCTGCCATCTGAATGGGATGTGCTTGGTAGACGGTGTCCCCAAGTATGTCACGGCGTTTGGCGAGACGGATACTCCCGAGGGCTGGCGCCCCGGGAAAGCCGACGGAGGGCTGCTGTTGGACGTGCCGAGTGGCGAGATCATTGCCCGAGGGCTATCAATGCCGCACTCGCCCAGACTATACATGGATAAACTGTGGGTGCTCGATTCTGGGCGCGGTCGCCTAGCGGTCGTGGACCGCGACAACGGACAACTGGAGACGGTCGCCCAGTTCGAGGGATACACGAGAGGACTGGCTTTCGCTGGTCCCTTCGCTTTTGTGGGTTTGTCGAAGATCCGTGAAACCGCCGTCTTTGGTGGTGTCCCTATCGCGGAGAACGTGGAAGAGCGCAAGTGTGGTGTGTCCGTGGTCGACCTTCGCTCGGGGACGGTGGTGGCATTTATCGAGTTCGAAGGGACGGTTGAAGAGGTCTTCGACGTCCAGCTTCTGCCTCGGTTTCGCTTTCCTGCCGTCGTCGGTCTGCAGAAGAAGACCATTCAACGTGCCTGTGTCATTGGACCCGAAACACCCTTGTAGCCTGGAATACCCACGAAATCCGTGGCGAGAGGCCAGGCTGTTCGGCGCGTCCCCAACTCACCTGGCCGGCGGCTCTGCAAAAGATGGCCCAGATGGCCCAGCGACTTATCGAAGCCGAACAGCTTTATCGCCACGGAAGGCTGGCAGCCGCGCAGCGGATTCTGGAAGAAATCGTCGCGGCTGATGCCAACGTCTCGCGAGCCTTTTACCTACTGGGCCTAGTTGCTTACAAGGCTGGTGAGTTCCCGGAAGCCAGTCGGCAGATGGCCGAGGCGGTTCGGCTCGAGCCCGAGAATCCAGAGTATCTCACGCACGCGGCGGAGGTATTTCGACGGGCGGGAGAGATCACCTTAGCGATTGATGTGGCCAATCGAGCGGTGCAACAGTGGCCCGACCATCCCGCGCCGCACAACAACCTGGGGTTGGCCCTCAAAGATGACGACCAACTGGCAGCTGCGGAATCTTGTTTTCGCCGAGCGATTTCGATCGACCCGAACTATGCCCGAGCTCACCTGAATCTCGGTAACGTATTGCACGTCGCAGACCGACTAGTGGAAGCCCAAGCCTCCTTTGCTCTGGCCCTGCAGCTACGACCCGACTATCCAGAAGCTCTCAATTCGGCCGGACAGCTCTGCAAGGAACGCGGCAAACCGAGGACGGCTGTCCAGCTTTTGCAGCGGGCGATTACCTTGCGTCCGGGTTATGCAAAAGCGCTGCTAAATCTTGCCAACGCGCTAGCGGACCTGCGTCAGATGGAGGAGGCGGAGCGCATCTTGACGGGGTTGACCAAATCCAAGCCCGACTACGTCGAGGCATTTCATGATCTAGGGGCTCTCTACGAAAAGAACAAGCGTATCGCGGAAGCAGTAGGCGCCTATCAACGTGTCTTGGAACTGCAACCTGAGTCGCTGTCGGCTTTGGCTGCATTGGAAAACGCAAAACGCAACATCTGCGACTGGTCGGGCTGGCCAAACAACCTCCAGCGGCTGATCGAAGGCACGCGCGAGTGCTTGGCCGAAGGAAAGCCCAGCCCCATCTGGCCGCTCGTCAGCTGCCGTTTTCCGACGACCTCCCAAGACCGCTACGAAATCGCTCGCCGCCACGCCCGCCGAGTGACAACTCATGTGGGTCCGGTCTGCCTTGCGGATCCAGCCAAGTATCGACAGCAAGACAGCGCCGATCGGCTCCGCATCGGCTTCCTCTCCCACGAATTTCGCTACCATGTCGTCAGCCACCTGATGGGAGGTTTGTTTAAGAGGTTCGACCGCACCAAGTTCCAAGTCTTCGCTTTTGACTATTCGCAAGATGATGGCAGCGCCATGCGGAAGCGGACGATGGAAGATGCGGACCAGTTCATCACAGTGGCCGCGGGCACCGATCGGCAGCGAGCGGAGCGGATTGCCGAACACGGAATCCACATCTTGCTCGACATCAACAGCTATATGCCCGGCGGACGCCCCGAGATCGCAGCTCATCGCCCCGCCCCAATTCAGGTCGTGCACATGTATCCGGCTACGACCGGGGCGCCCCACATCGACTACTTCATCACCGATCCTATCGTGTCGCCGCCCGGTCACGAGCAGTTTTTCACTGAAGAGTTGATCTACCTGGACTGCTGCTACCTACCGACGGACTCGGACCAGCCGATCGATCCCGTTACGCCAACCCGAGCTGAGTGTGGTCTGCCCGACGATGCGTTCGTGTTCTGCTCGTTCAACAAATCCGACAAGATTGAGCCACATCTGTTCGACCTCTGGATGCGGATTCTAAGTCGTGTGCCCGGTAGTGTGCTCTGGCTCCGCAACGACGGTTCGACGGCGGCGGACAACCTGAGGCACGAAGCGACGAACCGTGGCCTCGACGCCGACCGGCTCGTCTTCGCCCGCGAGGTGCCCGGGCTTCCGCAACATCTCGCCAGACAACACAACGCGGATCTGTTCCTGGACACGTTGACGCACGGAGCGCATGGAACGGCCGTCGACGCCCTCTGGGCGGGTCTGCCACTGCTCACCCTGGCCGGTGAAACATTTACTTCACGCGTAGCTGCCAGTTTGTTGACGGACGCTGGATTCCCGGAACTCATCGTCGACGGCCTGGAGGAGTACGAACAGCTTGCGGTCGAGCTGGCCAACGCACCAGAACGGCTGCGGACAATTCGCCGGCGACTCGAGGAGCTGCGTGAGCGGGGCGAGCTGTTTTGCACGGATCGGTACACGCGCAACCTAGAACGAGGACTGCTGGCGGCCTGGGAACGGTTCCAGAACGGTCAGCCACCCGGTCCAATTCGAGTCACAGGGGCTGACGAGTAAAGTGGCGAACGAGTTGGGAGTCGATCACTGCCCGTCGCGACATCGGTGCAAGACGCTCGGGAGGGCGAGGCTCCGGCCGAGCCGTTTGCCCGCGTCTCGGTTTCGTGTTTACCCTGCTTCTGGCGGACGGCACACGGAGTGTGCCTGCTACAGTTACGGTGGAAACCGTGGCTAACGCCCAGCGACTGATGGTGCAGCGCGGTTCCCAGCTATCATGTTGATCCTGTAAATCCTGTCAAAAAAAGAAGACAGGATCAACATGATGAACAGGATGGAAGAGACAGATTCCACAGCAGGTTGCCCCATACACACCCACCGCGACATCGCTGCAAGACACTCGGGAGGGCGAGGCTCCCGCCGAGCCGTTTGCCCGCGTCTCGGTTTCGTGTTTACTCTGCTTCTGGCGGACGGCACACGGAGTGTGCCTGCTACAGTTACGGTGGAAACCGTGGCTAACGCCCAGCGGCTGATGGTGCAGCGCGGTTCCCAGCTATCATGTCGATCCTGTAAATCCTGTCAAAAAACAGAAGACAGGATCAACATGATGAACAGGATGGAAGAGACAGATTCCACAGCAGGTTGCCCCATCACACACCCACCGCGACATCGCTGCAAGACACTCGGGAGGGCGAGGCTCCTGCCGAGCCGTTTGTCCGCGTCTCGGTTTCGTGTTTACTCTGCTTCTGGCGGACGGCACACGGAGTGTGCCTGCTACAGTTACGGTGAGAACCGTGGGCTAACGCCCAGCGGCTGATGGTGTAGCGTCACATTGCCAGGCAAAGGGCATCCTGCCATCCTGCAAATGGGTAAGATGGTGGTGAACAGGTGAACCATGAAAACCCTGCAAGATCTACTCGACCAGACCGACCACCACAGGACAATACACACTGCTGGGATGGGGTTCCAGATCGACCGCCAAGTGACCATCGATAAACCAGTTCGTTTGGTCGCTTTCGGTAGCCGCGCGACCGTCGTCGATTACGATCGCCACCAGTTCCCCAATAGTGCCGCTCTGTTTATCCGCAGCCCCGATGTTCGGATCGAAGGTCTCGACCTACGTGGACCGGGCCGGACCAGAGACGAGCTGGCGGGAATTCGATCGATCGCCGCGCGAACAGAAGTGCACGATTGCTACGCCAGCAACTTCGAGTACGCGTTGTACTTCCTGAGCGGCGAGCGCTCTCAACTTGTGCGCTGCGGGGGCCATCAGGACTTCGAGCCACCCTGGAACGGTTTGGACTACGGGATCGTGCTGCACGATGCACGGGGCGCCCTTGTGCAGGATTGCTCCGTGCGAGGAACCCGCCACGCACTGGTCTTCGGGGAGCATTCGCAAGGTGTGGCCGATCACTGCGTATTTAGCAATACGGCGAATGTCCAAGCGGTGGCCTTCAAGCCGACGTCGCGGAACTGTACCGTCTCGAACTGCCAGATAGTTGGTGGAGTGAACATTGGTGGCATTGGACAGCGGATTCTCGGCAACGCGATTCACGGTCGTGATGAGTATCCACAGCCTTCGACGCCTATTTACGCGCCGAAGAGCACACTGCGGTCGTTTCGCCACGACGTCGTCGGCAACCGAATTGTCGCCAGATCGGTGCCCCGCGGCTCAGCGTTCTATGGAGTCTGCTACATTAACCTGCCGCAGGGTGAAGGGACGATGTGGATTAGCGATAATCGTTTCGAGGTTCGGGGAACCGCCCCTGTCATCGCGGGCAAAGAACGCCGTGTCGACTTTGTCCGCAACACGGTAGTGCGAACGTAGGCGTCGTTACAAGATCAGCCGCTGGGCGTTAGCCCACGGTTTTCACCGTAACTGTAGCAGGCACACTCCGTGTGCCGTCCGCCAGAAGCAGGGTAAACACGAAACCGAGACGCCGGCAAACGGCTCGGCAGGAGCCTCGCCCTCCCGAGCGTCTTACACGACTGCTAACGTGCTAACGCATTCCGGCTGTTTGTGGACCGAGGGCGACTCCTTAATACGGCTTGGGAGGTGCCGGGTCGATGGACCGGAGCGCTTGCTTGGCGCTGACGCGCACCCAGTAGTCGTCGTCTCGCTCGACGCGGCGCAATGTAGAAATCGCCGCCCGCGCCGGGGGACCAATGGTTCCCAACGCCCGCGCCGCATTCTCCTTGACGAGGCGACTCTGATCGTCGAGCGAACGGATTAGCGGCGGTACGACCTTGTTCACATCGAAGTCCATGTGGCCGAGCGCAGTGGCGGCGGCCGCTCGAATATCGTCGTCCCCTCTGGCAAGCGCCTCGACAAGAGGAGACAGCGCCGCCGTGATTAGCTCACGATCAAACCTCGACAACGCGCGAATTGCACCGACCCGCACTGGTGGACTGCCATGCTGCAAGGCATCGACCAAGGTAGCTACGGCTGGAGGACCGATCTTCTGTAAAGCGCCCCGCGCGGTCACCGCAACCGTCTTGTCTTGGTCCCCAAGCGCCTGCGTAATGGCAGCCAACACCCGCTCCGACACCACCTCCAGGCCTGCCAACTCCTGGACGGCTGCCAAACGGATCCCCATGTTTTCATGTTCCAAGAGGTCATCAATCAGCTTACTGACTCGCTCGTCAGCTCGAGGCGACGACGCGGGCACGGGTGGGGCACTGGTTTCCTCTTCCGTCCGCTCAGCCTCCTCGCCACCGCCCGCCAGATCCGCGTTATCCGGTTCCAGGTTGTCGTACTCGAACGCACGGAAAACAACTTTGACTGGAACAAGCTCCTCGGGAACGCTCAGCGAACCTGACATCTCGCTCGCCAGCTGTTCATCCTCCGCACCACCAGTCGCTAGATCTTCGCCGGCCCTAGGACTTGACTCAGCTCCGCCCTCGAGTTCACTCGACGTGTCGGACTCAGGACTCGAGCTACCAACATCTACGTTCTGGCTGAAAGTCGAGACGTCCGGCGCAGTGTTTTCTATCAAGTGTGTCGTGGCCAGCTCCTCGGGCTCAGGACTGGTTGCCTGGCCTGGACTAGGGAAACTGTCCTCTTCCGGCGGCAAAAGAGGTTGCAGGTCGGGTTCAGACGGGCGCTCGATGTGGTCGCTGACAACGACCTTGGCTTCCATACCTTGGTGATCGTTCGAGTCCAGCACGGCACCCACCGCCTTACTGCCGGCAGTGCGAGCCGCTTGTCGTTCCTTCTCGGTGACAAGGACCTGGTCCGGTTTGGCGCTGCAGCCAAGAAAGAGAATCGTGGAGACCAAGACGAAAATCGTGCGTGTCATATGGTACCTCCCGACCCAAGCATTGCACTTTCAGAGGACGTTCCATCCGCAGAAATTATACGCTATTTCGACCCGATTCTGAGGCCCCAAAGTGACAGAAATCTGGCCTGCTGACACCCGCTGCCCGGCCGGCAATCGCTGGCTAGTAGTTGGCAGGAGGATATTTAGCACCAGGAGACCCCTGCTGCGCAGAGAGACAGCTTGTTTGGCCACGACCCAACGGGGGCTCGCCGCGCTAGGCGTGCTAGCAAGAGGAGGATGTGATCGGGAGACGTGAGGTTTGTCGATCTCCGAGTGTCACCTGGATTGGCGGGATCCGCCAGAGCGGCGAGGTCCGCGGCCCTCTGCGCGACCTTGCGTCCAACGAATCAGACCCTCCAACCGCTGCCTGCCGCGCACGAAGTAAGCGTCGTCCAACGAGTCCAGGTGCTCGGTATACCGCGCCGCACGATCACTTTCCCAATCTGGACGCGGCCTCACAAGATCGAGGCGTACCATCTCGTCCAACAACAGCGCCGCGATCTCCTGGTGGCCATTGATCGAAGGATGCACATGGTCGAGCAGCCAGTCGTTTCCGGGGATCTGATGTCGACTCTCAGACGTAAAGAACCCCCGGGCATCGACCAGCGGCGAGCGAGTGGAACGCGCTACTTCTTCGAGTGCCTCGTATTGGGATTCAGTCATGCGGAGAGGACAGATATCCTCGTCCTTGGCACGCAGGTAGGACCTCCTTGCTTGCTCGTACAGCCCCGACGCGTCATAGCACTTTGCCAGGGCATAGTGGGCTGCCGCAAAGCGTTCGTCCAGCGCCACTGCTTGCTCGAGCAACTCCCGCCGCTCACCTAGATTTTCACAATCCTGGGCGCGCCTCCAGACGTCTTCAAACTCGCTGCGCTTTTCGCCGGACAAACCCGACAGGTGCTCGAACTTGAACGGCGGGCAGTCACGCAGATTCGCCACGGGACTGACCAGGATGACCGGGACCCCTGCGGCTCTCGCCTGCTGCACCATTCGAGTCAGATTGAAGCGGTAGTGTTCGACCGCGTCTTGCCGCCACCGATCGTCCCGATGGTAGTCTGCCAGACCGCCGCGGTAGTCCAGCAAGGCGTCAACTTCGCTAGGCAAGGTATCTGCGGGCCGCTGCTGGCGGCCGGCCAAACGCAGCCACGACATCCGCATCAGGTTGTAAAGGCGGGAGCGAGAAGCCCAACCATGGATAGTCGCTACAGTGGGCGAAGTACCTTTGACCTCCCGATACGTCCGATCCTCCAGAAACTCGTTGTGCCCGGTGTAGAGAATGAACAAGTCGGGCTGATGTTCCAGTAGTTCTCTCAGGATCGGTTGCAAGCGATAGCTCGCGTACGAAATCCCACCACAATTGACGACCTGCCAACGGCGGCGGGGATCAGCTAGATCGAGGCTCAGCTGGAGCCAATTCGTAAACGATGTCTCGACAGCGTACGGCCGTCCTTGGACGGTCGACCCGCCCAAACAGAATATACGAAACTCGTCGGCCGGCTTGTCGGCAGCGAAGGACTGCGGCCGAAAGTAGGCCGTTCTCGCCGGGTCGACCTCGTAACGTTCCCGGCTCTCGTCCAACACGAACAAGGGGTGAACGTCGTCAAAGCCCACAAACGGGTCATCGAGTTCCGAGAGCAGACCGTAGTTCGTTGCGCGCAGAAGACCTTCGGCGATGACCAACAGGCCGAGGCCGATCATTGCCGCAGCGAGCCGGAACAGCCATCGCTTGAGCACGGTGCGGGCAGGACGGACAGCTTGCATCACAGTTCCGGTCTGGCGTGTTCGTTCACCTAAATCGAGATAGCCGCGCTCGCTACGACTGCTGTTGCACTGGCGGCTAGACAGGAACCACGTCGCCGCCGCTGGCAGCCAGTTCAGCAGCGACCAGCGTCCGCTGCCACTGCACCGCGAGCATCACGGAGTTGATGCCTGAACCGATACCTAGCAAGCCGATCGTCTCGCCTGCAACCACGTGTCCTTGCTCGAGCCCAATCGCCAGAGTAAGTGGAAGCGCGACGGATCCTGTGTTGCCCAGCCACTCTAGCGTGGAGAAGTCCAGCTCACGAGGCAGCTGTAGCGCCTCGAGCATCGCCTTGCGATGAGCCGCTCCGACCTGATGGCAAAACGTCTTTGCCACCTCGTCACGTGTGAGGTTGCCGTGAGCTAAGAGATCGGAGAAGGTGGCTACACCCGCCTGGATGCCCTCGACCATCAGTTGTTCAGAGTCGGTTTGCATGAGCGGCCGCAAGCCGCTGGCAACCGCTTCGTCCCGGCCGCTGTGGCATAACTGATGAAAACTGGTGACCGCTCGCACAGCCGCCGCCAGCAACTGGTTCCCGGTCCTACTCAGGTCGCGATCGGTTAACAACACGGCGCAGCTGCCGGAGCCGATGGTGAGCGACGCCATCTCCGACTTGATGTCGCGGCGGCTCAAGTCTGTGTTGCGATTTAGCGACTCGATGGTTGTCTCGACCAGTTGGCGACTGCCTTCGGACCCAACGATCAAACCGGCGCGGATCTGTCCGAGCTGGATCATGTTGGCGACCTGCAAAATGCCGTTCAGGATGCCAAGACAGGCGTTGGAGAGATCAAACACCTGGCATTCGCCAGGCAGCCCTAGCTCGTGATGGACGCGGCAGGCCGTTGCGGGTTCGAGGTGGTCACGACAAACAGATGCGTGCACCAACGCACCGACTTGGCCCCGATCGATTCCGGCCACCCGCAGCGCTTTCTCACCGCTCTCGATGCTCTTGTCGCCGGGTAACACACCGGGCTCCCAGAACCGCCGTTCGCGAATGCCGGACATCAACTCCAATCGCCCTTCGGGAAGCCGTAACCGCTGGTAGAGCGGCCGCAGGCGCCGTTCGATATCTGCCGAGGTAACCGTCTCCTCGGGAAGCGTGTATCCGAGTGATTCGAGGCAGACGTTTGAGTATTGCATGGCCGAGCTGCACCGCTCTTGAGGCTCGAGGGTCGTAGGCAAGACTCCGCCGCAACCGTCAGATTCACTTTCACACGGCGGAGGGCACGCGGAACGCGCCTGATACTCCAACATAAATCGCCAAGTCACTGGCGTAAACCACGAATTGCTAGCTGGCTGCATTGCTTGCACATGATGTGGTAGCTGGCATCCACAAAGAGGCCAAAATACGGAAGAAGCTTGTCAAGGTAGCGTAAGCAACTAAACTTTGCGGCGACTTTGACTCCCAACTTTCAGCTCGGGCATGAGGAGAACGGTTGACCTAGGCAAGGAAACTTGGCGTAGTTCGCGGAATCGGCTGCTGTTTCAAGGAGCACTTCCAGTGAGATCGCCAGTTCGTCAGGGAAGGCGAAAACAATCGGTCATCATGCGACCTCCTTTGTTGCCTACCTCGCACGAGTCGCTCATCCGCGCAAAGCGGAATTTGGAGAATGTCTCCACGGCCCACGCCCCACGCGGAACTCACCGAGACTTTGCCCACCACAGTATGGAAATCGCCTAGGAGGGTTGTTGCCGCAACCGAAGTCCAAGCTGAATCCGTCTTGAGGGACGGCAGCCGGCGGTTTCCCGGCGTTCAAGGGATCTGAACCCCGCAGCGTGTTCAAAGGGAGTAGTCGATGAACTGCAAGCCACTGATCGGGATTAACGCAGACTTTCGGGCAGCGCGCCACGATGCGCCCGCCTTCTCGTATCTCTCTTCAGGCTACTACGACGCGGTCTCCGCCGCAGGTGGAATCCCCGTCGTCGTGTCGCCGATCGAGGAGGAAGCCGACCTGAACTGCTTACTGGATCGTTTGCAGGGGTTTGTCTTGGTGGGGGGCCAGGATCTGGATCCTCGCCGCGACGGATTCATGCTGCACCCCACGGTGCGCCCGCTCGACCCGCGCAGAGAAAAATTTGACCGGATGCTGGCTCAGCTGATCGGAGAACGGCGGATGCCCGTGTTTGGAATCGGCGTCGGGATGCAGTTGTTGAACTTGTCCCAGGGGGGCAACCTGTTTCTCCACATCAACGAAGACTTGCCCACCGCAATTCCCCACAAAGATTTGCAGGACGCCGGGCACCGGCACGGTCTTGAGGTCGTTCCAGGCTCGCTGATGGAGCGGGTCTACGGTGATGGGGAAATTCGTGTCAACAGCATGCACCATATGGCAATCGATGAAATCGCTCAGGGCTTTGCAGTGACGGCCCGCTGCCCCGACGGCGTTGTCGAAGCGATCGAAAGCGAACGCGAAGATTGGTTTGCCATCGGAACTCAGTTCCATCCCGAGGCGGAGTCAGCCTCGGCGCTGGACCAGCGCATCTTTGAAGAATTCCTCGACGGCGTGAAGTGTAACCATCCCGACATGCGGATGGTCGCCTGACCCAGTGCGTCCGCTCGTCTAGGACGCCTCAGCCTACCGCCGCCGGAGACCGCTGGTTCGACCAGCTTGGAAATACCCGCCCTGTTTACCAGCGGTCTCCCTCGCCCGGATTATTCATGAAGATCGTCGCGAGAGGTTGTAAGTACTTTCGTGGCAAGGAAGGCGAGCAATTCTTCCGCAGGCGTATTGAAGCAATACGTCGAGGGAAAATTGTGAAGCATGACGAAGCCACGGATGGACTTACGACCTCGCAGCAGATCGCTCATGAATAATTCGGGCTAGCGGTGTGGAGTCAATTGACCGTTGCCCCTCGGGCCCGGCAGCAGCCGGCACGTCGTTGGCAGGTGTTTCGAGCAAAACGGGACCACCTGCTGGCCCGAACTTGCGGCTCCACCGAGTGCCGTGTTATTCTGACCGGTTTACACCCCACCCAAGTTCCACGAGCGCCCGAAGGCCGTCTGTGCAGGTGGGGCGGCATCAGGCGGTTGATTCTTCGCTCGGGCCGGTTCGACCGACGAGAAAATAGCCCGCCCGGCCGTGGAAACACGAACAGCTTTCTGTCTTGATGGACTGTCTACGCCGAATTACGGCCAACGTCCGCGGCGAGGAAAACTTATGAGTGGACCAGACTTTACCAAGACGGAGTTGATCCCGGTCATTGCCCAGGACTCCGAATCGTCCGAAGTGCTGATGCTGGCGTATATGAACCAGGAAGCCTATCAGGAGACGCTGACAACGCGTCGAGTTTGCTACTACAGCCGAAGCCGGCAGAAGCTGTGGCGAAAGGGAGAAGAAAGCGGCAACGTCCAGCAGCTGACCGAGGTCTTTTACGACTGTGATGCTGACACGCTGTTGGTCAAAGTAAAGCAGATTGGTGGAGCCGCCTGCCACAAGGGCTACCGTAGTTGTTTTTTCCGCCGGATCGATCCGGCCAGCGGGCAAGTCGAAGTGGTTGGCGAGCGCGTCTTCGACCCGGCTGAAGTCTATAAGAAGTGAACGGCCGCGGCGGTCGCGGTGCTGGATGCCGTGACGAAGGAAGGTAGATGTCCAAGCGAACTTTAAGGCTGGGAATTCCCGCGGGAAGCCTGCAGCAAGCAACCGGTGAGCTGTTCAAAAAAGCCGGCTACAACATCACTTTTTCGTCGCGCTCGTACTATCCCTCGATCGATGACCAGGAGATCGAATGTCTCCTGATTCGCGCTCAAGAGATGGCCCGCTACGTCGAGCAAGGAATCCTGGACGCGGGAATCACCGGCCACGATTGGGTCCTGGAAACACAGGCAGACGTCGTCGAGATCGCCGAGTTGGTTTTCTCTAAGGTCAGCCGGCGTCCCGTCCGCTGGGTCTTATGCGTACCCAAGGACTCTCCGGCTCACACCGTCGATGATCTCGCCGGAAAGCGGATCGCCACCGAGGCCGTTGGGCTGACGAAGGCCTACCTAGCTGAGCGGGGCGTGCAAGCGACGGTGGAGTTCTCCTGGGGGGCAACCGAGGTCAAACCCCCAAAACTGGCGGACGCGATCGTCGAAGTAACCGAGACGGGCAGTTCGATACGGGCGAACGACTTGCGGATTCTGGACGAGGTACTGCAGAGTACCACTCGCTTCATTGCCAACCGGGAAGCGTATACGGATCCTTGGATCCGGCAAAAACTGGACAATATCTCCCTGATGCTTCGCTCGTGTTTGGCGGCGGAAGGTAAAGCGGGGCTCATGATGAATGTCAGGCGGCAGGACCTGCAGGCCGTCTTGGACGAGCTGCCAGCACTCCAGAAGCCGACGGTTGCCTCCCTGTCCGATCCGGACTGGGTCGCAGTGAATACCATCGTCGAGGAATCGGTCGTCCGCACAATCGTGCCAAAACTAAAGGCAGCCGGTGCCTTCGGGTTGGTCGAGTACCCGATTAACAAGATCATCGACTAAGCGACGGCGGAATGCTCTTCACAGCCGATGCAACCGTCATGTAAGACGCTCGGGAGGGCGAGGCTTCTGCCGAGCCGGAATAGATCGGGGTGCTGTTTGCGGTGAAAACCGTGGGCTAACGCCCAAGCGGCTGATTTGGAGCGTAGCGGAACTCGCCACAGTTTGGCGGACTGCGGATTCGTCAAAATTCTGGCGAATTCGGCTACAAGTTCCACAGCAGGATGTCCACCCGCACTCACTGCAACAACTGTGCTAATCGAACGGGAGGGCGAGGCTCCTGCCGAGCCGTTTGCCCGCGTATCGGTTTCGTGTTTACTCTGCTTCTGGCGGACGGCACACGGAGTGTGCCTGCTACATTTACGATGGAAACCGCCGGCAAACGCCCAGCGGCTGATCTTGTATCTCGGTCTCGGGCCATCTTGTTGATCCTGTATATCCTGTCGAAAAACAGAAGGACGGTGTTTTCAACAGACAGTTAAGCGCTCGCCCTGGCGCCTCGGCAACAGGCGTCAGCACCCATTTACCGGGCGACTGGGCTACAATACAAGAGCCAGTCGGTCCTGCCAGAAGTCTGCCATCGGCCACTGTGCGGCTTGAGGGCTGGAGATTGCAAACCAGCGGGTTGATTTATGAAGATCGTCGCGACAGTTAGGCGTTTTTGCCGCCGTCCAGTCCCGCACAGGAGCGCCAGCCGCCTCGCACGCTCCTCCACCGCCCTCGAGAAACGCTCGGGGCCACTGCTATGTTGCTAGCCGCTTGGCACGTCCTGCTGGAGTTAGCCCCGTGGCTGTTGTTAGGCACAGGGATCGCCGCCCTGCTTCACGTTCTGCTGCCGGCGGATTTCATCCGACAGCGATTGCGCGGTCCAGGTGGGGTCCTGCAAGCAGTCGCCTTTGGTGTCCCGTTGCCACTCTGTTCGTGCGGAGTGATCCCAGCCGGAGTAGGTCTGAAAAAGGAAGGGGCCAGCGACGGCGCGGCGATCGGTTTCTTGATCAGCACGCCGCAAACAGGCATCGACGCGATTTTTGTTAGCGGCGCTTTCTTGGGTTGGCCGTTCGCGATTTTTAAGCTGATCGGCGCAGCCGTCACCGGCATCGTCGGTGGGTTGTTGACCGAGCTGTCTGTGGCGTCAGATGACGCGTCCACCCTCCCCGAAGAGCAGCTGGGACATCAACACCCACGCAGCGCGAGCGAAGTGTGGCGCCACGGCCTCGAGATTCTGCATTCAATCTGGTGGTGGCTGGTGGTGGGGATTGTCGTGTCCGCCGTGATCGAGACTCTGCTGCCCACGATCTGGATCGCTCAAGTGCAGGCCATGGGTGGAAGCCTGCTATCTGCCGCGGTCGCCTTACTGATCTCCTTGCCTATGTACGTCTGTGCGACGGCATCGGTGCCGATTGCCGGGGTGCTAGTCTCCAAGGGCCTGCCAGCCGGAGCAGCTTTGGTGTTCCTGATGGCGGGGCCCGCCACGAACGTAGCCACCATCGGTGCCATCTATCGGACTTTCGGTCGCCGGGTCATGGCGATCTACCTTACGACCATTGTCGTCGGCAGTTTCGCGCTGGCTTTCATCTTTGATTGGCTGGTCCCCTCCCTCGTGGTCGAGGTCTTCACGTCTGAACACGATCACGTTGCTTGGTGGCGCGTCGCCAGTGCGGTTGCTATGCTGGCGTTATTCGTGCGTTTCGCGGCAGAGGATCTCGGTCGCTGGAGCCGCCGCTGGTCGACGTCCCGTCGATCCACAGGCGAGGGGTACCGGGTCGAGGTGCAAGGTATGACTTGTGATCGCTGCGCCAGCCGCTTGGAATCGGCACTTCGCGCAACGGCTGGCGTCGACACGGCGAGTGTCGCGTATGCGTCGAGGGAAGCGGTCGTCCATGGTTCGATCGCAAAAGAACAGTTATGGGAAACCATTCGCAAGGCGGGATTCGAGCCCGTAGCCACCAAGACGCTGATTTGAGTCCTTCCGCGACGGCCTATTTGGCCGTTTTCTGATTCTCTCGACCAAGGGTAAATCGATGCCGGCACCGAACTGGAACAGCCGCCAGCTCACGCATGGCTGGCAACGCGGTGTGACCGCGTTTTACTACGGGTTGGGGCTTACCGACGAAGATTTCGACCGGCCACAGATCGGCATTGGTGTGCCGCTGTTGGAAGGGAACGTCTGCAACGTTCACGCCTACGAGTTGTCGCAGGAAGTCGCCGCGGGTTGCCGCGACGCCGGGTTGCTGGGGTTCCCATTCGGGGTGCCCGCGGTCAGCGACAATCTCACACAAGGCCAGGAGGGTGGAAATGCCAGCCTCCCTTCCCGAAATATGATCGCCAACGCAGCTGAGTGTGTGGTTAGCGCCCATGCATACGATGCGCTTGTGGGACTACACCATTGCGACAAGAACGGACCGGGATTTGCCATGGCATTGGCCCGGTTGAACTATCCCGGCCTGATCCTCAGCGGGGGAAGCATCTTGCCCGGTTGCTACGCAGGTCGTGACGTGACGATTCTCGACGTCTATGACTCGCAGGCCGCCGCCGCAGTAGGGGAGATTCCGACAGCGGAGGCAGAGGAGATTCTGCGAGTAGCCTGCCCTGCGCCGGGTGGTTGTGGCATCGCCGCTTCCTTTAATACCTGGGGCATCGCTCTGGAAGCGATCGGCTTGATGCCGCCGCAAAGCAGCTCTCTTCCGGCGGTCGATCCGGCCAAACGTCAAGAGTGCCGCAGCGTCGCGGGACTCGTCCAACATCTGCTGAGAGAACAAATTCGCCCACGCGATCTGCTCACGAAGCGGGCCTTCGAGAACGCTGGTGCCACGATCGCTGCAATCGGCGGCTCAACAAACGGGATCCTGCACCTGTTGGCTTTGGCCAGGGAAGCCCAGGTCGACTTCGGCTTGCGGGACCTGCAGCGACTGCTGCTGGCGACACCCGTGCTGTGCAGCTTTGCCCCTCGCGGGACCAAGACCATGGTCGATCTACACCGTATTGGCGGAACTTCCTTGTTGATCAAACACCTGATCCGGCAAGGAGTGATCGACGGTGACTGTCTCACGGTCACGGGGCGATCGCTTGCTGACAATGTCGCCCAGGCCTCGGATCCCACCGATGACGAGCTGATCACTTCTCGAGACTCCGCCTTCAAGGAGATCGCGGATATTCAGATCTGCTTCGGCAATCTGGCGCCGGACGGAATCGTGTTCAAGGTCTCCAGTATCGAGTCGTCTGCGTTCAGCGGCACCGCCATCTGCTTCGAGGATGCGAAAACGGTCGTCGAGGCGGCCACCTCGGGACAAATTCAACCTGGACACGTGATCGTACTGCGCCACCTCGGGCCAGTAGCCGCCGGCATGCCAGAGGTGTTGGTCGCTTCAGCGGCGCTCAGCGTCCCGGAGCTAGACGGCCGGGTGGCACTCGTCTCGGACACACGGGTGTCCGGCGTGTCGCACGGCGCCATTGGCGTGCACTGCGCGCCCGAGGCGGCCGTGGGAGGCCCCATCGCCCTGGTCGAAGATGGTGATCGAATCTCGTTTGACCTAAGGCAGGGCGAGATTCACTTGCATGTCTCCGAAGAAGAACTCGGCCGGCGGCGCGAGGGCTGGTCCGCCCCCGACTCGCGGTGGCGGCGGGGCTACCTGGCAGACTTCTCGGCGACGACGGCCCAAGCCAACGACGGATGTGTCAGCCACGCGCTGATGCGCCAGCTGGCCCAGGACCCTGACACAAAATCAGCCGCTGGGCGTTAGCCCACGGTTCCCACCGTAAATGTAGCAGGCACACTCCGTGTGCCGTCCGCCTGAAGCAGATGAAACCGACACGCGGGAAAACGGCTCGGCAGGAGCCTCGCCCTCCCGAACGTCTTACAACGATGTCGCGGTGGGTGTGTGATGGGGTATCCTGCGGCGGCGTCTGTCCCCTCGATCCTGTTCATCATGTTGATCCTGTCGTCTGCCTTTCTTGACAGGATTTACAGGACCAACAGGATGACCGGGCCGGCGATACAAGATCAGCCGCTGGGCGTTAGCCCACGGTTCCCACCGTAAATGTAGCAGGCACACTCCGTGTGCCGTCCGCCTGAAGCAGATGAAACCGACACGCGGGAAAACGGCTCGGCAGGAGCCTCGCCCTCCCGAACGTCTTACAACGATGTCGCGGTGGGTGCCGAATGGGAGACGCCTGTCAGGCACCTTCGGCTCGGCAGGAGCCTCGCCCTCCCGAGCGATTTTGTGCGTCCTCCGCGTTCGCCCCTGCTATTCACGCGCTGTCGCCGATCTTCTCCGACTCGTCGGGGGCCTGTTCCTGAGCAGCCGCCGTAGCATCCTCGGCTTCTGCCGCGGCGGTACTGGTCTCTTCGTCTTCCGGGCGATCCTCGTCCGCGAAGGCCGGCTTTTCGCTGCGCACGGTCAGCCGGTCGCGAACGCCCACGAACTCGAGAATGGCGCGTTCACCAGCGTCGCCGAGCCGCGGCGTGGCCAGCTTCAAAACCCTGGTGTAGCCGCCCGGGCGATCAGAAAAACGAGGTGCGATATCGCTAAACAGGATCCGCACGGCTTCCTTGTCGCCCAACAGTTGCAGTGCCCGCCGACGGGCAGCAAGCACCGGGGCCCGCGCAGCGCACCATCGTTGCCAATTCTCGCTCTGGCGCCACGTCTTCCACTCGTCGGAACCACGCTCCGCCTGCGTTTCGAACTCCCGTGCCTTGTCAGCGTGCTCCAGCGAACGACGGGCGATCGTGATACACCGCTCAACCAACGGGCGCACCTCCTTGGCCTTGTGGAGCGTCGTGACGACTCGGCCCTTCACCTTGGGAGCCGAATCTTCGAACTCGCTGTCGCGTTCGGTCAGGAACAAACTACTGGCCAAATTGCGCAACATGGCCCGCCGATGGCTCGGGGACCTGCCTAGTTTCCGACCGCGTCTTCGATGTCGCATTGGACCACTCGCACTTTCGTATCTCTGCTAGGCGTTCTCGGTTCTCGGTCAACTTCAAAAACGAACCGGCTGAACCGGCGGGACACGCATGCCAAGGTGCATCCCTAGCTCGGTGAGCTTTTCTTTCACTTCGTTAAGTGTGGTATCACCAAAATTGCGCACTTCAAGCAGCTGATCTTCGGTATGGGACACCAGATCGCGGACGGTATTGATGTTCTCCGACTCAAGACAATTCGAAGCACGTACGGAGAGCTTCAATTCAGCTAAGCTCAAATTCAGCTTCTGCTCCAAAGCCGCGTCAGCCGAACCACTGCCGCTGCGCGGTGCAGAGTGCACCTTGGGACCCAGCTCGACATACTGCACAAACGGATTGAGGTGCTTGCGGAGGATCTTCGCCGACTCGACCAATGCCATCTCCGGATTGACCGAGCCGTTCGTCCAGATTTCCAAGGTCAACTTGTCGTAGTTCGTCTTCTGGCCGACGCGCGTTTCCTCGATCTCATAACGTACACGGGTGATGGGGCTGAACACGGCATCGATGGGAATGATCCCTATCTCGTGCTCCCCGGCACTGTGTTCGGTCGACGGTACATAGCCGCGACCGTTTTCGACCACCATTTCCATCATAAAAGGCACGTCATCGGTCAAGGTGGCCAGCACATGGTTCTTGTTAATGATCTCGACGTCGGCGTCGGTCTCGACGTCGGCTCCTGTTACGATCCCGGTTTCCTGCTTCTCGACCGTGATCACCCGTGTGGATTCGGTGTGGTTCTTCACCACGAGCGACTTGACGTTCAACACGATGTCGGTGACGTCTTCCAGGATGCCGGGTATTGTGGAAAACTCGTGCTGGGCTCCTCTGATTTTGATCTGCGTCACCGCGCTGCCTTCCAAGCTCGACAGCAGGATCCGCCGTAAACTGTTGCCAACCGTGACGCCGAATCCGCGCTCAAACGGTTCGGCCACGAACTTCCCATAGGTTGGACTCAGGGTCTCTTGTTCACAGACGACAACGCTGGGCAATTCGAGCCCACGCCAGCGAATATGCATCGGGAGCCTCCGTAGAAACTGAAGGGCAGTAGGAGCGTCAGGGTCTTCGCTCCACGTTTACCGGGAATCGTGTTTACACGCGCCGCTTTTTTCGTGGTCGACATCCATTGTGCGGAATCGGGGTGGTGTCCTCGATCAGCTTTACCGTCATCCCAGCCGATTGAAGAGCTGTGATCGCGCTCTCGCGACCAGATCCGGGCCCCTTGACTCGAACTTCCAGTTCTTTGACACCGAATTTGGCGGCCTTCTCGGCAGCCTGTTGGGCGGCACACTGCCCTGCAAATGGTGTGCTCTTGCGGCTTCCCTTGAAACCGCAGGTACCGGCACTGGCCCAACACAACGAGTCACCCTTGGTATCGGTGATCGTCACTGTCGTGTTGTTAAAGGTCGCCTTGATGTGCGCGACCGCGACGGTCACGTTACGGCGTGTCTTGCGTCTTTTTGTCTTTGCCACGTTAGAAATGCTCCAATTGTTTCATCATCAAAACACGGCCGTCCTCAGCGGTCTGCCGGCCCATGCCGCTATCGCAGGTCTTTAACGCCCTTCTTGCCCGCGACCGTCTTTTTGGGACCCTTCCGCGTCCGTGCATTCGTCCGCGTCCGCTGGCCCCGCACAGGCAGTCCCACCCGGTGGCGAACACCGCGGTAACACTTGATATCGCGTAAACGCGTCACATTCTGCTGCAGCTGCCGGCGCAACGGCCCCTCGACAACATAGTCACGTTCGAGCAGCGCGGCTAAACGGCCGAGCTCGTCCTCCGCCAATTCCCGCGCTCGCTTCATCGGGTCAACACCCGCTTTTTGGCAAAGATCACGCGATGTCTGATCGCCGACCCCATACAAGTAGGTCAGCGAGTAGACGGTCGGCTTGTCATTGGGAATGTCAACACCCAGCAAACGTGGCATCGATTTGGCTCCGTAGCACCTTGGCGAGTTTCGCTCGACGACAAACAGCCCAAAAAGCCTCTACGACAGAGCTCTAGCCTTGCCGCTGCTTATGACGCGGATTGGAACAGACAACATACACCCGTCCCTTCCTGCGGACGATTTTGCAGTTCTCGCACATTCGCTTGACACTCGATCGGACTTTCATCGGCGGTTCCCACCAAATTTGGTAAAGCAAGTGAGTATAAAGTGTTTACGGCGTCTTGTACAAGGGCCGCTGGCCCCCTGATTCGGACGAGGGCGACTATTTCGGCAGCACCTGCTGGATCCGGGCCGCCACCTCCGCCTCGCTGCCGACCCCATTAATCCGCTTCAAAACTCTCATCCGGCGATAATGAGCCAGAATGGGCAGCGATTCCCTGTGATATACCTCCAGACGGCGGCGGAGTGCCTCCGGTGTATCATCCTTCCGCCCCTCGTTCCTCGCCCTCAGCTCGACCCGCCGCATCAACTCGTCGTCGTCCACGTCGATCTCTAGAGCCAAGCTGACTTGGCGGCCACGTTCGGCGAGCAGCCAGTCCAATTCAGCGGCCTGGGCGACCGTCCTGGGAACGCCGTCAAAAAGACAGCCGTGGCAACAGTCGCGCTCTGTAATCCGCTCCGCCACCAATTCCATCACGAGCTCGTCTGAGACCAAATCTCCGCGAGTAATCACCTCGCTGATCCGGTGCCCCAACTCGGTACCACGATCCATGGCCTCACGAAGCATTTCACCGGTGGATAAATGCGCAATCGCGAACTGGTCAGCCAGTCGCGTAGATTGTGTCCCTTTGCCACAACCTGGAGGCCCGATCATGACAATCTGCATCACGTCGCCCCCTCCCTGACCCCTCCCGCACTGGAAAGCAGGCTATGACTCGAGAAGTCCTCGGTAGTTTCTCATGACCAGATGACTGTCAATCTTCTGCACGAGATCGAACGCGACGCTCACCGCGATCAGCAACCCTGTGCCGCCATAAAAACTTGCCACCGCGAAACTCACTCCGAGTGAGCTGGAAATGATCGTGGGGACAATGGCGACCAAAGCGAGAAAGCCAGCACCCACATAGGTAATGCGGACCATGACCTTCTCCAAGTAGTCGGCTGTCCGCTTCCCCGGACGATATCCCGGAATAAACGTACCGTGATCCTTGAGGTTCTCTGACATTTCTTTGGGGTTGAAAGTGATCGCCGTCCAGAAATAACAGAAGAAGTAGATCATGGCGATATACAACAGGTTGTAGACGAACGACGTCGGATTGCCGAACATGCCGCCCAAGGCACGGAAGAGTGAAGCCGAGCCCTCGGTACCCCACTGAGATATCACGTTGAACGCCATGGCTGGCAGCATCAGCAGGCTGCTGGCAAAGATGATCGGCATCACACCTGACTGGTTGATGCGGAGAGGCAGGTGTTGCCGGGTTCCACCGTAAACACGCCGCCCACGTACGTGCTTGGCACTCTGCGTGGGAATGCGGCGCTGGCCGAGCGTGATGAACACCACACCCGCCACGACAGACACAAACAAGAACGCCAACACCAACAGCGTCTCGACACCGGTTTGCGATTGACTGAGCCCCACCAATTCAAACTTGGCATTGTCGAACAACTCGATCATCGCGCCCGGCATACGGGCAAGAATGCCAGCCATAATCAGCAAGCTGATGCCGTTGCCGATCCCAAACTCGTCAATCTGTTCGCCGAGCCACATCAGAAAGATGGTCCCGCACGTCATCGTCAAGACAGCCGTGATTTGCCAGCCTAAACTGAGGCTGCCTGGGTCGAGCGGGTCGCTGAGAAAGGTCTTGTGGATCAGCCCACCGCCATCGCCGCCGCTTTTGAGCAAGTAGAACTGCACGTAGAACCAGCTTTGCACCAGACACAGCCCGACAGTCAGGTAGCGAGTATATTCATTGATCTTCTTGCGACCGGTTTCGCCCTCCTTGCGCAGATCCTCGATCGGCTTCCAGACGCTACCTAGCAACTGGAAAATAATCGATGCCGAGATGTAAGGCATGATTCCCAGCCCGAAGATCGTCGCCTGCCGGAGGTCGCTGGCGGCGAAGACGGCGACCTTGTCGACGAAATCACCTAAGCCTCCCCCTCCTGAAGCGGCGGCAGCACTGATTTGGCTCTGGTCGACTAGCGGCAGCGGAATGTGCCAGCCAACTCGATAGATAGCCAAGAAAGCAAGTGTCAGAAAGATCTTCTGACGTAGCTCGGGGATCGTAAACACGATCCGAAGTTTTTCCAACATGATAGATTCCAGCTCAGGTCGGCTGACGCCAGCGCGAGAGAAGATTTTCTAGTCGATCGCAACGCGAAAAAATCCGAATATGGAAAGATCAAATGAACGAAACCATCCGGCAGATTGACTCGTGACCGCGCCAGGGTCAATCACGAATCAATGCAGCGCGAGGCAGTCATTTGTGTTCAAGCCTCATGCTTGTTGCGGATTTCTTTGTCTGGCTGCAGCGGCTAGCTCTTGGCCGCTGCTTTATTCTTTTGCTCCACTGAGGTCTTGCCGGGCAGCACGACCACCTCGCCGCCAGCCCGCTCGATCTTCTCACGCGCCGTCTGGCTGAAGCGGTGTGCCGAGACGGTTAGCTTCTTGCTGAGCTCGCCGTCGCCGAGAATTTTTAGAACATCATAGCGTGTCTTGGCAAGGGACTTTTCCCGCAGAGCTTCCGGCGTGACGCTGTCACCCGCCTCAAAAGCACTCTCCAAATCCCCCACATTCACCGTCGCAACGCGCAAAGCAAACTTGTTGTTGAACCCACGTTTGGGGATCCGGCGCACCAGCGGCATCCGACCGCCCTCGAAGATGGCCAACACCGAATAGCCCGGGTTGGATCGCTGGCCCTTGTGCCCGCGCCCGGCAGTCTTGCCGACACCCGAACCAGTTCCTCGTCCGATTCGCTTGCGTTTACGGTACTTTTGAATACCACGATTGACGTCATCGAGATTCATGACAGGGAGACTCCTCGCAACCGTTCGATATCCTGCTTGGTGCGCAGCTGTTGGAGTGCATCAAAAGTCGCTTTGACCAACGTGATCGGATTGTTCGTACCGAGACTCTTGGTGAGTATGTTCTTAATACCCGCCGCCTCACAAACTGCCCGCACAGCCGCCCCGGCGATGATGCCGGTTCCCGGCCCTGCGGGGATCAGAATCACCCGGCCCGCACCGAACCGACCGCGCGCTACGTGGGGGATCGTCCCCTCTTCCAGGTCAACTTCGATCTGCTCGCGCGCCGCTTGTTTAGTCGCTTTTTCCACGCTCGGAGGCACCTCATTGGCCTTACCATAGCCCCAGCCAACCTTGCCGTTACCGTTGCCGACGACAACCATCGCCGCGAAACTAAAACGGCGTCCCCCTTTGACGACCGCAGCACAACGCCGGATCTTGACCGTTCGTTCGATATCCTGTGTCAGGTCAGTGGCCACGAGCAACCGCTCCAATGCTGAAAAAATAGTGAACTATCAAACTGACTAGTACCTGCGGGACATCGACCCAGGACGGCCGATCGTCGCCCGCCGTTTCAAGTCCTTTCAAAAGGAAAGACCCGCCTCGCGCGCAGCATCAGCGAGCGCCGCCACGCGGCCGTGATATCTGCAGCTACCCCGGTCGAACCGGACTCGCTTGATGCCGGCGGCCAGCGCCCGCTCGCCAACCAGCTTTCCCACCGTCTGCGCCGCGGCTGCGTTTCCGCCGTATGCGAACGAGTCGCGGACGTCTTTGTCTCGTGTCGACACAGCCAGCACCGTGCGGCGGCTCATGTCGTCGATCAATTGGCAACCGATATTCGCATTGCTCCGGACGATCGACAGCCGAGGCTGCTCGCTCGTGCCACGTACTCGCTTACGAACGCGAAACCGACGGCGTTTCCGCTGACCGGCCAAGAACTTCTGCTTGTTCATCACACCCTCCACGCCCGAGCTTACGTTGCCGCCTTGCCCGGTTTGATCTTCACATGCTCGCCGTCGTAGCGGATTCCCTTGCCCTTGTACGGCTCGGGCTTGCGCACCGCACGGACCTCGGCGGCGAATTGGCCCACCTGCTGTTTGTCGCAGCCCTTGACGACGATGTGCGTCTGATCAGGACAACTGACGTCGAGACCCGCCGGCACCTTTTTCTTAACTTCGTTCGCGAATCCGACCCGGAGGCTCAACGTGTCGCCTTGGATCGAGCCGATATAGCCGACGCCGACAATCTCCAGTTTCTTTTCGTAACCGTTCTTGACCCCGACCACCATGTTGTTGATCAGCGAGCGGGTGAGCCCGTGCAGCGAGCGCACAAAGCGGTCGTCGGACGATCTGGTAACCGTGACCTCCTTGGCCTCCTCGTCGACATCGACGCCGACCTCCGACCGATGCTCGAACTGCAGCTTTCCCTGTGGGCCTTCGACGGAAATCGTGCGGCCACTCTTGCTGACCTTCACGCCATCCAAGATGGGAACGGGTTTTCTGCCAACACGCGACATGACTAGTACACCTCACAAAGCACTTCGCCGCCAAGATTGCGCTGCCGCGCTTCTCGGTCGGAAACGACACCCCGGCTGGTACTGATGATGCAAATGCCCAGGCCATTGAGTACCGGCCGCAAATCCTTGGCCTTGCTGTAGACGCGGCGACCGGGCTTGCTGATCCGCCGAATCTTCTGGATCACCTTTTCGCCGTTGGGCCCGTATTTCAAGTCGAGCCGTAGGTTGCCCACGGGTTTCTCCGCGACTTCCTGCCAATCCCAGATATAGCCTTCCCGCTTCAGTACGTCCGCCACGCCACGTTTGACTTTGGAGAGCGGCATGTCGACAGAAGGCCGTTCAACGCTGACCGCATTACGGATCCGTGTCAGCATATCGGCAATTGGGTCGGTCATCATTTTGTTTGGCTTCTCCCCTGTTACCAGCTCGACTTACGAACGCCTGGGATGAGTCCCTGATCGGCGAACTTGCGAAAGCAAATCCGGCAAATCCCGAACTTACGATAGACGGCACGAGGCCTACCACAGACCTTGCAGCGCCGTTCCGTCCGACTGGAAAACTTGGGCGTCCTCTGTGCCTTCGCGATTTTTGATTTACTCGCCATGTACACCCTATGCTCGTTGAAGACTCGGCAAACGGTTGCTCACGCAGCACCCGCCGTCTCGGCATCAGCCTGCCGGAACGGCATCCCTAACAACCGCAACAACTCCCGTGACTCGTCGTCGCTGTCTGTCGATGTCACAATCGTAATGTTCATCCCCTGGATCTTCGGGAACTTGTCTGGGTTCAGTTCGGGAAAAACTAACTGCTCAGACAATCCCAGGCTGTAGTTTCCGTGCCCGTCAAAAGCGGTCCGGCTCAGCCCGCGGAAGTCACGCACACGCGGCAGAGCCAGCGCGATCAAACGGTCCAGGAACTCATACATCCGCTGCCGCCGCAGCGTCACCTTACAACCGACCGTCATCCCTTCGCGTAAACGAAAACCAGCGATCGACACCCGCGCCCGGGTGACGATTGGCTTTTGACCGGTGATCTGCGTCAGAGCACTTACAGCAGATTCAAGATGCTTCTTGTCCTGAATCGCCTCCCCGACGCCCATATTAACGACGACCTTCTGAATCCGCGGCAGCGCCAAACGGTTGGTTCGTCCCAAACTCTCCCGGAGCGCCGGAAGGATCTCGTTTTCGTATTTCTCTTGTAGTCTGGGGGCCATGGTTGACTCTGCCGTATTCCAAGTTTGTCTTGTGTAGTCTCTTCCAGTTAGGCTCCATCGCGTGCCGGCCCGTCAGCCAGCCGCCCACCTCAGCTCTGGCGGGCATAGGCGCGGCGGGGAGGCGCCAAGTTGCCGAGCGTCTGCCCGCAGCCCCGACAAAAACGTTCTTTGGCCCCCTCCGCGTCGTAGCGGGCACCGACTCGAACCGTCTGGCTGCAATGTGTGCAGACCAACATCACGTTGGATACCCGCACCGGCATTTCTTTCGACAAACGACCACCTTGCGGGTTCTTCTGGCTGCGTCGGACATGCTTGAACACGCGGTTGACGCCCTCGACAACCAACCTGCCGTTCTTGTGATCGACGCTCAACACACGCCCCCGCACACCGCGATCGTCCCCAGCGATCACCTCCACGGTGTCGTCCACTCGTATCTTCATCAGACCACCTCGCTCGCCAGACTGACAATCTTCATGAAATTCCGTTCACGGAGCTCGCGGGCTACGGCTCCAAAAATCCGAGTGCCCCGAGGATTGCGATCTGGATCCAGCAGCACGACCGCGTTGCTGTCGAACCGAATGTAACTCCCGTCGGACCGCCGTGTGGGCTGCTTGCAGCGCACGATCACGGCCCGGACCACCGACTTCTTCTTGACCTCGCTGCCCGGAATCACACTTTTGACGCTACAGACGATGATGTCGCCCAATCCCGCGAACCGGCGGCGCGATCCTCCCAACACTTTGATGCACTGCACCTCCTTGGCACCCGTGTTGTCGGCCACGGCCAGGCGCGTTTCTTGCTGAATCATGGCTGGTTATTCCTTCGCTTGATCGTCCTGCTGGGCCGTCTCGCGGGCCGCTTTCAGCGCCGCGACGTCAACCTCGCGGCTCTTCTCCACCACACGGACCAGCTGCCATCGCTTTGTCTTGGATCTGGGCTCCGATTCGACAATCTCGACTTTGTCGCCCAGCGACGATTCCTCGCCCTCGTCGTGCACGTAGCAAACCGTGCGCTGACGCACAAACTTCCCGTACTTGGGATGCTGATTTACGCGTGCGATCTCGACGCGTCGCGTCTTTTGCATCTTGTCGCCGGTGACGACACCAACCGCAACTTTCTTCGGCATGGCCGGTTACCTTAAAGAGGTCAATTAGTTTCGGACGCAGCCGCCGGCTCCGCGCGCCGGCGCTCCTGCTGGAGAGTCTTGATCCGGGCCACCAGTCGGCGGTGACGGCGAATCTCGCTGGGCGCGTCCAGCCGCTCGGTCTGAGCTTGAATGCGCAGGCGAAACAGCCGCTCACACGTATCTTTCAATGTCAACTGCAGCTGCTCATCGCTCATGTCGCGCAACTCAGCGGATTTCATCGGACTGACCCTTCCCGTGACACAAAACAGGTTTTCTCCGCTGCGGCCTCGTCAACGAGGCAATTCACCAACAGTCTGTCAACAACGGACCCGGCTCCCGCGTTTCTCGCCCTACCGATCATGTCGGACGCCGCCGACAAAACCGCACTCGCACCGGCATCTTGTGAGCCAGCCGCGCGAAACAGACCTTGGCCTGCTCCTCGGTGACCCCACCCAATTCGTACAAGACCGTCCCCGGCTTGACGACCGCGACCCAATGCTCCGGCTCTCCCTTACCTTTGCCCATGCGGGTCTCCAACGGCGTTGAGGTGATGGACCGATGCGGGAAAATCCGCACGTAAAGCCGCCCCTCGCCGCGGACGTACTGCTGAGCGGCAATACGGCCCGCTTCGATCGTCTGGGCCTTGATCCAGCCAGCTTGCAACGCCTGCAGTCCAAAGTCGCCGAAAACGACCTTATTACCGCGGCTGGCGTTACCTTTTATACGTCCTCTTTGGCTTTTTCGATGTTTGACTCGCTTCGGCATCAGCGCCATCGGTGGAGTCTCCTTCGTACATTCCCTGGTTAATCCAGACCTGCACTCCAATGTGCCCTTGCGGCGTTTTCGCCTCGGTAAACCCGTAGTCGATGCGTGCCCGCAACGTGCTCAATGGAATTGAGCCGGAAATCTGTTTTTCAATTCGCGCCATCTCGGCGCCGCCAAGTCGCCCGGCCAGCCGGATCTTGATCCCTTTGGCCCCCGCGTCCATCGTCTGCTCCATCGACCTCTTGATCGTGCGACGAAAGCTGGCTCGCTTGGAGAGCTGCTGAGCAATGTCTTCGGCAACCAGCTGAGCTTGTAGCTCGGGGCGCCCCAGCTCCTCGATCTTGAGAT
This sequence comes from Pirellulaceae bacterium, assembly GCA_965223305.1. GTDB lineage: Bacteria > Planctomycetota > Planctomycetia > Pirellulales > Pirellulaceae > CBDCWT01. Next base: position 12,449 of record CBDCWT010000021.1, on the reverse strand, counting down.
TCACGCGGCGCCCAATCAGGTTCTGCAGTTCCATCTGCAGCAACTCGACCTCCTGGCCCTTCTTGCCGATGATCAGCCCGGGTCGCGCTACAAACAACACCACCTTCACCTCGTCGCGGGTCCGCTCGATTTCGATGCGGTCGATTCCGGCGTTGCGGTACTGCTGCTTCTGCGGGTGCTTCTTGATGAAATTGCGGACTTTGAGATCTTCAATCAACAAGTCGGCAAAGTCTTGCTTTGAAGCATACCAGCGGCTCTTCCAACCCGTCATGATTCCAGTGCGAAAGCCGACTGGATTGACCTTTTGTCCCATCGTCAGTTACCTCTGTTTCACTTTGGTGGCCGCGACGCTTCGCCAGGCTCGTGAACTTCCTAGAGCTCGTTGATGTCCTCGAGCGTGACATGAATGTGCGACATCCGCTTGCGTATGAAGTACGCCATTCCCCGGGCCCGCGGCCGGATCCGTTTGTACATCGGGCCACCGTCGACCCGCGCGTCCAAGACGACCAGCCGATCAACGCGTACCGTGCGGCCAGGATTCTGGTCCGGATCTTGGGCGTTTCCCAGCGCGCTGCGAAGGACCTTTTCCAGCATCCTCGCGCCACGCTGGGGCTGATACTTCAGGATGTCCAACGCCTCATCCGCAAAACGGCCGCGGATCAGATCGGCAATCCCGCGGACCTTCCGCGGGCTGATACGAGCATAGCGATGTGAGGCCCGGAATGGCATTTGTTGTTTCCTTGTGACAGTTGGTCCCGCAATTGTCGTGGTGGTACGCCGCTCGGCAAACCGCCTAGCGCTTCCCCTTTCCTCCGTGTCCGCGGAACGTCCGAGTCGGAGCGAACTCACCCAACTTGTGACCCACCATGTCCTCCGTCACAAACACCTTGATGTGGTTCTTCCCGTTGTGCACGAGAAACGTGACGCCTACGAACTCAGGGACGATCGTGCATGAGCGAGCCCAAGTCTTGATGGGCGATTCCGACCTATGCTGCTGCACCTTTTCGTACAGCCGAGCGTTGACGAAAGGGCCTTTTTTCAGCGATCTGCTCATGGACGATCCCGGTTTGGCTAGGGTTTGGTCTAGCGACTGATCCTGAGTTGGCCGTAGCGCTTGGAGCGTCTGCGGCGGACAATAGCTGCATTGGACGGTTTGCGGGGCTTGCGCGTGCGGCCACCTTTGGCCGGCTTCCCCGACGGGCTGACCGGATGCCGCCCACCCTTGGTGCGGCCTTCCCCCCCACCGTGCGGATGGTCGACCGGGTTCATCGCCGTGCCGCGGACATGAGGCCTACGCCCCAACCACCTCTTGCGGCCGGCTTTGCCCAGCCGTACCGCCATGTGATCGGCGTTCCCGACTTTGCCAATCGTCGCTCGACACGCCGACGGGATCCGTCGAATCTCCCCGCTGGGCAGGTTGATCTGCGCCCAATTCGCCTCGCGTGCCGCCAAGGTTGCGCTTGCCCCGGCGCTGCGGCACATCCTGCCGCCCCGGCCAGGTAGTAACTCGATGTTGTGAATGGTGGTGCCCAAAGGAATCTTCTTCAGCGGCATGGAGTTTCCTACCGAGGGCGGCGCTTCGGCGCCACTCTCGACCCGCATGCCGACCTTCAGATCATCTGGAGCGAGAATGTATCGCTTCTCCCCGTCGACGTAGTGCAACAGGGCAATCCGCGCCGAACGGTTGGGGTCGTACTCAATGGAGGCGACTTTGGCCGGCACACCATCCTTGTTGCGATGGAAGTCGATCACGCGGTATTGTCGCTTGTGACCCCCTCCGCGATGCCGGCAGGTGATCTTGCCCTGGTTGTTGCGGCCCCCTTTCTTACGCAGCGGCCGCATTAGCTTCTTGGCCGGCTTGGCGCCTGCAGTCAGGTCGGCGAAGTCGCTGACCGTAGCGCCGCGTCGTCCAGGAGTCGTCGGCTTGTAGTGCCTAATGCCCATGCTGTTCACCTTGCTCGCTGTCGGGAATGGTGTCCGCTGCTCGGTCGTCCGGGTCGCGATCCTGGAAATGAACTAGAAGAAATCGATGCGATGCTCGGAATCGAGCGTCACTAACGCCTTCTTCCACTGTTTGGTGTATCCGAAACGAAAACGGTGCCGCCGCGGCTTCCCCCGGCGACTCTGCGTCCGCACCTTGACAACCACCACGTCAAACAACTCCTCAACCGCACGTCGGATGTCGCTCTTGGTCGCCAGTGGATTCACCTCGAACGCATATTGGTTGTGCCGGGTCGAACGGTGCACCCCTTTTTCTGTGACCAGCGGCCGCAAGATGATCTGATGCGAGTCCAAATGCAGCTTGGTCTTGCCCGGTATCGGCCTGCCAACTCGTGCCGTCGCGCTCATGATGCGTCTCCCTCGCTCGCCGCCTGTTGACCCGCTTCTTCCTGAACCGGCTGGCGACCTTGCTTGATCGCGTCGAGTGCCGCTCGCGTCACCAGCATCCGCCGCGGCGTCAGCACCGCCAGGGCATTCAAGTCTGCCACCGGGGCCACAGTCACCTTGCTGATGTTCCGTGCACTCAAATAGACGTTTCGATCGCGGTCGGCCGTCGTCACCAAAGTGCTCGTGCCGGACAACCCCAGCGATTTCAGCACGCCGGCCATCTCCTTGGTTGCAGGCGCTTCAAACGACAGCTCGTCGATCACGACAACCTGTTCGTCGCGTAGCTTCGAGGCAATGGCCATCCTTGTGGCACTCTGAAGCGCCTTGCGGGGCAACCGGTAGGAATAGTCGCGAGGCCGGATGGCGTTGATATGACCACCCCCTCGACGGATACCCGATCGCTTGGAACCGGCCCGGGCATTCCCCGTACCCTTCTGCCGGTACATCTTCGAGGTTGTTCCCGATACCTCACCGCGCGACCGAGTGCGGTGACTACCCTGGCGCTGATTCGCCAAGTACATCACCACCGCGTCGTGAAGCAGCTGCTTACTGATCCGAGGAGCCACCGAGGCAGGATCGATCTCGTACTGACCGATCTGGCTGCCACTGCGGTCGTAAACCGGTAAAGTTGCCATGGACCTTCCCACCAGCTGACGCAATTAGTTCGTGATTTCCGTTTTGCCTCGCCCCGTGCCCACCCGCGCCAACTTCTTACTCCCGTTTGACACCCAACTTGTTCGACTCTCGAATAACCAACAGCCCGCCGTTCGGGCCGGGAACTGCACCCCGCACCAACAGCAAGTGGTTGTCGGCGTCGACTTGCACGACCTCGAGATTGCGGACTGTGACTCGCCCACCGCCGTATTGGCCCGCCATTCTTCGGCCTTTGAACAGACGGCTCGGGTCGGCACTGCAGCCGGTGCCTCCAGCGTGCCGATGCACCTTCTTGACACCGTGAGAAGCACGCTGGCCGGCGAAGTTATGCCGCTTCATGACGCCCGTATACCCGCGGCCTTTGCTGGTCCCAGTGACGTCGACCGCCTTGACTTCCGCCAAAGCGTCGACCGTGACTTCCTGGCCCAGCTCCAACCCGTCGGCGTCGCCAGCAAACTCCCGCACGTGACGCTTCGGTTCGCAATCGGGTTTGGCGGTTGGCTCGGAACCACCCGCAGCCCGACTTTTGGCACGCTTGCTGCTAAGTTTGGCGACGTGACCGCGTTCACTCCGGATTGCCAGACGGCGCGGCTTATCGAGATAACCCAATTGGACCGCCGAGTAACCATCTCGTTCGGGCGTCCGGATCTGCAGGACATGGCAGGGACCCGCCTGCACAACGGTCACCGGGATGACTTCGCCAGACTCTTTATATAGCTGCGTCATCCCGACTTTTTTGCCGAGTATGCCCTTCATCGGATTCCCTCGCGGTCGTAGGCCCGGCAGGAGCTTAGAAACACCGTCCTAACTTACTTGCCGGACGTCCATCTCATGGATTGTGCAACTGAATGAATGAAACAAAAACGTGTCAGGGAGAGAACGTTAGCGGGCCGACGCCTTGATCTTGATGTCAACACCCGCTGGCAGGCTTAGCTTGTTCAATGCCTCAATCGTCTTGGCGGTTGCCTGGACAATGTCGATCAACCGCTTGTGAGTTCGGATCTCAAACTGCTGACGCGCTTTCTTGTCGATGTTGGGTCCCGAAAGCACGGTGTATTTCTCGATGCGCGTGGGCAGCGGAATCGGGCCATGCACTTCCGAATGCGTCCTCTTCACGGTGTCCACGATCTCTTGGGCGCTTTGGTCCAATATGGCGTGGTCATACGCTTCCATGCGAATTCGAATCACCTCTGCTTGTGCCACGAACGAGGCTCCTCAATAACACCCCAAGAACCGAGCTGTCGCTGCCGACGCGGATCACACACCCAAAAAATTTGACGAATCACCGATCTTAGAGTTGGCCTGCAACTTCGTCAACTCCCAATGGTTGCGTCGATCGAAAAAATGGTGGCTAGATCTCATATTCCCGCAGCACCTCCGGCGGCGCGGGCGCGTATTCCAGGGGCTCCATCGAGTGCCCCGCTCGCCCCTGACTGAGGCTGCGCATGGCGCTAGAGTATCCGACGAGCTCTTTGAGCGGAGCTCGCGCCTCGATGGCCGTCATCGGACCACGGCTCTCCGTGTTGGTGATCACCGCTCGCCGCTGCTGAAGATCCCCGACAAAATCGCCCACGTACTCTTCCGGCGTGAGGATGTCGAGCTTCATGATCGGCTCCAACAATACCCTGCCTCCGTCCTCCAACCCTTGGTTGAAGGCCTCGTTGGCCGCGATTCGAAACGCCCGTTCGTCAGAGATCCCCTCTTGGAACTCCCCACCCAAGACCACCACGCGCAGCTGGGTCAGCGGAAATCCGGCAATCAAACCGCCCCCTTCGCTACGCGCCTGCAGCTCGTCAAGTACCGCTGCCAAGAGCGATTCCGGAAGCTCTTCCGCAGGGCAACGATTGAAAATCGCCACAGGCGGCCCGTCGTCTTTGCCGGGCTCCATCCTCAACCGCAACTTGGCAAATAGCTGCTGACCAGCGATCTGGCGCTGGCAGTCCGCCACAACCTCCACCGCCTCGCCGATCGTCTCCCGATAACTGACCTGGGGATTGTGGAACTTGACGTCCAGGTTGAACTCACGCAACAACCGGTTCTTGACAACCTCCAAGTGCAGCTCGCCCATGCCGCTGATCAATGTCTGACCTGCCTCCGACCCGCGTACTTGCAGTGTCGGATCCTGCCGCTTCAAGAGTTCCAGCGTGTCGGCCAGCTTCTTTCGCTCAGTCGTCGTCTCCGGCTCGATGGCCACCGAGATCACCGTGTCGGGGAACTCAATGGTCTCCAACAGCAGCGGTCGCTTGGCGTCGCACAACGTGTCACCCGTGATCGTGTGTCGCAGACCTACGATCCCAGCAATGTCTCCCGCTTCGACCCGCTCAAGCTGCTGCGCTTTCTTGGTGGCGTGAATGTGCCAAAGTTGAGCGATATTCTCCTTCTTGTCCTTGCCGGGATTCAAGGCGCGCGTGTTCGCCCGCAGCACGCCAGAGTAGACTCGGACCCAGCAAAGGTCACCCGTCTTGGCGGGCAAGACCTTGAAGAGCAGCCCGCAAAAAGGTTCGTCAACGCTGGGCCCACGCTGCTCCAGGCTCCCGGCCTTTTTCAACCCCCTCCCCTCGACCGGCGGCGTGTCCGCCGGGCTGGGCAAATAGTCCTCCACAGCGTCCAGCACCGGCTGCACCCCCATGCCGTGCAGCGCCGAGCCGCAGAGGACGGGATGGACCTGAAGGTTCAACGTCGCCACACGCAGCACATCTCGAATCAACTCTGAGGGGATCGGTTGCTCCTGCAAAGCCAGCTCGACAAGCTCGTCGCTGAAGGAGTAGAGCTTCTCGAGCATCGCTTGCCGCCACATGGTCGCGTCGTCGATCAGCTCGGCCGGAATCTCCTGAACAACGACACGGTCCTCCTCCCTGCCGTCGGCCGGCTCAAAGGTCAGCAGCTTGAAGCCCACCAAGTCGATGACGCCGCGAAAAGGGTCCGAGAAGTGCGCAGGCCCCGCGCCGACAGGAATCTGAATTGCGACCGGCTGGGCACCACTTCCGTCAGCGACTTGTGCGTGGCCCAGGCGTTTCTCGATCTCCTCCAGCACCAATTCGAAGTTGGCACCTTCGCGATCCATCTTGTTGATGAAGGCCAGGCGGGGCACTTGGTACTTGTCCGCCTGCCGCCAGACCGTCTCGCTCTGCGCCTCGACTCCCTCGCGTGCGCTAAAAACGACCACCGCTCCGTCCAACACCCGCAAGCAACGTTCCACTTCGGCCGTGAAGTCGACGTGTCCCGGCGTGTCCAACAGGTTGATGTGGACGTTATTCCAGTCGAACGTTACGCAGGCCGAGTAGATCGTGATGCCCCGCTCCTGCTCCTCCGGATCCGAGTCGGTTTCGGTCGTCCCCTTGTCGACTTCGCCCACCCGGTGCTTGGCACCACTGTAGTACAACATCCGCTCGGTGACCGTGGTCTTGCCAGCGTCAATATGGGCAATAATGCCGATATTTCGGAGGTTCTCGAGTTTACGCACCATCGGGATCGTCACCCCGGGTCTTGGGAGCCGCTAGGAGATAGAGGTTTGAGTTCCGGAGGAGTCTTCTTTTTGCCCGTTTCATATCTACGCTGAGCGCATAAAGAACGCCGCTTACCTTACTCCGAGGGCGCGGCGTGTGGTGCGTCTGGCCTCTTACCAGGCAAAGTGGGCGAAAGCCTTGTTCGCGTCGGCCATGCGGTGCACGTTCTCCCGCCGCGTCATGGCAGTGCCCTCCTTGTTGTAGGCGGCCAGCAATTCCTCGGCCAGCTTCTGGGCGGTCGGCCGGCCCTTCTTCTCGCGGACGGCCAGCAGCAGCCAGCGGATCGCCAATGACTGCTGCCGTGTGCGGCTGACTTGCATCGGTACCTGGTAGGCAGCTCCGCCCACACGCTTTGACCGCACCTCGATCTGCGGCTTGACATGCTCCACCGCCTGGTGGAAGACCTCGATGGGCTCCTGATCGGCGACCTTCTTGCGAATGATTTCCAGCGCGTCGTAGAACACCTTCAACGCTACCGACTTTTTCCCATCGTTCATCAAGCAATTCACGAACTTGCCGGCGAGAATGGAGCCATGGCGAGGATCTGGCTTTAACTGCTTTTTGCTCGAAGTGATGCGACCCATTGTCTCGTTATTCCAAACGGAGCAGAACTGTGACTGAACGAGGCGACAAGCCTCGGCCGAACGGCGGTACAACGCCGCGGCAGTAGTTATCCCTTCTTGGCGCCGTAGCGACTGCGGGACTGCTTGCGGCCGTCCACGGCCAACGTGTCGCGAGCCCCACGAATGACCTGGTAGCGGACGCCCGGCAGGTCGCGAACCCGTCCACCTCGGACCAACACAATCGAGTGCTCCTGCAGATTGTGGCCTTCGCCCGGAATGTAGACCGTGACCTCTTTTCCATTCGAAAGGCGGACACGCGTAATCTTCCGCAGGGCCGAATTCGGTTTCTTGGGTGTCATCGTCCGCACCTGAAGGCAGACACCCTGCTTCTGGGGACAGCTCTCCAAGACGGGCGCTTTCGCGAATTTTCGCTTCTGGCGCCGACCCTTGCGTACCAGTTGATTGATCGTTGGCATCGGTTCTCCGCGTCGCTTCCCTAAGAGTAGAGAATTCACCAACTTATCGCATGCCGGCATGTTGTCAACCCGAGATCGAGCGACCTGCGAGATACTGCCGGCTTTTTGGACTTGCGTTGGCGCGCAGCGGTCGCAAAATCAGGGGCGAGGTGTTGATGCTGGGAGTTGAACATGCGAATTGCCTATTTTGATTGCACCAGTGGCATCAGCGGCGACATGACGCTGGGTGCACTTGTCGATGCCGGTGTCGAGCTGTCGGCCATCCAAACGGGAATCGACTCGCTAGGACTTCCCGATTGCCGCCTGAGGGCAGAGGAAGTCAAGCGCAAGGGATTCCGAGCTACCCAAGTCCATGTCGAGCACGAGCCGGAGCACGCTCACCGGCACCTGCATCACATCACCGACATGATCGACCAAAGCCAGCTGACCGCGAACCAACAGGCACTGGCCAAACGGATCTTCACACGGCTCGGCGAAGCCGAAGCCAAGGTTCACGGGACCACCTTGCAGAAGGTTCATTTTCACGAGGTCGGCGCCGTAGACTCCATCGCCGACATCGTCGGCAGCGCCATGGGACTCGACCTGCTGGGCGTCGAACGGATCTGCTTTTCGCCGATTCCCACCGGCACCGGGCATGTCGTGATCGCGCACGGACGTGTCGCTGTGCCTGCACCAGCCACCGCGGAACTGCTCAAAGGGTGTCCGCTCGCGGACTGTGATATCGATGCCGAACTCACCACGCCCACCGGCGCGGCGATCGCCGTGTCCGTAGCCGACGAGTTCGGTCCCCTGCCAGCGATGGCCATTCGGGAGATCGGCTACGGTGCCGGAAGCCGGGATCTGGCCGACCAAGCCAACCTGCTGAGGCTCCTCGTCGGTGAGGCTGCTGGGGCCGCACCTACAGATCGCATCGCGGTCTTGGAAACCAACCTGGACGACGTACCCGGCGAAGTGATCGGACACTGTGTCTCGTTGCTCACAGCCCACGGCGCGCTGGATGTGTATACCACCCCCATTCAGATGAAGAAAAACCGGCCGGGTACGAAGGTCACGGTCCTCTGCACGCCGGATGCAGTCGATCCGCTCGAGCAGATCCTCTTCCGCGAGACGGCCACTCTGGGAATTCGCAGGTGGACGGCGAGTCGGCAGAAACTGGCTCGCCAACCCCACTCCGTCGCGACCCGCTGGGGCACGATCGACGGCAAGTTGGCGCGGTTGCCGGACGGCCAGCCCAGTTTCTCACCAGAATTTGAAGCCTGTCGTGTGGTCGCTGAGCAGCACCAGGTCGCTTTGACCTCGGTCTACCGTGAGGCACAGGAGGCCTTCCGACGGGAACTGGATCGTGGTCAGCTAGAGGAGTGACGTAGCACGCAATGTGGAAGCCTGACGAACTCGTTCCCTGGGGGATGTTCGCGCTCGGCGTGCTGCTGCTAATCTCAATCCTGTTTCGTCGGGCGGCGCGCTACTACCGCAAAGTGCCCCGCAGCTACACCAGCTCCCGCCATACGGTTGCGACGACCCGCACAAGCGCAGCCCAGCCGCTGGTCGACGCGCCTCCTGAACTACTGAGGTGGCAGGTTGAAATGCACGAGACGGCTCGGGACCTGAAAGGCGAACTTGACAGCAAGATGGTCGCCCTCCAAGAGCTGATCCGCCAAGCAGAGCTGCAAGCCGAACGGCTCCGGGCGACAATCGAAGAGGCAAAACAGACGCGCGACGAAAGTGGAAGTTAGTGCCTCAAACAAAGTAGTCCACCAAACTCTGGCGAGTTCGGCTACACTCCAAATCAGCCGCTGGGCGTTAGCCCACGGTTCCCCAGCGAAACCGATGCGCAGCGTCCAGCGAGGGCTCCCCCCTCTCCGGCCCTTTGGGCCGACTCTCCCCGAGGGGAGAGTGAAGACAGACGAAATCATCCACCAACTTAAGAAACGGCACGACCTTCATAGTAGTAGGCACACTCCGTGTGCCGTAACCCTCTTGATAGTAGTAGGCACACTCCGTGTGCCGTAACTGGCGGACGGCACGCGGAGCGTGCCTGCTACTTTGGGCACCGCTACGTTAACCCCTCAGCAGCTCATCCCAGAGCTCCTCCAACCGCTCCGCGCCCTCCACCGGCGTTTGGCAGCTAAAGTTCTCGCAAACGAAGGCAGCGACTTTGCCCGGACGACAGCCCTTTCCTGCCAATAGGCCCTCGAGGTGTGCCGAACCAGCTGACTCCGAAGGCGTTCGAACGGCAACCAGATGACGGGGAAAATAATGCTGCCGGTACGACTGCAGCGGCCCCGCTAATTCGTCCTTGGCCCCACACAACACGATCTCGCGCACAGGGCCGAGCTGCCAGTCGGCCGCGAGCAACAGTTGGCCGGCCGCCATAGGTGACTGCTCTAAGACGCCCAGTGCAAACTCGACGGCCCGGGACGACGCCCGCAAATAGTCCTCCCGGCCGCAGAGCTTGCCGAGCTTCCACAGCGCGACCGCAGCCATCCCGTTCCCGCTGGGAACGCTGCTGTCGTGGACGTCCTTGTGCCGCGCGATCAGCTTCTCATGGTCATCGGCCGTGAAATAGAAACCGCCTCCGACGTCATCGGCGAAATGAGCCAAAACAACGTCCGCCAAACGCACCGCTTCATCGATCCACCGATCGTCGAAGCTGGCTTCGTAAAGGGAGTGGCAGGCCTGCATGAGGTAAGAATGGTCATCGAGGTAGCCGGCAGGCTGCGTCCGGCCGCGGCGCCACGAGTGCAATAGCCGCCCATCCGGTCGCTGCAGCTCGGCCAACAAGAACTCCGCAGCAGTCTCGGCCGCCTGCCGATAACGTGGCTCGGCCAACACTCCCGCGGCGCGAGCCAACGAGTCGATCATGAGCGCGTTCCAGCTGACCAAAATCTTATCGTCCTTGCCGGGGCGAACGCGGCGGTCGCGGAGCTCTAGCAGCTGCTGGCGGGACTGCGCCAACTCAGCCGCTAACTCTGCCGGATCCACACCTTGTGTCGCTGCGCACTGGGCAATGGCCTGAGGGAGATTGAGGATGTTCTCGCCTTCGAAATTCCCCGCTTCCGTCACGTCGTAGACGTCACAAAAACGTGCCCCGCGCTCGGCTCCCAGCACCTGCATGATCTCGCCCCTGGACCATACGTAGAACTTTCCCTCCTGTCCCTCGCTGTCGGCATCCTCGGTGCTGTGAAAACCACCGCGCTCGTCAGTCATATAGTTCAAGACATAGTCGCAAGTTTCGCGCACGACCCGCGCGTATTCGCTGTTCCCGGTTGCCAAGAAACCCTCGAGATAGACACCCGCCAGCAAGGCGTTGTCGTAGAGCATCTTCTCGAAGTGAGGAACCAACCACCGCTGGTCGACGGAGTAACGCGCGAACCCGCCACCCAGATGGTCGTAGATCCCGCCTTGGGCCATCTTGTCCAGAGTCAAGCAGACCATCTCCAAGATTCTGTCGTCCCGCGTCCGTTGCCAGACACGCGTCAAAAGCGAGAGGTCCATAGGGTGGGGAAACTTCGGCGCCGTTCCAAAGCCACCGTGGGTGCTGTCAAAGACCTGTTCGAGCTGGGCCGTAGCCCCCAAGAGCAACTGCAGGTCGACGCCTTGCCCAGAGCCCGGGTGACCGCCCACGTTCTGTAGGTGTTCGGTCAGCTTGGCAGCTTGTTGTGTTGCCTGTTCGCGTCGTTTGACCCATGCATCGTCGACAGCCTCAAGCACATCACCGAAGCCCGGCATCCCCTGCCGCGCCACCGGCGGCCAATAGGTCCCCCCATAAAAGGGCTGCAGGTCGGGCGTCAAGAAGACCGACATGGGCCAGCCTCCACGGCCGGTCATCAGCTGGACCGCGTTCATGTAGATCTGGTCCAAGTCCGGACGCTCCTCGCGATCGACCTTGATCGAGACGAACGTCCGATTGAGTTTCTCCGCCAGCAGCGGGTTCTCGAAGCTCTCCTGCTCCATGACGTGGCACCAATGGCAGGCAGAATAACCGATCGACAGGAAGATCGGCTTGTCCTCACGCCGCGCCCGGTTGATGGCTTCTTCGCCCCAAGGGTACCAATCCACCGGGTTCTCGGCGTGCTGCAGCAGATAAGGACTGGATTCGGCAGAGAGTCGATTGGGCATGAAATTCGGTGTCCGTGGCGAAGATGGGTTGGTCGAACTCCTTGACCTCCCCGGGGAAGGTCGTGCAGCTTTTAAGTTAGTGGGTGATTTCATCTTTCTTCACTCTCCCCTCGGGGAGAGTCGGCCCGAAGGGCCGGGAGAGGGGGTGCCCCCCTCGACGCTACGCATCGGTTTCGCTGGGGAACCGTGGGCTAACGCCCAGCGGCTGATTTGCAGCGTAGCCGAACTCGCCAGAGTTTGGTGGACTGCATGAAGCGTAAAAGCCGCACAACCTCCGGGAAGGTCAAATCGCCCGCCTACCGATAGGACTCCTTGCGGCTCGGAAACTCACCCGATTGGACATCGCGGCGGTAACGATCAACCGCGTCGTGGATGGTCTGGTTGATTTCGGCGTAGGGCCGGACAAAGCGGGGTACGTAGCCGCTGGTCAGCCCAAGCAGGTCGTTGGTGACCAGCACCTGACCATCGCACTTAGATCCCGCGCCGATTCCAATCGTGGGGATCTCAAGCTCAGCAGTAATCTTCTCAGCCGCTGAGGCTGGGATGCACTCCATCAGCACGGCAAAGGCGCCCGCTTCGGCCGCCGCGCGGGCGTCGTTCAACAGCCGCTCTTCGCCCCGCTGCACTTTGTAGCCTCCCAACTGATGGATGCTCTGCGGACTCAGACCCACATGGGCCATCACCGGAATCCCGGACGAGACGAGCCCGGCGACGACATCCGCTTGCTCCGCCCCGCATTCCAA
>CBDCWT010000020.1:0-48946 GCA_965223305.1 Pirellulaceae bacterium | reverse complement strand
AATTTGCAGACGTCATCGTGTTGAACAAGACGGACCTGATTGACGAAGACACGCTGGCGACGATAGAAGGCTTTATCGAGCAGTTGAATCCTCACGCACTCAAGCTGCGTGTGTCGTTTGGTCAGGTCGAGCCATCACGGATCATGGGTACGGGACGCTTTGATTTTGAGATCGCTAAACAGAGTAAAGGTTGGCAACTGACACTGCGCGGAGATGGAGCCAGCGAAGTGGAAGAGTACGGCGTCAACAGTTTTGTGTATCGAGCCAGGCGTCCATTTCATCCGCAACGTTTCTACGATCGTCTCAATCAAGATTGGGATGGCGTGTTGCGAAGTAAGGGATTTTTCTGGCTTGCAAGTCGATTGGACAAGATCGGCGTCTGGTCACAAGCCGGGCGAATCGCGCGGCTGGATTTCGGCGGCTTCTGGTGGGCGGCTGTTCCGCATGAACACTGGCCGGAATCTACCACGTTTCAAGCCGATCTAGAGCGAAAATGGCATCCTGAGGTTGGTGATTGCCGACAAGAACTAGTCTTCATTGGCATCGGCATGGACGAGATTGCTATCTACGATTCGCTCCAGGAGTGCTTACTGACAGACGAAGAGTTCTCCGAAGGGATTGAAGCTTGGAAGCACTTGCAGGATCCATTTCCACAATGGAGCCTAAGCGTCGATGAAGCCCTTTCTGCTCCTACCTAACTCGCACGAATGTGCTTGAACCGCAGAGGTTCGTGCGGCGAAACTGAACACGGATAGTCGGTCGTTTGGCGCATTGGTGACTTGCGCGTCGTTGGCACCAGAGCATTCTGTGGATAGGTCTCTACTAGGACGCCGTGACTACGGCGCTCGCCCTGTTTGGTCCGCCCGATCGGGCCGCACGTTGGGGTTGATGCGCGAAGCTCTAAGTGGATACGCGGTGTCAGCAGGCCGAGATAGAGTGACTTTCGTGTATGCCTGTGAGTCCGCCTCGTCGACCGACTCCGGTGTCCCATGAGCGGCGAAGTACTGCTGGTCGCAGAAACAAAGGTGAACTCCTTCGTCGGTGAATTCGCAGATACCATGGAGCTCAACTGGCGGCTCGCCTGGTACCGCTAAGTCAATCTGTGTCTGTCCATCCTTCCTACCGAGATGGTAATTGAACTGCATTGAGGCTTTCCCGTTGCGATCGCTGAGTACTGCAAAATTGGCGCCGAAGACGGCGCACATCTCGCCGGGTTCGCCACCCTCCGAACCGGCGGGAGAAACACGCGCAGTCCAAACACCGAGCAAACGATTGTCGGCACGATGCCTGGGCAGGTACGCCGGCACGGGTTCCGCTGGGATGATTGGGCCCAACCCAGTCGCAATATTGCCCGCTTGTGGCGGCCGTTCAGGGGAGATGACCGGCGCAGAGCCAGCGTACTGCGACTTCGAGACACTACTTCCCGCACTTACTGTTGGCCGTTTACTGAGCGACAACCTCTCCAGGCTCACGATCATGTGACTTTGTGCGGTTGCGTCCTCGAAGGACTTGGGGCGTTTGCCGTTAGTCTTGCCATCTGCAAAAAAGTAAAAGCAGAAACGGGCACTGGAGTCGTCCTCCGACAGTTGACAGATGCCTCTCAGTACATCACCGGATTCTCCGATCAAATCAATCCAGATTTGTTCGCCACGATAGGTAGCCTGAAATGCGAACGGCTGTGCGAGCCGATGCTCTTCGCGCATAGAGTAACCGGAATTGTGTGTGAAAAACATGAACCCGTTTTCGTTGAGGCGAGTCTGCCCATGCGTCACGGTGTTTGTTGACCAAAGTCCTGCTAAACGATGAGCTGGCGGCTGTTTTCCTGGCCTCGAAACAACGGGGTTAGGAAACTGTGAATCAGACTGACGATACTCGACTGCCGGTGACTTCGTGGACTGGCGTTGATCCTCCGCTTGAGCTGGGAACAGCGAGAAACATGCTGCGCTCACCACAACTAGTATCCAGCCGGCTTGGGGTACTCTTCCTTTGACGTTAGAGTCAGCAATCATCTTGAACCTCCACTGTAGGGCTGATGAACGCCCGAAGGCAACGGTTAACACCGAACGGATCGGTTTTGCGTCGATGACGAAGTCCGAGACAGTTAATAGAGTCTCGGCATAAGCCTTTCGTGAACAACGCTTCGTTTCCAGCGCTAAGGCATCAGCCGCCGCCTCAGCCGCCTTCGTCATCTCACGACGCGCGAACCAGGCGATCGGATGCCACCAAAACAGGGATGTGACGAGAAATGCAAACCAATTGGCCCAGTGATCACGGCGGAAGTAGTGGGCCACTTCGTGGGAGATAACACCACGAAGCTGATCGTCATCAAGTGACTCGACGAGTGTTCGCGGTAGTAGAATTGTGGGTTCTCTGCATCTCGTCCATAGCATCGGAGTGACTGATGCATCGACGATCAGCAGCGTGGGTGCGGCGCGAAGCCCAAACTCTTGAAACACACTCCGCGCCAAAGACACGGCACGCTGGGATGCCGACCGCTGGTGAATCAACAACCGCCGCAATCGACGAAATGCCGTGTATGCGGAGAGCCAAATCGCAATCGACACAAAGAAGCTACTCCCCAGCAATAGAAGACTCGGCCACCACCTCCAAGCGCCCGTTAGGAAATTCGACTGGACTGTACCGGGGCGCACCAAAGGAGGCACCGGTGGCTTCGAAGGCAGGCGCCGTTTGTAACTTGAGTTGTGTCGTCCACCGACAAGTGACTGTGGTCCCGCCGCTGTCAATACCGGAGTTGGGTTGATATCGTGGGAATGCAGTCCGCTAGTGCTAGTTGGCTCGGTCGCGTCACCCAGCGATGGTACGAGGATAGGGACGGCCAGAAACGGTGGTACCAGCAGCTTGACGAGCACAATTACCCAGAGTATGTGAGACAGAGCCGGTCGGCGTCGCAAGAACGGCAGCAAACTCGCCAGGTAAATAGAGGTTGCAACTGGGACCACGATTAGCAGGTTCCACCCGAAAAGAACGAGCATGTCGTTCATCGATCGCTCCCTCAGTCCTTAATGTTCTTGATCAACTGCTCAATAGCCAAGCGATCCTTTCGACTAAGGTTCGCTTGACCGACGAGTGAGAGCAGCATTGGCCGAAGTGAGCCTCCAAAGTGACTGTCCGCTATCCGCTTCAACTCATGGCCGACGAATTCCTCACGGGTCACCGTGGCGCAGAAGCGATGCGCAAACCCGCTCTTGTCAACCGTAACGAGTTCCTTTGTGATGAGCCGATCGAGGAAGCTCTTCACACCACCGTGAAGCGAATGTTCGTGTCGGCCATACAGGCCAATCACGATCTCTCGGACGGATGCGCCATGTTCTGACTGCCAAAGAAGCTCCAGCACACGAAGCTCCGTGTCGGTTACAGAATATGCTTGCATTGGGGCCTCGCCGCCAAATTTCTAATGCAACTCACATGAGAATACTAATGCAAACCGCATGAGGTAGTCAATACCGACTGGTCCCGACTTCTGGCGAGCGGAAACACGCCGAAAACAGGCGTCTACGACGAGCGCTGCCTGGATGCGATACAGCCGATGGAAACCGTTTTCGCCCGACAGCCTCAGGACGATTCCACGACGATTCACCCGCTGCAGTTCGTGGATATTGCTTCGACGCACAGACACGTGTAAATACCCCGTTTCCTGGTCCTGGTCCTGGTCTTGGTCCTGGTCTTGGTCCTGCTCCTGCTCCTGCTCCACAGAGAAAGTGGCCGATGTTATGAAGTGCTATTTCCATCATGAGAAACTCGAGGTCCACCAAATCGCGATTGAATTTGTGGCATGGACGGAGTGTCTATTTGAGAGCTGTCGAGGCAAAGCCTCTTCGGCCAAGCGGCACCTCGAGGAGGCATCGGCGAGCATTCCCAACAACATTGCAGAGGGCAACGGGAAATGGTCGAAGCGAGACCGCGAGAGGTTCGTCGAGATTGCACGCGGTTCCGCGCTCGAATGTGCGAGTTGCCTCGATGTCCTGGTTGCGCGACGGCGGGTCGATCAACCTCAAATCGCGCCAGGGAAGGAGAAGCTCCACAGCGTGGTCAATATGTTGACAAAGATGATTAAGAATCTCTCGACGGACGGGCCGTAGGCAAGTCGGTCGTCCTCCAGCAGCTCCCTCTTTCCTGCAGCTTCCAGAGCAGGAGCAGGAGCAGGACCGGGAAAAGGGTCCCAACAACATTGCAGAGGGCAACGGGAAATGGTCGAAACGAGACCGCAAGAGGTTCTTTCGAGATTGCACGCGGTTCCGCGCTCGAATGTGCGAGTTGCCTCGATGTCCTGGTCGCGCGACAGCGGGTCGATCAACCTCAAATCGCGCCAGGGAAGGAGAAGCTCCACAGCGTGGTCAATATGTTGACAAAGATGGTAAAGAAACTCTCGACGGACGGGCCGTAGGCAAGTCGGTCGTCCTCCAGCAGCTCCCTCTTTCCTGCAGCTTCCAGAGCAGGACCAGGAGCAGGAGCAGGAGCAGGAGCAGGACAAGAGTGCTCGGGCTGCTGAAGTTCGATGCGCGGGTGAATCCCACCTCCGCGTCTAAAGCGGCTGAGTCAAAGTGAGGACAAATCCAGGTGTCCACCTGCTATTAACTTTCCGGCACGAGCTCCGGATAATTCACTAGCTATCCACCTCACGATCACTTGCTTCTACCTTGCTCGCAGAGGACTTCAATCATGACACCCCAGGCTTCAACCCTTGCGGAAGGTCCTTGTGTCGCCGTCGTCGCCGTCGTGTTGGGCATCGCTTCCGCGCTCCCCGGAATAGTAGCGGCCGATGACTCCCAGCCGCTCGATGACGAAGCGCGAGGGCTGATCGTCGCGGCGATCTCCGAGGCTCTTGTCGAGACCTATGTCTTCGAGGAAAAGGCAAACGAGATGGCCAAGTTCCTCGCCGCCGAGTTCAAGCGAGGGACCTACGCGCAGCACGAATCTTTGAAAGCTTTCGCTGAAGCACTCACCAAAGATCTTCGGTCGGTCAGCCACGACCTGCATCTGGGGGTCTTCGTCCTTCCCAAGGACGCACCGGCCGGCGACACTCAAGAAGAGCAGGAGGAGCGTCAGCGGCGCTCCGAGGAGGCGGCGCGCGTCGATAACTACGGGTTCCACCGGGCCGAGATCATGGCCGGAAACGTCGGCTACATCGACCTCCGCAGTTTCCGCGACACCGGAACGGCAGGGCCAACTGCCGAGGCGGCGATGGCTTTCGTCGCCGGCACCGACGCCCTCATCTTTGATTTGCGGCACAACGGCGGCGGCTCGCCGACCATGATTCAACTGATCTCGAGTTACCTGTTCGACGAACCCGTGCACTTGAACAGCTTCTACGTTCGTGCCGGCGACCAAACCCTCCAGTTCTGGACCCAGAAACACGTGCGGGGAAAGAAGCTCGTCGACATCCCAGTCTGGGTGCTGACGAGCCAACGGACCTTCTCCGCCGCCGAAGAGTTCACCTACAACCTCAAGAATCTGGAGCGTGCCACGATCGTCGGTGAGACCACGAGAGGAGGCGCACACCCGGTTCGTGCACGACGTTTCCCAGAGCTCAAGCTCGGTGTCTCGGTGCCCTTCGGACGAGCGATCAACCCGATTACGGGCACGAACTGGGAGGGGACGGGTGTCGAGCCCGACATTAAGGTCCCCGCCGACGAGGCGCTCGATCGGGCGTACCTTCAGGCACTCGGGGAGCTCCGCGATGGCGCCGAGGGAATGCAGCGGAAGAGGGTTGAGGCCGCGCTTGCCGAACTTCGCGGCGACAAGAGCGGCTGACGGGTGTCATTTCCGCGGCACCTGCCGTAGACTGAAATGTGATTAGCTCACTTCTTCCGCGTGTGCGGCACAGCATTTCCAGGGCAGGAGCCGTCGCGAGTCCCAGGAACTCCAAGAGTTCTATGCGATTCTCAATGCGCAACGTACTGACGCTGCTGGCTTATCTGTCAGTAGTCTTCGTTACTCTGCAGTTCGCGAGCCCGATGTGTTGGTGGATCGTGGGTACCACTGGATTCCTGTTCGTGTGCGGTCTCACCGTGTTCGCGTTTTTTAGCCAAGGCGAAGAGCGACTGTTCGCCCTCGGCTTCCTGATCTGCGGGACTGTCTACGGAATCTTCCTGGCGGTCGCTAACAACGACATGCCAACCGATGTGCTTTTAAAGATGGCGCATGACGCCTTGCAACAAGTTTCGACAACCAACTTCGCACGACTCACTGCTTGGCGGGATTTTCAGCAGATCGGCCATCTACATTGCACCATCCTGGTCGGCTGGGCGGGTGGGCAATTAGCGCGCTCAATAGGGCGCGGAGTGTCGAGCCAAGAGCGTTGGCGGTGGACGCTCGTTCTAGCGTTCGTGTTGACGCTGTTCGGCGCCGTGTCGCTCGCCTGGTGGCTCGATCGCTCACAATTGGCTGGGGAACTTGATGGACTAAATCAGGTAATGGATTTGATCAGGGCAGACAGAGACAGGCAGGCGATCGAGGAGGCGACACGGGCGCGCGACCTGATGCGACTGCAGCTAGAGATCAATCGCCTCGAGGCTGATGCGGCAGCGAACAGCGATCGAGAACTCCTCAAACGCCGGCTCGCCGAGGTCCGTCGTGGGCTTGCGGCCGTCACCGGAAAGCGTGCTGTCGCGATCGAGGTTAGCGTAAGCAAGGTCGAAAAAGTGTTTTGCGCCAGTTGGACGTTGAGCTTTAACAGTGTGCTAGAGTTTAGCACCAGCTTAAAGGAGAAGCTCAATGTCGAAACGGAAGCATTTAACGCCTGATCAGAAAGTGGCGATTATACGCCGGCACCTGCTGGAGAATGTGGCGGTCTCCGATCTGTGTGACGAGTACGGCATTCATCCAACTCAGTTCTACACGTGGCAGAAACAGCTGTTCGAGAATGCCAGCTCAGCGTTTGAGCGGCGGCCGAACAAGGCAAACCAGCGGCGCACGCAAGACGCGCAGGTCAAGAAGATTGCCCAGCTCGAAGAGAAGCTGCAGAAGAAGAACGAAGTCGTGGCCGAACTTCTGGAGGAGCACGTCCAGCTAAAAAAAGAACTTGGGGAACTCTGAACGGAGTTTGGGTTCCCCATCAAACCCGCGATACCGTGGTGGACTATGTCCACTACTGGAAGGAGCGAGCCGAGATTCCGGCCAAGCAGATCCTCCGCTGGATGAAGGTCTCCGAGGGGACGTTCTACAAGTGGCGGCAGCGTTACGGCAAGGTGAACGAGCATAACGGTTGGATCCCGCGCGATCACTGGCTGGAAGAGTGGGAAAAGCGTGCCATCCTCGACTTCTATTGGGACCATCCACTGGAAGGATATCGCCGCTTGACGTACATGATGCTCGATGCGGATGTGGTGGCTGCTAGCGCCTCAAGTGTGTATCGCGTCCTGAAGCGCGCCGGCGTACTGAATCGCCGCAACAGCAAGCCATCGCAAAAAGGTAAAGGGTTTCATCAGCCTCGTCGTCCGCACCAACATTGGCACGTCGACATTGCGTACCTGAACATTGCTGGCACGTTCTACTTCCTGTGCACGATTCTGGATGGCTATAGCCGTTTCATCGTGCACTGGGAAATCCGCGAGAAGATGGAAGAGGTAGACGTGGAAACGATCCTGCAGCGCGCTCGCGAAGAATACCCGGGTGAAACACCGCGGATCATCACGGACAACGGTCCGCAGTTCATCGCCAAGGAGTTCAAGCACTTCATCCGCATTAGTGGCATGACCCATGTGAAAACATCACCTTACTATCCCCAAAGCAACGGTAAGTTGGAACGCTATCACCGCACCATCAAGTCGGAGTGCATCCGTCCCAAGACGCCGCTGTCTCTGGAGGATGCGCGTCGCGTCGTGACAACGTACGTACAGCAATACAACGAACAGCGGCTTCACGGCGCGCTGCAATACGTGACACCACTGGACAAGCTGCTTGGTCGGGAGCAGGCGATCTTTGCGGAACGCGATCGCAAGCTTGAGGAGGCTCGCTCGCTGCGTGCACAGCGACGCGCCAACCAGCGACCACAACTTCGTGAACGTGGCAAGGATGCTACACTGGAAGTGGACTGGGCGGAGGATACGGCTCTGCGGGGACGCAACCGGAGCGCCGACCCAGTGGCCAAGACCGAAGAGTCCGGCTCCTTGCATGGCCAAGGGGCCAGCTCTTCTGTTACTGATCCCAACTCTTCGGGATTGGCACCAAAGCGACAAATCCCAGGGGGTTTGGGGGACAGAGTCCCCCATTCAAGAAAAACTGCCGAAGGTCCTTCATCAACTTGCTAATTCAAGTACGCCGAAACTCAACGTTCCGCTGAACCACTACAAAAGGGCTTGCGGAGAACTAGCCCGAATTATTCATGAGCGATCTGCTGCGAGGTCGTAAGTCCATCCGTGGCTTCGTCATGCTTCACAATTCTCCCTCGACGTATTGCTTCAATACGCCTGCGGAAGAATTGCTCGCCTTCCTTGCCACGAACGTACTTACAACCTCTCGCCACGATCTTCATGAATAATCCGGGCTGGCAGTACTCGTTGCGGCACTGCTATTTTGGTGTCTAGAACCACTTGTCAATTTGAATAAAGTCGAAGCGTCACACTTTTGGCGGTCGCTTCTACCGACAAGGTGTTCCGGGAAAATGACCGGTCACGATATCCACACGTGGCCGGCTTCGTGAGTGTCTTGCCGACGCCGACCGCGGAGTCAGCCACGGTGGGATATGGTAGGGTCTGACTATGAGCTGCCTAAAGTGTCAACTTACCTTGAGAGAGACTCTCTTCATAGTAATGCTATTCTGTGTTGGTCTAGGTTGGTTATCCGAACGTCGGTACCGACACCAATATGACCAATCGATGAATGCGAGCAAGTTGGAGTTGATTGAGGCACACGACCAACTCAATACGCGCTTGAAGACGTTGATGAACGCTAACTCCCAACTGCAAACGCGAATCCGAGAACAGAGCACATCTGCGGCTAGTAGCCAGCTGCATGTTGCGGATACAACGAAATTCTATCTGAGGGAAACGCCAGTTTCGGCGAAAGGCGTTTGGCGGCTTCAGGCCTATTTACCACCAGAACGAGTTTTCAAGATCGTCGTAAATGCGCGGGACGGCAGCACTCAAGACACACTCGCGGCAACGCTGACCGGATACGCCACGCTTGACATTCTCGTCACACCCAGATCTGTTCGGCTGATGACTGCCACGGACGAATGGTTTTTTCGCATGCCGAAGAGCGTGTTTCCCCCGCGTGAAGACCCAGCTGTGGAGGCTGTTATACCGGTGGCGGCCCCCGGTGACGCACTCCGATACGAGCAAAGGGAGCAGGCCGCGGAGGGGATCATTGATTTGCTGAAGCTCGTGGACCCGAAAACTCCCGATGAAGCGCCGTTGCTTGAGCTTCTGCTCGAAGCGGTGGAGGGCAGCGCTGGCGGAGTCTTGCCATAGAGCGACCGGCTTCCAGCGTCGGGCGCGACTCAGAGCACGGATCGCCGACCCCGTCCGAGAAAGGACCAAGTTTCTCGGGACGGCTCGTCGCTCTACCCTCTACCAAGGTGCCGATGTTTGCACCAATCGCGACGGGTGAGAAAGACCGGTGCGAGTTAGCCCGATGCCGTAACGCCAACCATCTCGTGACTTCCCAGCGCCCACGTCGTCCGGTGCGCGCTTAGGCCTGTCGCTCGAAACATGCTTCCCTCACACCGCTGGTCCTACGGATTCGGTGGTGAAGTGCAAATAAGGACAACTAACATCTGGGTCCCCGTGTTCTCAATACCGTGGAGACACCACGGAGGGAGATAAACGAAGTCGCCTTTCTTCACTTGTCGCGGCCCGCTCCCAAAGGTCATCGTGCCTTCTCCCTCCAGAATCACGTATGTCTCCTCCGTTTCATGAGAACCTGGCTCAAGGATCGCGTGTGGTGGAATATAGAACATGACGAGCCCCATGTTCTTGGCCGGTGCATTGGGATTAACCGGGTGCACGACCCGCACGGCTGGCGCAACGCAGTCTGGATATACGATCGGCACGCCCTCCTGAACTGTCACGATCATCGGGTCAGGGGGAGTCTCCGGCTTGGGGATCTTCGGCGGTGGTGGCGTCTCCCCCGTGTATCCTTTAAAGGTAGTGAACTTGGCCATGTTGTTTCTCTCGTAACCGGGCTTCAGAAGTCACGCGTGTACCCTGCCGTCCACCCGCCGTCAACGGTTAGAACGTGTCCATTGATATAGCTGCTTTCGGGAGCTGCCAGAAACAGGGCTGCATGAGCGATCTCCTCGGGCATTGCGGGACGACCGAGCGGGATGTGGTCGAGCAACTTCTGAACGGAGTCCCGGAACTTGCCATCCTCGCCATAAAACAGCTTCTTCGTCCCTGGCGTCAACGTCGATCCGGGTGCTATGGCATTTACCAGGATTCCGTACGCGCCCAATTCGATGGCCATCGACCGCGTGAGATTAATGACGCCAGCTTTCGCTGCGACGAAGGGCGATTGCAGGCGTAGAGGCACGACGCCCGCCACCGAAGTGATGTTGATGATTCGGCCCGAACTCTGCCGCCGCATCACGTTCGCGCCTGCCTTGCTCGTTACATACAGGCCCGTCAGATCAACTGCGAGTAGGCGGTCCCATTCCTCACGGGGAAACTCGTCAATCGTAACGCGGTGCTCGAAGGTATTGACACCTGCGTTGTTGACGAGAATATCGAGCTGACCAAAGTCGCGCACAACACGGTCTATCACCTGCTCAACCTGCCAGTCTTTGGTGACGTCCATTTCCGTCGCGGCGCATTGCGGCCAACGAGAAGCGGAGGCTTCTGCAGTGTCATAATCCACGTCGGTGTAGACGACTCGTGCTCCATTTTCAGCTAGCTTATCCGCGATCGCCTGCCCAATTCCTCGACCGGCGCCGGTTACCAAAGCTATCTGATCGTTCAGTTCAACTTTCATCGTTCACGACTGGTCAACATGTCATGCCACATACAGCTTGCTCCCCGCTAGACACTCTATCACAATCTGAACCTCTCGCCAGAAGCTCGACAGCTCATCCAGAACGATGCTTCTCTGGTGTCGACAATCTTTTGTCACCAACACACGGGCGGAACGCCGCTCGTTCATTGGGCCCTTTCGTCCGCGGGCTGAACACACGTGGGTCTGCGGGATCTCGTACGCTTTCGCACTTTTCTCATCGGGGCACCGTCCGCCCAGCCACTGGGCTGATTAGAAGGTGCGGAAACGCGTGGAACAGCTTTTTCTCATTCGGATGTCGGGCAGCTGAGAGAAATAGCGGGTGCTAAGTTAGAGGGGTAAGTTTGACTCTTGTAATCTCGGGAACCAATATGAACGACACACAATCCGAATCACGACCCGACCGAAAAAAGTTCTTCCATTTCTGGCGATGCTTCTGGCTTGTATTCCTCGTTGTTTCACTTGCCTACGCTTGGCACTGCTTCTACGTCCCATCCAGCAGCGTCGCATGGGCTGAGAGTTACGCCACCGCCCAACCGCAAGCCGCCCAGACTGGCAAGCCCATGATCCTCTTCTTCACAGGCAAGTGGTGCGTTCCCTGCCGGATCATGAAGCGTAACGTCTGGGCAGATGAGCGGGTGGCGGCAACGGTCAACGCAGCATTCGTCCCTGTGATGATTGACGTGGATGGTCCCGACGCGGCCGCAGCGATGAGTCTCTATGGTGTCGGTGCCCCGCCAAACACGACCGTCATTGATTCAGAAGGGAACGTACTCCGACAACGGCAAGGCGGAATGGGCAAGGCTGAATTCCTCGAATTGCTTGGAGCGTTGAATCCCTCCGCCGCTAAAGACCTGTAGCTACTCTTCAGCAGTGCCATAGAGGACTGTTGAAGAGGTCCATGTTTCGCGCAAGTGGTCCTGGAGGCTCGACGCGGCTTCGGGAGTGACTTGAGTATCGCGAACATCGAGGAAATCGAGATAGATCATGGATCGAAAAGTGTCAAGACACTCGTCAGTGATCGATGAATTCCACCTTAGGTTTAGTTCGGAAAGATCCTTCAAGTTGGACAAGGCAGACACTCCTGCGTCGGTGAGCTGTGTTTCACTTAGTCCTAGATAGCCGAGATTCTGCATCTCAGCGATCGTAGGGGTCGCTTCGTCGGTGATGTCGCAGCCGTTGAGTTGCAAGCTGATCAACGCCTGGCGTTCCAGCAGAGTCGGCAGCCATTCTTCGTCAAAATTCGAGTGGTTCAGATAGAGCGTTATGACGCCGGGCAGCTTGACGATCTCTGTAATGGTTTCCTCTGTAATCTGATCGCAGCCGATGAGAGAAACTTCTTCAATATGAAATCGTCCGTCGGGCAGTTCACTCAAGTCGTTCGGATGCGCGGGGCCTTCGGCGCTCAGAATATGGACGTGCCCGCCGAGTGAGTAAATCAACTCGGCAACTTCACGGTCATTCCCGTAGGGAAAGAGCTTGTATCCGTTCACGACGACGGATTCGCTCCCCTGCCGGAAGTTTGCCCACCCAAGCAGGATGGTCAATAGAATCGAAATGCATGCGACGGTGGCCATTCCAGCCACCTTGTGCTCCTCATACCACCAGCGCAGTCGCTCTCGAAGTGTGGGCCGCCTGGCGAGAATCGGCTTGCCTTCCAAAAACAAGTTCAGATCGTCTGCCAGGGCGCCGGCGGTCTGATAACGATCGTCAGCGTCAGTTCGAAGTGACTTCATCACGATCGTCTGTAGGTCCTTCGGTACGGACTTGCGGAGAGCGTCTGGAAATCTCGGCGGATAAGTCGTTGGACTACTCTGTCTGGCTGCGGGTCTGTCATTTTCGGTAGTCGGCTCTAACGCCAAGAGTTCGTAAAGCGTTGCCCCCAAACTGTAAATGTCGCTTCGTGGTTCGGACGTACCACTGAATTGCTCCGGCGCCATGTAGCGTAGAGTGCCTAGCACCGCCCCAGTGTTGGTCAGGTCCCCATCGGAGACCTTGGCGAGCCCAAAGTCGGTCATCCACGCCTTACCCTCCTGGTCGACCAAGATGTTCGAAGGTTTGACATCCCGATGGATGATCCCATGCTCGTGCGCGTGCGCCAGTGCTCGCGCCATGTCACGGGCGATTGCCGTGGCGACCTTCCAATGCTCCGGGCTATAGGGCATCGGCACCTCTCCCTCGGGCAGCGGCAGACCGTGCAAGCGCAAACTCTCTGAACGAGGTGCCGTAGCGCCAGAATCTGTTGTCGTAATGGACACGGTGTCGATTGCCGCCACGTTCGTGGTGAGTCCGTCAGGCCAAGCTGACCGCAGTTTCAGGTGCGCGATGTACTGAGACAGAGTCACCCCGTGAATCAACTGCATCGCGTAGTACTGAGCACCATCGGCTTGGCCGATATCGTACACCGGAACGATGTGCTCGTGCTGGAGTTTGGCTATGGCGCGCGCTTCTTGTTGAAACCGTCTCGAAGCACTCGAATCCGAGAATGCTGACTCCCGCAGAACCTTCAGCGCAACGGGCCGATCCAGCTTCGACTGTATGGCTCGGTAGACGGTCCCCATCCCACCGCGTCCGATTCGACTCTCGATTCTGTACCCGCCGATCTCTCCTGAGAAGTTCTCCTCAAATGCACAGTGTTCCAGTGCGAGTAGAGCCGGAAACAACTCCCGAATCTCCGTCGCATACTCTGCGTGTTGGGCCGCAAAGTCCTCGACGGTGACCGCGTGCCCACTTCGCGCGAGCTCTACAAACCGCTCGGCGACTTGATCCAAACCAGATTCTGTCCGCTGCTGGGTGCCGCCCAAAGAGAAGTCGCGCATCATCTTGGATTTCCGTGTTGTAGTCTTCAGTTTTCGCGTTCACAAAGGACCTGGAAAACAGGACTTGAAACGCATTATAGTCTACCTGGCTGTCGCTATCAGGAAGCTCCATCTTGGCTGGCTCGACGGAGGTCCACTACAATGCGGGAGTGTGAACAACGCTACATGCGGATGCCGATCGGTTCGTTCTCGCTGACTCCCGAAGTATCTCAACGGCGAAGACGTGGGGACACCTCGCGATCGCCGGAGAACACATCTACATCCGTGAGCGAACGCTATCGCAGCCTACCTGTGGCGATGAGAACTGGCAGGAAGGTCGCGGGGGAGGCTTGCCGATCGTCCAGGGGTCGGCGGGTCACCTCGCTTGAAGAACTCTCTTCTTTGGAGGTCGTGCAGCTTTTAAGTTAGTGCGTGATTTCGTGTTTCTTCACTCTCCCCTCGAGGCATTGGTGTCTACACAGATTTCAAATCTTGGTACAGATTGCCGGATGGGATAAAAATTGCGTTGGAACAACGCCTGCAATCGCGTTATGTGAAATTGGTGAAAGCACATATGGACAGTGCTAGCCGTACAGCGTCGGGACCGCGGAGCCTTCCGGACTTTGGTAAATCCACCACAGCTAGCCAGGCAACCTGGCGTTTTTTCGCAAATGAGCGAGTCACGCTGGAGAAACTTATCGACCCCCTTCGGCAGCTCGGTCGCGATGGGTGTGCTGGCAGTGCTTCTCCGTTTGTATTGCTGGCGCATGACTGGTGCAAACTGGGCTTTGGCAACCAAACACGCCGAAAGCAAGATCTGGTTCAGCTGACCCACAAAACCGACATCGGGTATGACCTGACCACGTCGCTTCTGATTGAAGCGGAGACGGGAGTCACCCTGGCTCCCATGCAAATTCATTTGAAAACCGCTGAGACGGTGTACAGTACTGGGACCCACCAACCGGCTTGGGACGACCACCATCTTGATCAGCTTGAGCCCACGATGGACGAAGTTGCTGATTGGGGGCTTGAACGAGAGGTGGTTCACATCATTGACCGCGAAGCGGATTCGCTGGGACGGTTTCGCAGTTGGCATGCGAAAGGGCATTTGTTTTTGGTTCGCTGCGATGATCGGCGTGTGAAATGCAACGGTGAATCGGTATTGCTCTCGGAATTGAACGAGCGATTTGATCAACGTTGTGAATTCAAGGATGCCGGTAAGGCGAGATACCATGGGAAAAAGGTGAGACGAGAGGTTGCCGAGGCAAGCGTTATTTTGAACCGCCCCCATAGTGCCGTCGTCAACGGAAAGAAGAAAACGGTTTCCGGTGAGCCAATCGAGGTTCGGGCCATTTTCGTACGACTGGTTGATGCCAAAGGATATATCCTGGCGGAGTGGACGCTGCTGACAAACGTTCCATCGGATAAGGCCGATGCCGGTGAAGTAGGCAAGTGGTATTACTTTCGCTGGCGGATCGAGAGTTTTTTTAAGCTGCTCAAGAGTCACGGACATGAGCTGGAGTACTGGCAACAAGAAACGGGTCATGCGATTGCCAAGCGACTCCTTGTCGCAGCGATGGCCTGCGTTGTTGTCAAGCAGCTCGAAGGCAGCGAGAGCGATGCCGCAATCGCATTCCGAAACTACTTGATCCGCTTGAGCGGTCGGCGCATGAAACACGGAGTCGACTTTACCGCCCCGGCACTGTTGGCTGGTTACTACGTGCATTTGGCGATGACGCAATACCTCGAAAACAACGACAACCTAACCATCAGCAACCTCAAATCCCTCGAAAAAGCAGCGTTAAGTGAGCTTCAACTTGTGTAGACACCAATGCCCTCGAGGAGAGTCGGCCCGAAGGGCCGGAGAGGGGGGCACGCCTCGGGGGCGACCACTCCCGGTCAGCCCTCCCCGGACGCTATCGCGTCCGACCCTCCCGCTCGCGGGAGGGTGAGGTGGACGTCCGCAGGTTTGCTTAATCGTGAAGCATAAAAGCTGCACGACCTCTCGGGGGGAGAGTCGGTCCAAAGGGCCGGAGAGGGGGAGCACTCGCCGGACGCTACGCGTCGGTGTCGCTGGGGCACCGTGGGCTAACGCCCAGCGGCTGATTTTGGAGCGTAGCCGAACTCGCCAGAGTTTGGCGGGCTGCCCGATCGGTCCAAATTCTGGCGAATTCGGCTACCAGAAGTTCTGCAAAGGCCATCCTGTTGATTCTGTAAATCCTGTCGAACAAGCAGAAGACAGGATCAACATGATGAACAGGATGGAGAGGACGGCTCCACGGCAGGATGTCCACCACACGCACTGCAACAACCGTGCTAATCGGTCGGGAGGGCGAGGGCTCCTGCCGAGCCGAGAGTGCTAAGAACCGTGGGCTAACGCCCAGCGGCTGATTTGGAGTGTAGCCGAACTCGCCAGAGTTTGGTGGATTGCATCTGGGCGACCGGATATTCGACATGCCCAAGCGACTGTTCCTGAGCAGCTTCAACTGGGGTCGGCCCTGCTCTTGATTGGATCGCTAGGCTTGCCGGTCGCCTCTGACGTCGGCGACAATGGGATCTGCTTGCCCAATATGCACTGCCGAGGGTGATACGGATGCGTGTTCGCTGCCCCAACTGCCACGACTCGACCGAAGTAGACGACGGTACCGAGTTGTCGAATATCGCATGTAACTCGTGCGGCGGCGAATTCAGCTTGGTGGACGAGGAGACGCTCGTACTCGGCGGGAAAAAGTCACAGACGATCGGCCACTTCGAGTTGGTTGACCAGCTTGGAGTGGGCGCATTTGGCTCTGTTTGGATGGCGCGTGACAATGAGCTACATCGAGATGTTGCCGTCAAGATTCCCCGCAAGGGCCAACTTGACTCAACTGAGACTGAGCAGTTTGTGCGGGAGGCTCGTGCAGCGGCGCAGCTCAAGCATCCTAACATTGTCGCGGTTCACGAAGTCGGACGTGACGATGGACAGGTTTACATTGTCAGCGATTACATCGAGGGCCTTACACTGGCCGATTGGCTGGTAGGCCAGCAGCTCACGTCGCGAACAGCGGCCGAACTCTGTGTCAAACTTGCCGGGGCGCTACATCACGCTCACGAAGCGGGTGTCATTCATCGGGATCTGAAGCCGACCAACATCATCATCGACCGCGACAACGAACCGCACATCATGGATTTCGGACTGGCCAAGCGCGAAGCCAGCGAAGTCACAATGACGATGGAGGGAAAAGTCCTAGGAACACCGGCCTACATGTCTCCCGAACAGGCAAAAGGAGATGCCCATAGAGCAGACCGTCGCTCAGATGTGTATTCGTTGGGCGTCATTCTGTATGAGTTGCTGACGGGTCACAAACCATTTCGTGGGAATGTCCGGATGCTGTTGCAGCAAGTCATCAACGACGATGCACCGAGTCCGCGGAAGCTCAACAGCAACGTCTCACGTGATCTGGAGACGATTTGTCTGAAGTGCTTAGAGAAAGATCCACGGCTGCGGTATCAGACGGCCCGCGAGCTTTCCGAAGAATTGCGACGAAACCTCCGTGGAGAGGCCATTCAGGCCCGGCCTATCACGATGGTTGCGCGATCGTGGCGATGGAGTTGCAGAAACCCCGTTGTTTCCAGCCTGATCCTGACGATCGGCATGTCGCTGCTCGCCGGCGCTGCGATCTCGTCTCACTTCTCTATTCGAGCCACCAAGGAAGCCAACGCAGCCAACCAGCAGAGAGCACGTGCTGATGACAAGGCATTGGAAGCCGAGAATAACTTTGAGTTGGCTTCGAAGAGAGCCAACGACCTGCAGCGGCAACTCTACATCAGCCGAGTTAACCGGGCTCTCAGCGAATGGAAAAGTAACAAGGTCAGTTTGGCCGAATCGCTTCTCGACCAGTGCCCTGAACATGTCAGAGGGTGGGAATGGTACTACTGCAAGCGATTGTGCTATCTGGAGCGAAGTACAATCGAGGAGTACTACGCACCGGAGTCGTCCAACTACTTCAACAATGCACAAAACAGCGTGGCAGTCAGTTCGGACGGCATGTGGGTCGCCGCATTGAGCTCAGACCGCACTCTTAAACTATGGGAAACGGTCACGGGAGAACATGTCCGTACTTTCGACGACTTCAACGGCGTCGCGCGTTGTGTGGCGTTCAGCCAGGACGGGAAGTACCTCGCCGCAGGAAGTGTGGACGGAAAGCTGCGAATCTGGACGACTGTCAATGGCGAGTTGGTTCACAGACTTGAAGGACACCACGAAGCAGTAAGAAACGTGCAGTTCGTCGGCGACCCGAAGCGAATCTTCTCCGCCAGCACGCGGGAGGTCATCGGATGGGATGCCACCAACGGCCAGCGCTTGAGCCGGAGCGGTACTGAAAGCACCCGCCGGATAGCGTTTAGCTCTGACGGAAAGCAGTTTGTCGGTGCGGGGGATCAAGGTGCGTTGACGATCTTCAACGCGAGGACAGGGGAACACGTCCGCACATTGACCGGACACACCGGCATCGTATTCGACGCGGCGATCAGCCTGGACGGCAAAATGGTCGCGTCGGCCGGGTGGGACAAAACGGTCAGGTTGTGGGACACCGCCACCGGGAAGCAACTCCACGTCTTGTGGGGGCACGCGGGATTCGTCAAGTGTGTCACTTTCGCTCCGGATGGTAAGTGGGTGGCTGCCGGCAGCGAAGACAACAGCGTTCGTCTGTGGGATGTGAAGACAGGCGAACAGGTCGGCACTTTCCGCGGGCACACTGACTTTGTTAACAGCGTGGCATTTAGCGCGAACGGTAGGCTGCTCGCATCAGTTTCACAGGACGGCACAATCAAACTCTGGGATGCGTCCGTCCTCAGCCATGATGCCCTCACTATGCGCGGACATGGCGCTTGGGTACACGGCGTGGCCCTGAGCTCAGACGTCCGGAGAGTCTTCTCCTACTCGGGTCCTAATCCGGGTGTTGGAGAGCCCGATGGAATCAGACTCTGGGACGCGACGACCGGGACATTGATCCGAAAGCTCGGGGCGGTTGGCGATATGGTGACCGACATTGCATTGAGTCCAGACGAAACACGCATTGCCTCCAGCAGCCGCGACGGCGTCTCTCTCTGGAAGCCCACGGACGGCCGCAAGATCGAAGACTTCCGAGGTGGACACGTTAAGGGGGTCGAAAGCGTTGCTTTCAGTTCCAACGGCCTGTGGCTTGCTTGTGGGGGGCGAGGTGGCGTTGCTGTTCTGGATGCGCATACCGGTTTGCTCGTGAGCGAGTTCGGCGGAGGCGCTGGCAGAGTGGACAGCGTGGTCTTCAGTCCAGACGCGAGACGCATCGCCTCAGCGACGAAGGAAAGGGTCACTGTCTGGGATCTATCCAGCGGCGAAGCTGTATCGTCATTTCCGGTTGAACTCAGCAAGTCGGTAACAGCACGTTACGTGGCAGCCTTCAGCCAAGACAGTCGTCTAATCGCGGCGGCCGACCGCGAAGTCGTCACGATGCGCGACGCGGCGAACGGCGACGAGCTCTTTCGTTTGATTGGTCATTCCAGGCAAGTAACATCCGTAGCTTTCAGTCCGGACGGATCCCGGATCGTCTCGGGTGGCTTGGACCATACAGTAAAGCTCTGGGACGCGAGTCTCGGCGAGGAGTTACTCACCCTACGTGGGCACGACTCCGGTGTCCTTTGCGTCGCCTTCAGTCCCGACGGCAGCCGGATTGCATCCACAAGTATCGACTTCACGGTTAAGATCTGGGATGCAACACGTGTTCCACCCGAGCGCACCGACGCTAGACTTCGCCTTCAAAGGCGCACTGGCAGCTCTTCGGACTGAGAGAACCACTCGAAGTGCAACCGTCCGATGTTCCATCAACCTGTCACACCGTCACATCTTGGACGCCACTAACAGTTCATGAGGTCGTCATGGTGCGACCGGGATTCAGGTTCAGTTTACGAACGATCCTGCTGGCAACGTTGCTCGTCTGCATGGTGGCGGCTTCGTGGACGATGCTTCCGATCCTCGGGATGTTGGGGCTCACCGGGTTGGTGATTTTGGTTCCAGCAATGCTTGTGGTCATCCTGAAAGTCCTCTCACGGGGCCTGCTTGGGCTCGCCGAACAGATGGCCGGCAATTTTTCTGGAGATCTGATCTGGGCGGGCCGTGTCGCAGTTTGCCAGGACGACGATCGTGTAGTCCGCCTCGGGAAAGTAGACCAAGTCGCTGCGGAATCCGTTGATACCACCGCCGTGGCTGAACGCGGTCTGACCATTTCGCGTTCCCACAACGGTGCCCAGGCCGTAGTTGATCGTTGACTCGTCTGCCAACACGCCTGCCTTGGTCATCATCCGATAGGAGTCCTTTGTTAGCAGCTGGGCGTCCACTAGCGCTCGTTGCCATTTGACGAGGTCTTCGGCCGACGACACGAGTGCGCCCGCGGCAAACGGCTGCGTCATACTCAAATATCGAGCATTCACGAATACGCCCAGCCAGCGCGAGTAACCCCGCGCCCGATTCCGAATGACTCGACCATGGTGATCGTATGACGTGTGTTTTAGCTCTAACGGTGAGAAGATACGTCGACGCAAGAACGTCTCGAACGAGCTGCCACTGGCCTTTTCCACTACCATCCCCAGCAGGTAGAAACCGGAGTTGCAATAACGGTACTTTTCTCCGGGCGCGAAGTGAAACGGCTTGTCCTTGAAGCGGTCCAAGATGTCCTGGTGCGAAACATCGATTCGCATCTGTCTCCGGTAGGAGGGAAGGTCCGTGAAGCTCTGGATGCCGGAGGTGTGCTGGAGGAGGTGGCGAATTGTGACAGTATGCCCTTGCATCGGATAGTCAGGGAGATAATCCGTGAGCGGGTCGTCGATTCCGACCGAGCCGTCTTCGACGAGCAATAAGATCGCCGCAGCCGTAAACTGCTTTGAAATGGACCCGATTCGGTAAATGGTCTGAGCCGTGGCGGGAACCTCCCACTCAAGGTCAGCAAGTCCATATCCCTTTGACAACACGAGATCCGCCCCCAGCGCAACCGTGATACTTACACCTGCGGTCGAATCTGACTCGACGGCATTCGTGGCGATCGAATCCACGAACGCCTCCAGGTCGGCGGGAGGTGCACCCCAAAGCCCGACTGGTTCACTTACGACGGCCAACAGCACGATGGCACTTCTAGCATGGATCACTCGGCGCAGCGGATAGTTCATAGCACGGCTACTTTCTGCGGTCCTAGTCCCTACTTGCTCTGATGCCCGCCGGCTGACGAGCGTTCTGTGGCTGCGTCGTCAAACAAACTCAAGAACGCGTCTTCCAATGTCAACCGGCGGCGGTGGAGGGTGACGATACTAAGTTGGTGCTGGCGTAAGTCGTCAAGTACCGAGTCCACCTCGGGCTGGTCGGTCACTCGTATGTGCAGCCGATGTTGGCCGTCGCCGTTTGGTTCGCAGCTCTTTATCTCACGTGCACCGAGGGCTGCACGGATCTCATCCTCGCCGCCCGCGACGGTCACTTCAAGTTCAATGCCTTCGGATTGCTGAGGAGCGATTTCGTTCACCGCTCCGATGGCCCGCACGATGCCACGATCTAGGATCGCCACTCGATCACAGATCAGTTCCACTTCCTGAAGCAGGTGGCTGTTCAAGAAAATAGTCTTTCCCTGGTCCTTCAATTCCCTTAGCAACCCACGCACTTGGGACCTTCCAACGGGGTCCAGCCCATCGGTCGGTTCGTCCAAAATGAGCAGGTCGGGATCGTGCATCAGCGCCTGGACTAACCCGAGACGTTGCAGCATCCCTTTCGAGTATTTCTTGATCGGTTCGCGGGCTCGGTCCGCCAAACCGACACGCCGCAGTAGGTCGTCGCAGTGAGCTCGGATCGACCGGCGACCGAGTCCGCTCAGCCGGCCGTAGTACTCCATTGCCGTGCGAGCTGTATGATGTCCGGCGATTCGGAGCTGCTCGGGGAGGTAGCCGACTTCTAGCCGGCTGCGCCGGTCTCCGGCGGGCCGGCCCAGTAACGATGCCGCTCCGCCGCTGCGGCGAGCGATCCCAAGCAGGATTTTGATCAGCGTCGTCTTGCCCGCACCGTTGGGACCCAACAGCCCGAAGATTTCTCCGGATCGGACCGAGAAAGAGACTCCTTTGAGTGCCGGAAAGGACCGGCGAAAAAGTCCGTTGCGGTAGGACTTCTTGAGTTCACGGACTTCGATCGCTGGGTCACTCATAGGTGTAGTTCCGTGCCCGGCACAGGCTGTTTCCGCTCTGAGCGGGGGCGCGAACTACTGCTCGCGATGCAGTCGTTCATGTTCTGCGTCGTCTTCGGGACGGTTGTCGTAGCCCTTGGCGGCAGTCAGCTCTAGATGTTCAACATGCTTCACATTGGCACATTCATCGATTTCGTCCGTGTGGCAGGCGGCGTGGTCAGGAACAAAGAACCTCAACGGTCCTCCCGCACTGACCTCCAACGGCTGGTCCGCGGCGCGATAGATTAGTAGTCCGCGCTCCCGGACCGGAGCCAGGGGGATGCTGGCGTGAAAGTCATCGGTCGTGCTGTGCAGGCCGAGGTAACTGGCAGTCGGCTTGGTGCCGACGAGTTCCAGGAGTCCTCGCAGGGTGACAGCGTCACCGGCGCGTTTGGCGCCGTAACGGGTGACGTCGTGGACTTGGCAAGACGGGTTGATCGCGACCAGGTCTTCGAAAGTCAACTCGCGTGGGTGGTCGACTTCGCCGTCAATGCGTAACAGGATCTCACTCGCCATGGCTTGCGCACGCTGATTGGAGTTTCAGGAAACGCGTCCATTCTAACGGACTGGGGTTGTCGTTGTGTAGCTATGAAAAGAGGATGCTGCCGACGGTTCGGCAGCATCCCTTTAGAAGAACAGAGGGCTGCTCGGGGCCTCCCGCCCAATCCATTACGAGCAACCCATGCTGTTTCCACAGTTGTGACAGAGATAGCAGTTTCCGTTGCGAACCGTAATCGCTCCACAGTTATCACAACTGGGCGCGTCGCTTTGGAAGCGGGCGAACTGAACGTCACGGCTGCTCCCGTCCATCTTCAGTGCCACGCCTGCTCGATCGAGAACGTCTAGATCTACTGCGTCCATCAAGTCGTTCACAGCCGCGCCGTTGCCGTTCACGGTACGGGAGGGCTGTGGCTGTGCGTCGGGCGAGTTGGCCGACGGTTGCTGTCGCGAGGTTGAGGCACTGTCGTCGGTTTCGGTGGGCAGAATTCCCTTGTTCGCTTCGCGGTAGCCGGGCAGGAAGGTAACTCCCAACCACCGGAATATATAGTCCACGACGCTCTTGGCAATTCGAATGTCGGGATTGGTGGTATGGCCCATGGGCTCGAAGCGGGTGTGGGAGAACTTGTTGACGAGCACCTCGAGTGGCACGCCGTATTGTAGGCAAATCGAGATCGCTGTCCCGAAGGCATCCATCAAGCCCCCCACGGTACTGCCCTCTTTGGCCATGGTAATGAACAGCTCGCCTGGACGACCGGAGGGATAGAGACCCACGTTAATGTACCCTTCGTGGCCGCCGACGCTGAACTTGTGTGTCAATGAGTTGCGGGTGTCGGGTAACCGCTCACGTTGTGGCCGAGCCTTGGCCTCCTTTTCTGAGCTCTTGTCGCCTTCCGTCTTGGTCGACAACGGCTGACTCCACTTCGATCCGTCACGGTAAATGGCTAAGGCCTTCAGCCCCAAACGCCAGCCCCAACGATACGCCTCCGCAATATCGTCAGGCGTCGATTCGGTGGGCATGTTGACCGTCTTCGAAATCGCACCCGACAGGAACGGTTGAGCGGCAGCCATCATGCGCACATGTGCGCCCCACTCGATGCTGCGCACACCATTGGCAGGTTTGAAGGCGCAATCGAACACCGCGAGGTCAGCCGGTTTGAGGTGGGGTGCCCCCTCAATCGTGTCGTTTTCATCAACGAAATGGGTAATGGCCTCGATCTGGGGCTCGTCATACCCCAGTCGCTCGAGCGCCGCATTGACGGTCTGGTTCACGATCTTCAGCATTCCACCGCCGGCCAACTGTTTGTACTTGACCAGAGCGATGTCAGGCTCGATGCCGGTCGTATCGCAATCCATCAGAAAGCTGATCGTTCCAGTGGGGGCGAGCACCGTCGCTTGCGCGTTGCGAAAACCGAACTTGCTGCCAGTCTTCAATACCTGATCCCACAGTCTTCGGGCAGCGTCCTTAAGTTCCTTGGGTCCTTCATCGTCGATTGCTTCTACGGCATTCCGATGCATTTGCATCACGCGTAGGAACGGCTCGCGGTTAGCCGCGTAGTCCTGGAACGGTCCGACAACCGAAGACATCTCAGCACTGGTCAGATTCGCCACACCATGCAAGAGAGCGGTCACCGAACCACACAGACCACGAGCCGCCGCAGAATCGTAAGGAACACCGCTAGCCATGATCAGGCTACCCAGGTTCGAGTAGCCCAAGCCCAAGGGGCGGAAACGATGGCTGTTTTCGGCGATTTGGTCAGTTGGATAGCTGGCGTGATCGACCAGGATCTCTTGAGCGATAAAGAACAAACGGCAGGCTTGCTGGAAACGACTCACATCGAAGGAGCCACTGTTATTACGGAACTTCAGTAAATTGACGCTAGCCAGATTGCAGGCCGTATTGTCCAGAAACATGTATTCCGAACATGGATTGCTTGCATTGATCCTGCCCGAATTAGGGCAGGTATGCCACCGATTGATTGTCGAGTCATACTGAACGCCGGGGTCTCCACAATGCCAAGCGCATTCCGCCATCCGTTGCATTAAGTAGCCAGCTTCGTAGGAAGGTCCTTCCTTGGACGAATCGGTTACCCAGCGGGTCGTCCAACGACCACCGCTGTCAACGGTCTCCATAAATTCATCGGTAACACGCACCGAAAGATTCGCATTCTGGAAAAGAATCGAACTGTACGCCTCTCCATTGAAATTCGCTTCGTAGCCGCCCTTCTCAATCAGCGTGTGGGCCTTCTTTTCTTCTTTCCATTTGCTTTCGATAAACTCCAGAATGTCCGGATGCCAGACCTTCAGTGACTGCATCTTCGCGGCGCGGCGCGTCTTTCCTCCCGACTTTACGACCGCCGCAATCTGATCGTAGACACGCATGAACGATAACGGTCCACTAGGGCGGCCTCCTCCCGACAACATCTCGCGATGCGAACGTACAGTCGATAAGTCTGTACCTGTCCCCGATCCAAATTTGAACAACATGGCCTCGCTTGTCGCCAGACGCATGATGGCTTCCATGTTGTCTTCAACGCTTTGAATGAAACAGGCCGAACCTTGAGGATACTCGTAGGGATTCTCCGGCATTCGCACCGTGCAGCTGCTTGGATCCCAGTGCCAATTGCACTTTGCACCCTGTACGCCGTATTGGTGATAGAGGCCAACATTAAACCAGACCGGTGAATTGAAAGCGCCGTGCTGGTGGAGGCATAGCCAGGTTAGTTCCCGGTAAAACCGTTCGCCATCCTCGGCCGAGGCAAAGTAGCCGTCCTGGATGCCCCAGTCGGCGATTGTCCGCGTTACGCGATGGATCAATTGGCGAACACTCTGTTCACGCTCGGCCGTGCCGTTCTCGCCAAAAAAATATTTGCTGACCACGACGTTCGTCGCTAGCTGACTCCAAGCGGCCGGTACTTCGCAGTCCTGCTGCTCGAACAACAACTGCCCGTTCTCGTCCTTGATCGCCGCGCTGCGCAGCTCCCACTCCACAGTCTCGAAAGGATCAGCAACCGCATCCGGACAGAAAACGGCGTCGACCTTCAGACCCTCGCGTGTGTTATCGCTCGCTGATGAAGATTCCACTGCTGTGCCCGACAACTGAGTGGTGGAACTCTTTTCCCTAGAAACCGTCGACGCGATCGGTGCCATCCTTGATCCTCCTGACTTCTTACCTCGATTTCCCCAGGGTACCCTTCCGTTAGGTAACCCATTTCTAGACCTTGCCGCGCCGATCAGGGCTCTGCGTAAGTGTACATTTATACACCAATCATCGGCCGTTGGCGCGCCACAAATGACGAAGAATTCGTCACACTGCGCCTACTCAAACCCCCCACTAGGGCCTGCCCACCAAAAGCAGGAAAACCACCACATATTGTAGCAGTCGGGCGACCAGCCACAACATTTGGAGGTGAAGGGAGCAAAGTTTACACTTTTCGATTGACTCGTCAATCACGTCGAGCGAATCCGCTCTATCTGTCCATTTAACAGAACCTTAGCGCAACGCAGCCCGCCCGGTGACACTCGACGAACAGCCGGGAAATGCGTTCCTAACCATCTAATATCAAACGCATTACAGCGATTTCTGCACGGCGGACGCGAGACCATGGAAAAAACAGCACCGGCGAAACTTTTTTCCCGGAGCGCCCGGACGGCGAAAAGGAGCGGAGTTTTCCCCGAGTCTCTGCCCTTTTGTAGTTCCGTCTCCCGGAAACAGGCAGCGAAGTCTGAGGAGCGAACAGAGTCGAACTCGGTCATTTAGGCGGACTCAACAATGCGGAACGCCGAGTTACAAGACCGAGTGCGTGTCCCGCACCCGCCGCGAAGGAGGT
The DNA here is from genome assembly GCA_965223305.1 of Pirellulaceae bacterium. GTDB lineage: Bacteria > Planctomycetota > Planctomycetia > Pirellulales > Pirellulaceae > CBDCWT01. Next base: position 22,660 of record CBDCWT010000020.1, on the reverse strand, counting down.
CGTGCAGCTTTTACGTTTTACGCTTCGTGCAATCCACCAAACTCTGGCGAGTTCGGCTACGCTCCACATCAGCCGCTGGGCGTTAGCCCACGGTTCCCCAGCGAAACCGACGCGTAGCGTCCGGCGAGTGCCCCCTCTCCGGCCCTTCGGGCCGACTCTCCCCGAGGGGAGAGTGAGAAAAGACGAGATCACGCACTAACTTAAAAGCTGCACGACCTCGAAGGGGCAAAGGGGAGTGTGTGGCAACGCCGTTAAGGACTGTAGCCGAATTCGCCCGAATTTGGACGAATCGGCAGTCCACCAAACTCTGGCGAGTTCGGCCACGATCAGATAGCGGCGGAACGTCGGGGAAAAGTCCTTGAGTCTGGGGCGGACCTTCGTCCCGGGGGCGGCTACGCCGTGATTTTGTTGATTCGGACCGTGGTGTACATCTGCCGGTGTCCGGTGCGACGACGGGAGTTCTTGCGCCGCCGCAGTTTTTGCACCGATATCTTCTCGCCAAGCCGGACTCCAAGCACCTCGGCCGAAACAGATGCCCCGTCCACCGTTGGTTTTCCCAGCCGCAGCCCTTCGTCACCCGACACGGCCAGCACGCGCTCGAACTGCAGTTCAGCTCCCTTCGCGGCCTCGCGGTAGTCGACCTCCAGCTGCTGGCCTTCTTCAACCTTGTACTGCCGTCCCCCGTCTAGAATGATGGCGTACATCGCAAACCTTTCGACGAAACTACCTTGGAGAGCCGTGTCGGAGCTTATAGAGTACTCAGCCTGGCGGTGCGGCGAACGCCAGCTCCAGTTGACACTAAGACCGCCAATCTACCAGCCGCCAGAAAGCCCGTCGAGGCCTAATCGAAGTCAATCCGTATCTCGCGGCCGTTGCCGTCCAGGCAATCGAGCTCCAGGTGCTCGGGATAAAGCCCTTCGCTGCCCAGGATTTGGACGTTCATGCCTCCCTCCTCGAGCTGCATGATCTCCCTCCGTTTGCGGTTGTTCAGGTAAGAGGCGACCTGGCCGTCCACACGGACCGTGACATGACCGATGTTCGGCTGTTGGCTGGCAAGCATGAGCATGCGAATCACCTCGATCGACATACTCTCGGCGGTCTTGACAACGCCTCTGCCGCTGCAGCAGGGGCAGTCCGCGTAGACGCTCCGCTTCAGACTCGGGCGGATGCGCTGACGAGTCATCTCGATGAGACCGAACGGGCTAGTACGGAGGATCTTCGTGCGAGCTCGGTCACGTTTCAGCGAATCCCGCAACGCCCTCTCGAGCCCCCGCCGGTGTTTCTCACGCCGCATGTCGATAAAGTCGTTGACAATCACACCACCTAGGTCGCGCAGGCGAAGTTGCCGAGCGATTTCTCGGGCGGCGGCCAAGTTGAGCTGAAAAGCCGTCTCTTCTGCCGAGTCATCAGCGCGAAAGTTACCGCTGTTGACATCGATGGCGACCAACGCTTCGGTTTGGTCGATCACGATCGAACCACCTTCGCGGAGGGGCACCTCGCGCTTGTGGATCCGGCTGATCTCGGCCTCTAGATTGTACTTGTGGAAGAGAGGTTCCTTGCCAGCATAACAACGAAGGCGGTTGACGTGTCGGGGCATCACCAGCTGGAGGAATTCCTTGGCGCGGTTGAACGCATCCTCTTGGTCGACGTAGATTGCGTCAACATCCGAAGTGAAGATGTCGCGGATCGTGCGGATGATCATGTCGCTCTCTTCATAGATGTCGACCGGAGCGGAAGTCCTCTTAATGCGCCGCACGATGACTTTCCAGAGGCGCAGTAGGTAGGCCATATCGCGCGACAGCTCCTTACGATTGCGATCGACACCTGCGGTGCGGACGATAAACCCCAGCCCTTTGGGTGGATTGAGTTCCAGCAGCGTCTCTCGCAGCCGTCGCCGATCGGCTTCATCCTCGATCTTGCGCGAAACTCCCAGGCGTCCCAGAGCGGGCATCAAAACGAGGTAGCGACCGGGAATGCTGATATAAGTGGACAGCGTCGGTCCTTTGGCGCCGATTCCCTCTTTGATGACTTGTACGAGTACTTCGTCACCCCTGCGAAAGATCTCCTGAATCGGCGGCTTTACCCGCGGGCGTCCGCCGGCACGTGCGCGCCGCGCCTGCGATCGGTTGGAACCGTCGCGACTTCCGTTTCCATTCTTCTCGGTTCCCCGCCGTCCAGCGGCCTCGCTGGCCAAGACCTTTTCGGGGTCATAGCCTCCTTGGCGGAAGTACTGAGGCTCGACGTCGCTGATGTGCAAGAACCCGTTCTTGCCAACTCCAAAGTCGACGAACGCCGCCTGAATACTCGGCTCCAGGTTGACGACTCGACCTTTGTAAATGTTACCGACCAAATTGCCTTGACTGGCACGCTCGATATAGAGCTCTTCCAGCAAACCGTCTTCGACGATCGCAATTCGGCATTCCTCGGGAGGGGGTTGGGATACGTTGATTAACATCTCTTTTTTCATTGTTTACGTCCATCTAATAGTCGGTGGTTAGGGGTCGTCCCCGCTGTCAACAAGCGTCGTAGGTGCTGGAGCAAGACCTCGACATGGCGTTCTGTCGCTGCCAAACAGCGACGCGTCTACCGGACGCTGGGACGCCATCGATCTCCCTTCAGGACCATGCCAGCTCGGGCGCGACCTTTCGTAGTTGTTCTCGCAGGTACGACTCGACCTCTCGCGCGTTGTCCATCGCCAAGGCGTGTTGGGCAACCTCTTCACACTCGGAGAGCGAGACATTCCGGCAAATGTTCTTGATTTCAGGAATGGCGCTGGGCGCTGCGCTCAAGGAACGGAAGCCCAGTCCCAGCAGCAACATCGTATAGAGCGGTTCTCCCGCCATTTGTCCGCAAATACTCGCTGGCAACTGAGCTGCGTGGGTTGCCGCGAGTGACATTTCGAGCAACCGCAAGACCGCAGGGTCGCTCGCTCGGTACCGGTCCGCTACTTCCTTGTTGCTGCGATCGACGGCCAGGGCATACTGGACAAGATCGTTCGTGCCGATGCTGATGAAATCGACCTCCGCAAGGAATCGATCCAGTAGCACCACTGCCGCAGGCACTTCGACCATCATGCCGATCTCGATGGTGCGATCAAACTCGATGTTGCATTCCTCCAGATCTTCCATGGCGTCGGCCAGCACCATCTTGCATTGTCGCAACTCTTGGAGCGTGCCGATCAGAGGAAACATGATGCGGACTTGCCCCAATGCGCTTGCCCGCAGGATGGCGCGCAGCTGGGTCCTAAACAGCGGGACGTTCTTAAGCGACAAACGCACGCTGCGCAGACCTAGGAACGGGTTTCTTTCTTCTTCAGCCGCTGGCAGCTGGCCGAGCTTATCGGCTCCGAGGTCTAAGGTGCGTATACAGACCGGCAGCCCCCGCATCGCCTCGATGACCCGCGCGTAAGCTTCGTAGTGATCGGCTTCTGTTGGCTCGGCCGCGACTCCCAGGTAGAGGAATTCGGTGCGGTAGAGTCCAATTCCGTCGGCGCCGCGTTCCACGCACACGTCGACTTCCCAAGGGAACTCGATGTTGGCTTGCAAACTCAGGGAGACTCCGTCACGAGTCATCGCAGGCAGATCGCGCAGCTCGCGTTCGAGTCTGACTGCTAGGCTGCGGTGCTCTTCGACTTCGTCTTGATAACGCTGCAAGGTGGCCTGATCCGGATTCAGGATGATCCGGCCATGATCTCCGTCGACGATGACCAAGTCTCCTCCGGCAACATCGGCCAGATAGCCTCCGATGCCGACCACCGCGGGGATCTCCAGGCCCTTGGCGACGATCGCCGTGTGCCCGCTGGCCCCACCTAGTTCGGTCGCGAAGCCTAGCACGAACCGGCGATCAAGGTTCGCTGTTTCACTCGGCGTCAGATTGTGGGCCAGGATGACAGCCGGTGAAGCGAGATGTGCTAGTTCTTCACGGCGCTCGCCCAGCAACTTGCTCAGCAAACTGCGTTCGATATCGAAGATATCGTGGGCTCGTTCCGCGAGGTACGTGCCGTGGAGGTTTTGAAACACCTTTGCATATCGCCGTAGCGTACGGCTGACCGCGTACTCGGGTGAGCAATGATGCTGGCGAATCTCTTGTTCAAGCTCGTCACGCAAGCGAGCGTCTCGCAGCATCAGCAGATGGGCAGAGAAGATGGCGCCGTAGTGATCGCCCAGCTGCTGTGAAATCGTCTCGTGGTTCCGCGCGATCTCCGCAGCGGCTGCCTCGATGGCGTTGTCCAGCCGCTGCAACTCCTCGTCGACCGCATCGCGCGTAACAAAGCGACGAGGGATGCGAAAACCCTCATTGTCGACGATCAACGCTTCGCCGATGGCCACGCCAGGCGAAGCGGCGATACCCTGTAACGTTTGCATCGCAATCGGGTGGGGCGCCAACCAGCGGGTTCACGACCAAGCATAGTGTGCTTGGGGATCTACCGCCGTATGTCGGCCGATACAACTCACCCTGTAGTGTTTCTGATTGTCTTGTACGGCTTGCCAGAGCCACCGCTGCTCCGGACCTATTCTGCTTTCTGTTCCTCTTCTCCGACTTCGCCAAAGTCATTCAAGAAGAGGGCTTCGAGGGCGTCAGCGGCTGCGGCCGCGTCTTGACCGACCGCTTCGAGCGTCAGCTCGGTGCCCATGCCGGCTCCCAGGCCGAGAATCGCCAAAATGCTCTTGCCGTCGACACTCTCGCCATTGTGAACCACTCGAACATCAGAGCTGAACTGGCTCGCCACCGTGACGAAGGCGTGGGCAGGCCTAGCATGCAGTCCCTGAGGAATGTTCACCGTGACCTGCCTAATTGTGGATTTGTCCAACATCCGACCCAACACATCACAACCGCCTACTAACAACACTCAAGCACCGGGAAACCATCACACCGTCCACAAGTCGCCGGGGACCCGACGGGACTGTCCGGACGAGCGAGCCGCAACCACCTAGGAAACAAACTGATTGTTGTCCGCTTCTTCAAGCAACTGTTGGATGTCCGCTGCGGTCTTGGACTGCTTGAGAAAACGGCAGAAAGTGTCATCCCGAAGCTGTCGCGAGATGTTCTCCAAAGCCCGCAAATGGTCACCCGGACGATCGGGAGGTGAGACCAGCAGAAAGAACAGCTGGACTTTTTCACCATCAAGGCTATCGAAGTCGACGCCTTCTCCGCTCACCCCGACGGTACCGATCAGCTGGTTCACGCTAGGATGCTTGGTATGAGGTACCGCCACACCCCGGCCAATTCCGGTACTGCCCAACTCTTCGCGCTTCATGATGGCCTTGACGATACTCTCCTGATCGTCGGCCTTGATGGCTCCCGCTTGAACAAGTGAGCCTACTAACTCGTTGACAACACTTTCCTTCTCGTCTGCTGATAGCTCCGCCAAAATGGCGTCAGCCTGCACAAAGTCGGAAAACTTCATAGTGGGGTCCTTCAGTTTTGTTTCAGGCACTCGGTGACTTTCACTTGATCAGCACGTGAAAGCGGTCTGGCCGGGTCACTCTGCGTCCGATTCATCAGCCCCCGGACCCTCCGTTTGCCTGCGGCCCGGCTGCCGTCGACCCGTTTGGATCTTCTCTTTGTGCTTGCGCAGTTGCTGCTCAAGCTTGTGCACGACACTGTCAAGCCCGACGAAAAGCTCGCCGGCCGACTCCGAAGCGACGAAATCAGCGGAGTGCTCAGCTGAGACACGTACTTCAACCTCTACCGAGTCCCGGTGTTCAAGGTCTGCCGTAACGTGGATCGCTGAGATTCGGTCGAAAAAACGCTGCAGCTTTTTAACTTTTTCCTTGATTTTGTCCTGCGTGGCAGTACTAAGGTGGCCATGCCTTGCGGAAATGCTGAGCTCCACCGCGTAACTCTCCTATCCCTGCTGTAAACCCGTGACTGGGTTTGGCTTGTCGTTACGGCCGGCTCTCAGGTGAACCGCGCGAGCTCCATTCTAATAGGCAGCTGGCAGGTAGTCTACTCGTGCTCGAAGGGGAGGAAAGGGAGCGGTTCAGTCAGTTAACAGTCGCCTCAACTCTCGATCTGGCAAGACGTTCTGGTATCGCCACCGGTGGTAACCGATAGACGATCCGGCCCTCCGCCAGACTCCGCCTCCAAGCGGAGACCGTGCCACGGCGGTCTTGACCTGGCTCCTTGAAAGGTAGGAAAAGGTGCGTCATTCCGGTGATGGACTCGAGATTCAGGTAGGCCAAGACACGCACGCTCATCTCCGGATGCTCTAGCAGATCGACCAGCTCCTGCGCGGCACCGGCCGCCAACTGATCCGGCGAATAACCACGCAACAACCGGAAGATGGCCGCAGCTTCGGCCCGGTAAGCCATCCCAACTCGGCGCTGGAGCTTAGCTGCGGATTCGGAACCGCGCGTCAACGAAAACCGTAGCGCCGCAAAGTGATCTGCCCAGTACGAACGCTGTCCTCGATCCGCCAGCGTCTCCAGTAACGAGTCGTAGACGCCGAATAGAACGAGTGATCGGTTGGCTAAAGAACGAACCTCCACCCGCCGCTGGCGGGGCTGTCGCGTATGCTCGACCAACGTTGCCACGATGGGCTGGTCAGCCGCCAAATATTCCCGCAAGCGCCGCGAAGCGCGCTGCTCGATCGGCTTGACACCCCCCGTAGGATGGGTCCACGCGGGAAACATGCTCACCGGTTGCGTCATCGCGCCGGCTGATCCTAGTACCGTCAGCAATTCACCTGCGCTAATGAGCTGTTGACTAGGACCGCTCTCTTCCCAGCTAGTTTGTCCCTGCAACCCATAGACGCGGACTGCAAGCTGAGCTGGTGTCGTCTCTGGGTCCGCTCCTGGCGGCAGAAACCAGCGTACGTCGACAGCCGCCGCCGACTCCCGATCCATAAGACGCAAAGTGGCTTCCCGGTCGCCGAAGTTGAGCGACAGTGCTGCGCCCTCGTCGGACGCCGGCACAAGCAAGGCTCTGCCATGAACGAGCTTTATTTCAGGTAGACCGCGCACCTCAGGTCCAATCTCGAATCGCGCGGCTCCGACGAACGTGACCATCACTCCAGACTGAATGAGTAGTTGTGGGCGATAGGTCGGCAGCACGACGAGCTCGTCGCCGGTGGCAAGTTCCGCATCCGGCTGTAGCCGCAGCCAATCCTCCTCCGTGCGGTCGAAGCGGGCTACTACCTGCTGAGGGGACAGATAGCGGGCCAGCTGTGTCGAAACGGCTGTGTCGGCTGGATCGGGTACAGTCGCCGGCAGAGGCGTCACGCCGCTTGTCCCCGGTGGTGGCGAAGCCGATACACTCTCCGGCTCGGGCCGCTCGGATTCCGGCACGTCACTCCCGGTGTCGTCCCGTCGTTCGACCGTGGGGTTTACCACAGTATCCTCGGACTCGATCGCAGCAGGAACCGACTCTCTGGAGGCAAGGTCGGTTTGAGCGGGAGTCGTCGATGCGTCGGCAGTTGGGGGTTCGACCGGCGACGATGGGATCTCGAGCCCCTCGTCGGCAGGCTCCGCCGCAGCCTGCTCAGGAACCACTTGCGGCGCGCCAGCTCTCGCAAGTCGCCAAAGCGGATGATTTCCGTTGAACTCACCCATCGCCCGCAAACCGACGAGCGCCAACAGGAAAGCCAGCCCCAATGCGATTCCGACCGAACGGCCCGAAAGGTAGCGATTGGGTGCTGCGGTCTGAACGTCGTCAGGCTCCGCGGCCTTTCGCCCCGACTTCGCCTCCGCTACGAGAACCGAAGCCAAGTGGGGAACCGCCTCTTGTCCCCCGGCAGGCCGCTCGACTTTTTCGCTTCCCGGTGCGACCCCATAGATCCGCTCGCGAATCGCGTGCTCGACGTCCGCGGGCTCGCCTAAAACGAGTGTCAGGATCTGATGGCATGCCGCGACTTCTGCTAAGTGCACGTCGGACTCAAGACAGACCTTCTCAAAGTCTGGGACGCGATCGGCAGAGAGCGTATTGTCGAGGTACTCGGCGACGCTGTTGGCGTCCATCCCCATGCCCTTTCCCTCGGTCTTGGGGGCACCCAGCCGGAGACGACGAGTGGAATTCTGAATCCTGTGGACCAAGTCACTGGCAAACTTGCTCTCTTCGATCTTCTCGCCCAACTCGTCGGCATCCGCCGCATCCAGAATGTCATCCAGATAGGCCAGCATGGTGCGCAGCGTGAGTCGCATAGCTTTGTCCCTCGCGTCCCCCGATCAAGACGTACGACATCCCCCTACTGCTAATTAGTGGCACCTGAGGGGAGAATCCGTACAACTAAAATGCGAGAAAGCGTGTTGGCGCCTCCGGCGAGCGTGACCGGAAACTCACGAGTGCCGCTACAAGAGCACGGCTAGCATCACCAGCAGGGCCAGCTGTAGGACTCACGCGTCGCGTTGGGATCGAGCCGAGCGCGCAGCTTTAACTCGTGGTTGCTGGGATCGAGTTGGAGCGAACGCGACCAAGGCGGCTGCGGAGATCAGCAGCTGTAGCAGTCCGATCACCGCTGGGTGGACGGCCGTTGTTCGTGGAAGTGGTGGTGGAGGGCTCAACGTCTAGTGCCGGCGATCTTCCCAGCCGCGCGGTGTACGCCGCCACTGTTCCTGCTGTATCGGCACGCTCGGCGTCTCTGCCGCGAGAAGACCATCGTGTTGCGAAGCGAGCGACAAAGCCAATACCACTGCCTGGATCCCCAATAGCCCCCCCTCCCTCTTCGAGCGACTCAGAACGGTTGGGTTAACTACTGAGCAACCGCTGAGCCGGCGAAAGTGAGGGGTCCGCCGCTGTCGGCGGTAACCGGCGGTCAGTTCCGACCTTGCGAGACAGGAGTGCCAACTGGACGCGTTGCCCTGCGGCAACCTGGCGTGGCGTTTTGGCGTCGCGGTGAGGGCCACTCGTGCCGTGCGGAGGGATCTTGCGGCCGCGTGGCGGACAAGCGAGAGGTACGTTGTCAGATTGCTTTGCCGCAGAGCCAAACGTGGCCTAAACTTCGGTTGGACGGGTAGCTCGTGACCGTCCCGCGGGAACGTCGTAGGCACTGCTCACCATGCCTGCCCTATCGCCCTCAACTGGGGAAGACCATCGTCATGACAACAAAGATCGACCTTCGCGAGATGCTCTCAGGCGTACAACTGCCGGCATTACCCCAGAGCGCGATGCGGTTGCTCGAATTGTCGCAAGATCCCGAGAACGGGCCTGCCGAATTCGCCGTGCCGATCGAAGCCGATCCAGGGCTTACCGGACAGGTACTGCGGTTTCTCAATTCGTCCTACTTCGGGTTCGTCCAGGAGATTTCGAGCGTCAAGCTGGGGATCGCTCTGGTTGGTATTCGTACCATCAAGAACTTCTCGCTTTGGAGCGCGGTGTTCAGCCTGATGCCGAACCCGAAGTGCGGTCCCTTCGATCTGAAGAGCCTGTGGCAGGACTCCTTGCGGCGAGGCATCTTTGCCCGCCACTTCGGCAAGTCCCTGGGACTCGGTGATACCGAGGACCTCTTTACTGCGGCTCTCTTGCAGGACATGGCCGTTCCGTTGCTGGCCAAGGAGTTGCCCGGTGATTACGGCGACTTGTTGGAGGGACGGCATGGAGGTGCTTTCCGTCTATCCGAACTCGAACGCACGCGCTTTGGCTGGACCCATTCGGAGGCGGCGGGAATCATGGCGCGCGGTTGGAAACTACCCGAGTCCTTTGCCAGCTTGATCGACACGCACACCAATTTCGAATCCTTGATTTCAGCCGACAACGTAGACGTCAAGGGTGCAGCTGTTTGTCTGTCGGCTTTGCTACCGTCCACCTGTGATGAGCAGTGGTCGGAACGCGAGAAGTTCACGAAGGCTTACGAAACCCTGGCTCCGCCAGCTTCCGGCCCACTGATCGATGTGTTCAAGCAGGTGGATCACGAGTTTGAGGAGTTTGCTCCAGTCTTGAAGCTGGGGGTTCCAGCTCAGCCGCTCTCCGACCGCCTTGAAGAGACCGCGGTGAATGCGTAGGGATCTCCTCTTCGAGATCTAGCAGGCGTTGTTCGGACGCGAGCGGTCTTGAATTGACGTCGTGTTCGATTGACCAAATCGTCTGGGTTTTCTGCAGACTTTCGAGCACGATCGGCTGATGCCAGTCCGATTGGACGCACTTCACGTGGACTTGCCGTTAACCCGAATTTTTCATGAGCGATCTGCTGCGAGGTCGTAAGTCCATCCGTGGCTTCGTCATGCTTCACAATTCTCCCTCGACGTATTGCTTCAATACGCCTGCGGAAGAATTGCTGGCCTTCCTTGCCACGAACGTACTTACAACCTCTCGCCACGATCTTCACGAATAATCCGGGTTAATTAAAGCCTTGCAGACAAACGAGTTGCCTGTAAAACGCGCGGCCAGCACATCTGTCGATCCCGCTGGGCTGCTATTTTATTTGGCGATCGAGACCGGAGATTTCGTGGAGCTCTGTCGACGATGACATGTTGTTGCGTGGCCATGTCCGCCTTTTGTCCTTTCCTGCCGCCATTTCATTCAATACACGAACGGAAAGAATCGCTTGTCTTCCTTGCCACGAAAACACTTACGACCCTCCGGCCACGAAATCGCGAATAATCCTGGCTAGGTTGCGATCAGGCGTAGGTGTGGCCGGTTCGACCTTACCCAACTAGAATCCCCTTGTTAGGCGGACTCTTTTTCCGAAGCGCTTTGACTAGCTGCGGAACGAGCCTGTTTGCCGCACTTGACGGATCTTAGATTTGGGATTCCCCAGTTCGGCAGTTAAGATTGAAGTAGTCAGTGTCTAGACTGCCGATTTCGAATCGAACGGTAAGCCCGTGTCTGAACTTCATCGTGAGCGTCGACAGTTATTGCTTCGGGAAGCCGATGGCTATCTCGACCTGGCGTCGGCTTGCGGTGACCAGTTTGTCCTCAGCGCGCGCGTTCGACATCAACTTGCTCGACGTGCGCTGGAGACGTTGTCCCGCGTACCGGTGTCTCGAGGTCTGCGGCCCAAAGTGTCCTATCTACGCGGCCAAGCCCTGCGAAACCTGGAACGTTACGCGGAGGCCATTGCGAGCCTCAACGAAGCGGCCGAGCTGGATTCCGAGAATACCCATACGTTCCTGGCTTTGGGTTGGTGCCAGAAGCGAGTAGGCCGTCTTGATTTGGCTATTGAAGCGCTGGAACGGGCGATGGAAATCGACTCGGGTCAGTCGATCGTCTACTACAACTTGGCCTGCTACTGGAGCTTGGCGAGCAACACCCAACTCGCCTTGGCTTATCTGACACGGGCTTTCGACATGGAGCCTGGATTCCGCGAGTTGGTAGACGAAGAGGAGGACTTCGACCCAATTCGCCAGGACCCTCGGTTTCTCGAGTTAACGAGCGTCATCGTCTGATACTCGGCGTGAGCCAGCTGGAGCCACCTGGATAAGTCCCCGCGCCTCATCTGGGGTTTGTTATCTGCCTGTTGAAAAACCGTCCTGGCGTTTTTCAACCTCACCAGCTCAGAGGCTGTGCAGCTTTACGCTTCATGTTGACCAAACTTGCCGGTATCGTACTTCACCCTCCCGCTCGGAGGTCGTGCAGCTTACTTTTCATACAATCCGCCAAACTCTGGCGAGTTTCGGCTACGCTCCAAATCAGCCGCTGGGCGTTAGCCCACGGTTTCTCAGCAAACCGACGCGTAGCGTCGGGGAAGGGCTCCCCCCTCTCCGGCCCTTCGGGCCGACTCTCCCCAAGGGGGAGAGTGAAGAAAGACGAAATCACCCACTAGCTTAAAAGCTGCACGATCTCCTCAGAACAGAGTTCTTCGCGGCTCGCAAATCAACGACTTGCGTCGCTGATTTGGCATCACATCCCTGTGAAGCAGCAGGCGCGTTGAAAAAATCAACAGGCTGTTAGGACTGGGCGGCATAGAGCTCGGCGTACTCAAGCACCCAGATGTCGACCAGCTCCATGAACTCTGTGAGATCGGCATCCAAGATAGGCTCAAAGTGCGATCGGTTGAAGAACTCTTTGTTGCGGATTGTGGCTTTGGCGGCGAGCTCGAGTACGTGGTACGTGGAGAAGGGGCGAACGGTCAATTCTAGGCGGCTGTAGTCGTTTTCCCGCCGCCCGTCCCGGATGCGGATGTCGTCACGACTGCAGGCCGTTCCCCACCCTCGGTCGCCGTAGATCGTCTCGTACTGAAATCCGGGAAAGTGGTTCGGCAACCGCTTGATACAATTCTCGATATGCTCCGAAAGCTGGAGGCGCGCCTGGCCGTGCATCCGCTTTAGCTCGTCTTCGCTTAATTCCCTCAGGCGAGCCTCACGGGAAAGCGCATCGCTTCTCCGCTTTCCGCGTTGGATGGCCTTTTGAATTCTCTTTTCAAAGTCCATGAAATCAAGTGTATCGCGCGGGGTGACGGGTTGTTACCCGTGCAACCCCGTCTTCGCTGCGAAAAAGACCGCCCTGGCGGTTACCGAGATGATTCCGGGTCGTCGTCTGCCGCCGTTTTACGCTCGTAGAACTGGAGCAGATCAGAGAAGGACCGCAACGGCTCTTTGCCCTCGGCCATTTCCTCGGAGATGGGTGTGGCCGGCTTTGTTTGGCGGCGGGCCTTGGGTTTCTGTGGGCCGCTGCGGTGGGTGTGCGGAGCGGGAGGCTGTTTGTCTTGGAGTGACGCTTTGCGTTGCGCTTGTCGCTTTCCGCCTGACGAATCGCTTGGCGACGGCGAGTTCTCTTGACCTGGAGGAATCGCGGTCAGCGACACGCGGCGGCGTTCCCGGTCAATATCCACAACCCAAACCGTTAGCACGTCGCCGACGCTGACGACGTCGTGTGGGTCAAGTACATAACGATTGGCCAATTGGCTGATATGAACTAATGCGCTGTCGGACATGCCGATGTCGACGAAGGCGCCGAAGTCGACGACGTTGAGGACGGGCCCCCGCAGTTCCATGCCTGGCCTGAGGTCGTCGAGCTTCATGATGTCGGAACGGAAGACCGGAGGCGGCAGATCGTCGCGCGGGTCGCGCCCCGGCCGGGTCAAGCAAGCCAGTAGATCTTGCAGCAGCAGTTCGCCAACGTCTAGTTCGGCCGCCACCGCTGGGAGATCCAGCGCGGCAGCGCATTCAGCCAATGAAGCCGTGCCGGTCGAACCACCCGTATTTCCTCGCCGATCCGGCCCCTGCATGGTGGACAGCTCGGCAACGCTGCTGCCCAAACGGGTGAGCAGCTGTTCCGCGACGGCGTAACTTTCCGGATGGATCCAAGTCGAGTCAAGTGGGTTGTCGCCATCGGTGATCTTCAAGAATCCCGCTGCCTGAATGTAGGTTGCTTGACCGATGCCTGGCACCTGCAACAGCTGCTGGCGGTTACGAAACGGGCCGTGTGTTCTTCGATGCTCGTAGACGCGTCTGGCGGTGAGCTGGTTCAACCCCGACACATAGCTCAGCAGGGCAGGGCTGGCCGTGTTGACGTCCACGCCGACAAAATTCACACACGACTCGACGACCGTGTCTAAGGATGCGCGCAGCGGTTTGGATTTGACGTCGTGCTGGTACATCCCGACTCCGATGTTCGCCGGATTGATCTTGACGAGCTCGGACAGTGGATCGAGCAGTCGCCGTCCGATCGACATCGTACTGCGCACGACTGGATCCGCATCAGGTAGCTCTTCACGACCAATCGGGCTGGTCGAGTAGACGCTGGCACCTGCTTCGTTGACGATCACGTAGTTGACGACAGTACCAGCCAGTTCCTCGTTGATGACCTTGGCGACGAGCGTTTCCGTTTCACGGCAAGCGGTCCCATTGCCGATTGCGATCAACGGGATCTGGTACTTCTTGACGAGCGCTGCGATCTGGGCCCGCGCTTGCTGCACGAGCTGATCCTTACCGACGATGTAGACGACAGTATTGGCCAGGAGGTTGCCGAACTCATCAAGCACTGCCAGCTTGCAACCACTGCGAAAACCCGGGTCGATTGCCAATACGCCCCGCCCGCGGACCGGCGGCTGCAGCAGCAGCTTGCGGAGGTTCTTGGCAAAGACATGGACGGCGTGTTGTTCGGCACGGTCGGTCAATTCGCGCCGGACCTCCCTTTCGAGACTGGGGAGGACCATGCGCCCCAGGGCGTCGCGAACGCACTCCCTCAGGAAACGCACATGAGGATGATCGGCCGCGACCAAGAGTTTCGCCGCGACACCGTACATCTGTTCTGTATCGCCTTCGATCCGCAGCCGTAGTACTTTCTCCCGCTCGCCGCGATTGAGAGCCAGGACGCGGTGTGGCGGAATCCGCGAAATCGGCTCGCTATAATCGAAGTAGTCCTGGTAGGCGGCATGCAGATTGGCTCGCTTCTTGTTCTTGTGGCGGCCGAGAGGGGCTCCCGGCTCCGACGCCGGCGCACGCGAGATCGAAGTCTGCTCTCCCGCTCCATCCTCAACCTCCCCGGGTCCTGACGGAGATTCAACTCGCGTGCTGACGAGCCTGCCGGTCCTCAGCAGAAGCGGCCGCAGCGTGACACGCGCGTCTGCCCGTTCGCTAAACTGCTCGGCGAGGAGGTGCCTGACGCCAAGCAGGACCAGCTCAACCGTCGGCAGCTCCTTTTCGCTGGCGACAAAGTCGGACGCCCGCTGTCGCATGTCGGTAGCCGCCGCAGCGCCCGCGAGTATCTCGTTTGCTAGCGGCTGCAAACCACGCTGCCGCGCCAGCGTTGCCAGCGTTTGCTTCTTCGGCTTGTACGGCAGATATAGGTCTTCGAGCTGCTTCGTCGACTTGGCGGCTTTGATTTGCGCTTGCAGCTCCTCTGTCAGACGGTTCTGGGAGGCAATGGACTTGAGAATGGCCTCCTTGCGTTCAGCCAGCTGGCGGCGTTTCGCCGCAGCATCCCGAACCTGGCGCACCTGCTCTTCATCGAGCCCGCCAGTTTGGTCTTTTCGATATCGGGTGATGAAGGCAATCGTGTTACCTTCATCGAGCAGGTCCAACGTCCTCGCCGCTTTGGGAACTGGCAGTCCCACATCGCGAGCCAGCATCTTGAGATCGATGTGGCGAGTGTTGGTAACGGTCGACATCGGGCGCTGACCACCAAATTCACAAAGCGGGCTCCGACCGCTCAAAGCTCTAGAGCGCGCCTAGAGTCTCTAGCTGTGCCGGGACACCCACTCAAGTTCATCCTTCCAGCACTCCGACACGACGTCGAGCTCGGTGCGGAAAACGAAGGCTGCCTCGTACACTCGGCTCAAACCAGACAGGTGAGCCGGGCAATCTAGCGGCACGAGGTCGGGCTTGTCAAGGAATCTAGGGCTTTAAATCACGCGGTCCAGACGACTTGCGTGCTCGCGACCCGCTCTCGCCGCCAGCATGCGGTTGCTAGCAGGAGGAAAAAAATCGGCATTCTCCAAACATTATGTCAAACCAATGCAGGTCGAATTGCCGATAAGTTAAGAGCCAGCCGAACCGCCTCCTGCGCGGATGCTGGGATGGAATCGGAGCGACCTAACCCGAAGGAAGGTTGAATGATGCCACGAACGAGACTCCGTGTTTATTACGGTCCTCACGAAGACGGAGTGACGACACTCGACGCTCCCAACCCTGCGCGCGAGCAAGTGACCGTACCCTTGGGAGAGGTGTTTCCACTGTTGGCCGATGCTGTGAAATGCGAACGAACCTGGTTGCAGGACTTCGAGGAAGACGAGATCACCATCTCAACGGATCTCTACGAAGTCATCCTGGCTTACCAACATTACCGCCGTCCTACCGGTTGAACGGCAGAGAGGGTGACAGCGGCGACGGCACTGCAAATCTCCGCGTGGCCTCCGTGAGCGAATTCTCCGCTTCTCGAGCCATGCGAGCCGAACTCGGTCCGGGTCCCCCCAGGTGATGATCACCGTCTTCTTCAGCGCGCGGCTGGCTCGGTTGTGCGATGTGTCCTGGTAGGGGTGGATTCGCGAGAATTGCCGGTTGCCGCGGGGAGATTCACTGCATCGTCCCGGTGACTACCGGGCCCAGTTGCCTCCGCAACGTATAATAGCTGAGTGCAAGCTGTCGGCCGCGCCTCATCCGTTCTGAGCGATGACGAGGGGACCAGGCCGCGGTCGCCGAACTGGGTGCGCGGCATTCTGCACGAGTTTCCGCGGTTAGCGGAACCCTTCCTGTTGCAACAGAGTTCGGCCGAGGCGCGAGTCTGGCGGCACTCGATCTATCAGCAAAGCTAAGGTGCTACGTGGTACAAGACATGAATCTCAATTCGTCCTCCGACTCTCATCCAGTGGCTCACGTCGGGCCGTCCGGTCGAAGAACCGAAGACCTGATCGCTACGATCAAAGAATACGCCGACAAACTGGAGAACGACGGCTCGGCGCGGGGCGACCTGAAAATCCTCAGTCGAGCTCTGCGCGAGCTGCGGTACGCGTTCAAGGTCTTCACGCCGTACCGGAATCGGCGAAAGGTCACCGTATTTGGGTCAGCTCGCACCCAGCCCGAGGCACCCAGCTACCAGCAGGCGGTTGACTTCGGCGGCGCGATGGCTGCTCAGGAGTGGATGGTGATCACGGGTGCTGCCAGTGGGATCATGGAGGCAGGCCACCGCGGCGCAGGCCGCCAAAATGCCATGGGACTGAACATCATGCTTCCTTTCGAGCAATCGGCGAACGACGTCATTGCCGGAGACGAGAAGCTGGTGCATATGAAGTATTTCTTCACTCGCAAGCTGATGTTTGTAAAAGAGTGTGATGCGATTGTTTGCCTCCCCGGTGGATTCGGAACGCTGGACGAAGCGCTCGAGGTGCTGACCCTGCTGCAAACCGGCAAGCACGACATGATGCCCGTCGTCCTGCTTGACGAGCCCGGTGGTACCTACTGGCAAGAGCTGCATCGATTTATCGTGCGGCATCTGCTCGACGGCGGTATGATCTCTGAGGAGGATTTGCACCTCTATCGGATCACAGACTCGTGCCAAGTTGCCGTCGACGAGATCATGCTGTTTTACAAGACGTACCACAGCATGCGGTATGTCAAGAACCAGTTGGTCTTCCGCCTGAATCGCTGGCTGAGCGAGTCCCAGTTGGAGGAGGTGAACGACCGCTTTGCAGATATCTTGACCGAAGGCAGCTTTTGCCAGAGCGGGGCGCTTCCCGCCGAGCAGGATGAGACTGAACTGGCCGAGAAGGCTCGGTTGGTGTTTTCCTTCAACCGCAGGAACTTGGGCCGATTGAGAGAGCTGATCAACTACCTTAATGCGGATGACGTTCGCCTTCCTCGCTGACGGACTTAGGAGCAGCAACCGTCTACGCCCTCGGGCCACAATCAGCCGGAATGCGTTAGCATCCGGTTTTGATCGGAACCGTGGGCTAACGCCCAGCGGCTGATCTGCGTGGTCACCAAACAGCCAAACATCAGCCACCAAAGTCCCTTCTCCCCGCCGGGGAGAAGGTGGCCGCAGGCCGGATGAGGGGGAACCCAGAGTGAAAAACTGGCGCACGGCGCGAAGACTTTGACTATTGCGCCGAGGAACCGTGGGCTAACGCCCAGCGGCTGATCTGTCTGATCGCCGAACATCAGCCGCGCCGCGTTAGCGGCCGGTTTTCTTTCACCACACGAGGCGATCATCCCTCACGCCTCGGCAAGCAAAGTCCCTTCTCCCCGCCGGGGAGAAGGTGGCCGCAGGCCGGATGAGGGGAAGCCAGAGTGAAGAACTTACGCATGGCGCGAAGACGTTGACTCGTGCGCAAAAGAAACCGTGGGCTAACGCCGGCTAACGCCCAGCGGCTGATCTGTCTGGTTGCCAAACATCAGCCGAGCCGCGTTAGCGGCCGGTTTTTTCACCACACCGGCCCTCACTTGCTGCTCAGCTCATGGACCGCCTCGACCAGAGCGATCGCGTGTTCGACCGGAGTTTGCTGCAGCACTCCGTGTCCCAGGTTGAAGATGTGGCCCGGGGTTCCACCCGCCTCATTGAGTACACGCTGTGCCTGTCGTCTGATCTCAGCGGGATTCGCGAGCAGCACGGCAGGGTCCAGGTTGCCTTGCACTGGGCGGCGTCGGCCCACTTGGTCCCAGGCATCCCCCAGTCCGATCCGCCAATCGACACCAACCACGACTTGTTTGCCGGCGTCGGCCAGCAGGGGAAGTAGGGCGGGGTTGCCTGTGGCAAAGTTGATTACCGGCACTCCGGTGGGGAGCCCTGCGATAATCTCCTGGACGTAGGGGAAGGCAAAGCGTCGGTAATCCTCGGCCGCCAGGCAGCCCGCCCAGGAGTCAAACAGCTGGACACATTGCGCGCCGGCGATGATTTGGGCATTCAGGTAGCGGGTGACGGCCCGCGAGAAACGCTGCATCAGGGCTCGCCACGCCCCTTCGTCACGGAACATCAGAGTCTTGGTATTAACGTAGTTTCGGCTGGCGCCGCCTTCGATCGTGTAGCTAGCGAGGGTAAAGGGGGCACCGGCAAAACCGATCAGCGGAATATCCGCTGGCAGCTCGTTTCTGGTCTGTGTGACTGTTTCGGTGACGAACTGTAACGAGTCGAGACCCTCCAGTTCGAGCACTCGGTCGACATCCGACGAGTCCCGCACGGGGTTGTGGATGACCGGTCCTTCTCCCAGGGCATATTCTAGTTCGAGCCCCATCGGTTCCAGGATCGGCAACAGGTCTGAGAAGATGATCGCCGCGTCGACGCCCAATCGCTGCACGGCGGTAACCATGATCTCGCTGCAAAGCTGTGGGTTCTTGCAGAGCTCGAGAAACGTGGTCTTCGCTCTCACCTCTCTGTACTCCGGCATATAACGACCGGCCTGGCGCATCAACCAGATCGGTGTCACATCGGTCGGCTCCCCGCGGCATGCTCTCATAAAGGGGCTGTCGTACCAGGGCGCATGTCGATCGAGTGGATCCGAAGCAGGTCCAGACAGCGTGGCTTTCAGCCGAGCTTTCCTGGCTTGAAGCGAAGCAGCCTGTGCTGCGGCAGCGGCTACGAGTGACCCCATCTTTGGAGGTTCGGCCTCGAAGTCGACCGGCAGATCGACCTCCCGCAGTGCGGCGCTGGTCGAAGGACCCACCGACCCGACGACGACGTCTTGCATTTTTGCCCGCAGCGGGTCCAGCAAATCAAGTTCCTCGGCGATCTGCCACATTGCGGAGATCTGAAAAGCCGAGGTGAAAAGAGCGACATCCCGTTGGCCGGCTGCCAGTGCCTGTACGTTGTCGCGCAGAGCTGTCGGGTCTTCCGTCAGGTCCCACTTGTAGACCGGGATGCTCAGCACATGCGCGCCGCGTGCCTCGAGTCCCGCAACCAAGCTGGGATTGGTCTCACCATATTCCTGAAGACCGACCGTCTGGTTGGCGACGGCCACGTGCTGATCGATCGTAGATAGCAGCTCCCGCCAAGTATTGGGTGGTGGGACGCGGTGAGTAGGAACAAGCTGAACCTCTCGCATCGCGGCGACGGGCTTCGGTCCGCGTGCAATGGTGACGATGTCGTGCAGTGCATGCAGAAAACGTTCCCGATCGAGATGCTTCTCGACGGCCGAGAGCAAGTAGCGAAATCCCACACCGGTCAGAAAGATGACGATGTTGATTTCACCGGTGATCAGCCGGTGGGCAAAGTCCATTGCCGGCGTGTGGTCTTCTAGAGGCACTTCCCGCATCGAAGGGCTAACGAAGGCCTGTCCGCCGCTTTTTTCAATCAGTCGTGCTAGTTCCGCGGCCCGGCGACTTTCAAAGGCGGCGACGCGCAGTCCTGCGAAATTAGAACCCGGCAAGTTCATAGAACGCTGGTGTCATCGGACAACTACGGCAACAGTGGCTAACGGCTTCTCATGCTACTGCAAACGGTAGGCAGTGGGCAGTGGTTGCCCGACCGTCAGCCTCGCGGCGTCTTTGTGAATCCCCACTCCGGCGGCTGCCACTACTCCCGGTACCGGAGAGCCTCGACTACGATAGACAAGGGGTTTGGGGTACGCACCACCAGCACGTTTACGGCATCCGATGAGCACGTCCATTTCGAGCTTTGGGCAACTTGAAAACGTCATTGCAGAGGGTGGCATCGCGGCCGGCCTTGATGAGCTGGTCGTATTGCTGCGGAATCAGCAGAAGTACCACGAACTCTTCGAAGCGCTCAAGATGCGCGTGCGGCATGGGCTGGGACTACCGGTGCTCTACGACGATTCGGGCGACGAACTCGACGACGCGCTCCGCGTCGAGCTGGAAGAGGGCCTCCTATCCGCTTGTCGGGAGGTCGGCCTGCTGTGGCTGGGGGCGGACCAGGTTCGCGAGGCATGGATCTACCTAAGACCGGTCGGCAACCACAGCGAGGTCGCTGAGGCGCTGCGTCAGATCGACGCGAACGATGACAATCTGGATGCCCTCATCGAGATCTGCCTTCATGAGGGAGTGGATCCGCCGCGGGGTTATGAACTGGTGCTGCAGAACCACGGGACGTGTAATGCGATCACCACACTCGAGTCACTGATCGGGCGACTATCGGGTCAGGCGCGGCAATCGCTCGTGGGCCAACTGGTCGAGCACGTTCACCGTGAGTTGAAAGCCAGCGTGGTGGAGGATATCTCCCGACAGGAAGGGGCCTCTCCGGCGGAAGATGACCTCGCGGCGTTAGTTGCAAACCGCCCCTCGTTGTTCGGCGACTACTCGTATCACATCGACACGACGCACCTCGCGTCCACCGTGCGGTTTGCTCGCACGCTGGAAGACGAGCCGCTGCTGCGGCTGGCATGGGATCTCACTGAATATGGCAAAAGGCTGAACCATCAGTTCCAGTATCCTGGCGAGGAACCGTTTGGCGATCACTACACGAGCCATGGACTCTACCTGGGGGCGTTGTTCGGTGAGCAGGTCGGCGAGGCCGTTTCTTATTTCCGTGCCCGAGCAGAGGCTGTTGACCCTCAACAGCATGGTTCCCAGGCAGTCGAGGTGTTTGTCGAGTTGTTGGACCGGCTGGACCGGCACGACGAAGCGATCGCTGTGGTGTTGGAGTTTGCCGACAGAAGCGAAGCGAATGTTGGGCAGGTTCTACCGTTGTTGTTGAGCCTCTCTGAAAAGGCAAAGGACTATGCGGCGCTGGTTCAGTTTTGCCGCCAACGTGAGGACCTGCTCGGATTCGGCACGGGACTGATCCAGGCGCGGCAATCGGCGAGTTGATCAAGAAACAGAAAACGGCCGACGTGTCAACGCCGGCCGTATTCTGCATTGATTTCCGCTGATCGGAATCTTGGTTTCCTAGCGAATCAGGGATACCGGCTGCACTGCAGTCCGCGTGGGCCGATACGCCGACGGGTCGACGACCGGTGCTGGCGGGACTGGAGCTGAGTTGTCAGCTTCCGGTGCGGCTGAAGGCGCGCTGGGCATGCTACCGCCAACGCTACCACCACTCTTGCCGCCCTTGCCGCCTTTGCCGCCACAGCCACCGTCACAACCGCCACCTTTTTGGGAGGCACCGCAGCCACCCTTGGAGGAGCCGCAACCCGAGTTGCATCGATTGCAGGCGAACAGGGAGTCTAGCAGGCTTCTACGGCACGCATTGCGGCAGCAACCACCCTTGGAGCCGCAGCCACCCTTCTGGGACGCGCCACAACCGTTGCCCTTGGAACCACCGCAGCCGCCCTTTTGGGATGCGCCACAGCCGTTGCCACAACCACCCTTCTGAGAAGCACCGCAGCCTCGTCCACAACGGTTCCGACCGCCGCAGCCGCCCTTCTGGGCCGCACCACAGCCATCGCCACAACCGTTCTTGCCACCGCAGCCACCCTTTTGGGCCGCGCCACAGCCTCGTCCGCAACGGTTCCGACCGCCGCAGCCACCTTTCTGAGCCGCGCCACAACCGTTTCCGCAGCCGCTCTTTTGGGAAGCGCCACAGCCGTTGCCGCAACCACCCTTACCGCCGCTGCCGTCCTTTTGGGACGCACCGCAACCGCCCTTCTGGGCCGCGCCACAGCCTCGTCCGCAACGGTTTCTGCCGCCGCAGCCACCCTTTTGGGCCGCGCCACAGCCGTTACCGCAGCCGCCTTTTTGGGACGCGCCACAACCGCTGCCGCAACCGCCCTTCTGAGCAGCACCACAACCGCAGCTGCCGCCTTTCTGGCCAGCTCCGAGCATTCGGTCTAACAGTTCAAAGCCGTAGCTGTGCGAACACAGACCGATTCCGAGCACCAATGTTCCTAGTATAACGTTCCACTTCATCGAGCCATGTCTCCTTTACGATGCATCATCGATTTGTTGGTCTCCCCAAATCAGCTGACCACATGCGGACAAAATGCCGGGGATGAATCGCGGGTTCAGCCTCGGCATCTAAGCCGTCCAGTCCGCGTGCGACAGGTTCTCTTCGACCGGGGAGCAGGTTTGGGTCAACCCGCTGCGGGGAAACAACGTCAAACCGGTCGAGCCCTCCGTTGACTCGATTGATCCGCTCCGGTTGGCTTTGTCGATGCTCGGCGAGTGACCATTTGGCACGCGCTCTGCATCTGTCACAGCCCTCGTATCGGCGTCGCTTACAACAGGGCTTGAATCATCGGAAACAATTTTCAGCAAGTGGTTTACATCAAGCGTTGCGCAAGCAATTATGACTCCGCAAAGTAGTCAACCTGTGCCGGTTGCAGGGCCAAATCTTCGTCGAGACTGCCGCTGTTGGGTCCCTAGCACACAGAAATACGATTCCCCAGCTACTCCGGCGGACACGCCGTCTGACGGGCAGCCGACGCTGGTAGTTCTCCGAGTCGCCGTCTGCTAAAATGTTG
>CBDCWT010000019.1:0-145866 GCA_965223305.1 Pirellulaceae bacterium | reverse complement strand
GCTGAGGCCCAAGCCTTGTCTTTACCTCCAAGTTCATGTTTAGAATCTGGTCGATTGGACCTGGCAGCCATCGCACGTTGCACCGAAGTAGCTCCAAAGACTCTGGAACAAACAGCACCACTAGCTCTGCAATGAGCACTGCCGAGGAGCTCAGCCACACAGCCACAAGCTCCAACAAACGCATCTGGCGTCGCTCAACAATTGAACGAGCAGCTGGACCAAAACCAAAGAAACCCAAGGCATCTTCTCGCCGAGTCCAATTCACTCGTAGCCCGCTAAGACAAGCCTCACGGTGCAACACGAGCAAGTAGAAAGTGACAAAGCAGCTGCTCACCTCGTATTGCTGAGCACAAAACAACAGCACATCTACCGCTGAGGTCAGTTGAGTTTCCAGCATTACCTCATCTCCCCCACGCCGTGTCTTGACGAATAGGCTTCCAATTCCATCGGGCCTCCCCAGGCTCAAGACTCCACACGTAGTTTCCTCGTCGAGGTGAAAAGAAGTTGTCGTAATACCAGCGGTCGGCTAAGCAGTAATCGTCCGGAAACCAATACTCTGGTGACTTCCTTGTCGCCAGCCGCTCCTCATGCTCTAGCCGCTCGCGTCTGCGAGACGCCAACTCCTCCGTTGTCGGTGCAGTGTCTTGTGCGACCTGCATCAGCAACATCCACCCAGAACCGAAGGCGAGCAGCATCACACCGCACAAGGCTTCCTTCTGCGTTCCCTCCAGAGCTCTTAGATAGTCAAACAAAGTTGGCCGCCTCATTTTGCTTGCTCCTGTGCGAGGCTTACGCTCTCCACGTTTCGTGCCACTAGTTGATGCGAAATCGTTATCAGTTGCTCAAAAGGAATCTCCACGACAAGCGTTTCACCACTCAGTGCCAAGAAGAACTCTGCAGGAGGCTTTGCACCGTGAAACGTTGCAAGCACTACCTTGCCGCCAGTAAGCTCCGCGTGGAGCTCGGCCGCAGTTAACTTCGTGCCATCAGCTCGGTATGACACCAGCTCTGTTGCCAAGTAGCGGCGTGTGCAGAAAAGAAGCTTTACCTCTTTACGGCCCGATGCTGTCAGCACCTCGATTGCCGCCTCCCCTCGCTTTAGCTCCTCTGCATAACGAAGCGTGAGGAATTCAAACTCCACGATGCCAAGCTCTTGGGCTGTGGCCGTCACCAGTTCAGGAAAAACCGCTAGGCAGTTGTGGGGCCGTGCCGGTCGCCTCATCCTTGCACCCACTTCCTCAGCTGGTCGCACCGGTCGCCTACGTGATGGGTCGATGCGGATACCCACTTCGTCAGGCAGTTCCGGCGGTCCTATCGGTCGCCGCCTTGGGGGTTTAAGGTCAATTGCATCGTTTGGCTCCTGGGCACTTGCTGCACCACTACCAGCAGGCACTTGCACGCAGCCGATAAACAACAATCCAACCGTTGTTGCCAACAGCAACAAGCTCGCCAACCCTCGCAAACCCAACCTTGTTCTCTGACTCTTCATTGCTTCATCCTTTCTCAGAACATCTTCACTGCTTTGGCTGCCAACGCCGGCAGTCATCTATCGATTCACCCACGCCAGACCAGCACCGGGCGTTATCGCTTAAGAGGTGTCAGGTAGACCTGACACCCGGAGCCCAAAGGCTCAGAAGAGACGACTTAGAGCATCCAGCAGCGAGACCGTGACAGAGCACACTCCGATTGTTGCCAGTGCGGTAAGCACATCTCTCCCACAAGGCCACGGGGGAAGTCCCCAAATGACCTTGAAGCGGTTGCCCTTGCTATCTGTCAAAACTTGAGATGCTGTTTCCATGTCGCACCTTTAGTTGTTAAGGCCGGCTTGCAGCCGGACGTTGGCAGAGAACTTTCTTAGGCAACTGCTGCAGCGGTATGAGCCCCCGCTGAGAAGGGGACGAAATCACAGCGATTGAATTGTTGTCTTGAGTTGTGCTAAGTAGGTTGTCTTAAAGAGGTCTGCCAGGTTGTGGGGACCTGGCAGAACCAAAGTGCTTACGGCAGAGCTGCTGCTGCATACTGCACAGCGTGAATCAGTTTCAGAAGGCCGAGGCCTGCAAGAAACCCAAACACACCGTAGCCGGCAGCCGTGTAAGCACTTGTTCGCCCGCGTCGAGCGGGCTTTTTGTCGCCGCTGGCAACGAAAAACGTCAGCTTCGATTTCTCCAAGTCAGTCGTGTCGAGCTCGGCCTTTCTGATATCCAAAGCTGAGCGTCGATACCTACCGTCAACATCAAACCAGATGCTTGGATAGTGCTCGCGGTCTCGCTTCGAGCCCCAGAAGTGCTCGAAGGCGACACCACCATCTAGACTCTCGGAGTTTTTCAGGAACAGCACTTCGCGTAAGTGCTCGCCCCCGAAAGTGGTGATGCTTGGCCGGTGGTCGTCGAACACCCATTTGATGCTCTGCACAAAACGCACCGAGTCCTTCGTCTCCACATCACCGATGCCTTCCTCGTCCTCAACGGCTTCACGGTCCTTCCGAATGACGCCAATCTTTTTCGTCATTGCTCGTTCTCCAATATGTCGACTCACGTCGACCAAACGTTTCCCAACTGAATAACCCCAACAGGAGCTACTCAGCGGACAAACACGCGAGGAGAATTGAGGCAGGACTGTGCCCACAAGGCAGCGGTATTAGTCCCCCGCTGGGATAGGGAAAAGGAAATCTCAAAAAGGCACCGGGCGGCATCCTTGCCGACCGTGCCAAAAAACCTCTCGATGGCTTTCACGCCATCACACTTGTGCAACCACTAGCCCGATTAGTCGATGAATACCCCCATTACCCGCTCGGAGTAATCAATCGTCACAACTTCGGTGCCGTCTGGAAGTCTCACGCGACTTACTAGACTGGGACACTCCAACGCATGGTTACGCAGTGCATCGGCAACCGCGTAGTCATTGACGCGATGCTCCCGGTCCTCATTTGGAATCACAATGAACGAGTAGTGCTCGCTCAAGTCATCCAGCCGTCTAGCCACTTCGGCCAATTCCAGTTCGGCAGCTAGTTCACACTGGTTGCGACTCTCAACTTGGTGCTGGTTTGCCACGTCCATTTGCGTTTCTCCAAAAGGCCCACTTGCAGCGGGCAGTTATTCAACTGTCTCAGCTGGACAACTTGACCGAGCTCAAACAGCTGCTTTTGGGGAAGCACCAAGCTTCGCAGCGGTATTGTTTTCATTCCCCCGCTGTGTAGATGGGAAGCAGGAAGTATCTGGAAACGACCCAGACCGGCCGTGTCGTTCTAGCAAGACCCTCCAACGGAGGGTGTTGCCCGCCGGCAAGAATTGAATCTCGGCCGCAGCCGTTATCAATTTCGAGTCTTGCCAAGCGGCACCACGCGCTCCAAGCCGCAACTTGTAGCGTGGGTCTTTAGAAGCAGCGGTATTGGAACCCCCGCTGTGAATGGGATTAAACGTTGATTACTTACTGGCCGGGCGTCCAGCTGCTTTCCAAGTCTGGATTCTCGGGCCGGCCAAGCACATTCCGCCGATGAGCAACAACTCTTGATGTAGTATGCCAGTCTGCTCCATACGCAATTGCACCCGGTGTCCATTCACGAAGTTTTGATTTCGACGCCAGGTCCAATGGCCCATACCCGGTTATCACCCATCTGCCTGCCACAACCAACGCCGGGTCGCAGTGCATTGGATATTGATTCGCCCGCTCGACTGGCTGCGTGTCCCGCACCAACACTCGCTCTAAGGTGATGGCTCCGGTTAGCATCGAGAACACACTGCGAAACTCTTGGGGAATCGCGGCAATCAGTGGTTTCATCCACGCCGGCTTTCGCACTCGCCTGGCTGGAAGCGGCACTAACTTTGCATCAACCACGTCGTGCACGTGCAGAGCAACGACAACGTCTTTCAAAGACTTGGAGCGACGGAATTGGTCTCGGACTAGCCGCGAATAGTAGCAGTAACGAACGGCTTTACTTTTGCCTCGCCTCTCAAGTTGCTTGTCGTCTGTAAGGTCGTCGACCAAACCGAACATGTAGTTATCAACACCGCTCTGTAGCTGCGAAAAGAAATTCTCCACGAATCGCTGGCGTGATTCCGCTAGTGAGCGGGTAAGCAGCGGTTGTAGTTGAGAAATACGGGAGTTTGCCACCAGCTCAGCTTCCGTGTTCACACGTGGCGGCACCAACGGCACTTTCATGCCCGACCAAAGTGTCTTGGTCACGTTCAACAACGCATTTTCAACACCTTGGCGTGCCGCATTCGCTTGGTTCTCCCAACATAGATGAGAAAACAGGGCGTCATGGGCGAAGTTTTCGACTCTCCCAGCAAGCCCATCGACCCACTGCCCACATCTTTTGTAGTCCCGCAAGAGTTTTGGCATGCTCCAGTATCTGTTTGCCAAATGCGGACTTGCCTCAGTAAGTGAACACGCCAAGCTCTTCACTCGCCGTTGCAAACCAGGGTAGTTCGGTATGGGGTATGGATCGGTGGCAATTGCTCGGGGGCTATCCAGAGTGATTACTCTCTGCTGTTTCGCTTCCTTGTTCTTTGCTGGTGGCAACAACGCAGAGTCATCCAGGTCAAAGAATTCATCGACTCTTGTTTGAACTGACACTACTCTTCCTCCTTCTTTCGCAAGTATTCGTAGGGTATTCGACCACCTCTCGTAAACTCACTTGGCACAAAGGTCTCGGCTGTGGGCTGTGGCCACGGCTGGGCCTGTAACAACTCGAATTGCTCCCTTCGGTGGTAGTGTGGGCAATCAATGAAAAACGGATGTCCAGCGTTTCCATCATCAAACGGAAGAAAACACATCGCCCGGCCTTCAGCTGCAGTTCCTTCAATCACTTGGTTTCGTTCCAAGAGTGTTCGAAGCTCGGGAGAGTTAGTCAGACTCCACCCCTCACTGCTTTGAGTGATGCTTGGAAGCCACGTGAGCTTCTCGCCGGAAAGCTCCATCAATCGCTTCATCGTGTGGTGGTGTAACATTCTTTCTGTAAAAGCGCAGTGGCGCGCCGAACTTAATTGATTCGGAGCGTCGCTGATAGGCGGCTTGAAAAAGCGTGGGCCGCTGTCGATCTTTCTTTTCGCAGGACACTACTCTAGCGAAAGGAGACCCACATGGCCCACGACGATCAATCTACTCGTTTCGAAGAGCTGCTCCAACTACTCGGCGAACATGGCTTTGAGGGAATGGGGCACGCGATTGAGATTCTCATGAATGAGGCGATGAAACTCGAGCGCGCGGAAGCCCTGGGCGCGATGCCGTATCAGCGGACCGAAGCGCGACGTGGATATGCCAATGGATACAAGTCCAAGACGGTCAACAGCCGACTCGGCCAACTGCGCGTTAACGTTCCTCAGACCCGAGATGTGGAGTTCTATCCGTCGACATTGGAACGGGGCGAACGCAGTGAGCGGGCGCTCAAATTAGCGGTGGCGGAGATGTACGTGCAGGGAGTATCGACCAGGAAAGTGGCGGAGATCACTCAGGAGCTGTGTGGATTGGAGGTCAGTAGTACTCAGGTCAGTCGGGCCGCCGAGCTGCTGGACGAAGAACTGCAAGCCTGGCGGGAGCGTCCACTGGAAACGGTGCCGTATGTGATTCTCGATGCTCGCTACGAGAAGGTTCGCCACGGAGGCAGCGTACGTGACTGCGCGGTACTGATCGCCACCGGCATTTTGGAGAACGGTCAACGCAGCATCCTGGGCGTCAGCGTCTCACTTTCCGAAGCAGAGGTTCACTGGAGAAGCTTCTTGAAGAGTCTGATCGACCGTGGCTTGCACGGTGTTCAGTTGATCGTTTCCGACGATCACGCGGGGCTGAAGCAGGCTCGCAAGGCATGCTTCGCAGGCGTGGCCTGGCAGCGCTGCCAGTTTCACCTCCTCCAGAACGCTCTGAACTACGTACCCAAGATAACCATGCGTCCGGAAGTCATCCAGGACTTGCGTAACGTGCTCAACGCAGCGGATCGTCACGAAGCAGATCGTCTCCTCAAGTTGATGGTCGAGAAGTACGCCGAGACGGCGCCGGATCTATCCCGTTGGCTCGAGACCAACGTTGCGGAAAGTCTGACGGTGTTCGAATTGGAACCTTCTCACCGCCGCCGTCTTCGCACGACGAACATGCTTGAGCGGCTAAACCAGGAGATCAAACGTCGCACCAGAGTGGCAACGCTGTTTCCCAACGAAGCGTCGCTCCTGCGGTTAGTCAGCGCGATCCTCAGCGAGACCAGCGACGATTGGGAAACTGGCAAAGTCTATTTGACAATGCAAACAACGCCTCCCAAAAACGGAACACAGAGAAAGGCTAGCGGGGGTCCAGGGGGGCGGCAATGAGCCCCCCGGTCTGCGTGAACGCAAAAGAAAACGGCGGCGAAGCCGCTCCATACTATTTACAAAACGCGAAAATGAGATCGACAGAATTTACAGAAGGAAGGTTGCTCGACCCATCGTGTCTGCATCGCGAACCCCAAAGCAGAGCTTTGTCCCACAGTTTTGAAACACCATCTTTGCCAAGTCCAAACTGCCCGACTCAAGTTGGCTTAAGTCCTGGTTTGCAAGAATGAAGTGGATTCCTTGACCCCCGCCGGCAGCCAGCGTGTTAGATATCGAGTGGTCCGCCATGTGAAACCATTCATCGCTCACCAACTTGATGTCTGGTGGAGCAGTTTTAATGACTCCAACCTTGTAAGCATCGCGATGTGTGAGCCAGGCATTTTGGGCTGCATACAAAACAAGCTTTCCTACCAAAGAGGCAGTAACAACTTCTTCCTGCGGCCTCAGAGCGAAGTAGTAGACGGGATAGCTCGGTTTAGCACCGGCTTCTGCTGGTGCTCGCCACAGTAAGTCTGCAAGGTCAATCGCGGCGTCATGCACTGACTTTGGAACATCAACGTCTTTCCGGCTGCGTGTAAGGTTCAAGGCGAGCGGTTCACTTAGCTGCTCTAGAATCATCTCCAAGGCAGCGGCGTTTTTGTATGCGTCACCTTTCATCAAGCCTCTAACTGACTTGTGCAACTCAAAAAAGCTTCGCTCCCGGTCAGGAGCAACACCTTTGTCAAAGAGCTCTGCTCCCGGCCACTGCTTTTTCCCGTCCTTTCCCTTCACACCCTTTTTCTGAGAGCGTTCCAAGACCTTCACAGCAAGCTTTCTGGCCCAGCTGGCAAAGTAAAACGGTCCGTATTCAAAGCCAGACCAAATGCCACTTGCACCCAAGAGCATTTCTGCAAACTGCCCATTAGTGAGTTCGCTAAAAGAGACTTGATTCGCGGGGTTGAACGCGTAAGTGGCGTGATTGGCGATGTTAGTGAAAAACTTAAATGGCCGCTTCCAACGCCTCGCCTCGCGATACATAGAAGCGAAGAACACCGGGTCTGGTTTGAAGTCAATGATGAGCACCGGAAAATCATCCGGCGGTTGCCGCTGACAAAATTGAGCCGACAACGGGACAAGAAAAGATGACGTCTTATGACTGCGTGCCGGGCCCCAGCCAAGGACGCCCGATGGAAAGGCCCTGCCCTCAAGTAACACCGGGTGGCGACTGGGCCCAACGCGAAAGCCTAGGAAGTATGAGTTGCGAATCTGTTCATGCTCTGATGCTCTGATTCGGTCAGCAATTGCTTGAGCTTTTGACCTTTTGAATTGCGGCATAGCCACATCTCCTCGCACCCCCGTCGCGGCATGAGCTTCTATGCTGCCAATTGCAGACAAGCAGAACACCGCTAAGAGCAGCGTAGAACACACACGTTTTCGCGATTGCAAATTCACTGCGAAGCCTCCGCGTTTACGTCTGCTTGCTTATCAACTTCAATCACCTCGAACTCCTCAAGCTCGTGCTCTAAGGCATCATCTGCTTCCCACAAGGTGTTCCCATCAACGCGCCGTTGGCCGATGAGAAGTACAAGCGAAAAGAAAAGTGTCAAGGGAGGAAGCACTGCTGCAACAAGCATCACCGCCCAGCGAGGAATAGGAAGTGGCACCGGCGGCTCAAGCCAACGCGTAAAACCAGTAGTTCCCACAGCGGGATAGTCTTTTTCGTCACTTACAAGCGGAGTCTCGACTAGCACCGAGGCGAAGCAAAGCTGTATCAGGCAGAACAGGACTAATAGATGGGTCCAAAGCAAATAAGACTGACGGGCCCAGGCATCTCCATAAGGGCTCCGCTTTGCAAATGTTCCAAGGTGATGCTCCTCGTTTTGTTTCGGCCGCCCGGCAAAGAGCATCAGCGTCCAGGCCACAAGCCGGGCTTGCTGGCGTCCCCGCCGAAAAAAGAGCGACAACACGCCCGCTGCAACGATTACTGCACACACCCCGGGCCAGTAATAGCGGGCCCACATAGCTCGATACTTCACATCCAAGTAGTAACAGCCCGCAAAGAACGCTGCCCAGATAGCAAGAAACAAAACGTAGCGACGCTTCAGGCGAAACTCGAGCACTCGGCCTGCCACGCGACGGAATCGACCAGGCTGGAATTTCTCCACATCTTCACGAGCGGGTTTTATCTCCCAGCGTCGTCTTAACATCGAAACGCTCCGGGGTCTGTGAAAGCCGTTGTCCACTTCTTTGCAGTCTCGGCTGAAATCAGCGAGTTACCCTCGATATGATGGAGAAAAGAGTGTGGAACAAGTTTTGAGGCGAGCAAGAATTGTGCAGTGCCCGCACTAAATGCGAGACTTGCCCAGTAAAACTCTCCTCGCACTTCGTCAAGTAGCGTTGGAGCAGCGAACGCCGTGACATAGACAGCGCAAAAAGGCATGTAGAGAAGCGGCAATCGTCCGAGTCGCCCTAGGTTCATATGAAAACGAAACATCCAGCGAACAACATCAAGCACAACTGGCACGTAGAAGTAAGGCAGAAAAAACATCCGCACTGGGTCGGCTACAATTGAAAACAAGCAGAAGACGATACCCGCCAGAACCACGCCACCCACACCTTCCCCTAAATACGACAAGGCTTTCGGCCGGAAACGAGGTTCATACAGCACTTCGTTTATCACCTCTCCGTTCTCATCTCGCAGTCGCGTCACGTGGGCGTGAGGGTCAGTAGTCACGTGCGGTCGAAGTAGCTCTTCCATATCGACTCCACTCCAGTGCACTAATCGCGTGCAGGCTGCTGCAGCGATGTGGTCTTGTCGTCTGCATTCGGCTTCTCGTCTACCAACTGCAGCGACTCTCGCCGTTCCTGTAGCTGCCGTAGCTCTGAGTCAATCTCGATTAGGTTTCCGATGAACTCTGGCTTCGACTTCCTGGCAAGAACGAGTGGTATGGCCCCATCATGTCTGCCCAACAAGGCGTGCAAACAGCCGCATGCTCCATCCGAGCACGCTTTACTGCATGCCACAGGAGTAACCATTACTCGCACATGCTCCTCATCGACGGTCACCGGCTCGCCTTCGACTTTGAAGCGTCCTTGCAAGTCCTTCACCACGATGACATCTGCTCGACAAAGCCCACTTGCCTGTTTCCCGCTTCTCACCTCTGGCTCCTTTCGTAGTTCAAGCCATCACTTGCCATCCGAACAATCACCGTTTCCGGACTGCTCGTCTGTTCTTCGTCTCTTCTTTCGTGACGGTGGAGTGTCCATCGCAAATGCCCGCTCAAGAACAATCACGTCACAGCCAAATGGGCTGCCTTCTACTTCTGCAGTCAGCTTTGCCTGCCGTGGCTCGCTTGCCACACCCATACAAACTGAAAACCGACCAGCAACAACAAACCGTTTGAAGCCCTCGACCGTGAGCACTTTGCGAACCCGCTCTTTTAAAACTCGCTCAACAAAATCGGGCCGGCCGGAATCAAGCAGAAACAAGCAAACACTTCGCGTCTCTGCTCGCTCGAAGAACATCAAGTGCCGAAGCGGGTCTTGGTGTTGCTCGTCCTCGCTGAACTTCTCAAATAGCTCTGGGAACTCCTCTGGGGCTTGTGTGACGCGCCAACGTCGCCGCACTACTGAGTTCTCTGGAGTGCATGCCTCCAGAAAACCTACGTAGGTCTGAAATCTTGATGTGGGTAGGCCGTCTGCTGCTCGATGCGGTATATGAATGCCAAACTGCTCTTTGCACTGGCGAATTGCTTTTGGCACTAACACGCAAACGTTTTCGGGGCCGCTGCGAAACTGCCGCAGCATTCCCAAGCCGTCGCCTCTGACATCAAAGTCTCTAAGCCAGGTGCGTGCACCGCTTGGGCCGAACCCGCGAAGCTGACACAGCCGTCGCATGTGCACAGAAACTGGCCCGCCGTGAAAATCAGCCATGTCAGCCAGAGTCTTGGCATCGTCTATTGAAAACACTCGCTTGGGTCGTTTCATGCCGCCACTCCCCATAGCTCAACGCGGCTATACGACTCCTCGGCAAGCAGTCGCTTGCACTTTCGTTCGATGTAGCTGCGGTTCGTGTAGCGGCCGATGCACTCGATGGCTGTGGTCGATTTGCCCGAACAGAGCAGCACATCGGGAACTGCTCCGGTTTCATTGCGAAGTTGCCAGGAAACTTCTGCTTCAGGCACCCAGGTATGAACTTGTCCGGGATAGAGGCGAGTGAAAGCCACAAACGTTGCGGTGACTAGCAACTCGTGGCTCATCTTCTTTTTCTGCTCCTCAGTCGGAGCAGTGATTCCGCCAAGTGCTGGCGTGGCCCACCAGATTGATTGCAGCTCTGCGGACCGGCGAAAGTGTCGCTCCGCAGCCGATGCTATTGCCGCACACGATGGAACCTTATCGCCTCGCCGCAGACACAGAAGAAGCTCGGGTAGTTTGTCTACCACCACAGCGGCCAGCTTCCCCCTCGCCGTTTTGCCTTTCGGCTGTCTTCGTTCGAGCCAGCGTTTCGCGGCAGTTGGCGGACTCTTGCAGTGGGAAAAGCAGCAAAGGCCAAGAAGAAACTCGGGCCAAAAGACGGACGCACGTAGAGCTTCCGTCGGCTCGACGTTCTGTGAAGACACACACATCCCGCACCTCCTCGGCTAAGAAGAGAAAATCAAAATGCCGAGGGGCTTTCGGGCTTCACAAACGCCACCAACCTGTTACAGTTGGTGTGTCACGCGAGGTGGGCCCGAAAGCTCTCCTCGACTTCACAGGGGTTCAATTGCTTCGGTAGTTGGACCTCTTTGTTTTTTGGCCTCACGTCAGATTCTGCTCTCTCGCCGAAACATCATTCCGCACGTATTGCAGCGTGCATCGAAAAGAGTGCCAAAGGCCACTCGCACATTAACCGGGCAAGCACAGCTCCACTTTGCTAGTTTTGGCTTCCCTCGTGACCGCCCTCCATCGTCGTTTCCGCCCTTTTCAAGAAACTCTTTTTCGCCGCGAAACACAGCGAACGCCTTCACATCAAAGCCGATTTCTTCAACTAGCTTTCGCAACTCGTCCGTAAGTTCGGTGTCAGCGAATCCAAACCGGCCCATCTTCCTGCAAATCAAGCCGATGTTTTCACACTCACGCTTGAATTTCCTGTTGTGGTATTGGTTGGACGAACAATCGCGAATTCCACCCAGGAAGTTCGCGAGGTGGCACATTTCGTGGAGAAGCGTCTCGGCTATTTCCTCTTCACCATGTTGCAGATGTTCCGCACAAATGTTGAGCTCCGAAACTCGTGAGTCTTCGTTTCGGAACTTCCACTTGTCTTCCCAAAACCAGCCAGCTGCTCTTCGCCGCCCACGGCCTTGTACCGTGATGATTGGTTGCGTCAGGTAGATTTTTCGAGGTTTAAACCACAACTTTCCGGCAAAGATTGCGAAGGCCCGTTCGAGTTCTTCAACTGCCGGCTTGATGCTACCGCTTACTGCCTGACGTGCTGTTTGCGATCTGCTCTGCATCAGTTTCAACCAACAAAAAAAGCCGCCTGCTGGAAAACTTCCCGCAGACGGCTTCCTTAGTCACCACGCATTCTAGCCGTGTCCAGTTGCCTGTCTAGTCCTTCGTTAGAGTTTTCTTGAAGTTTGTAGTATCGTCTCTACTCACTGCCACAAGTGCATCAGCTTCGACAATGTTTCTTCAAGATGCCCTGTTGTGGCTTGGTCGCATTTAATGGCAGTGGGTTTCCACCCCGGAGGTGGACCGAAAGACTTGGTGTGGACTGGTCTGTGACCGTTTTCGAGCAGACCGAGATGCTTGTCTATCGGTGAGCCTCAACTGTAGCAGGACTATCGGTGAGCGATTCAGCCGGTAGACTTTGCTGCAGTGGGCAGCGCGTTGTTGGTGAATGGCTTGGCCGACACCTGCGAAAAGTTGGGCTGACTGTGAATGGTGTAGCAGTTGCCCGACACCCTGAGGTTTCAGATTCCGGTTTAATCCCCTGGCAAGCTGGCCTGACTAGCCAGCCTGCGAGACCAAAGGGGTTTTACCACCGGCAAGTGCGACCTTGCCTAAAAGAAGCTACAATCTGCTCAGAGACGAGCTGAGCAAGAAAAGAAGTGGGCCTCTCGAAGCAGAATGACGACAAGACTGGTGTGCAGAACCTCGTGACTAAGGAAGTCTCTGCGGTTGTCTTGTTGACCTTCTAATCTTCAAGAGGCCCTAGCTAAGCGACGATACTCTTCGTCGCTCTTCCACCGTGCATTTTGCACGCACGCACCAGGTAGTGCCACATCGGCTGCAAAAAGCCTGGGCGAAACCTCCACGGAACCTACACAAAACCTCCATCGACCATTTCCCAAGCCCGATACAATGCCAAGAAAAGCCACTGCCCTGCCTGTAAGCGGTGACAAAGTTGTCCGCCTTCGTTACGAGCGCGGTTTGACAACAGAGGAGCTTGCAGCTCGTTCAGAGCTGCACGTAAACACCATTTACAAAGCAGAGGCCAGCGGTCACCTGGTCCCGAACACTTTGGCTAAGCTCGCAGAGGCCTTAGGCGTCGAGATTGAGGCAATTCTCGACTCTCATCGACGCCACACTGTGAAACTTCGTTTCCATTTGGCTGGCAGCGAGCAAAAGCAGCAACTGCTCGAATTGATAGAGCGAGAGTTTCCTGATGTTGAAGTATTCGATGTGGAGACTGGAAGCATCTTGCTGACTCTCAAGATTAGCGGTGCAGACCTTGCTCGCCTCGTGCAGAGAGTAGAACAAGACGACCTCGCCCGTTTCGACCCTGAGGTTGGACTAGTCGCATCGACGACAGCCGGTGAAGTTCAAGCCCGTGAGATAGGCTTCGTCAAAACGTTTTGTTACGACCTCAAAGTTCTCCTCATCCGAGTGAGAAGTGGACGTGAGACACCTGAGCTAGATATGTTCCTTAGCAGTTTTCTCACAGCTGGCCAGCTCCTCGACGGGGCTTTTGCTGATGATGTACTGGCAAGCCTAAATCGAGAGGTATGCGGCCTCGCACGCCGTTGCCGGGCGATTATTGATGCGTACCGCTCATCCCACTCCCCATCAGAGCCCAGCACTCATGTTTTTCACACCGACCTTACTCTCTGCATTAATGAGGCAGAACGCCTACGTAGAGAGGTCGTGTCCTACCGCATGCGAAAAAACACTTAAGCATTGGCAGCTGCTGGCCCGCCTTCTCTTGTGGTGTTTGAGCCCACCGAATCTGCTAAAGAAAGCAACTCTTGTTTCGCTCACATGCCAAACGCCAAGTGAGAGCGGATTGAAATGGTCCGTTGCTCCCTTCCCTTCATCGCACGGGCCATTCGCTCCGCTATCGCTTCGCCCCGGGGGTGAGCCCATACGATGAAGGGAAGGAAGCAACTCACTAGAACCACAGGTCAAATGAAAGTGACTTTCGCTCACGACTCGTGCTAGTATCGACCTATGAGCTACGAACTACCTGAAGACCTCCAGCAGCGAGTCAGAGCACGCCTAGAAAACGGCAAATACGAAAGCGAAAACCACGTCTTGCGTGATGCCTTGGATGCTCTAGAACAACTTGAGCAAGAAAAGCTACGCCGCTGGCACGAAGGAAACCGTATTGCTATCGAGCAAAGTCGAGCTGGGCTCTCCAGGCCACTTGATGATGAGGCCGTTTTGGCTCGTCTAGAACAGCGACTGAACGAACACAACAGCAACGAGTAGATGCCGAACGCGGTATGGACACCGCTGGCCGAGGCGGAGCTTGACGAGATTCTGTTTCACATTGCCATTGTCGATGGTCGCCAACTAACTGCAGAAAAGAACTACTACGAAATCAGAAAGGCCACCAACCGGCACGCCCAAAAGCAGCTACCCGGCCGAACTCATCCCGCCGCCCCACCCGACTGGTGCTTCTTCCACCACAAACGTTGGTTCATCTTCTACCGGATACACCCCGAAGGCATCGAAGTAATGCGAATCATCGATGTCGCAATGGACCTGCCGCGACAGTTCGATGCTGAGTAGACAACACTCTGGCTTGACCGCAAACGCCGCAGCGGCATTCTAAGGCCCACGCCCAAAGTAGGCATCCAGACTCGACCGGACACCAGTTTGCTCCTTAGGGGCCAAATGTCGAGCTCGGTTTTTTGCTGGCCTTCCCGAAATGGCCCATCTCAGTCCGCCCGCTGCTCGCAATTATCCCGTTGGCCGCAGCGGCGACACTTTGCAGGCACTGCAACAACCGGGATGGAAATGCTCAGCTGTCGCCTGGCCTGGCGAATTTGCTCCACCACATCAAGTGCCCACTCGCGTAACTGCTCGGTGTTTTCCACCACCTCGCGTTTACCACCATTAAGCACCACCACCGCATGAGACGGCTGCACGCCGAAATGCTCTTCGGCCAAGATGAGATAAATCCCCATCTGCACGCGATGCGAGTCAAAAAGCCGCGCGCCAGGCTTCTTATCCTCCACGATAAGCGAATCACCACGGCGAGTAATTCGGTCCGGTCGACCAGACACCCGATAGCGTTCTGAACGAAGCGTCATGCTGTCATGAGCTACCACCTCGCCAGCACCAAAGCCCTGCCTTTTGCGATAGAAAAGAAGAACGACAAGTGCCGCCGCCACTACCAAGAGAAGAAATACAAGGCCGATATCCACTGCACACCCGCTTAGAAAAGACCTAGCAGCAGCCAAAGAACAACGAGGACAACGAAAAGAAGGAACAACACACGAACTAGAGCACCGCTTTTTCTATCCGCCTGCTCCCAGCGTTCATGTCGCTGCGTGCCTCGCTCGCGGGATTTCTCAGCCTGCTTTGTCACGGGCATCTTGAGCCCATGCTCAAGCCGCCAGGCCTCGGGGCAGTAAAGATACGAAGCCACTTCTGATGCGGTCACCCAATCACTGTGCTTGCTCATGCAATTCAGTGTGCCAGAACTCGACTACTTTGTCAGGAGACGTGACTTTTCATTTTAGTTGTGGCAGTATCACTTGATGGCCAAGACAAAACGGAAAAGTAAACGAACAACGCCCATATCGCAGCTCAACACAAGGGCCACAAATCTTGGGACTGCTCAGTATCAATTGGAGAGACGTTCCGAGGACCTTGCTAGGGACTTTGCTCGCTACGAGGCCCAACGGGCCGGTTTTGAGAAGAGCCTATGCCATGTGGTTTCAAAGCTACCCACGACGGCAGATGAATGCACTGAAAAACACGTGCAGACGATGGCCCGAGTGTTGTCGGCATGTATGAAGCGTCTTGCAATTATCGCTCCGGGCACCGAAGAACACCTCGATGTCCTAGCTGGTATTGCTGCTCCTCCTCAGGTGTCCGAGACAAAACAAGCGAAAAGGCCGCCGGAGGTCAAGTATCGGGACCTAAGAATCTTGAAGCTGCTTGTAAACAACCAGCGGCCACTCGCCCGTGACGACCGCTATTTCCAAATTGGAAAGACAGACAAATACGTCCCGGCTAGAACGCTTGAAAAACTAGTGGGACGTGGCTGGGTGGAACAACTGAAGTCCAGCGTGTTTAGAACAACCGAGAAGGGCAAGGAGATTCTTGCCACACGCGTGTTTGACGAGTCAACTCCACCAAGGCCAACAGACAAGCAACTGTCCGTTTTTAAGCAATTGATGAACGGACACCACCTTGACGAGCGTACGGATGGAATCAGCATCCTCAAAGGAAAACGGTCTGTTGGTAACATTCGCACCGTTGATATGCGGCATTTGATTGGTGAAGGGTGGATTATTCCGACTCGCCACGGTGAATACAGGATGACCAGGAACGCTAAGAAAGCGGTCAAACTCTACGCGTAGCGTCGATAAGCTCCTTTTTGCGGTGCCGGTCCAACTTCTTTATCTGCGACGCCGCTTCGATGAAAACGGCCTGTCCGGCATTCCGATTCCCACACCCTTGCCACCACCTCGCCCCACACATGCCAGGCCAGAACGCTTTGCAATTCGATTGCAGCGACCTCGGCGATTCGACCAACTGCAGGCCTCCGGTCAGCAGCTTGCCGCCGTCCGGCTCCAGTGGCGTCGATGATGAGGTGACTTTGGCTCGGCCCTGTGGCAGGCTCGGACAATGGCCAGAAACCTCGACATGCTCCTTGAGCAAAAAGACCGTCTGCAAGGGGGCCGGATTGTCAGCGTTGAGGTGGTGTAACATTCTTTCTGTAAAAGCGCAGTGGCGCGCCGAACTTAATTGATTCGGAGCGTCGCTGATAGGCGGCTTGAAAAAGCGTGGGCCGCTGTCGATCTTTCTTTTCGCAGGACACTACTCTAGCGAAAGGAGACCCACATGGCCCACGACGATCAATCTACTCGTTTCGAAGAGCTGCTCCAACTACTCGGCGAACATGGCTTTGAGGGAATGGGGCACGCGATTGAGATTCTCATGAATGAGGCGATGAAACTCGAGCGCGCGGAAGCCCTGGGCGCGATGCCGTATCAGCGGACCGAAGCGCGACGTGGATATGCCAATGGATACAAGTCCAAGACGGTCAACAGCCGACTCGGCCAACTGCGCGTTAACGTTCCTCAGACCCGAGATGTGGAGTTCTATCCGTCGGCATTGGAACGGGGCGAACGCAGTGAGCGGGCGCTCAAATTAGCGGTGGCGGAGATGTACGTGCAGGGAGTATCGACCAGGAAAGTGGCGGAGATCACTCAGGAGCTGTGTGGATTGGAGGTCAGTAGTACTCAGGTCAGTCGGGCCGCCGAGCTGCTGGACGAAGAACTGCAAGCCTGGCGGGAGCGTCCACTGGAAACGGTGCCGTATGTGATTCTCGATGCTCGCTACGAGAAGGTTCGCCACGGAGGCAGCGTACGTGACTGCGCGGTACTGATCGCCACCGGCATTTTGGAGAACGGTCAACGCAGCATCCTGGGCGTCAGCGTCTCACTTTCCGAAGCAGAGGTTCACTGGAGAAGCTTCTTGAAGAGTCTGATCGACCGTGGCTTGCACGGTGTTCAGTTGATCGTTTCCGACGATCACGCGGGGCTGAAGCAGGCTCGCAAGGCATGCTTCGCAGGCGTGGCCTGGCAGCGCTGCCAGTTTCACCTCCTCCAGAACGCTCTGAACTACGTACCCAAGATAACCATGCGTCCGGAAGTCATCCAGGACTTGCGTAACGTGCTCAACGCAGCGGATCGTCACGAAGCAGATCGTCTCCTCAAGTTGATGGTCGAGAAGTACGCCGAGACGGCGCCGGATCTATCCCGTTGGCTCGAGACCAACGTTGCGGAAAGTCTGACGGTGTTCGAATTGGAACCTTCTCACCGCCGCCGTCTTCGCACGACGAACATGCTTGAGCGGCTAAACCAGGAGATCAAACGTCGCACCAGAGTGGCAACGCTGTTTCCCAACGAAGCGTCGCTCCTGCGGTTAGTCAGCGCGATCCTCAGCGAGACCAGCGACGATTGGGAAACTGGCAAAGTCTATTTGACAATGCAAACAACGCCTCCCAAAAACGGAACACAGAGAAAGGCTAGCGGGGGTCCAGGGGGGCGGCAATGAGCCCCCCCCGGTCTGCGTGAACGCAAAAGAAAACGGCGGCGAAGCCGCTCCATACTATTTACAAAACGCGAAAATGAGATCGACAGAATTTACAGAAGGAAGGTTGCTCGACCAGCGTTGAAGCCTACTGGCATCCGGACAGATGTT
Source organism: Pirellulaceae bacterium (assembly GCA_965223305.1). Lineage (GTDB taxonomy): Bacteria > Planctomycetota > Planctomycetia > Pirellulales > Pirellulaceae > CBDCWT01. The sequence goes on along the minus strand of CBDCWT010000019.1, from coordinate 127,945 downwards.
TCGCAACGCCCTGTCTGATTATCGAAAGCAAAGACGGCCAACTCATCAAAGCCATTGCCTCGGCTGACGAGGAGCTCTCGGCTGAAGCCTTCCTGCTGCTCCACGACACGGGCACTACTTCGCAGTAGCTCCGGCCAGGCGTGACTCTTGGCCAGGCCTGTGGCATGCTCCTACTCCATGGATAGAACAGACACAACAATTCTCCGCTTACTTGAGTCTCTTGACCTCGGCGTCGAAGACCACCCCGAGGAGGATAAAGCAGTTCGGGCTACGCGGGATATCCTCGAAGGGTGTGAAATCGACCCATCCTCCAGGAAAGCCGAAGAGCTTGTGGCCAAGATTGGGAGGGCTTACCGGCGAACGCAGCAGCTTGAGACGGCTTACCGCAGAACGCAACTCGGTCGTTCGGCCAGTTGATTCGTGACAAGTAATCGAGCCTCGAAATCCGGCTCTCAAGAAATCTTGACTGTTGATGATAAAATCACTTATCGACGGCCTCGGCCGCACTTCACAAGAACGACGGCCTCAATACGCGTGACGCTATATCACTGGCTCCTTGTGGATATTAGTCTCGTTAAGCACGTTGCTCATCTCAGTTCGGAACCAAGTCTTCTGCGCCTTCGACAACCTAGTAAGCCGTTCTCGTGGCACGTTACTGCGAAACACCGCAACTTCGGAATGGTAGAAATTGAACTCCTCGGGTTCGTGCGAAGGCTCAAAGTGCAGGTCCCGCGCATCAGGTTCTCGAATTAACGGGCTCCTGATGTCGCCTACTTTGAAACGGAGAATGCCCCAATCCTTGAAGTTCGGATGCTCCCAAAGAAGCACATCTTCAGGCTCTCCGTCGGGCTGGGCCCGGTTCGTCGATTGGTCAGGCATCTTGAACTGTACCAAGAGGCCCCCGTCAACCAAACGGACCATTGCTTCGGTGAAACGCATGTAAAGCTCTTCATCTGAATCAAACTCAGCAATTGCCTGACGTCCGTTTCTTCGCATTCGTGGTTCGATGTCATCCTGCCAGGAACTCATCAGCGATCTTCAGAACCTCTTGTATGGCCTCACGGCTTGCTTGGAGTTCCAACACAGAAGTTTTGCCAAAGCCCTCCGAGGTCGCGATTGTCAACTCTCGTGTATTGAAGCTCTCGATAACAACCTTACGTTTACTTGTCGTGTAGACGATGGTTACCCCACCGTCCACACACGCCATGACGGCTGGCGATGAAAAACCACGTTCCCGCATTCCGTAGAGCAATACTTCCGCCACTGCCAAAGAATGATTGTTGGGAGGTGGAGCATCGTCTCCATCCCAGCCGTCCTTGAGTTCACATAGAGAATCTAATTCTGCTGCGACAACATGGGACGGAAGACTCGCTGAACTAGACGTGCTGGACCCAGAGCTGCTTTGTGCAGCACTACCTGAAGGCTCAGTAACGGCACCAACTCTGGAGTGAACCTCAGCAAGTACCTCCAGTGTGTCCTCTGGCATCGGCTTCGTGCTCACGATAAGCCGGGTCATGATAACTTCAAACACTTCTATGAGTTGAGCCCTGCTCCACGATTCTCCCTGGCTCTTGACCAGGATAAAGAGCTCGTCGTTTGACAAGGCCTGGAGTTCTTCTCTCCACGAAAACTCAGTCACCGTTCGTTCATCCCAGCAAAGTTACTTGGAGCACTCAACAAGGACTCAACCCTCTCCTTTGCCGCTAACAAGATGTCCCGAGGGTGTTGTCTCGATAGACGTACTAATTCCTCGGCAGAAAGCAAGAGCTCACTCGGCGAGATTTGGAGGACTTCGCAGACTAACTGGAGCCGTTCGAAGCTTAGAGGCTCCCCATTCTCCAATCTAGACACGTAGCTTTGGTTAATCTCACGTCCCGATACCGAACTCAGTCGGTTCGCAAATTCCTCTTGGGACAATTGCTTAGCAACTCGGGCGACACGTAGAGCACTGCCCAATTCTTTCGCCGTAACGTCGTTCATCATTGTTCAACCGCTTAGGAAAGGGAGCTCTTCCCGGAGGCACGTTACATCCTAAATACTCCACCGCCCCTGCCAATCCAACCCCGAGGCCGCTGGATTCTGAACCTTATTATATCGGAAGACCAAGAATTCGACCACTTCACGGATGTGACTTGCGTAAACGAACGCCGCCGGTAAAGTACGCGAACGACTGAACATCGGCCTCAGGTTGCCGGGTTTGTTCCGTACGCCAGTAGAACTCTAAAGGAGACAATTCGTGCGAGCGGCTGGCTTACAGCAATTAGAAGTTCTGTAGCTAGTGATAGCCACGCACCGGTCACTGCTCTCACCACTTGCGTTCGTACTCTTCCACGACATGCTGGTCAGTCAGGTTCAGGTAAATCTCTGTCGTCGACAGGCGGTCATGTCCCAGTATCTTCTTTAATGCTGCTATCGAACCGCCCTTTGCCAAAAACATCGTCGCAAACGTGTGCCGTAGAACGTGCGGCGTAACCTCAACGCTGAGGCGAGCACGATTCGCCACCTCCTTAACCAGCTTCTGCCCTCGCCTCACCCCGATGGGAAAGCGGTCATTCAGTGCAAAGTAGGGCTCAAAGATTGCCCGCACCCGTGACGACATCGGCACCACACGCGTCTTGCTCTTCTTTCCATGCGGACCACCCTTGCCCTTGATGCGAAGAGACCGCTGCTGCCACTGGATTTGCTTGGGCGTTAAGCTGCAAAGCTCCGAGATGCGAAGCCCACAATCAAGTAGCGGCCAAATCAAAAGCTTCTCTTGTGTGGTCTCGCAGGCATTGGCCAATTTGTCAGCATCTTCCTGCGTCAATGGCTCCCGTACGTATTGATACGCCATCTCTAGCTGGCCTCCCTGCCATCTGACTAGTTCGCACATCTTCTGCGATTACGAAGAACTTTCGCATTCCTTCCTCGACACTAGCACGCTTGAAAAAGCTCGTACAGCTTCGTGATTACGGGTAGATAGCTCCGACATTGGCTTACGGCCAAAGACTTGTGCACATCAAGCGTGTTCGCACTTCTATGCGGAAGGCGAACTCAGGCCATTTCGGTTGCGCCCACGGATGCTTCGAAGTAACCCGAGGGGGTCCACGAATTGCGACCTAAACCTCATCGGATTTCTGCTCAGCTCGAATCGATTTCCACCCTTTCTTCGGCTCCTTCCACGGGCATTTCCAAAGGTGCCTAAGACGTGCTTCCCAGACTCCCGCGTCGACGGGGTCTGCGGCAAGCAAGGATTCATCATCAAGGAGCTCCTGGAGAGCCGCTAACTGTTCTCGTGTCTTCCTGGCATCCTCCGATGTGCCCCCAACGACAGACGCCAAGCTACCAAGAAGCGTTGACACATAGTATCGCGTGGTTTCACCTCTACGTAGTTTCAAATAGGCGTCGATGAGTATGCGAGAATGCAAGATTATGTTGGATTGACGAAATGCTTTTTCGGCAGCCTGCAGTTGGCGGACTAGCATTTTCAGCACAATCTCAAATCGGTCAACAAACTGTCGTCGTTCTGCCTCAAAGGCCGGAAGGCAGAGCAACTCATCGATGACGATGTCAATGACCTCGCCCTTTATGTGTACTTTGCTAACTCGCTCAGTGCGTGGTTCAAGTTCACGCACTACGCACACGAGGAGTTGTGCGAGATTCTTGTTTGCATCGACAACCAGCTTGCCGTCAACGGATGCGAGGTCGTCTGGGCTCATCTTCCAAACGCGTTTCAGGTATTCCTTCACTCCGGCAGCCAGGAGTTTTACTGGCACAAAATCCTCAAGCACTTCGCTCACGCGTTCGGTGTCTGCTTCCTCGAGCTTCACCTTGCATCCTTTGTATGTGTCATAGGTGCCACGCGGAAGCAACTCTTCATCCTCGATTTGCGTTAGTGCGTCCTCTCCTGCCTCATCGCCGTCAAGTATCGCAACCGTAATCGGCTTGCGGTCATCGTGAGAGTGATCACGGTAATTGATGGTATTCTGATCACGATAATCGATGGAGTTGGGGCTACGTCGACATCGACGGCTTAGCGTCCGTCCCGGCGGCAGGGCTGCTCGCTCCGGCACTCTCCAACAAAGGCACCGTGTGTGCCTTCTCTGTCGCTCGGCCGTCGCTCGCCGAAGAGGGCGAGCGAGCGACGGCCGGCTCCGACGAAGGCACCCACTACCGCAGAGCCGTGGTCACATACAGAAAGATGAGACCGTTCCGTTCCCCATATATATAGGGAACGGGGAACGGTCCCTCTGGAGAGCTAGTCGATGCGTTGCCAGCCGGTCGCCGTGCGGCGCACTCGAGCGGTTCGCTCGAGCACCTGCAGCACGTCTCCCAGGCGCTCATTTTTGACCGAGAGGGTCTGGCGAAGCTTGGCCCGCGTTAGCACCACGCCCTCAGTAAGAAGGGCAAGCACCTGCTGTTCGAGGCTGCGACGGTTGTGGGCCTCGAGCTCCGCCGCAACTTCCAGATGCGGCGTGTCTGGACATGTGGCAACCAGTTCAAGGTAGACCGGCGGTGGAGCCGGCGGGGCACGGTGCTCGCTGGACAGCACCAGACGTTCCCTGCTGCGTCGCAAGTAGAGGTTCGAATCCCCGAAGGCATGCAGGTCACCGGAACCACGCAATCCTTGGCCGGCGGCTACTCCGCCGGCCGCGTTCTTACGGGTGTGGTGCACCAATACGACAGAGAGGTCCAGGCGTCGTTGCAACGAGCGGAAGTAGGCCAGCAGCTGCGCTACTTCGGTGGCGTTATTCTCGTCGATTCCGTGGAGCCTGACCAAAGGATCGAGAAGCAAGAGTCGCGGCCGAATCCGCTTGGCCGTTTCAAACAGCCGGTCGCGGTGCGGTCCACGATCAAGCCGCAGCGTGGGAGCAGTGATCACGTAAATGTCGACGGTCTCCAGGTTGAGACCGCGGTGCCGGGCCATTCCCTGCACACGCTCCCGGACTATCGGCAGCGCATCTTCGGCCAAGTAGACCAGGACGGGACCGGCGCGCGGCACTGCATACTTGCCCAAACACTCCGTGCCGGTCGCTACGCTGAGAGCTAGGTCCAACCCCAGCCAGGTCTTGGAGCACTTGGGGGCACCTCCGATCACGCCCACCGACGACTCTCCCCACAACTGCTCCACCAGCCAACGCTGCGTGTTCTCCTCGGCAGGGATGTCTGCCACTCGGACCGACGGAAGCAACTGTTCACCATTACCATTGATGGACATGTTCATACCCTCTCCTTCTTCCCGGACGCAGATCGTGGCCGTGACGGCTGAAACACCTCCAAGTAGAACTTCTCGTCGAGCTGTTCGACTTCACGGGTCATTCCGTGGGCCAGCAGTTCGGCACCCATGGTCATCAGTAGCCGATAGTTGCCGGCGGCATGGTCGGCCAGTGTCTCCATCAGTTCGCCTGTCATCAAAGACGGATTGCCAGCCTTCGTGAGCGCATGGCTGAGCAGATCGAGCAGTTCCTCACGCGAGGCAGGTTCCGTCGTAAGCCGCGCGCGGATCCGGGTACCCAGCGGTACGAGGTCCTCATGCCGCAACAGCTCGAGCAGCCGCCCATCTCCCGAGAGGACCACCGTCAACAGCGATGTGGCGTCGAATTCGGCGCTGGAAAGGATGCGTAGCTCGCTCAGCACTTCCGGATCCATCTCCTGGGCTTCGTCGACCAGAAGCACTGGCTTAATGCGGGAAGTGGCCACATGGGACCTCCAGCGTTCCCGCAACGCGCGGAACCCGCCCCAACGATTTGAAGGGCTGAGTTTAACGGAGAAGATGTCACCCAGTTCGCGATAGAAATCGGCGTTTCTCGACTGCGGTCTTTCCAGCACACCGACGACAACGTCACGGAGCGTCGCGAGACGCAGCGCCAGAATTCGCAAGGCCACCGACTTGCCGGTGCCCGATTCACCCGAGATCAGTGCAAAGCCGCCTTCCTGGACAAGTTGTTCGACACGCCAGGCGAAATGATCAACCTTGGCGGTCGAGAACAACGCGTCCGGTGGAAGTTCGGGCGAAAACGGATTCCACTTCAGTCCCCACAGGGATAACAGTTTCTTGGCATTCATGATTCTTCTCCTTCATTCTGGGAAGCTGGTTTTTGAGGAAGGTACGCGGGTGGCATTCCGGTCGCGGAATAATCTTTGAGAATCTGCTTCAGCAACGGTGGTACATCAGAGCCAACTGGCCGGGCACCACTCGGATCGTTCTCGTCTGGGGTGTCGTCCCCATCGGGATCGAGAGTCCCGCGGTGGCCATCGGCGTTCGACTTGCGATCGAGTGGGTAGATGGGAGAGAGAATCACGCCGCTCTGTGGGTCGACCAGATCGACTCGCCGCAAGTCCCAGCGGGCGTACCGCACCACCACATCCCGGAAGTGACGATAGCGGGGAGGGATCTCCAAACGCACGCCTTCCAGGGAGATCGTTCCGTCACTTCTCCGCTGGCGCCGTGTCGTCTGCAGGCGAAACGCATCACGCAGGTCGTCCGAAGTAGGGCTCACGCGAAGCACGTCGGGCGCTTCGGCGAATCGTCTTACCGGCGAACTCTTGATCTCACGATGCTCGGCGCGGTTGTACTCCATCTCGGCCCACGCCTGCGTCGCTTCATTGAGAAACGCCAGCTTCAATTCGGGGACGCCCTCGAGCATCTCCATCAAGCGTCCCTCGAGTGTCGCCCAGAAGGCTTCTTGCTTACCGTTCTGGTAGGGGCTGTAGGGAAGCGTCTTCTCGTGGACCACACTCAGCCGCCACAGTCCTTCGACGAATTCTTCGGCAACCATTGCCGGGCCGTTATCGGTCATCAGGGCACGCGGCAGGCCACGCTTCTGAATGGCTTGCGCGAGGCCGTGCACCAAGTCTTCGGTGGTCTCGGAAAGGTACCACTGCAAGTGGCAGCAGAGTCGCGAGTGATCATCCAAAATGCCTAACGCGATGGGGCGTTGCCACTGACCGTTGTCGGCAAGCACTTTGAGCGATGCATGATGGAAGTCGAGGTGCCACAAAGAGCCGACGTATTCGGCCTCGTAACTGCGTACTTCTCGCCGTTGGTGGCGTTGACGTGTGGGCCGACCCTTGGGCTTCGCGCGGCGTTTGCGAACGAAGCCGTGTGCCTGCATGTACCGCCTGACGGTGGAATACGATCGCAAGGGGCCGAGCGAATCATCGGTCTTCACCAAGGCCGCGAGATTGTCGTAGTGCAGCTGGTAGCTCCAATGGGGGTGCTCGCGGTACTGCCGCAGTAGATGCTCGACTAGTTCCGGAGCGAACGACGCTTGGCCACGGTCCTTACGGACCGCGCGGCGCAGCACGCCGAGTGGATCCTGCTTCTCTCGTCGTGCTTGGTGGAACCAGCGTTCGATGGTAGCTGCAGCGAAACGGATCTCGCGGCCATCGATCGGATGGGTCCAAGTCTTCTCGGCCAGAGCTTCAAGGGCCGCTTTAAGCTCTCCGCGCGCAGGGGGAGAACTCAAGAGTGAGCCCACGACAGAGAATCGGAAGCGAGCCCACAAGTCAGAAGTCGATCGGTTGGGTGTGTGGTTCATCACAGCTCCTCACAAAGGTGGTGAAAGGACTGCGAGAACCATAGACCCCGTGCTCAGGATGGTCGATTCTGCATCTTCTGCGGGTGTTCGGTGGTTCAAATCGAACCCGCGATCACAAGGCCTCCAGGGATCGTGATCGGTGACAGAAACAACAACAGTTGCTTCCATCCCCGGTCGTCTTGTCCGCTGTGAACAAAGGCCTCGAGAAGTGCCAGTGGAAGAACGTCGACCTCGACGGTTGGCACTAAACGTCCGCGTGCCACCTTCCAAAACGTTGTCAACGGAAAGTACTCTCGCCAGAAGGCACGCCAGCGGTTGATCGTGCGACGGTTGACATCGAAGAGGTTGGACAGTTCTCGAGTGCGTCGCGGCGTCGGACCTTGCCTCATCGCTGCCACCAGAATGACGACGGCGCCGAGATAAACCCTCCGACCAAGAAAGCGGACCGAGGGTGGCGTTAACCGCTTGCGGCAACCGTCACGCGAACAGCAGAAGCTGATCCGAGAGGAGTATGCGGCAGGCAAATCAGGCGGTCCGCCTCTTGGCTTGCGAGGGTAATTGGCTCGGTGCAGCCGCCCGCCACAGGGGCAGGCCTCCTGCCGCGCCGCTTCCGCAAGATCGCGATCTACATCGACAAGAAATGACCAGAACCTAGCATCACGGAGCAGATCATGGTACATCGGAGGTACTCCAACAGGTTGTGCAAAAACCATCGGAGTACACCCCTCAAAGACCGAGGTCCAGTGATCAGGCTCTTTGAGGGGAATTTTTTTGAAAACATCAAAGATGTTGCTCAGAAATCCCGGATTTCGCCGCGATTAGCGCGCCCACGCTCAATCGTACGACTTTACGCGTTCAACAAGTTGTCGGATTTTGCCAACACCGGATGCGGTGAGAAACGTGATAGCGTTGAGGTCCAAGAAAACACGTTGCGGTTCGGCGGCACACAATTGTGCTGCAGCTATCAGGCATTTCTGGTCGCTAAAGCCCTCAACAATTACGTTTTGCATCCCAAAGAATAGGTCGAGCAACCTTCCTTCTGTAAATTCTGTCGATCTCATTTTCGCGTTTTGTAAATAGTATGGAGCGGCTTCGCCGCCGTTTTCTTTTGCGTTCACGCAGACCGGGGGGCTCATTGCCGCCCCCCTGGACCCCCGCTAGCCTTTCTCTGTGTTCCGTTTTTGGGAGGCGTTGTTTGCATTGTCAAATAGACTTTGCCAGTTTCCCAATCGTCGCTGGTCTCGCTGAGGATCGCGCTGACTAACCGCAGGAGCGACGCTTCGTTGGGAAACAGCGTTGCCACTCTGGTGCGACGTTTGATCTCCTGGTTTAGCCGCTCAAGCATGTTCGTCGTGCGAAGACGGCGGCGGTGAGAAGGTTCCAATTCGAACACCGTCAGACTTTCCGCAACGTTGGTCTCGAGCCAACGGGATAGATCCGGCGCCGTCTCGGCGTACTTCTCGACCATCAACTTGAGGAGACGATCTGCTTCGTGACGATCCGCTGCGTTGAGCACGTTACGCAAGTCCTGGATGACTTCCGGACGCATGGTTATCTTGGGTACGTAGTTCAGAGCGTTCTGGAGGAGGTGAAACTGGCAGCGCTGCCAGGCCACGCCTGCGAAGCATGCCTTGCGAGCCTGCTTCAGCCCCGCGTGATCGTCGGAAACGATCAACTGAACACCGTGCAAGCCACGGTCGATCAGACTCTTCAAGAAGCTTCTCCAGTGAACCTCTGCTTCGGAAAGTGAGACGCTGACGCCCAGGATGCTGCGTTGACCGTTCTCCAAAATGCCGGTGGCGATCAGTACCGCGCAGTCACGTACGCTGCCTCCGTGGCGAACCTTCTCGTAGCGAGCATCGAGAATCACATACGGCACCGTTTCCAGTGGACGCTCCCGCCAGGCTTGCAGTTCTTCGTCCAGCAGCTCGGCGGCCCGACTGACCTGAGTACTACTGACCTCCAATCCACACAGCTCCTGAGTGATCTCCGCCACTTTCCTGGTCGATACTCCCTGCACGTACATCTCCGCCACCGCTAATTTGAGCGCCCGCTCACTGCGTTCGCCCCGTTCCAATGTCGACGGATAGAACTCCACATCTCGGGTCTGAGGAACGTTAACGCGCAGTTGGCCGAGTCGGCTGTTGACCGTCTTGGACTTGTATCCATTGGCATATCCACGTCGCGCTTCGGTCCGCTGATACGGCATCGCGCCCAGGGCTTCCGCGCGCTCGAGTTTCATCGCCTCATTCATGAGAATCTCAATCGCGTGCCCCATTCCCTCAAAGCCATGTTCGCCGAGTAGTTGGAGCAGCTCTTCGAAACGAGTAGATTGATCGTCGTGGGCCATGTGGGTCTCCTTTCGCTAGAGTAGTGTCCTGCGAAAAGAAAGATCGACAGCGGCCCACGCTTTTTCAAGCCGCCTATCAGCGACGCTCCGAATCAATTAAGTTCGGCGCGCCACTGCGCTTTTACAGAAAGAATGTTACACCACCAAAGAATAGAGTGTCTCCACCTTCGATACCGAGTGCTGTACGGACGGGCTCGTAACTACGGGATGCAGTCTTTTCGACTACCTGTGTTCCCTCACTGCCGTCGCCCTTGCGAACAAGTCTTAAGCGTTCCGGGTAATTCCGATTAATTGAGAAAGGTGAATGTGTTGTGTAGACCAACTGCAACCGGTTCGCGTCATCTGGTCCTGACAACATCTCGAATACATGAAGGAGATTGCGTTGAGCAATTGCCGACAAAAAGCGGTCAGGTTCATCCATGAGCACAACACATCCGCGGTCGCCAGCACGTCTCTTGATTGCCAAACTCTGCACGTAGTAGCTAAGGAAGTACTGCAGTCCCGAGCTACGCTCTTGAAATGTGAAAGCCTTGCCGGTCTTGTCGTGAATCTCGAAGTAGAAGAACCCATCCTTGTAGTTGACGCCCAGTGATATGTCTTGGTCTTGCGACCAATAGCTATGTAAGTCCAAACGCTGACGAATGCGTTCGTTAATATTGGACACGAGTAGCTCTATGTAGCCTCGGTCGCGTTCACCCAACTTCTGGATGTACTCGAGCTTTGATTTGGGCACACCCAAGATGTATTCAAACAAGTCCCTCTCGAGTCGCGGGTCGCCCTTCACCTGGATGACATGTTTCGAGAGCTTCTGCTGCAGTCTCGAAACGGTCTCGACAAAGTCCCCCGGAAACAGGTTCGGTTGGTTTAGGTCAGGCGGCGTCGCCGGCACCGACGCTTGATGCAACTGACGCCCAACACTATTGAGTGGCATGGTCTCAAAGAAAGTCTGGTGTTCTCCTTTGGGCGGCTCATCGTAAGCGGCAATCAACTGCGAGATATGAATGCGGTTTGTGAATTTCAGTTCAGGTTCGATTAACTCTATTGATGGAATCGAGGACGATGCTTCATACCACTCAGTTTGTTGGGCGGTGCAAATCTCCGCCATCTTATCGTCATACAGAGTTGCGTATGGCTCGTTCTCCGGCTGGAGGACGACGGTTACACCACGGCTGTCACGTACACTTCCGCCGAGCAGCTGGACGATATTGTTGACCGGTGCGTTATCAGCGGTTCCGGACAACAGACGAATACCAATCTGTGGTACAGCCTTTTGCTCAAGTGCATCGTAGGCACAATGGCGGCAGATATCGGCCGGAGTGAAGGGTTCTTGCTGGCTAAACGCCTTGAGAATCGCCGACAAAAGGTGCGACTTGCCACTCTCGTTCGCACCAACAACGGTTGTTATCCGAGGGTCAATTGCAACTTCGACAAACTGGAATTCTTCGTTTCCAACCCTTTCCCATGGTTTGACTCTATCTCGCTCCGACGAGGCTGTGTTGAACGACCGATACCAACGAAGAAACACGGTGTCGAGAACTAGCGACATCTTTTAATCAAACCTTTGGAACACGCGACTTGTCTTGCGCAAGACCCCTAGACTTCTCAAAGCTTCCATCTTAACAAATCGAGTGCGGCTTGCTACAACCAAATCTGCGTGGCAAGTGTAGGCGCTCGTCCGGTGTGCAATGACTATTGCCGGCTTGCCAGAACGGAGGGAAGCATCTTGTCGGTCGCGTCTAACCCCGGAAGAACCGAGATGCATTTCGCGGCATGGTCGAAACCCCCGCGGGCCGAGAGCGGTCGGTTCCGTTTCCTGCGTCGGACAATGATGCGAAGTTTGGAGTTTGCTGAATCTGCGTCGGTCATTCGGTCGATGCGGGCTCGGACGTTCTTTTGCTCCCCGAAGCGTATCGTGCCGACATCGATTCTTGCCCGCGACTATCTTACGCAGTTCTAGCTCTAACCACGCTTTGGTGCTGCTACTTTCATCTTCCGCCGTCGACTACCCCCGCCGCCCCCACTTCTCACGGCCCGCAACTCCAATTTTTCACCGTCTTTGGATAACACCAAAGCCCGCACTTCAATCATCCCGTTTTTCGTTCGTGTGAATGTCCCGGGAAGATAACGCTTTGAAATCGGAACCTCTTTTCGTCTTAGCCTCAGCTTTCGTCTAACACACTCGCGAAGCGCCTCCTCCGTCATCGGGCCGTTTTCCTCAAGGCATTCCCTGACTGCGTCTTCGTATGTCTTGATGACCTTCATCTAAGTAGACCCATCCCCGTGCCAAACCGGATTGTTGTGTCCTCTCGCACCCGCAGGCCAGCACAGTCGTTCTTCCAAACCTCAGCCCAGTCTCCATCCCACTCCACACGCAAGCCCATCCAATCGATTGCCGAATCGTCTGCGGCCACCATGATAGTGAAACGAAAAGTCCCGGGCTCCTCGAATCTCATCAACGACGCTCGCTTGAGTGTCTGCGGCACTGTTGCCGGTATGAACCCTTTAGCCACGGAGGGATGGCGAACTGACAAGACATTGAGAAACTGAGGCACGTCTCTCGGAATGTCTATTCCCTTTCTTGCGTCGTCGTCCTCTCGGTAGGACCAGGCAAGCGGTATGTTGTCACAGTAATCCGTCATCCGCCAGGTACCGTTAGCCTCCAACTCTTCGATGCTCACCAGGAAACCCCGAACGTTCGTCGCCGTTCGAGTTCGTTTGTTCCTCACTCCCACGTTGTAGTAGAAGGCGTTGTTAAGAAGTGGTTTGCTAGCGTCACTTGGGTTCACACGCGATTCCAAAGTTGAGACCTTGAAGCCGGCTTCGTTTTCATTGAAGTTCATCTTGAGCACCGGCCGCGAAACCCACCACCACGCCCAATCGAGAACAGACTTTAGAACCGCACCGAGGACTGCCGCAACCAAGATGACGATTGAACGCTCGTCCACAACATCCACCCTCTGGTCGTCCACAAAAAAAGGCACCCATTTAGAGTGCCCAACCGGCTAGTCGCCGGGGAGTCGTAACCATAGCTTATCAGGGGCGTCTCTCGCCGTCCAACTCAACTATCGTTTGGTTCTGAATCTGCGCAGCACACGTGAGGTAGGCAGCATCATCAAATATGCCGCGGTGACAGACCAATTCCGCCACACGACAGCTTCTACATGTAGCAGGTTTTTCGCTACCTGTTTCTGCGGCAGTGCCGGGCTACTGAAAAGGACGAGCCGCCGGAAGGGGCAGGTTCCCGGCGGCTCTTACCGCTTAACGCCTAGGGCGTTGAGTAGCTGAGCCCCATCATAACAACTCGTCCTCGCAGGGCGACACTATCCATACAGCTCGTATGTCCCGCCACAATTACATTGCCTAGCGTCTCGTCCCGAATTTGTTGTCCGCCAGCTCTGGGTGAGCGGACAACGAAATCCTCCCGGAGACCACAACCATGGCAACAACCGACACCATCGAAAGTAGCGTTTCCAGACACGCCGAGGGACTTCGAGTAACTTTCAGTTGGCCAGATGGTGGCTACTCCCTTGATGACCTCGATGCACTTGAGCAGGCAATCGCCTTTGTCCGCCGCCAGATGCTTGCCGATGACCCGCCGCTGTAGCTGCTCCGCTTAACAAAACTGCAGCTTTGGCCACTCAGCAAGATGCACTAGCACCCCCGTGCTTGAGGTGAGTAACACTTGCCGCCGGTCGGCGGCGAGCCAACTCTACTTTCTCCGGCGGGCGATGGGGACTCTGATGAAACTGCGTCGGACGATGAATCCGACGCAGTTTCGGGAATCGGTACCTCCGGGGTGTGTCACTCAGCCGGTGGTCAAGAAGATAGCACGCGCGGGAAGTCGGCGGCCTACCGATAGGTGGAAGTGCTGACTCCGACAGCATCGAACCTGTCTTCATCGCTGTGTTCTCTATACAAACTCAGATGCAAGCTGGGAAACCACAGATTGACAGGGTACTCGCGTTGTTCTCTGTCTACTTCACCAAAGCATTCAATCGCAGCGATGACGTCTTGAGGTGCCGACCTATGGACATCGACTCCCTCGAAGGTCACTTCGTACTCTGACTCGGATGCCACTTCAATGAACTCAGCCTGCATGTCATCGTCGTAGCTGACTTGAAACGCGTTCTTGCAAAAGAAATCCTTGTTAGGAAACTTGATTCCCCATTTCTCGTGAGCTTCTTGGACGTGGGATGGTTGACCAAGGGCACGACGAATCTCTTCTCGCGTCATCCCCAAACGAGCTGGCCCGATGCCCTCATGCGGTTTGACCAAGAACTCCTGCATATCGCTCGATGCCGATAGATTGTGCGGAAGTAGACTTTGGGCCTTATCTTAGCAGATTGCCAACGTTCTCCGGCCTCGTTTCGTGAGGCCGTGCCAACTCTTCACCTGTTGGCCATCAATAAATACACAGCGACAGCAGCGAAAGCCAAAGCCAGGGCGAGGAGAGCTCCGGCAAGCTGCTTCCGTTTTGACCTTTGTTGCACACCGCCGCCGGCTGCTCCTGCAGCAAGTAGCATTAATAAGACCCACCAGTAATCACCCATTCTCTCAACTCCCCAGGCTTGGCACGGTTTTCATCACAGTCCGCCCTTACATATATGGTAACGACTGTCCAGGTACCAAACACCATCAGACCTGTTGCCCACATTGTGTTGGTGCACCACACATCGGTCATTCGGACTGGTTCTACACGCGTCGGAGTGAAACGCCGAGGCAAGTTCAGGTGCTCTTCCATTGCACCCTGAATTGGTAATTTTTGCCACTTAGCAGGTAGACTCTGCTCCGAGCAATCAGTCAGGGGCCCGAGCTCCCGGCGGTGCTGCCCTCCCCCTCGGATGCGAAGCGGCCGAAAAGACCGCCAGGGTGTCGCGTTGCGACCCGTGCCGATGCCGCCTCGCAAATCCTCTCCACCTCTGGTCGCACCCTGACTGCTCGCTCTCCGCTGGGTTTTGACCAGCATTCTGGCCGCGTGATAGGCTTGTACTGAGTAAACATTCACGGAGAATAGAGTTATGCCAATGACTCAGGAACACCTAGATAGTTTCCATCGCTTCGCCTCCGATAGGCTCGACAATGGCGATTCCGAACTGACAATGCCGGAGCTGTTGAAGCTTTGGGCACTAGAAAACCCATCCAACCGCGAACGGGCTGAAGTTGCGGAAATCATTCGCCAGGGTGATGCGGATATCGAAGCTGGCAACTATCGAACTCTGGATGAGTTCATGGACGAGTTTCGAGCCAAGAACGACATCCCGCAGGATGCATGACCTACACTGTCGTTATTCTTCCGCGTGCCGAGCACGACTTTCAGACCCTCCACGACTACATCAAAGAACGCTCCCCACAAGGTGCTGCCAGCTGGGCAAACGCTTTCTACAAGGCTCTGAAGCGGCTGGAACAGAGTCCGCTCACCTGCGGCCTTGCCCCCGAGTCAGCGACCTCTGGCCGCGACGTTTACCAACTCATCTTCCGAACCCGAAAAGGTAACCCTTATCGGGCTCTGTTCACGATTCAGGATGAGCGGGTGTTCATTCGCCACATTCGAGGCTACGGACAAGATATTGTCGATGACTTGGACCTAGACGATATCGAGCTACCGTAGGCGCATTTCGACCGGTTCGAGTAGCAAATGTCCCACGAGCTTCCTTCCCCAATCAGCTTCCTGAAACGAGTCAGTCAAGGTCCGCCGTATCTGAACCAGCTTCTCGAAGTGATTGGATTTGCGGTCGACTTGGAAGGAACTGTCTCGTTTAATGGCATTACAGTCGGTCGCATAGATGGCCACCAATTCTGTCGCGATGAGAACGGCATAGCTCGGCTGGAGGCCGAAGGCATCCCGCCAATGTCGGCTAAACAACATCAGGAGTTTGTGGAACTAGACCGGCCGAGAGCTGCCGTGCATGAGGCAGGGCATGTAGTCGCGGCTCATAGACTCGGGTGGAAAGTCGCTACGGTGAGCCTACCGGCTGACTCTGACAGCGGGAATGTGGAATTGAAGCCGCACGATGACACCGATGAGAAATGGCAGCTCTACCTCGCCGCTGGAGCAGCGGCAGAGAGCATCTTCTACGGCACATACGCTTCCTGGGGGGTGGAGAAGGACCTCAGTTCTGTCAAGCTACGTGAGAAGTGGCGTTGCCAAGAAGTGGGTGAGCAACTAATCACGTTTGATGACTACATGTTGTTAGCAAAATCGAGGGTTGAGAAGAGTGCAATCGAAGCGGTGGCGAACTCTCTCAAAGCTAAATGCTCCCTATCTGGTGACGACCTTGAGTTGATTCTGCAGGCCAATGACTAGCCCTCGCGACCCGAGCCGCCATTCTTTTGTCTTTTACTCGGGAATGTGCTAATAGCCCGTGGTTAAGCGGTTCTTTAGCAAGCCTTGCCAAGAGTAGAGAGCACACACTCCGGCTTTGTGCAGCGGTCCACAGTTACGACGATAAAAGGGACGGAAGGTCCGCAGTCGCAACACCCTGCTGCCCTAGGCCGGTAGCACGACCACGAAAGCGTTTTCACTTACTGAGGTTCCAGACCCTTCACAGAAAGGAGACTGCCCGACAAGCACACGAGCGTTTGACTGACGCCAGCTCAGGCCAACGTCGGCCACTGGTAACCCACACTTCAGACATCGTAATGAGGGTAGAACTCATGGCTAAAGCCAACCCGCCGGTCCACACCGTGCAACTCGGTCGCGTCAAGGTCAACATCTGGCGAAACGAGACGGCAAACGGTGACCGCCACAACATGACACTTCATTTGGGCTACAAGGACGGCGACGACTGGAAGGAGACACAATCGATTGGCCGCGACTTCGGCTACCAGGCAGCCCGAGCAATGCAGCTCGCCACCGACTGGATTTTCCAGCAAGGAGGACAGACTGCCTCAGCGGACGCGGCTTAGAGGCCCGCTACCGGCCTCTTCATTTCAGCAGGTAATCATCATCGGCGTACTCGTAGATTTTCACCGGCCGCAGGCGTTGACGGACACAGCTGAGCCTGGCCTGCTCAAATCCCCGGTAACGAGAGCGACGCTTGTTGGCTTCTTTGACAATCGTTCTCAGCTGCCTGCCTACCTCCCGGTAGGGCTGATACGGCAGCCTACGAAACAACTCCTCGAAGGCATCCCGCTCGCGGTACCGCTCGCGGACTGCCTTCTCGCACATCCGCTCTTTTAGGTCCAAATACGTCGCCTTATCGAGCCTGACAAAGGCCCGGTGAGTGCCGGTTTCTTTCGAGCGAGGGTAGCGAATCGAATAGCCGAAGGTATACAGAGCATACCTGCGGATGTCCCTGAGGCAGCTTTCGTATTCGCTAAAGAACTCGTGCGGCTCGCCCGAGTCTTGCCGCCCGTGCGTTGCAAGCAAGAGGTAGTGCTGCTCGTATCTGAGATACCAAATGCTCGGAGCAGCTCCGCGACGTCGCTTCTCTCGTTTCCAATACGGTTGGTCGAGCTTCCACTTGGCAATCAGCTTTGCATCGAGCCGCTCGGGCTCTTTGCCGTCTTTGAGGCAGCCAGCAAAGTAGAAGTAATAGCCTCGGCCGGCAAGTCGAGTGACCTGCGACAGATATCCGTCGATGCTCCTTACTACGGTGTAACTCCCTCGCATCTCTTTCCCTAGCAAAAACAGTGTGGGGTTTTGTCGTTGGCCAAACCCCACCAAAAAGCCGTTTTCTCCTTCGGTTAGTGTTCCTTTTTGCAAAACGCGACACCTTCACCTCAGTGCGAAAACGTTATTCCCGCCCTGTTTGCTTCGTGCAAACGGGCTTTGTTGGTCGGAATTCGCTCCCGCTCCTTTACCTCCTCTTGAACCTCCTTGCGGAGCTTCTGCCGCCTTCGTCGGCGGAGTTCTTAGTTGAACTCGCCCGATAAATCGGGCTCGTCTTAACTTTTTAGAACGGCTGATAAATCAGCCGTCCGAGGTAGCACGTGGTGCTACCCCATCCGCACACATCCGCAAGTAAACCTCCTTTCGGTGGATTCAAGACGCACGTCGCTTGTCCACCATCATCGCGTTGCCGATACCCCAAAGTTCCTCTCGGAACTCTCGCATACCGCCACGCTAAGCCACCTTCGTGGTTACCGCCCTGCTAGAGCACCTACCTCTAGCAGGGCACGACAAATGCTGCTGTTGGGTTTAGATAACCCGCGTCGGCCCTTTCGTCGTTGCACCCGGCTATCACCCCGGGTTTTGCAAACGTAGTCACCACTGCCTTGAGGTTTCTCACCTCGCAGTGCACGTCCGCTGCCTCGTTGGTATCGAGACAGCTACGTGTTCAGAGGAGAATTCCCCCCGAAACCACGCCGGCCTCTCGGCCGCTTCTACCGATAGGTTGTGTCACCACAACCCCTCAGGCCCCACTCCCAGTCTGCTGGTCTCTCCACTACGTGGTGAGGCTGGAGCATCACTCCCGCAATACCATTCAGACCTTCCCCGATTCGTAACAAGCATCGATGCGATAGTCAGGTCGCTAAGGTGTTAGCAGTGGCATTACACCACCCAATGGGCACCTGGCATTGAGCCTCTCGACTCGCCAAGTATTGTTCCCGGAATCTCACCGGTCCGTTCACCGCTACGAACTCCGCAGCTCGCGGCTACCTAGTGCTCCCACTCAAAAGTGTGGCACTGAACACCCACCACCTATCACAGCAGTTTGGCTAATCGGAGGTCGGCCGTAGCCTTCCCCCTCCCCTCTCTGGCGTGCAGCATCGGTCCCAGAAGGCCGAGGCATCACACCGCCGCTTTACGCGGCATCGCATCTGACTGGATTGCCCTTGCGGGCTTTACCGGTTGAGCTATTCCCGACGGAACGCCCGTCCCGCATGCCACGGATGACAAACGGAACCACACCTCGCGGTGTTGATTGGTCCCCGGTCCAGATGTGCTGCACGAAGCCTACTTCATCAGTAGCAGCGATGAGGTTTGACCCCCACGGCCTGGCTCCTACTACACGCGGTGCATGACCGGTGCAGCAGCGGTTTTCATACCGCGAACGCACATGCGGGATTTTCGAGCAGGAGGCTCGACACCCGAGAGTAGAGCCTGGGGCCCTACCCCGCCTTGTCTTTTTTCGGACTTGGCCTTTGCTAGTCACTGCTCCTCTGCGTTTCTAACAATAAAACACAGCGAAGTTTTCCACGGTCGCCCGATATCACTTATTCAAAAAGAACTACCCAGAGTGCAATCGGGTCGAGAGATGGGATTTCACTCTGTCATCATTGACCGAGCTTGAATCCACCAAGCCCCCGTCGAGAAACGCAAGCCACTCTCGCGGCACGTCCCTCTACGCGGAGAACTGCAGGCAATTGGCACCGCTACAAATGGTGCCAGCTGCCAGAGCGGTTGATTAGGCCGCACACGTTTAGCCTGAGGGTGATAAGGCCTCAGGTTTCCCACGCCAGTTCTGACCCAACAACAGCATCATCAGCGTTTTACTGCTGGCAATGATGCAGGGCCCTAGGGCCCTTTGGCGAGAACCATAGCAGAGTTGGCGGTAATGTCCACGTTCTGGCCTTAATCAACAGGTACATTTGACTCCTGACTGTTTCTCGTGGTAATTGCTTCGGCATTGTTAACGCATGAGAAGAGGTAGGAATCATGCCGAGCAAAAGCGGTAACAAGCAGAATAAGTATGAAAAGGATTCAAACTACGTCATCACGCTTCGTAGCGACGTGGTATCTGCAATCCACGCCAATATCTTTTGCCGACTCGGCTCCGATGGGCATGCAGAGCTCTACTACAAGGTTGAACGTGCCTACACTATGAACGGCGGCAAGAGCTGGCGTTACACCACGAAGATGTATCCTCGACACGCCGAAGCAGAGGGGGAAGTCGCCCTATTGGCCAAAGCTTGGATTGAGCAAAACCCTCAGGCTGCAGATGGCCCCACTACAGCCAGCAGATGATGGTCAGGCCCGCTTTGCAGTGCATGCACCAGCAGAAACTCAGTAGGCGCCCATGCTTCCCGACGAACGCTTGGTATTTTTCGACCTCGAAACCGGTGGCCTTTTTGATGTGGTGGCCGGCACGGTAAAAATCACCAAGCCACTCACACAAATTGCAGCAATTGCCACAGACGCTGCTTACCGGGAGCTAGAAACCTTCGAGGTGAAAGTCTCTTTCGATGAACGAGACGCTGACATTGAAGCCCTGAACAAAAATCACTACGACAAAAAGACCTGGCAACGCGACGCTGTGCCGCCTGAAAAGGCCGCACCAGACTTCGCAGCCTTTTGCCGCCGGCATGCAACCGTATGTCGCATGTCCAAGACCGGAAAGCCGTATCACGTAGCTCAGCTAGTTGCCCACAACGCAGAGCGTTTTGATGGCCCTCTGATTCATGCCTGGTTCAAAATGCTTGAGCAGTTTTTGCCGGCAGGATATGCCTGCCTTTGCACCAAGCAACGGGCCCAGTGGCTGTTTCAAGAAAACAAAAGCCTCACCCCGCCCGACAACTGCAAGCTCGGCACCCTCTGCCAATACTTCGGCGTGCCGCTTCGAGATGAAGACGCCCACGATGCGCTAAACGACGTCCGAGCCACAGTTGGCTTGTATCGGGCAATGCTCCAACACGTCGGCGTTTCCACGCCTCGAATTGCTGCCTGATGTCTACTTGCAACAGAGAGCAACCATCAACGGTTGCTCGGGCTCAGTTCACTTTTGACATCGGCAGCCATCGCCTTGCCCAAGAATTTGTAGCCGCGAGTGGTCAGGTGGCCTCCGTCCCAGAACAAGTACTTGTGCGGCTGAGCGACGACCGTATCTTCCGCGCCAGGAGCTGGCATCCCAAGGTTGCAGTCCGGACAGGCAGTGTCAGTCACATTGGAAAATCCAAATCGTCTAGGCTCTGCAAGAATGTCATGAAACACCGAAGCCTGGTCGGCAAAGACGATTGTCACGCCGAGCGAAGACTCAAGCCCATCTAGCTCAACCTCGACCAGTGCGTTGAACGAAGCAATCCAAGCATTCAGTGCCGGAGCGAGTGCTGGAAAGGTGTTCTGCATGAACGGCGTTTCACCGAGGTTTCCAATGTTTGGCACGACAAAGTACTCACCACCAGCAGCAGCGAGCGTAGAAATGATGTCGCCGATGTTTGCCGCAGCCGTTGCTGGGTCATTTCCAAACGGTGAGCCCGGGGCCAGAACTGCACCGTTGCCATCGTTTGCCCCACCGGCTACCACAATTAGTTCGTCACCATCTAACGTCCGTCCATCAGCAAAGAACATCCCCACACCTGGTCGGTTAAGCTCGGCGTACCGGATATAGATGGGCCCTTTGTCTGGGACTCCGGAGAATGCGTAGTTTTGTTCCACCTGCTAGGCTCGCCGTCGGTGCTGAAAGGCCGAGCCTTCGTGCTGCGTGCTCAAACAATCAGCGGCCCATTCGACCAGCGGCCATCGTCGTATGGCTCGCCTGCGACAGCACCGCCTGTGGCAATGTTCACGTTTCCAACATCAGCCTGACTGTCGCTAAAGACAATCATCTCTCGATAACCCAGCATGGCCAGCTGGGCGGCTGCTGCAAGCTGTAGCGTGGTGGCAGTCGTGTGCGAGACAAACTCTTGCTTGGCAAGTCTTTCTAACGCAGGGACACCTGGCTCCGTGCCTACCATCAGCACATCAGTGCTTTGGCCTACGGAGTCAGTGGCACCAACGGAGTTAACCGCGTCAATCGTGATTGCTGCATTCAACCTGCCGTAATCCAGCTGTCACCGTCAACGTCAAAAAACCCCTGAGAAATCACCGTTGTCCGCGTCACTCAACGGACCAGCACCAATGATGTTGAGCCGATTCACACAACGCCAGCACGTCGCTTGAAGAGACAACGTTGTCGGCCGTTGACGTCGACTGGATTTCTGACATGTTGTGCCAGCCACCGCCCCTCTAGTACGGCCATAGTAGATGCCTTCGGCCGGCACGACATCTTCAGCGTCCATTCGGGCTTGCAGAAAGCAGCTCCCTGGATTCAAGAGTTTCGCAGGTGATTCGAGTATCGAAACGCCTAGCTGACCGGCGAAAGCGGGCGAGGAGGATGAACGAAGCAACATCACAAGTCTCCTGCGTCAAAAGGGGTTATGCTTGGTCGAGACTTGGGCACCGCCCTAAGCCTGAGTCCGTAAAATGACAGAGAAAATGATTCCTCTATCGAGCATTACGAAATGGACCTTACACCGAGCTCCCATTTTTCCGTGAGAGAGGTGGAGACATGGGCTGATTCGGACTAGCGGTGTCGGCTAGTTGTCGCCCACAGGTGACTCGCTCCAGAAACTGGGCGTGAGACAGCGTTTGGTACTCGTCGCCTGCTACAAAGACGAAGGCGAGGTGCTCGTCGGCCACCTTCGCATCTGACAACACTTGGCCTGCCGGCGAGAACTGAATTCCGTGACCTCCAGGCACAAGTAGTGTCCGCCAGACTGGCTCAAGCGTTGAAGCATCGTAAGAAGTTATCACGCCGTTCCAAGCACCTCCCACGAGCCGAGTAGCATCGTCCGACCAGTCAAATGCATGGTTGCAGGGCGAAATGCTCAACTGAGTTCAATTTCCCTGTGTGCCAACAGAGATTATCCCGAACGTGCCCACCGCAATCCGTGCACCATCAACACTCCAAGAGATTGAATCTGGTCGGGGACCATACGGGTTTCGACAGCTCAGACTCGCCGCTTCTCTAGCATCAACGATGTAAACCTTTCCGGAGCGACTCCCGAGTGCAAGTCGTTGACCTCACCGGCCCCCATCTAACACGTGTGAAGCGATTCAGAGATTTGCCACGAGTGAAGTTCTTCAAACTCCTGCTCCTCTCGTTGCTCCCAGATACGGACCCAACCCTCATCGTCGCAGGTAGCAAGCAAAGAGTTCGGTCCGAGAGAAAACGACAAATCGGTTAAGGCAGAATCACCGGCGTGAAACGTGTCAAAATGAATATCGTTCTTCGCTGAAAACACATCAATGGTGCCACCCGACCCAGCCGTTAGCAGCAGATTTCCGTCTGAACTAAACGCAAGACTAGCCACCTCAACCGATGCAACACGTCTGCCAGCCTCGGCACCAGACGTGGCGTTCCACAACTGAACTACATCTCGGTCCGTTGTCGCCTTCGCAGCAACCCAGGCTGCCGCTAGGCGACCATTGCAAGCGACTTCCCAGCCACCCTGTCTAGTCGGATACCCCGTTGTGAAGCAGCCGGCCTTCAGCATCCAGAATTTTGAGCGAAACCGTTAATACAAGTAACCGCTACGTGCTCGCCAGTCGGACTAATACCCAGTGAACCAACACCCAGGTCCGGCCCAGGCAACACCTCGTGAATCATTCGAGTGCTCATTCCGCCACGTCCGTAGCCCTTGGTTGGCCATCAAGAGCTGGTCTGCCGCACTATCCCACTGCATAGTGAAGGCGAATCTGTTAATTGCAACGATGCTTTCTTCGGTCTCTTCGAGTGGGAACACTTCAACCGCAGCCCCTGACGACGCTAAACGTGTCCCTGCCGGAATCCCACTGCAACATTCGTATCTGTCCACCTTGAGTTTCCCTTGAGCGATGCGTAGCTTCCTCGACTAGACCAAAAATCGATTTGCCCGTCGCGTCCTGCTTGCGAGTAGCTTGCCAGCAGGGAGTGCCACGCCAAAGAGTAGACAGGGGAGTCATCCTCGGCGTCGAGTACGGTGGTGGGTTCCTTCAAGCTGTTGGTTGTCAAGCTGCCAAATGCGAAGCTTGTTGTCTTGAATTGCCGTTGCAACGGCTCTACCGTCTGGGCTCCAGACCACCATGTTTGACCCCCGATGAGTGCGGGAGCACGGCCCGTCTTTGCTGAACGTCCGTCTGCCAAATAGTAACGTCCCCGGATTCATCACCGACAGCAAGCAACTCCTCATCAGGAGACCAAGCAACACTGCGTCCTTCTCCCCCGCAAAACCACTCTTTGCAAAAGTCTTCCCGTGGCCACCTCCCAGACCCTTACCTCAGTCGAACCGACCATGGGCAACCGCCAACAGTCGGCCATCATCGCTCCAGTCAAGGGACCGATAATTCGAGTCGCTTGTATCGCCATGCGGTAGAACTCGCCGAAATGAAAGCTGCCCGTCCTTGTGGTTGTAAATCCGAACACTTCCATCTTCTCCCATGCAGGCTAGAAGTGACGTGTCGCTCGTCCAGACAGCAGCACTTGCGGACGGCCGCGGATACTTCGATTCCACAAACCAAGAAAACCCCAAGTCAGCCGGTGAAATCGCCAAACCACTGTGTTCTTCGGGCCTGGGTCCTGGGCTCCACAATTGAACCGCTTCGATAGGTGCAACTTCAGTTGGGCTCTCGTCGCGTTGAGGTAGGACGAGGTTGCGAATGCTCGGCACGGTAAAGATTGTTGCTGCCGCTAAGAGAACGAATGCAGAAAGGGTCCACAGTGCAGCCCGGCGAGGGCTTCCTTGGTGGGCGTAGCTTGCCACAGTTTCTCGGAACTGTTCAATTGTCGGACGTTTTTCCTTGTCAGCACTCAGTGCCTTATCCACGAGTTCTGCCAGCTGTCGATTCACCCGCGGCAGAAGCGATGCGAGCTCCTTTCTCGACCCCTCACGTGCAACTCGTGTTGCCTCCACCCAAGTGGCCGCGTCGTCTAGCTCCAAGGGGCCCTCACCGCTTAGCAGATAGAACAGCGTTGCACCAAGCGAGTAGACGTCTGCACCCGTATCAACGGTGTTCCCAGCGGCTTGCTCAGGAGCCATGTACTCGACGGTTCCGTGAATCTCGTCGCTGGCAAAACTCACTTCATTACCCTCTAGCATTGGAGTTGGTAACGCCAAGCCGAGGTCCAACAACTTCGTCGGTCCGTCATCGCACACCATCACGTTACTCGGCTTGATGTCGCGATGCACCAACCCCTTTTGATGGAGGTAATCCACGCCACCAGCAATCTCTGAGATGATTCGACAGGCCTCTCGTTGGCCTAGCGGCCCACCTTCACGCACAAACTGACGCAGCGTCGTCCCCTCCAATAGCTCCATCACAAGAAACGGTTGTCCGTCGTGTGTTCCTGCATCATGTGCAAGAACGATTGATGGATGAGAAAGGCCTCCGATTGCTCGAAGCTCCTGCTCGAACCGTTCAAGCACGGACTCATCGTTAGAATGGACTGTCCGGATGACCTTGACGACTACGGCTCGTGCCAAACGTTCGTGCCAAGCCTTGTACACGACGCCCATCCCACCGGAGCCAATTCTGTCGGTGATGCGGTAGTTGCCGATAAACTCCGGAATAGGCTCGTCTAGCCGGCGGGGAATTCCTTCTGCAAACGCCAGAGCTCGACGAACTCCAGACCCAACCGAGGAGTCAGCACGAAACTCCTCGCCAGAGTGCGGCACGAAATACACTGGTTCAGCTTCAAACTGTGCCAACTGCTCAACGCAGTTCTGGCAACACTCTAGGTGCTGACACAGCTGTTCAAACTGCTCAGCGTCGGAAATCTGACCCGATGCAAATAGCTCGAGCTCAGCTCGGCTCCGACAGTCCGAATGGCTATTCATCGCTTGGCGACTCAGGGGCTTGTTGCTTGTCCGATTCCGAATCGGGAAACTCCAGACCGCCCAAAAGAGTGCGTAGCTTTTTTAGGACGCGTGACTTTGCCACGTAAACGCTGCCCCTCGACATTCCAAGCTCAGCCGCCACATCTTCTGCTGAACGGCCTTCGGCAATTACCTCCCAGGCAGCTCGCCATGTCTTCTCCTCAAAGTGCTCCCTCAAAATCGTCAGTGCTCTTTCAACGATTGGACGCGGCGGAACCGCAGATTCCGCTGCATCCCACGGAGGAGCCGAAAGTAGGTCGAGTTCTGCCGGATTCATCACGGTCGGTGTGTCACGCCGCGAAACATCAATTACATGGTTTTTCGTGATGCTGTAGAGCCAGCCTCGGAACTTCCCCTTCTCCCGCGAGTATTGCGGTAGCTTTTGGTACACCTTTATCGCCACGTCTTGGGTAATGTCCTCTGCCTCGTTCGATTCAAATTGCCACCGCTCTTCCACCCAGCCGTGAATCATGGGCAAGTAGAGTTGACAAAGGCGTGTCCAGGACTCCGCATTTCCGGCAACACTCTGCTCCAGCAGGCTGTGAGGCGTGCCTGATGACTCATCGTTCACTGAAATGACTCCTGCCGAGAGAAAACAGCTCCGCCGGTAGTCTATCGGACAGGAATCACTGGTACCAATTGCTGCCAGGAGTTGGCCTGTAGCGGACTTACAGAGTCTTGAAAAAACCGCTTACCTACTAACAAGTACGAATCAACCTTACGCCAGTCAAGAAATCTCAGCCGCCCCCGACTCCACAGTCCCATGCCCCGTTCCCTTGATAGAACATCTTCAAGCAAAGCCTCTTTGCTTACAGAATCTTTGATTCTTTGTTTCTTTGGGTACGGCGCGACAGGCCGCAAAAATCGAGAAATGTCCGACACTTAAGCCCGTTCCGGCCTCCAAAAAGGCGTCGCTGACTACGTGAAAAGGTGTCGCAAACTACGTGGAAAGGTGTCGCAGACTACGTGGTTCGGTCCAAAAAAGGTGTCGCAAACTACGTCCGATTTAGCTGGCGAATTCGACCCAGGTCCACCACCGAACCAACCTTAGCCAGCCGAGCGGAACGTCGGTCATCTTCGGTGCCGAATCGGCCCCGCATTTGCTTTCTGGCATGTTTCGCAGCCTCTCTTGCCGCTTCTGCATCACTCTGTCCGGCTGCTCGAAAGAGGCCAAACATGCTATCAGTCAATCGCTCGTATTCAGTACGGCCATCTGTTTGGAGCCAAACGGAAAACCGCTCTTCGACGTCATCTATTCGCGCCTCCTGCTCACGCACCAGCCCACCTTCCTTGATTGCCACGACCTCAGCCTTCGTTCTCTCGTCTTTGAGCATACTGGTCCACCAATCAGGTGGCGTTCGTTCACCGGTCGATGCTTTCTTAACGCTGTCCATGAAGTAGGCAGCCGGGCTTCGGTGAAAGTCCTCCTTTCCGAAACGTTCGAGCTTGGCAATCGTGATGTCGCACCATTCCTGAATGAGTCCAAGCTTGTACTTCGCCACTACTTTGTGAATGTGACCGTCGCTCAAACCGACGACGGTTCGCAGCGGCTCGTAGAGGGCATGCCTTTGTGGTGGCAGGGCCTGTCTGCCGGATGGCTCCTGTGAAAAATACTCTCCCCGGACAAATGTTGCCGCGAAGTTTCCCTTCCCCTCCCTCTTGATTTCGTAGCTCTCGATAACACCGCAGGCCAGCAGCTCCTCAGCAGCTTGCTTCAATCTCTTTCTGTGGACTTTAGTGCCGTCTTTTGGATTCAACGCATAGCCGAGCACATGCACTGCGAGATGGCTCGGGTCTAGTCCGCTGACTCGGCTTCTGTTGTAGAACTGCTTTTTAAGGTAGAGAAACAGCCGCCCGCCCGCTTTCGACAGCTCTCGAAAGAATCGCAAGTCAAACTGTAGGTACCCCCCTGCCACCTCGCACATCCGAAAGAACTCCGGGTCGACACTGATTCGCCAACCGCGTGCTGAGGTCTCGTCCTTCGGAATACTGAGGCTCAAGAAACCAAATAACGCGTGGCGGCGCTCTTTGCTTACCGGGTCATAAAAATCGTCACTGACATACCGAACCAAGCCGAGGCGGTCCAAAGCCTCTCGCAGCAATCGCTGTTGTTCCCCGCCCGGCTCCAGACCAAGCTCACGATTCATGTAGCTGGGTGTGGCATAGATGGTGATGTCAGGCATCGGCTGGGCAAAGATAATCCCAAGTAAACCCCAGAGGTAGAATTCGTCCTGTGGTTTTAGGCCACCCGGACAATGCACCTCCGCGACGCCGACCTTTCGACGCTTGCCGCGTGGCTTGTAGTAGAACTCAACTCTATGCGTGAAAGGTCCAGCCGGAGGGTTCATCGGACAAAGGGAGTGTTCGGCGAGGCCGAGCTGCGATATCGCTGACCACCCACCCTCACGCCTCCAAATGCGAAGCTTACTTTTGCTCGCTTCTGTCACCATTTGCTGCTGCCAAGGTCGGGAATTGCTCCCAACCTGTTTATCTCTGGGCAGGCACAATAATTCGTTGACGGGGTACGTGGGACCACGTAAAAGTGAATCGCGACATCAGTTTCACTTCGCGTTCCGCACCTTGCCCGACAAGAGGACAATGAAAACCGACTCTGCCAAGTCGGTTTTTTTGTGTCCGCAATCTGGCCTCCCCTCTCAAACACTCGACGAATTCAGCCGAGCTTTAAGCCGGTTGAACTTGCCTTCACCCTCTCAGTACAGCCGGCTTTCTGGCAACAATTTTTCCGAATCCCAGCAAGGCAAAGCAGTTGCTTCCATTCTCGGTACAGGTGCCGAGCGGTGGAATCCAGAGAGTAATCGAGTGCTTAACCGGTTGCGGCAGATGCAATCGACCACTGTGTCGTATTTGTGTCATCGACCGACCATCAGTCCACTCCCAAACGATAGTCGAAAGATGATGTGCCAGTCACTAATCGGTCGCTCGTCAACAGTTGGTCGGCCGACTGTCGTCTGACAACAAACCGGTAGTGAACACGTTCGTCACCAATTGACCATCAACATGTGGCCAACCGACAAATCGGCAGTCGATTGGTCACCGCCTAATGACCTGTTCAGCATCGACAGGTCACTCGTCCGTAGGTCGGTGATGGGGCGATAGGTCGTCAATCGCCACTTCAAGTTAGATGAAGATTGTCAAGGTTTGTGGTGTCGGGTTAGCGTTTCTTCATGAGTGACGTAATCAACATTCATTCGACTAGACAGAGCTCTGGCAGGATTGTCGCCGTTGCCAGCATCAAGGGTGGGGTAGGGAAGACAACGCTGGCAGCCAACGTGGTGGGTTGGCTAAGTGCGTTTGGCTACTCAGTGATGCTGGTCGACAGCGACGAAAAGGCTAACCTCGGGGCGACCGAATGGATTTCGAGAGCTCTTCCACAAGTCCCAATTCAACACATCCCAGACCCAGGTGACCTCTGGGACAAGTTACCGAATTGTCGAACGCAGGCTGATTACGTTGTCGTTGACTCTCCGGGGAGTAGCGAACTCATCCGCCAACTGCTACTGCGAGCTGACATCGCGGTGATTCCGGCAAAAGCAGGTAGGCTGGAGGCTCCCGCACTGGTTGAAAACGTGCGACTGCTTCGCCAAGCCCAAGACATTCGCCATGGACAACCAACCGGCTATGTCGTCCTCTCCCAGATTGGAAAGGGCAGGAAAGGCGAGCATCGAAAACTCACTCGCCAAATGTATGCGTTAGCAAAGAAGCTCAACATCCCTCTGGCTGCTACTCCTCTGTGGCTCTCCGAGCTACACCCGCAGGCAGCAACCGACTGCAAGTTTATTTGGCAGATGGGCTCGCAGGCCAGGGACCACGCCAACGACATGGACGAACTTTGCTACGAGCTGTTTCCCGAAACGAAACCGCCGCTAGAACAGATTGGATGAATAAGGCAAATGGGCAGAAAGAAACATCAACCGGTACAACTGGTCGACGAATATGACCTGACAAACCTGGAGCCGAATGTCGACCCAGAGAAGGTGCATTCGTATCTCCACGGCAACACAGTTCCCGAGCATGTTGAACCTGAAGCCACACCGCTTACTCTTGTTGGTGAGTCTGCTCGCGGGGCTGTGCCGAATCTTCACGATGGTCAACCCGCCACGCGGAACGGAGCTCCGGAGCACGACAGCCGCACGGCAGCGAGTGAAGTGGGAAGTTTCATGACCTATCCCCTTCACAGCTCTACGTCCCGGACGCTTCGCATGGCGGCCTCGACTCTTGAGCAGTTTGACGAGACCTTTGCCGAGATTGAACGTCGCAACAGACTGGGTGCAGCCAGAGTCGGGGAGCCCTTCAAAAAAGAAGACACCGCCGACTTGTGCTTGCGGCTAGGCCTCGCACAACTACGGTTGTATCTCGACGCGACGAAGCCGACGGGGGAATGACACTTCTTATGGCCCACCTCGATTCAGCCAGCGGGAGTACAACGCGGAAGCAGCAAGCAATTCCCGTGAAGTCTTGTGCGGAATTGTCTGCCAACCAACGAGTTGCCACCTAACCTAAAAGGCAATTACCAGCTCCTGGAAATTCGCTCACGGTGATTTCTCTCGCTTGGTGACCCCGCGAGCAAGGAAAGGCAAACGTCCCTTCTGAGTTGAATGCGAGGCTCCCTTGAGCTTCCGCGGGCCTTTGCACTATCAGTGGCAGGCAGTAAAGGCCAGCATCAGTCTGACACAAGCCGCTTTCTGCGGTCGGATTACGGATGACTTTCCCGAAGAAGGGTAGAAGTCGGAAGCTCTGAAACTGCGTCGGCCGATGAAGCTGACGCAGATTCGGAACTTCCGTTTCTCAGGTCGGTGTGTCACACCGCCAGCATTCTAGCGAATGGAGTTCCGCGGCTCCGAATGTTAAATTCGTGGGTAGTGCCATAGCGGGCGGCGGACAACTTAGCCTGAATGTTGGGAAGCCTGTGACACGCAACTACCGTTATTCTTCAGAGTTGGGGGTCCGCAACTCGCGGTCAACGTGGCACGAGGTCCATGTAGAGCCTTGGGCCAACGACTACACGCTTTTTCCCGACGAGGAACTGGTCATTATCGCTTATAGCAGTGAAGCGGTGCCGACGTTCAACCTCGTTGAATCGGATGGTGTATCACAAGTGTATTGCGAGAACACCATGGACTTCGCCGTCTTCCAGAAAGGTGTCGAGCTTGAGTGCGGGCACAAGCGACAACCTGGGTCGTCCGCCTAAATACATCGCTCTGTTTGCCCACGTATATCTGGGCGTCTAGCACACTACTAGGTGCAGCAGGTCACATGCCCGACCGATGAAATGGCATGTAGCTCCGACGCGTCGGCGTGAAACGCCGATGCAGCGGCGGGCGATGTCGACTCTCGACGAGTGGACTCAGATGACCAGTTACCCCAACAAACTCGCCGCAACAACCATCGCCGTCTCCTCCTGTTCAATACTGTGGGCATGCACTTGTTGTAGTGTGCGAGAACACCCGCCCGTCATGACTTCCACGGTAAGAAAGAAACGCCTGAGCTGAACTCAATACCGAGGGCTACCACCCCACCCCCCAACACTCAGTCGCAAAAGCTTCCTCGCTCCCACCGTCTGAATCGAGCTGCGGCCAGGGCTTTGGTCGCACGCGGCAAGGGCGATGCCAGAACCGCTAACGCGAACCTGGCATGCCCTTGCTAACGCTTTGCTCCCGCCGCCTGCTGGCCTGGCTCTCTTTTCCGTTTTCTGTTTTTCCCCTTTGGGGCGGGCGGCACAAGGCCACAAATGCCCGCCCCAAAAAGGAAAAACATGCGGGGCTGGTGGTGATTCACAGGTCCTTGGTGAATGCGAAGGGCCGTAAACGAGGAAACAGACGATGCAAAACCACAATGCAAACGCAGTGCTGGACGTTGGGCAATTCTTGGGGAGCTACTTGAAGCAGGAAGACCTCAACGGAGATACGGTTGCGACCATAGTCGATGCCTATGGCGAGATGCTCGAAGGTGAGGACAAAGCGAAGTTAGTAATCAAGTTTGCGGAGTTCCCCAAGCCGCTCATCCTGAATAGCACCAACATTCGTGAACTTGCCGCAATCTTTCGCGACCGCGATGCAAACACCTGGCGAGGACCGATCATGCTCTACGTTGACCCCAACGTGACCTTTGGAGGCAAGGTAACCGGAGGCATCCGGGTTAGGCCAGCGGCGAGCAATGGTGCTGCAAGAAGTGAACGCGTGCGGCCGAAGTATGACGATGAGTTGGACGGCGTCTTTTAGCAATTAGAACGTGGAACAATTGCCGGCGGGCTTCGGCCCGTTGGCTCAATTCAAAAACAGGAGAACCATGAAACAGGACAACCGAAATCTGACGGCCGCTCTAGAGGCAGTGCTCGATTACTTATGGGATGACAATGAGTCGGACTTTCGAGACGACCCAAGTTCCAGTCACATCTTCGTGCACTTGGTCACAATCCGCATCTGGTTGGGGACTGCAGCTCAGCTGGAGCACCAATGCCTAGAGGACTGAATCCACGTGGTGTTCAAGCAGCTCAAGCCGCCGCATCTCACTGAGCGATTGGACATTCACATCAAGACTCGAAGGCTCGAATGGTCACCGATATGCGACGATTCTGGTGCTTTGCTGACCGTGGGACCTCATGTGTCCAGGCCAGGTTCGTGTCATACGGCATCACGAAGATTTGGCCGTCCAGTGCAGAAAAGTCCCTGTATCCGGATTGTCTCCAAGGCCGGAGACGGAAAGTGCGTTCACCACCGTAGGAGATAGTGACGATGGGAGCTCCCGAAACCATGTTTTTTGTGCTGTCGCGGTGCTTACCGATATAGTGGCCGAGCCTTCCGTCATACCAGTTCACGAGAATGCCATTCAGCTCCGCTGTGATTACGCCGCGACTCCATCCGAGCAGCGGCCGAAGCAATTCAGGCACGGGCTGTGCCTTGTTGACCCGTCCGGTGTAGTGATAGTCCGCTCCGTATGCCTGTTGCCAGCGAGGTGTCTTTACGACTCGCCCGTGCATCTTGATTTCATGGTAGTCGTCGGGATGAACATGCCAGAGCTCTGAAAACGCTGAATCGGAAAGGCACAACTCATCTGGCAGCCTGCCGCTGTAGAGGCAGTGTTGGTCGTCGAGCTCGTGTCGTTGGAGGTCAGACAACATGATGAACTCCTTGGCACTTTGTTGGAGCGTTGCACGGTTTCGCGTTACTAACATCGACCGCATCGCATCCCTTTGGTTTAGCCTCTCGGAGAGGCTTAAACAACAAGGCAGACCAGCAAAGCCTAGCGACCAACTGGTGATACAGAACGTGATACAGAATCCCTGGCAAATGATACAGAACTATGTAAAATTCGAGCGTTCAACGAGTCTGCGAGAGTTGCTGTCGTTGTTCCAAAGCGTTTGGCGCTAATGCCTTCGGTTGAACGTCCGAGAACTCGGTTGCGACAAGCTAGAGGCCTCCGGAGCCGAAGGTTAGAGGTTCGAATCCTCTCGGGGATACTTGGACTTACGTCAACGCCGGACCGCCGATGATACAGAACTCTGGTAAAATCGGTAGCTGAGCGAAGAACAAAATGGCCCCCGGGCAGCTCTCACCGCCACCCGGAGGCACGAACAGCAAACCTCTAGCGGCTTGCTGGACTGGTTTTATTCAGTTCAAGCCCGGAGGTTTGCTACCGTGCCTCGCCCACCGAAACCCTGGTTTTGGAAAGCCAGACAAGCCTGGTTTGTCACCATTGGCACCCGCCACTATCTGGCGGATGAAAAACAGGCGGCAGAAACTCGCTTTCATCAGCTGATGGCTACCGCCCCCGAGCAGAGAATCGTTCGCACGGATTCTCTGGCCGTCATCATCGACCTCTTTCTTGAGTGGTGTCAGACAAACCGAAAACCTGACACCTACGAGTGGTATCGCTACCGCCTGGAGCGTTTCGTCAGACGCTACCCGAATCTCAGGACTTCTCGCTCCTGACAATGGTGGTAAACACTTGAGATGATTAGGAGTGTCGCAGTGTAATCGCGTTGCGGATTCACCGTTAGCAGATCGCGTTCTTAACGGCGAGCACGTGCCCGAACCTATGCGCAAGAGTTGCTGGTGTTGTTCTCGCAGCGGACCGCTAGTTCACGTCCTTCACGTTCAGGATGATCTTCGTGATGCTACCGGTAAAGCGTGTCTCATCACGTCCGACGCCGATGTCATTGGCGACGGGCGTCTGGTTATCGAGGCCAACATCGGCCGTCTCATCCGCAGAGAAGATTAGCGGCTGAGTCTTCTCGACTCGGCCTTCGGCGACGGTCTTTCCGTTGACGGAAATAGTGACCTTACCGCCTTTACCAATGTCTTCCTTCGCTTTGCCCTCGTAGGCGAAGTCGAGCACGACGGTTGCGGCCCCTTGGGGAACGGCATTAGGCGATGCGACAGTGAACCGCTCGAGTCCGAGATAGTTGTAGGTATAGACCGGTTTGCCGTCTTTCATGTAAAGACACCAGCCGCCGAAACGTCCACCCTGAGTGAGAATCACACCGTTTGCTCCTCCGTCCGGAATGTCGAGCTCGGCTGTAATCGTCTTCGAGCGATTCTTCACGTTCATAAACGTGTTCTCCAGCATGCCGTCCATTCCGTCATAGAGCGTCAGCGAAGTTCGGTCGCCCAAGATATCTGGACGACCGGCCAAGGCTGGATTCATTCGTGCAATAACCCGGTCGTCAATCGGCAGCGCATGATACTTTTCAGCCTCGCTCATGAACAAGTCCTTCAGTTCGGCCAGTCTTTCCGGATGCTGCTTGGCGAGATCGTTTGTCAGACTGAAGTCGTTGTCAACGTCGTACAGCTCCCACACATCGGTCTCCAATGGAGGCATGTCAACAGTCTGCCAGGGTGCCCGGTGGAGAGTACGTGCGAGCCACCCCTCGTGATAGATCGCCCGGTTGCCAAACATCTCAAAGTATTGGGTGGTGTGCCGCTCCTTCGCTTTGGCATCGTCGAAGGTGTAAAGCAGGCTGGTTCCCTCGATCGGCGTTTGTGGCGTTCCATTGACGGTTTTGGGTTCGGGGAGCCCGACTGCTTCGAGAATAGTCGGCGCAATGTCGATAACGTGCCCGAATTGGCTACGCAACCCGCCTTTCTCCTCGATGCCGTTCGGCCAATGGATGATCATGCCGTTGCGCGTTCCGCCGAAGTCCGATGCCACTTGCTTCGTCCATGAGAATGGCGAGTCGAACGCTACGGCCCAGCCGGCTGCCATGTGCGGGAAGGTCTCCGGACCACCCCACTTGTCGATGAGAGGGAGCAGATCCTCGACCTTTTCAGTGACGTTGTTGAAATACGTCATCTCGTTGTACATGCCAACGAAGCCACCTTCGGCGCTGGTGCCATTGTCACCAGCGATGTAGATGAACAGTGTATTCTCCATCTCGCCAATCTCTTCGATCGCAGCGGTGAGACGGCCGACTTCGTGGTCCGTCTGCTCAAGGAATCCGGCGAACACCTCGGCCTGACGAGCGAACAGGCGGCGTTCGTCATCAGACAAGGCATCCCAATCCTTAATGTCTTCGGGTTTGGGTGCCAACTTGGTGTTGGCAGGTATGACGCCGATCTTTTTCTGCCGCGCAACCGTTTCGGCGCGGATTGTGTCCCAGCCTGCGTCGAACTTGCCTTTGTACTTGTCCGCCCACTTATTGGGTACGTGGTGTGGCGCATGAACGGCCCCAGTCGCATAGTACATGAAGAAAGGCTTGTCCGGCGTCATTGACTGTTGAGCTTTCATCCAGCCAATCGCCTGATTCGTCATATCCACCGTGAAGTGGTAGCCCTCCGCCTCGGGTGGAGTGACCCTGGTAACGCCGTCGTAGATCAAGGGGAACCACTGATCTGTCTCGCCCCCAATGAATCCGTAGAACTTGTCAAATCCCTGACGTGTCGGCCACCTGTCGAAGGGACCCGACACGCTTGTCTCCCAAGCGGCGGTCTCGTGCCACTTTCCGAACGCGCCCGTGCTGTATCCGTTTAGTCGGAGCATCTCGGCCAATGGCGCCACACTGTTTGGCACCTGCCCGGTGTTGCCAGGAAATCCCGTCGAACTCTCCATGATCGAGCCGGTGTTCGCTGTATGGTGATTCCGCCCGCATTTCAGCGCCATCCTGGTCGGTGAGCAGAGCGCCGTGGTATGAAAATTGTTAAAGCGAAGACCTGACCGAGCAAGCCGATCAAAAGTCGGCGTGTGGATTGGGCCGCCGAAGGTGCTGGGGCCTCCGAACCCAATGTCGTCGATCAACACGATCACGACATTGGGAGCATTCTCGGGCGCCTTCACCTCGAAGAACGGCGGTTTCTCTTTGACATTCCGAACGTCAAGTTCGCTATATGTGGCCCGTTTGGGCTCTTGGATCGGTAGATGAGTGCGATCGAATTTGTCTTGTGCGGAAACTACTCCGACAGAGATAACGAGAAAGGCGATACTCAGTGGTAGGCGCATTAGCTTTGTGTCCGACACCTCAGATCTCCATAGAGTTTGTGGTTCAATTCAGGATCGTTATTTTTTCTTACGGAGCAATGCGTGAGGAAGACGGCCGTAAAGTGTATTGCTCCAAACGCGATGCATCGTCTCCAGGATATTCCCGCAGCGCAGCGATGGGATCTCCCTCGCCGTCAATCCAACGGCTGGCAGTTTGGTGCATGACCCGCCTCGACATCACGCAACAACGAGACAATGAGATCGTGGAAATCCGTGAAATACTGGTAGAACGCCGGGCGGCTTGAGCGTCGCTCCCGCCATGACCCCACCGACCGTTAGATCGCGAAAGTGATCTTTCCGAAGGAATCGTGTGGCACTGTCGAGAATCTCCCGGCGCGCCTCCTCCGGTGTATGACGAGTTGAGCGTTTGTGTGCCTTTGGAGAAGCCGTACGCGATCTCGACGTGGATATTGACATAATATCAATAAATCTACTGACGCCATGTTAGCACGTCAATCAGTGCCGCCAGCATGTTGCTCACTGATACGCCCGCCCGCTAAGTCGCGCCGAGCGACACCGCCGCGAGATTGACTACGTCGTCCACCGCCAGCACGAGGTTCCGGACCCGGACGAGCGGCTGCGTGTTCGTGTCGAGCGACGAGAACGCCGTCAGATCGAACCGGAACCGGCCCTTGGCTGTCGACGGCGTCTTGACCCCCCACCAGGTCGAGACGTCGTCCGCCACCGCCTTGATGTAGGTCGCGGCCGGGGTCGGTTCGCCGTCGTCGCCCACGGCCTGCCAGCTGTCCGGTATCTCGAACTCGTGCGGCGTAAACAGCAGGACGGGCAGCTCGACCGACAGGGCCTCTTCGTCCTCCGACAACGAGTAGCGGTACGAGATCTCGAGCTTCACGAACTGCTCTTTCAACGGGCTCCCGGCGAAGAACGTCCGGAACAGGTTCTGCACGTGGTCCTGTAGTTTCCGTTTCTCCGGCTGACCCGACGGGATCTTCGCTATGTCGATATCGACGCCCGTGTCGAGCAGAGGCGTGAGCTTGCTCTTGAACTTGACCTCGGGCGTCGTGTAGACGAACGGGGGACGGGTCGGATTGCCCGGGCCGACGAGCTCGGCGTTGCGGACGATCTGAAGTTGAGCCCACGCGTTCTGGAACTGGATCACGTCGAGGTCGGTGATGACCGCCTCGCGGTCGGGCATGTTGAGCGCGGCTTCCCACGTCAGGTAGGGCGGGAGCTCCTCCTTGGCCGGCGGCTCGCCGGCCGGCTCGTCGCGTCGGTAGATCCACGCCTTGGTCTCGATGAGCTCGTGCGGATCCATCTCGGGCTGCGTCCGGGCAAACATCGCGCGTAGCGTGGTCGTCACGTCCTCATCCGCGTTGCCGCGCCCTTCGCGATCGATCCGCTCGTCGTCGGGCGTCACCTCCTCGGGCGTGAACCCCGGGAAGACGACCATGGGGGGCTCGGTCATCCCTTCGATCAGACCGGCGGGGTAGGCCACCGACACGCGGAGCGCGGTCTCTTCCTTGCGCTCGCCGCCCTCGGTGTACTCGACGGTGACCAGGTCCTCCCGAACCGAGAACGGGAGCGCCTCGTCGAGCGCGCCGGTGAGCAAGTCGCAGGCTCTGGCCTGCTGGCTCTCTGGCTTCACCCACGTCTTCCATTTCGCGCCGATGTTCTTCACCAGCGTGGCCACCGCGGCGAGCGCCTTCTGTGCGCGCTGGAAGTCGGCCGACGCCGGGTCCGATTCGACCTTGACGCCGATCAAGTCCTGCTCGAGCGTCGCCTGGATCGCGGCGACCACGTGGTTGATGCGCGCCAGCATCACGAACAGATCCGGTTCGTCCGCCTCGGCGAACCGACGGCCCGTCGCATCGGGCACGTTGAACCTGACGACCGCATCGATACGGTCCTGCGCCGCGTGCGACTGCGCGTAGACGACGCAGAACGTCCACTGCTTTGCCGCCTCGAGCGTAGCCGTCGGGTCCTCCGTGGCGAGCATCCCGTAGAACCCTTGGTTCACCACTGATGGCGGCGTCGGGTAGGCTCGGAGCGGGATCGGGATCCTGACGTGAACCCCGGCTTCGCCGCTCGCTCCGGATTCGCGGATCGGCTCGGCACGGTCGAGGAAGCGCAGCCACGACGATGCCTTGTACTCATCGATCCCCGGCACCTTGCCGATCTGGTGCTCGACTTCTGTGGGTCGATAATCGAACTCGATCGGGACGTTGCGCTGTCGGTGCGCCTCCTTCGTCGCAAACGTGTAGGTGAGCAACGGCGTCTCGTCCGTCATCGGGATCTTGAACGAGCTGGTCCGGTAGCCCGATGCCTCAGCGCCCTGGTCGACACCTGTCTCCTTGGGCGAGCCGTACAGCTGCGGCGGGTACTCTCCCCCGGCCGAGGAGTCCCCGGACAGCGGGTGTTGCACGACGGCGTCGATCGCATACGCGTTCGACAGTCGAATCAGAAGCTGCTGCCGTAGCTTCTCTCTCGCGGCGTCGAAGTTGGGCTTGTTCGCGACCGGATCGAGCGCCGGCCTCTCGAGCACATTGGTCACGCCGTCGGCGATCGCCCTCGCCAGTTTGTACTTTGCGTACAGGACGTGTTCCAGGCTCGTCGTGCCCGCGAGCTTGTCGACGAGGAACGCGGGGACCGCCATCCGTGGCTCGAGCAGCGAATCGATCGCAGCCAGCGCCTTCCGGGCCAGAGAGTCGAGGTCCACGCCGGAGATCGAGTCCACGACGTCGGGCTCCGGGCTGAGGCCGGTGTCGGGATCGTAACTGTAGAGCGACACGTTCTGGCGGCTGAGGAGTGTTGTCGACAGCGGTGCCGGAGCGAAGAACGCCGCCGGCCCATCGATCTCGAACCGATAGGCCTCGCCCGACTCCTTGCCGACCCGGAACGACCACAACGTCTCGCTGCCCGCGAACGCGCCCAGATCCTTGCGCGGGGTGCCGGAGGCCAACTTCAGCGCGAAGCTCGGCCGGTCGAACGCCTGGGCAAACTGGGCAGTGTACCAGTCGATCGTGAACCCGCTCTCCGCGGTGCTCTTCGTCATCCGTGCCCCGACGCTCGTATCGGCGAAGCGCGAGGCCGGCTGCCCGCGGAACTCAGGGAGCACCGTGTCGATCCTGCGCTCGAGCCGCAGGGCGACCTCGATCGCGCAGATGGGAGGCACCCGTGCCGCGTCGATCGCGCGCTTCACCGAGACGGGCTTCGGCTCGGGCGGGTCGGCGCGGAGCGGATCCCCGGCCGTGAGCAGCGTGTTGACGTAACGCCAGGCTGCCAGGACGTAGGCGGTTAGCGCGGCGCGCTCGTCGGCCGTCACCGCAACCGCAAATCCACCGTCGAGCGAACACGTCGTGGCGATCTCGGTCGCGAGTTCGCCCGCTCGGTTCGTCTGGACGAGCTGGTAGTACAGATTGGCGAACACCTGACGATCGGCGTCGGCGTTCGTCTCCCAGTCGTTGTCTTCACGGCGCTCGTATCGGCTCGAATCGAACGTCACCTCGATCACGAGGGAGCCGCCGTCGGCGAAGTAGTGGTCGGAGATCGTC
Source organism: Pirellulaceae bacterium (assembly GCA_965223305.1). Taxonomy (GTDB): domain Bacteria; phylum Planctomycetota; class Planctomycetia; order Pirellulales; family Pirellulaceae; genus CBDCWT01. Next base: position 88,517 of record CBDCWT010000019.1, on the reverse strand, counting down.
GACGCCCACTGGCCCAGGCCGAGCACGTCGTCGTCGAACCCTACGCGCGAGGCTGCGCGGTCGAGCGGATAGTCGGTACACGGCGCTAGCTCGTCGAACACCGACCAGGCTCGGTTCCCCATCATGTCCCGCCAGCCGAGCGAGAGTTGGACTGCCCCGCCGACGCCCGCGTACGGGTTCATCGCCTTGGGCGGATGGTCGTCGCCATCCGGGACCGAGTTGTTCCGCGCCGCGCGCGCCGCGGGCACAATGAAGTGGTACTTCCACCACCGGGCGTCCGGGTCGGGCTCGGCAGGCGCGAGTCGCTTCGGCAGCGTCAATTCCTCTTCATCCATCTCCTCAGTCGGGGAAGACGGGAGCGGAAGCCCGTCCGAGATCGTCTGGAAGTCCGTGTTCGAGACCAGGTCGTAGCCCATGAGGTTGTACTGCTGCTCGAGATAGACCGCCGGCTTCGCGGTGTCTTCGCCGGGCTTCTTCCTCTTGATGGCGACCCCGAAATTGCCGGGCGGGAGCGCGGAGGCGACGTCGCGAAGCCGGTCTTCGAAGTCGAGCGGCACGTCAGGTCCGCTCGGGTGCCCGTCCTTGGGATCGAACAATCCGGCGACGTCGCGGTTGGCCCACGCCAGCGCGGCCACGTTCGTGTCGCAGATGGTCGCGATATCTCGCAGCGTCAGACCCGGTGTCGTGGCGGCCGGTTGCGTCGTGACGTCCGGGATGTGGAGCCCGACGCCGGGGTGGAGCTCGCCGAAGTCCACGTCCGGATTGAGCTCCTTGATCGCGTCCTCCGTCGTCCCGAAGAAGGCCGCGACCTCGGCCAGCGTCTCGCCGCGGGCCATCTCGTGGAAGACGTCCGTCACCTGAATCGTCACCGCGGTCGACAAGGCGCGCGCTGCATTCTGCTCCGCGATGTAGACGACGCCCGAGTGGTAGTTGGCGGCGATGTCGGAGAGCCGCGTCTCCGCCGTGAGCGCCACGGACGCGCGACGAGGCTGGAAGACGGCGAAGACGACGTTGTTCGCGTCGTCGATCGGGTCATCGACGACCGCGACGTTCATGAAATCTTTGAGCGGCGTGCCGCCGGGCGCCTGCCCCGGACCGTACACGACGAGCACGGACACGACGGCCGATCCGTCTTCAGAGAATACGGCATCGGGGAGCCCGCCTCCGCCCGGCAGGACGTACGAGAAGTAGTAGCCGCCCGAGCGGACGATGCTGCCCTCCCACAGCAGTGAAACGAACTCGTACGGCGTGTTGAGGAGACCGCGCGGCTCGTCTGCGTCCGCAATCCTATTCCTCGCGCCGGGCGTAGCGGGCGGATTGGTCTCAGTGGACAGGTTTCCGCGGACGAGGAACGAAGCGTAGTTCGCCTCGCCGTCGTACTGGAGTCCCTCCGCCCGGTCCGACGTGGCGTTCGGCGCGTAGAGGATGTAGATGCCGTCGATGGGCGACGCATCCGTTGGCTTGACCTTGCCGAGCAGCCGCTCGAGCAAGTTGATCGACCGCTCATCGGCGCCGACCAGCTCGTAAGTCGTCTCCGCGCTCCCGACTGCCGCGTCCGGCCGCTTGATCGCGACGTTGAGGAGTGTGCCGAACGCAGCGGCCTGCGCCGGCGATGGTTTCATGCGACCGCCCTTCGAATCGGTCGACCCGATCTCGACGTCGAAGGCCGGCGCGAGGTCGACCTTGCGCGCGAGCTGGCTCGCGAGCGCGGAAGAGAACTGCCACAGCCGCGGGCGCGGAGTCGTGCCCGCGGGTAGCGCACCGCCGGGCAGCACGATCGGTTGGGCCTCTTGGAGCACGATGTCGCTCTTGAACGTGTACCTGCGCGGCGAGGCGCTCGCGAGCGGCTCGGGTCCGATGGAGTCGATCGGAGGCTGTAGCCCCGTCGTCCGCGCGTACGTCACCAGTTCGTTGATCTGGTTGGCGCCCGTGGCGTCGACGTCGTGGACGAAATCGGTGAAGCCGAGCCACGAGAGGCCCGGGTTGGTGAGAGTGATCCGCAGCGGGTCGGCCGGGTCGTAGCCCGTGAGCGATGGCAGCGGGAACTGCTGACCGGTCACATCCTGCAGCCCGCACGTCTGCGTCGCTCCGCATGGGCTCGCTCCAGCAGAGAAGTCGATGCCCTTCGTAGGAAGCCGCAACCCACCCAACAGGTAACGCGCGACCATGCCCGCGAGGTGCTCGACACCCGAGGCGCCGACGATGTCGTCCCACACGTCGCGGTTCGGGAGCACCGTGAGCCCGGGCAGGAGCAACGTCGGATCCGCCGAGGCGTCGAACAGATCAGCCACCCCGGTGATCGAAGGCGTCAGGGTCGGCACCTCGACCCCAAACGATTCGGCCAGCGAGCGGATCGAATCGGCGCCGCCATCGGCCGTCGTGTAGGCGAGCCCGTTGAGCGTAAGCACTGTGAGCGGCGACAGGATGCCCTGCATCTCCGTGATGGCCGCGCCAAACTGGCCCGCGTCCAGATCAAACAGCGCGGCGGTGTCCGCCAACGACCCGGAGTTGGGGACCGAGTGCGGAACCTGGTCGATCGTGATGGGCTCGCCGGGCTTGAGGACCATGCGGACGTCCTTGTTCTCGGTTGCCACCGCGGCAGGATCGAGCCCGTGCGATGAAGCGATCCCACCCCACGTATCGGTGGTCTGGATTGGGTAGGGCACGTCGTCGATCGTGAGGGCGAGACCGCCGGACAGTGCATGCTCCCGGTTCGCCCACGCGATCTGGGCGACGGTGAGCTCGTTGCCGGTTGAGTTGAAGGCATCGCGGATGGACTCGATCTTGTCGCCCGCCTGAAGCGTGTACGCGTAGGTGTCGAACGCGTCGAGCGCGCCACGCACGAGCGACTGCGCCAGCATCGCGAAGAAGTCGACGAACATGAACTGCGCCAAGGATTGCTTCGCGACCGCATCCCGACGGAGCAGCGCCCGCACCGCCGCGCCTTCGTCGTGTTTCTTTTCGAGCTCGTCGAGCATGGCGGCCAACAGGGCCGCGATCTTGTCCTGCAGGTCGTCCAGGTAGTCCTGATCGGCGGTTGCCCAGGTATCGAAGTCGCGGTCTGCGACCGACTGTCCCTTGTACGTCACCGACAGCGTGAGCTTGGGCGGCATCGGGAACGCCGTCGCGTCCGGGACGTTCTCGCTCGCGTCGATCGACGTCTGCGCCGGCGGAAGCTCGAGGTCCACCATGAACAACGCCTCGAAAAACTTCTCGACTTCGCTGTACCGGAGCGATCGCCCGTCCGAATTCGCGCCGAAGAAGAGCTCCGCCGCCCTCATGTCCGCCCACGTTGTCGGCTGGCCCAACTCCTCGTCCGGCGTGCCTCTGGTCGCCCGCCCGGAGAAACTGGCGGAGATCCACAGGAAGACGTCGCGGGCGAGCCGCTTGAACGACTCGTATGTCTGGCCCTGGTGCGTCGTGGTGTCGCGCGAAATGAACAGGTTCAACGAACACACGCCGACCTGCTCGTCCCTTGCCCCGGTCCCTCCCTCCGCGATCGAGATCTGCGGCATGAAGAAGACGTCGAGCGGGAGCGGGCCATATGACGGCCTGGCCAGCGGGGCGAAGTTCGGCTCCGCGAAGGCCGCCGCGATCTCGAGCGGCGATGGTCGAAGCCGCTGCGTATCCGGCGTGGACAGTCGATACTTGGCGGTGCCGTTGCAGGCCCAGGGCGCCTCGCTACGGCGGTCGGACCCCAACACGAACTCGAGCCGGATCTGTATCGAGAACGAGAGCGATATCGAGATCTTGAAGATCCCGAGGTTGATCGTGACCTTGACGGAGACCTTCACGCCGGCCTCCATCTCGAGGAATGTCTCGCGGTACGCCTCGAACGTCCCCTTCACGTAGGCGTGAACGACCAGCAACACCTCGGCCTTGATGATCGCGAAGTCGATCGAGCCCACGACCTTGCCGATGATCCCGACCGTGCCCGTGATCTTGTAGTAGTACTGCTTCTCGACGTCGGGGTTGCCTTCGGCCACCGCCAGCTCATGGCCCGACCGGGAGTACAGCCGCAGCCGGCCTTCCGGGTCTCGGAGCGCAACCGCCGTCTCGCGCTCATCATCGTAGGCACGCCACGTAGCGACGACGCCCTCGATGATCCCGAACACATTGACCGAGATCTCGGCCTTGAGGATCCCCGCGCTGAACGACTTCCCGAGCCCCACCTGGAGACCGAGCCCGAACTCGACGACCGGCTTGAACTGACCGCACGTGGTGTCCTTCGGGACCTGCGATGAAGTGTTGCCGTCGAGTATCCCGAAGTAGAACCCCCCCGATCCCGTGAACGGGAACACTTGGAGAGTGAACGAGACCGTGAAGTCCATGTTGTGCGGGAAGCCAAAGTCGATCTTGAAGTTCCCGTTCGTGTAGATCTCGATGATCACGATCGGCAGAATAATCGTCACGGCGCCGAACTGGAGCTGCCGGATGGCGTCCGGGAGCTTGAGCTGGATGCGGTACATCCCGACCGAGTCCGTGATCTTCTTGTACATGATCTCGAACTCGAGCCCGGCGAAGATCTTCGCCTTCTCGCCCGCCAGGCCGATGCGGAGCCCGTACAAGACCGGGTCATTGAAGATCAGCTTGAGGTCAAGCGTGTTCGAGACGGCGAGGAAGTGCGTCCCGATGAGCCAGTTGCTGTCCGCCGAGAACCTCGGCGCGAGCGGCTCGTCTCCCCCAGGGACGAGGACGGCCGTGCCTGGGTCCTTGGCCGGGAAGATGGGGATCTTGCGTGAGGTCGGGGGCGGTGTCTCGAAACCCGCGAGCTGGTTCACCGCGTCGTTGATCGTGTCGATCTTGGCCAGGTCGGGTACCGTCACGCGCTGACCGAGCGCGAGCAACCGCAGGTCGAACGCGGAGTCGCCGCCGCCCGGCACTTCGGGCGGATCCTCGTTCACCGCGTCCCAACTGAGATCCTCGTCGTTGGTGAAGAAGAAGTCGCCGCTGATCGAGACCTCGACCTGTTCGCTCGGCTTCTTCGAGATGTTGAAGCTTTTGATGTTGGCGAAGAAGAGGTTGATGTTGAGCGGGAACTTGGCCGTGACTTCTTTCGTGTCAATGTTGAACTTGATCTCCATCCCGCCGAGCGAGACGTCGTTTAGGAGATTCCACGGCGGCGGCAGCTCGCGGCTTGAGGACGGGCTGACGAGCCGCACAAGGCTCGTGATCAGGCGACCGAGGTTCCACGTGTCGTCCGCCTTGAAGGTGATCTCGCGCTGCTCTTCGGCCATCCGGTACTCGAAGACGAGCCCTTCCCACATCAGCCGAACGATGTCCTCGGGCTTATTCGTCTCGGGGTTGTTCACCATCTCGTACTCGACCGTGAACGTTGCCCCGGGCCCGAACAGCTTGACGTCGGTCGTGGCGGACACCTTGCCCGAGTAGGGCCGCGGCAGCTTCGAGTTGTACGCAAGCTGGAGGTTGGCGAGGGCGTCCACCTCGAGCACGCCCCCGATCTTGAAGTACCAGTGGAACGTGGCCGCGGCGGTGTACTCGGAGGCCGCGTTCGGGTCGCTGGGGACGACGGCGCCGAGGTCGACGCCCGAGATCTCGATGTTGGTGTCGAAGATGTCCTTCGGGAGCGCGAACGTCTCGAAGACCGCGTCGATGAGCCCTTGGAGCGAGAGTGTCGTCCCGGGCTGCATCTTCATGTTGAACCGCCAGATCTCCGACGCGTAGCGCGCGTCGACGACGAGATAGAGCGGTCCGATCTTCACATCGCCGGTGATGCTCCCGGAGTAGATCGTGCCGTCGGCGTCGAGCACGTACGGGAAGCCGCCGGGCGGCGCCGGCGCGGGGAGCCTGGGCTCCGCCCCCTCGCAAGAGCCGGGGCGCCGCGACGCTCCGGGTGGGAGCGCCGGCCGGCCGGACGCCGTTGATTCTTGAGGTGTGGGTTTCTGCACGTCGAGCTGGAGCGCGACGTTGTTGAGCTCGAAGTTGCCGTCGCCGAAGATCCCGAGTTTGAGCGACGTGGTCGCACCGATCGAGTAGAAGCGCCGGGGCTGATCGATCGTGAAGTGAAACTCCTGGAACTCGAGCTCGAACCAGTCGGGATTGATCGAGATCCGATCGTTGGTGATCTCCGCGACGAGCCTGGTGAAGCGGATGTACTCGCTCTCGTCGTCGGCGAAGTACCCGCCTCGGACGACCAGATTCGTGTCGATCGAGAACTTCAGATCGCCCGGGAAGAGGTCCGGCAAGAACTTGGCCGTCGCCTCGAGCAGGGCGTACTGCTCGGATTCTTCTTGAAGCGGCGAGTTGATCGTCCAGCTCAGCCGGAGTACGAGTGACAGATGGGGGTCCTCGAGCACCACCCACGGTTCGGTCGAAGTGATGATCACCTCGATCGCCGAGACACTCAGCCCGTCGCCGTAGTCGACGAGAACGCCGAACGACTCGAACCCAAACGCCTGTAGGAACCGGATCAGCTGAGGCGGGAGGAAGCTGTAGAACGTGCTGCCGCCCATCAGGTAGAACAGCTGGTCGAAAGTGAGCGCGACCTCGTCGTCGATCGGGTTGACGAGCTCGAACGCCGCCATGCTCGTCTTGCCGGCGGTCAGCCCCACCCGGAACTCCGGCGGTTTGTCGTCGTCCGGGAGCTGGAGTCGGGTCGCGATGAACACGGTCGGCACGAGCCCCATGTCGCCGCCGAGATCGACCATGGTGATGTCGACGTGCGGCGCCTCGACGCTCAAGTGCCCGATGTCGAAACTCCCCCCGGCGAGCGGGGGTGTCGTCAGGTCGAGCCCCGGCGGGCCATAAACCGTCCTGCCCTCGATTTCGTTCATCGTCAGCGACGGGTCGATAGCTCCGACGAGCGTATACGACGGTGAAGGCGAGAGGCCCGGGAGCAGCTTGGTCGCCGTATCGAGATAACTGGAGAACCCCAGATCGCCCGCCAGGTTGAGCCCGGGCACGAGTGCCACGTCTCCACCCTTCCACGGATAGGCCGCCTCGGCCTGGCCCGCGAAGAAGAACCAAGCGTCGGCAATCGAGAGCTCGGCGAACGTGTTGCCCGACAAGGGGAGGAAGCTCTTCCCGAGCGTCCAGTCCGCTCCGAGGTCGATGCCCACGACCACCGCGCCGTCGTTCTTCGTGGCGGAGAACTCGACGTCGACCGTGTTGCCCGCCGCGATCGCGACGGCGATGCGACCTTTCACGTGGAAAGCGTCGCCGCTGATCGGCCCGATGCTCGACGCATCCGTCTCGATCGATAGGCCCGTCTCGGGCATGTCGACGAAGGCCTTCTTGAGATTCTCGTCGAGCTTGTCGGGCGCCGTCAGACCGGCCGCTGTAAACGCGGCTTCGTTGATCGTCATCGAGCCGCCCGCGGCCTCGTTGACGAGGTTCTGGCGGAGCGTGTCGAGACTCATCGGCATCTCCTCCGCTTAGACATCGAACAGGAGCGCGAAGTGGTCGCTCGTCGAGTAGAGCTTCCCGTAGTTGTGCCAGGACCGGAAATACTCGTTGATGTCGTACAGATTCGCCTGGGCCCGGGTCAGCCCGTTCCAGTGCATGATCGCCTGGTCCGGAGTCGTCGCGCCCATGTGCGGCTCCTGATAGGTCCCCGTCAGCACGCCGGCGACAGGCGGGTAGGGCAGATCACGTACGCCGGTCAGGATCGTCATGCTGTGGCCGCCCCCGGGCGGCAAGGCGCCGCCGCGGTATCGGACGAAGGCGTTGTCGATCGACAGATCCGAGTAGTGTCGCCCCGGGAAGTCCCCGACCGCGAGGACGTTCGCTGCCGGCGGCGGGGCGAAGTTGGCCTGGGCGATCTCGGTATTCCAGTTGCCGGCGGGCCTGCCGTGGGTGTGGTAGTAGCTGAATTGATTGGCGGCGACTCCGGGCCCCGGTTGCACGAGCGGCGTGTAATTCGCCATCAGACCGGCAAACGGTCCGACCCCCGCGAAGTTGGCGGCGTTGGTGTTGTCGACGTTGAAGTCGCCGACGATCACGTCGATCTGGTTCGGCGCGTCGGCCGGCCGTCCCATCAGATCCCAGCAGTTTGCCAGCGCCGCCGTCCCCTGGTCGGCCCAGTTGTTCGCCGCGAGGAACATGTTGTTTGGAGTGGCGTGAAACGCCGCGATACGGATGAGATCGGCGGGCCCACCGGCCGCGCCGCGGGCGCCGAACGCGGTGAGCCAGGGCGAGCGGAACCCCGCGGCGGGGAACTGGACGTTTGGAGGCGCGGCGCCGCCTCCGACGGGCGGTGCCGCGTTCGGGAAGCGGTACTGCCCGGCCCGCCGCTGTTCTCTCCGCTGCGCAGCGGGTAGTGCGACGCCGCCCGGTGACATATATGGGTATGCGGGCGGAATCGGCCGGTTCGTGAGGTACTGCCCCCTGAAGTCCACCGGGTACGGGAAGGCTACGCCCGGCTGCGGGAGCGCCTGGGGTCCGAGGAAGTACCAACGATCGTCGCGGAAATACACGGCGACCGCCTCGCGACGCCCGCCGGCACCAGTAACGATGGGTGGCACCAGCCGCCAGCTGTTCCCACCGGGGACGCCTTGCCGGATCAACTGTCGAAGGTCGCGGCAGCCCTGGCGCCCGTTATCCGCCACGAGCTGTCCCTCTACGACGCCGCCCCCCGTCCCGAGTATCTCGACGATGACGATGAAGTCGAGATCTTGGACGAACCCCATGAGCCCGGGGCGAAACGTGTCCCTCATCACTTGCCGGTGGATCACTCCGGGCGACGGGGCCCCGTAATCGTCGTCGCGGGAGCGCTTGTGGCCCGCCACGCGGATGCGGTCCGCTGTGAAGTTGTTCACGTTCCAGTAAAGGATGCGCGGCATCAGTCGGCCTCCTCGTCATCGGCCGGGGGTTCGAGGAGTTGGATGCCGCGGGATGCGGCGTCGCGTCGCAGGGCGGCGGGCGGCGTGACGAACACCGGATCCGCTCGGTGGCCGCTCAAGTCCGCAGCGCTCGCTGGCAACGGTTTCTTCTCTTTGTTATAAGCCGCGTACCAGCCGAGCGTGTGTTGGTCCGAGCCCTTCTCCGGGTTGCCGAACAGGAAGAAGACGGTGTTGCCCGAGGGCGGGAACTTGAACGCGAGAAACTGGAGCGCGAGTTGAGACAGCTTGAGCATGAACGCGGGCCGTCCGTCCTGCGTCTCGCCCAACAGTAGCTGGATGTCGCTGATCGAGAGCTTGAGCACGCCCTGGATCGAGAACAGCGTACCGACGCCGCCCGTCCCCGGGAGCTGGATCGTGGCGCTGACGTCGTACGTCTCCCCGGTCTCTCCCGAGGCGCGGGACCAGGCGAACAGCAGGTGCGCGGTGAGCCCGGCCTCGTCGGCCAGCGCGCCCATCGTGCCGAGATCGAGCTGTAGGTTGAGCCCGTACCAGTCGCCCCTCAGCCCGCGGAAGCTGGCTTCCGCCGGCAGCGTCATCCCGAGATAGCCGAGCTTCTCGGGCGTCTCGCCCGCCGTCCCCCGGAGGAGACCGGCCACCTTGAGCGGGAAGTTGGGATAGAGGCTCTTCTCCCGCGCCTCCGATTGCTGTTCGTCGAACGAGATCCCGCCGATCTCGAACGCGAACGTGCGCTCGGTCGGCGCCGACAGCGGGAACGAGAGATCGACGTAGACGTTGCTGAAGTAGAGGCCGGCACGCTCGCCCGGCTGTTCCTCCGCCCACTCCGAGCCGAACGAGAACGCGTCGAGACCTGCCGCCGGTCGGAAGTTCATGTAGCCGGTGAGATTGAACCGCGATCGCACGAAGTCCGTGACCGCACCGGCGCCGTGGTCCGTCAGCGTTGAGAACGTGGCCTGCACGGCCTCCACCGCGCCGAGCACGTTGCTCCGGAGGAGGAAGAGCAGCTTGCTGTGCGAGGAGAACGTGAACGTAGAGTGCCCGTCGTGCTCCTCGTACGCGCCGTCGATGATGATTGAGTTCGACGGGATCTGAAGCGGCAGCCCCTTCGGATCGACGATCGCGAGCACCTCGTCGCCGAACCATTCGTTCATGGTCAGCTGGAGCTTGCTCTCGAACGTCTTCACGGCCGTGTTCTCGAACAGGACCTTGAGGGTGAGGACCTTGAAGTCGTACAGGCCGGGCGGCGCGGCTACGGGTCGGTCGGGGCTGCCCCCGTTTTGGAGCTGCGCCTGGTACGCAGTGTCGACGTAGTAGACGAGCCCGAACAGCGAGCTGTTGCCGCTGATCCCGAGCTCGCCGTCCGCCTGTGGCTGGACGAAGTTGACCTGCATCCCGAGGTGGTGCGCCCGGAACCGACTCAGGTCGATGCCGCCGAGCAGCCCCTTGAGCTCGGGCGGGAAGGCCCCGAGATCGAGATCGACCTGGAGCGCGAGCACCCCCTGCCAGGTGTCGCTGTCGACGATGTCGAGGAACTGCTGGAAGTAGCTCTCCCGTAGTCCCTGGCTGGCCTCAAACGCCGCCATCTCGCGCGCCTCGGACACGTAGTCCTGGAGCCACTGCGAGACGAGCGCGAGCCCGCTCCCCACGTCGTCGTTGAAGTCCGACGCGTTGGTCCAGTTGCTCGGATTCTTGATGTGCTCGGAGAGCTGGCCCGGGACGAACTTGAAGATGAGCACGTTGTCGCACGCGCCCGGGGTCGCCTGCTTGGGCACGTTGATCTGGAACGGCCAACCCTCGATCGCGATCGTGTTCTCAAACGTCGTCCCTTCGCCGGTGTTCCATGGCCGCGCGGGTTGGGTCACGACCAGGAACTGTTGGTTGGTCTGGAACGCGTCCTGCAGCAGGGCGTCGAGCGGGCTGAACTTGAGGTCGTACTGCAGGCCCTGGTCGGTGTTGGTCGCGAGCAGCATCGAGACCCATTGCGACGCCGATTCCGTGCTCACGTCGACCAGGAACCCCTGGGGCGAGGTCGTCTTCTGCGTGTCCGCGGTCTCGGGCGACGCGGGCGGGAGATCCAGCACCCCCTGCTCGCGTTTGATCGCGGTGATCTGCTGTTTCCGGGTCGGACTCACGATCTGCGACTCGAAGTCCGGGACTTCCCACGGCTTCAGTATGTCGCCGCCGGTCTCGAGGTGGATTCCCGCGTACGGCGTCAGTGGGAAAGAGCGATCCACCGATGGCTCCGCGAGGTCCGCCATCTTCGTCGGATAGAACCCGAGCGCCGGCGGCTCGTCCCCTCCATTGGCCGCTCTCGCCGCCTGCCCCTTGTCCGCGAACAGCGACGCGCCGTCGGGCTGCGAGAAGTAGACGTTGGGGTCCGTCGGTACTTCGTCAGCGCACGAGGCTGCGTCGCCGCCGGAAGGTGCCGAGCCTCGTTCGATCGTCGCCCAGGCCGTCGTGTACTCGGGGCCGAGGAGCTCCTGCTCGACCGCGGGCGCCTGCGGGAGGTTGAGGTCGACGTCGGGGAGTGGGAATCGCGGCGCGTAGGCCCGCTGGTCGGGATAGAACGTCAACAGATCGCCATCGTAGCTCTCCGAGCTCGGCGCGATCGCGATCGTCTCGGTGCCGCCGAGCCCGCACAGCAGGTTGTCGCTGACCGGACTGTCGGCGGGCGCGCCCGGTGGAGGCACGACCTTCGTGATCGCGAACTGCCCCATCGGCGTGAAGTAGTAGGTGGGTGTCTGCGGCTGTTGCGGCTCGATGAACTCGACCGGGTAACGCTCCGCCTGGAGCGCGAAGCCCCCCGAGCCGGCGACCGGAGTGAGCCGCACGATGTGTCCCGAGTCCGTGACGTAGAAGCTGCCGAACTCGGGCACGGGAGAGCCGTCGCCTCCATCCGTGAACACGAAGCTCGTGCGCGACGTATCGAGCGGTCGGGTTGGATCGAGCCACACCCGCATCGTCGTCTTGCCCGTGGACGCGCGGTCCAGCATGGGATACAGCCGGCCGATGAGCCGCTTCTCAAGCTCGACGGTCGAGCCCGGGTTCACGTCGATCTCGCGATCGAAGAAGTACTGGATCCCAGTACGCATGGTGCGGAGGTCGTTGCGACGGTTGACGTCGGCCACCTTGAGCTCGACCGCCCCTTCCAGTCGGCCGGGCGCGGGTCCGGCGATCCCGACGACCATGGGCACATTGATCTTACCGAACGACCTCGGTGGACCGATCGCGTTGGTGAACCCGATCGTCGCCTCGGTCTGGAATGGCACGAGCGAGATCGATGGCGCGGCGGCGTCCGATTGGAGCCTCACGCCCGCTTCGGCGTCGAACGAGACGTTGCGAAACGAGAGCTGCGAGAGGACGGCCACGGACCCGCCGTCGCCGCGCTCGGCTTTCACGAAGTTGATCTGCTGTGCCACGATGTCGTCGGCCGTGTCGTCCGGGTTCGCGACCCACATGAGATACCGGTAGGCGCGGTTCCCCATCACGATGTTCAGCCGGTCGATGTAGGCGAGCAGGCGGTCGAGAAGCGCATCCACATCTGCCGGCGCGGCCTCGAGGAAGACGTAGGTGCCGCCGTTAACGCCCCGGATCGGGATGCCCCAGTGATCGCTCCACGCATCGTCTGCCGGGATCGAGTCGAGAGCTTGAGCCCCCTGCGGGAGCAGGTATCCGGTCCAGCCCGAGGGCGCGTCGTCGGTGGTGCTCCACGCGTAGAGTCCCGCGTCGTTGTTCTCGGCGACTCGCTCAAAGGACATGGCCGATCGGCTTTCTCGCTGGGCTACGGCGGTACGTGCCGACCGCGCTGCTGACTACGACATCAGTCGCGTGGCCCCCCACCGCCTCGAGGGTCATCGAATGAACTCCGCGCCGGGCGACCCGGGTTTCGTGCTATGGGCTCGAGCGCTTGCGCGCGGCCGTGTCGGCCCGGCGTGCGTCCAGACTCGAGCGACCCGAGTGCTACCAGGCGCCGACCAAGCCGCCGTAGCTCCCGTTCGATCCCTGATACTTCCACTCGAGCGAGCCTTGGATCTGGCCACCATCGCCGCCCGCTACGAAGGACGCGTTGAGCTGGCCCTTCGTGTCGTCCTCCCCCGAGTGAGCGTTGTAGGTCATCTGGTTGCTGTCGGGCGTGAGCGTCTGCATCGCGATCAGCGAGCCGCCCATCGTCACCGTGACCTTCACCGCGGCCGTCGTGTCGGAGGGGTCCCAAGCGATCGTCGTGTTGCCGAACGTCCTAGAACCCCCGTTCGCTGAGATACCCACCGAGTCTCCGAGATCGATCGCGTCGAGATTGATCCTCTGATAGGTCGTCGCCATGGAACTCTTCCTTTCGTTGCAGTGCGTGTGCGGTGGTTACTGATAGGAATTACTGATACTAATAGGAATCCAATAGGTATTTGATTTCCGGCAGTAACTGATACTGATAACTAAAAGGAATTTACTGATGGGACTTTTGATTCCGGCAGTATACCCAGGAAGAACCCCTCATTCCAATGGTGCGTGTGTGCGCGAAATTGGGGGTAATTACAGCGTTTCCTGAGTTGCCATAGCCGGAATTCTGCAGGCCTTGAAGTAGTTGTGGCACTCGGTTGCTGAGATATGTCTTCCCGTTTCGAAGAGCCGTTGCCGACACGCTGATTTGGGTTGGGGCCATCCAAGCCATCAGCTAGGGTTGAGCCTGAGCGCGCTAAACGCTCGACGTTGAAGTTGGGGCCGTGAAAAGCTCCAAGGCCCGGCTTGGGCAATTCGCTCCAGCCGGGCGTTTTCTTTGGGTCTTCGTGATCTAGCCGGTGGGCGAGCTCGTTTACTGTGCCGCAATTGCATTGCTACGCCTTCCTTGATATTCAAGGTCTATGGCGGTTGGCGGTAAGCGTTTACTCTCTTTGGTTTCCGGTTTCTCGTCTAAGGCATTCTTTTCACGTGTCCTCCCGCTAGGATTGTTTGGGAGGCATTCGCCGAATAGGCGAGTCTGGAACACCGACGCGTCGAACGCGGTGAGTCGAAGCTGCGTTTCGACGCACGGGTCGAGATGACCTGCGCGTCGAACTGCGAATTCCGAACTGCACTCAGCACTGCATCGAGAACTCCGGATTCCCTTCGAAGGAAGGGCTATTCTCCAGTCGAGCGGTGTTCCATTTCAACACTAAAGTTCTTTCAGGCATTCACCAACGCGCCCAAAGCGCAGGTGGCCAACTCCCCGAGGCGCGCGGAAATAACCGAAGCCAAGCCAACGACTAAGGCGCGGGATCAATTGGCGCGGGCATATTTGCGGCGGATAATCGGACCTAATGGATGAAACGTCACTCAGCTTGCTTGCCCGTCTCCGTCACACGCCCGAGTCCGAAAGCTGGAATCGGCTTGTCGAGCTGTATGCACCTCTGATCAGGGCGTGGTTGCGGAAGTACGACGTCCAAGATGCTGATGCCGACGACCTGGTGCAGGAGGTTCTCTTCGCCGTATCGAAGGATCTCAGCAAGTTCGATCATGGTGGGCAGCGGGGAGCCTTTCGCGCATGGCTCAAAGCGATCCTCGTCAACCGGCTACGAAAGTTCTGGCGAGCACGGGACCGCCGTCCGCTGGCGCGAGGCGATTCCGATATCGACGCCAGGTTGGCACAACTGCACGACCCAGCCAGCGAGTTGAGCCAGGTCTGGAATCGTCAACACGACCAATACGTGCTTCGACAACTGCTAACCCTCGTCGAGCCACACTTCGCGTCCAGCACTTGGAAGGCATTCTGTCGTGTGGCGTTGGACGGCTCGAGGCCAGACGTTGTCGCCAAGGAACTGGAAATCTCCTTGAACGCCGTGTGCATCGCTAAGTCTCGGGTTCTCAGTAGGTTGCGGCAGGAATCCGAAGGGCTAATCGAGTCTTCTTCGGGCTTTTTTGCGAAGAGCTGAAAGAACTGCCTGCGATCGGGTCTTGGTAGTTAGCAAAGCGTCATGTTGATTCGCTTGTGCCCGGTACTTGGACGCCCTCAAGCACGTCGCATGACTGCAGAACACAACTACTTACTGCGAGTTCTCCCATGCCCGAACAAACGACCCACCCAAGCCCAGAAGAATTGGTCGCCTATAGCCTTGGTCAACTGTCACGCGACGAAGCGGCCATAATTGAGAGTCACATCAGCGAGTGTCAGCCGTGCTGCGAGACCATTGTCGGCCTGTCATCAGACGATACGTTTGTGGCCCTTCTGCAAGAAGCACGGCAGTTACCACCTGATCAGATGGTCGACCAACAGGACCAGTCGACCAAATCCTCTGCGTCTTTGCTGGATGTTCCTGGGCCACTGGCCGAGCATCCTCGCTATGAGATTATCAGCCTGATCGGCAAGGGTGGAATGGGAGACGTTTACAAAGCTAAACATCGCATGATGGAACGTGCCGTCGCGTTGAAGATTATCAACCGCGAATTGGTACGCGAATCCGACGCAGTAGATCGCTTTCACCGCGAAGTGAAGACTGCGGCTCGCCTGTCTCACCCGAACATTGTGACCGCTTACGACGCGGAGCAAGCGGGCGACGTTCACTTTCTGGTGATGGAGTATGTCTTTGGCGTCGACCTAGCTCACACCGTCAAGAATCACGGCGCTCTGTCGATTGCCGAGGCATGTGACTACGTTCGGCAGGCCGCGATTGGTCTCCAATACGCGCACGAAATGGGCATGGTCCACCGCGACATCAAGCCTCACAACCTGATGGTAACGGCTGACGGAACGGTGAAAATCCTCGATTTCGGTCTCGCTTCTCTGGCCCCCGAGGCACTGTCGGACGCCGATACGGTCCAGGCGCGCAGCGACTTGACCGCGGCTGGTTCGATCATGGGTACCCCCGATTTCATCTCGCCTGAACAGGCAGGTGATCCCCATGCAGCCGACATTCGATCGGATATCTACAGCCTGGGTTGCACTCTCTACTACCTGCTCACAGGCCGGCCACCGTTTGCTGAGGGTTCAGCAACGGAGCGGGTCAAGGCCCACGGTGATGTCGAGCCGCAGCCGATCGAGAACGTCCGTAGCGACATCTCGTCGGAATTGGCTGACACAGTGCAACGGATGATGGCGAAGCAACCCAGCGACCGTTTTCAGACACCAGCCGAGGCAGCCGATGCACTCGCTCCGTTCGCTGACGGCTGCTCGGACGCCCGATGGGCGCACGGCAGGATCTCGAGTCGGATGCGTCCGGCGGCTTCAAGATGGTGGTGGCCGCCGACGATCGCCCAGTCACTCATTCTTGCAGTATTCGCGGTGCTACTCGCGGGTATCTATGTGACAACTGATAGCGGCACCCTCTCGATCATATCCGATGACGACAACATCGAAATCATCATCTACGATGCGACCCGCGAATCTACGGAAGCGACCGACTCGGCGGTACAAATGCGGATTGTCGACACACTGACCGGATCCTCGGTCAAACGGTTGCGCTCGGGCGAGTACGTTATCGAAATGAAAGAGGGCAGTAACGAATTTGAACTGAACAAACGCCGTTTTGTAATCAACCGGGGCAGTCACGAGGTCGTACGGATTTCCAAAAAGGCACCACTCGCGGAGACTGTGCACGCGATGCGAGAAGGTCAGACGGTCTCGTACACAACCACCATCTATACGCGAGTTTACAGCAAAGATGGTGAGCGAACTTGGCTCGACACACACAAGTTCACGACCGCCTATCGACACCCCGGGCTCTATCGAAATACCAGTTACGACAACGAAGGCAATGTCAGCTGGGTATACGTCGTTGACAGTCGCAGTGGCAAGTCTCTTTCTCTGAACATGAAGAGGAACGAAGTTCATCGCGGTGGCCGTGTTGCCTTTCAAATGCAATATGACCCGAAGGGCCCACTTGGATGGATCGCCGATGCCGTGCGAAGCGAGCCAGTTGAATTAGCCGGCCAGCGGAACATCAACGGAAGAAGGGTTACCGTGGTGCGTTATCGCCGAGAGACGATGCCGAACGATGAACGAAACAGCCTGGACATTTGGATTGATGCCGAAAACAAAGAACTGGTTGCAATCAGCGATCCGGGAGCCGACGTTTTCGATCCATCCGCGATGATAGACCGTGGCAATCCGCCAGAAAAAGCAATTTCAAAAGGTCAGCTACTGGGGAGTATTTTGAGTGACATTGTCCTTGATGCGGGGCTTGATGCGGACCTATTCAACTTGACGCCTCCGAAGGGCTTCACGGTGGTAGAGCACGCACCCCGCCAGTCAGTCGCAGTCACGGAGGCAGAGTTGGTCGAATGGCTAGGCCTGACCGCCCAAGTCAACAACGATGTGTTCATGGAATCGGAGCAGTATCAACGGAGCGAGCATGTCCGAGCTGCGTTGCAGAAAGAGCCAAGCAATCGCAACGATGTTGAAGTCAAACTAGGGAACCTCTGGCGCACGCACATGATGAATGACAACCCCACACCCGTTGTGGACTTCTGTAGAGACAACACCATACCCGGAAGCTTTCGCTATGTCGGGAAGGGCGTGGAGCTTGGTGCCTCTGAACGGATCGTCTGCTGGTACAAGCTGAAGGATACTGGAAAGTACCGCGCCATATTCGGTGACTTGACAGTCCGGGAAGTTGAGCCGACGAAGCTGCCACTACCCGTTGACTAGTACCGCCCATAACCACCGAGATTCTCGGCGAGCACGGTCAATTGTGGGAACGTGCCACTCAGGCGCGATCAGTTGAGGACAAATCGCCGCCTGCAGGAGTGATAGTGCTCACGGCATTCGTTATACGGATCTGAGAGAGCCCCAACGATGTACACGCAGCGAATGAAACGCTTACGTTTTCGGTTTAGTTTAGAAGTACTGTTCCTGCTACTAACGGCCGGGGTGGTTTGGCTGGGATTTCATACGAACAAGGTAATCAAGTAGAAACGGTCAGTGGCCGCCATTCGTCGAAGTGCACTTGGCCGCGTCGGTCTGGAACAACCCGCGGTTTCGTACGCGGGGTGATTTACACCCGTGCGTCGAAGCGAATTACCCTTCGTGCAGCCGGTGAAATCGATCGGCGCAGCGAATCGCAGACACTGTGAAACGGCGTGTCGCGGTACTGACTACACTTGGAACAGCCAAGTTGACCTTCTCAAAAACCGCCGCCGACACGTGGGGCACTCGCTGTCGTACCCATTTGCGAGAGCGATAGACGCCGACGGCTGGGATCGACATGCTCGCCAACGCGAGGCGCGTAATGGAGGTCAGGTGCCCAAGTTTCTTCCTGGCCGCTTCCTTTCGTGATGCGATAAGTCACGCTCCCAGTTCGTCGAGTAACGCCGTCACGCGGGAATCAAGATCGGGAAAAGCTGGCAACCAGAGACGTGTAAACAACAGCCAACCGTCCTGGCATTCTGCAGCCTCTGTCCAGAATACCAGCGAAGCCTCGACGTCACCTCTCGCGAACTCGACCATGGCAAGGAAGGTCGGTGGTACGTACGTCTGTTCCGCTTTGGTGAGAAGCTCACTGCGCAGCTCGCCTGCTTCTTCAACACGCCCCAGAAGGTAAAGTAGCATAGCCTGCCGCGCCACCGCGATGGACAGACCCCCCGAGAGTTCCACTGCCTTCTGGGTTTCGAGCAAGGCCTCTTTTAGAGGACCCCTGCTGACGAACAGTGCATCTCCCAGGTGATAGTGGGGTACCCATTCCTGAGGATGCATCTCGAGCGTTCGTCGGAGCTGCTCGATCCCCTCGTCGATCTGCCCGGCGTAGACAAGCCAGTCTCCGGTCCAGGAACTGTACGTGCTGGACAGCGGGTCGAGGTGGTGGGCAATCCTTGCCTCGTGCACAGCATCCTCGATCCTCCCCGATGCCAGATGGTGAATTGCGAGGTTGGCATGAGCCGCCGTCAGGTTGGGACCGAGTTCGACGGCGCGGCGCAGACTCCTCTCCCCGGCAACGCGATTGCGTTCAAAGACCGACTGTATGACACCGAGCAGTGTATGCGCATCAGCAATGTTGCCATCAATTGCTAGGGCACGTTCGGCGAAGTCTCGCGCCTTGACGATGCCCTGCAGCGGCGACATCTCAGCCCAAAAGGATTGTGATAGGTACCAGACTCCCATCCAAACCAGGGCGGGGGCAAACCCTGCATCCAGCTCCAGAGTCTGTTCGTAACGCTTGATGCTTTCGGCGTAACCACTGGGAGTGAGCTTATGCCAATAATGGAGGCCTTCAAGATAGAGGCTGTACACCTCAAGATCGTCGGTAAAACGACGCACCACTGCCGCCTTCTCTTCTCCCAAGAGGGCGACCTTGAGACTATGGACCACCGCCAACGAAATCTCGTCCTGGATCGCAAATACGTCCTCGAGACGCCGATCGAATCGGTCGGACCAGCGGTGACAGCCGTCCTCGACGTCGATCAGCTTTGCGGCAATTCGGAGTTGATCGCCGGATCTCCTCACGCTTCCCTCGAGCACGGAGGACACATCGAGCTGTTGGCCGATCGAGCGAACGTCCTCGTTTTTCCCTTTGAAGGCAAAGGACGATGTGCGGGCGACGACACGCATTCCGTCCACATGCACCAGAGCGTTAATGATCTCTTCCGCCATGCCGTCGCAAAAGTACTCTTGCTCTGGATCCGCGCTCAGGTTGGCGAAGGGAAGCACGGCAATCGAGGCTTGCATCCGCCTGGTTGCTGTCGCGATTGTTCTATCAGTGATGAGCAAAAGACACTCACGTAGGCCAGCCAACAACTCATTGGCCGTAGCGAATCGAGCGGCTGGCTCCTTCGCCAGACACCGAGAGAGAACTCGGCTCACATTGCGGCAGAACGTCACTTCACCTCTATGGAGGGGATTGTCGCGCAAGATCGCTGTCATTGTCTCGGCCGCGGTTTCCTCACCAAAAGCACGACGACCGCTCAATAACTCGTAAAGTACACAGCCCAGCGCGAAGATGTCAGATCGCTCGTCCGCAATCTCACCGCGCACCTGTTCTGGCGCCATGTAGCCGACAGTCCCGAGCACTGCGCCGAGAGAAGTCGGCAGCGAAGCTGTTTGTGATTGAATTGCAGGCTGCTGCGTTGCATGTTTGGCCAGTCCGAAGTCGAGGATCTTGACAATTCCATCTTCCGTAACGAAGAGATTGGCCGGTTTGACATCCCGGTGCACGATCCCTTTGGCATGCGCCGCAACCAATCCATCTGCCACTTGCATCGCGAAGTCTAATGCTTCCGTGATCTCGAGCGATCCCTCTTGTAGCCGCTGCTCCAAAGTGACTCCATGAAGGAGTTCGGTGACCAGAAAGGGACGCCCGTCGTAGTTACCCACGTCGTGCACCGTCAAGACGTTCGTATGGTTCAGCGCACTTGCAGTGCGAGCCTCGCGCTCGAATCGCCGGAGCCTCTCCGAATCGCGGGCAAAGGAATCGGGTAGCACTTTGAGCGCCACGTCGCGGTCCAGCAATTCGTCATGGGCCCGATAAACCTGGCCCATGCCGCCAGCGCCGACCAGCTCGGTGATGCAAAAGCGACCCCATTTGTGCCCGGTGAAATCGGCCATCTGACTCACGGTGCTTGGAGATAACACAAAAGGCTGATGGCCATCTTAATACCACAAATGGCGGACGCACATCACTCGCTTTTTGGAATCACCGCAAACCGTCCGCACATCGGAATAACGCTCGTCCGGCACCAGTCCCCACCCTATTACCCGAGCGGGACGCCAATATTGTCCAAGATAGACACGAAACCGTTGATTCTCAGGATTTTCCTCAGTAGGGGGCTCGCCAGTTTCGCCGCACGAATGTCCACAGCCGGAGCACGTTCGTGCGAGTTACCAATTTGCCGTTCGTGCAGCCGGTGGAACCGCTCCGCGCGACTTGTGGCTGGCGTGGCAGCGCCCCTGTGTTTTCGTTTTGATGTCACTGACCAAATCGCCAGGTGGGGCCAGCTACTCGCAGCCGAATCACCTTGATGGCGCCGCGCCCACCGGCGAAAGACTGGCGAAGCCATTCGGGCTAGCGTGCTGAGGTCTTCTTCACCGCTTGCAGTTGGGCGAAACCTTAAGCCGCCGAAGTTTGCCCAACCTCAGCGAGTTGCGAGCCACACCGTGGGCTGAAGATCGCATGAACGTTATCGATTCTCGTCTTGTCGAGGATTAAAACCAGGATTCGATCTTGGTTCCTGAGCGCCGACATCGTCGCGCCAGCGCTGAAGCTGTTTGCGCAGCTGTGCCGTCCGCTGCGGATGTTGCCTGGTGAGGTCCGTCGTCTCACCGAGGTCTTCCTTCAAATTGAAAAGTTCAACACGGTTGTCTTCGTAGTATTCCAGCAGCTTCCAATCGCGTGATCGCACCGCGCTCACAGGCGTCGTCGTTGAATAGTAATGCGGGTAGTGGAAGTGCAACGCGTCGCGATCTAGCGTGCCAGAGGGATCCTTCAGGAGTGGTGTCAGATTCAGCCCATCAAACGTTACCTCATCTGGCATCTCAATTCCGGTGGCGCCAAGCAGCGTTGGCAGCAAGTCCATCACGATCACCGGTTCACGACAAACCGAACCTCGAATCGTGACGCCTGGCCAGTGAACGATCAGCGGGACGCGAATGCCGCCTTCGTAGCAAGACCCTTTGCCACTTCGCAGCGGTGCGTTGTTTGTTGCCGGAACCGTCTGCCCGGACTTCTTATCGATTCCGATAAAGCCACCGTTGTCACTGGCGAATATCACGATCGTGTTTTTGTCCAAGCCACGTTCTTTGAGTTTCGCGAGAACGCGACCCACGCTTTCATCAAGACTCTTCAGCATCCCGGCGTAGACCGGGTTCTGATGTTTCATCTCAGGTCGCAGCTTCGACTCGAAGTGATTCACATATTTGGCCTTCGCTTCGATCGGAGTGTGCGGTGCGTGGTGCGATAGGTACAGAAAGAACGGTGTCTCGCCAGCTTGATCGATGACGGCGAGCGCTTCGTCTGTCAGGCGATCCGTCAGATACTCGCCGGGCTTGCCAAATTCCAGGTGTGGCACGTAGCGATACCCAGGCCCGAAATACCCTTCGCCGCGATACGGGTACCAGAATGTTTGTGGCGCGCCCCAACGAGTCCCGCCAATGTTGACGTCAAAACCGTGTGTTTCGGGATAGTGATCGGCATCGCCAAGATGCCATTTGCCGACCAGCGCCGTCAAATAGCCCGCGTCCTGCAGATGCTTCGCCAACGTCGTTTCCGAGTGCGGCAAACTGTGAAGCGAATCGGCTTGCAAGAGCTTTCGATTCTGCGGTCCCCCCTGAAGCGCGTTCTCCGACCAGATCGTCATCCGGACTCGCGCTGCATGCCGGCCTGTCAACAACGCTGCCCGCGTCGGCGAGCAAACCGGCATCGCATAAGCGTCCGTGAACTTGACTCCACTCGCGGCAAGACTGTCGATATTGGGAGTCTCGTTCAAATCGGCTCCGTAGCATCCGAGATCGGACCACCCCATATCGTCAGCAAGAATGAAAACGATATTCGGCCTGTCTTCTGCGACCACGGGATCGCTAAGCAGAACCATAAGAACAAGAAAGTTGGTTATCCGCATCTCGCTAACTCCAGTGCTCAGTCATTCTGTTTCTCAGCGAATCGCATCAACCCGGCTTGAAGAGATGCGGATCAACTGCAAGAGCTGCGAGAGTTAGCAAAATGCCCTTCACGCAACTGGAATCGACCGGCGCGACTTACGAGTAACGCGGCGGCAGAGCCGTGTTGTCCTTTCGACGACACAAAATGGGCTCCGCACAGCGTTCCTAGAGGTATTCGACGTTGCCATTCATGTCCTCTGATTCGACGCAGTCGCTCATGAAGTGCAGGAAGCGGACGATGTCTCCGATCGACCGGGATCCCTGTTTCGAATAGACAAATCCCGGCGTGCGTCTTGCCAGCTTGGTGGTGCCTTAGGAAGTCCTGATCTTGTGTGAAGATAACGCGGTTCTCGCGCAATGCAAAGGACAGCTGCTCATCGTCTGAGGTACCGATTAAGTCGGCGTCCGTCGATGTCGTGACATCGATTCCATGCAAACGAAGGCCGTGAGCTACAGCGTGGTCCACGTTCTCGTCAAGATGAATCCGTATCACTGCCCGAATCCGCGGCGGCCAATTTTCGTGCAAGTGGACTCAATTCATTCGCATTCTTGAGTTGGTTCACGAACTCGTCAGCGTCCTTCATCTGCTGATCGACTTCATCCTTGTGGTCCCAGTAATAGGCGAGTGCGGCGTGCACGTCCGCCAGCGTTAGCTGCGGATATGCCTGCACAATCTCGTCGGGACTCTTGCCAAGCCGCTCGTGGTGGACATAAATATCCCAGACTCGCACTCGAGTGTCGGCAATGACGGGTTTGCCCCCGCACTTCTCCGGAACGCGTTCGACGTGTGACTTTTGCATCTTGTGACCTCCAGTGTCCCGATTCTATCACGAACGGCAATCAAACGGGAAACCGAGCTCGATAGAGGCCATCTCGCAGGGGATCTGGTTGAGAACGGAGATCGCCGCATTCAAGCACATTTGGAGGTGCGGAGCGGACAATTTCACCGCACGAATGTCCGCTGTCTGGTTAGTTCCATGCGTCGAAGCAAATCGTTCTTCGTGCAGTCGGTGGAATCGCCCCATGCGGCGAAACGTCGCGAGCCGACGTATCAAAGCGCTGACATATCCACGGATCCGGTCACCTGTTGGCTACCTCGTCACTCAGTACTCAAGCGGCATGAGTCTGCAAAAGCGAATTCAGGATCAAGGTCCCTTGGAGTTGAAGGAGATTCTGCGAATCAGTCTGCAGACGGCTCGTGGATTGGCGGCCGCACACGATCAGGGGCTTGTCCATCGGGACGTCAAACCATCGAACATTCTGCTGGACGGAACAGTCGAGCGGGCCTTGCTGACTGACTTCGGTCTCGCTCGAGCCGTCGACGACGCGAGTATCACGCGAAGTGGCACAATCACGGGCACGCCGCAGTTCATGGCGCCAGAACAAGCTCGCGCCGAGACCGTTGATCAGCGCAGCGACTTGTTCAGTCTGGGCGCGGTGATGTACGCGATGTGTACTGGGCGCCCGCCATTTCGTGCTGACTCCTCGCTGGGCGTCATGCGCCTGATTACGGACAAAATGCCGCAACCCATACAGGCTGTGTTGCCTCGCTTACTCGATACCTCCCAGTTGGGACACCGTCGCATGCACATGGTGCAAGCACAACTCAGGTGGCGCGGCAGATGGAGTCTCTTTGCAACCGTGCGTTCCTCGACCGTCGAGAAAACCTCACCAGCAGCCACCCGAGTAAGAGTCTTTTCGAAGATCGGGAATAATCGTTGTGCCTTGCGCATCAAATAATCTGTCACCACAAGCGAACAGTTCTTTTCTTGCGAACCTTTTGGCAGTCTTCATCGTCTCTATACCAGACACCTGTGGCCGCCAAAGGCCAAGTTGAATCGAGGACACGGAAAATGCTGGTTTTAGGCTCGAGTTTCATAGCTGAACGAAGAAGCGAAGGTAGTTTCGCCTATCAACAGGTGAATACGCTGCCCGCGCCGCGTTTGCGCTTGTGACACCCGGCCTCAGAACCGATGGGAACTACAAAACCCGGTGTCACAACGACATCGGGTTTTTTTGTGTCTTCGGTGTCGGGAAATCGCGGAGTTCACCAGGTTCACAAACATGGGCTGGTAGCTGAGAAGGTGTAGCGGCGGTCTGAAGAACCGCAGACGAGGATTCGAGCGCCTCCCGGCCCACTTGCGCTCACGGCACGCGCACACAACTATATGTGCCCCGTTCGTCTAACGGCTCAGGATTGCGGGCTTTCAATCCGCAGATAGGGGTTCGATTCCCCTACGGGGTACTTTCGACAACTTGATCAGAACGTGGCGAAGCCTGGTTACCGCGCTTGGTCGGGGGCCAAGAGATCGCTGGTTCAAATCCTGCCGTTCTGACTGAATTCGGGTAGAGGTGCAGATGGTAGCACACCTGCTTTGGGAGCAGGAGGGTTTCGGTTCGACTCCGAAGTGCCCGACTTGAAAAGGTAGTCGAGGGCTGGTCGCCCCCAGTGATACTTGGCAGGGCGGCTGATAACCGAGTCGCGCTGAGTTCGATTCCCAGGACTATCACTGAAGACGAAACGACAAGGAGACCAAATACGATGCACGCTGTCCGCTTGAAACGCATACGCCCGACCAATCACAGGGTCGTGGTGTAACAGGCAGCACAGCGGACTTTTAATCCGCACGGTGTGGGTTCGATTCCCTCCGGCCCTACTCTCACTGGCGCGTAGCTCAGGCGGTGAGAGCGGCGTCCTTATAAGACGCAGGACCAATCCGGGCGCCGTGCCCGATCGGTGCCCGGGTTCAACTCCCACCGCGCCGACTCACAATACAAAACACGGGACTAAGTGTTAGCGGCAGCATCCCCGGCTCTTAACCGGTGAGGTCAGGGTTCAAGTTACTTGGATTTAACCCCACTACACTGAAGTGGACTTGTCCGCCGGTTAGCCGGTGTCTCAGGGCCGTCCCAACTCCCTTGACCTGCGTGTTCACCGTGATGTAGTCCACGTTGCGAAGGAACGGGGGCAACACTTCCTGGGCAATGTTGCCGTTCAGATGCCACAGCCCTTCCAGCGACTGCAACACTCCAATGGCAATCGCTTCGATGTCGGTCTCGGTAGGGAGCCGCTCCAGTTGACCCCGCAACTCCGTCTGCTGGTCCTCCCAGTTGTGGATCTTTGCCTGGGTGTCGGGGATGAACTCCGGGTCTAGCAGGGCCAGGTTACCGCGAGCCTTCTCAATATCCTTGGTCAACTTGTCGATCTGACGTTGGAGTCGCTTGGGGTCGGTCTTCGGCTTGACGTCCTTCCAGACGATTCGTTTGAGTTTGGAAAAGCTCTTGGGCAGTTCCTCCGCGGTCAACCGTTCCCCGCTGTCCATCTTGTCCAGCAAGAAGTCCGCAACCTCCTCAAACTCCTCTCGGACGTACTCCCTGACAAGGTCCAGCACGTCATCCTCTCGCACGCGGCTACCCTTGCAACTCCCATGACGTTTTGCGTTGTAACACTCGTAAGACCGTCTCCGGGGATCTTCCCCATGCATCGGACCACCACAGCGACCACACCGAAGTTTATTCGAGAGAAGGTAAGGGTTGTTTTCTGGGGTGTGCTTGGCGCGGGACTTCTTCCCTCTCGCCAAAATCTTCTGTGCTTTGCGAAACGTGGGTTTGTCGATGATTGCGGGGTGGTGATTCTCGAATACGATCCAATCGGCGCGGTCGTTAGGCCCCCTCTTCCCTCCCTTGGTTACCTCACCATTGGTGTAGTGGTGATACTTGGAGTAACTTGCCTTATTCGCGCAGAACGTGCCAATGTAAGCCTCGTTACTCAGGATCACTTTGACTGCTTCTCCACGCCAAATCCCGCCCTTTGCAGATGGAATCCCATCAGCGTTGAGTCGGCGAGCGATATCCTCAAGTGATCTTTCCTGATTCACGTACTCATCGAAGATTCTTTGGACGACAGATACCCGATCCGGGTCACCTAGCTCCAGTCGTTTGTTCTTCCGTTCGCCGACGAGATTGTACCCATAGGGTGGAGTGCCGATCCAAGATCCGTTCTTGGCCGATTCCATCAAGCCACGAGTGACGTTGCGGGACAGATCCCTGAGGTATTGGTGTTTCCCCTCTTGCTTGATTCCATACATCAAACGTTGCGTGAAATCTTCCCAATCAATCTCACCTTCGTTGGTGGTGATGAGGGTCACCCCAGCCTTGCGGAACGGATAGATCCAGTGTCCAGCTTCCAGAGAATCGAAACGACCGAAGCGGTCCTGATCCCAACACACGACACAAGAAAACTTGCCGGAGGTGATCTCGTCCCTCATCCTGAGGAAGTCGGTTCGTTTCTCTGTCTCGTCACCGGAGATCCCATCGTCGACATACTCAGCGACGATCGTGATCGCATGGTCCTTGCAGTACCTGGTAAGCGCCTTGCGTTGATCGGCGACACTGGTGTCCTGAGACGAATCTGAACAACGGAGATAGAGCGCTGCTCGTTTGCGCTTTGCCTTAGCGGCCATTGAGAAACCCTCTCGACTACTCACCCTCCCGACTTCGCGAAACGAAAAAAGTGGGGAGGTGGTCGCCGTCGAAAGGGTATTCGTTTGTGAAACGACCCAGGTGAGGTGATCAGGCCTCACCTGTCCTCCCAAGAATGAATCTACAAAATCCTCACCCCTCAATCAAACGTCTTAGTTCCGTGATTCTCCCCCAGGGTCGGTCTCGCACTGACCGACCCGGGGTACCAAGGGCGGGGAGGGCCCTCGGGCCGCGCTGCTCGGAGAGGGAGAGGAGACCCGAACTCCCCGTCCGAAGTCAACACGGCGTTAATCGAGACTCGGGAGCGCAAGTGGTTTGTCCCGGTCCTTCTCTCGATCCTTCTCGTCTCCGAAATTCATGATTGGTAATGTCAATGGGCCTTGATTCCCTCTTTCAACCTCCCCCTCCTCGTGTAACGAGGGGAGGGGGAGAGGACGGTCCTTTTGAGACCTCGGAGGTACGTTCGTGGTGAGTGTCGTTGTTTTCTCCAACGCCTTTCGCAACGCGAGAATCTCATTCATACTGTGCACACACATCCGATCCAGCTCTTCTCGTGAGTTCGCCTGTAGGACAATCAGGTCCCCTGGATGCGAACATTGGATTGCTCGTTTAAACATAATCTGTGTCTCCTCTCTTTTCTAAATGTTGATTGACTCGATTTCGCTGAGCTGTTCCCAGCGCCGTTCCTCGTCGCGCCTCTGTGACTCGCGCTCGCGCTGATTTTTCGGATGGTCGTAGATTTGCTTCTCCACATCCTTGACGTCCTTTCGGTGACCAAGGACCTGCTCCCTCAGGTCGCGGAGACGTTGCTTTTCGTGGTCGCTCACCGAGCCGCCTGCCTGCACACCCCATCTCAGTTGCTGTCGGAGATTACGGAACTCAGCGATTGCTCGATGGAGGAGGAGATCGTGGTAGTGCTGGATTGCACTGAGTCGCTCCAGCTCATCCTCTGGTGGCTCGATGAGTGCCCCCAGTGTGTTGAGTTCTCGCCGAGCGCCGTCGGGGAAGAGTATCCAGAAGCCACTCTCGCCCAAGATAGCCTCGTCTTTGCCATGCTGCTCATCGAACCACGCCGTGCGCTGGTGTGGGCTCATAACGTCCCATCCGGGTGGGGTGTTCATAGTACTCTGGCCTCTCTCTTGATTAGAAAATTGATCAGTTTGCCACGTCCTTGTGGTTCATCGTCGTACTCGCCGAACGTCCCAAGTACTCTCTTGGACTTGTTGCTTGCTAGTGCTGCTGCCCCTGCCACTGCGTTTGCGAGGTCGTCGTGATGTCCTCGTGGGTGGTCGATGATGTCACGACCTCCACTTCGAGTGCGCCTTTCGAGCGCTGCCAATTGCGTGACCAAGGTGGTGTTATCAGGTAACTCAATTAGCTTGCTGGTGATCAATGGGAGTAGTTCCAGGTACAGTTGCGCCTTGGGACGGTCTGCTTTCCGGTATCTAATCCCAAAACGGCGGAACGTCTGACTGACCCACTCGGCGCCGTAGGCGTCCCCTGTCACGTGTCGTACCTCGTATCGACGTAGGTCTTGGGCCATCTCGGCGACCACGTGTTCGGGACTGAGTGGGGGTTTCCAAGCTCGCGCAAAATCAATCACCACCTGGTCACCCTCCTTGTGAGCGATTGCCAATGCTGCATCGTCGTGCCGACCCCCGGAGACATCCACGAATGCTGAGTACCGGGATGTGCTGTTGGGGAGGAGTTCGGTTCTATTTGGGATGACACAACTCTCGATTACATCACGAGGTAAATAGCTACTGACATCGTCTCTCCACTCGGAGAGGTACTCGGCGCGAGCTGCTGCTAAGTCTTCTCGTAGAGCTCTCTCCACGACTGATTGGGGGAGAGTGGGATTCATGAGTCTGGATGGAGCGAGCCAAACCAAAGTATCGGACTGGTCCATCCCCCAGTGGCGCTTCCACGTCTCGTGTGCCCAGCCTTTGCGAGCGTAGACACTGCTGATTGCAACCAACTTCCCGTTGGTTGTGGACAGCGCAGGGAGGACTGCGTTAATCAGTTCCTTGTCACTCTTCTGTTTCATCTCTTCCGATGACTGAAAGAAACACACCTCGTCCAAGACACAAGCTAGCAACGTGAATCCCCTCACTAATCTCCAATCACCAGAGAGGACTTGGATTCTGACTCCGTTGCGGAGTGTGAATCCCTCTCGTTGCTCGTCTGCGACTTCCTGTTCGAGAGCGGGTGCGGAGCGGAACAGTCCTCGGAGATACTTCCGGATGATGCCACTCTGTGCCTTGGACGGACTGATTACGGCCACCATGGCCTGCTCCCCCGGAGATAGTCGTCGTAACCCCTCCCCGAACAACGCCTCGTATCCTGCCACTGCCGAGACGATCTTGCTCTTGCCGGACCTGCGACCACAGAGGAAAAGCGCAACGTCAAAGCCGGACTGGGGTATCGTTGCTGCTAATCTTCCCGTTGCTTTCTTGATGACGGACTTGGACCGGATTCCTTGCACTGGAGTCCCGTAAAGACAGGCCAGTGCTGCTTGCCAACTGCGCCAAGTAGACAAGTCCCCATCAAAAAACTGCTTGAAGAGGCGCTCGTCGTGGAGACAGTCGAGGACATTGATGGTGGTGATCACTCCGTGCGCCTCCTGCCTTTGCCATTCCCGTTCGACTTGGTTGTTGCCACGATTTCCTGGAGTGACTGCGCATCCTTCATTGTCTTTGCCAACCCCAACTTGGTCAGTAGTCCCGAGAGGGAGTTGCAGCCTTGGATCCAAACTCCCAACTTCTCAAAACTCTGAGTCTTGATCGCCTCCACCTCCAACGTCTCCAACACGATCGACAGGAACACTGCGCGCTGAATCAGTAAATCCTTCTGGTGACTGTCACACCCCACATCGTCTTTGAGCTCTTGGTACCGTCGTTTAATCGCCTTAACGGCGATCTGTCTCTTGTCTACATCGTTTTCAAAAAACTGCGGAACGAAACGCGAGGGGATCGTGGCGGGAGTCTTGGCCTTACGATCTTTGTTTCTGGTTGGTCTTCGTGCGGCCATTGAATCAATACCCGGGGTGGGACCCTACGTACAAGTTCACCGAGTCGACCCTATCAGAATCCAGAAATCCGTCAAATGTCCGCTGACTGGTAGATGATTCACATGGACCCTCTTTGAGTCGCGAATCATCTATCCCCGAAATTGCCGCGCTGTGGTCGACTCTAACGA
Source organism: Pirellulaceae bacterium (assembly GCA_965223305.1). Lineage (GTDB taxonomy): Bacteria > Planctomycetota > Planctomycetia > Pirellulales > Pirellulaceae > CBDCWT01. Next base: position 58,466 of record CBDCWT010000019.1, on the reverse strand, counting down.
GCGATCTATTCTGTATGGTGGTCTCCCTGTCCTTTAAGGAGATCGCTCGTTAGGCGTCCGCCTGGGACGTCTTCAAGACGGAGTACACCGTTGGTCGGGTCAGTCCCACGGTCCTCGCGATGGATGCAACTGACTCACCGTCCGACTTGAGCCGGTGAATGGTCCTCTCGGTTGCCGGAGTGACTTTCTTGCGTTTGCCTTTGATGGAACCGCCCCAGCGCTTCCCTTGCGCCTTCGCGACTGCTTGACCTGCGCGAACCCTCTCTCCCCTCACCTCCGTCTCGTATTGTGCGACCGAGGCGAGGACATTGGCCATGAGTCTTCCTGCTGGTGTTGATAGGTCCAATCCATCTTTGAGACTGACCAAGTTGATTTTGCGTTTTGCCAAGTCATCGAACAGCGCAGTCAGTCCTGATGCCGTTCTGCCAAGTCTATCCAATCTCCACACGACCACCGTAATGGGTGGTGTAACTTTCTTTCTGTAAAAGCACAGAGGGATTCCGGCGGTAGCGTAGCGAAGCCGGAACGCCTCTGGTAGGTCCGCTTGAAAAGCGTGGGCCAATGTTGATCCTCTTTTCGCAAGTCATCACTCAAGCGAAAGGAGACCCACATGACCCACGAAGATCAATCTACCCGTTTCGAGGAGCTTCTCCAACTATTGAGCGAGCATGGTTTCGACGGTATGGCTCAAGCGATTGAGATCCTGATGAACGAGGCGATGAAGCTGGAGCGCTCAGATGCGCTTGGCGCGATGCCGTATCAGCGCAGCGAGTCGCGGCGCGGTTATTCCAACGGCTTCAAGCCGAAGACAGTGAACAGCCGCCTTGGCCGTCTGAGCTTGAACGTTCCTCAGACACGGGACGTGGAGTTTTATCCATCAGCGCTGGAACGCGGCGAACGCAGTGAACGGGCTCTGAAATTGGCGGTCGCCGAGATGTATGTCCAAGGTGTGTCAACCAGGAAAGTGGCGGAGATCACTCAAGAATTGTGTGGCCTAGACGTGAGCAGCAGCCAGGTGAGCCGAGCGGCTGAGCTACTCGATCAGGAACTCCAGGCATGGCGTGAACGCCCCTTAGGCACGGTTCCGTACGTCATCCTGGATGCGCGGTACGAGAAAGTCCGTCACGGTGGCAGCGTGCGTGACTGCGCCGTCCTGGTCGCGATAGGCATCCTCGAGAATGGCCGACGTAGCGTGCTCGGCGTGAGTGTTTCCTTGTCTGAAGCTGAGGTTCATTGGCGCGAGTTCTTGAAAAGCCTGATCGATCGAGGCCTCCACGGTATTCAATTGATCGTGTCAGACGACCACTCTGGTTTGAAGCAAGCACGTAAAGCGTGCTTCCCCGGAATCGCCTGGCAACGTTGCCAATTTCACTTGATGCAGAATGCAGTGCACTACGTTCCCAAAGTCGCCATGCGAACCGAAGTCATGCAAGACTTGCGCAGCGTGTTCAATGCCCCGGACCGCCATGAAGCGGACCGGCTGCTCGCGCAACTGCGCAACAAGTATGAAAGCACTGCGCCCGATCTCACAGCATGGATGGAAACTAACGTACCCGAAGGCCTGACGGTCTTCGAGCTGCCACCAAGTCATTGGCGTCGGTTGCGGACCACGAACGTGCTGGAGAGATTGAATCAAGAGATCAAACGACGAACACGCGTCGCGACGTTGTTCCCGAACGAAGCGTCGTTACTGCGTCTCGTCAGTGCGGTCCTCAGTGAGACCAGCGAAGATTGGGAGACCGGCAAGATCTATCTCACGATGCAAACTAGCGTATTAGAAAACGGAACACAGAGAAAGGCTAGCGGGGGTCCAGGGGGGCGGCAATGAGCCCCCCGGTCTGCGTGAACGAAAAAGAAACTGGCGGCGAAGCCGCACCGAACCACTGAGAAGAAGATCAACAGAATTTACAGAACGAAGCTTGCTCGGCCCCGTAATGACCTTCCCTGCGCGAAGGTCATTCTCCAGTCGAGTCCATCCCGGTCGTGACATGGTCTTCCCACTGACCTTGTCACGGTACGTTTTCACCGTCTCATCCTGGTTGGTAGTCCATCGGACGAGATCCGGCTCTTGCGATCGGTACTCTTGCTGGTTGCTCGAGACGCGGATGTAGACGGCGATGTGCTTTGCAGATGTCCCCATTGGTGTCCCCCCTTGCTGATCTGGTGACTGACTCATCCAGTGCTAACAGCGAGGGACCCTACCGCCTAGGGCCATCTTTAATCGAAACTTTGCGGTTTTGCTGAGCTGCTGATGCGGTGTTTTGCTGGCACTTTTCGTGTGCCGTTGGGGGAGGGTTGATTCTTTGCGGTTTGGTTGCTGACTGCGGTTTGCCGAACGGAGATGAGGTAGGGGCGCTGCGGGTGAGTGTTTGGGATGTCCGGGTGAGTGTTTGGGATGTCCTTCTCAGTAAGTTCAGTCCGTGTGCCGTTCTGTTGCCGGTCACACCCCAGTTAAGGGTTGTCTGCCATGATCTTCCAATCATAGCGGGTCTTGCCATGCGTCACATCCGGTGAGTTTTGCGAACTCCACATCACTGCGGGTAACTACGCGTCGGATGTCGGTCCCCGGAACTCGTTTTAAAGTCAAGTCTTCATGGAACCACTCATCGACGCCGAAGCCATGGATGCTGAGATAGCGAAGAATGATCTTCTTGCCAATGTTTGCGTGATTCTTGAGATTGTGGGCAACTAGGTCAGCTTCAATAACACAAGGCGTGCCGACTTTCCTCAGCGTCTGCTTTACGTCACTCTGTTCATCGTAGGAAAGATCCAACGACAGAATCTCACCACCCCAGTGCCTGAAGAAACAATCGACGTACGTTTCGTCGACGTGCGCAGGTGGTTGCATTACGAAATGAATCTCTCCGAAGCGATCTGGGTCTGGTTTTTGATTTCGGAGAAGAGCTGCAGTTGCTTGGTCCAGGTCACCACTATTCTCTGCCGCCTGAATCTTGCGCAGTAACAGTTCCTGACTCGGTACCTCCATCCCCTCCTGCACTACCCAGGTGATTTCCTCATCCCGTAGTCGAGTGCAATGCCAACACCGGATTCGCTCGGGTAATAGACTGGTAACCTGTGCTGCTTGTGCCCGAATGCTGATCCCGTCCGGTATCTGCTTGCGTCTCTTTCCCTGCTGCTCGATGATTGCCTTGCTTATCTCCTGTTGACGTTTTGCATGAGCTAGTAAGAGGTCATGGTGAGCTGCTAAGTAATCACCGATCTCGGTTGGCCAGGCCTCCTCCATTTCCAGGTTCATGGTTTCTCCCGAGTTGTTCTTGCTGAATTGCTCTTTAGACATTTGAGTGTCTTCCCAGTGTTGTGAAATGAAACTCGTTGAGACATTCGAGATTTCGATTGACCAACACTGTTTTTGTTGACCTAGTCAATCCGAAATAGTCGATATTGGCGGTTTGCTGCCACGGTGCAGCCGAAGAGCGCAGCGCACATCCCCACCAGGTGTGCTATTGCCTTGCGGAAGTGGAGTGACAGGTAAGCTTCGTGCTGAAGTTCTCGGTTTGTGTCCTGAAGATCTAGTTGCGAGTTCAGTTCTGGTTTGTCAGGGACAAGAGTGAAGGTTGTGTCTCGCTCGGTTCTTTCCGACCATGAGGTGACGAACGGTGGGATTTGTGCCACGAAGATCACAACGAAGATCAGTCGGTGAAAATCGGACGGCCGAGTGAAATAGACGGAAGCGGCTGCAATCAATGTGAAAATCGTGATGACCCACCAGAAGACGATTGCCAGGTCGTTCAACTCAAGTGGCTGCAATAGGAAGACTGCCACTGCGCTCAGAATTGAACAGAAGGAGCCTACTTTGCTGAGCGTGGGTTCCGTCACTTTCTAAGTCCCTCCAAATGTGCCAAGCAAAAACAAACCGCAATGCAAAACGCCAATGTGACAGGAAACACCGAGTTGAAAAGACCTTCAAGACACCAACCGTCACCGACTCCTCGACGGGGACACCTGAGGGGTGTCCCCGGGGTCGTAACGTCGCGCGGGAGTGTGTTTGCCGGACTACAAACCTCCTGCCGTTGCGCTTTGAAATTCAAGATTCGTCCAGATTTTTCCCTAGGGGTTGGAGGTTGGACGAATCGAATGTGTATTCGTCCAGACCGGTCTGGACGAATACAATGGCAAAATGTCGTAAGTCTATATTTTGCCAATACTTAATTCTATTCATCCAACCTCTACTCCTTATTAATAAGGAGTAGGGTTGTTGGAAGAATTCAAAAAACACCAGCGCAACGGAAAACTGCCGTGTGCTCGTCTGGACGAATCTTGAATCAAGATTAGCTAGCACAACTTTGCTGATAGTCAATTTCACACGCGCAACGAAACTGATTTGTGCGCCGCGCAGAGCCTGACTCAATCCAACCAATATTTGTGCGGAGCGCCTTTGGTGCCACGGCCTCGGCGCTGCCATTGCTCGTCCTCCAAGCCAAATTTCAGATCCTCTTGGAGCGTGGACTTGGACGGTTTGATGTGACCCTTGGGCCACTCGTTGAGGATCTCATCCACCGTGAGCGGGTTGTCCTCACCGTCCAAGATTTGCTTGATGATCTCTATGCGATCCTCGGCGTGCGCAGCGCTGCCATCACCAATGCAGCGGTAACCCTCATCAGTCAACTCGATCACGACCTCATCGGGAGTTGCGTCATACCGTCCATTGCTAACCAGGGTGCGGCGGCGATCAGTGCGCTTGCTCGTGGAGTACCTGCGTAACTCCACGATGGTATCGACTCCGCCCACGAGAGCGGAGCTACCTCGGACACCTTGCCCGGATGAGCCTCCCGATTTGCGCAGGTGGTGCACGATCACGACAGCGCCCCCAGCCTCAGTGACCAATTGCAATGGTGCCAATGCAGCGGTCGTCTTTGCCGATGCGTTTTCGTCGTCAGAGGGATTGAGCGATTGCCAGGTATCGATCACCACCACATCAAAGTCGCCGCGCCTCACATAGGCGGCGACTTGCCTAATGTAGTCAGCCCACACCTCCGGGCGCGGCCGCCCCTTGAAGGGTCGAATCGCGAACGAGACATGCCCATTAAATCCACGGCGGTCGTGCCGACTCTTCCAGAGACCCTTACCCTCCTCGGTGATCACGACAGCCCTTGCCGATTTCACCTCCTGACCAGCTAGCTCACCACCTGCCAACTGCCGGAGTAACTCGACTAATAAAGTGGTTTTGCCGGCCTTGGGATCACCCACCAGTAACGTCGACGATTCGCGACCTACGTAACCGTTCCAGATCCATCTCATTTCATCCACCTCGTCCAGCTCAGTTTCGGTGATAGGAGAAAACAATACTCGGTCGGGTAGATCCGATGGAGGTACCTCCATCGGAGTTTGATCTACCAGCGCCTCCAGTTCTTCAACTGCGCCGTGCCAATCGGCGATGTCCTCCTTCTCTGGTAAGTCGGGAAGCGAGACGATTCGGACTTGGGCATTGGCGTCCTCCCCAAGTAATAGAGATGCCACAGATTGAGCGAACTTGCGACCGGCCTCGTCATTGTCAGGGAGGATCACGACATCCTTGCCGATCAGCGGTGACCAGTCTGTCTTGCGAGCGGACTGCGAGCCGTGGGGTGATGTGGTTGCGCACAGCCCCATCTTCCGCGCAGCGTCAGCTGCCTTCTCTCCCTCCGTGACATACACTCGATCAGCGTTGACGACCTCGGGTAGGCGATAGAGTGGTCTGGGTTCCTCCATGCCACCCAAGACCCATTTGCGTTTGCCAGCCTTCGATATTGGACGGATGTCCTTGCCACCATCCTGCCGATCCCAGCGGAGGATCACTCCGATTAGCTCACCGTCTGCGGAGTGATAAGCCCAGCTCGCGGAGTACTTGCTGCCCATCTGCGAATTGAGACGCGCTGCTGCTGCCTTGGCCGATTTGAAAGTCTTCTTGTGCGAGCGAGTCGTCTTGGGTTTTCTCGGTCCCGATCCAGATCCAAAATCGCTCGGTGACATCCCGAGTGATTTCGCAATTGACGAGAAGTCACACCGACGAGTGTGACAGTGGACCATCACCTTGCCGTTGCTCTCTGAGATCGACAGTGATGGGTCCGAGTCCTTGTGTGCGGGACACCGACCGGTCCACTGTCCGGGACCCACCTGGGTTGCTCCGGTGGCGCTGATGACCTTCTGCAGAGTTGAATTCTTGGAGATCATTCCCCAATCCTTTCGTTACTCCCCAACCAGACAAAGAAAGAGGTCATGGGGGGCGGGATGGGTTGGGGATGATCCACCATTCGGACCGTCGTCCTAGCCCCCCATGACGTGATTCACGGGGGGCTGGCGGCGACTCTCGCCCGAACCTTCCCCGACCCCAAGGGGTCTAGTTTCTGAAAGGGAATTGCGAAGTAGGTGAAAACCCTAGCAGAGTTCGAGCCCCTGTGGTCCTGCTGACAACTTGAAAGCACTGGTCGTCCAGAGGCAAGGATCCCGCCTTCGTAACGCGGGGACGTGGGTTCGATTCCCACCCGGTGCTCTTGATCCTTGACAATTCGGCACACAAACAAGCGCCCATGATGTAGTGGCAGCCTACTGCCTCGCCATGGCGGAAGTGCGGGTTCGACTCCCGCTGGGCGCTCTGGATCTCAGGGTGTGGGAAAGCCTGGTATTCCGCGTGCTTCGGAAACACGAGCGACCAATCCGTGCATGCATGCCCGATCGGTGCCCGTGGTTAAATCCAGCCATCCTGACTTGAATAGTGCGGTGGGTTCCGTGTTGGTACGGGAGGGCGGCTGTTAACCGCTTTGTCGCAGGTTCGATTCCTGCCTCCGCAGCTTGATGCAAACGGAAGGGCAAGCCGGACCAATCCAGGCATCCATGCCTGATCGGTGCCCGTGATGGCACCCGCTTCGAAAGCGGTCGAGCGTCAAGCCTTGAGGGTTCGACTCCCTCTCCTTCCGCTTAACAACAAACGTGCTCTTGGCCGAGCGGCAAAGGCTCCAGGCTTCCAACCTGGCGAGGCGGGTTCGACTCCCGCTGGGCACTCTTGGGGATCGGCTAACGGTAGGCCGCCTGCCTTTGAAGCAGGCTGTGAAGGTTCAAATCCTTCTCCCCGAGCTCGCGAACCCGGCCACGTGCAGGGTGTCGTTGATAAAGCAAGTCGATGCGGAACAGTTGCTGCTGGTAGTGACGCCTGGCTCTGAACCAGGAGGCCGTTGGTTCGATTCCAACTTCCGCAGCTCGTTGGACGGAAGTCATCCGGCTGGATGAGGAGCCTGTTTTGAAAACAGGTGGCGACGAAGAGTCGTTTGTGAGTTCGAGTCTCACGGCTTCCGCTCCGCAAGATGGGCTCATCGCGCGAACAGGAAGATGCTGGCGTCGCATGCCAGAGATCCCGGTGCAATTCCGGGTGGGTCCACCTGAGCCACTTGAAAACAACACGCCCTCGTGGAGCAGTCAGGAGTGCTCGCCACCCTGTCAAGGTGGAGGCCGTCGGTTCAAATCCGATCGGGGGTGCTTGAATGGCGCGGTACGCCAACCTGGCAGAGCGACGGATTTCAAAAGTCCGTGGATGTGGGTTCGACTCCCTCCCGTGCTACTTGAACAACATGCGTCGGCTGGGCATAGGTGAGCCCCAGTGGCTGTAACCCACCCGCCTTCGGGCTGTGGCGGTTCGACTCCGTCCCGGCGCACTGACAATTTGGCCCGTTCTTCTAACGGTTCAGGATACGAGACCCTCATTCTCGTGATACGGGTTCGACTCCCGTACGGGCTGCTGACATAGCCAAGTGGCGGAACAGGTATACGCGCGACGCTCAGAACGTCGTGCCCGCGAGGGCATGCGAGTTCGACTCTCGCCTTGGCTACTTGAGAACATTGCAGGTGCGACAGGTGTCCGATCGGCTCTGATGAGGCTGATGTGCTCGGCTCGATACCGAGACCTGCAACTTGCTGCGGGTGGGCCAGTGCTCATTCGGGCCTCATAAGCCTGAACGGCCGGGTGCGACCCCCGGACCCGCTACTCGATAAGGCCGAGTACGCAAACTGGCAAAGCGGTCACGTTGAGAGCGTGGCGATTTTGTAGGTTCGACTCCTGCCTCGGTCACTCGATGATCCCGTGGTCCAACGGCGAAGACGCCTGGCCGACATCCAGGAAAGTGCTGGTTCGATTCCAGCCGGGATCACTTTTTTGGTTTGGTCTGTAAGTGTTGCGGCCGCACGCCGCCGTGGTAGCCGACCATCCGACATCGTGTCGGTCGGTGCCCGAGACCGGGTTCAAGTCCCGGACGGACCTCTCGATAGATGGGCCGGCATGCCGTTGGGGGCGACTGACCCTTGCAAGGTCGGTGTGATGGGTTCGACTCCCATGCGGTCCACTGAAGACAAGTGGGCTGATCGTCCAACGGGAAGACACCGCCCTGGCGTGGCGGCCAGTTCTCCGGAGGCACTGGCGGGTTCGATTCCCGGTCGGTCCACTCGACTAAATCGGAAGGTAGCCGGATACGGTTTGCCGGGCCGCACTGCTAATGCGTGCCTCCTCACGGAGATATGGGTTCAAATCCCATGCCTTCCGCTTATGGCTCGATGGTGAAACGGACATCATGTCTCGCTTCTAACGAGATGTTCCAGGTTCGAATCCTGGTCGGGCTGCTAGAGGAATAGGGAAGGGCTACCCGATTGGTGACGGGAGCCGGTTGGAAGCCGGTCGAGCTTAGCGGCCTTGCGGGTTCAACTCCCGCTCCTTCCGCTCAGAACAATATGGTGTCCGTGGTGTACGCGGTAGGCACGTCTGCCTGTGAAGCAGAAGGTATGGGTTCAACTCCCATCGGTCACCCTTAACCAACTACAGGAGTGTGCTTCTGGGAAGCAAGCGGCCTCCAAACCCGCCCAGCAGGGTTCGATTCCTTGCACTCCTGCTTGTTGCCGACGTGGCTCGACTGAGAAAGGCGCCGGTCTTGCCAACAATGTTAAACACTGGCGGTTGATGCTGGTGCAAATCCAGTCGTCGGCTTTTGATGTCCGGATGGTGTAACGGAACGCACAAGACCCTCCTAAGGTCTTGGTCCTGGTTCGATTCCAGGTCCGGATACTGATGGCCCGTGGGTGTGCCGGAGAGCGGCTTCCGAAGCCGACCACCCTGCGGGCGGTGCCCGACCAGGTTCGATTCCTCGACGGGCTACTGACTACGCCCTGCGAGTGTGATGGATGGCATGGCAGACTTCGAATCTGTCGGACGAGGTTCGATTCCTCGGCGGGGTGCTTAACCGTGAGGAGTTTAGGGGGCTGGGAGTTTAGAGGGTTAGGTGACTACACCTTCTAAACCCCTAAACTCCTAACCCCCTAGCAACGTCCTTGGAGTGTGCCGGATTCGCACGCGAGCCCGCGAAGCTCGTAGACCAGGTTCGATTCCTGGCTGGGACACTGAATGACGCTGGAGCCAGATGGCCAGGCGGCTGCCTGCAAAGCAGTTGAAGTGGGTTCGATTCCCACCGGCGTCTCTGACCGACCAACTGCCGGTTCGGACTACATCTTCCTGTTAAGAAGCCCAACGTCTGAACTACACCTTCGTTGGAAGGTCGTAACACAAGCCCAACTGCCTGCTGGGAGTACATGACGGTCCTAAGGTAGCGATGCCGGGCGACCGGCTAGTGAACGGCGCCGGAGTCTTTCTGAGACAAAGGGGCCAGTCGACGGTCGGCGATTCGCCGATACGGACGGCCGTAGCAAACGCACCTCTTGGCTTCCCTTCGTTGGGCAACAACACAACGGCGACTGCCGGATTGGAGCGACCAACACTGCGTGTCGGTGCCCGGTTCGATTCCGACCGCCTCCGCTTACAAACGTCCTGGAGGCGGCGCTCATTTAGGAGCGGATGACTCTGGCCAACCTTCGTCGCCAGCACACAGTGACCGACTGCCGGATTGGAGTACATGGCTCATAACCCGGAGGTTGTGGGTTCGAATCCCACCGGCGCAATTTGCTGAGTAGCGCCGTAGCTCAATGGCAGAGCACCGTAACGTCTCTGATTCACAACTTCGTCGGTCATCATTTTGAGTTTGGTAAGGGAAGGAACGAGCAATGCGTGTACGTGCGATTAATTCCGCGCCGACGCTTTTCGGCGACGATTGACCGTCTTGTGCTATTCGTACGTTCCCAACTCATTCCTTCAGCTTCGAGCGTGAAAACATGAAAGTTGTCACACAAACAGATTTGGAGACAACCGTAGCGGCGCGTATCGCGGGCGAAGACATCGCCTGCGGTGACTTCGTCGCCGTGATGAACGAGGTCGTAGAACTCCCATCGTTCCTGTGGAGCTGCTCTGGAGTTTCGCTGGCACCGGACGAACTGGTTCGCATCCGTTACGTCGCCAGCAACGCCGGTCGACCCTACAAGGTGATTGGAGTTTGCCTTCCGTTCGTATATGCCAAGACACACCGTGGGCGGGTTGTCGTTATCGACACTCGACAGCGGCAGTTGGTCCGACTTGACCACGATTGCGCCCACACGGTGTGGCAGACGATGAAGGCGTCTTTGAAGAAGGCGCGCAAATAGAAACGACCACACTCGACTGCCGGTGCGGAGTACATGGCAAATGATCGAAAGATCTAGCGGGTTCAAGTCCCACCCCGTCCGCTGTTGAATAGGAACGGACGGGTCCTCTGGCCAACCCCTCGTCGAGTGTTTTCACTACAGCGGCCTGCACACTAGCTGATGCAAAAACTCGTTGCGTACTAGGGCTGGTGATCAGTCGCCATCGGAAAACACGATCCGACTGCTGGTGCGGAGTACATCCACGAACCGAGCGGAGGGCAACCTCGCCGGTAGCCACGGAAGTGGGAGCTTCCAGCGTCTCTGACGCGGCAACTCTGCCCACCCTTCGTCGGATCACTTTTTTTGAGAGGAGGTCATGATGGCCAACAAGACTTTGTTTTCCAGCATTACAAGTTTGCTGCCGCGCGCCGACACGTACAACGAGGCCGGCGGACAGGCGTACAAGCTGACGCCGAAGCACGCACTGGCGCAGATTGCTGCCACGGGCTGCTTCAACGGTGTCTACTATGCAACTGCGCAGAGCCAGCTCGACGAGATGCGCAAGCTGATTGATCAGGTTGACGACAACGTCTTCCTGGCTAAGCTGGCCGTCTACGCGCGTGAGCGTGCTTTCATGAAGGACATGCCGGCGGCGCTGTTGGTCACCTTGTCCAAGCGCGACACCGAGTTGATGCACCGTGTCTTTGACCGGGTTGTCGACAACGGCCGCGTCCTGCGAACGACTTTCCAGATGATTCGGTCTGGTCAGTTCGGCCGAACTAGCCTGTCGAGCTCGTTGCAGCGAGCGTTTCAGCGTTGGCTGAACGAGGCTTCGGTAGGCAAGTTGCTGTCGGCGTCCATCGGTAACGACCCGAGTCTGCGCGACGTGTTGCGCATGGCTCGCCCGACCCCGAAGGACGACGCACGCCGGGCGCTGTTCGGCTGGCTGACGGACAAGGAGGTTGACAAGTGGGCTCCGGCCACGGAGACCGACTTGCCGTCACAGGTCCAGGCGCTGATTGCCTACCGCCAGGCGGAAACCGCCGAGGCGCAGGCCTTGATCCTGAGTGAGCTCTCGGTTCGCTGGGACTTGCTGGCCGATGCCGCTCTCGGCCCGCTGGTCTGGAAGGCGATTGCCCGCCAGATGGGACCGCAGGCACTGCGGATGAACTTGAACACGCTACTACGTCACGAGGTCTTCGGTAATGGCCGGGCTGACCGCGAGATGGTCGATTACGTCGCAAGCCGCATCGCGGACGGCGACGAAATTGGCCGCTCGCGCCAGTTTCCATACCAGTACCTGGCCGCGTACCTAAATGCGTCGGATGAGATTCCGCGAAAGATCAAGGCGGCGCTACATCAGGCTGCCGAGATCGCGTGTGGAAACGTTCCGGAGCTGCCGGGTCCGGTCCTGATTGGTCTGGACACATCGGGCTCGATGGGCTGCCCGGTCACGGGTTACCGTGGTCGCGGCGCATCGAGCAAGATGCGCTGTGTCGACGTGGCGGCGCTGTTCGCCGCGGCCATTCTGCGCCGCAACGCGGACAGTGTTGTCGTTCCGTTCGACACGCGGGCGTACAGCGCGAAGGTCGACCCGCAGGACACGATCCTGAGCCTGTCCGAGCGGCTGGCCAAGTTCGGCGGTGGTGGAACCGACTGCTCGATTCCGCTGCGCGAGGCCAACACCAGGTACCGCAAGCGTCGGTTTGCGGGCGCGGTTCTGGTCAGCGACACGGAGAGCTGGGTCTACAAGGGCCGCCGTTGGGGCTACGGTGCGCTGGGCGCGACGGGCGTCATGACCGAGTGGAAGGCGTTCGTCCAGAATCAGCGTCATCTGGGAGTGCAGGCTCCGAAGCTGATCTGCATCGACTTGCAGCCGTACAGCAGCACGCAGGCTCCGGAGCGAGACGACATTCTGAACATCGGTGGCTTCAGTGACGCTGTGTTCAACGTCGTCGCGTCGTTCCTAGGTGACGATGCCAACCGCTTCGTCGCTGAAGTGGAGTCGGTTCAGCTGTAACCGAGAACCCCTGGCTCGAGCAATCGGGTCAGGGGTTTTTCACATCGTGAATGCAAGGGCGACGACTCCGCGAGTTTCTGTCACTCCTGCTCCCTGCAGCAAGATCGGCTCCGTTGCACTCCTGGCTGCTCAGAGAGGCCGTTCCTGCTCTACGATACGAACTGCTCGAAGTCCGCCATTTCGACCCGACTCCCAACAATCAGCGGCGTGCGCTGATGAATGCTGTCAGGTTGAATGTCGAGCACGCGCCGCTTTCCGTCGATTGCCGTGCCGCCCGCTTGTTCGGCGAGAAACGCAATTGGATTGGCCTCATAGAGCAAACGCAGCTTTCCTTCCGGGTTGGAATCGGTCGGTGGATAGAGAAACACTCCACCCTTCAGCAACGTGCGATGAAAGTCAGCTACCATCGAGCCGATGTATCTTGACCCGTACTTGCGACTCAGACCGCCGCCGCGCAGCCGGTCAATGTACCGCGCATATCGTGTCGGAAAGGAGTCTCGATAGGCCTCGTTCACCGAATAGTACCCGCCCTGCTCCGGCATCCGCATGTTGGGATGGCTAAGCATGTAGGCTCCGACGGACGGATCGAGGGTGAAGCCATGAACTCCGTCTCCTACGCTGTAAACGAGAATTGTTGATGAGCCGTAAACGACGTAGCCGGCCGCGATCTGTTTGCTGCCGGGTTGGAGCACCCACTTCTCAGGTTCGTTAAGGCTGACTCCCTCCGGCCGCCGCAGAATTGAAAACGTCGTGCCCACGCTGACATTCACATCGATATTCGACGAACCATCGAGTGGGTCGAACACCACCGTGTAGTTTGCGTTCTCCGATCCCTTGTGAACGAGCAGCGGCTCTTCGTTTTCCTCCGACGCTAGTACGCCGATGCTCTCGCGAGCGCTCAGACAATGTACGAGTACCTCATTGGAATACACATCCAGCTTTTGTTGAACTTCTCCCTGAACATTCACAATCCCCTGTTCACCAAGAATGTCGGACAGCCCCGCCCGCCGCACTTTGGCTTGAATCAGCTTGGTGGCCATCGTGATCCCGGACAGCAGCCAAGAGAACTCGCCGGATGCTCCAGGAAAGCGCTTCTGCTCCTGAAGAATGTGCTGCTGGACAGTGATCATCGGTGGTGTCCTGCTGGATTCCGTCTTCTCGCTCATGCTACGGGACAAGAAGGGCGTCCCTGGCCCCGACTACGTTGACGAAGACGCCCTCGACCATGGACATCGTGCCGAATGACGGATTACCTTAATAGGTGATCGTCGCTTCGGTCATCATGACCACGATATCGTTGTTGCTCGCGGGTAGAGCGTAGTCCGTTTCCACGTGCCACACGTCTAGGCCAACGTGGAAGTAATCGGTGATGTTGACGAAGATGTTTCCGCCGATCAGCCGATTGCGGGCACGTTGGTTGTCCATGACTGACAGGTCGCCATCAGTTGGGTCGTCGATGCCCGCTATCGCCGAGACCTTGATTCGCTCCGTGACGTTGAGCCACACTTGACCAAATCCACCCGTTGCGCGAATCGTCTCGCCAGTTTCGGTGTTGAGCGACTGGGAGATTCCACCCATGTAAGTGCCCAAGCCTCGACCTTGCCACAGCTGGCCCCGAACTCCCATGATTTCACTGGTCCATTGCACTGCACCGGAAACAGCATATGCCTGCGATGTATTGGATACCCCCGGTAATCCCATGGGCAGATTAAGGGCTGCCGCAAAGTATTCGCCGTACATACCGGAAAGTGAGAATTGCAGTGGACGCTCTTCACCACAATCCGGCCCTAAACCCAACACAATCTGGCCTTCGAAGTTCGGCAGACCATTGTCTTGGCCGACGGCGTCGTTAATTCCGGCAAGGTCCGTTGCGACCGGTTCGGTAAGCGCACCGGTGATTGTCCACTGAACTGTATCGCTCGGGTAAAGATACCGATCTACCCGGATTGTTCCCCGCTGGTTGGCCCCCAAAAAGCCGAGTCCGCCAATCCCCGGCCAGTTGACCGTCTCCGCATTCCATCCACCGATCGTGTCACCCATTTGACCAAGCGCGATCCGCCAGTTGTCGCTCACGAGTTCGGCATAGGCTCGGATGAAGTAGGCGCCAGGTTCATTTCTGGATGGCCGGTTACCGTGAAAGTCCATCAGAATCAAACCACCGATTTGAAACGCGCCAAGCGTTGGTCCACCGATATTTAGACCGATTTGGCTAGACTGGCCGGTAAGATCAATCCGCTCTGTCTTCGTTTGGCCGCGCGTCGCCGCGAAGACGATGTAATTCTCGCTCACTGCCGTATCAGTAGCAAAGACCGTCTCAAGCTCCAACTTGCCGAATGGGATGACTCGCCATCCACCGGCCTTGTTCCAGCCCAGATCTTCAAGGCAAGATTCACACAGGTGTGGAATCCCGGGGCAGACACTCTTGCCGCAGTCGGGACAATCATCGCAGCCCAAGTATTCGGAATCCTGCGGAACAGCATAGCCAGCCGGGTGGTGTAAGGATTCGGATGGCGGTATGCGATGCATTGTTGGCCATTGGTTCGGTTGATGATTTCGATGGCGTAGCGTTTGCAGTTCGCTTTCCGTATCAACCAAGCGGCTCTCCGTCTGCATGAGTCGCTGCTCAGTCGCTTCAAGGCGCCGGATGAGTTCGTGAACGGAGACTGGACTTGCAACCTCTTGCCCACACGCTGATTGGGCCACGCAGGCCAGGCCGAGTGCTACCGCGGCAACACTCGCGAGAAGAGTATAATTGGTAAAAGCCATCGCACACCTCGAGTTTCGTTGGTGAGGGCTACTCTGGTTCTTTCATCGGCTCTGTTTTTCTTGATCGTGCGTCATATGCGTCATGGCAGCGTTGTACCGATTGGGTAAGCCTTGTCGGTTTGATGTCAGGCTGCGGCGTGGCTAAGACGATCAGGCTTCCGATACATGAAAAGGCCCTCCAAGGGCCGAAGGACCTGCAGGGCCGACGGAGGACCGTTCGAGCGGCCAGGTTGAGAGCCTGGATAATGCTGGCAGCGTTTTCTGGATGAAGTCGGGTGAATTGCTGAGCGTTGTCCGCTCTAGTCACCCCAGTAGTCGCGGATCTTGCCGCGCAGAAAGGCCGCGCTACGAGCGAGCTGTTCGATGCCCTCCACACCGTCTTCTATGCTGATCCATCCGTCGAAACCAACGCCGTGAAGGATCTTGAAGATCGCGTCGTAGTCATTGAGGCCCTTGCCAATTTCTCCATGACTTAGGCGAGCAGCACGCCTTTCGACATTCTCCTCACGCCGGAGGTCATCGAGTGTGCCTGCGGCGAGGTAACGGTCCGAGGCATGCATCGTCACCACACGCTTCTTCACTCGCTGCAACAGTTCGATTGGATCTTCGCCTGCGAGCAGTGTATTGGAAGGATCGTAATTGACGCCGAAAAAAGGCGAATCCAACCTCTCGACCAGTTCGCAGAATACGTCCATGTGCTGAGCAAACTCCGGATAACTCCAGTAGTTGTCTTTATAGTGATTCTCGAGAATCAAGGTCACTCCGGCGCGTTCGGCGGCCGGCAGACAAGCCTCAATACACTCGACGGCGTATTGAATGCCGGCTTCACGCGTCAATTCGGGCCGCCGTTGACCGGAGAGAACCCGACAATAGGATGCTCCCAGGTGGTGCGCCATTTCGATCCAGTCATGCTCCCGCTTGACTTCCTGGCGGCGAAACTCGGCGTCGGGATGCGTGAAGTCGGGCGAGCAACATAGCATTGGGATGGTGAGTCCGAGCTCTTCGGCCAGTTCTCGTGCCTCGGACCAGCCGGATCGCTCTTTCAGATCCAGCATGCCGCTGTAGAGTTCCGTGCCGTCGACATCCAGCTCCGCGGCCATACGGATCCAGTCGGCCAGTGACAGGCTGCCATCCACGCAGAGTGGGTCCATGAACGCTTTGGGGAATGCGGCAAGTTGGGGCATCTGGTGTTTACTCAATCTGCGAATGGGGTCTTGCTCTCGCGGCGAACTGTTCTCGTTCGGTCGATGGTCGCACCGCTACGAGGGTTTCAGAAGGGCTTTCACGATGCGTCCCCCGTGCATTTCTTCGAAAGCAGTCCGCCAATCTTCCAACGGCCAGATTCCACCGACTAGCGGTTTCACGTCCAGTCGACCGACGGCCAACATCTGGATGACCGACTCCCAGATGGGGTGGTTGTGACTAAAGCTGCCTTGCAATGTGACCGCCTTCTGAACAAGCGGATCGAGGGAAAAGTCGAGTGGCTGAGGCCCCCAACCCACCTTGGTAATCCAGCCCGCCGGCCGCACAATGTCGAGAGCGGTTTTCAGCGTCTCCGAAACTCCGGCAGCATCGACGACCCCTTGGGCGCCCAATCCGTCGCCGCCGCGTGCCCACGACGTTGGATCTCCCACAATGGTCTCACAACCATATTGGGCAACAACATCCAAGCGCTCCCGGTCCCGCGGCAGACCGACCACCGCGACCTCGGCCCCCTGTAGTTGTGCCATGACTGCCGAGAGAATGCCGATCGGACCTGGCCCCAGTACCACGACGCGGTCGCCGGGCCGGACATCCGAGTGGTTCACCACCGCGTTGTAGGCCACACAGCAAGGCTCGGTCATCGCTGCGATTTCAAACGGCAGCGAGTCCGGGATGTGATGCAGGCAGCGCGACGGGACGCGAACGAGTTGCGTCATTGCGCCGTCCACGCCGTATCCGAAACCTTTCCGCGCCGCGTCCAGGTTGTACAGTCCACGGCGGGTCATCGGCGAGTTGGCGTCGATCATGGCGGCCGTTTCGCTGACCACTCGATCGCCTTCCGAGAAACCTGTCACCCGCGCACCCACGCGTTCGATGGTGCCGGCGAATTCGTGTCCCAGTACGACCGGATAATTCACTGGCCAGCTGTGACCGCCTGTCCATTGATGCAGATCCGAGCCACAGACGCTGGCAGTGCCCACACGAAACAGCACATCTTCTTCGCCAATTGATGGCGTGGGGATCTCCCGCAACTCGACGCTCATCGGTTCGGCGGCAAAGTTGACGACCGCCGGCATGGTTTGACTCGTCATCTCTCGTCTCCCACGGCGATATCGCCGTATCGGTGTACGGCTTCGCAGATCAAACGCAGCGAGCTTTCGATATCACCGTCCGCGGTCTTGAAAGCGTCCGCATCAATCGTCAGCGGGGCACCCAGCACGACCAGAGGTGCACCGTATTCGGGTGTTTTGATGGCCTGTTCGAGTGTGAGACCACCCACCGCTTGGACGGGAACGTTGACCGCATCGACAATTTCGCGCAACTGATCGAGCGGGCTGGGCATCCGCTGGCCACGGGCCGCGATCCCGCGACGTTCGTCATAGCCAATGTGATGGATCACATAGTTGCATCCCAAGTCCTCAAGCCGCTTGGCACCCGCAACCATGTCTGCTGAAGCTAGGTTGTCACCCATCACCTCAATGCCAAAATCCTTGCCGGCTTGAACAACACACCTGATCGTCTCGTCATGCGCCTGCGACATGACCACCACATGCGTGGCACCGGCCTCGGCCATGATCTGGGCTTCCAACCATCCGCCGTCCATGGTCTTCAGGTCAGCCACGATGGGTGTTTTGGGAAACCGCTGACGTAGGGCCCGTACGCCGTGCATTCCTTCGGCTAAGATCAGCGGTGTGCCAGCCTCGAGCCAGTCGACGCCCGCTCGAAGCGCCATTTCGCCAGTGCTGATCGCCTCTTGGATGTCGATAACGTCAAGAGAAATCTGAACGATGGTGCGCATTGCTAACGTCCGGGCGAAATCCCAACTCAAGAAGTGAAGTATTTCTGGTCGTTGAGATTGAGAATCGCAGTTCCTGATAGGTCATCCGCCGATAGTAACGCGTTATCGGCCATTTGCAAGCTGCCGGGAGTTGTCAACGCCTGGGAGGGCGAGGCTCCTGCCGAGCCGAAGAGATTGGAGTGCTGGTTACGGCACGCGGAGCGTGCCTGCTACATTAATGCGGTGGATTACGTTGCGGGAGGGCGAGGCTCCTGCCGAGCCGCAGCAGATCGGTGCTGGTTACCGTGTCAGGTGGTCAAACAGCCGAACATCAGCCGAGCCGCGTTAGCGGCCGGTTTGCCTTCACCATACGAGTCTTCGTGCCGTGCGCGAGTTTTTCACTGTGGCTCGCCCCCCTCATCCGGCCTTCGGCCACCTTCTCCCTGGCGGGGAGAAGGGACTTTGGTTGGGGGACCAACCCGGCTAACGCCCAGCGGCTGATTTTGTACCGCGGGGCCGGGCCATCTGGGTCGCAGGAAGTGAGGGCAAGAAGCAGGAACAGTATCGGTTTTCAAGCGGCGGACGGCACGCGGAGCGTGCCTGCTACATTAATGCAGTGGATTACGTTGCGGGAGGGCGAGGCTCCTGCCGAGCCGCAGCAGATCGGTGCTGGTTACCGTGTCAGGTGGCCAAACAGCTAAACATCAGCCGAGCCGTGTTAGCGGCCGGTTTGCCTTCACCATACGAGTCCTCGTGCCGTGCGCAAGTTTTTCACTGTGGCTCGCCCCCCTCATCCGGCCTTCGGCCACCTTCTCCCCGGCGGGGAGAAGGGACTTTGGTTGGGGGACCAACCCGGCTAACGCTCAGCGGCTGATTTTGTACCGCGGGGCCGGGCCATCCTGGGTCGCAGGAAGTGGGGGTAAGAAGCAGGAACAGTATCGGTTTTCACGCGGCGGACGGCACGCGGAGCGTGCCTGCTACATTAGTGCAGTGGATGTGGGAGGGCGAGGCTCCTGCCGAGCCGAAGCAGATCGGAGTGCTGGTTACGGTGGAACTGTGGGCTAACGCCCAGCGGCTGATTTTGTACCATGGGCCCGGGGTCGCACAAAGCGAGGGCAAGGTGAAGGCCCGCAAGGGAGGAGTTGTGAATTCCATCGTTCTGGTGCAACCGCGCAAAAGCGGTGAACAGACCTTTCCCTTTGACATTGCCATCGTCTCGGCAGTCTTGAAAGAAAAGGGCCTGGATGTTTTCGGCGTCGACCTGGGCACGGTACGCCCAGACGAACGCGAGCCAGTGCGCGCAGCGATCGCGAAAGCGGATCTCGTCTATTTCTCCTCCTGGACCCTTGGTCTGCCGGGCCAGCCGCAGGACTGGCGCCTGCTTGTCCAGCAGGTCCAGGCATACAGGCCGCTCACCGATGCCGTCTTCGTTGCCGGTGGCATCTTTCCCACGTTGGCGCCGGAAGTCTGCGCCTCCAGCGACGCACTGGACTACGTGCTTTGCGGTGACGCGGAGGCGATTCTGCCGGAGCTGATCGACTGGCTGGCAGTACAGCCGGATGGATCTGCTCCAAGGGGCGTCCTCATCGCCAACGAGAGTAGGCGAGGTGTCCATAAAGGAAGCGTTGAGGCTGCGTACGTCGCAGACCTGGACGCGCTTCCCCCTGCTGATCGCGGCATCGTCGATTTACGGCGCTACCATGCCCCGCTGCTTGCCGCCGGTCCCTCTCACACCGTGTTCACGCAGAGGGGATGCCGGTTCGCCTGCGCGTTCTGTCATGTACCCGCCGTAAGTACGGGTGGATCGCGTTACCGATCGGTCGATAACGTGATGGCCGAGCTGCGCGACTTGCAGAGCCGGTACGGGATGCGCGACTTCGTCATCGAGGATCCGCTCTTTACTGACAACAGAGGCTGGGTCCTGGATTTCTGCGAGGCGCTCAGATGCGCCAAACTGGACGTCACGTGGCAGTGCTTGAATGGACTGCGTCTCGACACGCTGGACGAAGCCGTGCTGCGGGCCATGGCGGAGAGCGGTTGCCGGCATGTCGCGCTTGGGGTCGAGACCCTCGACGTGAAGCAAGCGGAGGCGCTGGGCCGAACGGCCGACCCGGACCAGCTCCAGGAAGTACTCAAGACCTGCCGCGAGTGCGGGATCGAAGTGACCGCCTATTTCGTGCTCAACCTGCCGGGTAAAGGCCTGGGCGCGCAGTTCAGGGAAATGCTGGCCGCACGCCGCATGCCAATTTTGCTAGCCCATTTTTCTCCACTCAGGGCTTTTCCGGGCATGGCCTACGGCTCGCGTGAAGCCACGTATCCCCCAGCAAAGAGTCTCTTCTACTGGTGGTGGCAGCGTTTCTTTTACTTGGTGTTTTACCTTAATCTCAGCCGCCTTAGACGGCTACGGCAGCTGGGGGCCCTGCGGCTAAACAAACTTGGGAAGATCGGCCAGAAAATCAAGCGGGGATGAGCCAGCGAAACGGGACTTCTCGCCGGGTCAGAGCCTCGGCCGACAGCGGGAGCTGCACGTGAGCGAGTCAGGTTGCAGGCGGCTCCCCTGGTTCTGGTGGTGTCGATCCGGCTCGCCCTACCTGTTGTTGCCCTTGCGCGCGATGGTCATCATCTCCGCCAGGCGCCAGTCCTCCATGTCGTCGATATCGAGCGACTCTAGTCGCGGCATTTCAAACAGGAGAGGCTTAAGCCCGATGCGGGCGCCGGTTGCGCGGAAGCTTGCCTTGCTGAAGATGTAGAGACACGAGTTTTCTTCGTAGACCGGCGGCAGATCCTGCGTGGGTATCAGTTTTTTCGGATCATGATTGATGGCGTCTCCGTCCGCCCCGTAAAGGCGACGGCTGACGCGATTCACGCTAAATAGCGAGTCGGCCGAACCGTCGTCCACGCGTTCTCGATAGCGAGCGATCCCGCTGCGGATCGTCTCGGCCGACAGGAATGGATTGGTGACATGAGTCATCAACCATTCCTCTCCTTCGATCTCATCAAGGTCGGCCGCGATCAGCGTGTTCGCGGTGATATCGTTTTCGCGAAGATCTTCCCTGCGGTCGCGAAGCACGAGTCGCTCGGATTCCACCAAGCCAAGCGTCGCCAGGCGATCCCGGGCATCGGTGTTGATCACGATGCGTTCGAGCTCAACCACTTCCTGCAACGTGTCCAGAATCCACCGGAACAAGGGCTTGCCGCCCAGTTCACGGAAGTTCTTTTCCGGCACGCGCTCGCTGTAGTTCTTGATAATCAGGTAGGCAATCATGAGGGTTGGCCGCTTAGCTTCTGTTCGATGACCTTGCCGACGGCAAGAGCGACTTCGCGTTGCATCGCTTCCCTGTCTCGGCCGTAGCCGGCGTCCCAGTACCGGAACTTCTCGGCCCAACCGTTCCGATAGTGGTCCCGCACGAGATCCATGTCTGCGGCCTCGACGCTGTCGAATGCCGGGATGAGGCCGCCGCGAATGAAACCGTAGAAATCGTGCGGCACGTTGTCCATGCCGGCGACGTAGACCGTGGGCACGCCATGCTTGAGTACGTTCAAGTGCACGCTCGTGTCTCCGGCGATCACCAGGTCACAGCGATCAATGTCTTCCTGCAGCGAACGATCCGCGTCGGCGCCGTCGACGCCTTCCAGCCCGGCCAGGAGACGTCTCATGTGGGGGTGTCGTGCAACCTTGTTGGTGTGCAGCCTCAACACGATGTGTTCGAGGCTGAAGCGTCGTCGCACGCCACGGATCACGCGCTGGCACTTGTTGAAGTCGGTCTGCAACGACGCAAAGATGCCGATACGCAACCGGTCCTTTTCCAGCGCTGCCAGCCGAAGCGATCGGTCGGTTCCCTCGACGCCTTTGAACACCACCGGAACGGTGACTCGCTGCGAGCGCTTGTAGATATCCAGTGCGGCCTGACCGTCGAGAATGAAACCATCGAAATGCATCGTGGGTGGCTGGTCTTCCCGCCACGGCCGGTCGGGAATATGGCCGTGGGTCACGTAAAGGCGCGCGCACGGACGGTCAGTCATGGCCAGAGTCAGGCCGATGGCCTCGGGGCTGGAGTCGCTCGAGACGAGCGTGGCATCGCAGGCTGTACTGCGGAGCAGCTCGCGGAAGCGCGCGTAGTAGAACATCGTGCTGGCCACGTAGGTGGTTACGAGAAAATCATATCGCTGGTTCACCCGGTGCAGCACACGCAGCATCTGGGCCAGCTTCCCTGCCCTGGAAAGCTGTCGAAGGGCGGCGAGCCAGTTACGTGGGCGCAGCCCGTTCCGGACTCGTATGTCAATACGCCCCGGAGTTATGCCCGTGCTTTCGGCCATCCAGCGAATCTGTCGCTCTTCATTCTTAAAGGAATAGACGCACAACAGCCGTGACGACGTCCGGGGCATGGCAACGCACAGCCATGACTTGATGCCGTAGAGGGCCGTAAACCAGGTCGATAAGATGCTCTTGCCCAGAGTGTTATAGACGAACAGCGCCGCCAGGATAGCGTTGCTGTGGGACGCAATGTTCTTGAAAACCTGCTGGCGGAAGGAGCCGCTGTTTTTATGAATGACGACCCGGATAGCTTTTAAGAGTGCTGTCTTCATGACCGGAACCCGTAGACCCTGTCTATCAGCGTCATGACGTTGAGCGCGTTGGAATTGCCGGTCTTGACCGTTTCGCCGCGTTCGATGCTATCGAAGAAACGGCCATCTCCGATGCCCCGGAGACGTCCGTATCGTAAACGAGGAGCTGTTCGCTTTCGTAGGTTCCCTGGCCGTATCGTTCGGCGTTCCCTCGGATGGCCAGGTCTTCATCCTCTGCGCCGAGAGCGTAAGCGTAATTGCTGTTGGGCGACAAGGACGCGACAGGCTACTTCACGGGCTCGCGAGCCGGAGCATCTAGTCCGTAGGGCGCCTAGATATAGCAGTCCTCGACAGCTGGCGCGGGTTTCAACTCGGGCGGTTTCAACTCGGGCGGTTTCAGCAGTCGCATTAGGAAGCCGCTACCCTTGGCCAGGTACGTACGAAAATACCCGGGATTCAGGACAAGATCCGAAAGCAATGAAAGGCTCGTGTTCACCAGTGTCGACGGGGCAAAGAACCACGTTTTGTACATCGTCTTGTGAAAGGCCTCGACGGCATCGGTCGACAGCTCTGTGAAGTTCATCCGGTAGTTATTGTAGTGATGCAGGCTGGCGTTGTAGCTGCGCTCGTCGCCAATGTAGCGTTCGTAGTCCGTTGATCCCGGGTACGGCGTGAAAAAGGCCACCTGGATGAGGTTGGGCATCGTGTTCTTCAACAGCTCCAGACTGAGCCGGTGGTCTTCCTCGTTCTCACCCGGACAACCGACCAGGAAGAAGCAGACGGTCTTGATCCCAACCTTCTTTGCGTGCCGAACCAACGCCGGGGCGCGATCGATCCTGTTCGTCTTGATGACAGTCTTGAGGATCTTCTCCGATCCCGACTCCAAGCCAAAGCCGAGCGAGACGCAGCCGGCCCGGCTCATGGCTCCGAGAAGGTCCTCGTCGATGCAATTAATGTGTGTCTGTGCGCACCACTTCATGCCGAGATCGGCCTCAATCATCTTCTCACAGAGCGCGTGGACGTATTCCTTGTCGACCGTGAAGATATCGTCACGGAAGTGCACAATGGTCTTGCCTAGCCGTTGCAGCTCGCGCATGTCGTTGACAACGCGTTCCGGCGAATGAAATCGCATGCTTTTTCCAAAGGAATTGCGCAGCGTCGGTGAGCAAAAGCTGCAGCTGTAGGGGCATCCACGCGAGGCCATCATGAAGCCGTAGCGTTTTCGCGTGCCGAAGGGCACGGGATAAAAAGTATAGTAGGCGCTCGAGTCGAAGAGGGCGTAATCGGGACTCGGCAGCTCGTCGAGCTCCTGTAGCAGCGTGTCCTGGTTTCTGACGATTTCACCGTCCGAGTTCCTGTAGATCAGGTTCGGGATGTCATCAAATGGTTCGCCCTGGATCAGGCGTTGCAACAGCATCCGGAAAGGCGTATCGGTTTCACCCTTGATGCCGCAGAGCAGAGGCAAGTCTGTCAACTCGTAGATTTTGTTGCTCTTCGTGTGAAACAGGTGACCGATGCCGATGATCTTTGCCGGGGTATGCGAAAAGACCTCCTTGACGACCGAGAAGCTCGGCGTCTTGGCGCGGAGGACGATATAGTCGTAGGGTTTCTGGACCTCGGCCTTCAGGGCATCGATACTGATCGGGTCGGCTTCCAGGTCGAGCAGGTCGACCTCCGCGCCCTGCTCACGCGCAATGGCCGCGATGTAGGCCATTTCGACCGGCATCATGATGTTCTCTGGATGTTCCTTGCGAACGCCGAAATAAGCCGGAATTCTACAGAGAAGAATTTTCATGTTCGATTCGGCCCCGGGGAAAAGGTGCTGTTCGTGACCGCTAGCGATGACGTTCATTGTCCTCGACACCTGTATCCAGTGCAAGTGCCTGGACTGCGGGGACGTGTGCCCGGCCGACTGTTTTCACGAAGGCGAAACACGCTCGTGATACCGTCGTCCCGGATATCCGGTGCACACCTGACCGTCGCTAGCGTCAAAACGGCTAGTGAATTGTCCGGGGTACGTATGCGAGTACGACAGGCCGAAGCGGTCGATTACTTGAGATCGCGACGCCGTCAGAGTCCAACTCCAGCCGGTAATTCTGATGCCAGTACCGATGTCCTTTCGTGATCATGATGGTGGGGCTTTACCGAGCTCGGAAATAAATCGCATCAGGTCTCGTAGCTCTTCACGCGTCATTCCTGCTGTCAATCCCGCGGGCATCATACTGCCGACTTCTGAGATCTCTTCGATGTCGTCTCGGCGCACTCTTCTGACCTCTCCCGTGGATGGATCTCGCAGATGGAATTCGTCGTCCGTCTCGTTCACGCCATAGCCGATAAAAAACTGACCTTCGCTCGTCAGCACTCTGACGGACATGAAGCCTTCGCGAACCTGACGGTTTGGCCAAAGCACCGACTCGATTAAGGCCTCCAATGTTCGGCCTGCACCGATGATCGAAAGGTCGGGACCGAAGTCACCGCCCTGCCCCGCAATCTTGTGGCAAGCCGCACAGTTTGCGAGTTTCGATTGATAGACCTGGCGGCCGTTGTCGGCATTACCCGAATCCATTACTTCGCGAGCAAGTCGATTCACGTATTCGCGGCTGAACTCGACTCCCTTCCAGTGGGTCCCCAATACGTTGTTGATCACTTGCAGTAACGCTTCATCTTGTCTTCCCGAGGCTGAGAGAGCTCGATGCATTAGAATCGCGTTGTCGCGGGAGACTGTTAGGCCGCGGGAGTCTAACTGAGCTAACGAGCTCGCCAGCTGTTTCGTTCCGCCGGCGCGGCCGAGAAAAACACTGATCAGCCTCGCAGTGTGTGATTGATCGTGACTGCTGGCCAGGAGCGGAGCGGCAAGATCAGCTGCATGTTGTGTGCTATACATGCTCACCGCTTGGACCACTGATTCAGTGATGAGTTGTCGATCGAGGTTGGTCTCCAAGTATGTTGTGATTTCGTCGTGTGCCTCTGCGCCTTCCAATTGAGCCAACGAGAGGATTGCGGCCGCCAGGGCCGTTTCGGGTAAGGCGGGATCCGCAATCGCTCGACGAATATCATCCGCCAATGTCGTCACCTTCCACGCCCCAGCGAGCTGGATCCACAACCGTTGCATCTCGGAGTCTTTCGGACTGTCGATCCAAGGGCTGAAGAAAGACAACAGGTCACCGTTTGGCTTGCGTCGATGCACTTTGGCGACACTCAAAAGGGACTTCATCACTGTGCGGCTTCGTGGTGCCTGCTCAAGTGCGAAGCGCATTTGATCGGGACCGCCAACAGTGACGAGCAAAGCCAGTAAACTCTCGTGTCCATCGCTGGACAACTGAGGATTCTCAGCCAGTTGACGGATCAAGCCCGCAGTATCTTTGCTTCCGGCTAGTTCCAAGACGATTCTGAAACGATCGGGGTTTTCAGCGAGATCTAACTCGCCACGCTGCAAGGCTGGATACCACACTGGCTCAAGTGCATGGACGCATTGTGACAGCGCGTAGTCGATGTAGCGGTCGCGTGGCATCTCGGCAGCCAGGGCAGCGATCGCGATGGATCTCGGCATCTCGATATGGCTGCACGCGACAATTGCCTCGAGTCGGACGCGCGGGTGTTCGTCAACTGCGCACCCGCCTAGCAGATCCAACGGATTCTCGAGGCGACTTGCCCAATTACCGACAACGCGAGCGCCATACGCTCGCACCCGCGCGTCGTCCGCCTGCAACAGTCGTTGCAGAGCATCGGGGCGAACCGCTTCGTGGGCTTCATAAATGCCGACAGCTTGCAGCAACAAGTGCTCGGCCTGGTCATCGTCAGGGTCAATCGATGCAAGCCAGCTGTCAACGGCCTGAACCGCCTGGCGAGTTGGCAAGTCAAACAGCCGTCGCTTCGCGTTATAACGCGTCAGCGCTTCTGGCGACCGCAGTGCATCGAGCAATTCGCGCGGCGACATCTCCTCCAGTGCAGGTGGTGATACGAGCGGCCGATCTTTGGCGGTGATCCGCCAGATGCGTCCGTGAGAACGATCGCGTTTCGGATCGCGATAGCTTGCCTGGTAGTGACCAATGACTGCGTTGTACCAATCACATACATAGATGCCGCCATCCGGACCCACCCGAATGTTCACGGGACGAAACTCAATTCTGGAGCTTGTTACTAGATCGGGAAGCACTTCCGCAGTGAAGCCACTACCATCGTTGACAATCCGATGGAGATGGACGGAATTCGAGAGATAGCCGCCCCACACCACCGTGCCCTGTAGCTCAGGGGCGACGTGCTGCGTATCGAGAAACTCGAAGCCTGTGTTCCTGCGATCGGGGACCGCCAGGGCCATATACTTCAGCGGTCGCGCCGTTGGGATCATCCCGGCGACGGTATAGAAACCGCCACTCCACGCCGCCGAGTTGTGAAACACCTGTCCCCAACGGTCATAAGTAAGACCCTGGCAATTCAGACCGGCTGAGGACATGTTGAAGAAGCTCTGCAGACGGCCGGTTCGGGGGCGGTAGCGCCACAGGCCGGATTTGTGAAGTTGAGAAATCCCCCAGGGTGTCTCCACGTGAGAGTACGCGTGATGCCCTTGCGTGAACCACAACTCGCCGGACGGCCCCCAGGTCAAGCTGTTGATCATCTGATGCGAATCGGCGGTGCCGAAGCCGGAGAGTACCACTGTTCGTGAATCCGCCTTGCCATCGCCGTCGGTGTCCTTGAGGTGCACCAACTCGGTTGCTTCGCAAAGGTAAACACCACCCGCGCCGAACTCGATTCCCATGGGCATGAATAATCCGTCGGCGAATCGTTCGAACTTGTCTGCTCGACCATCGCCATCGGTGTCTTCACATACCATCACATAGTCGGCCGGTTTGGCGCCCGGATCGATGTGCGGATAGGTCGGTATGCAGAGCACCCAGAGCCGCCCGCGGTCGTCCCATCGCATCTGTGCCGGTTTGACAATGCCGTCCGCCTCGCTGGCGAACAAGTTCATCTCAAATCCATCGGTTAGAGTGAAGGACTTCAGCTCAGCTTCGATCGAGTGATCGTGGTCTGTTGTTGGCAGCTCGTTTCTAGCGCGCGGCTCCACCGCAGAGTTGTCCTTGAGCGTGTTTGGGGGGCACCCTTGAATTGCACATTCGTGGATCGTCCGGTCGGCCGCTGAGATCAACGGTTGAAATTCCTCAAGTTCGACGCGCAATGCAGGCTTGCCGCCACCGGGTCTTCCGAAGGGTTGGCTGGTCCGGTCGCCAAAGGCGAAGGACCAGTTCATCGGGCGCCAGTTATCAAACCACAGCCGGTTCTTTTCTCGTATCGCTGACCACAGCGGTGTGTTGGGATCGCTGGCTGCAACGCCGAGCTCCGACGCGACGATTCGTGCGACAACAGACTGGGCGTCCGTTGTCAGGTGGATTCCGTTTGCCGTCAGTCGACTTTTTGCGTTGATGAGAGAGGCGAACAGATCAACAAACAAGTAGCCTCGGCGCTCGGCCAGCCTGGCGATTGCCCGGACATAGGCTTCGAGCTCTTGTTGTTTGCCGACGTGATTCGGCATTTGCTTCGACAATGGCTCTTCGAACGGTCGCGGTGACAGCAGCACGATTCTCGAGGTCTGTTTTTCAAACTCGTCCAGCAGCCTTTCGTAGGCTGCGACGAACTGATCGACTCGGTCGATTCCGCCTAACGCTTCCATCTGGCCGAATTGTGCAATCACAACGGTTGCCCCGACACACCGCAATTGAGCATCCCACGTTCCGAAGTCGATGTCACGCCACTGCTCGTACACCGTATCGCCTTCCCAGGCCATGTTGCGAAACCGAGGTTTAACGCTCGCAAAATGGTCGGCCAGCATTGCTTCCAGAGTCGGGTTCAGGCGCGATCGCACCATGTCTGTCTGGCCGACGAAGACCACGACGTCGCCTTCGGCCAAGGAGAATTGGTGATCGGTAAATCTGGACTGCGCTACAATGGTGCGGTCCGGCGTGCCGAATCGCTTCACCGAGGGAGCAGACACAGACGGGGCGCGATCTCTGCCGGCTACGGGCGTCGCAGTCTGCGCCTGCTGTGCGATCGATGGTGCGGTCCAGCTGACCAGACAAGCGGCTACAAGCGTCGCCGTAGCCAGGCCGGTCGACGTGGCATCTCGAACGGCCGGTACCATTGGAGGCTCGCCCGAAGTGCTGTGAAGGTCTTTGCTCACGATTCCACCCAGTTGGTCGCTCTGTTTCCGCGAGATGTTTAGTGACTATTGTAAATGAGTTCCGGATCGCTGTCTCAGCAGCTACATTCACCGCTCCACGAGTCAGACCAGGTGAAATCTAGTTGGAGCAGCTCTTCCAAACGGGTAGATTACGTGGCTGTGGCGTCCTGCCGCAGTGATTGAGTCCTTTAAGTCACACAAGCCGATGGACGAACCATGCGGACCGTATGCAGTTTCCTTTTGATCGTGCTTCTTGTCGGCCACGCTCGATACAACAGCCCTGTTATTGCCGCCGACTCGCTTTATTCGCTCCCTCGAGTTTCCCAGGTCGACAGGCAACCTTTGACAGAACATGTCCGCAGGCTTGCCAGACAATTGGATTACCTGGGCTCGCCATTGCCAGGCTCGACGCTGCGGGCACTCGAAGAAGCCTTTGAATCATCTGCTGAGTCGATTGCTATTGAGCAAATGCAGTCGACTCTCGATCCGCTTTGCATTGCCGGCGTCGTGATTAACCCGGAATCCAGAGTCAAAGCGCAGAGAGGACCGGCCGATCCCATCTTGTATCAGTCGGAGTGCAAGCGCTTTCTTGTCAAGATCATCAATGAAGCTGGCGTAACCGCCCGCTTGCGAGTGGGCTATACAGGCGCGTCGGAAACGCAGTTGCGACACCACGGACAGCAAACAGAAATGCCGGCGGATGAGACGCCCCTTTTTCACGTGAAAACCTATCTGCCGGGTGGCAGGTGGCTCCACTCGCCATCGATCGCGCCGCTGAATGGCTTGGAGCTCAACTACGCGATTGTCGATATCTTCTGTGCCGAGCAAGGGAAACGCGAGATCACGTTCACTTTTGATGTTGGCCAAGGCACTCAAGACCTCGGCTTCCGGGCAGAGGTGCCGATCCTCTTCTCCAGTCAGCTAACTTATCCTCTGACCTTCGCCGCGGTAGTCGACGACAACGGGCAGAACGCAATGGCCAGCTTCATCATCCGCGATGAGCTGGGGCAGGTCTTTCCCGCACAATCGACCAGAACACCGCCCGATTTCTGGTTTCATCCTCAGGTCTACCGGACCAGCGGAGAGACGATTCTGCTGCCAAATGGAAAGTACACCATTCTCGCCAGCCGTGGACCCGAGTACGAGCTGCAATCCAAATCGGTTGAGATCGACGGTGGGCCCGAAAGCGTCGTGTTCCGTTTGCAACGTTGGGTGGATCCCAGCCGACACGGCTACTGGTCGGGCGATCATCACATCCATGCTGCCGGCTGTGCGCACTACACCGTCCCTACCCAAGGTGTCCGACCCGAGGACATGATCCGCCATATCCAGGGAGAGGATCTAAAGGTGGGAAGTGTTCTTACCTGGGGCCCCGGCTTCGACCACCAAAAGCAATTCTTCACCGGCGCGACGCACGAGAGCTCTCGTTACCCGTATACGATGCGCTATGATGTCGAGGTTTCCGGTTTCGGCTCCCACCAATCAGGCCATTTGGTCCTGCTTCGCCTCAAGGAGCAGATCTATCCGGGGGGTGAGTCCTCGGAACACTGGCCCACTTTAGGCCTCAATACGTTGAAATGGGCGCAAAAACAAGGAGCGGTTTGTGGCCCGGCGCACTCGGGTTACGGCATCAATCTTTATCTGGATGAGCTGCCCAACTACGAAGTGCCTCCTTACGACAGCATTGGTGCCAATGAATACGTGGTGGATGTGACCCATATGGTGGAGGGGCCGGGTGGCTCCCCAGTGCCGGCGGTCGACTTTATCTCGACCGGCGATACCTGGCCGGTTGCTGAATTGAACATGTGGTATCACTCTTTGAATGCCGGCTTTCGAACCAGGATCAGCGGTGAGACCGACTTTCCATGCATCACAGGTTCACGGGTTGGGATCTGGAGATCCTATGTCCGGCTGGAAGACACCCTCACCTACGATGAATGGTGCGAAGGGATCAGCCGGGGAACCAACTATGTGTCGGATGGCTTTAGCCACCTCATCGACTTTCGAGTCAATGATTTGCTGTCGGGAGATCGGAACAGCACGATCGCGCTGGAGCATCCGGGGAAAGTCAAAGTAGAGGTGAAAGCTAACGCACACCTCAAGGAGAACCACAGGCACTTCACCAACTTCTACTTGACTCCTGGGTCGCCGTTTAGCCCGAAACCTTGGAGCATTGAGAACGCTGTCCAGGACGGTCAGGTGAAAGTGGAAGTCATTGTGAATGGTCTACCGGTGGGAACAAAGGCGATTGATGTAAACGAAGATCTGCGGGACCTGGAATTCGATGTCAACATCGAGCGCAGCAGTTGGATCGCAACTCGAATCTTTCCATCATCCCACACCAACCCTGTGTGGGTGGTCGTCGATAACCAGCCCGTGCGGGCCAGCAAGAAGAGCGTGGAATGGTTGCTCAAAGGAGTAGAAAAGTGTTGGGAATCCAAGAACCGATTCTACGATGAAGACGAAATGGAAGATGCAATCGCTGCCTACGATCACGCCAGACAGACCTACCGGCAAATACTGGCGGAGACCGACGCCCCCTAAGTTCCTCGCGCTTTCGATCCTCGAATCTGAGCGAGACCCCAGAGTGATCGACAAGCGACAGACACTAGATAGAAAGGTGTGCGAACATGAATCGGCGCATGATGCTCATTGTCTTGCTCTTCCAGTTGTGCACGGTTTCCCTGGTGGTTGCTCAAGCACCGCCGGCGACGGAAGCACCAATCGATTCTCAGAAGGTTCGTGTCCTCTTGGGAAAGCGTCGCAGCGGAGCCAAGCTAACCGAAAGCGAACAATCCTACCTCGATCGCGCGCTGCGAGTTCGACAGGAGAGGATGCGCCGAATTCGCGAGGCTCAGCGCAAGCCTCCAGCCACGCTCGTCCCGCTCACCGACATGGCCGGCCAAGACCGTTATGAAGGGGAAGACGGCGGGCTATATGGGCAGGGCCACAACCATCCACCGGAAGCTCTGCACACTGCTGCCGAAAAGAAGATCGCCAGCATCACGCCGCGAGACGACGAGGGAAGTCCAGCACCTGATGGCAAGATCGGCTTTATATCGATCAGCATGTCGAACGCCACGATGGAATTCTCGACGTTCAAACGTTTAGCGGACGAATCCCCGCAGAAGTCGCCACAAGTGGTGATCGTGGACTGTGCCCAAGGCGGACAGGCGATGGCCCAATGGGCTCCCGCCGATGCAAGGCCTTGGCAAGTTGCCGAACAGCGGCTGGAGGCCGCGGGCGTAACGGCAATGCAGGTGCAGACAGCCTGGGTCAAGTTGGCCAACATGGCGCCGGTCGGAACGTTGCAAGAGCACGGCCAGCAACTGGCCGAGGACACGATCAAGGTGCTGGTGAATGCGAAGGAGCGGTTTCCAAACCTCCGGATCGCGTATCTTGGTAGCCGCATTTGGGGAGGAAACGCAACGGGTGCCTTGAATCCCGAGCCTTATGCGTACGAGAGTGCGTTCGTGGTACGCTGGCTGATACAGCGGCAGTTGCGCGGCGACGAAGAGCTTTCGACGGAGCGAGTACCGTTGTTGCTGTGGGGACCCTACCTCTGGGCCGAAGGGGAAAAGGGGCGACGGATGGACGATTTGGTCTGGGTGCGAGACGACTTCACCGATGACGGCGTGCATCCCAGCCCATCTGGCCGTCAGAAAGTGGCTCGTCTGTTGCTCGACTTTGTGCACAACGGCCCGTTGGCCAAACCCTGGTTTACTCTGCAGTGAGCAACTCACTTGTCGAACACCTACTGACTGGCCAAGCTTTCAGCGGGCGATGTGCCTACGTTTAACCGCGCCCCAGAGGAGTTTTGCTGACGTCGACGTTGGTCTCACGACAAAGCCAGGTCAGCAAAACTCCGGCGGCAAGCGCGCACTGTGAAGACGCTCCGTTGACGCTCCGGCGCTCGCCGCCGTGGGCCCGCCGGTCATGCGGACTCGTACAGAGAGCGTGGATTCGGCAGACCCACTCTGGGTCGCGGTTAAACGATCGCATCGAACACGACGATTCTGATTTGCTATCGCGACGATTCCGTGGAAAAGGACCCCACCTACCAGCTCAGCTCGCCCGTGCTTTGGCCGAAGGATTCGGTCTCAAGTCCCATGTTGTTGAGCATCGTGACGAACAGGTTACACAGCGGTGTACTTTCCCCGTGAGCAAAGTACTGGCCATGTCTAAACCCGCCGCCCGCCAGGAAGATGGGGAGATTGCGGGCATGGTGCGCATTGGCATTGCCGAGGTTGCTGCCGAACAAGATCGAAGTGTTGTCCAACAGGGTCGAATCGGACTCCTGCTTGGATTTCATACGCCCAAGTAGACTTCCAAAGCACTCCACGATTTCCGTTTCAATCTTCCGTAACTGCTCGATTTTCGCCGGGTCCTGGCCGTGGTGCGACAGGTTGTGGTGGTTACCGGTCACGCCCTCCACTTTTGGGACGACGTAGTGATCCTGAATCATGATACTGATCACGCGAGACGAATCTGACTGAACGATCAGCGGAACGAGGTCCATCAAGAGTTGCGCCCGTCCGATTAGGTCAGCGACGTCGGGTATGTCGGATGGTTGCTCGACATCGACCTTCGGTTTGGGTTTGCTCATCCAACCCTGAGCTGCTGCAATGTTGGACTCGGCATTTCGAACCGAGTCGAAATAGTCATCCAGCAGGTGATTGTCCGTGGAACTCGCCTTGCGCCGCAGCGACTTGGCTTGTGATCCCAGTTCGTCGAGAATGCTCTTCCCGTCACTGAGCTTTTGACGCTGCGCACGGACTTCTTCTGGCTGGCCTTCCAAGAACAACTGGGCGAAGAGATTCGCCGGACTCGTCTGCGCGGGGATCATGACACCGCCGCTGGTGTACGTCTGGCTTTGTGGCTTCATCGTTCCCAGCGTGATCGATGGAAATCGAGTCACATTGCCTAGGCGGCTGGCCGCGACCTGGTCGACGGAGATCGTGTTCCGGAATCCTCCCATCCCCGGCTTTCGCGCCGCGGTCAACCAAGTCATCTCGCTATCGTGCGGCTGACGACCCGTTTGGTCCTCGTGCTGCAGGCCAGAAAACAATGTGAAGTCCGGACGGTGCTCTTTCAGCAACTCCAAGTACGGAGTCGACTCATAATCGGCACCGGGCGTCTGAGGCCACAAGAACGGCGGATGAAGACCCAACGTGGTGCAAACGAAGACCATCCGCTTTGGCGGCAGATTGCTCGCCGCTGCGAAGGCAGGGCTCATCGACTCCAAAAGCGGCAGAGCCAGCGAGACGCCTGAAGCCTTCAGTAAGGTGCGTCGGTCAAGTATGTTGTCCATGACTTGCTTTCCGAGGGCTACTTGTTTCGAAACAACTTGCTTTGAACGACTTCGTGGAGAATGTCTCGTACTGGAAAATCGTCCTCACGCGTTCGATTCAGAATCGCCTCGATCTCTTGGCGATCGGCAAACTGAATCTCGCCGCCAGTGGAGTAAACGACGAGCTGCGAAACGAAGTTGCGGGCGACTTGCTCTTTTTGC
Source organism: Pirellulaceae bacterium (assembly GCA_965223305.1). Taxonomy (GTDB): domain Bacteria; phylum Planctomycetota; class Planctomycetia; order Pirellulales; family Pirellulaceae; genus CBDCWT01. Next base: position 23,962 of record CBDCWT010000019.1, on the reverse strand, counting down.
TCCAGCAAGTGTTGTTTGAACTCTTCAATTCCCGCGAACTTCTTGCCATCGGCCGTTACGCCGCTGGGATCGACGGCCGGTCCTTGCTTGGGTGGCAGGAAGCTGGTGAAACCACCAAACGTCCGCTCTCCGCCGGAGACCCGGTAGCGTGTCCGAAATCCGCCAATCGGATCAAAACTCTCCATGGCAAATCCCGGCGGATCGATCGCTCGGTGACACTTGTTACACGATTCAATGTCGCGATGCGCCGCTAAGATTTGTCGGATCGTCGTCTTTCCTCGAGTGTCCGGTTCGATCGACCCCACAGCTGGCGGGGGTGCTGCAGGAGGGGTTCCTAGAAAATTCGTCAGCACGAAATTCCCGCGCATCACCGGTGAGGTGACGGTTCCGTTGGCTGTTGTCTTCAAGATCGCGGCCTGCGTTAGCACGCCCCCCCGCGGGCTATCTTTAGGCAGCTCGACTTTTCGGAACTGCTGACCCTTCACACCGGGAATGTCATAGAAAGTCGCCAGCCGACGGTTCACAAAAGTAAAGTCCGAATCGATCAAGTTAGTAAGACTCAAGTTCGCGTCGATGAGCTCGGTGAAGAATAGCTCCGTCTCGAGGGGAATCGCGTGTCCGAGTAACTCGTCGTATTCAGGATAGAGGCCTTCGTCCGGTGTCGTGGCATTGACTTTGTGAAGACGCAACCACTGACCGAGAAAATCGCGAGCGAAGCGGTTCGACTTTTGGTCGGCGAGCATCCGATCAACCTGGGCGGCGAGTACCTTCGAATCCGACAACCTGCCTACTTCGGCAAGGGCGAAGAGCTCGTCATCCGGCATGCTCTTCCATAAGAAGTAAGAAAGTCGGTTGGCGAGCGCGTAATCGTCGAGCTCACCTGCCTCGCCACCAAACAACAGAAACAGTGGTGAACTCAGCATCGAACGAAGGGAAATGCGCAACACATCGACCAAGTCCCGCCCTTCTTCGATCGCAGGCTTGGCTAAGTCGATAAAGGGCTGTATTTCACCTTGGGTCAGCTGGCGGCGAAACACTCTCGGCGCAAAGTGCCTAACGATCTCAGTGACGTGCTCAAGCGGATCTTTGGTCGCTTTGACCTTAAAGGGCCCATCTTTCGAACCTTGGGAGTCGAGCAACCCCTGCAGGAGTTGCCGTGTACTCGGTGGTGGCCAGGAATCGAAGAGTGGCCCTTCGACCTGTTGAGACATGATGGCCAAACCTCGGCCTTTGTAGTTCTTCGTTCCACCGGCCGCTGCGATGGCGCCGAAAGGTTCCACGCCGGACATGTCAAAAGTCACGTAAGGCGTGTCGCCCGGCTTCAAGAAGGCATTGACAACAACTGATTGCGGCTCGCCTGGTTCAAGATCAAGTGTCTTCACAAGTCGGGCTCCGCCAGTTGGATCTTTGACGATCAGCTTAGCGGTCACTGCTGTCCGCGACTGGTAAGCAGCGATTTTGGCAATAAGTCGATGGATTCCTGGGCTCGTGACACCGAATTGAAATGAAGTCAGATAATCCACGTCGCGAAATAGCGCGATCCCGTTGCCAAACTTCAACCGGCGCGTGATGCTCCCACCCAAGTTGGCTGGCTTTTCATGCCAGTCGTCGAGCCACGAGTAGTCGGTCGTTCCGACGCGATATGGGTTCTTTCCCAGATTGATTGCCCGGTTGAGCGCTTCATCGGCAGCGTTAAGATAACTCTCCATGTGCACGGCGGAGATTCGCTGGGTTGCTCCGACGGTATCAAAGCTGCCGGCTTCGACTTCGTCGGGAATGCGGCGTGTGACGTCGCTATCGATCAGAAGCAAATCACGAAGCGTATAGCCGAACTCAAGCTTCGTCAGCCTTCGCGCCGGGACACGTCCGACTCGCTGTTGCTTTGCCAGGTTGGCACCTCGCAGATTTCTATTCAACGAAGCCAACGCGTTCTTCCGTTGCCCTGAATCGGGACGGTCCTCGGTCTCCGGTGGCATTTCGCCGTCATGAACCCGGTCGAAGACTCCTTCCCACTTCTGAAACGTGTCCGGGTCGGAGAGGTCATGTCCGAGTGCCGCGAGATTCAGCCCCGTTTCGGTGTCAGCATCGTGGCAGTGAATGCATGACGATTCGATGAGCGGCGAGACAGCAGTCTTGAACGACTGGGCGACGGCGGTGCTCGACGTCAGGCAGACAATGACGAGCAGCATTGGCAGGTGTTTCATCGGAAGCTCTCGACTGAGATGACGAGTTCGTAGCGGAGCGACGCCAATCTCCCGGAGTTCGCGTGTGTTGTGCCGCATTGGACCGGATCGCTCGCGGTGTGGCGATACCTTTTGACGTCGATCGCGTCGTCTTGGTTTGTGTCGTTCTGTTCAAAATAAAGTCTTAGATCTTCAGACGCCTCGTTCTTTGTGATTCTTCTGTCGGCATCCTGAGGATAGATCCTGGCGATTGGAAACACGAGTTATCGCGCAAAATACCACACACAACGGCAGCACTCGACGGAGGGGTTTGGAATGGATCATTTTGTTTCTCCTTGTGAATGTGTTGTAGCGGGATTGCGCCGTTCGTGCCAGCGTTCTGTCTCTCGTTGGCTGACCCTTGCTCTGGCCCGTGCAGTAAGGTCACGAAATACTGGTTTAACCGCGCCCCAGAGGAGTTTTGCCGACGTGGACGTTGGTCTCGCGACAATAGCCAGTTCGGCAAAACTCCGGCGGCAAGCGCGCACAGTGAAGACGCTCCGTTGACACTCTGGCGCTCGCCGCCGTGGGCCTGCCGGTCATGCGGACTCGTACAGAGAGCGTGGATTCGGCAGACCCACTCTGGGTCGCGGTTAAACGATCGCATCGAACACGACACTACCTGTCTGCTAGAATCACAGATGATGCTGCGGCAACGCAGTGTTAAAGCTGCAAAGACCGTCAAGCTGATCTGGCCGGAGGATTGGATGACGAGAATACTATTGACCGCCGAATGATACGAGACGCTGCGCAGATCGTCACGTTTTTCGCTGCGGCATTCGGGCTTTCGATCGCAGTGTGGCCGGCTTTGAGATTGCGAGGTTTTCCTTCGTGGCTTGGCCTCGCAGTTTGCGCCGCCGTTCTATTCACACCGCTTGCGATAGCGCCGCAACACGTAATCGTCCGGGCGCTGGCTTGCCTGCTCGCCGTTGAGCTCTTCTTAAAGATGACAGACTATGCTGTGCAACTACGTGACTCCTCAGTAGATGACCGGCGATTTCGCTCGTACGCGAAGTTCCTTATTCCGTTTCCGGTGTTACTTGTTCGCTTCGGCAAACTGCCTCGCGAATCGACGTTCGATTGGTCGAACTGGTGGAAAACCGGGGTCGCATTGATTGCTCTTGCGATCAGCTTTGCGTTGGTCGAGCTGATGTCTCACGTCGCGATTGTTCGGTCGTCGTTCCTGCTTGACCACACCCTCAAGTTTGTCGTGTTCACGTTGGCCATCGAGTCGTTGGCACGTTCGCTGCACGGCTTGGAACACGCAGCGGGGTACAATACGCAGCCACTGATCGACAGCGCGTTCCGCTCCCGAACTGTCGGCGAGTTCTGGTATCGCTATAACACGCGCGTCCACGTATGGTTCGATCGCAACATTTTCCATCGGGTGGGTGGCAGACGCGCGCCGGTGAAGGCAGTCTTCTTGACGTTTTTCGTGAGCGCGATTCTGCACGAACTCGGCTTCGCTATCGCAACGTCAAGAATCGATGGTTATCAGTTCGCGTTCTTCATGTTACAGGCGCCAGCCGTGATTCTCTGGCGCCGTGCCCAACGCGCGGTGACGAGTACCTTCGGGAATACCCTACTACACGGTTCAACGATACTCTGGATGTGGTTCACGTCCATGTTCTTTTTTCATGGCGTGAATCGCGTTTTTCCATTCTTCTATGCGTCAAATCCGTGGCTCCCGTAGTATTGTCGATGCGTCTTACATGACTTGTTGCAGCGGGTGCGATGAGTACTCCGCCGTGGAGCCGTCCCCTCAATATCCTGTTCATCGTGTTGATCCTGTCTTTTTCCTTCCTGACAGGATTTACAAAACCAACAGGATAGCCGGAGACCGCGAGACAAAATCAGCCGCTGGGCGTTAGCCGGCGGTTCAACACCAAACCGGATGCTAACGCATTGCGGCTGATCTGGCCCGGGAGCGCGAGCACGTCGCGGTTTGTCTGATCAAACGTCCAGCTCAATCCTGTTCATCATGTTGATCCTGTCCCATCTGCCTGTTGACAGGATTTACATGATCGACAGGATGGCCCTCTGCCCTTGTAGTGTGACTGCACAAAATCAGCCGCTGGGCGTTAGCCCACGGTTCAACACCACCAAACCGGATGCTAACGCATTCCGGCTGATCTGGCCTGGGAGCGCGAGCACGTCGCGGTTTGTCTGATCAAACGTCCAGCTCGATCTCGTTCATCATGTTGATCCTGTCTCTTCTGCCTGTTGACAGGATTTACATGATCGACAAGATGGCCCTCTGCCTTGTAGTGTGACTGCACAAAATCAGCCGCTGGGCGTTAGCCCACGGTTCAACACCAAACCGGATGCTAACGCATTGCGGCTGATCTGGCCCGGGAGCGCGAGCACGTCACGGTTTGTCTGATCAAACGTCCAGCTCAATCCTGTCCCTTCTGCCTGTTGACAGGATTTACATGATCGACAAGATGGCCCTCTGCCTTGTAGTGTGACTGCACAACATCAGCCGCTGGGCGTTAGCCCACGTTCAACACCACCAAACCGGATGCTAACGCATTGCGGCTGATCTGGCCCGGGAGCGCGAGCACGTCGCGGTCTGTCTGATCAAACGTCCAGCTCAATCCGGTTCATCATGTTGATCCTGTCCCTTCTGCCTGTTGACAGGATTTACATGATCGACAAGATGACCCTCTGGCTTGTAGTGTGACTGCGCAAAATCAGCCGCTGGGCGTTAGCCCACGGTTAACCGGCACGCCGATGTGTCTCGGCTTAGCAGTAGCCTCGCCCTCCCGAGCGTTGACGGATACGATGATGGGTAACGCACACGCTCGATATCGGCGAATCGCCGAAGCGGGTGCTGGACACAAACTGTTTTGTCTTGGTGGAAAATCATGCGACTTCTCCCTGAACTGATCGAAGGCAACCGCCAGTGGGCGGCCAGCGTCACGGAACAAGACCCCGAGTTCTTTGCCAACCTCGCCAAGCAGCAGGCCCCGGAGTTTCTTTGGATAGGGTGCTCCGATAGCCGCGTCCCAGCGAATCAAATCATCGGTGTGCAGCCAGGCGAGGTCTTTGTACACCGGAACATCGCGAACGTTGTTGTACACACAGATTTCAATTGCCTGAGTGTCATCGAATTCGCCGTCGCGGTGCTGAAGGTGAAGCACGTTATCGTCTGCGGCCATTACGGCTGCGGCGGGGTTAGAGCCGCCAGCCAGCATCATCACTTGGGTTTAATCGACAATTGGCTGCGGCACATTCGAGACGTGCGCCGGAAGCACGAAGCAGCATTGCGGGCAGCGACCGACGATGCCCAGCGAGTCGACCGCCTTTGTGAGTTAAACGTCGTCGAGCAGGTCAATAACGTCTGCCATACATCTGTGATTCAGGAAGCGTGGGAGCGAGGCCAACCACTTGCAGTGCATGGCTGGATCTACAGCATCCAGAACGGTTTGCTCCAAGATCTCAACGTCACTATCAGCAGCCCCGACGAGATCGCCCAAGCGTATCGAGTTGCGACGAGTCCAGAGTCCACAGCTTAGGCGGAAGCAAGTTTTCCGTTCTAAAAAACGTAGTTCAATCGCTACGCATGTTGGTCGCGTTCATTGCGGACTCTAGTTTCTTGGCGCTTCTGCTCGGTCCTCGCAACTCATCCCGCTGCTGTGGCCAGAGATCTGCCGGCGAAAGGGTAGCTTTGCGCGCGGAGCGCTCGACTATGCGCCCGCTTTTTGATAAACGCGGCTAGAAGTCCCCTATCATCTGATCGCCGTGCGCTGATAATCGACTCCATGAAAGCCATCAAACGACTGCTCGTCGCCAATCGCGGCGAGATCGCGATTCGCGTTTTCCGCAGTGCGCACGAGCTCGGCATTCGCACAGTAGCCATCTACTCGCACGAAGACAGGTATGCACTGCACCGGTTTAAGGCGGATGAATCATACCTGACAGGTAACCCGGGAGAGCCGATTCAAGCCTATCTCGATATTGAAGCAATTGTCGAGTTGGCGAAGAAGCGAGAGATCGATGCGGTTCATCCGGGCTACGGATTTCTTTCCGAGAATTCTCAGTTCGCGCAGGCCTGCGTCGATGCTGGCATCACGTTTGTCGGCCCACGAGTCGAGACGCTGAGGCAGCTGGGAGATAAGATATCAGCTCGCGCGATCGCTGAACGCGCTGGAGTACCGGTGCTGGGCGGCAGTAGCACCGCGATTCAAGATGCAGAGCAAGGAAAAAAGCTCGCGGGCGAAGCCGGATTCCCGGTGATCTTGAAGGCAGCTCACGGCGGTGGCGGTCGCGGGATGCGAGTCGTGAGGAAGAAATCCGAGTTCGACACGGCTTACGAGCAGGCTCGACGCGAATCACTGACAGCGTTCGGCAGCCCGGACATCTTCGTTGAGAAGTTCATCGAGCGCGCTCGGCATATCGAGGTCCAGCTACTTGGCGACCAACACGGTTCGCTTGTTCATCTTTTCGAGCGTGACTGCTCGGTGCAGCGTCGCCATCAGAAGGTCGTCGAGATCGCCCCGGCGCCACAGCTCGATTCGAAGGTGCGGCAAGCGTTGTGTGACGCTGCGATTGCTATCGGTCGGGCGGTTAGTTACTCGGCCGCAGGCACGGTCGAGTTTCTGGTCGATGCGGAAACGGACAAGTTCTACTTCATCGAAGTCAATCCTCGTATTCAGGTTGAACATACCGTGACCGAGCAAGTCACGGGTGTTGATTTGATCAAGGCGCAATTGCTCGTTTCGCAGGGTGCGTCGCTGTCCGATCCGGCGATCGACCTGCCGTCTCAGAGCGCGATCACTACGCGCGGCTACGCGATCCAGTGTCGCGTCACAACCGAAGACCCAACTAATCGCTTCATGCCTGACTACGGACGAATGACACACTACCGTTCTGCGAGCGGCATGGGAATTCGCCTGGATGCGGGAACGGCGTTCTCGGGTGCCGTCGTTCAGCCGTTCTACGACTCGCTCCTCGTAAAGGTCACCGCGTGGGCTCGCCGATTCACGGTTGCCGCCCATCGAATGGAGCGCTGCTTGCAGGAGTTCCGCGTCCGCGGGATCAAGACCAACATTCCGTTCTTAATCAAACTCGTGATGCATCCGACTTTCATGGAAGGCGGCTGCACAACCGGCTTTATTGATGAGACTCCGGGCTTGTTCGACTTCCCGCCACGTCGTGATCGCGCGACGAAGCTGCTGACTTACTTGGCCGAGACGATCGTCAACGGCAACCCACTTGTGAAGGACCGGCCCGTCGCAACTCGCCGCATTCCGGCGCCTGTACCAGCCTTCGATTCGACCGCGAAGCGGCCCGACGGGATGCGACAGAAATTTCAACAGCTCGGTCCAGACAAGTTCGCGCAGTGGATTCGTCGTCAGAAGCGGCTACTGATCACCGATACGACCTTTCGCGATGCGCATCAGTCGTTGTTGGCGACCCGACTGCGGAGTTACGACTTGCTTCGAGTTGCTGAAGCCTACTCGCGGCTCTGCCACGACTTGTTCTCGATCGAGATGTGGGGCGGTGCGACCTTCGATACGTCGATGCGTTTTCTCAAAGAGTGCCCTTGGCAACGGCTCGCCAACCTTCGCGAGCAGATTCCGAACATCATGTTTCAGATGCTGCTGCGAGCATCGAATGCCGTTGGCTACAAAAACTATCCCGACAATGTTGTCAAGGCGTTCGTTGCCGAGGCGGCCGATGCGGGTATTGACGTATTTCGTGTCTTCGATGCGCTCAACTGGACACAGAACATGCGTGTTGCGATGGATGCGGTGATCAAAAGCGGCGCTATTTGCGAGGCAACGATCTGTTACACCGGCGACATTACCAATCCAAATCGCACGAAGTACGACCTCGCCTATTATGTCAACATGGCGAAGGAGTTAGAGAAGATGGGCGCCCACATTCTGGCCATCAAAGATATGGCCGGATTGTGCAAGCCGCGAGCTGCCGAAGTACTCGTAAAAACGCTCCGCAAAGAAATCGGCATCCCAATTCACTTCCACACTCACGACACGTCGGGCATCCAGGCTGCATCGATTCTCAAAGCTTCCGAGGTCGGGCTCGACATCGCAGATGTTGCGATGGCTCCGATGTCCGGTGGGACTTCGCAGCCGAATATGAACACCGTTGTCGAGGCGTTGCGCTTCAGTCGCCGAGATACAGGTTTGCCAACAGAACACTTGGATGTGCTCGCTGAGTACTGGCGCGCGGTGCGTGAGTTGTACGCGCCGTTCGAGAGCCCGGTGCTTCCAGCTGGTTCAGACCTGTATCAACACGAGATGCCGGGTGGCCAATACACGAACTTGTTTCAACAAGCGCGAGCGTTAGGACTTGCCGATCGGTGGAGTGAAGTGTGTAAGATGTACGCTGATGTGAATCAGCTGCTTGGCGACATTGTGAAGGTCACGCCGACCTCCAAGGCCGTCGGTGATCTCGCTCTGTTCCTAATTGCAAACGAGATGTCGGCCGAAAATGTGTTGACTTCAGGCCGCGAACTGGCCTTCCCAGAATCTGTGACCGACCTCGTTCGCGGCGACATGGGACAGACCGTGGGTGGTTTTCCGCGCCGTGTGCGTGAGAAGATCCTAAGGGGCGAGAAGCCCCTGCGAGGACGGCCCGGCGCGAGCCTGTCCGCTGCCGACTTCGAAAAGACCGCGGACGAAATCCAACCACTGCTCGATCGTGCTCCCTCACGTCGCGAGTTAGTGTCGCACTTGCTGTATCCGGAAGTCTTCACCGAATTTGCGAAGCATCAGCAGAAGTGCACCGACACCAGTGTCCTGCCAACTCCTGCATTTCTTTACGGGCTCGAATCGAACGAAGAGATCGCCGTCGACATCGAACCAGGCAAGACTCTAATCATTCGCTTCCTGACCGTCAGCGAGCCCCACGAGGACGGTCGCCGTGCGGTGTTCTTCGAACTGAATGGCCAGCCGCGTGAAGTCACCGTTACCGATCTCGCCTTGGAACCAGCAGCACCGGCTCACCCGAAGGCTGACTTGACCAACCCGGCTCACGTCGGCGCCAGTATGCCCGGGATGGTCTTTAATGTGGCTGTTAAGGTCGGCGATTCTGTCGCTCCCGGCCAAAAGCTACTCACCCTAGAAGCTATGAAGATGCAAGCCGCCGTCGCTGCCGAGATCGGGGGCCGCGTCAGCGAGATCTACGTTCACGCGGGCACGCAAGTCGACAGCGGCGACTTGCTGATGACGATCGAAGCTTAGGCTCGATGCCAGAGTACCGAGTACGGTACTCCGACTGCTCTTGACTGCCGGGCCCTTTCTCTAGAGACTTCCCCCAGCTTTGAGGTCGTGCAGCTTGGAACTTAGTGCGTGATTTCCTCTTTCGTCACTCTCCCCTCGGGGAGAGTCGGCCCAAAGGGCCGGTGAGGGGGAGCCCTCCCCGGAAGCTGCACGACTTCGTCTGGGAGGAGTGCAGATCGTAGCCGAACTCGCCAGAGTTTGGCGGACTGCCAATTAGCCAAATTCTGGCGAATTCGGCTACAAGAACTGCTTAACGGCCTAAGTGAGAACGGATTCTCAGCGTCCTCGAGTTGGGGCGCTAGGCAACGGATTGCCGCATGTGGATTACAAGAACCAGTGCCGCACGCACGCTGATTTGGCTGGCAGCCGTCATGGTTCAAGCCCAGGCGCTACCGGCAGCATTCTGTGGCTGCGTTGCCGGCAACTCATGCGACAAAAATGCCCAGAGTAGCTGTTGCTCGACTGCGGAGGTTCGGCAGAGTCGGCGCCGCTGTGCTGACCGACAGCAGGATGCAGGCAGTTTCTGCTGCGGTAAGAGCTCTGAATGCAAGTGCGGCATCAGCTGCCGATGTGGCGAAACGGAGCAGCACGAACCAGCCATGCCGCTCGTCGAGCGAAGGCCAACAGAACAGGTGGCAAACGACTCGCTTGCGGCGGTCCCTATGGTCCCTGATTGCCGCGCGCGAACCGTCCCGCGGTGCGAAGATACTGCTGCGAGTGCCCTCGCCTCCCTGGACCGCTGCGCAGCTCTCTGCCGGTTCACCCTCTGAACCAACTCTCGTACTCTCAGTGCGCGCCGACTGTGTTGGATGATCGTGCTGTAGTGCGCCTGTCCGAGCGCTTGCTGCCAGCCACGGACGTTCGACAAGGGTCTTGATCGACGGTCGATCGATCTTCGTGCTACTAATAGTCAAAGTGTTCGCGCCGTGCGCAAGTTTTTCACCTTGGCTCTCCCCCTCATCCGGCCTTCGGCCACCTTCTCCCCGGCGGGGAGAAGGGACTTTGGTTCAGCGTTAAGTCCGGCACTCGACCGCAGGCCGATCAGCACGTCTCGGTAAATGCAAACTGTAACTACACCGGTGAGGATGCCATGAGCGATTCCAAGAACGCTGAAGTTCCAACAGCAGACGAATCGGAGATGGAAGCACCAGATTCGCAGCAAAACGATAAGCCCGGCGATCCGCGTCCAGGGAGAGAGGATCGTAGGGAAACCCGCCGCTGGTGGATCAAGCTCTTCATCCAACCGGTATTGCTGCTAGCCTGTGGCGCGGTTCTATTTGCCGGACTCGGTGTTGCACAACGGTTCGGATTCATATCCGGTGGCGGTGGCGAGCGCCACGAGTTAGGCGGTGGCCAAGCTATGCGGTACATCTGCCCTATGATGTGTACGCCGCCGCAGTCTGAGCCCGGTCGTTGTCCCGTGTGTGCGATGGAGCTCGTGGCTGCGGCGTCGGGCGCCGAAGAGACTGACTCGCGGTCTATCAAGATCGACCCGGCAACCCGTCGCGTTGCCAACATTCGCACGGTGGCGGTTCGACTAAAGCCGATGACTCGCACCATTCGAGCAATCGGCGAGCTGCATTACGACGAAGGCACCCTCAAGACGATATCAGCCTACGTCGATGGTCGCCTTGACCGTCTTTACGCTGACTACACCGGCGTTGTCGTCGAAACAGGTGACCATCTCGCACTCCTCTATTCCCCACAGCTGTATTCCGCGCAAGTCGAGTTGCTGTTGGCCAGGAAGGCCCAAACCCGCCAGTCTTCGACGCTGGCAAGGGTGGTCGACTCGAATCGCAGTCTCTACGAAAGTGCCAGACAGCGGCTGATTGAGTTAGGCATGACGCCGCTACAGATTGAGCAGTTAGAAGCGGCTGAAAAAGCAAACAGCCGCATGCATCTGTGTGCTCCAAGCAGCGGCACGGTGATCGAGAAGTTCGTTGTCGAAGGCCAATACGTGAAGGAAGGTCAGGCGATCTACAAGCTGGCTGATCTCTCGACGGTTTGGTTGATGCTTGAGTTGTTTCCGGAAGACGCGGCAACGATTCGTTACGGCCAAAAGGTCGACGCCACGGTACAGTCGCTGCAAGGAAGGAACTTCAGCGGCCGGGTGGCATTCATCGACCCCAACGTGGACCCCAAGACCCGCACTGTGGGTGTCCGTGTCGTCATTCGGAATCAGAAAGGCGTGCTACGGGTGGGCGACTATGCCAAAGCAACTATTGAAGTTCCGCTTGGCGGTTCCATCGACCGGCAAGCTGACATCTACGACCCCGAATTGGCAAACAAGTGGATCAGCCCGCGGCATCCCCACGTGATTGAGTCAGCCGCTGGAAAGTGTCGCATCTGCGGTATCGATCTGGTGCCCGCGGCGCGATTCGGTTTTACGGCGGAGAGCGTCGCAAGCAAAGCCTTGGTAGTTCCACGTGATGCCGTGCTGATGGCAGGCAGCAACAGCGTGCTCTATGTAGAAACGGAGCCGGGTCGCTTCGAAATTCGCTCTGTTGTACTAGGGCCGAGTGGTGGTGAAGAGATCGTTATTGTCGATGGGGTCGAACAAGGCGAGCAGGTCGCCACGCAGGGCAACTTTCTGATTGACTCTCAGATGCAGCTTGTCGGCAACCCATCGCTCATCGACCCCACGAAAGCCGAATCAAGCTCCGGCACAGGTGTGCCAGCTGAGATGATTGCGACCTTGTCGAAGCTCTCGCCCGAGGACCGTAGCTTGGCGGAAACCCAGCGCATCTGCCCGGTGACAACGATGCCCCTGGGATCGATGGGGGCGCCGCCAAGAGTCGACGTGAATGGTAAGACTGTGTTGATTTGTTGCGAAGGTTGTCGCGAACGCCTGCTTGATGAACCGGAGAAGTATCTCGCCAACCTGTCGGCTGCTGGAACCGCTGCGGATGGCTCGGAGAGTGCGCCAGCAGACCTCCCGCCGATCGGAGCACCAGAGATAGTCGAACCGGGCGGGGGCCTCCCCCCAATTGAAGCCCCGCAAGCGATTCTCAACGGTACTCCAACGAGCCAGCCAGCACGCCACTCACCAAAGCGAGTTGCCGAACGGCTTCCGGAGGTCGTCCGATGATCAAAACCATTCTTGATTTCTGCATCCGTGAACGGTTAATCGTCGTACTCGGCTCCGTCGCAATTGTCGCTTACGGCTGGTACTCCACTCAGAATGTGCCCCTCGACGCGATTCCTAACGTCGGCGAGAACCAGGTGATCGTGCTCACCGAGTGGACGGGCCGTTCACCCAAGGATGTAGAAGATCAGATCACCTACCCGCTTTCTATCGCGCTGCAAGCCGTGCCTGGATCGAAGAGCGTGCGCGGGAAGAGCATGTTCGGCTTCAGCTTTGTTCAAGTGACGTTCGACGACGCCATCGATTTCTACTGGGCCAGGTCGCGGGTCGCCGAACAGCTTACGACCGTCACTGGGCAACTTCCGCAGGGCGTGACACCGACACTCGCACCCGATGCCACGGCGCTCGGCCAAATCTACTACTACGTTCTCGAGCCACCGCAAGGCATGGACTTGTCTGAGCTGCGGTCAAAGCAGGATTTCTTCATCAAGTACTCCCTGCAATCCGTGGACGGCGTGGCGGAAGTCGCTTCGATTGGTGGCTACGTACGGCAGTACCAAATCGAGGTGGATCCCGACAAATTGCGTCACCACAACATTCCGCTCAGTGGCGTCACCGATGCTGTGAAGGCGTCGAACATCGACGTGGGCGCGAAAACCGTGGAAGCCGGTGGTATGGAGTTCATCGTCCGTGGCAAGGGGTTTATCGGATCTGGAAAAACGGAAACAGAGACGATTGGTCAGATCAACGACACGGTTGTCGTCACTCGTGACAGTGTGCCAGTTCGCGTGCGAGACCTGGCCCAGGTCCAAACTGGTCCGGCGTTCCGGCGAGGAGCCCTCGACTTCAACGGTCAAGAGGCCGTCGGCGGTGTGGTCGTGATGCGCTATGGCGAGAATCCGCGCGAGGTGATCGAACGGGTCAAGGTGAAGATCGCCGCGCTGGAGTCCGAGTTGGATGGCGTCAGAATCCACGGTGTCTATGACCGTACCTTGCTCATTGACGAGACGGTGGCGACTCTGACCGAGGCACTTGGTCAGGAGACCCTGATAACGATTGCAGTCATGGTGTTGTTCCTGCTGCACGTACGGGCCAGCCTGGTGATTGCCATTACTTTACCCATGGCCGTGCTGATGTCGTTTATCGCCATGAGGGTTTTCGACGTGGACGCGAACATCATGTCTCTGGCGGGCATCGCGATTGCCATTGGCACGATGGTCGACATGGGCATCATTGTTTTGGAGAACATCTATGGAGGCTTGGCCCGTTGGGAAGCGGATGGTTCACCTGGCGGTTTGGAGAGGCGCCTCACCGTCATTCGTGAAGCGGCCGCCGAGGTAGTGCCCGCCGTGATTACGGCGGTGAGCACGACCATTGTCAGTTTCCTGCCGGTCTTTCTCCTCACCGGTCGGGACTACAGATTGTTTGCGCTCCTGGCGTGGACCAAGACGTTTGCACTCGTCTCGAGTCTGATTGTGGCGGTAGCCGTTGTTCCGATGCTCTGTCGTGTTTTTCTCCGCAGCGTTCGCGTACCTCGGTGGGCAAACTGGGCTGCCGGTTTGGCTGGCTCTGCGCTCGCTGCGATGCTTTGCTGTTTCGTTTGGGGCGACTATATCGAGAAGCGGACGCCGCTAGGCCTTCCGCTTGTAACCGTAGCTGCCGCCATCATCGCCTTCCTGATCGCCTGGTGGGTGACCTGCGAGAAGATTCGTTCGATGGAGGAGAACCCAGCTAGTCGCTTCGTACGATTTCTCTATGCGGGCCGTTTGAGACTGGCACTCGAACATAAGGCGCTGATGCTTTCTTTTCCAGTAGTGATTGTTGTGCTGGGCCTGGGAGCATGGGTTGGGCTGCCAACGGTGCTGCAGCCACTCGAGAAAGTAGTCGCGGCGCTGGGCGCGGACCTCAACCAAGTCCCTGGCTACGTCGATGCCAAGCACACTTTCGTGGGTTTGAAGACCGACGATTGGATCGCGCTTGATGAAGGTAGTTGGTTCTACATGCCGAGCCTGTATCCGGCAGCCAGTTTTTCACAGGCGATGGAAGTGCTGCAAACGCAAGATGCAATGATCAAAGAGATTCCGGAAGTCGAGAATGTTCTTGGAAAAATTGGGCGAGTCGAATCTGCGCTCGATCCGGCACCGGCGGCGATGATCGAGACCTACGTCATGCTCAGGCCACGGGATCGGTGGCGCCAGGGAATGACCGAACGCAAGATTTGGGACGAGATTAACCGCATCGCCACGCTTCCCGGTGTCACGCCTGCTTCGCCGCTGCAACCCATCGAGGGCCGCGTCGTGATGCTTCAAAGCGGCATTAAGGCCTCGATGGCCGTGCGAATCTACGGCGACGATTTGGAAGGACTGTCAAAGGCGTCGGTTGCCGTGGCGGAACATCTGAAGAAGCAACACTACGTGAACGCCGGAACGGTCAACCCTGATATCGTCATGGGCAAGCCGTACTACGAGTTCGAGGTAGATCGGGAGGAGGCGGCCCGCTACGGCATGACCACGATGATGGTCAACCAGGTCGTGTCGGCCGGACTTGGCGGAGTCGACGTGACAGCCACCGTCGAGGGGAGAGAACGCTACCCGATTCAAATCCGATACGAACGTAGTGTGCGTGAGCGTCTGGACGAATTGCGCCGGGTCTCGGTTGTCACGCACGGGGGTGAGGTCGTTCCTTTGGGGCGATTGGCCCAAGTCACGACAACCTGGGGACCAGGTGCAATCAACAGCGAAGACGCTCGTCTCGTGGCTCACGTGGCCTTCTCGCCATCGGGCGCATCCGGAGACTTGGAGGCGGTTGCCGCTGTGATGGACTCTCTGAGGAAAGCGCGGCAAAGCGGACAGCTCGGGTTCCCGGAGGGAAGCTTCGAGCTGCAGGCTGTTGGGTCGTTCCAGAATCAAATCGAAGCGAATCGTCGCTTGATGTGGATAGTGCCTACTGTCTTGCTGGTAAATTTGCTGCTCATCTATCTCAGCTTCCGCAACCTACCGATTTCGCTCGCTGTCTTTTCCGGAATCCCCGTGGCGTTTGCCGGGGGCATGATTGCCGTGGCTGTCATGGGTGTCGACATGAATACGGCGATCTGGGTGGGATTCATCGCGCTGTTCGGTATCGCCGTCGATGACGGTGTCGTCATGGCGACTTACATTCATCAGATGCTAAAGCGGAGTACGATCCGAACTGTTGAGGATTTACGCGGGGCAGTCTACGAAGCAGGGCTGAAGAGGATCCGTCCGTGTGTGATGACGACTCTCACAACGATATGTGCGCTGTTGCCCGTCATGATGTCGGCCGGACGTGGTGCGGACGTGGCGCGCGCCATGGCGTTGCCCGTTTTTGGCGGCATGCTTATCGAGCCCTTTACGACATTTATTGTCCCAGCTGTGTATTGCGGCTATATGGAACTGAAGATGCGAGCGGGGCTGGGGGATCGACTTTTTGCTGAAGACAGTGATGCAGGCCAAGACACGAGGTTGGCCGCGTAGATCAGTTGTACGAAGGAACTTGCGCCACGGCGTGAGTTCAACAGTTTCAGTTCGTTTCATTACGGTCCAACTCAGGAAGGAGAAGGACATGATGGTTGCAAGGATGCTTTTGAGTTTGACAGTGCTCGTTAACGCAGGGCAAGTGGCCAGCGCACAGAACCGTTCGCAGGCAGTTCGAGAGCAAGCGAAGCGCGATCAGATTCGAATCGCGGTGCAGGAAATCTGTCCCACTTCTGGGAACAAGCTCGGTGAGCACGGGGCCCCGATCAAAGTCAAGGTTGGCGAAGAGACCGTCTTTCTCTGCTGTCAGAGCTGTCTCAAGGGGAAGATCGACCCACAGCACTGGGCAACCGTCCACGCCAACTTTGCCAAGGCGCAACGTATCTGTCCGATCATGAAGAAGAAGCTGCCAGAAAAACCGAAATGGACGATCGTGGAGGGACAGATAGTTTACGTTTGCTGTCCCCCCTGCACCGAGAAAATTGCCGCCGACCCAAAGACACACCTGCGCGCGATCGATGAGCTGTACGTGGCTTCCCTGAGAGCCAAGCAGGCGCTGCGATAGGCAGCTAACAGACAAGGAGGCAAAGCCATCCTGCTCGGGTCCGAATCAGCCGAGATGCGTTAGCATCCGGTTTTTGTAGGAACCGTGGGCTAACGCCCAGCGGCTAATGTTCAGTGGTGAGCTGCTGGGATTCGTTACAATCCACTGTTTGGATCTGCGACTATGTTGAGTACGGCTCGACTCGTTTCTTAGTGGAGAACAACAATGTGTCCGAGGGACCGCACCGTCGGGTCAATCATCGTTGCGATGACTTGCGTGATTGTGTCAGCTTCTCTGAAGAGGGACGCTGCGGGTGGACAGCAGGGAGCTGTCCACGAGACTGAACTCAGAGAGCGATTTGGTGAACAGCAGTTTGCACCCAAAGACGGATTCATTCTCCGGCAGGGCCAAGAGCTCCCAGATCTGGTTTGGGAGCACGCTGATCTGGTTGCGACCGTGGTCGACGATCCCAAGATCCCGACACGCTGGTTCAACGAGCGCTTCGAGGAGGTCCAGGTCGCGCGCGAGCCGGGCCGGTACTACGCCTACGGTGAAGCGCCCGCTCCAGCAGGCCCCGTACTTCGTCGAGCGATGACCTGCTGCTGTGTCGGTAGGACCGTGGACTTGAAGGCTCTCGCCCGAAGGGGAGGAGCCGCCGCCGATCGACGAGATCCGGTTGAGGCGGTTCTCCGTCGATGGCAGACCACCGAGGAAGGCGCGGTTGAACTAGCCGCATTGCTGTTCGAGCCACAACGGAAGAATCGCCCGGTACGAGTAGGCCAGTTGCAGATGGAGAACGCTACTCAGCACGTTCGGCTGAAGCGCAAGCTGTTGGGACTCGACGACAGACCACTCGTGAAAGCAACGCCAAAACCGCTTGCCGGCGATCCCGCCCCCGTGTTGCGAAACGGGTCCTTGGAAGAGGCCGGGATCAGCGAGGAGCAGCTCAACAAGATCGAATGTCGAATCGACGAGTGGTATGCCGATTCCAGGGAGCCGATGGCGATCGTGATCGCCCGCAACAGCGTCATCGTAACAGCCAGAGGCTACGGGGAGGTCGACGGCGAGCCGGTGACCATCAACTCGCCGATGTTGCTGCACTCGGCGATGAAGCCGCTGATTGGGCTGCAACTGGCCACGTACGTCGATCGTGGCATCCTGCGGCTGGATGAGCCGATGGGCAATTTCTTGCCCGAGTTCAACACTCCGCAGGATCGTGATTTGACGTTTCGTGCCGGACACGTTCACGCTACCGGCATCCACTTTCCTTGGTCGCTGGCGTTCTCGCGCCTGTTCTATTTTCACACCTGGCATGAGGCGTTGATCGCCCACTGCAAGCGGGAGTGGGAGCCAGGGGCCAAGCATCGCTATGGAGTTGTGGGCGTCATACTGTCCGTAAGGGCATTGGAACTCTTACGAGGAAGAAACTACTGGGACGCGATCGAACGGGACCTCTTTGAACCACTGGGTATCAGCAACGTCTTGCCCGGAGGCACCGGATTCTCTACGGAGAACCTCGCTCGGATAGGCGTGTTGCTCGACAACCGCGGCAAGTACGGCAGATGGGAGGTGATTTCCGAAGAAACTCACCAGTCACTCCTCCCCGCCTCGCTCGAACCGTACTTCCCCAAGCTGAACATGAAATACGGAATTGGATTTCAGGACCAAACACAACTCCTCGGATTCAGCAGCTACGGTCATGGCGGTGGTTGCGGTACGCTGCTGGTCGTCAATCCGGCCAAGCACTTGGTCTTCGCCATGGTAAGAAACGGTCAAGGTCAGAACTACAAACAGCACCGGTCCGAATTGATGGGGATTCTGCGAGAGTGGATCGAATGACCAGGCGGTAGCCGCTTTACGAGCTCGTTGCGACTTGTATCGGTGTGCCACGTGCGGAGCGTAAGTCTTGAAGTTGCGGTGCTTGCCTCAATCGGAACCCGAAGCGTAAGCGAGGGAATTACTTACGTTGGTACACCAACTCCCCTAGCTAAGGTCTTGTTGCTGCATCGCTGAATTGCAACGAGTAAAGGTCCGCATCTCTCAGCACGAACCTGAGTCGAACCGGTTTACCGGAGAGTCCGCTCACGTCAGTCCCCGATTTCCATGAGACAACGCGATCGAGCTGGTCGCCGAACAGTTCGTGGCACTCGGCGAGCGTGAAATCGGGAACGGGTTTGCCGTCAGCGTCCTGGATTTCCACTCGCAGACTGCCTGCCGCGGACGTTGAGAAGTTGATTGCCAGGTGCGAGCCGTCGAACCTTAGCGGTTTGGTGACCAATTCGCCGCCGCTCAGCGGGGCTTGGGCCGAGACAAAGCCGTCCATGCGGAGCGTGTAACGGCGGAAGCTGGTGAACGTGCCCTCCCAATAGCCTTCCGTTGCGTAGAGTGATATTTCATCCGGTGCGCCATCGAGATTCGATTTCGTCTGGATCATACCCCAGAAGACAAAGTTGTCGCCGTAGACCCAGGTGTCTTTTCCCGCCGGTCCCGGCCGAATAAATGCTTCGCCCCAGCGATGGAAAGTCACGCCGTCGCGGCTTGTCATGAACGCCGCGTCGGTAAGGGTGGTACCGTATCGCGGGTGTTGTTTGGCGCGAAATTGCCGCTCTTCCAATCCGGGCAGTTCAGTCATCGACGGCGACCAGCCTCGGTCGTTGTATCGCATGGGGAATCCCATGAAGATGTGGGGTGCGCGGTAATACGGTTGTACCTGGTTGGTGTAGAGAGGCTGCTCGGCCGCGCCGGGGTACTTCAGCCACTGCGGCGGCGGAAAGCTGCCGGGGTCCTTCGACGCCGCGGTCATGATACCGCGGATGCCTTTGTCGAAGTTGCGGTGATACTCTCGATAGACGCCGCCCACCGCATCCCAGAACATCAGGTTCTGCGAGTCGAAGGCGCCCACAGTCGCGAACGGTTTGTTGCTTTTCAATCGAAAGTGAATGCCGTTCGCCGACACTAGCCGGTAAAGACCGCGCGGATTGCTGCCTCGGATCACGATCGTGTAGCGTTCCGAATCTGGGCAGTCAGGGTTTGTGTCCTTAAACACAGCGGTGTGTGCGGGGCTGCCGCCGATCTGCCGCACCATCGCCTCGTCGAGTATCAGGTTGTTTTTTGTTGAGCCACGAAACTCGACGATCCCCAATTCGGGGCGTGTCCAGTGGATACCGTCTGTGCTCTCGGCCAGACAGAGTGTCTCCCACGAGTTCTTGTTGATCTCATAGGCTTTCGAGTTAGGATGATGACCGCCACGATAATAGAGGCGGAAACGATCGCCGTCCTGGAACACGCTTTGGTACGCACTGCCGTTTCCTTCCCACGGAGCGTCGGTGCGAAACACGACCTCGCGGCGCGCCGGACGATGTAGCTCGAGCCGCACACCGTCAAGCCGTTCAATAAGATAGTGATCGACAAAAAGTTCTCTTCGTGAGCCAATATCGATGGGCTCAGTGGATTGTGCGATGGCTGCGAGGACCAGAACAATGGTCGACGCGCCGGCTGTAGGAAGGCGTCGTTGATTCACCGTGATGACCTTTTTTGGCGTAGCTGGCTCGTGTCACTTCCCCGCGACCTTTACCTTGGCCAAGTAGATCGAGGTCTTACCCTCGTGCGAGGCGTAGTAGCTAATCCACAACATATCGTCATGCTATGTTTGTGGGTTACCGGTTGGTTGATCGCCTCGGCCCCGGCCAGCATCAGCCGCCCGTCGGGCGTGACGGTGATCTTGGCATCACGCAGGTCGGAGTTGTCCGACGTGATCAGAGCCGCCGACTCCCACTCATTGCCGTCCGCCGACGTAATGACTCGCAGGGTTCCATCGGGAGACACGTGACGTTGTCCTTCGCGAAACACACAATACCAGCGGTCCTTGAAGCGGATCAGATCGGTAAACGCGTTGTGCGGAGCCTCATCCCAGATGCGCCGGGCCTCGACGAGTCGAAGTCCCGCAGCGTCATCAGCCTTGGTTACAACCGACAGCAGGCAGCAGAGCAACATGACGAACGGTGCTTTGTTCATTGGCAGATCTCCGGTTGCTGAACAACGTAGCAGCACGAAAGCATAACCTAAGTGGGCCGAGTGTGCTGGAAACAAAGGAGGTGTGTGTGGTGCACGGAGCTTTGAAGGTCAACTCCTGCCCCTCTACGAATTGACTTGACTGCTGGCCACTTCGCGCGCTTCCCACCGGTCTCGCGAGCCTGACAGCCAGTCGATTTTTCTGTCCCGATCTTTCTGTCGTTAAAGTAGATCGGCGAGCAGATTTTGGACGACAGAAAAATTGGGACAGAAAGATGGCGTAGCTTCGAAGCTCGCTCGAGTATTTTGACGGTCCATTACTGTCCCTCTATGTAATGACATGACCTCGGCCACTTCGCGCGCCTTCCACTGGTCTCACTCGCCCCGACAGCGAGTCGATTGTTTTCCTGATCTTTCTGTTAAAGTAGAGGTTGAGCGTGCAGAGGCTGCTGTGTCTGCGGGCAGGGCTTAACCTCACCTGACTGCACATCGTTTGTTGATTGTCGGCGCATGCAAAGTGAACAGCTGCAGACAATCTCAGAGCCAGCAGGACTTTCTATTGGAGAACCAACTCGTGTCAAACGTACTGCTGCGAAAACCAAAACAACTTTTGCTTTTTGTGTCGTTGCCATTCGCAGTCGCCGGGGCAGCACGTGCTGATCTGAATCAAACTTGTGTGCGAACGCTCGAATGGCTGACGGACAACAGCGATGCCATCTACGTGACCCGCGTAGAGGCTGGCTCGCAGCTCGCGAACGGAGAGATTCTCCGCGTCTTGAAGGGTACTCGTCGAACTTTGAAGAGACCGTTGACTTTTTCCAGCTTTGATGGGTACTTGTACTGGGCGCCGCCCGCAGCGGGCGAGATTCGACTTCGATTTATCCGAGGTGACAGTGAACTATTACATGAAGTCGATCTGTCTCGCCCGCAGGTTAGAGACGACTTTCCGACGTTGCGCCGCATCCTTTACGGGGTCGATCAGTATGGCGAATTGGTGTTGTCCCAGCACGATCTCCTTAATCGGGTTGTCGATCGAATCAAGGAGGGACCAGGTATCGTAGTTCCAGCCCGAGCGAACATGCGTCATGCCTGTGAGTGTTCTGGAGTCGCAGCTCCCCAGCAGTTTCCCTTGGAAACGAACGGCGTTACGTACGTGCTCATTGTTCCATTCACGCTGCAGCGGCGGGATCATTTTCTGAAGTTGCTGCGTACTGGCAACGCGGTCGATCAGCTGCGTGCCATCCATGAACTGAAGCAATTCGACGATCAGGAAGCGTACGATGCAATACGACTGGCACAGAAGAATGCGAACGGCAAGTCGATATCGGTTTACTACGACTATGGAGCAACTCTTGTCACCAATTCGGACGTGAGGGCGGCCGCTCGTCAGGCGATTCAGCGGATTGGGAGTTAGCTGCTGTGCAGCACAGACTTGTGGCCGAGCTCATCTGTCGCCATTCTCGTTACCCTCATTCATCCGACGGCGGTGGTTCCGATACAGCTCCTGGCGATTCTCGGCCGTCATCGGTGCTTGCTCGACCGTAAGCAGCTGGCCAGATTGTTCCAGTACCAGCTTCACAGTGTTTGTTGGCCGCCGACCAGCCGCTTCCATGACCTCCACCAAATCCTCGGCGAAGCGCTTCTGCCACAACGGTCCAAATGACTCACGTGCGGTTTGAAGCAGCAGGGGTGTGGACAAGTCGTCGATCGAGACCAGCTGGAACCACCGGCCGTCGTACTCGACCGACACTCCGTTGTCGACTTCGTAACGCAAGTCTGTAAAGGGTGACAGGCGTGTGAAGCTGTCAGCGGCAGCAACGAAGCTGTCCGTGTCTTGAGTTTCGCGAACATGTGGCGTTTGACGATCGGCGAATGCCGGAAGACCACCAGTTGGGTCTGCGGAGGCAGCGCGGGGGTACTGAAGACGGCCGTATGCCCGTCGAGACGATGGACGTTGGCCTGGCGAGCAAGCCAAGGGTCGATTGTCCCCAAGTGCGCTGGAGTGTCCAGATCCGTTTCGATATCGGGATGCCGGTAGTGCATCGGGATGAGCACTCGTGGCCTAACCGCGCGCTGCATGGCCTCGACTTCGTGATGTTTGAGTAGATGCTCTTGTGCGTCGATCGGCATCATCAGGATATCCACCCTACCCAGTGCATCGACAGCGAGGTTGGACAGTGGTTCGTTGTCTCCGAGATGGGCGATGCGCAGACCCGCAATCTCAAACACAAACATGGTGTTTTTCTGACCGAACTCCATTCCGTGTCCCGCAGCGTGTTTCCCCGCGATGCCAGTGACCTGCACGCCGCCGACAGCGTAGCGCCCCGGATCACGGATGACCTGAGCTCCGGGCGGCCACTTCACGCGGCGGCCCATGAATTCTCCGGCGTCGTGATCGTAGTGTGGGTGCGTGATGAATACGGCGTCGACCGGGTCGGTCAAAATGCTCTTTGGCAGGTCGTATCCGACCCAAACCCTGCTCGCCCACGGGTCGATCAAGATACGCGTTCCGTCGGGCGCGTAGAGTCGGAAGCAGGAGTGGGCAATGTACTCGATCCCTACCTGATCCGCCTCGAGCTCGAATTGGGTCGCCGCCGCTTCGTCGTCAGCCCGATCTCTATTGTCAGACGCGACTTGACCTTCCAGCCTCGCCAATTCGGCTGTCCACTTCGCCACTTCGTCGGGTTTTTCCCACGACTCGTAGAGCGAGATGACGCGATTGAGTGCTTCGGGAACACTGCGGTGCTGATCGCCCAACAAACGACGCCTCGTTTCGAGCGTCTGCATGACGAGTTGCTCTCCTTCCTCATATCGACCCAGCGATATGTACACCGCCGCCAGAGCGTTCATGGTTTCCAGCGTCCTGGAGTGTTCATCTCCGAGGCGGCGATGTCTAACTTCAAGCGTCTCCTTGTGGAGCTGTTCTGCTTCGACGTAGCGGCCCTGCGAGTGGTACCACGAGGCCAAGTTGTGGACACGTGACAGCGTGCGGGAGTCCTCGTCGCCGTGTTTGCGCCGCGTCTTTTCGAGCACCTGCTTGTAGCGAATCTCTTCAGCCTCACTCTTTGAGAGACTCTGATCGTTGACCATCGTCCTGAGGCGGTCCGCCTCGGAGTCGCCGTGCGAACCACCGCATCCGATACAAACAGCGAGGCCAAAGACCGTGAAGAGATCTCTTGAGATCGCCATCGCGTCGTGTCCTTGATGGATATGTGATGTTCCCACGAAGGCTGGACGTGCCGAATAACGTTGGGCCTCTGGGGCGGTTTTCCCGAATTCTAGCTAGGTTGTCAATCGACTCAAGAGGCACGAAACAGAGCCTTACCAGTGACGTCCGATGATCACAAACAAGAGGC
>CBDCWT010000018.1:0-7528 GCA_965223305.1 Pirellulaceae bacterium | reverse complement strand
ATCGAAAAGGACTATCTGCCGCGTAAGCACTTCTTAGTGGGTACACTTCATTTTCCCTGTGGACCTGGCTTACCCGACGAGCTCTTCTTTCACGCAGTTGCGTTGAAGAGCGCGGACAACCGTACTTTTCGGGTCGTCAAAGACGGAAATTGAGCGGTCACCGTCTGTTTCAACTCACGCTGAGCATAGTCGATTTGTGGGACCCATTCCGGGTATGATACCCGAAGGTAAGTCCGGCGCGCGATCTTTAACCCGGATTATTCATGAAGATCGTGGCGAGAGGTTGTAAGTACGTTCGTGGCAAGGAAGGCGAGCAATTCTTCCGCAGGCGTATTGTAGCAATACGTCGAGGGAGAATTGTGAAGCATGACGAAGCCACGGATGGACTTACGACCTCGCAGCAGATCGCTCATGAATAATTCGGGTTAAGGCGGTCTGCGTCCAATCCTCGTTGGATGCGAGGCAGGACTAGCAGATAACCGTCGAGGTGTTTTGCTATGGCGCAAGTTACGCACGAGTATCTTACGGAGCAATTGAAACTGGCCGAGCAACTTCGGCGAGGGAAAGACAGTATGCTGGAACCGCAAGATCTACCTGGTCGCTACGGCCGAGTCATCCAGGCTGTGGACCACTTGCTGGCGATCATCGACTGCGAGTCGGTTGTCGGGGGCGGTTGGGCTGTCTGGAGACACGGCTACGTTGGGCGGGTGACGCAAGATGTTGACATCGTGTTGCCGGCGACGAAAGTTGAGGAATTTCTGCGTGTGGCGTCGGTTTCTGGATTCAGCATCTTGTCTGTTGCACCAGGCCGTTGGCCCAAACTGCTTCATACGAAAACGGACGTGAAGGTTGACGTCCTGCCTGAGGGTGAAACACCGGGAACTCCCAGCAAACCGGCGCCGACGACGATTCCACATCCCGAGAAAATGGGTGCGCGCGGCTCGAGGTTGCGGTACATGCTACTACCATCGTTAGTTGAGTTGAAGCTCGCCGCCGGTCGTGCACAGGATGAGGCTGACGTGATCAAGCTTCTTGCCGCCAATCCAGATCAGGTTGACTCCATTCGCCGGCACCTGTCAGAAGTTCACGGGAGCTATGTGGTTGCATTTGACAACCTCGTGCAGCGGGCGCGCGAAGAAGAACAGTTGCCGTGAATGCACCTCGTGAAGTTTCCGCTAGACTAACTCTGTCCAACGCCCCTCGGTCCAACGTCCTGTTCTTGAGTTTCTTGCGGGTGACGAACTCGTTCTTTCTAAGTTGGCCTTCGTTGTTGGTTTCCGTCCGCTGGAGTGGAGAGTTGAAACCGCGACCTCTCAATGGCACCGTTCCAACTGCACCGACGTGATGACAGTTCTCGTCCCAGTCGTTTGCTACGATATAAGCGGTTTGTCTGCCTCACGAAGAAAAGGAGCCAACAATGCGAAGGCGTTCGATAACGAATTCGGCGATCTTGCTGCTGATTGTCCTCTGGGCCGGCTGCGCGACCGTGCGTGCCGACCAAGAGCCCTTTGTGATGGGCTACGCGGATCGTCTGAGCTGCGTTGCGGGGGAGGAGATTTCGTTTCACGTCTCTAGCAGCAGCGACAGCATCAGCATGGAAATTGAACGAGTTGGGGGTGCCAACGAGAAAGTGTTCGCCAGGCCGGACGTCGCTTGCGCCACCCACCCGATTCCAGATCGGGCATCTTCGCACGGTTGCGGATGGCCGCCCGCATTCACGATGACCATTCCAACTGACTGGAAGAGCGGATGTTACATCGCGACGATGACGGCAAAGGACCAGGAAGCACGGGGCAGAATCATGTTTGTCGTGCGGTCGGCCGAGCCGGGAAAGAACGCGCGCATCCTGCTGCAACTGGCGACCAACACCTACAATGCCTACACAAACTGGGGTGGACACAGTTTCTACTCGTATCATGATCGTGATGGGTTGCAGGGCCATCGAGTGTCGTTTGATCGGCCCTTGACTTCACTCTACGACCGCTGGGAATTGCCGTTCGTCAAGTGGGCTGAAACGAACGGCTATGTGATTGACTATGCTGTCAACAGCGACCTCGAGTTTCATCCGGAGATGCTCAAACACTACCGCTTGGTGCTAAGCGTCGGGCATGACGAATACTGGTCTTCGCCGATGCGAGACAGTCTTGAGAAGTACATCGCCGACGGGGGCAACGTGGCCTTCTTCAGTGGCAACACCTGCTGCTGGCAGGTGAGGAGCGAAGATAACGGCCGGGCACTGACGTGCTGGAAACAGTGGTACAATGCCGACCCGCTCTACCGCCGCGGAGACCACAGACTGCTCAGCACGGCGTGGAGCCACCATCTGGTCAAGCGCCCTGAGAATCAGTTGACGGGGGTTGGCTTTCTGTGGGGCGGCTACCATCGCAGTCATGGACAGTTTATGAACGGTCCTGCATCGTTCCGCGTACATCGTCCGGATCACTGGCTGTTTGAGGGCACAGACCTCAAACGCGACGACCGCTTTGGCGGCAAGGACACGATCGTGGGCTATGAGTGCGACGGTTGCGAAATGACTTGGACCGACGGCCTACCATTTCCCACCCATCGCGATGGCACACCGGAGTCGTTCACGATCCTCGCCAGCTGCCCGGCACGCTGGGCGCCCGGCGACAGCTATTGGTATGACCGGTTTCCCAAAGATCGAATCGGTGCCGCCGTGCTCGGCGTCTACACTCGCGGTGGAACTGTGGTGACCACTGGCACCACCGACTGGTCTCACGGTCTCGGAGGCAACGATCCAGCAGTGACCCGAATCACACGAAACGTCCTGGATCGACTATCTAGCGAATGATGGGCACATTTCGCGGTGGACCTCAGGACGTCGCCAACCTTGTTGGCCGTCACCAGCACGCAACCTGCAGACGTCCCCGAGTCAAGTGATCCCAGACCTAGGTGGCTAGGAATCGCGGTCAATTGACCGGCTACCGGACAATTCTGCACCGCGAGAACGGCCAATAGACGTGTGAGACAACTCCCGTGATGTAGGATGCCGGGACTGCGAAAGGACTGTGCCCGTCAGCTCCTCGTTCCCAGAGCCGCGAGTCCTTAGCTTGGTGGGAGAAATCACCCAGTACGAAGTACTCATCGTCTGCCAATTCTGCTGGATTGTCTGCCGCACCCCATGGCTTTGGGTAGTACGGGCCCAAGTCAGAGACGTAGTTGATGCCGTCAGCGGATTCCGGCGGTGTGAGCTGTTTTCCATTTGCCCAGACGCACCCCTCGCGGATTGTGATGGTCTCGCCGGGCAGCCCGACAAGCCGCAACACGTAGTTGACGCTCGGCTCTTCTGGATACCGAAAAACAACTAAGTCCCACCTCCGAGGGTGGAGGAACTTGGCAGCCAGGATTCGGTCACCGGCAAACACCTCGACATCATTCGCCACTACGCTGTTCACATGGAAATTACCTTGGCAGATCATCAGCGGCGGTTTCCTAACCGCATATTCAACTGGCACAGGCGAGCAATAAGCAGGATTTCCGCAGACAGGGCAGGTCCCCCGCCAGTGCTTGCCCAAGAGAGTCGGCGCCATCGAGTTGGCTGAAATCTTGAACGCTTCGACGAAGTAAGGGCGCAACACGAAAAAAATAAACGTTAGCGTGATCGCGGAAGCCGCTATTGTCGGCAGCCAGGCTTGAGCCGTGCGTAGAAGTGATGTTTTAAACAGTGAGGCGACGACCACAAATGGCAGCACGACGGTGACCACGAGATAGCCAAGAACAAGCAACAACAAGACAGGATCCGGAAGTTCCATCCAGAGAGACCACATGACTGACGCTCTTGCCGCAATCTCCGACGCGAACACAAGGGCGGTTGTGACGAGGATCCGAGTCGTGGTTACATTGGGAACCCGAGCCCAACGAAGCCCGATCCCCAGGAACAGAGCCCAGAGTAGAACGTGGGTTATCAACAGGCCAAGGAAGAGCGAAGCGATTACAACAGTTGACATCAGGGGAGCCCAGGGCTGAAGCGGAATCGAACTGCAGTCGGTGCATCGGACAACGGCATTAAGAGTTATTCCTCGACGGTCCGACCGTAGCCGAACTCGCCAGAGTTTGGTGGGCAGCCGGTTCGTCCGAATTCTGGCGAGTGCGGCTACAAGAAACCTCAACGGTGTTGCGTGTCGGATCGAGGTAAGTTTAGCCCGGTCCCTGCGCGTCTTTTTTGCGTGAACTGTAGGACGGGCACTCGTGCCCGTCTGTGAGGATTGCCGTCCTATCTGTTGCCAAACTCCTATCCCGCGCGGACTCCCGAACTGCACGAATCCAACGTCTCCACGGATCTTGAGCCTGCAGCCCCAGCCAAACATAGTTTCCTTCCAATGTACTGGATAACGCGCGACGGATGTTGTTGGTCAGTGCTACATGGCTATCTGCACGTTGTTGAACGGGTGAAAATTTCTAATCAGACGGCCAAGATTGGGAAAGGGCTGGCGTCGCAAGTCCAGAATTGGCCGCTGATGACAGTCGGCCCAGTAGTCTCGCGCTTCGGGGAAGTAGGTTACACAAGCAGCATAATGCTGTAACATTAGTAGCTGAGTTCATCGCGTCATCTTGGCGGAACGTGCATGTTGGGCTTATCGGGGGCTCGTTTCATCTCGTTAGGAGACTTGCGCAATGTCACGTACATCGACGTTAGCGGTCATGATGATGTTCTGCGTGTCGTCGTTAATCAACGATCGCGCCGCAGGCGGCTGAGGTGCACAAATTGCCTCTCCGGGACGGAGAGCTTGCACCGGGTACTCTTCTCGACTCTCTGGTTATTCACCTGGAGGCTATTCACCGGTGGCACTGACGGTGCCGAGGCCTACATCGGGCGTTTCGAGTCAGGCGATTGCGGCTCTAAGAATGCGGGCAGCCCAACAAATTGCGGCCTTGCGAATGTCAAGAGTCGTCCACCAAGCCAAGACACAACCACAGCGCTTTGCGGCGGCCAACAAACTGCTTAAGGACGGAGACCTTGCGACGGCCTGCTTGATTTATCAGCGACTGGCTGCTTCTCGGCCTCCAACTGCCTATTCGTCCCAAGCACAAGCAACGATACGAAACCTCCAGGCGCAGGTTCGCAAAGAGCTCCGCGAAATCAACGCTCGGCTCAGTTCCTTGGCAAAGCAGAGCGACCGTCACTCGACGGAGTTGGCAGCCGGTGTGCTGAGCGCCTTTCAGGGCTACGAGGAGTTACTGCAGAAGTATGCTAGCGTACCTGTAGTCAATAAGGAAGTTCGGCGACAAATACGCAGACAGCAGAACAACGCCGAATATCTGGCGATCCTAAGGGCAGGTGAGGCCCACCGACTGCTGGTTCTCGGAGGTCAGTACGAGACAGAAGGCCAGATGTGCTGCGCTTATCAGGTCTACGAACAAGCGGCCGAGCTTACGCCGGCGCCGGCCGCGCGAGACGCGAAAGCAATGCTCATCCGTTTAACGCAGAACCCGGCTGTGGTCGAGTCGGTTGCTGAGTGCCGGAAACTACAAGTCTGTCACGCAGAGTTTGAACGCGCGGAGTTGATGTCGCTCATCAATCCTGACCAAGCAAGGAAATGCTACGACCAGATTTGCAGTCAGGCACCGCAGGGCAGCAGTCTGTTTTTGGCCGCTGCAGACAGACGGCGAGCCTTGGGAAACCAGGACTGAACTAACGAATTGCCTGCTGTAAAATCCACCTACGTTGGTGGCGTTTGTGGTGTCGCGGACCGCGTTGAGCTGGCGGAATTAAGGGACGGATCGTGAGCGAATATCAATACGTGACGTTTCAGGCGGTTGATCGTCCACTGAGCGATAGCCAACTTGAGTATGCGCAACGACAGTCCACGCGTGCCGATGTGTCACGATGGTCACTGTCAGTCGAGTACCACTACAGCTCATTCCGCGGCGATGTCGACGGATTGTTGCGGCGGGGCTATGACGTTTTCCTGCAGCATACGAATTACGGGAATCGCGAAGTGAAGCTGCGTTTGCCTCACGGCATGCCCGTCGCAAAGAGTGTCTGGTCGCAGTATGTTGACGGTGAGACGCTAGGTTGGAAAAAGGATGCTAAGGGAGGCGGAGGAATTCTGTCATTGCATCCGTTCCACGAGGCTGGTGAGCTCGAGCAAGTATGGGAAACTCAAGAGTATCTCGACGCAGCCATTCGGATTCGTGAGCTCTTGGTGGGCGGAGATTTGCGAGCGCTGTACTTGCTGTGGTTATGTGCAGCAGACGATGATTACAACGATCCCACCGAGGTAATCGAGCCACCCGTACCTCACGGTATTTCCGACATGACGACTCGTGGCGGTGAGCTGCTCTCGTTCTTCGGACTCGATCCGCTGTTGCTGCTTGCTGCTGGGCGAGATCTGGAGGCCACTCCGACGAATGAGTCGAAGGATCAGGTTCTCGCCCGATGGGTTCGGAAGCTCAAGAGCGAGAAAGCGAAAGATTTGCTCCTGCAGTTGTTAAGCGGTGATACGAACAGCGTGAAAGCCGATTTGCTATCCGAGGCGCGTGATTCGCAGGCTCCTGTCACTTGGCCGACGACCGACCGGCAACGAAGTCTCGGCGAGCTCCTACGGCAAACCGAAGTCTTACGGTCAAACGAAAACGCAAAACAAGCTCGCAAGGCCAAAGCCAAGGCCGCACGTGAAGCAGCCAAAGCCGATCGCGAACGCAAGGAACGAATGAAGGAAATGGTCAAGGACCCGAAAAAATGGCTTCGCAAAGCCGAGCAGCTTGTCGATGCCAGAGGAACCCACAACTACAAGACTGCCGCGGAGATTCTGCAGGATCTTCGCGAGGCCGTTGGTGGCGACGAGGGAGACAAGATCACTCGCCGTCACGCGGCACATTTGGCCAAGAAGCATCCGACGCTCAATCATTTGAAGAGCTCGCTACGGAAACGCGGTCTGCTTAAGTAATCT
Source organism: Pirellulaceae bacterium (assembly GCA_965223305.1). GTDB lineage: Bacteria > Planctomycetota > Planctomycetia > Pirellulales > Pirellulaceae > CBDCWT01. The sequence goes on along the minus strand of CBDCWT010000018.1, from coordinate 614 downwards.
GTCATGTGGAAATCACCGCCGAGCCTATGCTGGGCGCGCCTCATGACGTTGGCATTTCAAAACCGTCGACCGGGTGCAGGTCGCGCTCTCTCGCTGTGGGACACGACTTGTCTGCTAGAGTGGTGAAGTACTCGCAGCGAATCCCCCGCCTCCTCTGTGATCTCTGTGCCTCTGTGTTTCAAGACAAACCAAACTCCACTCCAAACAAGGACTCTAACACAGAGATCCCAGCGCGGCGTAGCCGCCACCAAAGTCCACTAAAGTCCCTTCTCCCCGCCGGGGAGAAGGTGGCCGAAGGCCGGATGAGGGGGAAGCCAGAGTGAAAAACTAGTGCAGGCGCGAAGACTTTGACCATTAGTAGCACAGAGACGCCAAGACCTGCAGGCGGGAGCGAATGACGGTCAGTCAGTTTTCCCGCTCCGACCTTTATGCCAGGAAACCATCTCTGCAAACTTTGTCTGGCGGTGTAACTCTGCAGCATCAGCCGCTGGGCGTTAGCCCACGGTTCCCACCAAAACCGGATGCTAACGCATTCCGGCTGATTTGCCCGAGGGCGTACACGGGTTGGTGATGGTGTGTGATGACCAATCCGCCGTGGAGCCGTCTCGGCAAAT
>CBDCWT010000017.1:0-70386 GCA_965223305.1 Pirellulaceae bacterium | reverse complement strand
TGCACAACGCGACGTCGCTGGCAGGGAGGATTCAGCACTGAAGCTCGTCTCTGGCGGTCGGGAGCCTACTATCACTACAGAAAATAGTTGACACTACCCAAGAGTGATCTATATTGTTGGGCGTAGTGCAAACGGTGGGGTAGTGATGATTTTCACCAATGTCATCAAGCCGACGCATCTCTGCAATTTGGCCTGTAAGTACTGCTACAACGACGATGTTCGCGACCCGGTGATGCGGGACGAGACGTTGGAGCGAGTGATCGGCCAAACCTTCGCCTATGTGTCGCAAAAGGAGTCCGACCGGTTGGTGGACTTCATCTGGCACGGTGGCGAGCCGATGTTGCCAGGGCTGCGGTTCTATCGCAAAGTGGCTGCGCTTCAAGCGAGGTTGCACGATGGTGCGACCTACGCAAATTCGATTCAGACCAACGGCGTTTTGATTAACGACGAGTGGCTTGATTTCTTTTCGCAATACGGGTTCTCGATCAGCATCTCCATTGATGGTCCGCGGGATCTTCACGATCGCTTTCGAGTGAATAGACGAGGCCAGGGATCCTTCGATTCCGTCTACAAGGCAATCAGTAAGGTCAAGGCGGCGGGACTGCCGCTTGGGATCTGCGTCGTTATCAGTCGGGCAAATATCGATCGTGTCGATGAGATCTACGACTTCTTATCTGCCGAGAAGTTGCCCTTTAACATCATCCCGCTGAATCGTTCCGGCTCGGCGCGAGAGTATTATGACGCGGTCGGCTTGGACTCTGAGGAGTACGCCGACGCTTGGATACGGATGTACGATCGGTGGTACGAGGCTGACGAAGACTATGTTTACTGCTCTGATTTCGTTTTCAAAACCCGAGCCATAGTCGCCGGTCAGCCTGCCGATTGCATCGGCTTGAGCAACTGCTCGAATACCAACATCTCCGTCGACCCGGTCGGCGACGTCTTTCCGTGCGCTACCCTGTCAGGCCACGACGATACTCGGTACGGGAATCTTGTGGAGAACGATCTGGCCGAAATCATGAAGGGGGCGTGTGCCCAACGTTACAGGAATCGACCGACGGATCCGCAGTGCTCCACGTGCAAATGGCAGCATGTCTGCCATGGTGGTTGTCCGGCCCGGTCGTACAAGTTCTTCGGTGACTTTAACCAGCGAGACTACTACTGCCCGAGTCTTTTTCGGATCTATGAGCACGTCGAGTCGCGGCTGTCAGAGAAGGGCATCGTGCCCGGGGCCGCGCGACACAGCTACGTGAGCGGTTTTGTACCTGAGACCTCTTTAGCGAGGGCGAACCCATGACAACTCCTGATCCTGGCGACCCGATTGATCCCTGTACTGAAGCGCCAACGCTACGAGCCATTAAACCCGGCTCGACCTTTCAGCCGCGGCCGCAGAGCGAAGGTTACACCACGCCTGGGCATGTCCAGCACTTCCTTCCCGATCGTGAAGTGAATCTGGGGAAGCTGAACAAGGCGCTGGCTGACGTCTATGGAGAGCCAGCATTTCGTGGTCTTGGTATGGAGTTGGAAATCGACGAAGAGTATTGGAGGCAGGTTTGCTCAGACCCCTGGTCCGGGAACGTGTACAAGTACAACTTCTAGTTCCCTCCGGAGTCCAATTTTTCGCGGCCACCGATCGCTCGCGCGCGGTCTGCACACTTCGTACTCCAGGTGGCTGTGCTGAATGCTATGTGCTTCCCCGCAGATGCGCTTTTCGCGTTGATCGAGCGTCTCGCGTTGGTGCTCAATCCATCCTTTGAGCACGACTGCCTCGAATTCGGAGTGTCTTCTGCCGGAAGGTTCTTCGCCTCGGTCTACCGGCGTGAACCGTTGACCACGCAGCACTGTCAGACGCTGCTGGACCAGGCCGCGCTCACCGACGATGCCAAGAGCGCATTCTGGTTGTTGCTGTCACGCATGCCCGCTGAGAGACACATGTTTCGCGTCGGGCTGGACGGCAAGGTGAGCATTTTCTTCAAGACAGACGTACCAGTTACCGGCATTGCGGCAATCGCGGAAGCCTTTGCAGCCAGCCAGCACGCCGGGCCGATCGAGGCGTACTTCCAGCAGCGAAAACGCCCGGCCGTTGGATTCGCCCTGGAAGCGTCACCATATTCGGAGTTTCGGTTGCGGTTCTACGACCACTGTGATAGCAGGGAAGAATTGTTGGCGCAAGTCGAATCGCTATCCGGTTGGATCACGCCACCAGAGCGGTCTGAAGTGGAAGCCCTGACAACCAGCTTTCTAGACCCTCCTGCGACGGCCGTCATCAATCTCGGCTCACAGCACGGCTCGCTGTCGGCCAAATTCGAGTTTCCACAAGTGCCGCTATCGCAGGCACGAGCCGTGTTGCAGCCGCTGGGTGGGAATGAAGTGCGGGCGTTCGAGACTGCCCAACAGCTGGGAAGTCAGCTTGCTTCACAAGAATCCAAGCTCACCTACCTGGGAGTGAGATACGCAGCACAGCTGCCTCGCGAGCTGACGTTGTATCTGGATGCGCGGAGTACGATCCATCGCGCACCCGTCTCCAGGCACCCGAGCCGCGGAAATCGTGAGTACGAAACATAGCTATCAGTTTTTTTTGACAAATGGCTTGAGACTCGCCAGTGATGCTTTAGATTGGAAGTGTTGTAGTTGACGTACAGGAAAAGTGAAAGGGACAGGGGAGAGGAAATGGTTAGGATAGGGTCTTTGTGCGCATTGGCTGGTTGGGTGCTCTTGGCGTGCCCTCCCGTGGCCTATGGGAGCACTTTCTTCTCGCCGGACTCGGTGACGGCGAGCCGCAGCGACAACCCTAAACCTGGGGGTGGTGTATTCGGTCCAGACCCGTTGATTGACCGGAGCGGCCTCACCCCCTCGGGGTCGGTGACGCTCCACAACATCGGGTCGATGAACCACATCGACATGGTGATGCACTCCGACGCGATGAGTGGAGAACTATGGCGCGCTCGCACCGACCTACCACCGGGCTTTCCGGTCACATTGACGTTTGAATTCGTCAACCCGCAGGATTTGATGTACGTGGGGATGTGGCAGGGCTACAGTCAACGCGAAGGCGTGGGGAACTTCGAGCTGAGATTCTTCGACATGCCGAACGCCATGGGCACTCAGATTGGCGGCGTATACACTAACTTCCTCGACGACCCCAATTTGGTGGTTGCCGACCCAAGTGCGGACGACAACTTGTCGCTTGCAGGCCGAGCCTTCAACGTGGGCCTCCGCTCTGGGGTCCGGTCGATGAGGATGGATATTAAGGACGTCGCAGTCCCGTTTGGTCCATTCGTCCATCTCGGCGAAGTCATGGTGGCGGTACCCGAGCCCTCGACCTACCTCTCGATGTTTGGCCTAAGCCTCTGCGGTGTCTACTTCTGGCGCCGCCGAAGGCGTTAACAACGAGTGGTCCGCCAAAGTGTTATGTAGGACGACGACCTTTGTGAGCAGCAGCGTTAGAGTCGTTGGAAAGAGGTTGCGGATCAATCTTCTACTCTCGGGCTGTGCGGCGTCGTGTTTCTTTTTTGTTGGCGTCTCTTCCTTCTCTCGGCTCGTGTACGTTCGCGCCTTCGCTCCCTTTCCGTCGACAGCTCGCTGGCTTCGCCGGCTCGCCGGAAATCGACTCGTCTCGCACCGCCGGTAATCGGATCGGCCAACGGTGCAAGCCAGGCATCGAAAGCTAAGCTGAGTTCACGCACCGTCTCTGGTTGTCCGTCGGCGACGTTGGTCGTCTCGGATGGATCGTTCGCAAGATTGAAAAGTTCCTTTTTTCCACGTTTGTAGTGCAGCTTCCAATTGTGACGGCGCACGGCCCACTCGTCTTCCTTCCCTTTGCTCCAAAACAGCGTGTCGTGATGGGATGTGGTCTGTTCCATCAATAGCGGTAATAAGCTCTTCCCATCGAAGTCGTTCTCGGCGGGAAGGCGATCCATGGCATCGAGCGCGGTGGGCAGAATGTCGAATGAGATAACAGGTGAGTCGATAGTGCGGTGGCCGCTGAATCGCGTCGGCCAACTCACGACGAACGGTGTACGAATACCGCCTTCGTCGAGGCTGGACTTGTAGCCTCGTAGTGGCGTGTTGTCGGCACGCATTCCCTTGGCACCACCGTTGTCCGTCAGAAAGAAGACGAGCGTATTGTCGAACAGCCGTTCCTGCTTCAGCTTTCCGACAACGTCACCGACGCCATTATCCAAGTGCTTCAACATTGCCATCAGGGTGGCACGTCTCTCGCTAAGGTGCGGAAACTCCCTCCGAACTGCGTCGATGTCCGCTTGAGGAGCTTCTGCCGGAGCATGAACGGCGTTGTACGCGAGGTAGAGAAAGAACGGTCGGTTCTTGTTCCGATCGATGAAGGCGACCGCCTCTTCGGTCAGCCGGTTCGTAAGGTAACCCTTGTCGTCGATTCTCTGTTTGTTGCGGTAGAGAGGATGAGCAAACCTAGCTGTGCTGTCGCTCCGCAGGTCGAAATAGCTGTGAGCGCCGCGGCCCATGAACTTGTAACACTCATCGAACCCTCGGTTCAACGCGTGCCACTTGAGTTCAGGATAGTCGTCGTCCAAACCAAGGTGCCATTTACCGATCGCAGCCGAGATATACTCATCCGGTAGAAACGCCGGAAAGATCGGCTTCTTCGGATCGAAGCCACGACCACCGTCACCTGCGGTGTAGACGCCGACTCTTTGCGAGTAGCCGCCGATCATCAAACCGGCGCGAGTCGGTGAACACACGTGTCCGCTGGTATACGCCTGCGAAAAGACCACCCCGTGCTTGGCGAGAGCCTCCATGTTTGGCGTTGAGACTTCCTCGGCGTGATGCGGGTTTAGGCCAATGTCCGCATACCCTTGATCGTCCGTCAGGATCACAACAATGTTAGGACGTGCGGTGTCGGCATGAACTTCTGCTGCAAGCCACAGGCCAGCAAGACCAATGAGTAGTGGACAGAGCGGTCGGTAGTACACGAGTCGGTCCTTAAGTTACTGTTTTCTTTTCGCCTCACCCAACGCCGCTAAGGACTTTTGTAGCCGAATTCGCCAGAGCTTGGTGGTAGCCGAATTCGCCAGAATTTGGTGGACCGGCGATTCGACCAAACTCTGGCGAGTTCGGCTACGATCGGATAGCGGCGGAACGTCGAGGAAAGTCCTTAACGGCGTTGCCCCTCACCGTGGTCTCTCTGTCCCTGCAATTCTCGCCACGAGGCAGGGGAGAGGGGACAGAATTCGCAACGTGTTGTCGGACGACTCCTTACTTGACCGCATTAGCCAAAGATGATCAAGAGCGGTATCAAGGTCGGCAGGCTAAGGACGTCCGTTCCGACATCCACCAAAGCGCAGCCACCATAAGCGCCGTTGCATGGCAACACCAGCGGGACGATGGTCACGCCTGTGTACGCGCCGCCTGAAAGGCCAACCAAGTTGGAGTTTACAGTGTTGCCGCTCAGGTTGGCGAAGCTGAATCCGATTGTCCCGACGCCGAGGCCTCCGCCAATACCCATGAAATCGAAACCGCCACTAGCAATTGAGAAGAAGCCGGAAAACGCAAATACGGCATGGAGCCGGCTCGTGAAGAAGAACGAAGGTGAGATTGCGGTGCCGGTGCCCAACACGACGGCCGCATTCTGACTCGGCAATAACGATGCAGACCCACCAATACTGCCTCCGATGCCAGCCATGATCCCCCCGATGAAGAGTCTGTCGCCGAATTTGGGCAACACATCGTCCGTGGCAATCAAGATCACGTTGCCGACGAACTCGGGGAGCGTGACTGACGCCAGCAATAGTTTTGACGTGACCGGTTCCCGGTTGTGCACAACGTCACTCAGCAGAATTCCACCTCCGGCTAAGGCCTGCAAAGTGGAGAACACCGCAAGCGTCGTGGTCGTTTCCTTCAACGTGAGGAGACCGGATGGATCCGTGAAATTGACCGGGTTGCTCTCCACGTACGTGTACCGGTTTGCTGTTAGCGGCCGGGTCAGGTCCGACGGAAACGGATCCCGGCTGAAGAAACGCCCCGTCGTGGGATTCAGGTATCTAGCCCTCAGATAGTCCAAGCCGATCAAGCTGTCCCGTATCTCGCCGGCAAACAGCAGGGAATTGCCGGTATTCCCTGTCTGTGCCAACGATTGGCCAAACGCGTCATAGATGTAACGGCCCGTCACCAGACCGGCCGGATCCGTTAGCGATCGGGTGCTGCCTAATCCGTCAACATGATAGAACGACTTGCCGCCTGTCCCGGGGAGTTTTCGGGAGATCAAGTCGTGACCGTACACGTAGGATGCTTTGATGATGCCGCCGGGCGTGTATTCCTCGAGCACCTGGGCAAACCGACGATTCGCGTCAACAAGAAAACGCGTTTGCTCGCCACCAGCTGTCTGGCTTACGCGAACACCGCTCGCGTCATACTCGTAGTGCACATCGTTGTTGCCGTCGCCGTCGGTATCAACGGCGACGAGCCGGTTCTCGAAGTCCCACGCGTAGCGAGCCGTTACCGTGCCGTCAACGCGGCGGATGAGCGTATTCCCGTTGTCGTCGTAAGTGTATTCCGTCGTCGCCCCTCCGCTCACTACCGCCGTCAACCGGTCGTTGTCGTCGTATTCGTACGACGTAGTGCCGTCAACTGAATCGTCCCGTTCAAGTCGGTTGCCAACTATGTCGTACGTATACACGACCAGCCGATTGCCGTTGACGGGATCGACGATGCTCTCGCTCGTCAATCGGCTGAGGCCGTCGTAGGTGTAGTCGACGCGCCGCCCCTCCGCTTCCTCAACCGTGAGTCGGTTGCCGTTCTTGTCCAGGGTGTACGCAAAGCTGTTGATGATCCCACCTGGCGCCGTGTTTTCGACGCGGGTCAACCGGTTCAAGGTGTCGTAGGTCCGCGATTCGACGGTTCCGTTGGCGAACTGCGTCTGGACGAGATTCAGCGCATCATAGAAATAGTTCGTCTGGTCGCCGTCGTCGTCGCTGACGCTGGAGAGTCGATTCCGCGCGTCGTAAGTGTATGCCGTCGTGCCGGACGGTGTTGTCACGGCGATCCGGTTACCGGCATCGTCGTAGCTATATGTGAGTGAGGTCGAGTCCGGGTTGACTTGAGAAACCAGCCGGTTCCGCTCGTCATAGGAATAGCTCGTCGTTCCACGCGCGTCCGCGACGGAACGCACCAGCCCGTTGGCGGTGTAGGTCATCGCGACAGCGGAGTTGTCTGCGAAGGTCCTGCTGACAATCCGGTCTCGGGCATCGTATGTGTAAGTCGTGGTATTGCCATTGAAATCTGTTACAGCCGCGACGTTGCCTGCGGCGTCGTACGTTGTGGTCGACGTCTGACCGAGCGGCAGCTCCGTTGCGACCCGTCTACTGCGACCGTCGTACTCGTGTCGCGTCACTCGGCCCAAGGCGTTTCGTTGTGCGGTGAGGTTGCCGAGATTGTCATATTCGTATTCCGTTCTCGGACGTTCCACGGTGCCGGTGGCCGGATTCAGGACCTCCGCCGAAACGACTGCCGTCAACCGACCGCTGTCGTCGTACTCGAAGTCCGTGCGGAGACCGTTCACATCGACTTGCGCCTCCAGCATCCCGTTATCGTCGTATATGTTTCTCGTGGTCGTGCCGTCGTCGAAGGTAGTTCGTGTCACCCGGCCTGCCCCGTCATGCTCGAACCGTGTAATGTTGCCGAGCGGATCGATTTGGCGAACTACACGGCCGGCGGCGTCGTACACGGTGCGTACGCGAGGATTGTCACTTGCATCCAGGGGCGTTTCGTCGGGCAATATCGTGGCAACTTGTCTGCCCGCAGCGTCGTAGACGAATTCGGTACGATGACCTCGCTCGTCGATCGTCGCGGTCACGCGACCCGCGAGGTCGTAGACCGTCTCCACCCGAGGATTGTCTGTCGCATCCGAGGGAGTTGCGTCTGGATACAACGTCGCGATCAATCGACCGACAGCATCATACTGATACTGCGTGCGATTCCCCGCTTCATCAATCCGGGCCACTCTGCGGCCGAGTGGATCGTACTCGGTTCGCGTTCGTGGATTGTCGGTATCGTTTGAAGGCGTATCGTCCGGATGGATCACGGCGACCTGCAAGCCTTGATCGTCGTACAAGTACTGCGTTACGCGGCCCAGTGCATCCACACTTGAAACCAAGAACCCAACTTCGTCGTAGCGGTTCTCTGTCTGGGCGAGGAGCACGTTGTCTTCGTAATAGCGCTCAAGAATTTGATTGCCCTGAGCGTCATAGTCGCGTTCGGTGCGTAAACTGCGAGTGGATCCGTCTGGCAGCTTCTGAGTTCTGGTTTCGACAAGGATCTCACCGTTGGCGTCGTAAGTAAGCGAAGTCAAAGTACCCGACGCATCAACCACCTCTGTGACATTGCCGAGCGCGTCGTAGCGGAAGGTTTGCGGAGTCGTCTCCGCGCGGGAAGCGGACAGCGGCAGCCCGGCAGCATTAAACGAAAACACGTTCGTTTCGCCGACCGGATTTGTCATCGACACCAGTCTCCCCCGCGAGTCGTAGCCCATCCGCGAGACGTTACCCAGCGGGTCGATGCGTTCCGTTTGCACGCTGAAGGGTTTTAAGAAACCGGCGAAGGAAGCGCCGCCGAAACCGATCGACGGTTGGATTCGAGCGTAGTCGAAGCGTGTCACGTTACCTGCTGGATCCGTCTCGGCGATCAAATCACCGAATTCGCTGTATTCCATTGTCGTCGTGTTACCGAGCGGATCCGTCACCGTTAGCTCGTTGTTGTCGATGTCGTAAGTGCGAACTGTCTCGCCACCCAAGGCATCGATCTCGCGCAGTACGTTTCCTCGCTCGTCGTAGACGTAGGTCGTGGTGTTCCCCAACGCATCCACAATTTGCTCGATGAAGTTATCGGGATCATGCAGCAACTGTGTTGCGTTTCCGGCGGCATCCAGGAGGCGAATCAATTTGCCCGAATCGTCGTACTCGCTGCGAACTCCGCTACGCCCTAGAGGATCTCTGATCTCCGTAAGATAGTGTGTTCGTGGAGCGTCGTAGATCAGCTGCGTAACGTGCCCCGCTCGGTCCACAACGGCAACCAAGTCACCGTCAGCATCGTACTCGTAGCGAATCGAGTTCCCGGCCGGATCGACCACCTCAACAATACGATCTTTGGTGTCGCGAATGAGCTCCACCCGGAGGCCGCTCGAGCTGATGATGGCGTCGTCGGAGTAGGTTACGGTGTTGCCGTTGGTGTCGACCAACTGTTCCAGATTTCCTGTGTTTCCATTAATCTCTAACAAGACTCCCTCCTCGGTCACCGCGTAGTAGCGCCCACCGTATACCGGATCGGCCGGGTTGTAGAGCGTTCCTGTACCCCAAGTGATGACGCTGCCGTCGCGGCTGAAGGCGAGTTCAATCTGCGGTACTGCCAGCCGAGTCCGCACACCCGGGTCCGGAATAAAGGTCGGATAGTGCATACCAAGCCTGCCACGGAAGCCTCCAGTGCGCTCGGCCTTGAACGTAAATCCCTCACGCTGTCCTCCCGGTAATGTCAAATAGACCCTCGAACCATCGCGGAAAGGACGATAGAAGCCGAACTCCTCGTTACCGATTCTGGCCACACTCGTCCGCAGGTCAACATCGCGAAACTCCAGGCGCCAGCCATAGCCGAAGTCACCTTGTTGATCGGCAAGCAGCGAGTCGTAGGTGCGACCCACCACGATCGGGATGCCTCCGATCGGGATCGTCATGTCTGCAAACGACAAGGTGAAGTTCCCAAGTTTCACGGCGCCGGAGACGTTAATCACACGTTCAACGATCGACGTGTTTCCGCCAGCGTCCGATCCCTCCAGACGCAGAACATAGCTGCCATCGGAAAGTGACGTCGGGTCGACCTGTCCAAGGACACCGTTTTCAATGTTCTGCGTCCCAGCACCGATTTCACGGAACTCGCGGGTTTCGGCATCCGCCAGCAGGAGTTGATATGAGACAAGCGACTCGTCCATGACAGTGCCGGTCACATCGGTCGGCAGCCGCACTTCGGCCGCGGCTTCCGGTGTCGTGATCTCCAGAATTGGACCGTCCGCGTCACTCGGATCAATCACCAGGATGTCAAGCTGGTCGACAGCTGAATTGCCCGCCGCGTCCCTGACCGTGGCCACCGCCGGAAACTCACCGGCAATCGCCATCGTGATGCGCCCCGCCCCGTTTTCGTCGAGAGCAACAATGGCACCGTCGACCGTCAGTAGAAGTGACTCGACGGCGACATTGTCAATTGCATGGACCCGGATGCCGAGCTCCGTGCCGACGTTCACTGGGTTTGTACTCACCAGCACAACAACTTGTGGTGCGATCGTATCTGCCTCAACAGCGAAGTCAAACGTCTCTACGTCGAAGGCTCCATGCCTGTCCATGACACGGACTGTGAAGCTGTGTGTGCCAACTTCCGTAGCCTTCCAAAAGACGCGTCCCAGACCGTCGATCACCATCTCTGCGGGGCCGGACACGAGGTCGTAGCTGAGAACGTCACCATCGGCATCCGTCGCCAACACGTCGTAACGGAACGTGCTGCCGACAAAAGACCGCTCGGGCAAGATCTCTGCGATCACGGGGACGTTGTTCGCCGCCAAGACCCGCAATACGAAGTTCTGTAAACCAGTTCCGCCGAATGGATCGCTGGCCGCAATCGTGACTGTCGTCGAACCGATGTCGGTTGAGGCCGGTACCCATTCGACTTGCCCGGTCAGCGAGTCGATCGTCATCCCGGCAGGAGCGGCAAGCAGCGCAAAAGTAACCGTATCACCATCTGGATCGGTTGCTGCAGTCGAGTACGCGTATCCTTGACCCGCCGCGGCAAGAAGGCCTGGCATCGACGTGATCGACGGCGGACGATTCGATTGTCCGGGTGCGACCGCGACGGTGAATTTCTGAGACGTGTCTGCGCCGGCCGAGTCGGACACGATGACTTCGAGCTCATGGGAGCCCTCTTGTGCTGCGTCCGGTGTCCACACGATCTGTCCCGTTTGCGAATCAATCGTCATACCGGCGGGGAGGCTGCCGAGACTAAACGACAGCAGGTCTTGATCCGCGTCTTCGGCAACCACCTGATACAGATAGGTGGCACCAATAGCACCTTCGGTCGGCGGTACGGATAAGATGACCGGCGGCGAATTGACGGCCCGCACGATCAGATCAAAGGTCAATTCTGCCGCGGCAGCATGTGTGTCGAGCACTTGCAGCGTGACGACCTGGGATCCGAGATCCTCGGTGGTTGGCAACCAGTCGATGCGGCCGGTTCGCTCGTCAATCGACATGCCACGGGGACCTTGCTGGAGCGACCAGAGCAGTGGGTCCATGTCGGCATCAACCGCTACCGGTCGGAACTGGTAGGGCGCTTCGGCGACCGCCGACCTGAGCGGAGATGACGTGATCTCCGGTGGCTGGTTTGCGGGCTGCGTCGCTACGCGAACCGTGAACTGCTGTGCCGTCACGCCATTTCGCCCGTCGTCCGCGACAAGCTGTACCTCTTGATCGCCAAGCTGGTCCGGGTCCGGTTGCCAAGTCAGGATAGAGTCCGTGGTCAGCATCATGCCAGCCGGCGCCGACTCGAGCGTCAGCGTAACAGGATCGCCATTGTCATCCAGTACGTCCACGAAATAGAAGTAGGTGCTGCCGAGATATGCATCGGCCGGCGGCTGCGAGAGAAACCGGGGCGCCACGTTCGAGGAAGTCTCTTCCACATCGAGTTCAAACATCTGATCGGCTCGGGAGCCGCGCCCGTCGTCCACGGTTACCGTGAACGACTGCGTGCCAACTTGACTTGCCGAAGGCACCCAGCTGATCACGCCTGTTGCCGTCTCGATCGTCGCACCGGTTGGAGCGGTAGAGAGAGAGTAACTGAGCGAGTCGCCATCGGCATCCACCGCGTTGGCGTCATAGGTGAATGGCAGGCCGGCACCGGCGGGTCCTGAGGGTGGTGTCGAAGTGAAGACCGGTGCTGTACTGGGAGCTTGCACGGTGATCTGGTAGTACTGGACGTCAGTTCCACCGTTATCATCCCGGGCGCGCAGCAATACCGACTCAACGCCAATCTGATCCGCACGCGGTGTCCATTGAATTGTGCCGTTGTGCGGATTCAATGCCATGCCGGCCGGCGCCAGCGGCAAGTCGAAAGTCAGTACGTCGCCGTCCAACTCCTCGACAATCGGCCGATAGACATAGTCCTCACCAGCAACGATCGTCAACGGTGGCTCGCTCGTAATCACCGGGTCGGAGTTGACCAGTGGAACCTGTTGGTTGAGAAACAAAATACCGGTCAGTTCCTCTCCGCTGTCAACCGATACTTCGTAGCTGCCGATTGTCGGTGTTACCTGTTGCCATCCCGGCTGCATCTCCTGAGCGACAACATACGATCCACCGTCAATACCTTCGAACGAGAACTGGCCGCCGTCATCAGTTGTCGTAGAGATCTCCTCTGGGTCGCGTATGCCATTGCGATTCCGGTCGAGGTAGATTCTCCAATCGGGAACTGGTTGTTGGTTCGAGTCCGTGACCAGTCCGAGAATGCTTGCCGGCTCCCCACCGCTTACGTCGAGCACGAATGACTGCTCGTCCTCGCCGCCTCGTCCGTCGTGAACGCGCAGTGTCACGCGGTGTTGACCAAACACGACACTATCGCTGGACCAGGACATGACGCCCGTCATCGAGTCAATCACGAGTCCTGGAGGGCCGTCGATCAGCGACCAACTGAGCGTGTCACCGTCGGCATCGACGGCGATCGCACCGTATTCATATGGTGCTGTGATATAAACAGGAATCGATCCCGTGGTCTGGCCAAGGGTAAACAAAAGGTCGTACGCAATCGGCTGGCCATTGTTGCCAATCCGAATCTCGAAGTCGTACGTTTCACCCCCGGAAACGGAATCGTAGGATCCATTCGCCGGCGACACGAACTGCAGATCCGCGTTGGGACTTGATGCCGTGAGATGTAACGCGGTTTGCTCGAGGATCTCGCTGACTTTGACGTCCACGAAGGCGTTTGTGAACGACTCGGCTGCCACACCGCCAGCACGCAAGTGGTTTAGATTCCAGGCAGCACCGTCCAGAGCCCAGGCCAGGTCGACGTAGTCCTGCCTTATCGAGACATTCGCTGACGCTGCCGTGCCGCCGGATGTTCGCACAAAGCTACCGGCGCCGTCCGGGATGTAACTCGAGCCATCGGCACCTACTCCAATCGCCTGTATGGAGTTTTCTCCCGTGAACGACTCGTCAACGACTACGTTCAGCAACGCCTCCTTTGCCGAGAGTCCTGTGAAGATCGAATCGAAGTCGACATTGTCGTCCAAGACGTCACGGTCTTCGTCGCTGACCAGGATGAAGTTGACTGCCGCTCCATCGCGAAACACGTTTGCCCGCAGGGCGACGTCAATCAGAGCATGCCCGTCTTCCCCGTCAAAGGCGGTGCTGAGATCCATCGCAGTCAGGCGCGCAGTGTTCGAGTCGGCGAACGCCAAGTTCAGGTCGGGTTGCAGCGCAAAGTGGGTCCCAGCACGACCGTCTAGCTGATAGACCGCGATACTGTGGCTCGCGTCGAGCGTTCCAGATACAACCGTGCCGTCCGTCGGAAGAACATCGGCGCTCGAAAAGAGAGCCGTCGTGAACGAGACGTCACCCGTGAAGTCGCCGACGCCGCTGAGCGCAATTGAGTACTCTCCCGCGGGCAGCCGGGAGATTGCGAGGCCCCGTCGGTTGTCGATATGGGTTCCCGACCTGCCTGATAGACTCCATTCGAATGAGTCGAAATTGAGGCCGGGCTGGAAGTACAGCACTTCTTCCTCAGTCAGGACGAAGTCATAGCCAAGACGGGCGCCCGGAACCGACACACTATCGACAGTGGTGCCTCCAAACGTGAGGGGACGTTTCGTCTCGACAACCCGATGGAGGTTCATCCTGTAACTATCGGTGGTCGTGTTGGCGATCGGACCTTCAACAAGCAGCGTATAGGTCCCGGAGATGGGCAGCATTGCCTCCTGGTCGTCCATGCGATTGGTCGCTAGGACCACTCGGCCGTAGGGATCGACAAGCTTGTAAGGAATGCCACTGTTGCTTGTCGACACGACATCAACGAACAACGACTGTCCAGCCATACCGGTGAACTGATACAGGTCTGTTTCGTTCGCTGGATCCAGCTCGCTGTCGACTTCAACTCCGAGAGCGAGCGGGTTTGCCGCCGCAAGATCGCGCAGTACAAACGAGTACGCTCCAGGTACTCCGCTGCTGGCCCCGACGTTCAGTTGGTATGTGCCTGCGGGCAGATCGAGCACGGGTGACGGGTTATTCGATGCGTCCGTTGCAGTAAAGGACATGCCGTCAACCAGCGTCCCCAACGATCGATTTAGACTCCACTGCAGAGTGCTGTTGTTTGTCAACGCATCGAAATAGAGCAATTTGCTTTCTGCGAGAGTGAACGCGTACGAGTCAACCTGGCCATCCACCGCAAGCGATCCCTCCCGCACTTCACCGAACGTCAACGGCGTGCCGGTGGGATCTGGCGGCGGATTGTTGCCTTCGAAAGTCACCAGAATCGTGTAGTCGTCCGGATCGCTGTTGGTTATTTGGCCTTCAACCAGCAAGAAATAGGTGCCCGATGCGGGCAGTTCGACGCCAGCCAGCTGGGCCGTCAGAGGTTGACGGAAGACTTCCCTGCCGAACGGATCGAGCAGGCGGTAGTCAGAGGCCACGGAGCCGGACGTTGTTGTGTCAAACGAGAGCTGATCGCCCGCGGCTGCCGCAAAGCGATACGCTTGAGTCTGTCGCGGATCGGACTGGGAGCCGGTAACAGTGGTGGGATTGCCCGTCGTGGGGGTGTCCACCTGCGTCGTGTGATCCGACGCCAGCAAGTCAAGTAGAGCGAAAGCGAAGTCACCGACAGCGTCGCCCGCGCCATCGACCGTCAATGAGTAACTTCCCGGCTTCAACTCAAAGGCCGGTTGGACAGGTAAGTCGTTTCCGGTCCTGACCGAATCCGATCGGTTGAACGGGATTCCCTCAAATTCGACTCCGCGGGGTCCAGTCAGCGTCCAACGAAGTCCGGCATCGTCTGTCAACGAGTCGAAGTGTACAAGCGACTCCGAGCCCAGATCGAAGTCGAACGAAACTCGATCACCAGCAGTGGTGATCGAGCCGGATGTCACTTCGCCGAGGGCTAGATCGCCGCCCGTGCGGGTGTTGGATTTGTGAACGCGGAGTCGGTATTGGTCTTGACCGGAGTTATTCGACGCTCCTTCGACAAGCAGCGTAAAGGTACCCGACCCCGGCAGTGGCCCCACTTCAATGTCGGTCTGTCGGCTGACGATCTCTCGCCCCAGCGGATCAAGGATGCGGTATAGCAGATTCGATGTGTCAGTTGCGTGTTCGACATCTACGAACAACTCCTCACCGGCAGCGGCGGTGAACTCGTAGACGTCGGTCTGGTTTGGAATCGTCAGCTCTGCAGAGACAGCCTCAGAGAATGCCACCGGTGTGGCGGCCGAAAGGTCCAGCAGGCGGAAGGCGACGTCACCGATCGTATCGGCGAAGGCATCGACCGTGAGCGTGTAGTCACCAGCAACGAGGTGGATTGTAGGATCAGTAATACCAAAGGCGTCACTCTGGTGAAATCGTCTCGCCTTGATGAACTGGCCAGGGCCGTCCAAGTCCCAGGCGAGTGCACTGGAATTTGTCAAGCTGTCGAAGTACAGCTTGGACGATCGGTCGACGGTGAGGTGGAATTCCAGCACGTCGCCCGGCGCCGCCACTGTGGCCCGCTGTATTTGGCCAATTGCCAAGTCGGATTGGATCACCGACGCCGGAATTAAGTTGAAGTCATAAGGATGGGATACCGTAGCACTGACAAAAGATTCAACGGCGAGCCAGTAGGTGCCGCCGCTGACAAACTCGAATACATCTCTGTCCACAATCGCTGTCTGCCGGATCAAACTTCGACCGGCTTCGTCGACGATGCGATAGGAGCCAGGTCCGCTACTCGATGCGTCGACGTAGATGCGTTGGTTGTCATCAACCACGAATGCGTAGAGGTCTGTCTCGTTGGGGATGTCGAAGTTTCCGCTGAACGCCGTCCCCAGGGAAACCGACACGGCATCCTCGAAGTCGAGCAAGCGGAAGGCGTAGGGGTTTCCTTCACGAGATGTAACCGTGAGCACGAAGTCGCCTGGTGGCAAGGCGAGCGGGCGGCTGCTCGAACTGGAATCCGACGCGTTGAATCCAAGGGGGCTCGTTACTTCACGACCATCGGCCGTCGCCACTGTCCAGGTAGCCGTATGGTCATTGGTCAGCGAATCGAAGTAGATCAGTGACTGGTTCTCGAGCGAAAACGAGAATCTCTCGAGCGAGAACGCCTTGCTGGGCGCGCGACTGACGGTCTCTCCCAACACCAGCTGCGTGGTAGGAGCAAGCTCGTTGTACACCGGAACCACATCAAACGAAAAGGAGCCATCAACTCCGGTGTCATCGACCTGGCCTTCAACGAGAACGGTGTAGTGGCCTCCCGACAGCAAGACCGGTTCTCGGTCTTGGCCGAACAATAGATTGAACTCCTGCTGACCGTACTGATCCACGACGCGCCATGACGGCGCTGTCGTGAAGCCACTGTCGAAATGTTGGCTGTCAAAGTAGACGACATCACCCGGCTCAGCGGTAAACCGGTACAGTTTGCTACCCGACGACACCGGCAGCGAGTCAGCAACGACTGTACCGGCCGAGATCGACTGGGCAGCGGACAGATCCAACATCGCGAAAGTGAACTGCTCCGCCGTTTCGTCTGCCGTGATAGTCAGTGTGTATTCACCCGCAGGGACCTCAATCACACCTTCGTCTTGCGCGATGGAATCACTGCGATCAAACGGGCGGTCGTTGACCTCGACCCCGGCAGGACCGGCCAAGGTCCAGCTGAGCCTGTCGGTGTCGGTCCGAGAGTCAAAGTGGAGAAGAGTCCAATCATCCAGTGAAAAGGTGTACTCGATCGACTCGAACGGAACGGTGAACATACCGGAGGTTACGGTGTTGAGTGTCAGAGTGGATTCCGAAGCTTCGGGAATCCGATTCACCTGCATGATGTAAGTGTCGAGGCCCGTGTTCGAGTGCCAAGCTTCGATTAGCAGCGTGTAACTTCCATCCGTGGAAACGACGAGCGGGCCTTGGTCGGCCATGCGGCTGGTGTTGAGGACGATCCGACCGTAGGGGTCGACTAGTTTGTACTGCGTGTTGGCGGTATCACTCGCCGCCTGGACGTCAAAGAAGAACGAATCACCGGCACTCGCAGCGAACTGATAAGTGTGGGTCTCGTTGGCCGGCTCCAGTGTTCCGGCTATGGGACTCGCCAGCGTAGCAGGTGGCGCCGCGGCTAGGTCTAGTACGCGGAAACTGTAGTTTCCTGTCGCGCGCGGAGAAGCAACATCGAATTGATATGTTCCAGCAGGAACTTCCAGGACTGGCGACGCATTGTCAAAGGAGTCTGTGCTAACGAACGCGCGATTGGTCACAAGTTCGCCTTGTGGTCCTCGCAACGTCCAATGCGCGCTGCCGTCGTTCGTAAGTGAATCCACGTACAACAGGGTGCGATCCTGTAACTCAAAGGTGTATGAGTCGGTTTCACCTGCAGTTGAGAGACTGCCGGACACGGTGTCACCGAGCACAAGCGGTGTCCCGTTGATCAATGGTGGACTGTTGTTCGTGATCCAGCGGATATCGATGCTGTACTCATCGAGTACGGTGCTATCGATGTTGCCTTCCACCAACAGATAGTAGGTGCCCCCGCCAGCGAGGTTTGTATTCAAGCTGTCTGTGGCCAAATCGACGACTGATATCACTTCGCCGCCATATTGGTCGAGCAAGCGATAGTGGGAGCCGGTCCCTGCCTCGGTCGTAGTTTCGAAGGAGATTTCGTCACCCGGCTCGGCCACGAAGCGGAACACCTCGGTGCCTTTAGGGCTCGACGGCGCTCCGACGACGGTAACAGATGGATTTCCCGAGCCGGGGGGCGGCGCGATTGGCAAGGAGCTACCCGGCTCTAGCAGGTCGAGTAGGCGAAACGAAAACTCTCCGACGGTATCTTCCATGGCTTCGACCACTAACTGATAGCTGCCCGCCGGCAAGCTCATGCCGGCTGCGGCCACGGCAGACGAATCGGATCGTGCGAATGGACGTGCCGAGACCTCTACACCCCGCGGTCCGGCAAGCGTCCAGTTCAAATCGGAGGTGTTTGTCAGAGAATCGAAATACAGCAGCCCGTCCGCAGCCAACTCGAATTCAAACTCTGATCGCGCGCCGGGAGTCGTGAGTGAATCGACAACGGTTGTCCCCAGAGCCAGTTCCGCCTTGCTGTTAACCACGGGCACGACATTCACCGTGTACGCGCTTGGCTCCGAGTTCGTGATACCACCTTCAATCAGCAGCGTATACCTTCCGCCCGTTGGGATCGTAGCTTCAGCATCTTCCAGGGGGCGCCTTTCGAGAACGATGTTGCCGTACGGATCGATCAGGCGATAGTTTACGTTCGCCGTGCCGCTGGCTGTTTGGAAATCGAAGAAGTACTCGTCCCCAGCACCGGCCGAGAAGCTATACGCGCCGGTTTCATTGGGTGGCATTAGCTCGCCGTCGAATGCAACGCCGGTGGTGATCGTCGTGATACTGCTCGGTGCGTGCAGATCAAGCACGCGGAACGAATAATCACCCTGTCGCCCGTTGCTATTGACGCGGAGGAGGTATTGGCCTGCAACCAGATCCAGGATTGGATCCAACTGGTTAGACGAGTCCGTTAGATCAAAGCGTCGATCGACTACCTCGTTGCCGCGGGGTCCCTCCAGGCTCCAAGTCATGCCACTGTTGGTCAGCGAGTCGATGTAGACTAGCGAGCGGTCAGACAAAGTGAACGAATAGTCGACAAAGTCGCCTACATACTCAATCACACCACTAGTTGTTTCCCCCATGGTGACTGCGAGCGGCGGTGTCGGATCCGACACCGTCACGACGAACTCGAAGTGTGAGGGAACACGTAGCTGATCGGTGCCTTCGAGGGGCCACAGCGCGGCCTCCATGAGCAAGTAGTACTCACCTGCCTCAAACAGCAGCGAGCCGGGTTCATTAGTACCGAGTGGCTGGGTGTTAAGTACTTCGCCGAACCGATTCAGCAGTCGCCACTGGCTGCCAGGATGCGCAGTTGCTGAGTTGACAAACTCGAACAGCTGGTCGGCACTCGTTTCGAATCGGTAGGCGAACGTCTCGACTTTTCGCTTGAACTCACCTTGGATTACTTCTCCGGAGCTGATTGTAGGAGCCGCCGACAGGTCCAGCAGCTGGAATTTGTAATCTGTGGTGGTGTCAAATTCCGCCTCGACAGTCAGACGGTACTCGCCTGCGGGAGCGTCGAATACCGGAGCGGCGACTGACACATCCGAATGAATGAATCGTACGTCGTTGGCTAGCACTCCCGTCGGACCGGTCAGCGACCACTGCATGTGAGAATAGAGGTCCTTGGTTTGCGAATCGAAGTACAGCAGCGAGTCCTTGGGAAGGTTAAAGACATACTCAACCGACTGGCCCGGCAGTTCGATGACGTCGCTCACGAGCGTGTTCAGCTGCAGCTGTTCTACTCGCCGGCTGTCACCGGCATGTGCCCTGACTCCAACCTCGATCACCTCGCCCGACTCCTCGGGATCCAGCGCCTCGACAACCAGGGTGTAGCGATCGTCATCCTTGAAACTAAGATTCAGCAACTCGTCCGGAAGTACTTCGTTGATAGTACCATCCGCGACGACCAATCCCCCTGAGTCGTAGAGTGTATACCTAGTGTTGGATTGCTGGCTGAGGAAGTAGCCGACCAGGTTCTGCCGGCCACCTCCCACGATCGCAAAGCGATTCGGATGCTCGGATGTCGCGCCCACACCTGCGTCGATCAGCGCCTGGTCAAGAAGGGGGATCATCTCCCCAATCCACGCTTGTTCGCCCCGCATCGAGGCCGATTCGTCGACCGCAATCACAATATCAGCAGACCGCTCAACCGCTTCGGGTAGCGTGATGGCTACTGTGCCTTCGAATACCTGCCCCTCGCTAAGGTCGAGGCGGATTTGCTGGGGCTGGACGGTTCCCGTAGCGGGATTGGAGAATCCGGGCACGAAGAAGTCTTCGATCGGATCGGTGACGATCACTGGTGGACTGTTGGTTCGGTCGGGAAGGACACGGAGCTGGTATTCTTGTGTCGCCGTGCCACCGCGCAGGTCGTCGGCTGTAATTCGAATGGTGTGTGTGGCAAGTTGGTCTGCAGCCGGATTCCACGATACCTTCCCGCTTGATGGGTCGATGGTCATGGCGAACGGTGCTTGTTCGAGTCGATACTCGATGGCGTCACCGTCAACGTCAATCGCGGAGGCGGTGTAGCCGTATTCGGCAACCGTGTGGTCAGCATCGAGAAAGACTTCGACTATCGGGGTGGTCGTGATGACCGGTGGTCGATTCGGAACGAACTCCCTGACGTCGAGCGTGTACTGCTGTGTTTCCACGCCGCCGCGTCCATCGTCGCTGGCCACGATCACCGCGTGATTCCCGACGTCGCCCGTGTCAGTATGCCAGTTAATCGCTCCTGTGTTGGCATCGATCGTCATCCCATTCGGCGAGACGATCAGCGAATACACCGGCTGGTTACCCTCAGGGTCGATCGCTTCAGCCTGGTATTCGTAGTTCCGCCCGGCAACGGCCTCAACAATAGGACGTGAGATGAAGTGTGGGGGTTGGTTCAGGCGACCAAGCACGACCAAATCGAAGTCGAATTGCACTCCGAGCGGATTGAAGAACTCCAGATGCCGGCTTCCAGTCGGTTCCCTTGGGGAGAGCGTCGGCTGGACTAGCAAGTGGCTGAAGTCGAAAAACGGTAATCCCTGCGGTGTGATGCCGTCCGCGTTGCGGACAACCACCTGCGGTTCACTGATCTGATCGACCGCCAGCAGGAGCGGTGCTTCAACGCCGAACGTGCCCTCGTTGTTTAACGCCAATTCCGTAAATAGCAGATCGCGCGTCTGATTGAGAGATGTCTGTTTGTACTCGACTTGCACACTCTCGGACACATCGGATAGGGACTCAAAGTCGATCTGTCGTTGGCGAACTGTTTGTGGCACTGCGGAAGGTCTGTCCGGCGTGTCGAGTGCGCCGGCGACGACGGAAATGTCCGAGATTCGCACAGATGTTGCGGTGTCCCGGTCGTTGTTTACGAGACGAAGTACGAGTCTGCCAGAAGTTCCCGCTGGTACGTCGGCCAAATCCACGCTGACCGTCCCAGCATCGACGGTTGTGTTCGATCCGATATCGACCACACCCGATTCAGTGACATTGAAGAATGAGTCGCGTCCAGGACCGATGGTCTGGACCAACGAGTTGCCCTCCCGATCCAATAGAGACGCCTCGAACGCGTCGTTGACGAAGTCGTCCGTTTCATCAAAGTTCAAGTCACTGAAGGTGACCGACAACGTGGAGGGCTCGTTCGGCACGACGAATGACTGTTCGTAGAAGACCTGGAAGTTCGCTTCTTCTAGGAGCACCATGTTTTGTGTGACGACTTCCGTGGCAGTATTTTCGTTACCCGCCAGGTCGGAGGTCATGACTCTGAATCCGTTGTCGCCGAACTCCAGCTCGACGCCGTCGAATTGATAGCTGCCGTTTGAATCAGCGTTCACGATCGCCAGCGGTGAGCCCGGATCGCTCTCGGCGAACAGGCTTACCGGGCGCCCGGCATCCGTGGAGCCGATGAGCGAGACCTGCTTCAGGTCGGTGGCGCCGTCGCCTTGCGGTGCGGTGTCCGAGTCCGGCGCGAGTTGCAGATCGATCGCCGGAGGCACCGTATCTAGGGTGTAGGTCACATCGAATGCTGCCTGCCTGCCCCGCGGGTCGGTCCCGGTGAACGTGACCACGTGGACGCCGTCGTCGCGGCCGTCAGTGGCGAAACCGGGATCCAGCATGAACGCGCCGCAGGTCTGGGGCACGTCGACCGCCTCGTCGCCGTCGACACGCGCTTGAAACGTGTCTAGTCCGAGCAGGGAAGTGATGACCCCTTCCAGCCGTCCATCGAAAGTCAGATTGTCATCGTTGGTGGTGCCTCCCGGAGCGGTATCCCGAACCAGGTTACCTTCGAAGTTGAAGATCCCTTCCAGATCGCTCTTGTTCAGCGCGTTGATCACCCGCAGCACGTCGTTGGGAACCAGTTGTCCGTCGCCGTCGACGTCATGGTAGGGCGGCGGAGCCGAGTCCACTGGCGGATCCGGAAGCACGCCACCACGGCCCGCGTTGATCCGGTTGATTGGCAGCAGCGCATCATTCGGGGTGACAATCTGATCGTTGTTGACGTCGAGCGGATTGCAAGGATTCTGCCAGGGGGAAACCAGCAGCAACCGCTGCTCGAGGGACTCGAACCGGCGATGTTTCGGGATCAGACGCCCACGGCGCTTGCGGTGACGGCGAAGCCGCCTCCAGAAAGAGTGGGGCATGCAAACGACTTTCGCTGAACGGGCAGGGTGTAGATCTGAGCGGTTTGCACAGAGCAAGCTGGCTAGGCTTTGTCTCCGAACAATTCATCTGGTCGCGTAGCGACTCCCCAAGTGTTCTCTTCCCCCCGGGCTTGGAGGCTGTGCAGTTTTTAAGTTCGTGCGTGATTTCGTCTTTCGTCACTCTCCCCTTGGGGAGAGTCGGCCCGAAAGGCCGGAGAGGGGGAGCCCCTCGCCGGACGCTACGCATCGGTTTCGCTGGGGAACCGTGGGCTAACGCCCAGCGGCTGATTTGCAGCGTAGCCGAACTCGCCAGAGTTTGGCGGATTGCATAAAGCGTAATAGCTGCACGACCTCCTTGCTGGGGAGAGAATCGAGAGAGGCGGCTTTTGAGACAATGTCTAGTATCATTGACCTGGGACGCGATCTCAACTTTTCGAGTCGCGATTAACGCGCACGTCGGACTGGCTGCAGGAGGTGATGAGCCTGCACTTGGCGTTTGAACGGTAATCCAGGAGTCCACTACAATGAGGGGTCTGAGGCGCTTGTACCACAATAGGTTGCTGACTTCTGTTCCCTCTCGCTGCCTCGCGCCGCGAGAGTGGCAGGGGGGAGAGGGCCGGGTGGGGACGCCGTGAAGGAATTTTGTAGCCGAATTCTCCAGAATTTGGACGAATCAGCCGTGCACCAAACTCTGGTGAGTTCGGCTACGACAGGGCAGAGTGAGGGGGAGTTCAGTCCCATTCCTGTAAGGACTCCACTGGAGGCCGCGTGTCCAGAGCCACTTTCCAGTTAGCAGCCGTTGTCTTTGCGACAATCGTGCTGATCGTCTCAGGACTACCCACCGTCAGCCAAGAGAATACGCGGGCACAGCCGGCGGTCGTCTTGCTAGGTGAGGCAAGAGCTTCCGCTGAGCACCCACTGATTGCTTTGGATTCATCCAACGGTGAGGCCGGCGAACCTGAGGACCGCGTCGATCCAAAGAACATGTTCTCTGCACGCAAACTGGCGACGATGGCGCTAGCGCTGCATTGGTACCACGACGCCCACGGCGCTTTTCCAGCTGGATATAGCGCGGACCCAACCGGACGCCCGCTGCTGAGCTGGCGAGTCCACATCCTGCCGCATCTGGGAGAACGGGAGTTATACGAGCAGTTTGACTTGGATGAGCCCTGGGATAGCCTGCAGAACAGGTCGCTTATCAACAAGATGCCGGACATTTATCGGTCGCCGCGTTCCCGAGATAAGACTGGTCGCTCAAACTACCTGGGAAATAGCGGCGCTGACGGCGTTTTTTTGCGACCGCTCAACGGGGGCAAAGATGGAAACGGTATTCGTCATGTTAGAGACGGCACGTCCAATACAGTCATGGTCGTCGAAGTTCCGGACGACTGGGCGATCGTCTGGACAAGGCCCGGCGATCTCGCTCCCAAAGAGCGGCTTCAAGGTCTGCTGGACCAGCCACATGGATTCCAAGTTGTCATGGCTGACGGTCGCGTGCATTTCCTTCCGCCATCCATGAAAAAGAAGCCACTGCAGGCGATGTTTTCTAAAGCAGGGCGTGAGCCCGTCGACTTTCCGGGTGACGTGCTGCTGACCACTGGTGACGTCATGGACTCTCTCGGTCCGAAACGGTAGGCGACCTGTGCTGACCAAACTCTACCTTGCGGCAGGTATTCTGCTCTACGTCGTTTTACGATGTGACGCCGAACCTCCGGTGGGCTACGAAAATGCCCCCAGGATTGGCGACATCCCAGCCGAAGCGGAAACGTCCCGCATCGAGGACTTGTCGCCCACCGAGCAAGCGAGGCTCTTGGACCTGGAAAAGAGATGTCTTCCGCGGTTTCGCTCGCTCGTTGCGGCCGAATTGTCTTGCCTCGGTCGTCTCTGTGTTCTGGATAGCGAGAGACAACGTGCCCTCCGAAACAACCTCGACGAGGCGCTACCTCAAGTCGTCCGCCGTTTTGCGTTGATCCAAACGTGGACCGGGGCTCGAGATCGTCGCACTGACCACCTCATGGCGCCTAGGCGTCTGGTTGGTGCGGCAGTCGCTAGGGCGGTTTCTCAGGAGCTCCACGCTGACCAAGCCGCAAAGTACCAGCGAGAAGTTGCTCGCCGTGGAGAATACAGGAAGTCCGTATCCATCAAGGCCATCGTTGCAGCCATCGACCGGCGATTGGTGCTTAGTACCGAGCAGCGGGATCGACTTGCGCTGACGCTCGCACAGAACTGGCTGGACGTTTGGGATAAGGTGATTCCTAACTCGATCAACGGGGCGGGGCAGTTGCCTGGTATTCCGGACCAGCATCTCGTCCCTTTGCTGACACCGGCGCAAGTCAAGGCGTGGCGACTGTCTCGAAAACATAGTTTTGCAGTTCCTCTAACCCTGGATCTTGGGCAGTTGCCAGTCGTTGTCGGTGAGCTAGACGATGTCGGGACAGATAGCGTGGAGGCGGGCGAGAATGACGGTTAGTAAACCCGCGATGCAGAGTAAACGGCGCGCAGGTATTCGATTCCTCTGGTGCCGTGAAGCGGTTCGACCGGCAGGAGCCATTGGTACGATCATCAGTCGAGCCGCCGTGAGCCGCTTTGTTTTCGTATGTTTGGCTGCGTGCCACGTTGTTTGCTACCCGGCTGGGGCGCAAGATGCCGCTCAAGAGGATGAGCGGGCGAAAGCGGCAAGCCAGTTCGACGAGATGTTTCCCGGTCGGTACAGCGAGAGACTAGAAGCGATGTTGGCAACCCACCTAGCAGGAGTCGACCAGCTCTGTGGGCTCACCTCCGCTCAAAGAGCAAAGCTCACCTTGGCCGGGCAGGGTGACATCCGAAAGTTCTGGGAACGGGTAGGAGTTGCACGAGGCAACTACGTACTGGCTTGGGGTAATCGCGATCGAATGATCGCCATCTGGCCCAATATTCAAGAACTCTTCAAGGAGGTCGATTCTGAGTTCTTTACCAAGTCGTCGTTCTTCTACCGATCTGTCGAAGGAACGCTTGATCCGGTTCAGCGACAGAAGTATGTGGAGGAACAGCGCAAGCGTGAGCGATACCATTATGAAGCGCGGCTTGGACTGTCGATTGCGAAACTTGAACGTGGGATGCCGCTACGCGGTGAACAGCGAGAGCGCTTGATCGACCTGCTGGTTGAAACATCCCAACCGCTTGAGGGCGTTGGAGAAAGCGATGTCGCGATGTTGCTGAACGCGCTCTCCCAGCTCCCAGAGCACCAACTGCGCTCCATACTTGACGATGTCCAGTTGGACGCGTTGCGCGACAAATGGCCCGGGCCGTAGCGTACGGGGTGATGCCGGGGCGTAGTCGTACTTGGCAAGCCGAGCAATAGTTAATCATGCCAACCGACAAGATGTCTGCTGGAGCGCGTTGTTGTCGAGGCGGTTTGCTGCATGACTGTTGCAGCGTGATGGGCAACCCGCCACTGGTTGCCGTCCCCCAATCCTGTTCATCATGTTGATCCTGTCTTTTGCCTTTCTTGACAGGATTTACAGGATCAACAGGATGGCCCATGATACAACATCAGCCGCTGGGCATCGGCCCACGGTTCCTACCGCAAACCGGATGCTAACGCATTCCGGCTGATTTGCGGCGCGAGCATAGCACGTTTCATGCGGCAATCAGGTG
This sequence comes from Pirellulaceae bacterium, assembly GCA_965223305.1. Classification (GTDB taxonomy): domain Bacteria; phylum Planctomycetota; class Planctomycetia; order Pirellulales; family Pirellulaceae; genus CBDCWT01. The sequence goes on along the minus strand of CBDCWT010000017.1, from coordinate 44,276 downwards.
TAGCCGAGTGCGTCAAAAGAAACGACTGATCATGATTCCGCGTTTCCGTTATAGCTTGCGGGCCTTCTTGATCGTCACCGCGATGGTTGCCCTAGCCGTTGGCCACCTAGCTCATCAAGCTGGAAAAGAACACCGGGCGCTATTGGCAGTGAAGGAAGCCGGAGGGTGGAGTGCCCATGAGTCGATTTTCGGCCGCTGGTTCACTGTCCCCGCAATCCTCCAGGATTCGCTTGGTCCAGAATCTCTCGGTCGCACAGTTGGGGTTGCTGCGCCCTATCGCATGCTGTCAGACGGCCATTTGGCAGAGCTTGCGAGACTGTCGCGCCTGAAACGAATCAGAACCAACTTCTCGGTGGGCGGGAAAACGACGTATGCGGTATCAAACCGCGGAAACGAGTCCTACTGTCCGCCGTTAATCACCGACCAGGGACTTGCGCATCTTTCGCGCGCACAGTCGCTCGAAGTGTTGATTCTCTTCAACACGGCCATCACAGATTCGGGGATGGACTCTCTTTCACAGCTACAAAACTTGAAAGTCCTCAAGATCGCGAGTCGGCAGATCACAGACGCGGCGATACCGCATCTTTCCAAACTTAAGTCCCTTGAGATGTTCTGGACAACTGGAACGTCGATCACAGAAACAGGCATCAAAGAGCTAGTAGAGGCGTTGCCGAGCTGCAAAGTGATGTTCGCCAGAAAGAGGTTTGGAACGCTTGATCAGTTCATCTCGGCGTTGCAGAACAACAGCGAATGGTCGCTTACCGACACCCTGGCAGTGCGCGACCAACCCCTCGGACCAGCTGCTGCACCGAAGCTGATCCAATTGCTGTCGGCAGACCAGCAAGAGACACGATGCCGCGCAGCCGACGCTCTTGGGCGCCTTGCGGATCCGGCCGACGTGGTTGTTCCGGCACTCCTTCGGTTCTACGACGACCCTGACCAACGCTTTCACCACTCGGTTGTCCGCGCGTTGTGGGAGATAGGCCCCGATGCGAAAGGAGCGCTGCCGATCCTTCTTGCAGCACTGCACGATCCAAATGAGTCTCACCAGGCTAGCGTCGCCATGGCAATATGGAAGATTGATGGTGATCGGCGAGCGGTTGATGCGCTCGTTCAACGGCTCACGCATGATGAAGCGAGGGAGAGGAGGATCGCGGCGGACTTCCTTCGCCTCATTGGCCCAGAACATACACGGTGAGCAGACCCCGGGTTGATGGACGTACTGACACTTCTCTTGACAGGATTTACAGAACCGCCAGGACGGCCCGGGACCGTGACACAAATCAGCCGCTGGGCGTTAGCCCACGGTTTCCACCGGTTACCGGTGCTTCGATGCGCCTCGGCTCGGCAGGAGCCTCGCCCTCCCGAGCGTCTTACACGACTGTTGCAGCGGGTATGATGGGGTAACCCGCAGCTGGTTGGCGTCCCATCAATCCTGTTCATCCTGTTGATCCTGTCTTCTGATTGTGTGACAGGATCTACATGATCAACAGGATGGCCCGAGACCGCGATACAAAATCAGCCGCTGGGCGTTAGCCCACGGTTTCTACCGGTTACCGGCGCTTCGACGCGCCTCGGCTCGGCAGGAGCCTCGCCCTCCCGAACGTCTTACACGACTGTTGCAGCGGGTATGATGGGGTAACCCGCCGCTGGTTGCCGTTCCATCAATCCTGTTCATCATGTTGATCCTGTCTTCTGATTGTGTGACAGGATCTACATGATCAACAGGATGGCCCGGACCGCGATACAAAATCAGCCGCTGGGCGTTAGCCCACGGTTTCCACCGGTTACCGGCACTCTGATGCGCCTCGGCTCGGCAGGAGCCTCGCGGTCCCGAGTGTCTTACACGACTGTTGCAGCGGGTATGATGGGGTAACCCGCAGCTGGTTGGCGTCCCATCAATCCTGTTCATCATGTTGATCCTATCTTCTGATTGTTTGACAGGATCTACAGGATGGCCCGGACCGCGATACAAAATCAGCCGCTGGGCGTTAGCCCACGGTTTCCACCGGTTACCGGTGCTTCGATGCGCCTCGGCTCGGCAGGAGCCTCGCCCTCCCGAGCGTCTTACACGACTGTTGCAGCGGGTATGATGGGGTAACCCGCCGCTGGTTGCCGTTCCATCAATCCAGTTCATCATGTTGATCCTGTCTTCTGATTGTTTGACAGGATCTACATGATCAACAGGATGGCCCGAGACCGTGACACAAATCAGCCGCTGGCGTTAGCCCACGGTTTCCATCGGTTACCGGCACTCTGATGCGCCTCGGCTCGGCAGGAGCCTCGCCCTCCCGAGCGTCTTACACGACTGTTGCAGCGGTATGATGGGGTAACCCGCAGCTGGTTGGCGTCCCATCAATCCTGTTCATCATGTTGATCCTGTCTTCTGATTGTGTGACAGGATCTACATGATCAACAGGATGGCCCGGACCGCGATACAAAATCAGCCGCTGGGCGTTAGCCCACGGTTTCCACCGGTTACGGCACTTCGACGCGCCTCGGCTCGGCAGGAGCCTCGCGGTCCCGAGTGTCTTACACGACTGTTGCAGCGGGTATGATGGGGTAACCCGCCGCTGGTTGCCGTCCCATCAATCCTGTTCATCATGTTGATCCTGTCTTCTGATTGTTTGACAGGATCTACTAGGATGGCCCGGACCGCGATACAAAATCAGCCGCTGGCGTTAGCCCACGGTTTCCACCCCGTAACCGGCACTCTGATGTATCTCGGCTCGGCAGGAGCCTCGCCCTCCCGAACGTCTTACACGACTGTTGCAGCGGGTATGATGGGGTAACCCGCAGCTGGTTGGCGTCCCCATCAATCCTGTTCATCATGTTGATCCTGTCTTCTGATTGTGTGACAGGATCAACATGACCAACAGGATGGCCCGGGACCGCGATGCAAAATCAGCCGCTGGGCGTTAGCCCACGGTTTCCACGCGTTACCGGCACTCTGATGCAACTCGGCTCGGCAGGAGCCTCGCCCTCCCGAGTGGCTTACACGACTGTTGCAGCGGGTGCGATGGGTAACCCGCCGCTGGTTGTCGAGGCGGCCACAAACCGTGCGGCGTGACATTTGGCTCTGATCCCTCTAAACTAGCGGCGGTCTGTCGCCAAACTGGGTGGAGTGATCGGAAGAACACGACGATGAGCTCACAGGACCGCCAAGTTGCAGAGTGGGTGCTTTTCTTGGGCGGTGAGCTTGTGCTCCGAGGAACGCGGCGGGCGGGTTCAGGACCTGTCCCAACTGCCGGAACACGATTTTGAAGTTGAAGTCGTTGACCTGGTGGGCACTTTCGCCGAAACGAAAGACCTCGCGCGTCTGGCCGGACTTGAGCACTTGCGCGAGCTCCGCTTGGCTGGACCAATTTGGAATCGTCATGCACACGATAGCGAGGACCGCAGCAGCGACATTCGATACATCGCCTCGATTCAATCTATCCAAAAGTTGACCTTTAGCGACCACTTCTGGCGCAGGATCCGCTTTGGTGACGCCGGTATCGCGCAGATGCAAAGTCTCACCAACCTTCGTGAGCTGGGAGTTGGACAGACCAACATTACCGGCCACGGATTGGCTGCCTTCCAGCAGCTCGTGGCACTCGATGCGACATTGACCGATTTCAACGACGACGGTTTAGCGAATCTGTCCACGACTGCCGGTCTCCGTCGGCTCTTGATTGGAAGTACGTTCGTCACAGATGACGGACTACCTGAATTGCGCGGCTTGCAGGAACTTGAGGAACTCGACTTACACGGCACTCGGATCACCGACAAAGGTGTGTCTCACTTGGCCCAGCTTCAGGACTGCGGAAACTCAGTTTGATGGGCACGATGATCACGGATGCCAGTTTGGAGTATCTGCAACAGCTACGAGAGTTGGAGTACCTTAACCTGTATCGCACGAAGGTCACCAACGCCGGCATCGACCGGCTTAGACCGCTGACCCGCCTTCGTGAAGTCGACCTCCGCTACACGCGCGTATCCCGCACCGGGATCGAACACCTACAGTCGACACTGACACGTGCGGCTTTCGAGTTCATCGAGCATCGCCGCAAGGTCGGCAAGAGATTCCAAAGATTGCCGGAAGAAACTCTGAGGACATCGCCAGGTGGGTGGAGGCGATGGGCGGCACGAGCAGCACGGCTGGTGGTCGACTCGTCAGCATCGGTTTAGCAGCAACACCACTGTCCGACTCGCTCCTCGATGACCTGGGGCTCCTAAAGGAACTGCGGGTGCTCGATGCCTCAGCCACGGAGATTGGGAATCTGGGTCTTGCTCAGATTTCGCGATGGCTTGGACTTGAAGAGCTTGTCCTGAGCGGCACGGCGGTGTCGGACGAGGGCCTAGCGCATCTCGCTTCTCTACGTGAGCTGCGCAAACTGAACCTTGTAAACACCTATGTCGAAGGTCCCCGGACTCGTTCATCTCGTACACCTAGAGAAACTGAACGAGCTGCGGTTGAACGGCGCGCCGGTGCGCGACGAAGGACTGGTTCCACGTGGCTGCGATCAAGGGCCTTTGCCGGTTGTCGCTCGCCTACACGGACATCACTTCGGCAGGGGTCCAGCGGCTGGTAGAGATGCGCCAGTTGACACATCTCGATCTGTCGGGCGTGGACATCAATAACGACGGCCTAAAAGACAGTTGGTCGCCTCGCGAATTTGGAAGCTCTCTACTTGCGCGACGGTCGGTTCGATGATCAAGGTGTCGAGCATCTCGCGAACCTCAGACAGCTGCGTGATCTAGATCTATTTCGCGCCCACATTGGCGACTCGGGTTTCTCCCGCGATCGCTAAGCTTCCCAAGTTGCGCCGGCTAAACGTTGATTATGCAGAGTTGAGCGATGAGGGGCTTCAACCCGTTCGTCGTCTTCAGAAGCTCGAGGATCTGAGTATTGACAGCGCGGATGTTACCGACAGCGGGGTGCAAGTTCTGAAATACTGTCGGCAGCTAAAGCGGCTCAGGTTGTATCACACGTTCATAACGCAGGGCTGGAGTGGATTCGCTCAAGAGTGCACTGCCAGACTGCCAAATCGAGTGGGAAGAGGAATCCGCGTTGCCCAACCGACGCCGCACATGAGATGTCGACGCCTATTACCTACTTAGCCACTTGCACCCTTGCGTTAATGTCGGCGGTCGAAGACTCCGCCTGGATCTCAGCTCAAGGGGGGCAGTGGAAAGCAGACGACGACGGATACGTCGTTGAGGTCAACCTGTCTTCGTCTTGGATTACAGACGTGGACTTGCGGCGAATTGCAAATTACAAGCGTTTGCGGAAGCTCGATCTTTCACACACGCGAGTTACGAATCTGGGCCTCGAACACATTGTAGAACTCCCGGACGTCCGCCGAGCTAAATCTCTACTACGCCGAGCGTGTCAGCGACAGTGGCGTGGCTCGTCTCTCGAACTGGAGTCGCTTGGAACATCTGGATCTTCAGGGCACCAAGATCACGAGTCGCTCGCTGGAATCGATTGCCCGGCTGACCGAGCTGCGCTCGCTCGATATCTCATTCACAGCAATAGACGACGATGGATTCGAACATTTGGGTTCGCTGCAGAAGCTCGAGAAGGCTTGCGATGGGGGGCAATCGCCTGGACGGCTCGTGCATCTCGTTTCTTCCACTGCTACCTGCGTTGGTTGATCTTGATGTGAGTGGAATACAGCAGGCCGACTCGGGGCTCTGGGGACTGCCGCTGAGCGAGCCCAATCTGAGGAAGATCGGCACATTGAAGCAGTTGAAAGTCCTTCGATTGCACGGAGCCAACGTCAACGATCGCGGTGCGGACAGCCCAAGCGCGCCCGATGCAATTCGCACGGAACTGAGAGACCTGTCTGCGCTGAAGGGGCTTACGAATCTTGAGTTACTTGACCTCAGTCGCACGCCGGTTAGTTCCGAGAGCCTGATGGCGCTGGCCTCACTCACACGTCTTCGGGAAATCCGGCTGGGTTTGGCGCCGAATGTTGACGCAGATGGTGTTCGGGTCCTCTCTAAATTGGAGGGTGTGAGAATTGTAGTCGGGACCGCTGGTTTGCCAGCGATCGAAACCCCGGAAGTCTCCGTAACCGAGTAGGGTCTATGCAAGCATCTCGCCTGCGCATTTTGGTTTTGCTGATCTGGCCGCTCGCGATCAAGTCAGTCTTCGCGGACCCGCAAGCGGCCAAGGTCGCCGACGTCAGCTTCTTTGTGCGTGAGGTCTATCCCATTCTGCAGAGTGCCGATTGCCGTGAATGTCACAACGACAACGGGGTGGCGTCAACCACTGAGCTGCAGTTTCCACCTGTTGATGCCTCACGAACTGAAATAGCTCGGTTTGGTCTGAGTTTGAAAAAGTTGGTTGATGACGACAACGTTGATCGCTCGCTGCTACTGCTGAAACCAACCAATCAGCTGGAGCACACCGGAGGAGAGCTTATCGACCCCAAGAGTGCGGAGGCGGAACTGCTGCGTAGCTGGGTGTTCTACGTGTCCAGCTACAAAGACGACATCGCACTCCCCGAGGAGCGACCAGTAAGACGCCGTGTTCCCCTCGTGCTGCGCCGGCTGACTCACGGCGAGTACAACAATACGCTTCGGGATCTTGTGGGAGAGCGGACGAAACCGGCGGACAGTTTTCCGGCCGAAGACTTTCATCATGGGTTTATGAACCAGGCCGCTGGCCAAAGCGTTTCACCGTTGCTGGTCGAGTCGTGGAACCGTGCTGCCGAGAAGGTTGCTCGACGCGCCTTTCTAGGCGGCGATCGGCGAGGGCTTTTGCCGGATCTTCCTCCCGGGGCCTCGAACGCGGAGTTTCGCGAGCGGTTCCTATCAACCTTCGGCCGCCGGGCGTTTCGCCGACCTCTCAGCCCTGCCGAGATGCAGCTCTATGACAAGCTATTCGAATTGGAGTCCAGGGAAACCGGGGATCGCGAAACCGGCGCACAAGCGGTGATGGAGGCGATGCTGCAGTCCCCTAACTTCTTGTTTCATCTCGAAGACGGACCGGACCGTGCGCAGCAAGGCTATTGGATCGCCAGCCGACTATCGTATTTCCTTTGGAACACGATGCCGGATGAAGACCTGTTTCACGCAGCGGCGAATGGTGAGCTTGCGACTCGCGAAGCGATTGAACGGCAAGCCCGAAAGATGCTGAACGACGCACGTGCCCGCGGAGCGCTCAACGAGTTTCTAGCCCAGTGGCTGAGATTTGATCGGCTCTTTGCTGCCGTCCGGGAAAGCCAGCTGTTTCCTGAATTCGGGGACGAGCTGGTCGTGGACATGGCCGAGGAGGTCCGTCGGTTATTCGAGTATCTCGTTTGGAGTGATCGTAACTTCTTGGAGTTCTTCACGGCGGACTATGCCTTCGTAAGTAGTCGCCTTGCGCGTCTGTACGGCGTTGCACCACCCACCGAGGAGTACGGCAAGGTCCAGTTTCCGGAAGACTCACCCCGCGGTGGCGGCGTGCTGGGATCGGCCCTTTTCTTGACACTGACCAGCAAGCCGTCCGATACGTCTCCTACCGAGCGCGGGTTGTTTGTGCGCGAGCACTTCCTGGGTCAGGAAGTCCCATCTCCGCCACCGGGTGTCAACGCGACGCTTCCGAACGCGACAGACCACCCGTTGACGAATCGGCAACGACTTGAACTCCACTTGTCGGATTCCAGTTGTGCAGCGTGCCATCGGCTGATTGACCCGATCGGGCTCGGTTTGGAGCAATTCGACGCAATCGGACGCTATCGCTCGAAGCACGTAGTGACCGTTATACCCACCGGCGCCGTGGTGAATCCAAATCGGAATGTGAAATGGCCTGTCCACGAGCTGGATCTCGATTTGACAGCATCCGTACGGGGCATTAAGAATTCGGAGTTCAGCTCGCCGAGGCAGCTGGGCGCCATTCTAGCGGCCAATGCAAGCTGCCGAAGGTGTGTGGTGAAGCAGCTGTTTCGATATGCAACCGGCCGCCTTGAGACGGCCGCTGATCAAACGGACATCGACGCAGCCTTGCAAGCGTTTGAGGCCTCTGGTTTTCAGTTTCGCGAACTCGTGATAGCCATCGTGAGGTCGACAGCCTTCCTGGGGGAGATCCGAGAATGAAGAATCGCCTTTCTCGCCGAACGTTTCTCAAAGGCATAGGCCTCGGTGGTGCCGCCGTCCACATCGGATTGCCTCCCTTGGCGGCGATGTTTGATGGAAACGGAGTTGCCTACGCTTCGGATGGACCGGCCATTGCGCCAATCGAAAAGCGGTTTGTGTTTTGGTTCAACGGCAACGGAATTCCTGAAAAGTACTGGATTCCGCGTGAGACTGGGCCTGAATTCGAGTTCACGCCTTGTCTGGCACCGCTGGAGCGCTTTCGTCGTCACATCCATGTAGTTACCGGATTGGATAGTCCTGCTGCGCGGCTACCCGGTCCGGGGAACAGTCATTACCCATCGATGAGCGCCCTCGTATCTGGAAAGGTATATACCGGGCGTGGCGCCGGCGGCATTTCGTTCGATCAGCTACTGGCAAGACAAGTCGGCCGAGAATCTCGTTTTCGGTCAATCCAGATCGGCGTTTGCCAAGAGTCGTTCGGCGAGGCCATCCAAAACAACCTGAGCTGGGCGGATCGTGACCGCCCTCTGCCGCCCGAACATTTTCCACACAGGCTGTTTGACCGGATTTTTGGGGACCGTGAGCAGGGCTGGGTCAACCGGCAACACAGCATTTTGGATCTAGTTCGCCAGGAGGCCAAGTCGCTTTCCTCACGGCTGGGAAGTGAAGATCGGCAGCGTGTTGACGAGTACTTGTCATCTGTTCGAGAGTTGGAACAGTCGATCGCTGCACTGCCTCCGCAGTATCGAGACACGATCCAGCGACCCGAAGAAGGCGGCGACCTCAAAGACTGGCCGCGCATTGCTCGTCTGCAGAGCGATCTGCTGGCCCACGCACTTGCGTCACGTCAGACACGCGTGGCATCGTACATGTTATCGAAGTGTCAAGGCCTCTCCAGATTCCCGTGGCTTGGCCACACTGCGCAGCGACACCATGAATACACGCATGGAACCGTCGAGACTCCGCGGGGAATGCGGATTCTCCGCGACATCTGTCGTTGGCACGTCGAGGAGTTTGCCTACCTGGTCGCTAAGTTGCGTTCGATATCCGAGGGCGCCGGCACTTTGCTCGATAACACGTGCCTCATGTTCGTTCACGAGCATGCTGAAGCCAACGCACACAAGAACAACAACTTAGCGTTGATTTTAGCGGGACATGCCGGTGGGATGAGAACGGGGCTCCACACCCGGACAACCGGGACTCTGGGCGATCTTTACACCACGATTGGCGATGAAGTGCTGGACGCGGGCGTGGGGTCCTTCCCGACGTCGACAACGAAACTGACAGGCATTGTCTAGCGATGTGATAGTGAGCTACGTGTTGACGTGGTTGTAGGAGTCCCCCGTGCGCGGAGTGTTGACCCGTTTTCCAGTGGCCAATTGGTTGTAGAAGTCTGATTTCCATTCACGCCATTGAGGTCGCGGCAAGGGCTCGATACCTGTCTCCCATGCCGTGATCTCAACCGGTCGAGGGACGACGTTTTCAAGCGTGTCCTGCATGCTAGCCCACGGGCAGCTACTAACTACACAGTAGATGTCCTGTTCGGCGTAAAACTCGACGCCCGTTCCTTTCGGGATATCTGGCCCCGGGCGCAGATCCATCACTACGTCGTGAGATTCTTCGTCCCACCCGGTTCGAAACACTTGGAACGTCATGAAGTTGCACATGTTGGCAAAGTGTTCAATGACCTCACGTTTTCGCTCCTGCGGCATAGCATGAATTGCCGGGATGCGGGCTAGACCGTGCATGAAGTTGGTGTGGCAGGACGAGCCATGCCCCACATGCCAGTTGGGCGCTGCCGCTTGGTTCCACTCCGGATTGCAATGGAACATCCAGAAGTGGCTCGACCAGCCTTTCGGCGCAAAATAGTCCGGTACTTCGTCGGCGACCATGGTGGCCATCGGATGCAGGTAGCCTGAGTTCGACCAACAGCGGGAGTACTTCTTCAAATAGGGACCTTCGATGGGCGCCGAGTGCCCGTAATTGAGGTACTCACTCAGATCCGGCGTGATCATGAACCAATCCAGAATCTGGGCAAAATCCTCGGTCTGCTCCGCCCGGATCACTTGACCAGCCTTGACCAAGAACGCGTCGCCTGTGTGCGGGTGCAAGGTCTCCTTGTAGACAAGTTTGCGGCTGCCTTGAGTCGCAGCGACCTTGTCGTAATGTTCCTTGTTTAGTGCGAAGTTCGGGTTGTTGACAATGGCTAAATGGGCATCGTCTGACATCGGTGTGTTCCCTTGTAGCAACGGCCGCTTACAAGTCGGCTTGTTATCGTGGTTGGTTCATGTCTCTCTCCATGGAGACACGCATTCGAGCTTTGAACTCCGAAGCAAGAATCTACTACAATCGTTTGACGAACCATGGAGTAACCGTCAATCGTCCTCGCGCCAGATCGTCATGTCGCTGCAGTCGATGCCACTGTTAAACGTGTCCCAGATCGGACCGTACGGGATTGGCACGGGCTCGATACCATGCTTGTCCAGTAGATCCATGGTCTTGACGCAGCGATCATCCATGAACACCTTGCCCGTGCCGGTCGTGACTGAGTTGCAAACGCCCATCTTTTGCTCGTCTAAAGGAATTGGGATGATCTCCCAGTCCTTGACCGCCGACGGTGGGTCGGTCCAGTAGCCGTAATTGGGAAGATCGGGCAAGCCGCAGATGCCCTCTTTGATGTTCAACATGAAGCAGTCGTGGTGATACGTGAGTCGGCTGTCGTACCAGACTGTCTCGAAGGTGAAACCTCGGTCTTTCAACATGCGTTTGAGAAGATTACTGCCGCGCGGCGTTCCGGACGGGGTCAGTCGAGTGTCCATGTCCCAGTCGTCGCTGATATGACTCTTGTCAGCGCAACTGTAAGTGAACGTCAGGTGCTTGTTCGGGAACAGACGCATGTCAGCTCCGTCGAGTCCCGCTTCCCCGGGGCCGGGATGCCCGGGATCGGGCTCCTTCTCGAACCACACGAGAGGTGTCGCTTCCTTATCGCAGCGCATGAGTTCAATAACCAATGCGCGTATTGCGAGATAGTAGGGATTCACGCTGGCCGCATCTGGGAAATTCATGAAGTAGTTGCGGAGCGGATATCCAGCCCCACCGGCGTAGATCGACAGGAACTTGGAGCCATTCCACGGGTCGTTCCAATTCACGATCGAATCCGGGTACCATCCCAACTTGTTGCGGATAACGGTGATGCCTTCCTTGTCGTAGGCTTTGTCCCGGGCATCAATGGCATCAACGAACTCGGCGAACAAGTCCGGGTTGAAGTCCCGCACCCGCTGGCCGGAGCGTCCGATCCAGAGATCCTTCACCTCTTGGCTGGCATTGTCCTTGATGAGCGTCTGGATCTCCTCATCTTCACCGTTGGGCATGTAATCCGCGAAGGGGTCGCCCACGAAAATAGCCTTGGCTGGCGCTCCGGCCCACTCCTTGAAGAGCTTCAGTCCCTTGTCCTCAACCTGATCGACCCACATCTTGTTGAAGACTTTCCACTGTTCCTTGGGATCTTCCGGCTTGGGTTCCGGGTTGTAGGCCAATTCCTTGACACTTTTTGGCATTGTTGCTGTTGCTGTGCTCATCATCTTGTCCTTTCGAGACGTTTTTATAAATTCTCGCGCCAGATTGTCGAATCGCTGCAGAACTTATCCCACAGTTTTTCTCCAGAAGATCTTGAGTTCATCGTTCGCGTTGTCCTCGATCATCTGCTTGATCTCGGCATCGTTGGGATTCGGCACATACATCGCAAAGGGATCCGCGACCATGCAGGTCCGCAGCTTGGCGGAACAATGCTGCTCGTAGACTTTGATGCCCTTGCCGACGACCTGGTCTTCCCAGGACTTGTTGTACGCGTCCCACATGGCGCCAGGGTCTTCGGGTTTCGCTTCGGGTTGAAACGCGAGTTCGAGCGCGCTCTTGCTGCTCATGGGTCCCCTGTCGGAAAATCAGTCCAGTGAATCGTCGCCTTTCCACGGCGCAGCGTCGTCCCTTTGACGAACACCCGGCAGCCAAATCTCCGTTCCGTTTGGACCTGAATCCGGCTTCGTTTGATAAGAATCCGCTGTCCGCGGGCTGATGTCTTTTTGCCCGCTCTTGGCCATGTCGTAGAAGGCGCCTTCCCAGTCACGCCAATCACGCGCCGGCGGCGGTTTGATGCCGGTCTCGAATACGCGGAACGTCAGCGGGTCGGGTAGCTTCGCCTTCGGCCCGTAGACGGGCGATGTAAAATCCCCGTAAGGGCAGCTGGAAGCAACTACGTAGACGTCGGTGTTGGCGTAGAATTCCAGTCCATCACCTCTTTTCACTGGGCCGCACTCGCCCAGCATGATCTTCATTTGCTCCTCTTCTTCCCTCCAGTAGATGTCCATCACCTGAAAGGTCTGGAAGTTGTGACTGCCTGCCAGCATGTTCACATACGCCTTCTTCAGTTTGCTGTCCGGTATCTCCGCAATCGCGGGAACCCGATTAAAGCCGTGCACGAAGTTCATGTGGCAGCAGTTGATGTGCGGCTTCGCGGTTGGATAGAACATCTCCTGCCATTCAGGCGAGCAGTGGTAGATCCAGATGTGGCGACCCCACCGTTCCGACGGGCCCCACTGTTTGTCAGTGTCGTCACGGATCATTGTCACCATGGTCTTCATCTGCCCGGCGCCGGACAGCACTTGGTAGTACTTCTTGAGCCAAAAGCCGTCGAAAGCGACGGAGTTCCCCATGCTGGATACGTCCTTCAAATCGGGCGTGATGAAGAGCCAGTCAACGACTTGGGCGCGGTCAAACAGGTGTTCCATCTGCAGAACTTGCCCGGCTTTCACCAGATAGGCGTCGCCTGTGTGCGGGTGGAGCACCGACTCGTACACAAGCTCCCAATTGGGCTTGGCACCGTTGACCTTGTCAACGAGATCGTGATTGATCTTGTACTCGTCGGTCTGCCGGTAGCTTTTCGAGAGGTCGTAGTCCAGGGCTTCGGAGAAGTTCGGTGTTCCGCTCATTGATCTATCCGTAACTGGGTGAATTGCGAACGGCCCGGCTCATCGAGGCGGACAAGCCGGGCCGGCCGGTGCAAAACTACTCCTCTTCGTCGTCAGGCCACAGGGAAGGATCCGGCGGGCTGTCGTCGTTCCATTTTGCATAGGGATCGTCCGAACACTCCATGCCGCTGCCGTAGGTGTCCCATGGTCCGTCATACGGAAGCAGAATTGGTTCGAGCCCCGCCTTGGCCATGTTGTCCGCGGTGCCCGTGGCGCGACTGTCCATGATGACGCGTCCGTCTCCGACGCAGATCGCGTTGGAAACTCCGTAGGCGATCTCGTGCGGAGGAATCGGCACGACTTCCCAGTCTTTGAGGCACTCGGGCAGCTCGCCCCACGTGCCCCACTTGCCATCGTCGGGAAGAGCCACGTAGCCTTCCTTCAAATTCATCATCAGGCAGTCGTGATGATAGGTCAGATTCGAGTCGAAAAACGTGATCTCGTAGGTGAAGCCCAGCTCCTCCATGTAGCGATCCATCATGAACTTCGCTCCGACCGGTGACCCCGCGGACGTGTAGTCGTTGCATGTTTTGGGGTCGTAGGTCGTCGGGATCACGTCAGCGCTTGGTACCCCCACGCCGAACAGGATGTGGTTGTTCGGCATCAGCCGATAACCGGCGAGGTCGATCCCGATCACACCCGGCCCCATTAGATTGACATCGGGTTCGGGGTAGAGCATCTGGCGGTGCTTCAACTTGGGGTTCGCCTTAAACAACTCGAGCGTCCCTTGTCGCAACGCGAACTCGTGGGTGCGCACCGGGCCACAGTCCCAACCCTGGATCCAGACGTGCTTGAAGATGTGACCGTGCGGAGCGGCGTAGAACGACAAGAATTTCGGCCCGTGCCAAGAGCCGTTCAGGTTGATCACACCTTCGGGATACTCCAGGCACTTGTCGTTCCGAATGACCTTAATGCCGCACTCCCGCATTTTGGCGGCAAGGGCATCCTGCTGTTCACATATCTTCTCGTAGAGAGCTGGGTTGGCGTCGCGGAGGTGCCGGTTCTTGTTCTTCCGCCAAAACTCCCGATTTTCCGGTGTCAAGCTATGACCGGTCAGTGCTTTCATCTCGCCGACATCCGGATCCGGAACATACATCGAAGAGGGATTTCCGACGTAAGCCGTTCGGTACCGGGCGAACACATGGTCGACGTAGCACTTGACGCCCTTGAACTGCGGAGCCATGTAGGCGTTCAGTGCATCCCACTTTTCTTTTTCCGATGCCTCGAACTCCTCCTGAGCAACGTCGTCCTGATTGATTTCGATGACGCCTAACATTTCAATTTACCTCCTCTTTCGTGAATGAGTGATTTACTTGGATCGGTAGTTGGTTTCGGACCAGTCGTGCTCGCTCCATGTGTCTAACTTGTTTCAGGTTCGGGGCTACGGTTCCAAACGACAACATTTCGAAATCGCTCCCACCAGTCGGCACCGAGCAGGTAGATGGCCACCAGAAAACAGAGCTCGCCACACAGGAGCAGCCAGAATACAAGTGAGCTCTGCTGAGCGAGATCCAGACCCCAAACGTAAGGAACGGAGTTGTCGGGCGTGGCAGCCCCAAAGACCGTCCAGGCATAGAGAACCAGGGTGTATGTGGTAATCAGATTCGTGAGCATGATCGCGATGCCGGCGTAATGGCGGACCGGACCCACTGGCGCGGCGTATCCAGATTCGAGAAAGCCGAACAGCTTCTGCTTAATCGCCAAGAAGCCTGCTTTGCCAAGCAGGACGATGCTGGAGAGTGCCACCAATTCGCCCCCCACGATCAGCACACCGACCAACCCCGCTTTGCCCCCTGTTGCCAGTCCCAGCACTGGTAGGAGGATTCCGACGACCAAGCTGATGTTGCCGACAATGAACAGACCGATGCCAGCCTTGTAACGCCAGGTCCGCGTAAAGCCGTCTGTGGGTTGAACGGATGAGCCTTCTTTCGCTGCGTTGGGCGGCTTGACTGATACAGCGGTGTTCACGAAGGACGGCGGCTCCTATCTTCCTGTAGTGTGGTGTGGGTTGTCGTTTCCGTTCTGTAAAAACGTACCACCACGTGGGGCAGCACCGCATGCCAAATCATTGCATTGGATATGCAAAAGTGATGCAGATGTTTCGCCGAGACTCTCAGTCAGTGATACAGTTCGACACGTCGAAGAGTGAAGATGTGCGGCATCAAGTCTGCGTTGGGAGCGAGAAGTTGATCCAAGTGCAGTAGAAAGCTGCCATGCGTGCGAGATGGTTCTCACAAAGACGGGCTAAGCGGTGACGTGCGTTTAGGCATGTTGGGACCTGCCTGCGTTGTCACTTCCGCGTCAGTTGCCGCATCAGAAAAAGTCCCACTGCAAGCAGCACTGCATCGGCGAGCCAGGGCATGTATTGAGGATAAACACCCTGTCTGGCGATCATTTCCCCAACGACCAGGAGAGGATAGTAGAGCAGCAAGATAGGTAGAAAGCAGAGACCGAAGACCGACATATAGTTGTCGGACTTCAACAGAGTGGCCGCTGGAATGCCGATCACGGCGAAACAGAGACAAGCGAAGCCGTTGGCCAGACGCCGCGGGATTTCGGCTTGCAAGCGGAACAAGCGCCTCTGCCGGTTACAGAGTCGCGCAAGGCGATCCCGCCTCGTTTGGTTGTGTTCCTGACTACTGCCGACTTCGATGCCTTGCCGCAACATACCGATCTCTTGTGTCTCGTGAGCAACCTGGATCGGTATATGGAGCGTGGGCAATTCGGCCGGCGGCAGTTGCTCGGGCGTGTGTGTTGGCGCGAACCGTTCGAGGCCGATCTGTCCCTTGAATGAATCGCCGAAGTGCAGTGTTCCCTGGTTGGATTCGATGTACCCGTTTCGACAGGCGTATCGCAGACCTTGCAAGTCGGAATCAAAGAACAAACAGAATTCCTCTGCCCAAATGGTGAATGGTCCGCCCGCATGCTCGACTACGATGGTTGCATCCGTGAGACGTCCATCAGCGACGTTGTTGGTGTGGATCGCTACGCCGTTTGCTTTGAAGGAGCGATTCACTTTCAGTGTGCTGTGCGCGATGTCAACAAACGACTCGAAGATCAGCCGTTTGAGGCCCGCACGCGACGTAGCCCGCGCTTCCTGGTTGAGGCACGCACAAACACTAATCATGAACGCCAACGCTATGGCGGGCCAAACGCAAACGAGCGGACTTAATCCGGACGACTTCAGCCCGAGCAGCTCGTTGTTAGCCGACAGCTCTCCAAAGACCATGCAGACAGCAAACAGGATGCAACCAGGCAGTACGAACTGCAGCATGTCTGGAAGGACGTAGACCGTGACCTGCAGGAGAATATCGGGTGGAAGGCCGTGCCGCATACCCTCGATGGCCGAGCCAACTAGCGTCATCAGTAGCACTGCCGCGGCGAGAGCAACGCAAAAGACACGGAATGTTTCCACAATCACGTAGCGGCAGACGATTCCCATTTTTCGCAGTCTTGTTGAAAAAGAAGGTCGTGGAGCTACTCTCTGCAACGGCCAGCCATAGCGCCTGTGGATTGGGCCACAGCGCGGTCGTGCTCGTTTCGGGCAAACCGCACCGGCGCTCCACCCGCGTTGCGTGCACGCTCCGCCGAGGATCAAACTTGTGTGCGGCAACGACTGCTGGTCGTCGCGATCTAAGTGGTTTCCTATTTGACTTGGACAGCGCGTGCATTAGCAGTGCAAAAATCTTGACGAAGATATGTCGGTCCCTAGACTACACCGCTCGCTGTGGCCGCCACGCTGCCGCTAGCACGAAACACAGTGTTGTTCAGACCGAATTCGTCGGATGGCCTAATCGATGCACTCGTTGGATTTATCAATTGTCATTCCCACGTATTGCGAAGCTGACAACCTCGCGCAGCTAGGCAGTAGGATCAAGGCGGCCGTCGAGCCGATGGAGCTGGCCTACGAGTTGATCGTCGTCGATGACGACAGCCCGGATTCGACTTCCTCCATCTGCTCGGATTTAGCCAATGAGTTGCCGCTCAGACTCATCGTTCGAAGGGGGGGACGCGGTCTGGCGAGTGCGGTCTTGCACGGGATGGCTCAGGCGCGGGGTCGGATCTTGTTAGTAATGGATGCAGATCTGTCTCACCCACCTGAAGTGATTCCACTGTTGGTGGACGCGATCCGCAAACAAGGAGCTGACTTTGCGTTGGGTAGTCGTTATGTCGCCGGAGGAGGAACCGATGCAGATTGGGGCCTGGCCCGCTGGCTGAACTCGCGAATCGCCACGTGGCTTGCTTTCCCGTTGAGTTCCGTGAGCGACCCCATGTCCGGGTTCTTTGCGATCTCGAAGTCGTGCTTCGAGCGAGCACCTCGCCTAGCACCAAGAGGATACAAGATTGGCCTCGAGCTCTTGGTGAAGTGCCAATGCCAGAACGTCGTAGAAGTGCCCATCCAGTTTCGTAGTCGCATTCATGGACACAGCAAACTAACACCCAAGCAGCAGGCGGAGTTCCTGCTGCATCTATCAAGTTTGTATAGATTCCGGCTAGGACGCAGAAATGCCGCCTGAACTCTGTTTTCAAAGGACACTCCCGGAGGAAAGAGGATCGCAGGCGTGGGATCCGAGTGAGACATCAATCAGTTCACTCCTGCGGCTCTGGACTTGGGCGCTGATGGCCAAGCTGCTGTTGGCTGCGGTTATCCCGCTTGCCCACGACGAAGCCTACTATTGGATCTGGAGTCATCACCTCTGCTGGAGCTATCTTGACCACCCACCGTTCGTGGCCTGGCTGTTCGCGTGCGGGCACCTGCTGGAGCAGATGGGGTCGGCCGCGCGGCTGCCGGCTGTCGTGCTGGGACACGCAACACTCTTGATCTGGCTAGCGATCCTACGTCCGCATTTCAGTCTGGGTCAGTTACGTTGGTGGCTGTTGCTGGCCTTGCTCTCGCCGCTGATGGGCCTCGGTTCGCTTGTTGTCACCCCGGACTTACCCTTGGTGTTTTGGTGGTCTCTGTCGCTACTACTGCTGATGTCTTGCTACCGGTCTCCAACGAACGCCAAATGCCTCGCTCTGGGACTTTGTGTAGGGCTGGGCTTTACCTCCAAGTACCATATGGTCCTGTTTGTCCCCTGCGCCGTATTGGCTGGCTTTCGCACAGGAAACCAGGCAGTCCTCAACGTAAAGAACGTCTCGCTCGTACTCGTCGGCGGAGTCATCGGGACGTTTCCAGTATGGTGGTGGAACCTTCAGAACGACTTCGTTTCCTTCCGGTATCAACTGATGCATGGTCTTGCCGCCGAGGAATGGTCTTGGAAGTTGCCGGTCGAGTACGCCGGCGGCCAATTCCTACTCCTCTTTCCACCGATTTTCCTGCTCGCGATCCGTACAAAGACGGGACTCCTAGCGAGGTCCCTACAACCCTTCGCGTGGCTTCCGCTGTTGTTCTTTCTGGTGACTTCCTTTCGGGCGTCGGTCGAAGCAAATTGGCCGATCGTCGCCTATCCCAGTGTCTTTGCACTGGCGGTCATGGAAACTCACGGGGTTCGCTGGATCCGTCGGACCGTTGCTGTTTGGGCGACTGCTGTGGTCATCGTGTTGAGTGTCGTCATCTATCCTTGGGTTCCCATTTCGCCCG
Source organism: Pirellulaceae bacterium (assembly GCA_965223305.1). GTDB lineage: Bacteria > Planctomycetota > Planctomycetia > Pirellulales > Pirellulaceae > CBDCWT01. The sequence continues at coordinate 25,598 of CBDCWT010000017.1, read as the reverse complement.
ACAGGCTGAAGACTAACGAGCTCTACGAGTTCGATGAACTGGCGACTGCGTTGGCTGGCCAGCGGGACGTCTTTGCCAACAGCTATCCGATGGCTTCGCAATTGACGTACAAAACTGGGCAACCGATCTACAAACTCAAGGGAGTTGGACGAGTTGACTTCTTTGACTTTGTGGCCGGGTCGCAGCCACGGTCGCGTTCCTTCAGCCTGATTTTGTCTCGTGACCAGCCGGTTCCGGGGAGTCCTTCGCTGGCCGAGTACGTTCCGATTGACCGCTCGCCAGTAACTAACCGCTACGACGAAGTGCGGTTCACGCTGCGACCGGATCACGGTGGAGTATCGGAGCGCTCGGCACCAGAATAAGCGACGGACGGCGTGGTAACCGATCCCGTTGTCCTGCGTAACCATCGGCCAACTTCCCGAGTCTTGATTCAATACCGCAGGTCACCCAGCCTTACGTCTCACCATCACCGTATCTTGCTGGTGAGCTGGGTGAAGTGCATGCGCGCGACGATGGCGGAGCCTAGCAGCGTGAGTCCGCTTGAGTGCCGCTGGGTCGTAGTTGGAGCGCCGCCGGCGCTGGCTGGATTTGACACCGGTTTTTGCAACGACAAGTGGTGCGTATGGAGAATCACGGTCAGGTGTTGTCGACAATGCAGCAGAACCTTCGTTCACGCGCCGCTGGTGAAAGCCGAGAATGTACGCCAGAGAGAGGCCGCAGAAGTACACGATGGCGGCCGACCAAATCACATCGCTCAGGAAGTGCCGACCCTGAGCGATCCGGGCGAAGCCCAGCACACCGCCAGCAACTAAGCCTAGCAGTATAAACGCGGTGGCCCAAAGAGGCCGTCGCCTCAAGAGTAGGAAAGCAGGAGTCATCAGGTAGAAGCCCATCGACGCGTGCCCACTGGGGAACGACTTCGCGTTGCGTGCCGTCACCCATCCACCTGCCATGACGAAGTCCATTTTCCCACCGAAACGCCGGATCTGATTAGGCCGTGGACGATTCCAGGAAGGTTTTAGGATTCCGTTGATGACACAGCCCGGCCCCAGGGCAAGAGTCACAGCGAGAAAGAGCCCGACCTTTCCCCAGCAGCGGAAACGACCGGTGCAGCAGACCAGTGCCAGTGCCAGCCCACCGATCCCTATCGCAAGCGCCGGACAAGGACCAAGGTGATAAAGGGCCACGCACGGTGGCGCATCGACGAGTGGCCAGCTGCTGTGCTCACGATCATAGAAGCGTTGACTGACCAGAATGTCTAAGTTGGCCCATTCGCAGGCAGCTGTAAAACCAATCAACAGAACAACAGGTACCACGAACGGCAGCGCGGCGCGTACTCGTGGTGCGGTGTTGAAGGTCCGGAGAGTTGCGAGTCGCATCGGCCAAGGAGACACTCTTGCGGTCGGTAGGCTGAACAGGGTCTTGTCCACAAGTCGCTCTCCGTCACAACACAAAGCCTATTTGTGGGACTTATCGACTGCGGTTTGTTGTCCGCATAACCGAAACGACCGAAAAAACTGTTGGAACGGGAGAGACGAAGCGCTGGGTAAAGGAGTCCACCGCGGCGACGCATTTCAATCGCGCTCTTGCATGGCTAACGCGCCTCGGCATCTGCGCCGCTAATGCGCGTGGCGGCTTTCCTGCCTAGCCCGAATTATTCATGAGCGATCTGCTGCGAGGTCGTAAGTCCATCCGTGGCTTCGTCATGCTTCACAATTCTCCCTCGACGTATTGCTTCAATACGCCTGCGGAAGAATTGCTCGCCTTCCTTGCCACGAACGTACTTACAACCTCTCGACACGATCTTCATGAATAATCCGGGCTAGCCAATGCGCTCTTCCAAGAGCTCGCTGCGCCCGGTTGCGACAGACAGTGCACCCACCCATTGGCTTCCAAGTAGTTCCACCCCAGGCGTCGCAACACGCGCCACACGTGGTCAACGTGATACACGACTCCAAATCGAGACTCGATCAGTGTGGCGACTTGAGAACAGTTCCATTGACCAGGCTTGGCGCCGCCGACGAACTCGCCGCTTAACAGAACTCGTGTTAGTTCCTCTTCCTCTTGACTAGTCAGTCGCCGGGAGGCACCCGGATGTGGCTTTGCCCGTAGAGCTTCCATTCCGCGGACCCGGGCGGCAGCTTTCCAGCGTCTGATCGACGAGACCGACGCACCTACCATGTAGGCGACCTCGATGTTCGTCCGCCCCTCATCGAGCAAGCGCATGGCAAGCAACCGGCGCGCTTCGAGTTGTTCTGCACTTCCTGGGGGGCGCATGGTGTGAAAACCTCGAGTTCCGTCTCTGTTGCCTTGTAGCGCAACGTTGTCCGTTCGCGTCGTTGCCTGATCGACAACGCCGAGTCCGACGATGCCGCTGCCCGGCCTAGTTTGCTGACACTCCCTGAGCCTTCTGCAGGGCTTCGAGGGTCCCGGCCGGCGGATTGTCTTCGCGCCAGACTTCAGAATCTGAGCAGTCCAGCCCGCTGTTGAAGGTGTCCCAGCAGGTAGAGTATTTCACCGGGATGGGCTCGAGACCGGCCTTAGACATCCGGTCCATAGTTACTTTGCAGCGGTCGTCTACCAGCACGCGGCCGTCGCCGATGGCGGGAGCGTTACAGGCGCCGCGGGCGACGTCCTCCAGCGGTATCTTGATAATTTCCCAGTCCTTCAGGCACTTGGGCAAACTGCCGCTCAGCAGGCCATAGTCGGGCCGGTCGGGTAGGCCGCAGAATCCCTCTTTCATGTTCATCATGATGCAGTCCCAGTGGTAGGATAAGTTCGAGTCAAAGAAGACCTCTTCGCTGGTGAATCCCCAGTCGCTCAAGTGCCGCATCATGAACTTCCCACCCACTGGGTTGCCGGCTGAGGTGTGGTCGTTGCAGGTTGCTGGGTCATAGGCAGACGGGATGTACTTTGCGTCAGGGACACCCCATCCGAACAGGACGTGCTTGCCAGGCATCAGGCGGTAACCTGCTGGATCGACGCCGGGCGTGCCGGGCCCGCGCAGGTTCACGTCGGGTTCCGGGTACGGCATCTCGAACATCCGCATGTCGGGGTTGTTTTCGAATAGCTTCATCAGGCCCGGACGCATCGAGAGCTCGTAGTTCCGGACCGGGCCGCACTCCCAGGTGCGGGTGAAGATGTTCTCGCACATGCGGGCGAAGGGCGGGCCGCCGTAGATCGAGTTGAACTTCGGACCGCGCCAGGCGGCGTTGCTGTTGATGACGCCGTCGGGGTATTCGCACTTCTCGTTGCGAATCACGTGAACGCCACACTTGCGGAGGGCATCCGCGAGGCCGTCTGACTCTTCCTTGATCTTCTCCCACATCTCGGGATCGGAGTCCCTGAGATTCTGGTTCTTGTTTCGACGCCAGAAATCGCGCGTCTCCGGAGCACAGCTGTCGCCGGTCATGGCGTGCATTTCGCCTTGATCCGGGTCCGGCATGTAGCAGGCAATCGGGTTGCCGACGTGAGCACAGCGATACCGGGCCGAGGCATGCTGGACATAAGCCCGGACACCTTCGAATTGTGGTGTCATATGGGCATGCAGCGCATCCCATTTTTCTTTCTCGGACGCTTCCCAGTCCGCCATTTCGGGATCTTGGGCGGTGTCGATTCGGTCTGCGATTTCCAGAGCTTGAACGGTCATCAAGTTCTCCGTGTTAAAGTAGGTTTGTTCTAATGTTCAAGTGCGCCGCATGAGACTCTAAGGATCTCATCCCTTCTTCGCACTGGAAGGATGTTCGTTCTAGTCGTTCTCGCGCCAAATATTGGCATCGCTGCAATCAAGGCCGCTGTGGAACGTCTGCCAACAGACCTGGTAGTTGATAGGAATTGGCTCGTAACCTCTCTTTTCCAGCATGTCGATAGTCTTGGTGCAGGCGCTGTCGATGAAGATACGGCCATCGCCCAAGGTGGACGAGTTGGCCACGCCCCGGGCAACGTCTTCCATAGGCAGTGGCAAGATCTCCCAGTCTTTGAGACAGTTCGGCAGTTCACTCCACATGCCGTTCTTGCCGTCATCGGGCAGACCGACCACACCTTCGACGAGGTTCATCATCACGCAGTCCTGGTGGTAAGCGATCCGGCTGTCGAACCACCAGACATCCTGCTTCACACCTAACTCGCTCAGCAGCCGCATTTGCAGTTCCCTGCCGCGCGGCCAGCCCGCCGGGCAGTCCTGGCCGGTTTCCGTAGCTGCCTGGATGCCCTCCTTGGATGGACAGCCAAAGGCCCAGAGGATGGTTTGGTTTGGCATTTGCCTCCAGTCATCGAGGGCAAATCCAGCGACACCATGAGATGTCGTCGGATTGGGCTCTACGTTCATGAAGGGGACGATCTTCGAGCCCGGGCTCTCCAGAATGAGGTGAACGGTGGCCGCTCTTGAGGAGGTCTCCGCTGCCCGGACGGCACCTGTGCTCTGTCCGACCAGCAACGTGTTGCCGGTCATTTGCCATTTGGCGCCGGCATAGATCGAGATGAACTTGGGCCCGCCGTAGACCGCGTTGAAGTTGTTGATCTCGTCGGGATACCAGCCGAGCGTGTTACGGATGATGGTGACCCCGGCCTTTTCGTACTTCTCGTCCCGGTCCGCGATGGCCGCAACAATCTTGTCATAACGTTCCGGATCGGCGTCTCGTAGGTGCTTGTCGGCGTTCCTGCGCCACAAGGCGATGTCCTTGTCCGAGAAGCTGTCCTTGATCAGAGCATAGGTGCCATCGTCAGCCGGATCAGGCGTAAACACCGACCATGGGTCGCCCACCATGCAAGCCCGTAATTTGGCTGAGCAGTGCTCCTCGTAGACCTTGATCCCTTTCCCGACGACCTGGTCCGCCCACATCTGGTTGAAGGTGTCCCACTCCTCCTGCTTGTTCGAGAATTGGGGTTTGGGTGTTGCGAGGATGTCATAAACTGATGGCTGTTCGATGTCTGTGATAGGCATTTTGTTGACTCCAGCTGTCTAACTTGTTTCAGGTTCGGGGCTACGGTTCCAAACGACAACATTCCGAAATCGCTCCCACCAGTCGGCACCGAGCAGGTAGATGGCCACCAGAAAACAGAGCTCGCCACACAGGAGCAGCCAGAATACAAGTGAGCTCTGCTGAGCGAGATCCAGACCCCAAACGTAAGGAACGGAGTTGTCGGGCGTGGCAGCCCCAAAGGCCGTCCAGGCATAGAGAACCAGGGTGTATGTGGTAATCAGATTCGTGAGCATGATCGCGATGCCGGCGTAATGGCGGACCGGACCCACTGGCGCGGCGTATCCAGATTCGAGAAAGCCGAACAGCTTCTGCTTAATCGCCAAGAAGCCTGCTTTGCCAAGCAGGACGATGCTGGAGAGTGCCACCAATTCGCCCCCCACGATCAGCACACCGACCAACCCCGCTTTGCCCCCTGTTGCCAGTCCCAGCACTGGTAGGAGGATTCCGACGACCAAGCTGATGTTGCCGACAATGAACAGACCGATGCCAGCCTTGTAACGCCAGGTCCGCGTAAAGCCGTCTGTGGGTTGAACGGACGAGCCTTTTTCCGCTGTGTTGGGCGGCTTGAGTGATACAGCGGTGTTCACGAAGGACGGCGGCTCCTATCTTCCTGTAGTGTGGTGTGGGTTGTCGTTTCCGTTCCGTAAAAACGTACCACCACCTGGGGGAGCGCCGCATGCCAAATCATTGCATTGGATATGCAAAAGTAATGCAGATGTTTCGCCAGCCGGTAGTTGCCCACAAGACTTCAAGACCGAACGCTTCTCCGGTGACTTCATCGAATCGGAGCGCCAGGCACCGGAATCCTTCGGGCCGTTGATTCCCGATGGCAGCACACTTGCCGAATCGCAATCGCTTCTGCAGCGCGGATGGTGGAATGCGGACGATTCTGTTACGCTCGATGACGGTGGTGTGCCCCAAGACGACAGTGATTCGCGTGTGAACCCGATCGCATGATACTTTGAGTACGCTTCTTCGACTTCATGGCCGCGACGGCCGTTGTCCGCTCTGGGCTCAACCGGCCATGCGATCCCTTGACAGACTATCTGCCCACGCGCGCGACGCGGTCGAACGACGCGCGAGTATGGATGCTCGTGTTCAGAATGAGAAGGACTGAACTCACAACAGTTGACGACGGTTTTTCAACGCCCTTCCTCGTTTACGATTCTCGCTGCGCCAATGCTCTAATCACCGGAGGTGCATCGACTAGCAGCAAAAGTAGTGGAAAATTGGACACTTCTCACTGATGTCGAAGGGCCATCTGCCGTACCCCATCTGCCGGCACTGCCTGTCGGGATCCGCGAGGACTCTCATCTTTCTGTCCCAATTTTTCTGTCATTCAAAACCTGCTCGCCGAGCCGCTTAACGACAGAAAGATTAGGACAGAAAAATCGACTACAGCTGAGCCTTGCGGCCACGCGATTGAAGTTCTGCTACAGACAGTACGCGCGTTGGATGGCATCCACTGGATCAACATCGTGCGGAGGGCAGCTACGTTCAACTCACTCGAGAAAGCTCTGAAGCTACGCCATCTTTCTGTCCCAATTTTTCTGTCATCCAAAACCTACTCGCCGAGCTGCTTGACGACAGAAAGATTGGGACAGAAAAATCGACTACAGCTGAGCCTTGCGGCCGCGCGATTGAAGTTCTGCTACAGACAGTACGTCGCGCTGGATGTGCTAGTCCACTCACCGGTAGGTCTCAGGTTTAACTGCTCACGTCATCATCAGTTATGTTTCCTCGCCGAAACCTGTCGATTTCACTGAAAGGTGTCTTTTTTAGGACACCATAAAAGACCCACGCGCGCCCGGTGGGGCGCCATAGTGGTCGATAACGCAGCGTGAACTCACCCAGAGGGCCCAGAAGGAGGGCCAGCTTTGGAAAGCTCAGCCGTGCCGGTCCCACGCAGCCTGGCGTTTCGGGCGGCAAGTGATGTCCTTCGCCCACTCACAATCTCGGTGGTGACCCGCAAGTCCGCCGCGATGTCCGCGGTTCGAACCGCTTGATTGTTGTATCTGTAAGACTAGAATGAGGTGCGCTGGGTTGGTCGGACCCGCGAAGAATCAAGGTAGTTCACTGCCTCCGTTGAGCCAATGCGCTTCGCCCGCCCCATACTTACTGCTACCGTTCTGTTGGTGTACGTCGCCCTAGCCGTGGGCGGGCGGGCCCTGCATCTTCGGCAGTGTTCGGCGTTAAACAGCGCACTCTGTGGCGACATCCACGCTCGCGGCGGTTCGACTCAGTCGCCCCATCACCAGCATCCGGGCGATCTCCTGCATCGTCATGCAGTGGATACCAATGATGAGCAGCAACATCACGGGCATCCACCAGACAAACATCCGCAGCACGAGACATCGACGTGCTGGGTTTGCCAGGTCCTAGGACAGGCACAAGACAAACCGATCGAGTCGGAGTCGGTTGTCTTGTTGGCCGTTTCTCCGACGACGACTGTCGTCGTGCCCGACTTCTGTCCTTCTCCATGCCGTTCTGGCTTTCAATCTCGCGCTCCACCTGCTGTGTCTTAAGCATAAGAGCGTCTCTTAACCTCGCAATCCACTAAGCGGGATGTGCGCTAGACTCGCGCGAGTCAGCGTGCATTGCTGCTTGGTTCTCTACTTTGAGAAAGAAAAGAAGCATGCCTTACAAATTCTCTGGGCCGAACCGCCTGCGACGACATCAACGTCACAGAGCTGCGTTCACGCTCGTGGAGGTATTGGTGGTCATTTCAATTATCGGGCTGCTACTTGGCTTGCTACTTCCGGCGGTTCAAGTATCGAGGCAGGCAGCTCGGAAAGTCGAGTGTGCGAACAACCTCCGCCAGATCGGGATTGCGATGCACATGTTCTGCAACACGCACAATGGCCATTTTCCCAAATCATCGCACGGCTCTTCGCGCTTGGAATCATCCTGGATCTACACGCTTGGGCCGTTTATGGAGAACGTCGATCAAGTGCGGATCTGCCCTGAGGATCCAAGAGGGCAGGAACGCCTGGCGGACAAGGGAACTAGCTATGTGCTCAATGAATACATTTGCGTGCCTGGTCGGGATCAAGCCCTGAACTTGCACAACCTAAAGGGGACTACGCGCACAATCATCGTATTCACTGCGTCGGATCGCACAGGGGTGGCGACCAGCGACGACCATACCCACTCCCGCAACTGGTTTCGCTCACCTCGCGATAGGGCTTGGAACAGGATCGTGGCGGACATTCAGCCAGATCGCTTTGGCGGCGCTCCGGTCACCGCTCCGCCAGCACGGCACGCGACAGGCTACGCGAACTACTTGTTTGCCGACGGCCACGTACAGCTCATTCCCGGACAACAGGTCAAGCGCTGGGCCGACGAAGGAACGAACTTCGCCTTGCCGGGCCGCTATCCGGAGACCCCCTAAAGCGGGAGTTCGCCGCTGGTTCCGTTCTCGTCGCCTCTGCGACCAGTAACCGCCACCTGATAAGACCCCGCAGTTCAACCCAACAAAATTCCCAGATCATCTACAGTCGAAAGGAATATTCGTGAACGCACAGAAACTAGGCCGCCATCGCGCCCGCCGCTCCGCCCGCCTGACCGCCAAACGGCGATCGTTCCTGAGACACACTCCGGCTATCGAGCAGCTTGAACGACGCAACTTGATGGCCACGCTGGGTTCATTCTTGACGACCGAACACGCGGACATCAACCCAGGTTATAGCGCTGGGACCTGGACGTTGCATGTCAGCGACAACGATAACTTTGTGTTGCACGAAACCGACGACGCGCTGATCTACGTCGGCGCGCCGGCCACGACGAGTAGAGTTGACGGGGCGGCGTTCGACTTTATCGGCCTTGAGTCTGGGGAGGACTTCTACCGGCTGCCGCAGAACCAGGAAACGGATCTCATGTTCCTCGGCCTCCGCGGTGGGGCCGCGTCCGGGGTCTTCGACCGAATCAATCCCTCTGCCGAGTCCAAAGGCCGCGTCAGCGGGTTGGGTCGCTGGCTCAAGGCCAGTCTCGTCGACGTGCAGCACACCACACCGTCCGGTGCGGCCGGCGATGGGGTGTTCTCGGTCTGGCAGAGCGGCGACACCGGGCCGGTCGTCTTCATGTCGAGCTACGACGACGGTGTGAGCAACCCTAACGGAAGCGGACTGGACGCCACCGACGGCATCGGCCCCGACGACGCGTATTGGGTGACGGCCAGCGGACACTTGCACCACAACTATGGCTTCACGCAGAAGGGCCGCTACGAGGTCACCTTCATGCTGTCAGGCTACCTCGACGATGGCAACACTACGTCGCTGGGGCAGTTCACCGAGAGCGAGCCGCTTACCGTCTACTTCTCCGTCGGCAGTGTCGGCCAATTGGAGTTTGACGCCTCGACGTACGTCGTCAACGAGGACGCCGGCACAGCCTCCGTCACCGTGCGCCGGGTGAACGGCAGCGACGGGCAGATCACGGTCGACTATGCGACCAGCGATGGTAGCGCCGTGGCTGATGCCGATTACACGGAAACGAGCGGCACGCTAACGTTCGAGGACCAGGAGACGTGGAAGACAATCACCATTCCGATCTTGGCCGACGATGCCGCCGAAACCGACGAGACGGTCGACCTAACGCTTAGCGACCCAGGTCCGTCCAACATCAACGACTACCTCATCGACGTCGAGCAGGACGCCAACGGCCTTCTGAGCGAGCAAGTCACGGCGACGCTGACCATTACCGAAGTCGACGATCCGGGCGGCACATTTGACGCCAGGGATGACGCGTACGCGGTCCACAGCCGGAATGCTCTAGTGGGCAACGTCCTATTCAACGACTCTGACCCCGACCGCAACGCACTCACCACGGTCCTGGCGACCGAGCCGTCCAAGGGCACGGTGGTGCTCGAGGAGAACGGGTCCTTCGCGTACATGCCTGATAGCAGCTTCGACGACTCGGACAGCTTCACGTACACCGTCAGTGACGGCAGCGGCGAGTTGGACACCGCGATCGTGACTATCACGACGGCTGCGGCACAGGATTTCGACGCGGTCCTGAAGATGGGTCACGCCGACGTCGGTGTCGCTTATGAAGACGACGCTTGGGATCTGCACGTACACGACGAGGAGACCGACACGGAGTACGAACCCGATGAGGTGCTGCTGTACGTCGGTCCGCAGGCAGAAGAAGCCCGCGTTGAGGACGCAAGGTTCGACTTCATCGGAGTTGGCGCCGGCGAAACGTACTGGCGTCTGCCGGACGTCGATAACCCCCAGCTTCTCTTCCTCGGGATCGGTGGCGAAGAGCTTGAGGCCGGCACTTTCCAGGGCGGAGAGGTCCAGCTCCATCTGAAGGCGGTCAACGGGCCGGGCCAGTTCTCGGTGTGGCAGAACACCGATACCGGACCGGCAGTGGCGATGGCCACGTCCGACGGGATCACCGGGGACGACAGCCTGAACGTTCTGGAAGGTGGTCACGCACATTACAACTGGGGCTTCACCGCCCTGGGCGCGTACGAGGTGACCTTCGAGGCGACCGGCATGCTGGCCGACGGCACGGCGGTAGCGAGCGGCGACGTGACGTACTTCTTCGAGGTCCCCGTCGCGATCGACGATGCCTACACCGGTATCCCCGGCAACGAATTGCGTGGTAACGTCCTGTTCAATGACATTTTCGCCGCCGGCGACCCACTCACCGCGGTCCTGTCGACAGAGCCGACCAACGGCAGCGTGGTGCTCGAGGAGAATGGGTCCTTCGCGTACACGCCTGCGAGCAGCTTTGACGGCTCTGACAGCTTCACGTACACCGTCAGCGACGACAGCGGCGAGTTGGACACCGCGATCGTGACCATCACCGCGGCCGCGGCACAGGAGTTCGACACGGTCCTGAAGATGGGTCTCTTCGACATCGGTATCGCTTACGAAGACGGTTGGGATCTGCACGTCCACGACGAGACGAACGGAGCGGAGCACGAACCGGCCGACGTGCTTCTGTATGTGGGCCCGCAGGCAGAGGAAGTCCGTGTTGAGGACGCAAGGTTCGACTTCATCGGGGTTGGCGCGGGCGAAACGTACTGGCGTCTGCCGGACGTCGAGAACCCCGAACTGCTCTTCCTCGGGATCGGCGCCGAAGAGATTGCGGATGGCACTTTCCAGGGCGGAAACGTCCAGCTCCAGCTGAAGGCGGTCAACGGGCCCGGCCAGTTCTCGCTGTGGCAGAACACCGATACCGGACCAGACGTGGTGATGGCGACGTCCGACGGGATCACCGGGGACGACAGCCTGAACGTTCTGGAAGGTGGTCACGAACATTACAACTGGGGCTTCACCGCTCTGGGCGCGTACGAGGTGACCGTCGAAGCGACCGGCACGCTGGCCGACGGCACGGAGGTAGCGAGCGGCGACGTGACATATTTCTTCGAGGTCCCCGTCGCGATCGACGACACTTTCACCGTCAGCACCGGCAACGAATTGCGTGGCAACGTCCTGTTCAACGACACGGCTCCCGACGGCGCCGCACTCACGGCGGCCCTGACGACCGAGCCGACCAACGGCACCGTGGTGCTTGAGGAGAATGGGTCCTTCGCGTACATGCCTGATAGCAGCTTCGACGACTCCGACAGTTTCACGTACACCGTCAGCGACGACAGCGGCGAGTTGGACACGGCGATCGTGACCATCACGGCGGCTGCTGCACAGGATTTCGATGCGGTCCTGAAGATGGGTCACGCCGACGTCGGTGTCGCTTATGAAGGCGCTTGGGATCTGCACGTGCACGACGAGGAGAACGACGTGGAGTACGAACCGGCCGACGTGCTGCTGTACGTTGGCCCGCAGGCAGAAGAAGTCCGTGTTGAAGACGTAAGGTTCGACTTCATCGGGGTTGGTGCGGGCGAAACGTACTGGCGTCTGCCGGACGTCGATAACCCCCAGCTTCTCTTCCTCGGGATCGGTGGCGAAGAGCTTGAGGCCGGCACTTTCCAGGGTGGAAGCGTCCAGCTCCAGCTGAAGGTGGTCAACGGGCCCGGCCAGTTCTCGGTGTGGCAGAACACCGATACCGGACCGTCGGTGGCGATGGCCACGTCCGACGGGATCACCGGGGACGACAGCCTGAACGTTCTGGAAGGTGGTCACGCGCATTACAACTGGGGCTTCACCGCGCTGGGCGCGTACGAGGTGACCTTCGAGGCGACCGGCACGCTGGCCGACGGCACGGCGGTAGCGAGCGGCGACGTGACGTACTTCTTCGAGGTTGTTCCCGCCGCGGTCGACGACAGCTACACCGTCATCCCTAGCAACCAGTTGGTTGGCAACGTCCTGTTCAACGACATTTCCCCCGACGGCGACCCACTCACGGCGGCCCTGACGACAGCGCCGACCAACGGCACCGTGGTGCTCAACGAGAACGGGTCCTTCACGTACATGCCTGATGGCAGCTTCGACGACTCCGACAGCTTCACGTACACCGTCAGCGACGACAGCGGCGAGTTGGACGCCGCGATCGTGACCATCACCGCGGCCGCGGCACAGGAGTTCGACACGGTCCTGAAGATGGGTCTCTTCGACATCGGTATCGCTTACGAAGACGGTTGGGATCTGCACGTCCACGACGAGACGAACGGAGCGGAGCACGAACCGGCCGACGTGCTTCTGTATGTGGGCCCGCAGGCAGAGGAAGTCCGTGTTGAGGACGCAAGGTTCGACTTCATCGGGGTTGGCGCGGGCGAAACGTACTGGCGTCTGCCGGACGTCGAGAACCCCGAACTGCTCTTCCTCGGGATCGGCGCCGAAGAGATTGCGGATGGCACTTTCCAGGGCGGAAACGTCCAGCTCCAGCTGAAGGCGGTCAACGGGCCCGGCCAGTTCTCGCTGTGGCAGAACACCGATACCGGACCAGACGTGGTGATGGCGACGTCCGACGGGATCACCGGGGACGACAGCCTGAGTGTTCTGGAAGGTAGTCACGAACATTACAACTGGGGCTTCACCGCCCTGGGCGAGTACGAGGTGACCTTCGAGGCGACCGGCACGCTGGCCGACGGCACGGCGGTAGCGAGCGGCGACGTGACGTACTTCTTCTCGGTCGACCCGCCCTTGGTGTCGGTCACCTCGTTGGACTCTAGTAGCTCAGGGTTTGTCGCCTCGTTCAGCGGGGACTTAGATGCAAGCGGTCTCAACCTGTTTGACACCCAAGCCGACGAACTGGGCCCGCCCGACGTGACCCTCGTGGGGAGTGTGGTGGGATCCGTCGCCGGCTCGTTGATTGTCGATCCGGCACTTCGCGAGGTCTCCTTCATCAAGACGGGAGGTCCGTTGGATCCGGACACGTACACGGTGACGATAAGAAGCGCAGCGGACGGGTTCGTGGACGTCGTAGGCCGACTTCTCGACGGCGACAACGACGGTACCGAGGGCGGCGACTTTGTCGGGACGTTCACAATAACGGAGCCGGCCGCGAATACGATCACGTTGGGAATCCCCGACATCGTGCGCGGACCGGGGCAGCCCGTGAACGTGCCGGCGACGGCGACGGGAGTTCCGGTCACGATCAGCGGCGGCGAAAACGTCCGGACCGTCGACCTGCGAATCGCCTATGATCCCTCGCTTCTCTCCATTACGGGCGCCGCGGTGGCGCCGGGCATCCCGGACGGTTCTTCGGTGACAGTGAATACGGACACGCCGGGACTCGCGATCCTTGCCTTTGTGAGCTCAAGCCCGTTGCCTGCGGGGACTCATACCATCGTCAACCTGCAAGCATCGATCCCGAGCGGCATTGCCGGCGGGGCCCAACGATTGGATCTGCACGACGCGACGGTCAGCGACGGGAGCGGCAACCAATTCCCGCTCATTGTGGATGACGGTTACCAGTTGGTCGGGTACTTTGGTGACGTCTCCGGCAATGGGACGATCAACGCCCTTGATGCATCTCGGGTAGCCCAGTTTGCTGCTCTGATTGACACGGGCTTCGCCGTGTCCCTCTTGACCGACCCGGTGATTCTTGGAGACATCAGCGGCAACGGCCGCGTGAACGCGGGGGATGCGTCCTTGATCGCCCAGTTCGCGGCTCTACTTGACGTACCCGAGATTCCACCTCTGCCCGCCCAGGCGGCGGCAGCGGCTCTTGGTGCGTTGGCAAACACCGGAACTTTACTCGATCCACGCGACGGTGACGACCGAAGGGAGGCGACTCGATTGCCTGGCGGACCAGACTCGAGTTGCGATTCGCCGTGGAGATGCTCGGCTGATCAACCGGCCGCCGTCGACATGCTGATGGCGGGTCTTCCCGCGGCCACGACGGCGGCGGACCACAGTCGTGTCGAAGCTTTGGAAGTCGCAGTCGACGAGCTCTTTGAAGCGCTGAACGAAGTGAGTTTGCTGAGTGATTGAGTGAACGATTGGCAGCTAACTACTGCCGCCGTCAATCGATTGCTGGCCCTGCACGTCCAAATCGCTAACGGTGACGCTCGCGCTGCCGACCAGGTTGACGTCTTCAGAGAAGCCTACGATGTCGTCCGGTGGCTCCCAGATCTCGCCGCTGACAGCGACTTGGAAGAACAGTCTTCGAACCGCGTGCGACACGTAGCGCGGCGGCTAGAAACGATCCTAGTTGAGGTGCAGTCCTACAACGATTCTGAACGGCAAGATGCCTTTTTTGGATACGAGACGGAACTCGATCGGCACTATCGCGAGTTGATCGAGATCAACCGGCAGCTCCCGAACGCCAGGAGTTCGCTGGTCGTCGGCGAACAGGAACAGGCAAGCCGTGCGTTCTCACGTCGAGAATCGACGAATAGTAAGCCCCGAAGGAACAAGGTTCGAGACTATGGAGAACCTCCGCGACACTGCAACTTGTGGTTCGGTTCTAGGCAGCACCGTCGGCTTTGCCTTTGGCCGTGGAGGAGCCTGTAGCGTTCCCGCTATTCGAGCTCGCGTCGGTAGTTGTCGCATTGGGAGCGAAATGCGGTCAGTCTGTCCGATTGCGTTGGAAGCGATGCCAGATTGGCTCGCTCGAGCGGGTCAACCTGGAGGTCGAAGAGTTGCTCGTAGGGTGGATCGACGTCGGGATAGCGCACGTATTTCCACCGCTTCGTTCGTACGCCTTCGGTTTTGACAATGGGAGAGCGTGGCGGGTTGGTGTTGTAGACATGTTCGTAATACCAACTCGAACGCCATTGGTTCGCTTCCCCTCGAATCAGCGGCATCAGGCTTCTTCCCTGCATCGATGAAGGAATCTCGATGTCCGCCAGATCGAGGATTGTGGGAGCCAAGTCGATGCTGAGCACCATTTCTTTGCACTGCCCCAGTTCCGGCCGCCGGGGATGACGAGGGTCGTACACGATAAGCGGGACGCGGATCGAGTCTTCATACATGATCCACTTGCCGCTGAGCCCGTGGGCGCCCAGCAGGCTGCCATGATCCGAGGAAAAAATCACAACCGTGTTGTCGTGTAGATCGAGGCGGCGGAGTTCTCTTAGAATCTGACCGACCGCCAGATCGGCACGCGTAATCAAGCGATAGAAGGTGCGCAGGTACTGATTGTATTGTGGGCGATCGTTGAGCCACCGTAGGCTGTTGTCACCGTTCAGCGAGTCACGAAGAAAGCGGGGTTGAACGTCGTAATCCTCTCGCGAGAATGTCGTCGTCGGCGGGATCTCTGAATTGTCGTAAACGTTCGGGACATCGGGGTCGAAATAATTCCAGGGCCCATGTGGTTCCTTGAACGCCACCGTCAAGCAGAAGGGCTGATCTGATTTGGTGGTTCGCAGAAACTCCACTGCCTTCTCCGTCATGACATCCGTTAAGTAACGCGCTTCGCCGTCGACCTGCTGACGAAAGTCTATCCGTTGTGGAAAGCCGTACCAGAGGTCGAATGCTGCACGAACTTGGGGACTTGCCGTTCCCACAGCAAACTTCCCCAAGTAGCCAGTTCGATAGCCGGCTCCTTTCAACAGTGACGGATAGGACTGGGCGAACGCTGCATCAGTCAATGGCGTGCGAAAGTCGCGGATCCCGTGCCGGCGCATGTATTGCCCCGTCAGAATGCAGGTCCGGTTGGAACAACAGATGGCAGTCGTGACGAACGCCTCGGTGAACAACACGCCCTCGGCAGCAAGCTGATCGAGGTTGGGAGTTTGAATGTGTTGATTTCCCATACAGCCCAGGCAACTCTGCGGCTGGTCGTCGGTGAACAGGAAGAGAATGTTCGGACGTTCCTCAGCGTAGCCTGACACGCCGTTGAAGAGAGCCCCGGCCAACAAGAGCACCATTGAGCATCGTTGGCCACGAGTTGTCTTCAGCCAGTTTGGTTTGGTGTTCATCTTAAAGAGCTTTCTCCGAGCACGGATCCTTCTCATGACTCTCGGCCGCTGTGGTCGAGAAAGAGCTAGAGTGCCAGTTTGTATGCCTCGTACGTCCTAAGCCTGCGGTGTTGTTTCGTTTACTCCAGAAAAGCATCGAGAATGAGGAGAACACAGTGCCGACCGGCTTGCTGGCGGCTCTGGCTGCTCATTAATTCGTAGAAGCGTTTGAACGCCAGGCGTTTGTTGCGGCCCAGGTTGTATTGCCGCCTTCGAGGCTGATATACCAAGAGCGTGTTTGTTTGCGAAACAAGGCATCGGCGGACACACCATGAAAAAACCCTCCAGCTACTGGATCGTGGAATGAACCAGTTCCAGTAAGCCGAAAGGCTCGCTCTAAGCCCTCGCGGGGATGCATCCGGCGGGGGCATCTTTCGTTGAACCGAAGCAGTTGTATCGAAGTAGTCAAATTCCCCGCACAATTGTGTGCATCTGGAATTCTGGTCGTCGAAACTCAGCGCCCCCTCAACGACTCGAACTTTGAACCTAAACGAGATCAAGGCGCGCATTATCGCCTTGGTCCGCGCGGCCGGTGCCAGTTTTGCGTACAGCTGGCCGAGCCTGGCTTCGAGCTCCATCCAGCCTTTTTCTGTCGGGGGGGCGCTTGGGGGGGCGCTTTGATTTCAGCCACGGATGGGCGCGTTAAAACCAGCAGGTGAACAGATGTTGCGTGGTTAGTTTCACTTTGTTCTTTAGCTGCTTGTCTAGTGCGAGACCGGGTGGCGCGTTTGGTGGTTTTTTGGCGAAGTTCGTACTGTTGTGCTGGTGGAATTGAGTCGGTAGCCATCACGCCATTCCCAAGCGGGTAGAAGTGAGAAGTCAGGGCGAACCCATATCAGCCCAGCAGAGCGAGTAATAGTTCTGGCCACTCACCGAGTCGCAGGCGGTTATCTTTGTTCATTTGGATTGTTGGTGCAACGCTACCTGCGGTTGCTTTCAACTGCCTCGCTCTCGTCGAGGATCAGTCGCGGTACGGCGCATCCACTATCCAAGACGTGGCCTCTCGATCGTCTCCTGTCATGACTTCGTTGTTCTACGCTTCTACTGGTGTCTCTTTGGCACTCATCATTGGCTCGGTTGGGATGAGCCAACGACCACTCGTTTCGAAGATCGGGATCGTCTTAGCCTCCGTTTTGTCCGCATTTGTCATCTTCTGCGGTGGTGTGGTTCGACGTTCTCGATTTCTTGGAATTTTTCCTGCGTGCCATGACAAAACTCCTTTCAAGACTGGGCTCGACGCGTACCGCTAGCGCAGTGAAACACCAAGCGTTTGCAAAAAAAGTACCGCCGACGTGGCGATATCAAGGGAGAAACACGGGCCAACTTGGCCCGTCAGAAGGGGCCTTTTTTTAGGGGGGCATTACACCTTCTGGCGCCAAACTTCAC
This sequence comes from Pirellulaceae bacterium, assembly GCA_965223305.1. Classification (GTDB taxonomy): domain Bacteria; phylum Planctomycetota; class Planctomycetia; order Pirellulales; family Pirellulaceae; genus CBDCWT01. The sequence goes on along the minus strand of CBDCWT010000017.1, from coordinate 7,919 downwards.
GCCTTTTGACGCTACTCACGTGCCCCCTTCAGCTTGCGACGTTTTTTTGCCCGCGCACACGGGGCTCAATGGGGGCTCGTTGGGGGCTCAATGGGGGGCTAGAACTTTCACGTTCCATGCTCGAACTGGTCTAACGCATGCTCGAACTTGCTGTTAAGAGGAGCCCGTCTTGAAAAGCTGCGTAGCATGGTAAATTTCCGTTGTGTCGAGCAAAACTTGGCTTCGGCCATTTGCGTGTCCTTCAGGTTTGCGGTGCAAGCCGGGTCCACTAACAGCGCCAAATACTGCTGCAAAACGTGAAACACAATCCACCTCCTTAAGGACGCGACAAATCGCCGCCGCTGTCAACCCCTCCTCGCACTTTTTTGCCCGACGAGTTCACGATCGCGTCGGACGCGTTCCTCGTGCCGAGGAAGCGCGCCGTCGCTCGGCTTGCATGCACAACGCCGATTTGGTTCTGCCCCGTACGTCCGCTCCCTCAGACCTCACCCGCAAAGGCGACGTGCCACCTCCGCTTCCGCCGTTCGTCGCTCGCCAGACTCGCTTCGCTCAGACAGGTGAGCGACCGACGACCGGCTCCAGCGAAGGCGACACTCCACCACTCGAGTGTTAAACGCACAGATACACGCGCTCTCGGCAAACACAGAGACGTCATCGGTTGCGAACACGCATTGCTGCCCGCGTGGTGCAACATGGGAAGCGCATCGGACTACGCTTGGTCGCTCGTCGACTTGCACGGAAGCATGATTGGCGCGGAAGTCTCTTATGGCGATGACCGTGTGTTACGTTTCATCGCTCCCTGCGCTGCGCCGCTGCCCCTACACGGGCTCTCGTTGTCCCGCTCCCGGCTTGGCTCGCAAGGCTCGCCGCGCGGTCGCTCGTGGCCTCAAAAAGCAGGTACTCGGGCATCCTGCCCTCGTACATCCTCTCCGCGGGCATCCTGCCCTGGCGGCCGGACGCATTCGCTCGCTTGACAGAACCGTAGGAATGCTGATCGACGTGCAGCACCTTCCACCCAGGACAATGCCCACCATGTTCCGCTCGCTCGACGCTCCGGGTCACCGCTACCTATCTCACCACGGACGTTCCGTCGCCTTGTGACGTTATTTTCTGTCGCGAAGCGGTCACCTTCGGTTCCGCTTCCTGGCCCTGCGCTATGCGGCGTCCGCGGGCCGCTGGGTCCACCTACGGCAAAGCCTCCGGTGGATCCGCTTCGCTCGCCTTCCTGGCTCGCTACGCGGATGCCATCCAGGCACCGCGGCCATCTTCCCGGCGGTCGGCCATGACCGCCTTGAGAGTCAATGGACGCCGTGTACCTGGTGCCCTGAACCGAAACGCGTCACGAGTTCCGCGGGCCAATAAGCGGCGATGTAAACCAACACCCGTCGGCCCGCGGCCGTGAGTTTTGCCTTCGACTAAGTCAACTCGGTGGCGGTCTCGGCGAACTCCTAACTGCATTGCTAGCCTAGCGTCCGGCTGGCATCCCGAAAGACATCGAGTTCCGCCGTCGTGAAAGCACTGCTTTTCAGTTACGTCGATTCGACAGGGGTGACATCTCATCACGGCGTTGCTGCGTGCGACGCGCCAAGGATCGGGCCGACGACTGAGCCGGTCACTACTCCAACGTAGTCCGAACAGTTAGTGATTGCATTGAGACTTCCATCGTCGTGTCCGTCGTTCTAAGCAAGGCAACAGTGTTGACCACTGCTCCAACATGCATCGCCGTTAGGTTTCCTCAAGGCCTTGTTCATGTACCACCCTCCGAACATCCTCAAGCAGCTGTTTTTCTACTCGCGAACGAAGTACCTTCTTCGGTGGAATGAGGCTAAACGACAGCTCGAAGCAGCCGGGCGTTAGCTGTGGTAAAATCCTCGGTTCCCGCCGAACTGAAATCCACACAAAGGCAGCATTATCCCTTGACACCACCACTCCTCCGTAGTCTTCCAGCAGTAGTTCGTCTTGCCACATCGCTGGACCGAGTACGTCGGCCGCCACGTCTTTCGCCCTGGGATCCGTCTGAAAAAGCAGGATGAAATGACCACAGTTCTGTATCGCATCCCAGATCATCGTGGTCTGGTTGCTGGGACACTCGTAGGCAGCCGGACGCATTAGTTCTCCTGCTCAGATTCGTGTAGACCAACAGTGCCAACGATACCACCTCCAACTATCAATGGTGCCGTCCATCCATTCCAAATTGCCCTCGCTGCTCCAGTGACGCAGTTGTACGTGTACCCGGTGAATCCCGCGGCTGCTGCGGGGTTCCTAATGGGGATACCCGAAAGCGTATTCCACCAGCCGCCAGCCCCCATCCGCGCCGCAGTCTGCCATGCGAACGACTGGAAGTACCCATTGCCCCACCCAGTTGCATGGTACCACTGTCCACCAACTTGCCATCCAACGTGAGGAATGGTCGTTCGACCGCCGTTCGAGACAACCGTCACCGACATTGTGGATCCTGTTGCTCCTTGGACAACTAATACTAACGCAGCTGCAGCAGTCGCGCCGGTGGCAAGGGCAAAACTGCCCTTCGTTCCAACTGAAACCCAGGAAGGCGCATCCTCCACTTGACCGATCGGACTATGATGGTACGCCATGTCCATGTACTTGTCGCCTAACTCATCCATGCCATACCAATTACTTAACATTAGACTTGTGTAGGTGTGTTGGACGCTTTGCCAACTGGCATGCAAAGAATCCCAGAACCCACCACTTCCAGGCGGAGGTGTATTGCGAGGGCCACCAATTACTGGAACTGGGCCAACGTTCGTGATCGTAATGTCTTCTGGACCCACGTTGTAAATTCCGTCGTGTCCAACTCCCTCATCGCTTATCATAGGCTCTTCGGCGGTAACTTCCGCCTGCTTGGGACACACGCACTGCCATGGCACGAGTCCAATCCGTACCACGCTCGGACGTTGTGGTTTGGGAGAGGGTTTCGGTCTCAGCAATGGCAGCGGCTGCGCGATGTCGCCTCGACCAACCTGTCCACTCGGATCTACCGCCCCCGTATTCTCGTTCCCTACATACCGATACAGATTCGCATCACCCGCTTCAAACCCGATCGGATCTTCACTCAACCACCGCCCTACCTCCGGATCGTACCAACGGGCGCTACTGTTCACCCTAAGGCGGTTTTCGAGTGCAACCGCGTTTCGACCTAGCATGCAAGGGGTTTCGAATGCGCGTCGATGTGCACTTTGCGTGTTACGTACGCCGCTGTGATCGTACTTTGGGGCTTTTGCTTGCAGAGTTGTGGTTGTAGTTGGATCTGTTGGTTACACCGTTAACTCGGCAAACTCCGGCACCTCGCCGCCCGCCCCGGCACCTCGCATCCCGCCTCTTTTGTCAACGACATCGTACCCCGCCTCCGATAGGTCATGTGACGGTTGTCGTGATTTCTGAACGGTGTGTCAGCAGCGTATAATTGCTCGCGTTTCGTTCGGGGCGTCATGGGGTGGTAAGGAATCGTGTGTCGGAGGATTTGCAGTTCGCAAGAGGAAGTCGATGCCCAGCTCGCCAAGCCGAAAGTCACGGCGTGTCCGCATTGCAAACAAAGTGGATACCTGATCCGCCACGGCTTCTTGCGAGGCTATGACCCCATGCATCTGCGCGGGAAAACAATCCGCGCCCAGCGTGTCTTCTGCAACAATCGGACGCGTTCCGCCGGCTGCGGACGAACCTTCAGCGTTTGGACGGCCGATAAAATCAAACGACTCTTCCTGAACGCCGACAGCTTGTGGGAGTTTCTCCAGCAAGCCGCCCTCACTGGTAATCAACGACAAGCTTTCCGAAGCCTCGAAAGCAGACTGAGCGATTCGGCGCCGTACCGCATCTGGAGGCGATTTCAGCGAGCCCAAAGCGCAATCCGCACCGCGCTGGGCACCTTATGCAAACCGCCGCAGATCGCGTCGGGGCAACCGGCACAACTCACCCTCGCTCATCTTGAAGCGGCCTTTAGCCAGCATCCTCTGGGTCCCATTGCCGCCTTCCAGGTCACACTGCAAGCCTTCTTTGTGTGACACGCTGATTCGGTTCTCACATTAGTCGGCGGTTAGCACCTCGCTGACAGCGCCGTCCAGCTCGTCACCGCCTTCGCCACCGGCCGTTGCCACTCTATTTGCAAGCCGCTCGACCGAATTGCCAGCGCACTGGCCACTCGCCGGTGGAGCGTGGAGGGCCAACAACGCAATACGACGACGACGCACTGGCGCCGCTCGCATAGACTCACCCTCCAACATGTTCCAACCACGTTTAGAAAGGAGCCAAACGTGAAGCGACCCTCCGTCTACCTAAAGATGAAAGTGCTCGGAGCAATTGATGTCGCCGAGGGCAAAACGCAACGCGAGAGAACCCAAAACGTCGCGAAGATGACGTTTCTCGATGAAGAGGGGGAGCCACACCGTTTCACGTGGCGGACCATCGAGACCTGGTACTACCGCTACAAGAACCACGGTGTCACCGCGATGAATAGCCATGCCCGGGCCGACAAAGGACAGCCACGCAAGGTGACGCCCGAGGAAGTCCTCGAAGCGATCAACGCCGCCTTACCCCACTTCCATCAGAAGGCGGATCAACAAGTCCGCCATCTACCGCTTCTGCATCGAGAAAGGACTCTTGCGGGCCGATCAAATCGCACTCACGACCTTCTGCCGCTTCGTACGCGAGTACGAGTTACTCAAAGAAGACGTCGGCGGCAACAAACGCCGACTCGCCTTCAGCATGCAATACGCCAACCAGCTGTGGCAGGCCGACACCATGTTCGGCCCGCACATGCAGCGGCGGCAAGTCAAACTGATCACCTTCATCGACGACGCCAGCCGTGTGTTGTGTCATGGAGAATTCTTCTTCGACGAAAACGCCGAGGCGATGGTCCAAGCACTCCGTGCTGCGTTCTACAAACGAGGCGTCCCGGAGCAGTTGCTGGTCGATAACGGCTCCATCTACTGTTGTCAGGAAATCACACTCGTGTGTGCTCGCGTGGGCTGTATTCTTCGGCATACGGCTGTTCGAGATGCCGCTGCGAAAGGAAAGATCGAACGGTTCTTTCGCCGAGTTCGCGACCAATTCCTCGTGCGGAAGCTCGACCTCTCGTCCCTCGAGCAACTCAACAAACAGTTCACGCATTGGGTCGAACACGAATACAACGCCGCCCTGCATTCGACACTCGGCATGAAGCCAATCGACCGATTCGGCATGGACCTGTCCCGCATCCGTTTCCTTGCCCCGTCCGAGGACACCGACGAACTGTTCTATGCCGAGGCGGTTCGCACGGTCAAAAAGGACAACACGTTCAGTTTTCAAGGGAACCGCTACGAAACGCCAGTCGACCTGCGCGGCAGGAAGATTGAACTACGCTACGAACGTTCTCGACAAGGCACCGTCGTCGTCTACGACAAGGGACGGCGACTGGGACAGGCGAGACTTCTGGACCCCGTCGCAAATGGTCTCGCTCGCAGAGAACGGTCTTCCTGACGTCCTGCGAAAGCGATCTATCGGACACCACCATCTTGATCTCTTATGAGGTACCACTGGCCATGATCCGTGCTTATTTCGGCCTGACCAACAATCCCTTCGCGCTCCGCGACATCGAGCTGCTTCGTCACCAACAGGACGTCTACGAAACGCTCAAAGTTCATTGTCAACAAGGCGGACTCTGCCTCGTCATCGGCCGGCCTGGAACCGGCAAGTCCGTCATCAAGGAAGCGCTCAAACAGCTTCCCGAGAAACAACATCTCGTCGCCACGGTCGCGAGAACGCTGCACACGTATACCAACACCGTCAAGATTCTCTGCGAAGCGTTTCGCATCGAGTTCGAGAGCTCCGCCTTCAAGTGCGAGCGTCGGCTGATCGAACAGGCGTTCAATCTCAATCACACCGGCAAGATGCTGGTCACGATCATCGACGACGCTCACCTAATGGACATGGACAACCTGCGGAAGCTCCGCCTGTTGCTCGAGGACTTTCCCAAGAACCACAACCTGATCCTGATCGGACAGCCAGTCCTGCTCACCAATCGGACCTGGCCGTGAATCAGGACATCAAGAGCCGCGTGACCTATTCGGTCATCACCAAACGCCTGACTGACGACAGTATGAAGGACTTTATCCATCGCGAACTCGAGCGGATCGGACTGGCTCACAACACGTTCACCGAAGCCGCCACCGAACTCATCATCCGTTCGGCCGACGGTGTCTTACGAAGATGCCGAAACCTGTGTCTGTCCGCCCATGCTCGAAGCGGTCCGAGCGGCCGCCGGGAGAACGATCGACATCGATCTGGTCAACCGCGTCCTCCTGCAACCGCACTGGCAAAAAGAAGTCGACCTCACCGACTTCTGATGCACCCGATACCTTCACCACAAAGAAGATCCGAGATGATTACACGCGAACTCCTGCGGGCAATCCGCAACGACTTGCCGATGAAAGTGACGATTCTGCGGCTCGGCGATCACGGCCCGATCTCCAAAGAGATCGAAGGCTACCTCCGCTTCCTCTGTCCAGCTTGCCACGAGCTGCGAGCCACGGTTAATCCCCGCAACAACCTGGCACACTGCTTCTGCTGCGGACGCAACTGGAACAATATTGACTTATTGATCGCGCTCGGCTGGGACTTCCTCCCCGCCGTCGACCGGCTCGAGCAATGGCTCCGACAACACCAAAACCGGCAGGCCGGCTGAATCGGTCAACGGTCTGCTGATTCCCGGCTGCGATCGTTCGAGGCGAGCGATCGCACCCTCAATCCACACCACTGACGGCGAATCCGTTCGACCCGTCACATCGGCACCGCCTCGGTCGCCTCCTCCAGAATTCGCACTAATTCGGCAAACCTGCCCGTCTAAGCCCCAATATCTCTACACCCATAATTCGGCAAAAACTACGACCGCAATTCGGTCCGTAACAGCTTGCCAATTCGCGCGGAAACATGGCTGGCGCGGAAGATCTGTTGAGCCGATGACGCCGAAGTGCGTTTCATCGCTCCCTGCGCTGCGCCGCTGCCCCTACCCGGGCTCTTCATTCCACCGCTCCCGGCTTGGCTCGCAAGCTCGCCGCGCGGTCGCTCGCGGCCTCAAAAAAGCGGATACTCGGGCATCCTGCCCTCGTACATTCTCTCCGCGGGCATCCTGCCCTGGCGGCCGGACGCATTCGCTCGCTGGTCGTCTCCGTGGCAACGTTGACCAACATGCAAGAGCCTCCAGCAATGGGCAACCGCCCACCATGTTCCGCTCGCTCGACGCTACGGGCCACCGCTGCCTGTCGCCCAACGCACGTCCAGTTGCTTCGTGACGCAGCTGCTGACGCCAGCGGAGTACCTTCGGTTCCGCTTCCTGGCCCTGCGCTGTGCGCCGGCCGCGGGCCGCTGGGTCCACCTACGGCAAAGCCTCCGGTGGATCCGCTACGCTCGCCGTCCGGGCTCGCTACACGGATGCCGTCCAGGCACCGCGGCCATCTTTTGCGGCGGTCGTCCATGACCGCCGTGAAGGTCAACGGACACCGTGTACCAAGAACCCCTGAACCAACACTCGTCACGAATTCCGCGGGCCAATACGCGGCGACGTAACCAACACCCGTCGGCCCGCGGTCTGAGCCGCAGTTGGAGCGTGGTCGGGATTCAGGTCTTGCCCGTTTTACACAACTGCCGTGGCAATGTCAGTTGTTGGCTCTGAGCTCGCCCCAGGACACCTACAAACGTGCCTACCTACGGTTGCATGTCTAATCGTAAACCTACATCGGCTCATGCTTGTCTTCGCGATCAGCTCCGAGTCCAAGCGAGTTATGCATCTCGTGTATTTGCTTCTTCAGATCTTCCAACTCATCCTCGCTCATCTTTCCACCAATTAACATTGGGCGCCAAACGAACCCACGGCCAGCCAAGTCACACAGTTTCTGCTTAACTAGGTTTGACAGGCGATCGGGTAGCAC
>CBDCWT010000016.1:0-291021 GCA_965223305.1 Pirellulaceae bacterium | reverse complement strand
GGTTGACCATGGCTTTGCGAAAGCGATCGCTGGCCTGCAGCTGGTGCGCCACGGACTCTTGCAGCGAGGCGCCGTTCGGATTCACTCCCCAGCCGGAAGCGCCTGTTAGGCTTCGGCAGAGCGCCAGGGAAGGCCGAACAGTGCGGGATACGCAGCTTTCATTTCACCTTCCGGGGTCTCGAAAAAGACCGCGTCGGCGTCGGCGGAACTTGCAGACCGATTTCGGGCTAGGCTGCGGAAGAACGCGTTGGTTTCCCAGAACTCGCGCTGAGTCAGCTGAGAATCTGCGGGGTGGTCATGGCATTGGGCGCATCGCAACTTGCCTCCCAGGAAGAGGCGGCCGCTGTGCGCGGTGAGCGCCACGGTCCGAGGGCCGCGGTGGGCCAGGCGGTAGTGGACAGCAGCTGGATCGCCGGAAGGATCCGACTGTCGACTTCCGGTCAACAGCGCCGCCGCAAGTTCAGCCAGCGAACCGCCGGCAAGTAACTGTTGCTGGATGAACGCCTGCAGTGGCTCTCGCTGCTCCCGGCCTACCTCGAGCACGTCAGTCCATAGTCCTGCCCAATGCCGAGCGAACTGCCGGAACTCAGAACCTAGGCAAAGCTGGCGGACCAGGCTTTCGCGCCGTGGGTCTCCGAGGAAAGCGCCGAGTTCACGTTCAGTTGGCAAACGACCTAGCAACCGGTTGTAGAGCTGACGGCACCACTCCTCGTCCGGCAGGCCGCTGGCCGGCTGAATGCCATGCTCGCGCCAGCCAGCCCGAATCCGCTCATCAATCAAGCCGACAATGCGCTCGAAGGCCAACGGCGTCACATCAGGGCGACCGGCCAGCTCGTCCCATGCACCGACGGAATCAGCGGGTGGCGAGCCAAAATTGGGCGCCAAGGCCGGCGCAATGTGGTCGTGCTGGGGCTGATCGACGACGAGTGCCGGCGGATCACCGACCTCGGCCGGCGGCCGCTCCTGGGGCCGCTCCGCCGACTCAGTCGAGCCAGCTGGCCGGGGCTCGCTCAGTCGCAAAGCCACCAAGCCCAACAGTGTGCCGCCCAACACAATGCCCGCCGCGATGACGGTCGAGATCCCCACCGACCACCGCGACCTCGTGCGGTTGGCAGCGGCCCCGCGGACAGCGGCTGTGACAACCACAGGAGGTGGTTGTGGGTCGGCCGGCGATACCGATGGGGCGCGGCGGTCGCTGTGTTCACGGTAAGCGCGGAGGATCTGCGACCGCAGGTCCGGGGGATGCTGTCCTCCCAGGATCTCCTCCAAGCACGAGTCCAAAATCGGGTCTTGCGGCGCTTCACTCAATTCAGCTTCCCCTCGATGCATGCTCGCAGCTTCTTCTTGGCTCGTTGCATTAAGTTCTTTGCGCCGTTCTCTGTGATACACAATCGGTCGGCAATGTTGGCCCGCGACTCCCGATCACGAAATCTCAATTCCAAGGCGAGACGCGCTCGTTCACTGAGATTTCCAATACAGTCTCTGAGCGCCTCAAGCAGCGCCTCGCCGTTGTCATCACCCGCCCATTCCGTCCAGCTCCGATCAACTTGCTCCACATCTTCCACCACCAGCACCTTCCCGGCGCGACGGTGAGAGTTGACGTACAGATTGCGGGCTGTCCGCCTCAGGTAGGCGGCTGTCGCGGCCGGGTTGAAGTCGTCGAAAGGCTGGCGGAGGACGGCCAAAAACGTGTCTTGGGTCAAATCCTCCGCTAACGACGATTCGCAACCCAGCGCGCGCAGGTATCGCCACACGCCAGCCTGATGCCGCTCGACCAGACTCGCCGGATCGTAACCGATGGACTCGGTCGCAGAGACGGATTTCATGCCTTCCTGTTCCATCTGGGAAACAAAACCAAGTTTGTTCGCTCGCCGGGCAACCGGCGAGTTCCCCCGCTGTACCGCCAAACTAAACAATAACCTCGTTGATCACCTTGCCGGAATTGGCGATCTTCATCGGACGCCCACTTCGCGTCGTGAAGGTCGTCTCCAACGAGATTCCCAGTGCCCTGCAGAGTGTCGCCATGACGTCTTGTGATGTGTAGGGCTCCGACTCCACGGCGGTCCCATCTCGATCGGTCTCCCCGACCGCGATGCCGCCCTTCAGCCCGGCTCCGCCCAACACGACGCTCCAGGCTCTCGCCCAGTGATCCCGGCGGCCCCTCCGTTGATACGAGGAGTCCTTCCGAACTCGCCCATCCAAAGAACCGCTGTGTCTTCCAGCATTCCGCGTTGTTCCAGGTCCTGCATCAGCGCGCTGAAGGCACGGTCCAGCACAGGCAGCCGTTGGTCGACAAGTGTTGGGAAGATATTGGAGTGATTATCCCATCCGCCCAGGTCGACTTCCACAAAAGGAACACCGACTTCGACCAAACGCCGCGCCATCAGACAGCCGCGGCCGAACGCGTTGTCCCCATATCGCTCCAGCATCGGTGGCGGTTCTTCACGTACCCGAAAGGCGTTCATCTGCGAGCTGGTCATGAGATTGAGTGTCTTGCCGAGGATCTGTCGATGATCCGAGGCGGCGATGCCCCGCCGCTGGCGGACAAAACTCGATTCGATCACCCTCAGCGCCGACATGCGGTCGTGCAGACGCCGCTGGTCCAGTGACATCTGCAGGTTGCGAACTTGCCCGTTGCTGTCCACCCTGAAGGGCGCCCACGCCATGCCCAGGAACCCGGGCCCGATGCTATCCCCTCCAATCGTCACAAAGGGAGGTATTTCCAGTTCGGGGCGCTGATCCACCAGTTCGTGTGAGACGACCGCACCGTAGCTGGGATGATCCTCGCGTGGATTGGGAACGAACCCAGTGTGCATGTAGTAGCGGCCCCGGCCATGGTCCGCTTCGCGTGTGCTCATCGAGCGGACAATCGCCAAGTGGTGCATCTGCTGAGCGGTCAGCGGCAGGTGTTCGGAGATTTGCACATCGCCACTGGTCGAAATCGGCTGAAACGGACCGCCTGTCGCCGCGCCCGGCTTGAGATCCCAAAGGTCGATCGTCGATGGGCCGCCACTCATCCACAACAAGATCGCGGCTTTGCGGCCCTTTTTTAGCTCGCTGGCCTGGGCCTGGATGCTCCGACCCAACGTCAGTGCCGGGCCGACCAACACAGCCGACTCGGCTAAGTGTTGCAGGAAATGCCGGCGTGTCGCTGCTACTTTGCTCATCCGCTCGTCTCCCAGGTCCCTGTCGGCCAATGCCGCGAAAAGCTCAGTGATTCAAAATAAACTCGTTGCTGTTGAGAATCGCCCACCACAGGTCCTGCAGTGCCGCTAGGTTGGGAGCGGTCGCTGCGCCGCCGCGGCGACGAGGATACGAACCTCGGGCCCTCGACAATACCAGCTGATTGGCCATCCCGAGCTCTTCGCGCGTGGGCTGCCGGCTGAGGCCGGCCAGAAACAACCGCTGCACGGCGTCCCCGAAACTCCCTGAGCTGTGCGCCACCTGCCCGAGAAAACCATCCGGTTCCCCGCTCGTCGCGCTCTTGATCAGACGGCCGTTGAACATCATCAACGCCTGGGGAATCGTGCCGTTGAAAGTCGTTGTCTCATCCCCTTCGTCATTCCCCGAGGCGGTGATGAACTGGCTTAACCAGTTTGCCTTGGCACGTTCCTGCGACTCGTAATCACCCCGAGATTGCCCAGCCCGTGTCGCTACTAGGAGAGACTCATATAGCTCTTCCGGTCTCATCTGCCGCAAATAGAAGTGGCTGAATTTCGGTGCTTCCCCAAGCGTTGGATCGTCACGCTCGTTCTGCCGAGTCATACGGCTGGAAAGTGAGTACGGTTCGCTCAGCGCAATCCACCGAATGAGCTCCTTGAGATTGTATTCCTGCCGGCGTATCTCTTGAGCCAGATAGTCCAGCAGCGCCGGGTGGCTGGGGATGTTGTGTGGCCCCATATCGTCGATCGGCTTGGTAAACCCGTAGCCCAAGAAATGGGCCCAATATCGATTGATCAACATCCGATCGAGGTACTCAGACTTCAACACGAGCCGGCCCAGCTGCTCGCGCCGATTCGACTGTTGGACGTGTCCACTCTGGTCAATCTCCGTGCCGTCGACAAAAACCGGATAGGCGACTCGGAGCAGGCCGTTTCGCAACTCGTAGAAGATGGCGGCCCGGTCTGGGTCGGGATTGCTCTCCTGGCCCAAAAAGTCCTCGTTGACAAGCTCCGCGGAGACCACGCTTCGCGTTCCTGCCTCGAACCGCCGCAAGGCCCGTGTCTGGCGAAAGAACGCGTTCAGCTCCCAGAACTTCTGCTGCTTCCACGAATTAAAAGGGTGGTTGTGGCATTGGGTGCACTGTACCTGAAGGCCCAGGAAAACTCGCGCAGTCGCCGCAGTGGCTAAGGTGGCGTTCTCCTCGTTCACCTTCATCGTCAGAAAGTTGACCGCCCCATTGAATCCCTCAGTGTCCGGTGCGTTTGAACCGGTCGCGGTCACCAACTCGTAGACCAGCTGATCGTAGCCTTTGTTCACCGCAAAGGAGTCACGCAAGTACTGCTGCATGCCCGCGCGACTTGTGAGCGAGTTGCGCTCGCTGCCACCGCTGCGGCCAATCAAGATGTTGGTCCAAATGGTCATCCAGTTCCTGGCGTAGTCTGCGGCGTGTGCCGGGTCGTTCAGCAGTCGATCGACGAGCTCAACGCGCTTCGAGGAACCACGACTGGCAGTAAATCGCTGCAGCTCCGCGACCGTGGGAATGCGTCCCAGGATGTCCAGGTAGACGCGGCGACACCATTGGTCGTCCTCACACGTCACCGATGGCTTCAGCTGGTACTCGGTCCAGAGTTGGCGAATCTCCGCGTTGATCCGCTTGACCTGTGGAATCCCGTAGTCGTTGGGCCGCTTGGCGCTAGCCCCCGCGACGGTTGCCGGGACCGCGAATGGCAATAAAGCCAACACGATTACTGGAAGTTTGGCTGGTCGGTTCAAAGTGACTGGATCTCCCAACATTTGTTCGCGCCGCGAGTTTGGCCGAGCCCTGACACCAAGCTTCCGCGGGGAACTTGAGCAGCCAGCCGCTTCCCGTGCTGAGACCGATAGACCGGCTGCATTACTATCGCGCAGGCACCGCCAAAGTACTCGCTGCAGTTGGCTCAAGCCCGACTTTCAATAGTAACAAAAAAGAAATCTTTTCCGTGAATCGAGCACGCGGGGATGCGATCGGAACTGTATCGTTTCGCTACAACCCGTTTCGATCCGCCGTAGCGAAAAAAAGAGGGGCGAGCCGGGAAACTCTCTTGCCGTCGTTTCCCAACTCGCCCTCTGGCCCGCGACATCAACACCTTCGGAACTCCAAGGTGTTGCTCTCCTCCGTTCCTAACCGCCGGATTTGACCTGAAATCTAAGTCTTACCGGCCGTTTAGCTGCCGCGAGTTTGCCTCTGCTGAGTTCCGGCCCCGCAACACGGTCGCCCTGAACCACCCGTAGTCGGCTGGCGGGCGGTTTGTTGAAAACGCAAACGGCGTGCCAATAGTCCCACATCAACCGGGACGACGCGCCTACGAGCCGCGTCGTCGACCGATCGCGACGGCGAGACTGACGATCACCAACAGCAGCGGCGGGACGACGATGGTGAACAGAATGAAGCCTAGCTGAGCCGTTCGACCTTGCTGCAGTGCCCGCACCAGGTAGTACCCAGCGGCGCCCATGACGCTGAAGACCGATGTAACTAACAGCAGGGAGCCGAGGCCGAAACGGGGTTGCCATGAGCCGGGCTGATCTGGCATCGGGCCAAACCTCGAGGGTTAGGTGTGCAGCCTTCGAACCCGTTCAACCACTTCGCGGTGGCTCAGGCAAGGTTCTGTGGGTAACACGACATAGCTGGCGTTTTGGCCACAGCAATCGAGGATCAGCTGGCAGCTGTTGGGGACCCAGTAGCCGGCGACACAGGGCTCGTGCCCATGGATGAGCATTGTCGCCTGCACCTGTTTCGCGAACTCGGCGGCGTTCGCCGGACCGAAGTCGCGGCCCCATAAGAGCCGAAAGATGTCTCCGTGTGGTGCAAAGTCTTGCTCGGTGAGCGGGCGTTCCCAGAGTTGTTCGTCAAAGCCCAATTCCCGCACTCGTTCCGGCACGCTGTGGCAGATGAAGATGCCGCCGGCCACCCGTACGGCTAGCGGGCAACTGGCCAGGAATCCCATCAACGCCGTCCGTACCCGCTCCGTCTCGTCCCCGTACATTTCCTGCAACCCGCCCCGAAAGGTCAAGTTCAGCAATTTGTTCGACTTGGAGATCGGGAAATCCGTCATCTCCGCCCACTCGTGGTTGGACAACAGAAAGTGGAAGCGGTCAGGAAACTCCACCTTGAGCCGCGCAACGTCCTCCAGCAACAGGTGGGACATGCAGGCGTGTCCCGGCAGACCTGCCGGCTTGCTGCCAACTTGCGGATTGCTCGGATAATCGGGGCCGCCGTGGCAAACCTCCTGCATTACCAGGTGACGGGAGGGATGACCCGCTAAGTCCGCCAGCAGGAGCAGTTGGTCGAAGTTTAGCCGGTTGCCGTGGAGATCGGCCGTGACCATCACGTCCTCGCCCTCCGCGGCACCTAGTACGACCACGTTGCCTTGCCGGGCGGAAGTCTGCCGATTCGCCTCGGTTGCCTGATCGTAGGTGGCGATTGTCTGTTCGATGACGGCTGATTGGGCGACCATATCGTGAAAAATATCACGACCGGCAAAAGCCGGCAAAGGGGGAACCCCGCGCTAACCGAGTGGCCTATGCTTTAAGGTGGAATGTGCGGTTGCCCCCTTTTAACGCGACTGAAACGGGGTCCGAGCGCCGTCTAGTAGGGGAGACCCGACAAAATGAAAGAAGATCGCAGAAGCCGTTTTCGCTGCGCGACCTCCGAAGAAGCGAAGGTCGTGATTCGGAACGGAAGGCGGGAGATACCGGGCCGGCTGGTCGACCAATCGGCGGATGGGTTCGCCGTCGCGGTGGAGTCGATTCGGTTAAAGACCGGTCACAAGTTGCTCTTGCGGACCCATCGGGGCTGGAGCGAGGTGGAGGTCGTCCGGATCGCGCAGCAAGACGAAGACACGATCCTGGGGCTCAAGACGCTCCGCGACCTGCCGGATCCGCGTGATCGGGTTCGCAACAGCATTGCGCTCTTCACAAGCAGCAGTGCTCCCGGGACGCGAGTTGGGCCGATTCTCTTGATGGGCATCCTCGGCGTGTTGGGGTTCTGGGCATATCTGCTCCTGGCGGCGTACCAAACGGGCCGGTAGGTCGCTGTAAAATAAGAAGTCGCCGATATTCTCGCCAGTCACCCTCGGAACCTCTGGCCTTGGAGGTGGGCAGGGGTAGGCCGGAACAAGCGGCGCAAAAGAAGCTTCCATCAGCCTACGATTTCCCCGCCGCGCAGTTCCGGCACGCGCCGGTTAGGCAACCAACACGGAGTGCATCGAACTTGGTGCCGCCGGAACAGCGCGGCGTCGCCTCATGCCACAAGCCGCCACCTTCCCTGCCGCTTGTTCCGGCCTACGACTTCATGCAATCCGCCAAACTCTGGCGAGTTCGGCTACGCTGCAAATCAGCCGCTGGGCGTTAGTCCACGGTTCCCCAGCGAAACCGACGCGTAGCGTCCGGCGAGGGACTCCCCCTCTCCGGCCCTTCGGGCCGACTCTCCCCGAGGGGAGAGTGGGGAAAGACGAAATCACGCACTAACTTAAAAGCTGCACAGCCTCCTTGCAGGGGAGAGAACGCAACAGATGTCGCGATGTAGTGTCTTGGGGCAACGTCCTAAGTCGGGTTAAGCGGATTATTCACAAGCGACCGTTCGCGACGAACGTTGTGAATGTCCGTTCATGCCGATTTGTTCAATTCTGTCGGTATTGCCGCCGATGAACATTGAAGCGGGGGGGAGCTGCCGCGGGTGCTGTCCCGCCGGCTTTCGCCAGCTTTGTCTCCGCAGCCGGGTGCCGACGGCACTCGAGCTTACCTGTGCGATGGCCCTAGCAGAGGAAGACCCAAAGAATGAGATCAGCGATCCTAGTAGCAACCGTAGCCACGCTCCTAGGCAGCGTCGGCTGTCAGCAACAGAATCTGCGAGGTGGATGTGAGAGCTGTGGCCTGGCCGGGGCCGGCGGCTGTAGCAGCTGTGGCTTGGCGGCAGATGAGCACGGCGGACTGGCCGGCGGCGGTGGTGGCGGTTACGCGTACCGGGGCCACGGCGACCGCCGGTTGGCGCGCGGAGGCGATGCGGGTGGCTGTGCGAGCTGTGGAGACTCCGATGGCGGCTGTGATGCCTGCAGTGGAATTGCCGGCCCCAATGGCCTGAACGAGTTCGGGCGTCGTGCGCGACCTGCCTATGTCGGCCACGTGCCACACGGCTACCTCCAGGCCTCCGGACCTCCAGGTCCACCGTCGGCCGGGTACGCCTATCCCTACTACACAACCCGAGCGCCCCGAGACTTTCTGTTGGACCAGCCACCGAGCATCGGTCCGTAACACCGCGTAGCGCCTCACTGGTAACGGCCGACCACGAGGGCGATGTTCTGGCCGCCGAAACCAAAGCTGTTGTTAAGCGCCACGTCACAGCGTGCCGGTCGAGCTTCGTTGGGAATGTAGTCCAGATCGCACTCCGGATCGGGGTGCTCGTAGTTGATCGTCGGGGGCAACACTTGGTCGCGAATCGCCATCAGGCAGACAATCAACTCGGTGACACCGGCGGCCGCGATGAGATGCCCCATCATGCTCTTGGTGCTGGACACCGGCACCTTGGTGGCCGCGTCTCCAAAAACGGCGCGGCAAGCGAGTGACTCGACTTTGTCGTTAACGGTGGTGCTGGTACCGTGAGCGTTCACGTAGTGGATGTCGGTGGGGTCGAGCCCGGCATCCTCGATCGCCATCCGCATGCAGCTGATCGCCCCACGTCCTTCCGGGTGGATGTCCGTGATTCGGTAGGCGTCCGCGGTTGAGCCGTAGCCGCAGATCTCGCCGTAGATCGAGGCACCCCGACGCTTGGCGTGCTCGAGCTCCTCCAACACGATCATTGCCGCTCCTTCGCCGAGCACGAAACCGTCCCTCAGCCGATCGAAGGGGCGGGAAGCCTTGGTGGGCTCGTCGTTGTTGGTCGAGAGGGCCGTGAGCAGGTTGAAGCCGGTGACACCGAACGGGTGAATCATGCTGTGTGTGCCGCCGGAAATCATCGCGTCGACGTCACCGCGGCGAATCATCTCGGAGGCCTCGCCGATCGCCTGGCTACTGGCCGCGCAAGCGGTCAGGCAGTTGATGTTGGGGCCACGGGCGTCAAACATGGCGGCCAGATGGCCCGCGGGCATGTTGGGTTCTTGCTCGAGTTCCACCATTGGGTCGAGAATCTCCAGTCCCGCCTTGGTGAACTTGGCCAGATCGAGCTGATCGCCCTCCAAGGCAGCCGTCATCATTTGCGAAAAGGAGATGAAGTCCTGGTTGCCCTCTCCGCTTCCGAGGTAGATTCCCAGTCGCAGCGGGTCGATGCCGGATTGTAGGATTCCCGAAGAATCGACAGCTTGGCGGGCTGCGCCGGCGGCAAACTGCGAGTGGCGGCCACGGGTTCGCCACGATTCAACCGGCTCGCCAATGACTGACGGATCCCAATCTTTGACTTCCGCCGAGATCTGCGTCGGAAAACTGCTGGCGTCGAAAATCGTCGTCCGGCCGACACCGGACTGGCCCTCCTTGAGCCCGTTCCAGACTGTTTCGACGTCCGTGCCCATGGGATTCACGCAGCCCATTCCTGTCACCACGACTCGGCGTCTCATGACCGATTATCCTCGTCCGGTGGAGTTGTTCGATCCAGCGACCTGGCATTCGGCTTCGAGGAGGTGGGGCGGGATGGCCAGCGGATTTCCGTCCTCGTCGCGGCCAACTTCATAAAGCCGGAGCAAGCGCAGCCAGCGTATTAAGTAATCGGGTGCGAAGAAGTCGTCGGAGAATCGGTCATCGAGAATCGCAAAGACCAACTCCATGCGTGCTTGGAGCCGATTCTGTAGATGACTGGTGCCCTGACAGATGGCTCCGTCGGGACGGATGTCGTCGATTTCCACGGTGTAGTGAAGCGTCTCACCGGCGGAAACGAGAAAATGAAACTCAGCGCGAGCAACTTTTGCCAGCACGATCTTCTCTCGAAATTGACCGCAGTCGCCGACCAACAATCCACCCGCTTGTGCAAGCCCTTCAATGATCAGGCTGGGTGGCATATAGGCCATGCCGGGCAGATAGCCGTCCATCTGCTCTTCGACCAAGCTGACGTTCTTTACGGCAACCGCACGGCGGCACCGTTCGAATTCAATGAAACGATCGATCCAGAACCACCGCATTCGATCCAACTCGCGCGCTCAAGTAAGAGGGGCAACCAGTCCCAGTGCATCAACTCTCTGCCCCGACTTTGCTTTCCACGTACCGGCAGAGGTCGTTCACGGTGAGTAGATTTCCGAAGTCCTGTACGGCTGGATTTGCCTCAAACTTCGTCAGATCCGCGAAAGGCATCCGCTTCTTGAGTTCCGCCACGCCCGCCTCGGTCACCTTGCCGTCCTGCACATATTCGGCGTTGGTCAGAATGTCCTCCGGGAACAGCTCCGATCTGGGGATCTCGATCTCAAACGACTTCTCGAGACGAAAGACGATATCAAGAAAGTCAATGGATTCGGCGCCCAGGTCACCAACCATGGTTGCTTCGGGAGCGACCTCGTCGTCATCCACGCCTAAAGCGTCGACCAACGCCGCTTTGACCTTCTCGAAAACCTCTTCTTTCGTGGGCATTTCGTCTTGTCTCCGATAAATACTACGTAGTGAGGATTAGCGACGAGGTAGGATGATTTGAGTGCGGGTTCAGGTAGGCGCAGACAGAGCGTCGACGTCACAGAGCCCCTCGAACTCCGTTCGCAGCTGGTTGACGGTAAACCAATCTCGCGGCCTTTCGGAGTCGCTTTGATCGCCCATGTTGTGCAGCTGCAGGAACAGGCGGCCGCTGACCACCACCGTGTCCTCGACACAGCCGTGACACTTGACCACAGCGATGTTGTCCTCGAACTTGCTCAGCTCCCCTGAAACTCGCAGCACTTGGCCCGGCTCCACGAAGCCGGCGTACTTGATATTTCTGACTTCCTTGAGCCAAACGATCGAGTGCTCGAAATCCTCCGTCACGCGCACCAGCCACATCGCGGCTTGAAACAACGCCTCCAACATCAGCACGCCGGGCATCACGGGAAAATGCGGAAAATGGTCTTTCAGGTACTCCTCGTCCCTGCGCAGAAGTTTCTCCGCACTGATCCGCGCTCCCGGCTCGAGCGAGACAATCCGGTCGAGCATGCGTAGTCGCATCATCGATTGTGGCTGCGTCAAGTTTCCGCTCGAGTCTGTGGAAAGAGTAGCCAATGGACAGCAAGTAGAGACTCGCCAAAAGAAAACTGGAGCTGGTTGGGCTTAGGCTTAACGGTGCTTGGGACACGCGTTAGTCAAACTTGCGATTGTAGCCCGGTTGCTAGGAGCCGACAACCACACGATGGTCGATCCGCCGGCTCCGCTGGCCGCGCAGACCGCACAGCAACCTTCCGCAAATTGTCAACCCGGCGAACGGTTGCTACATTTTCCTCCATGCGCAAGGGAATCGCAGTTTCCCCAGGGATCGCCGTCGGGACCGCTTACTGTATTCACGAGATCTTCGTGGATCCTGACACCCAGCGTTTGGAAAGCAGCGAGGTGACCGCGGAGCTAGCGGCCTACGAATCGGCCCGCGAGAAAGCGGTGGTCGATCTCAAAGCACTCCAGAACAAAGTTGAAACTCAGGTCGGTCGTGACGAGTCGGCGATTTTCGCCGTGCACGAGGCGATCCTCCGCGACGCCGACTTCACCGAAAAAATGCGGGGCTGGATCGTCACGGATCGCCTCTCCGCGTCGGCTGCCCTGCACCGTTTGCTGAATCACTACAACTCGCTCTTCGCGCGTACTCGCGATGCCTACCTGAAGGAGCGCGTCAACGACGTGCGTGACGTCATCGAGCGAATCAGCGCTCACTTGACCGACGTTCTGAAACCGGACTCTCACGCGCTGACCGGCCCGCTGATCGTGGTTGCCGACGAGCTGCTGCCTTCCCAGGCGGTGGCTTTGGGTAATGTCGATGTGAGAGGCTTCGTGACCCAGGCGGGTAGCCAGACGAGCCACGCGGCAATTATCGCCCGCAGCCGTGGTATCCCTGCAGTGTCAGGGGTCCGGGGGATCCTGCGGCAGGTGGAGACGGGAGACCAGATCATCGTGGATGGCCGGGATGGCCATGTGATTGTCAAACCGGACACCGAGAGCCTGGCGGCGTTTCGCAAACTAGAACGCGAGTTTTTCCACCTCAAAGATCGGCTGGCTGAAAACCGCGACCAACCCGCGCGGACCGCTGACGGCGTGGAACTCGAGTTGCTCGCCAACATCAACGGCGTCTCGGACGCCCGGGCCGCCCAGGCCATGGGTGCGGCCGGTGTGGGGCTGTTTCGCACCGAGTACCTCTACCTGACCCATCCCTCGATCCCCGATGAGGACGAACAACTCGAGGCCTACCGCGAGATCATTCACACCAGTCCCGGCCACCAGGTCACCATCCGCACCCTCGACATCGGAGGCGACAAGACGGTTCCCTATTTGGGGCACCGGCACCAGGAAGCCAATCCGTTTCTGGGTTGGCGCAGTATCCGCCTCTCATTCGAACACCCCGAGTTTTTCGCCACGCAAGTACGAGCCATCATGCGGGCCGCCGCGGAGGCCGCACAGCTGGGTGGCAGCGTGCGGCTGCTGTTCCCCATGATCACCACTGTGGATGAGATTCGCCGACTGCGACGCCTCACGCGCCGCATCTGCCGCAGCCTGCACGACGAGGGCAAACCGTTCGCTCAAGTGCCCTTGGGCATGATGTTGGAAGTTCCTGCGGCAGCCGTTGCCATCGACATGATGTTGCCGCTGGTCGACTTTGTGTCGATCGGTTCCAACGACCTCGTCCAGTACCTGATGGCCGCCGATCGGGACAATCCGAAGGTCAGCCATCTCTGCCAACCGCTGGCTCCCGCAGTGCTGCGGGTCTTGGACACCGTGATCAAGACGTGCGCCAAGGAGAGAACTCCCGTGACGCTCTGCGGTGAAATGGCCGGTCAGACGAAGAGCTTCATGTTGCTGTTCGGTATGGGGCTGCGCAGCTTCAGCATGAGCCCGGCTTTTGTACCCTCGATCAAGGAACTAGCCCGGCACCTGACGGTCGAGGAATCCAGGACCATCCTCGCCCACGCCATGCGCATGCCGACGACCAGCCAAGTTGCCCGTTATATGGCAGAAAAGCTCTCCGAAATCTCCCCGAAACTCCAGTTGCTGGAGACCTCGTGAGACGGCGGCGACGAGCCAGCCCGACTTCCTTGCTCAAGAACCTTTGAAGTGGCGCTTCGCTGTCCGGCGGGCTGAGGGTGATAAATTTGCCAGGCTTTTCGGAACCCGAAGCGTCAGCGAGGGGTGTTAGCGTGTCCCTCGCTTACGCTTCGGGTTCCAATTGAGCCAAAACCGCAACTTCAACGCTCAGACCTTGGCTGCGTCGAGCGCTTCTTGAAGTCGTGTCTTCGGCTGAACCCCCACGAATCGCTCGGCAACCTCACCGCCTTTGAAGAGCATTAAGGTTGGGATGCTGCTGACCCCGTACTGCTGAGGGGATGACGGATTGTCGTCGATGTTGATCTTGCCGATCTTGATCGAGCCGGCGTTTTCTCCGGCGAGCTCATCGATCATGGGTGCGATTTGCCGGCATGGACCGCACCAGGGTGCCCAGAAATCGACAAGCACTGGCTCCGCTGACTGGAGAACCTCGCTGGAAAAATTCGAGTCGGTGAACTCGTGGACGTTTTCGCCCGCCATAGTACGCATGCTCCGTGTTGTGTATTGAGTGCCTAAACCGAGCCCGGCGAGGTCGCTCTCAATCGAGAATCCCCCGGCAGGAACCTTCATTAGGCCCGCCAGCCGGACCGAACTCGGAATTCTATCGATCTGGTCCAGACGGTGTCAATGAACGCAGACCGATCAATTGTTTGCTAACTGCCGTTGAGGCCATTGGTTTTTCCAAAGGACGATTCGCTCCACGCGATCAAACGGCACCGAGACATGCATGCCGCCGGTGACCAGATCCTCCTCGCCGTCACCGTCCAAATCCCCCACGTCGATCGCCTGGATGTGAGTGGGTGTGTTCGTGATGTCGTGCCGCAAGAACTGCATGCCGCCGGTGTTTTCCAGCCAAATCAGGCTCTGCGAGGCCGGATGCTCCCAGGAGTTGAAAGCGCTGACCGCATAGAGATCGAGATCGCCGTCGTGATCGACATCTGCCGGGTGAACGCCTACGGCTCCCCCAAATGCGGCGATTCGGTGGGCCTCAAATTGCAAGTCGCCGGTATTCTCCAGCCACTGGACGCCGTGCCATGGCCAGGGATGAGGCGGCAGGTAGTCGAACGCATCGCCGTTCGAGTAGAGCAGATCTTGATCGCCGTCCTGGTCAAAGTCGTGCGCCCACAGCCCGCTTGAACCAAAGTCTGCGTTCCCGGCTGAGTGCACTCGTTGCTCTCGAAAATTTCCCTTGCCATCGCCGACAAAAACGTAGATCTCCTCCCACTCCTGACTTACCAGCAAGGCCAGATCCAGCTTCCCGTCTTGATTCATGTCCGCAATTTCACAGTGTATTCCGCCGGAAACGCTCTGCAGGATGTGGCTGGTGAAGTTCCAGTTACCCAGATTCTCGATCCAGCGAGTCTCTCCGTCGTCATAGCCAAACTGAGCCACCGCCAGATCGTTATCGCCGTCGCCGTCCAAATCCGCTGCGCGCACGTCTGAAACACGGGCGACCTGGTCCACGATCACATGCCTTTTGAAAGCCTGTTTGCCGTCGTTTTCCAACACCAATACCGAGCCCAGCGGATCGTTGCTAGGAAACAGTACACCCAGCACAGCAACTAATAAATCGATATCTCCGTCGCCGTCGAAGTCCAACGCCTGGACGTGGGCAGGTGCCGCGACCTGATCGGCCAGTACCTCTTCCGTAAAGACGCCCGACGGCGCCTGGCGTATCCACGACACTAAGTTGGACTCGCAATCACAGACGATCACGTCCATCAAGCTGTCCCGATCTAGATCCACCAGCTGGATATTCGAGATTTTGGGAGGCGTCTCGAACGGTGCGCCAATCGGTTGTGGCACAAGAAAGTCGATCTTCTCGCCCTTGGGCAACAGCGCCTCGGACGATCCGTTCTCAGCCGTTTCACGTAGTTTTATTACAGCGAACGCGCCGGCGAGGATAATCGCTGCCAGGATCGTCAGCGTTGCGAACCACCAGCTTCGGGGACTCTGCAGCATCGAGGACCTCAGTAGAAAAAAACGGAGTTTGTGAAAACAGAGTAGTACATCGTAACCCAAGTCCTGACTTGAGTGGCCCGTTGCGCGGGCTGCCTCGTCAGCGACCACCGAATACAAGATCGGGGTGTACTGACAAGGAACGGGTCCGGGCGGGGGCCCACGGATCTGTCTTGTTGCGCCTAGCGAAGAAAGCGGCTCCGCAGGAGCGTCGCCCTCCCAGATGATTGGTATCCGCTCGGGCGATCAGTCGCCCGCCAGGTCGACCGGGGCATTCAGCAGGCCACGACGGGGGTGTGCCGGGCGAGAGCGCTCGGAGTACAATCCAACGATTGGTCCTTAGCCCGGATTATTCATGAAGATCGTGGCGAGAGGTTGTAAGTACGTTCGTGGCAAGGAAGGCGAGCAATTCTTCCGCAGGCGTATTGAAGCAATACGTCGAGGGAGAATTGTGAAGCATGACGAAGCCACGGATGGACTTACGACCTCGCAGCAGATCGCTCATGAATAATTCGGGTTAGCACCGGATATTCATGAAAACCGTCGCAACGAGACCGCTCGTGAACAACTGGGAGTCACCAGCGCAGGGCGCTCCAAGAGCCAGTTCTAGTGTATGGCTTTGTACGTAGATTTGCGCAGCGCACTAGGGTTTACCACGATGCGGTCAAGATTGTCTGTTTTCGAATCTCCTTTGCTAGACTCACTGACATCGCGGGGCGCTCGCTGTAGGGCGTCGATCTGTCGCGGCTTGATCGTCGTGGCGGCCTTTGTCGCGGTCGGCTGCGCCGGCTGCCCGCAGGAAAAGGGATTAACTGATACTTCAGATTTTCCGCCGGACCGGCTCTTTCGCTTGCATTGTTCGCAGTGTCACGGAGACGGCAGCGGGAACGGCCACCGCGTCACCGCGCTCAAGGCCAAACCAAAGGACATGACACGTAGCGAGTGGCAGCGAAGCGTCACCGACGAGCACCTTCTCCGGGTGATCTCCGAGGGTGGGCCGGCCGCCAAGCTGCACCAGGACATGCCTTCCTGGAAGCTGACGCTCAGCCGCCGTCAAATGAAGGAACTGGTGCAGTACATTCGGACCTTTGACGACACCAGCTCTGCTGGGCAGGTTAGATGATGCAGACGGCCGAGTTTGATCGACATGTTTGTCAACCCGGCGCCCCGGCACGTCTCTTCAGGTTTTAGGCGCGAAGCAACCATTCTATGACTGCACACCAGAATCCCCGTAAACCCTCACCGAAATCGACTTCAAGGTTGAAGCTGCTGGTGCTCGTCCTGGGTGTGTTGGTCGTCTTCTTGGGCGCCCGTTTCGCCGGTTGGTGCGTCCGCAGGCAGCAGGAGGCGAAAGCACAACGGCAAGCAATCGACACGCTGCGTGAGATGGAAGCAAACGTCTACTACGACTACCAGTACCGCCTGGAAGACGGAGAGGAACGCATAGCAAATGAGGACGAGTATCCTGGTTGGCCTTGGTTGGCCAATTGGCTCGGCAAGGATTTCCTGCACCGCGTTTTCTACGTGACCTTCGCGCAATTTCGCTCGGATCGGGCCGGCGGCCAGCTTCCAGTTACCCGCTCGGGGGTTACCGATGCCGAGCTGGATCAGCTCCAGGCTTTTCCGGAACTGAAGTGGCTGGCACTCAACAGTACCGGTGTTACCGACCGCGGGCTCCGGCAACTCGCCCATTTTCGACGACTCGAGCGCTTGTGGCTCAGCCAAACGGCGATCTCGGACGTGGGTGTCGGCCAACTCTCCCAAAACCCGAGGCTGACGCACCTCTATCTCGACGGCACGATGGTCACCGACCGCGGAGCCGCCTATCTGTCACAGCTGACCGATCTGCGTGTGCTGAACCTGAGCACGCCGCAGTTGTCCGATCCAGGGGTCGCTCAGATACAATCTCTGACGGGGCTGACGGCGCTTTATCTGGACGGGACGCAAGTCACCGGGAACGGCGTTGGCCTGCTGGCAGGACTCACCCACCTCGAGATCCTCTCGCTCAGGGGAACCCGTATCGACGACGCCGGGTTCCGCAAGCTGAGCCGCTTGGAGCGTCTTCAAGAGCTCTCCTTGGACGGCACGCCGATCACCGACCGTGCGCTCGAAATCTGCCAGAGAATGCCCTTGCTGGAGCGTGTCTCGCTGGCCGGCACCGGAGTCACGGATGAGGGTCTGGTCCACCTGAAAACAGCGACCTCGCTGAAGTCTCTGGCCATCGCCGGATCGAGGTGCACGCTGGGAGGAGTGCTTGACCTACTCACTCGTCTACAGCAGAGAGAACTGGACGCTGCTCTAGAGGTCGTCGCAACCGTGAAGCGAGACGACTCGGGAAATATCGTCTCTCTTGATCTGACGGGTGTGCCGGTCGCTGACGGTGATCTCCAGCGGTTGTCGGCGCTCGATCGCCTACAGTGGCTTTCCTTGTACGGCTGCCAGGTCACCGACGCGGCGCTCGGCCATCTCACGACGCTGCCGGACTTGGCACTGGTCAACTTGACCAACACAGGAGTTACCGACGCCTGCTTGGCAGACCTAGCGACGATGCCCAAGCTGCGGACGGTTCACGTGGCAGGAACCGGCGTGACCGAGTCAGGTGCCGCGCAACTTCGGGACGGTTCAGCGGGAGTGATTCGAGTCTACACCAAGGAGGTCTCACCGGTGCGGGCGAGTTTCTAGTCGGAGCAGCCCGCCAACTCTTGTAGCCGAATTCGCCAGAATTTGGACAAAGAAGCCGAATTCGCCAGAATTTGGTTTGGTGGACCTGCCCGATTCGGCCAAACTCTGGTGAGTTCGGCTACGCTCCAAATTAGCCGCTGGGCGTTAGCCCACGGTTCACAAACCGGATGCTAACCCGAATTATTCATGAGCGATCTGCTGCGAGGTCGTAAGTCCATCCGTGGCTTCGTCATGCTTTACAATTCTCCCTCGACGTATTGCTTCAATACGCCTGCGGAAGAAATTGCTCGCCTTCCTTGCCACGAACGTACTTACAACCTCTCGCGACGATCTTCATGAATAATCCGGGCTAACGCATTCCGGCTGATTTGTGGGCTGAGCATGCCACGTTCTGGTCCGATGGAGCCGCCCCTTCATCCTGTTGGCCAAACTCTGGCGAGTTCGGCTACCTGTTGGCGAGTTCGGCTACCTCTGGCCAAACTCTGGCGAGTTCGGCTACGATTCGGACAGCGGCGGCGGCTAGCCGTGTTCGCGATCGCGGGGATCTTCAAGTCCCTCGCCCAGCTTCTGGAGAGCTTCCGTCTCGATTTGGCGGACCCGCTCTCGAGTCAGGCCGAGCTGCTCTCCGATCTCTTTGAGCGTGTGCGGTTCCATGTCGTCCAAGCCGAACCGCATGCGGAGCACGGTGGCTTCCCGGGTGTCCATAGTCTCGAGCATTCCCATGACGTGTTTGAGTACGTCGTGTTCGACCAGCTCGTCTTCTGGACTCTTCATCCGCTCATCCATCACGATTTCGCCGAGTGACCAGCCGGCTTCTGCTTGGTCGGTCTGCGGCGTTGAGTTGTAGATGCGGATCGCCTTTTTGATAATCGGCAGCTTTTTCTTGGGCAGGCCCAGCACGCGGGCGACTTCTTCGGGAGTTGGCGTCCGGCCGAGCTCCTCGCTGAGCCGTGCATTGGCACGCCTCCACTTCGAGAGAAGTTCTACCATGTAGGCGGGAATGCGGATGGTCTTGGCGGAGTTGATCAGGGCCCGCTTGATCGACTGTTTGATCCAATAGCTCGCGTAGGTGCTGAATCGCGTTCCCACAGTTGGATCGAAGCCTTCTACGGCGCGTAACAAGCCGAGGTTTCCTTCTTCGATCAAGTCAGGCAAGCTGAGTCCTTTTCCGGTGTAACCACGAGCGATATTGACGACCAACCGCAAGTTCGCTCGTACCATCTGATCTCGTGCGCGGACGTCACCTTGACCAATCCGATCGGCTAGTTCCTGTTCCTCCTCGGCCGACAATAATGGCGTTTCGTTGATTTCTCGTAGATAAGTCTCCAGAGGTGTTTGCACAGAGGAATTGGATTTGCGCGACGCTGACGATTTTCTGGATCGCGCTGAAGCAAGGGTGTTGTTCGATGGATTGCGAGCCATGGTCACCAATGATCCAGATAGATTTTTACGGAGCGAACTGCGGGAGGTTCCCCAGGGACAAGGGAACTTATCGACGGCCCCGTGTGACTTTCTACAGGTTCTGGTCGCCCCCGATGTACTGCGCGAGATATACACACGCTTCGGGCATTAACGAAGAAACGGGCGCGACTGCGGCGACAACAAGATCTCCCAGTTGTCCAGCGCTCCTGGGGTGGCGACGGGTAATGCTGCCACATCCGCCGCGGCTGCCAAATCAGCCGCTGGGCGTTAGCCCACGGTTGACAAACCGGATGCTAACGCATTCCGGCTGATTTGTGAGCCGAGCGTACCACTTTCCGGTCCGGTTGTTGCAGTGGTGAAGAAGTGCGGCAGGCATCCTCTGCAGAGCCGCCTCTTGATCCTGTTCATCCTGTTGATCCTGTCTTGTTCGTTTGTTGACAGGATTTACATGATCAACAGGATGGTCGTTTGCCTGGCACTGCCTGGAGCGTTAGTCCGTCGTGCAAAACACCCACGGTGTGTTGACGGTAATGCTGCCACATCCGCCGCGGATGCCACATCCGCCGCTGGGCGTTAGCCCACAGTTCACAAACCGGATGCTAACGCATTCCGGCTGATTGTGAGCTGAGCATGCCACTTTCCGGTCCGGTTGTTGGCAGTGGTGAAAGAGTGCGACAGGCATCTTCTGCGGAGCCGCCTCTTGATCCTGTTCATCCTGTTGATCCTGTCTTGTTCGTTTGTTTGACAGGATTTACATGATCAACAGGATGGTCGTTTGCCTGGCGCTGCCTGGAGCGTTAGTCCGTCGTGCAAAACACCCACGGTGTGTTGACGGTAATGCTGCCACATCCGCCGCGGCTGCCAAATCAGCCGCTGGGCGTTAGCCGGCGTTAGCCCACGGTTCACAAACCGGATGCTAACGCATTCCGGCTGATTTGTGAGCTGAGCATGCTACCTTCCGGGCAACCCTACTAAACCGGCCGTCAGTTGTCGTCGTCGGTCGGAGTGTCTTGGATCGGTTTGATCAACGGTCCCGAATCACCGAGGCCGCCCTTCAGCTCCGCATCTGGGATGGCTGAGGTTGGACGCGTCGCCGAATCGTGGCCTGCTCCGGACTCTTCTTCCTCAGCCCATTCAACCCTCTTACGGGACAAGCCGATCTTCCGTTCTTCGGTGTCCACGCGCAGGATTTTCACCTCAATTTCATCGCCGACTTTGACCACCTCTTCCGGATTCTCCACTTTATGGTCGGCCAATTCGGAGATGTGCAGCAACCCTTCAAGACCATCCTCGAGACCGACGAAGACGCCAAAGTTAGTGATCTTCGTGACTTTACCCTTGATGATCTGTCCAGGTTGGTACTTGCTAGGAATGTCCCGCGCCCAAGGATCATCGTCCAGTTGTTTCAGACCGAGCGCGATTCGTCGACGGTCTTGATCGACGGACAGGACCTTACACCGGACTTCTTGGCTCTTCTCGAGCATCTCGTTCGGATGGCTGATTTTTCGGGTCCAAGACATATCAGAAACGTGTAGCAGCCCGTCGATTCCTTCCTCCAATTCGATGAACGCTCCATAGTTCGTCAGATTGCGCACCTTGCCTTCCACAATGGTGCCCTCTGGGTACCGCTCCAAGACGTTGTCCCAGGGGTTATCCTGGGTCTGCTTCATGCCGAGCGACAGCTGCTGGCCGTCTTTGTCGATCGACAGAATGACGACCTCGATTTCGTCGCCGATTTGTAACAGCTCGTTGGGATGATTGATGCGTTTCGTCCAAGACATTTCGCTGATGTGGACCAGCCCTTCGATGCCCGGCTCGAGCTTGACGAACGCGCCGTAGCTCATCACGTTGACCACTTCGCCCTTGTACTTCTCTCCGACCGAGTACTTTTCTTCGACGGTTTGCCAGGGGTTGGCGGACTTCTGTTTTAGTCCCAGTGCGATTTTCTGTTTCTCGCGGTCGATGTTGAGAATCACCGCCTCGATTTCCTGGTCGATCGAGACCATCTCGGAAGGATGCCCGATCCGTTCCCAGCTCATGTCGGTGATGTGCAACAGGCCGTCGATTCCACCCAGGTCAACAAACGCGCCGAATTCGGCGATGTTCTTGACAACGCCCTTGCGGCGTTGTCCCTCTTCCAGCTCGCTCAAGAGCTGTTCGCGGTCTTCTTCGCGCTGTTTCTCGATCAGCGAGCGGCGGCTGACGACAATGTTCCTCCGCGCTTCATCGATCTTGAGGACCTCGCACTGCACCACCCGTCCGATGAAGTCACCGATATCAGCAGGCCGGCGAATGTCGACTTGGCTTGCCGGTAGAAAGACGTTCACTCCGATATCGACCAGCAATCCACCCTTGATTTTCCGGGTAACCGTTCCCGTCACGACTTGCCCTTCGTGAACGGTCTTCATCATCTCCTGCCAGGCCAGGATCTTCTCCGCCTTCCGCTTGCTCAACGCGACGAGGCCGTGCGGATCGTCGGCCATCCCGAACTCGTCCTCGACATCCTCGATCAGGACCTTGACCGTCTGGCCGATAGCGGGCGGCTCTTCGTCAGCTTCCCATTCGTCGAGTGAGATACTTCCTTCACTCTTGAAGCCGACGTCGACCAACACCGATTCATCGTCGACACGAATGATGCGTCCCTCGACGATCGTGTTGACATTGAAATCGGTTTCCGACTCCATCGTGGATACGACCGAGGTTTCCTGATCGATCGAAGAGATTTCGGATTCCCAGAGAGCGCTGAGTTCGGGGTCCCCGTCGAGGTGGCGAATGAGATTGCGATTGACCATAGGTTTGCAAAAGTGACTACTGGGTGAGAGTAAACAAGTGGAATTTGCCGGCGTAGAGGACCCTGCTCCAGCTCGTCACCTAAGTGGGCTGAGACCGGCGGGCCGCCACGAGCAAAACGAACCGCGCAACTCTAACAGAATTCAGGCGCAGCGACAACGGCACACGCAGCGCCTGGTGGTTGGAGATCGAAGGCAGGCCGGCTTGTTGCGAGCTGGGCAACGGTCAAGCAGGTCTGACTGAGAGTCGGCCGGAGGCGCAGATGACTCACCGCCGCCGCCCGGCCCGCGCCCTCTCGAAACAGCGACGAATACGTTGCTCGAGCTCCTCGACCAGCAGCTCGTTGCTGGCCGCACCAACAAACTCTGCTGCGACTGGCTCGCCGACACAGACGTGGATCACGCTGAGCCGAGGAAAAACAGCCCCGCGTGGCCAGGAATCGAAAGCGCCGTCGATGCCCACTGGTAACAGTGTCACCTTGCCGCGCCGCGCGAGCGCACAAAACCCTGGCTCGAGCTCTCCGACCGTGCCGTCGGCGGTCCGCGTCCCTTCGGGAAAGATCAACACCATCTCGCCGCGGCGGATCCTTCGCAGTGATTCGCGCAACCCAGAGATGCCCAGCCCGTCGCGATCAATGGGGATCGCATCCAAAAAACGAATCAGCCCACGCAGCAGCGGAACTTGGAAGAGTGACGCGCGCGCCAAATAGTTCAATCGGCAATTAAATGCCAGTCCAACCAGCACCGGGTCAAGAAAGCTTTGATGGTTGGCGCACACCAGCACCGCGCCCGATGCCGGTATGTGCTCGCGTCCAAAACACCGCAGACGGAACAAGGCGACCCCATACAACCGGGCGAATACCCGGATGGCAGAGTACCCCAGTCGTTGGCTGACCGAACGCGACATCGCAGCTCTTATCCCCTGTCCGTCGTCGTTCCCTTCTGTTGCTCCAGCACCAGTTCCTCCAAGCGGTCGACAACCTGCTGTTGGGTCAGCCCGTCGGTCCGCACCTCAATCGCATCCTGGGCCCGCAGTAGCCGGCCTTGGGGGCGTCGCGCGTCACGCTGATCGCGATCGTTCTGCTCGGCCAGCACGTCGCGCCAGTGGATGTCCACGCCTGTCGCTCGCTGCTCACGCGCGCGGCGGCGAGCCCTTTCCTCGGGAGAAGCCGTGAGGAAGATCTTGCAGCCTGCGTCGGGAAAAGCCACGGTCCCCTGGTCTCGACCCTCGGTTACGAAGTCGTGATCGTCGACGATCCGCCGCTGCAGGGCCACCAGACGCGTCCGGACAGCGGGGAGGTCGGCTACAAGGTGCGTCGCCGCTGTCACCTCAGGAGTGCGGATCTGATCGGTTACGTCCAATTTGTTCAACAAGACACGCTCGTCTCTGAACTCGATTTCAATCGTCTCGGCGAGCGACTCGATGCCGGCTTGGTCGGATCGATCAACTCCTGCTTCGATCACGGCGAGCGCGACGGCCCGGTACATCGCTCCGGTGTCGAGGAATCGAAAGCCAAGCCGCCGGGCGAGGCCTCTGGCGCAACTGCTCTTGCCCGCTCCCGCTGGTCCATCGATGGTCACAATCATACGGCTTACTTCCCTTTGTCCTCGGCCGGCTCATACCAACGCAGCTCAAACTCGCACCATTCGCAAGACGCAAGTTCCAAGTGAATCTGTCCGTCTTCCACGCGACAATCGCCTAACGAGCGTCCCCGGAAGTCGAGTCGGCGGCAGCAGTGGAACGGGCGAAAACAGCTCAGTTTCGTACGGATCGCCTTGCCGCCTGTCTCCAGAACACGCAGCCGCGCGCCGACCAGGCGACCGGCTTCAAACAGCGGGTTCCAAGAGGTGACCGCCACGTGCTTGTTGTCAAAATGAAACAGCCAGCCGGTGGGCGAGGAGGTCGGGGCGGCTCCGACGCACACTGCGCTTATAGGCGGAGCCAGCAACTGATGGGCATAGGCTAACGGGTTAGGCAAGTCGACTCCGATGCCGATCCGAAACCGCCGCTGCTCTTCGCCCCGCACGATTAACAGGGTATCGAGCATCCGGAACCCCGCCCGACGATGATAAGCGAGCCCGCCGGTCAGGATGGCGGTCCGGGTTTCCCCCAAGTCTATCTCCACGTAGTGCGGTGCTTCAAAGCGCTTGGCGTCCGTCGACTGGCGCGTCTCGTGGACGTCGCGATAGAGTTGCGCCGTCTCGTCAGCCCAGGCGAAGCGGCTGGCATAGTAACTCTGCCAAGGGTCGGCCGCCGGTTCCTCACCCACCTCGAGGGCCACCTCAAGCTCCAGCAGACGGCTGCCGCGTTGGACCCGAAAAGTCTGCTCGAATCTCCCTTCAACGTCACCGGCGTCACCCACCAGCCGGCCGCGAGCAACCACTTCTCCGACCACCGCGTCTGAGCGTACGAGGTCGATTTCGTCCGCGACCATTCTCGAGTAGCTTGCTGCGAGTCGCGCGCCGCGGCTGCGCGGCCCGGCGCGGCGGAAAGCGACTTGTTGGGAGAGACGGTTCGTGCGCCGCTGATAGTCCTTGAGCGACTGGAGGGCACCTGTTTCCGGGTTGATAAAGGCCTCCAAATACTCATTTCGCAGCACCACGACCCCATCCCGACCGCTCAGATCCTCGGCCAGCGGCGGCTCTGTCGACTGGCCGGGCGCCGTCCCATTGCCCGACTCGACCCAGGTGAACCCCATGCCAGGCACGTCGACCACCGCCGTCTTCGTGGTTGCCGACTCGGCGGCTGCTAGGATCGTGTGACCTACGTCCGGTAACTTTTCCAAACCCGACACGTCGAGCAACAGCCGACGGGCGCCCGCGGCGGGGTTGACCACCAGGTAGGCGTCTTGGCTTGACTCGCAACGGGGGAGGTGGCGGACAACCGTGTTCGTCAACGCGTCCAGCGTCTCGCCGGAGCAGGGTCTTTGCGAGTCGGGGTCACTTGCAGTGTCCGACTTCGCGGGTTCGAGGGCAGCCGCCAGCATGGCAAGTCCGCTCTGCCGAACGGCCTCGGCTTGCTCAGTCCAGTACTGAATCTGCTCGGAGAGTGCGTTCGGTGCACCACGCCCGATCGCCTGTTGCAGGTACGGTGACCGATAGCGATCAGCTTCGAAGCGATCCACATGTCCGGGCATGTACGTTTCCCGAAAATACTCGTCCAGCGTCACAAACCGGCCCAGGGCATTGCCAAATCGGCCGCATCGGCGGAGATCGTCGTACCAGACGCTGGGGCTTCCCGACCAGTGCGCGAGGCAGAGCGTAGAAACGTGGTCCATGTCCATCGACTCGCCCAGCCGGTGAGCGAAACCCAAGAAGGTCTCCGGTCGTGTCGCGTCCAGCGGCACTTTGGCGATTGCATCAACCGCCGAACCATCGCAACCTTCCCAACGAGTCTTCGCCTGCGTCCCCAGCGGGAAGCGACCATCGTCCAGCGT
Organism: Pirellulaceae bacterium; assembly: GCA_965223305.1. Classification (GTDB taxonomy): domain Bacteria; phylum Planctomycetota; class Planctomycetia; order Pirellulales; family Pirellulaceae; genus CBDCWT01. Next base: position 265,349 of record CBDCWT010000016.1, on the reverse strand, counting down.
GAAATGGAGTGCCCCACGATAACCGAGTTTGTCCAGCAGCTGCGGCAACAGCGGCGACAAGCCGAATCGTCGACGGCCGAAGATTTCCGGCTGCTGCCCTAGCAGCGACTGGTAGGTTTGAGCGCCCTGCTTGAAGCCGGCCAGGATCGTCTCGCACGAGAGCAACGGCGTCGCTCCCTCGCACTGCTCCCCTCCCACCAGACCGATGCTTCCCACAGACAGACGTTGCTGGACGGCGGCGATGAGTTCAGCCGGCAGGCCGGCCAGGGTCGTTGCCGATGCCAACAGGTTGATGGCACCTCCCGCAGCCAGCTCGCTCTGAAGTCGCTCGAAGCTGCAACCGGGTTCGATGAGTGTCAGGTCGAGCAGATAGGCGTCCACCGAATAGTAGTGGTCGCGTTCCTCGGCCAGCATGTCGAAGCAAGCGGTCAGCTTGCCGGTGGCGGTTTCGTGATCGCTCGCCACCGCCGCCTGAGCTGCGGCCAACAGCTGGCGGAAGAAGTGGCCCTCGTCCAAGTTGCTCGAGTATCGCATTTGGCGAGTGAGCAGCTGCATCTGCAGGTAGCAGTATCCCAAGGCCAGGAAGTCGGCAGCCAGATCCAATTCCTGGTCGCCCCGGATTCCCGCTGCCGACAAGGCGCGGTCCAGAATGGCCCTGCGGTCCCGCTCACCCTGAATGACACAGGCTTCCTCAGCCGAAAGACGGTCCGAGAACTCGGCCGGCAGCTCCCGCACGCTCACCGAGGGAATCACCACGAGCTTGCCCACCAGCGACTCGGGCGGATCATCCGCGCGGCACCAGCTGGGCCCCTGCGAGAGGGGGGCTAACAGCTGGGGGTGCCAGAGTGCCGTCCAGCCTGCCAAGAGTCCATCTGCTTCTTCTCCCTCGTGATGCTGGGGAAAGTCCTCCAAACTGTGGCAGGGGAGCAGAATGACCAGTTCCTGATAGCTCATTTCTACGGATCCTACCCCCGAATCGGGGCACTCGAAACCTTGACAATGGGAAGAGGGGGCCAGTACGATTGAATAGGTCAAACACAGGGGTTGCAGGCTTCTTTTAAACTCTTTTGCGCACTTAGTTGTCACTCGTCTGTGGCCACGAGAAGTCGCCCGATTCTGCGGCAGTTCATCGTGCGCCTGTGACAGCAGGTTTTCCCATCTGCACACGAAGGAAGAACTTATGGCGAGAGCGAGTCAGGTTTGGGGTATCGATGTCGGCCAGTGTGCTCTGAAGGCCCTCCGCTGCCAAATGGACGGAGACGACATTGTCGCTGATGCATTCGACTATATCGAGTATCCCAAAATCCTCAGCCAGCCCGAGGCCGACCCCGAGGAGCTGATTCGTGAAGCACTAGAGCAGTTCCTGTCGCGAAACGACACACGCCGCTGCCGCGTGGCGATGTCCGTTTCGGGCCAAAGCGGTCTTGCCAAGTTCTTCAAGCCCCCGCCGGTCGACGTCAAGCGAATCCCTGATATTGTCCGCTACGAGGCCCGCCAGCAGATCCCGTTTCCGATCGAAGAGGTCGTGTGGGACTTTCAGAAGATGGCTGGTGGACAGGAAGTCGATGGGTTCGCCATCGACTCCGAAGTGGGCCTGTTTGCCATGAAACGGGACCAAGTCTATCGCGCCCTGGCTCCCTTTAGAGACCAGGACATCGAAGTCGACATTGTCCAACTGGCCCCGCTCAGCATCTACAACTTTATCACCTACGATCTGCTTGCTGCCGAGCTGCCGGATCCGGAACTGTTCGACCCGGACGATCCACCCGCTTCGATCGTTGTGATGTCCATGGGCACCGACGCGACGGACTTGGTCATTACCAACGGATTCCGGGTATGGCAACGGAGTATCCCGCTGGGCGGCAACCATTTCACGAAACAGCTCACCAAGGAGATGAAGCTGACTTTCGCCAAGGCGGAGCACTTGAAGCGGAATGCCCGGCAGGCGGAAGACCCGAAGACCGTCTTTCAGGCAATGCGACCGATCTTCAACGACGTCGTGACGGAAGTTCAACGGTCCATCGGCTACTTCCAGGGAATCGACCGAAACGCGAAGATTCGCGGTGTGGTGCTGTTGGGGAATACGGTCAAGCTTCCCGGGCTTCAGCAGTACGTGGCTAAGAACCTGGGTTACGAAGTCATCCACTTTGATTCTTTCAGTCGCTTGACTGGTTCGTCGGTCGTTTCGTCTCCTGCGTTTGTTGACAACCAATTAGCCTACGGTGTTTGCTACGGGCTTTGCATTCAAGCTCTCGAGCAAGGCCAGCTGCACACGAGTCTGCTGCCGCAGGAGATTGCCACCCAGCGGATGATTCGCTCGAAGAAGCCTTGGGCCGTGGCGTCCGTGGGTGCCTTGATGTTGGCTTTCGCGCTGAACTTCGTGTTCAACTACAACGTTTGGTCCAGCGTCAAGGACGATCGCGAAGAAGACAACGTGACTTGGGAAACCGCCAAACAGGAGGCGCAGTCTGCTAGTGACGAGGCCGGACGGTTTCAGGGGCGGCACGCCACGCTGACAAGGACGATGAGTTTTCTGGAAAGTGTTGGTGAAGAAGTGGTCGGCGCCGGAGATCGCCGTCTGCTTTGGCTGGAGTTGCTCAAAGCCATCGATCATGCGCTGCCCTCGACAGAAGGTGTGGAGCACGGGACCTTTGTCGACTACAAAACAAAGCCGATCAACGAGCGATTGGAACTGCATATAGAGAAAGTGGAATCGCAGTACTTCCCCGACTTGGCGTCCGGCTGGTACGACAAGGGCCAGGTCAAGCGTCAGTACGGCGAGTTGAAACGGCATTTCGACGCGATCAATAACCCCGCTGGAACGGCCGAAGATGAGGAGGAGGTGGCGGCTGGGACTCCGCCGATTTTGGCTCCCGGAGAGGAGGTCGAAGAAGACAAGCCAACGGGTCCAGGCTGGGTGATCGAGCTGAGCGGTTACCACTACTACAAGATCGGCAGTTACAGTAATGGCGCGGATCACGTTCGGAATACGCTGCTGTACAACTTGGCTCACGGTGAAGTCGAACTGCCTATCGATAACCGGGGCAACACGAAAGTCTTTACCATGGAAGAGCTCGGGATCAGCTATCCGATCCTCTCCGAGACGGCTGCCACATGGACGTCCGACGCGATTGACAACCCGGACTACCGGGCCGGAGAAGGGGTGAGCGCAGACAATCCACCTCAGTTCAATGTGGACAAGTACACGTTCACCGTTCAGTTTTGCTGGCAAGGCAAGTTACTTGGTGATCGTTTGAATCCGGCACAACCGCAAGAGGACGAAGACCTCTTGGAGGCACCAGAGTCGCCAGACATCGCGGGGACCAATTGAGCCAGTTGGGGCTGACCCCGTTCGACATGAAGGAGTGATGAAGTGGACGTTAATCAGTTGCTCGGCGCACTAATGCGCAACCGCTTTTGGATTCTGGCCGCGGCGATCGTGCCACTGCTGGCTGTAGGCTGGTACCTGGCCACTCAGCGGATGAGTCAGGAGACAGAGGACGGTGTGGTGTCGATCGAATCCAGCTATACGATGGTGGCCGATCTCGGTAGGAAGGAAGATCCTCCCAATCGGCATTCGGAAGACGGCATGAACGAGAGGATCGATGCTCTGACCGACGAAGTCTACGAAGCCTGGAAGCATCAGTACGACCAACAGGCGGCGATTCTTGTTTGGCCCGACGAGTTGCCTGAGCGATTTCTTGAGGCGGTCGAGGAATTCCGCACGATCGAGCATTTGGCCTATCCGACGCCGGAGGATAAGGAGCTGCTGAAAACGTTGCGAGAGCACTACCGTGATTACATCAAAGCGGAACTACCCAAGTTGGCCGAGATCATCGGCGCCAAGTGGTCGCCCGGCAGCGGAGGCATGGGAGGTGTCGACGGCGGGTTCGGAAGTTTCGGTGGCTTTGGCGGAGGAATCACCGCCGCAACGGCCGCTTCGTCCACAGCTGCAGAGGACGAGGAGGAAGATTATGACGTCCTCTGGGACCCGGGTGACCAAGCGAGTTTGCAAAGCTCGAGGTTCGACTGGTCGACTACCTCGGACAAAGTTCCTACGACCCTGGAGATCCTCTATGCGCAGGAGGACCTGTGGGTCCTTAAGGCACTGATGAACATCATCGCCAAGACGAACTCTGACGCGTCAGGCACCTACAACGCCACCATCAAAGAGGTGGCCGCGATCAAGATTGGCGCAGACGCCGGGCGCGGCGGTGGTTCCATCGGCTCCTCGTCTGCAGAGCGTTTCAACATGTCTTTCTTGGGTGGTGTGGATGACAACGAGGACTCCTCGGCGGGCGGTGGTGGAGGAGGCTTCGGCATGACCCGGCGACGTGGCGATCCCGCCCACAACCGGTACGTGGACAACGACTACCAGCCTGTGAAGGCGAGTGACTTGCGAGAGGCCTTGGATCCGGAGACCGCTAGTACAACGATCGACAGGGATACTGCCTATTTGGTCGTCGCCAAGCGCATGCCGATTCGGATGAATCTGGTCATGGATACGCGAAAACTACACAGCCTGATCACCGAATGTGGTAATTCCAGCCTGATGGTCGAAGTGCGTCAGGTCCGAGTCAACGTGGGAGATGGCGCCAGTGGTTTGGGCGGCTTGGGAGCCGGTGATGACCCGATGTCTATGATGGGAGTGGAGCAGGAAATCGAAGAAGATGACGAATCGAGCGGATTTGAGGCCCTGGGAGGAGGCCCTGAGATGATGTCGGGGGGCAGTGCGGGGGCCGATGCTCTGGCGGGTATGGAAATCGAGGAAGAAGCGCCGGTGTACGAAATGCCGGTGGAGATCTACGGGATGATCTACATCTACAATCCGGTCGACACCGATCGGCTGGGAATTGAGGACGAGCCCGAGCCGGCCGCAGCCGAGACACCGGTCTCAGCTCCTGTTGATCAAACCGACGGGACTGCTGCAGAATAGTCGAACGGGGAGCCGGTCTGCCGGGGGGAGAGAGTTAGGGAATACACAAGGGTAGCGGTTAAACAGAGAGTGTGATCCCAGGGGTGTTTCACACTCACTCATAACGGAAAGGAAGTGTTTGCGATGCCGAAACTACGATTTAGTCGAAAGGCCGTCGCTGGTTTCTTCGTCTCGCATGTGGAAAAACTCGTACTGGCCGTGGTGCTAGTGTTGTCCGGCGTCTTCATCTACAGCGGCTACAGCCTCGAGGGCGTATCGAGTCAACAGACGCCGGTGGCGCTCTCCAGGGAAGTTGATCGGGTCCGCGGGCATATAAACGGCGACCATTGGGAGAATATTTCGAAAAAACACCAGCCGCGGACAGGCCACCTGGAACGCGCGCGAAAAACTCAGACGCCGGTCGGCTACGCCGCGCTCAAGCCATTCATCCCCCCGGACAAGCCCTCTGGGATTCGACGCACCGACCCCGAGATCCTCGCGCCGATCGAGCTCGAGGTGTCCGTAGTCGTGGGGCCCCTGGCTCTCCAGTTGCTGGACAGCGACGTAGACCTGCTAGACGACCTCGCCGACACCGAGATGAACATCAAGAAGAAAAAGAAAAAGAAGAAGAGCCGGGAGGAGCGCCAGGCAGCAATGATGGCGTTGATGGCACCTGATGAAGAGGGACCGAGCCCCGACGAGTTGTTCATCAGCGGTGGTGGGCCGGACATCGCGGGCGAAGGCGAGAAGGACCTGGCATCGGCGGCGGATCGGATCTTTCCGGGTTACCGACCCCCGGGCACCGAAGCGCTGGCAGCTTCCCGGGTCCTCGTCGCGGTCAAGGCACTCGTTCCCTACCGCCAGCAGTGGGGCAAGTTCGACCAGGCGTTTGCCTCCGCGATGCACTACAACGCGGGACGCGATCTGCCCCAGTACCGGCTCTTCGTGGCCGAGCGCGCAGAGGTCCCTGCCGATCCCAATGCAGAGTTGGTATGGAAGCGGATTAGCCATTCCAAGGTCGAGCTAAGTCGCCCTTCGAGCGCCGACGAACGATGGGCCGGAGTGGCCGGTGAAGTTGCCGACCCACGCTACACTTCGGAGTGGCTGACGATGCCGATCCCTCCGATCATGATGCGCGACTTCGCGGATTTCGCACTGCACTCCAAGGTGCCTCGCTACCTGGAAAATGATCCCGTGACGGCTGAGCTGGAGGAAGAAGCAGCAGCCACAGCAGCGTCGCTGACCGAGTTGCTGAACGACCCCAACGCCGCGCTCGGCGGCGGAGGTGGAACCGGTTCGTTCGGTGCCTTCGGGGATATGGACGAGGCCTCCGCCGGTTCTGCGCCGAGCGCCTCGACGTTGACCGTGCGCGGTCCCCAGATCGACCACCTCATGATCCGCTTCTTCGACATGACCGCCGAATTGGGTAAGCAGTACCGCTATCGCGTGCAGGTTTGGCTCGAGGATCCCAACCATCCCCTGGATTCGAGACTGCAGCCACAGGATAGAGCGTTGTCGGACGAAGTTCGTCAGCGGCTGGCTCAGATCGACAAAGAATACGGTGGCGAGCGGCATCTCACCTCGACGACGCTCAAAAGCGAATTTAGCGAACCTACTGACGTCGTGGCGATTGAACCACGTCGGGTAACGCTGGCAGGCCCGATCAAGCCGGCCGGCGAGATGAAGTTCAAGAATTCGCCCCTGAGGATTCCCACTGGGGAGCCCAGTGCCAAACTGCTCTCCATTGTCTGGGACAACGAGCTTGCAGTTGATGTACCCGGTTTCGTAGACGCTCAGCGCGGAGCGGTGCTTGACTTCACCCAAAACGCGGATGTCATCCACCCGGTGACGTTGCAGTTCAAGAAGCTCGAGAGGTACAACATCAAGACCGATCACTTGCTTGTCGACTTCCGGGGTGGCGGTGTGCTGCCGAAGGTAGAGGAGGAGCAAAAGAAAAAACGCAAAAGAGGCAAAGACAAGGAAGATGAGGAGGAAGAAGAAGAGGAAAAACCAGAGGTTGAACTATTAGCCGCCAGCGAGTTCATTTTCCTCGACCGCGATGGAAACTTCTTTGTCCGCAACGATCTCGATGACGCCGGGTCGTATGAGCTTTACGTCGTTCCGGAGAAGATCGAGGAAGAGGAGTAAGCAAGACTACCCAAGCTGTCAGCTGTTAACCCTATCCCACCACCACTGGGCCGCTATCTCCGATAGCGGCTCTTTTTTTTTCTATTTTCCTTCAATCACTCTTGACCGAGCCCAAACCTGCCGATATTTATGCCGCTCTCTTCTACCAAGAGCGAGCCGGTCAACGGTGTCAAACTCTTCTGTCGTTTGGCAGCTTGTCCTTTGTTGCGAGTTCTCGCAACTGTCCGAATGAAAAACAGTCACTAGACGCGCCCGGAAGCGCTGTTGTCCACCACTGTGGCGGGGCATTCTGGAAAAAGGAGTATCGCGTTGAAAGCGATCGGAAGACTCTTAGCGGGATGCACACTGTGCGCTTTGATCAGCAACGCCAACGCATTTGGTGCGACTTCAGTGACGAACGCGGTTGCTGTTGGTCAGATGTGTATAGGACAAGCAGGCAGCGAGGCTGCGCGGCGCCGTCAATCGGACCAGTTGCTCGCGCTGACTCGACAGGCGATGAAGGACGGCAAATTCGAGATCGCCGAAAAACATCTGGCGAGCGCCGAACAGCTCAACGTCAAATACGATAGCCTGTTCGCAAAGTTCGTTGACACTCCGGCCGGGCTGCGCCGGGAACTTGCTAAACTGAGAGCAGCCGCCAAGGACTCGCCTCGGCGTCCCAGCAGTCGTTTCAGTCCCTACGACTCCACTCGAGCATCGGCGCCCCCGCCGGCACCCTTTGGAAGCCCGAGTGCCGAAGCGGCGATCGCTGCGATGACGGACGGTTCTAAGTCGAAGGCAGTAGATTACCTGCGGCGTGGCCGCACCGCTCTGAGCCAAAACGATACGGTCGGCGCGATCGGCTGGTGGCAGAAGGCCGTTGCTACGGGCGCCAAGTTTCAACCCAATGAGTACTCACCGGACCGGCTTGCCCAAGAGCTGAGAGTTGCCGGCGTCGAGGCATCGAGGTTAACGCCACCGGCTCCTGCCGCGCGCGGTGGGCAGCTACGGCCGTCCTCGGTCACACGAAACGACCTCGTCCGTTTGCCGCCACCCGGCGGCAGTGACACGAGCTCACGGCAAAGCAGATTCCAACAAGGTGGGACTTCCGCAGCGGCGGAAACCACTCCCGGTCGCAGCCCCCTGCTTGCCGCGGAGCCGAGCCAGAAGGAACAGGCCATGCGTTGGGTCGCCGAAGGCATGTCGGCGCTCGACCGAGGCGACCTGGAAACGGCTCGCCGGCTGGCCCTGCAAGCCGAGCAGCTTGGCGTCTCCGATCGAGAATACAGTGCTAACCAGACGCGTCCCTGGGAATTGCGGCTCAAGGTCGATCAGGCGACGCGGCTGCGCGGCGGCTCTGCAGTCGTCCCCGCAACGGGACACAGCGCGGTCCAAGCCAGCGGCTCCCTGACGGACGTGCCGCAGTCGTATCCAGTCCGACAAGGAATCTACGATCCGGGAGTGGACACCACGCGTAACCGCATGGCACAAGCCGAAGCGGCCGCTCCAGCAGGGCCTGTGTCGGGCATCGGTCTCTACGAACAGGGCCTGCGAGCGCTGGAAGCACAGGACCGCGAGCGAGCTATCGATCTGTTCCGGCGAGCATGGGAATTCCAAGCCGAGTTGGATCCGATCACCCGTCAACAACTCAAGGATAAGCTCAGCCTACTTTCCGCACCGCGGACGAATGGCGGGACAGAACCGTCGCCATTCGAGCAGGTCGATACGCGACAGAACGTCCTCCGGCAGCAACTGCTCAGCGAGATCGCCGCGCAGGAGAAGGCAGCCGAAGAGATGTTCCGCACCGATCCGAAAGGTGCACATGAGATCTTGCAACGGCTGCGTGATCGCGTTGCTGAAGCGGAACTCGAACCGGCGTCGCGCAATCAGCTGCTGGCCATCGTCGAGCGTCGCGTCAGTGATCTACAACGCTACATCGATCAGCATCGGTCCGAAATCGAGCTCGACGAGCGCAACCGGGCAATTCTCGACAATATCGATCGCGAACGTACTTTGAAGCTCGAAATTCAAGATAAAGTCGGACAGCTTATTGATCAGTTCAATACGTTGATCGAGGAAGAACGTTTCGAAGAAGCCGAGGTGATCGTCAAACAGGTGCGAGAGTTAGACCCCAACTCACCGATCACGCGCACATTGATGCTCAAGAGCCGGCTCATGTCGCGAGTTCGCGAGCAGGAGTCGATCGACAGCCGAGCGGAAGAGTCGTTTTTCCGAGCGCTACAGTCGGTGGACGAGTCTCGGATTCCGTTCGACGATCGTGAGCCATTGGTCTTCAGCGATGCCAGAAGTTGGGGCGAGCTGAGCCGGTCGCGTCGCGAGTGGCTAGAGATGCAACACAGACGTCTTTCTCCTACTGAGCTCGACATCCAAGAGTCGCTTAAGCAGAAGGTCGAAGTTCGTTTCACCAACCGGCCGCTCAAAGACGTGCTCGATACGCTCGGCAGTATCACTGGTGTGAACATCTACGCCGATGCCGAAGGCATGTCGTCCGAGGGCGTGTCGACGGATACTCCGGTCACCATCAATCTGACCGAGCCCATCATGCTGAAAAGCGCCTTGCACTTGATCCTCGAACCGCTGCGGCTCAGCTACGTCATTCAGCATGAGGTCTTGCGGGTGACCAGCGAGCAGGCGCGAGACTCGAACGTCTATGCCCAAGTCTACAACGTCGCCGACCTGGTGATTCCGATCCCGAACTTCGCGCCCGGACACAACGTCGGATTGCCGGCGGCTCTCCGCGACGCCCATCGGTCGCTGGGATACGGTGGAATGACGCAACCTTCGGTCATGTCACCGCTCACCATCGCTTCCAACGAGCTAGAGCAGCCAGCCTCGCTTTCCTCCAACGTATTAGCCCAAACCAATGCGTACGGACTGCTTGCTAATACGGGTCGTCCCACTCTCGCACCGGGCAGCCCAGGTGCCGCAGGGGGGGCCGCGTTGGCGGACTTCGATACGCTGATGGAGTTGATTACGTCAACAGTCGAACCCGATAGTTGGGATACCATTGGCGGGCCAGGAGCCATCGAGCCGTTCCCCACGAACCTCAGTCTCGTCATCAGCCAAACCCAAGACGTACACGACCAAATCGCGGACCTGCTCGAGCAGCTGCGTCGCCTGCAGGATCTGCAGGTCACGATCGAAGTGCGGTTCATTACGCTTCAGGACAACTGGTTCGAACGAATCGGCGTCGACTTCGACTTTGACATTGACGACAACGTAACAACCTTGCCTCGGGATGATTCGGGCAACAGTGTCACGATTGGTCTCGACAATGCCGGCAATCCAACGGCAGACCTCGACTTGTCCTTCCAACAGGGCAGTTTCGGTCTCGCCGCACCGGCCTTTGGTGGATTTCAAGCCGGCAACGCCGCCTCGTTCGGATTCGCGATTCTGAGCGACATCGAGGCGTTCTTCCTGCTCAACGCCGCCACCGGGGATACTAGGAGCAATGTGTTACAAGCGCCTAAGGTGACTTTGTTCAACGGCCAGCTGGCGTCCGTGAGCGACACTTCCCAACGGCCTTTTGTGACCAGCCTGATTCCAGTTGTCGGTGACTTCGCCGCGGCTCACCAGCCGGTGATCGTTGTGCTGAGCGAGGGTACGAACTTGAACGTACAGGCGGTTGTCTCGTCCGACCGCCGATTCGTGCGGCTCACCCTGCAACCTATTTTCAGCCAGATTGGCAACGTCGAGACGTTTACCTTCGAAGGCACGACCACGACTGACTCTGGACAGACAGTCGTAGACGGCAACGGAGATGCGACCGGCGATATCGACAACGCGTTTACAGCGACGACTGGAACGACGGTCCAGCTGCCCACCTTCTCGTTCACCAGTGTTTCCACGACAGTCAGCGTGCCGGACGGTGGAACGATCCTGCTCGGCGGCATCAAGCGGTTGCAGGAAGGGCGCAACGAGCATGGTGTTCCAATGCTTAGCAAGCTGCCTTACGTAAACCGGCTCTTCCGCAACGTCGGCATCGGACGGAATTCGCAGAGCCTGATGCTGATGGTCACCCCACGGATCATCATTCAAGAAGAGGAAGAAGAGAAGTTGGGGATCGTGGCACCGTAGCCCTCTCGTCGATCCAGACCGGATCGACTCGTCCTTGCGGAGCAAATCGAAGACGAGAAATGAGGCACTTTGTCGTGGGGCGGCGAGCTAACTCGTGACGTCTGAACTGGCGGGAGCTCGCTCATGCCTGGTTTGCAGATCGCTCTTCCCAGCGGTGCCTTGCTGGGGGGCACGGCCGTGATCCTAGGGGCCTTTGGTGCCCACGCCCTTGAGTCTGCGATCGGCGAGTGGTCGCTTGCTGAGGCCGATCGAGCACGGCGGCTGGAAACCTGGGAAATTGCCGTTCGGTACCAGATGTACCACGCCTTGGCACTTATCGCGATTGGCATGTTTGCCAAGGAACGGCAAAGCCGCGTACTGAGCTGTGCAGCAGCTAGTTTCTTGGTAGGGACGGCGATCTTCAGCGGTTGCCTGTATGCCTATACGCTGACCGGCATCGGCTGGCTGGGTGCAGTTGTTCCAGTGGGGGGGCTCGCGTTCATTTGCGGTTGGTTTCTGTTCGCTTGGGGCGCGCGCAACAGCTGACAGTGTGAACGGGAAAAGCCCGGAGACAGCAGATCACTGCCCCGGGGGTCATGCGGCTTCTAAGTTAGTGCGTGATTTCGTCTTTCGTCACTCTCCCCCCTGGGGAGAGTCGGCCCAAAGGGCCGGAGAGGGGGGAGCTCTCCCCGACGCTACGCGTTGGTTTCGCTGGGGAACCGTGGGCTAACGCCCAGCGGCTGATTTGGAGCGTAGCCGAACTCGCCAGAGTTTGGCGGACTGCAAAGCTGCACAGCCCCTTCGGGGGTGGTGCAGTTTTTAAGTTAGTGCGTGATTTCGTCTTTCGTCACTCTCCCCCTGGGGAGAGTCGGCCCGAAGGGCCGGAGAGGGGGACACGCTTCGGGGCGATCACTCCCGGGCAGCCCTCCCCGGACACTGCGCGTCCGACCCTCCCGCGAGCGGGAGGGTAAAGGTGGATGGCCCGCAGGTTGTTTAACCTTTCGCCAGGGGTAGGCCGGAACAAGCGGCGCAAAAGAAGCTTCCATCAGCCTACGATTTTCCCGCCGCGCAGTTCCGGCACGCGCCGGTTAGGCAACCAACACGGAGTGCATCGAACTTGGTGCCGCCGGAACAGCGCGGCGTCACCTCATGTCACAAGCCGCCATCTTTCCTGCCGCTTGTCCCGGCCTACGACTACGACTGTTCGCTTGGGGCGCGCGTAACAGCTGACAGTATGAACGGGAAAAGCCCCGGGACAGCAGATCACTGCCCGGGGGTCATGCGGCTTCTAAGTTAGTGCGTGATTTCGTCTTTCGTCACTCTCCCCCCTGGGGAGAGTCGGCCCAAAGGGCCGGAGAGGGGGAGCCGTCTCCGGACGCTACGCGTTGGTTTCGCTGGGGAACCGTGGGCTAACGCCCAGCGGCTGATTTGGAGCGTAGCCGAACTCGCCAGAGTTTGGCGAACTGCAAAGCTGCACAGCCCCTTCGGGGAGAGTCGGCCCGAAGGGCCGGAGAGGGGGACACGCTTCGGGGCGATCACTCCCGGGCAGCCCTCCCCGGACGCTGCGCGTCCGACCCTCCCGCGAGCGGGAGGGTAAAGGTGGATGCCCCGCAGGTTGTTTAACCTTTCGCCAGGGGTAGGCCGGAACAAGCGGCACAAAAGAAGCTTCCATCAGCCTACGATTTTCCCGCCGCGCAGTTCCGGCACGCGCCGGTTAGGCAACCAACACGGAGTGCATCGAACTTGGTGCCGCCGGAACAGCGCGGCGTCACCTCATGTCACAAGCCGCCATCTTTCCTGCCGCTTGTCCCGGCCTACGACTACGACTGTTCGCTTGGGGCGCGCGTAACAGCTGACAGTATGAACGGGAAAAGCCCCGGGACAGCAGATCACTGCCCCGGGGGCGTGGCTTTACACAGCCATCGGTTCCACCGCTTTCGCCAGCCGCTTGCGAGCGACATGCAGCCGCCGTTTGATCGTCCCCAAAGGCGCATCAAACTCATCGCTCATTTCGACCAACGAATGGCCCTGGACGTAGAACGCAACCAGTGTTCGCCGGTCGAGATCGCGCAGGCGATCCAGCCCGGCTTGGACTTGCGACTTTCGCTCACCAGTCAACACGGCGTTCAGCGGTGTCGTGGTTTCCACGCAACTTGACTCCAACAGGTCCTGCTCGATCGGCAAGTCCGACTTGCGCCGGACCAGTCGATTGATGGCCATGCGGTGCGTGATCGAACGCAACCATCCGCCGAAGCACTCCGGTTCACGCAGCTGGTCCAGTTTCGTGATCGCCTGGACGAAGACATCCTGCACGAGTTCTTCGGCCTCGTCGAAGTGCCGCAGCCGCCTCAGCGCGATCGCGAATACCGTCCGCTCGAACTGCTCAAACAGCTGACCGAAGGCGGTCCGGTCGCCTTGCTGCGCTCGTCGTACCAGGCTGGTGATCTGGGATCGGTCCAGTTCTTGGGTAGCAGACATGTTGTTCTCTCGGAAAGAAGTCAGTTTCAGGAAGCGCAAGTGGTACAGCTAGGGCGACCTGGAATTGCGAAAAGCAAACAGACAAGGTTGCTTTAGGCAACGCGGCCGGCGCTGGCTCGGGCTTTCACTTGCAAGAGTTGTGAGACGCGGGTAGGCGAATCACACCGAACAGGCGAAGCAGGACACCAGATACCGGTGCCCGAGATGCCAGCGCATGAACCCGCCGTGTGAGCGTGCCGCATGCAAGCTCGCCGGCGCGCCTATCGCCGCCGCACGGCACCTGCCGGCAGCGCAAAATAGGCGTTCTAGACCCTGGCTAATCAGGCGCGCGCTGAGCGGGAGGATGCCGCGCGGCTTGACCATGCCGGCCACGTTCGTGCGATCTTGCAGATCGGTAACGACGGTGTCGACGTGGGTGTTTTTCAAGCTCCGCATCATCATCCTCCTCTGCGCGCCCGTGCGCAGTGAGAGAGAACAGGAAAGGAAATGTTACGTCTCAGGTCAATCATACACCAATTTCCCGGATCGAACACTAACCCGAATTATTCATGAGCGATCTGCTGCGAGGTCGTAAGTCCATCCTTGGCTTCGTCATGCTTCACAATTCTCCCTCGACGTATTGCTTCAATACGCCTGCGGAAGAATTGCTCGCCTTCCTTGCCACGAACGTACTTACAACCTCTCGCCACGATCTTCATGAATAATCCGGGCTAAGACTTTTGTCTCAAAAGCCCCCATCTCTGACTCACTCCCCCCAGCAAGCTGAAGGAGAGACACTTGGGGAGTCGCTGCCGCGACATTACTTGTTGTGAGACAAAGCCTAGCACGATCCGGCAGTGTGTCGTCGGCGTGAACCGAAATCCAACGCCGTACGCAGGATCAGACGCATTATCGGCAGACAGGTTCGCGGAAAATGATGAAAAAAAGTTGAGTCCCTCAGGACCCCTCGAGCGAGGCGCCACTCAAACCCGCACAGAGGCTCGTCAGTCGGTGGCCTTTTTCGACCAATCCCTCCGCTGCCGGGAACTGGGAATCCCCATTTTCTGCCGGTATTTGGTGATGGTTCGCCGAGCCACCTTGAGCCCGTGCTGGGAGAGCACCTCGACCAGCTGATCGTCGCTGTAAGGATTGCTCTTGTCCTCGCGGTCGATGACCTCCTGCAGCTTGAGGCGAATCGTATCCCAAGCGACCTCGTCGCCGTCGGCGGTCTGGGTCCCGCCAACGAAAAACCGGCGCAGTGCGAAGATACCTCGCGGGGTCTGGATCCACTTGTCGTCGACAGCACGGCTGACCGTCGTCACATGGACCCCCACCTGATCTGCAATCTGCTGCATCTTCAGCGGCTCGATAAACTCGGGCCCCTCGTCCAAGAACTTCTTCTGATAGTCGACGATCGCTTGGGCGACCCGAGTCAACGTGTCCCGCCGCTGGTGAATCGAGTCAATCAGCCACTGAGCGGAGTTGATCTTTTTCTTGATGTACTCCTTCTCTTCCTGCGTGGCCGTTCCACTGGCCAATCTTCGGCGGTAGTACTCGCTGATGTGCAGCCGTGGGACTCGCTCGTCGTCCATCAACACTTCGTAACGGCCCTCCTCGGTCCGCTCGATGCGAACATCCGGTGAGACCGTTGGAACGTAAGAATCCGCGAACAGCGAACCGGGCTTCGGGTTCAGCTTGCGGAGTTGCTCCCAGGCAGCGTTGATCAGCTCGATCGAATACCCGGTCTCCTTCTGCACCGCCGGCAACCGGTTGTCGCGCAAATCCTCGAGATGTGAGGAAATCAGTGTGCGCTGTTCCTCGAAATACGGCAGATCGGAGGTCAGCTGCAGCAGCAGGCACTCTCGCAGGTCGCGGGCAGCAACTCCGGGAGGATCCAACTGCTGGACGATCGCCAGCGCTTCATCCGCCCATCCGAGTTCCTCTTGGCTCGCATCCCGCGGCAACAGATCGTGAAGATTGGACCGGAAGTAGCCGCCGTCCTTTGAGTCCAAACTGGAGATGATCCGCTCGCACAACCGTCGGATCTTCGGGTCGACCTCCAGCTCGCCCAGCTGGTGCAACAGGTAGTCGTTCAGCGACTCGGGGCGATCGACAATGTTAGCGATCGCATCATGCTTCCTGTCTGATGCTTCTGCGATACGGTTGGCGGAGGACCTTGGCCGCTCATCAAAGTAATCCGGTACCTGCCTATCAAGATCCAGCAACCGCTCGAAGTCTTCCGCATTGTCCTTGTTATCAACCACCAACTCCCGCTCTTCGTCGGTCGGCTGGTCGGGATTCTCGCGATCGACCGGCTCGTCTGGCAGTTCGGGGTCGGCCTCGACCATCTCCAGCACGGGGTTTTCGCTGATCTCTTGATCGATGCGATCCAAGAGAGCCATCTGTGGCAGCTGCAGAATCTCCATCGACTGGATCATCCGCGGTGCCATCTTTTGCACCTGGACCTGCCGCGCTTCAAGACCAAGAGATAGTCGCATGATGAAATCGAGCCGATCTATGTCAGCAAGTTGATATTCAAAACTTACGTTATGCTTGGCAGACCTCGGTTCGAGGTGTTTCCCGTTGTGTAACTGCTTGGGAAGAGGTCTCTTACAGTTTCTGGCGACCGGACAAAGCGTCGGCCAGGATCTCCTTGTTCGTGTACTCTAGGACACTCCCGGTCGTAATCCCCCGAGCCAGCCGAGTCACCGGTACTTGGTATTCCGCGAGTAGGTTAGAAATGTGAAGGGCCGTTCCGTCCCCTTCGACAGTGGGATTTGTGGCCATGACCACCTCCTTAAAGGACCCGCCTCGCACCCTCTCGACCAACGGTTCGATCGTCAGCTGGTCTGGACCGACGCCCTCCAATGGTGCCACTCGCCCAAGCAGCACGTGGTACAGCCCGCGATAGACCCCCGCCTGCTCCAACGCCATCAGGTCTCGGGGCTGCTCGACAACACACAGCTGCGTCGTGTCCCGCTTGGGATCGAGGCAAATCACACACTGCTCTGCCTCGGCCAGGTTGTAGCAAGTCTGGCAGTACCGCACATTTTCCCGCACGTCACGAATTGAATTCGCCAGCGCCAACGCGTCGCTTTTGTTAACACGAAGCAGGTGATATGCCAGTCGCTCCGCCGACTTCCGTCCGATGCCCGGCAGATTGGCCAGCTGATCGATTAGAGTGGCGACAGATTCGGTAAGTTGCGCCATGTCTCAATCACCTGGATCGCTGTGGTGTTGGGCCGCTGCTGGCTTGGGATGTGATCGATGGTCCGAGCGGCCACGCGTCAGCAATACAGCAAAAAATCCCACTGGCGGTAGCCGCTTCTGAAAAGAACCGGCGACTTAGTGAGGACCGTTGTCGGGGCTTTCGCTCGTCATCTGCGATATCACATCACCGAGCGCGGACATGTCAAGCCCATCTGTCATGAGTTCCAGATTCAATTGTCTGGCCTTCTCCGCCGCCTGATTGATCGCGCCGGGCAACAAGTCCTCCAACATTTCCCGATCGTCGAGCGCCGCATCAATACGCACCCGCAAGACTTCGCCCAGTCCGTTGGCTTCTACTTCGACCAGCCCTCCTCCTGCAGTCCCTTTGACCCGCTCCTTCTTCAGCCGCGACGAGACCTCTTGCATCTTTCCGCCCACCTGTTGCGCTTGTTTGACAATCGATGCGAAATTGGACAGTCCCTTGAACATGGCTCTCTCGTAACCTAGTCAATTTACGACTTGGGCGGGTCGACGCGCGTCACTTCAGCGTCAAACAAGTCAACAGCCTGTTTGACGAAAGGATGTCTCTCGGAGTCTCGGATTTTCTGTCGAAAAGACGGGGGCCGCTTGGCCGCCGCCACAGGAGCTTGGTCCGGGAGCAGCTCAAAGTCCACCCGCATCTCCCGGCCCGTAATCCGCTTCATGGCGGCTTCCAGCTGAGCCTTCCTTTCGGGCCGCTCACACCCTTCTTTTTGGAGAGTATATCCGGCCTGGAAGGTGACAACCAGACGATTTGGCGCGGAAATTGCTACGCGGTCGTAAGCCGCGCCGTAGTCGGCTGTAATGTCCTGGAACTGAGACAATGTTTGCTTCCAAATCCCCTCTGCCGTGCTAGGCTCGCCTGCTTGAGGTGCTGTGGGTTGGCGCGTCGGCTCGGGACTCTCGACGGTCCGCTTTTCAGTTTTTTTTTGCGGCGGAGCCGCTGGATGTTGCCCGACGGTCGCCCCGTGACGCAGCTCGGCCAGCACTGAGTCGAGATCGTCTAGGTTCTCCAGGTGACATAGACGCACCAAGGCGATTTCCAAGAGGAAGCGAGCCTGGCTGCTCTGGCGCATACGAGCAACTGATTGGTCGAGGATTTGAGCAGCGGCCAGGATTGTCTCCGGCCCCAATTCTCGGCTGATCTCCTGCAGCCGGCCAAACTCGCTGGCTTCGGTGGACAACATCAGCTCGAGCTCACAACCTACCGAAGCTGCCATCAGATCACGAAAGTAGCCAACAAGCTGCTCAGCCAGCTGGCCCACATCGACACCTTCGGCGACAGCCGCATCGAGCGCCCGCAAGGCGCCCGCGGTGTCGCGGTCAACCAGGCGCTCCGCGATCTCGCGCACTCGCCCGGCGGCCGCCGTGCCCAGCATCGAGTGCACCTCGTCGACCGTTATCTTGCCTTCGCAGAACGACAGGAGTTGTTCGAGCAAAGATTGACTGTCCCGCATCGAGCCCGTGGCGCGGCGGGCCAGCAGCTGTAGGGCCTCGTCGTCCGCTTCCACGCCCTCCAAGTCGACAATGTGACGGAGGTGGTCAACAATCGAATCGGACCGTACTGGAGCAAAATCGAACCGTTGACAGCGCGAAAGCACTGTGATCGGAATCTTCTCCGGGTCGGTGGTGCAAAACACGAACTTGACGTGGTCTGGAGGTTCCTCAAGCGTCTTCAACAAGGCGTTGAAGGCTTGGGGGGTTAGCATATGCACTTCATCAATAATGTAGATCTTGAAGCGAGCTCGGCTGGGACGGATGCCGACGTTCGACCGCAGCTGACGGATCTCATCAATACCCCGGTTGCTGGCTCCGTCGATTTCCAACACATCGACGTCCGAGCCGCTGATGATCCCCTGGCACAGATCACAACGATTACAGGGGGTCGCCGCAGGGCCGCTTTCGCAATTGAGCGCTTTGGCGAAGATCCGAGCCGTGGATGTTTTCCCGACACCGCGCGCGCCCGTAAACAAATAGGCGTGGCCAATGCGTTGAGACGTAATCGCATTGGTCAGCGCTTGAGAAACCTGTTGTTGTCCGACGAGCTCGTCGAAGGTCTGTGGGCGGTAGCGGCGAGCAACCACCACGTAGTCGGTAGTGGCCCCTGAGGATTCCGGAATCGACGCCATGTTGCGAAGAACCCCATCCAAGACGCTTTGTTATTTCTGCCCTCCGCCGTAACCCCGCTTGGCGGCCAAGCAAGGTATTTTGCCAGAAGACCGGCGGAATGAGAGATCGGCGTTGTCGGGACCGCCCAGCACCGCTTAAGCTCTCCCCCCTACTTGATCGGCGGCCGACAAGTGGCCCCCGCACAAGAGTACCCCGCTTAGGGCTGCTCCGGTTAAGGCCTGACCCGGTTCACGGCTCCCCTTCGCGAGGGCCACTTCTCAGCCGGCGCGTGAGAGGTACTTCAGTTGTACGGCTTCGCCTCGCTCGCGTCAAAGGGAGGCCGTCTTCCGCTGCACAGTGCCCAGTGTCGTCAGGTTCGCAAATCGCCCGACCACTACTTCTTGAACGGATGGCGCGGGCCGAGACAAAAAACAAACACCACCCTGACGACACGCTACCGGTCGTCAGGGTGGTGGAACGATCTTGGAGTTGCCTCCCCGCACGGGTCGGGGCGCAAACGCGTCAGGCTTTGCCGCTTAACGGGCCGCGTGGCGCCGGCTGGAACGGCCGCGAGCAGCCCGCTCCAGTTCTTCCTCTCTGGAGTAGCAGAAAGCAGACCCTTCGAAGGCCAGCTCGTTGTCCATGGCAAGCGAGCTGATCATCACCCGCACCCGATGGTCGCCGACGATGCGGCCGACCGCCCGAAACGAGATCGAGGTTTTCTCGCCCGATGCCAAGGCACGCGGGGGGAACTCAATCTGGCCGCGGTTCAACGAGTACTCTGCAGACTCGACCGCTTCCAGGCCCTCGGGAACCGCCACCCGCACGCGAACATCTGTGGCGTTCTTGCTGCCTGCGTTGAGCAACCGGACCTCGAACTGAATGGGATCACCGACAGCAGACATTTCCTGGCTGTTGAGGACCGTCACGATCAAGTTGGGGCGGCTGAGCACGGTGGTGATGTGCGTCGCACTGGCGGCTGTGACCCGCTCTGCACGAACGTCCACTTCCACAACCTGATCGCCGTCGAGCGCGGTTTCAGCGCGAAAGCGGAGCGGTACGACGTCGCTTGGCCGCACCGTCGTGATTCGCCACCGCAGCGTCCGGGCTTCCTCGTTGTAGCCATGCTCGGGCGCGTTCGTGATCTCCAGGCCTTCGGGGATGTGGACCGTCACCATTGTGGAACCTGTGGGTGCGTCCCCAGGGTTCGTCACGCGCACTTCGTAGAGCCCGTCCCGTCCCATCGGCTGGAGCTGTGGGCCCGCGACACGCACGGCCAGTTCTGCCTGCAGGATTTTGAGAGACGAAGCCTGTTGGGCTTCGAGACCGTCGGGATTCGACGCCAGAAAGCGGGCGGTGGCCTCCCCGCGGCTCGATCCTGCCGCCACAAAAGTGAGCTCTTTGGTTTCGCCAGCCTGGAGCACTCCCACATTCACTGGCTTCCGCAGCGCGTTACCCTCGAACTTCCCCGCAACCACGGTCGGTGTGACCACCACTCCCTCAGCAGGTCCGTCACCTGTGTTGGTCACGAGCACCGTCCATTTAATAGGCTCGCCGAGGATCGCTTCCTGCGGGGCATGCGCGGTGATCTTCAACACAGGCTTCCGCACCACGACCGATGACTGGGTCGACGAGGCGAAGAAGACCGTCGTGTCCAACTTGACCGGAACGGTCGAGCGGGGCACTACGACCAACGTCAGGCGACGGGTTGCCCCGGGGCTCAAATCGCCGACCTGGAATCGATGTTGACGCCCCTCGACCTTCATCGCCGCCGGCTCCGAGCGAGTGACCTCGACATGATCGGGAATGGTGGTCGAGACAACCACACCGGTGGCTGGTATTCTGCTGGCGTTTTCAACAGAAATGATAAAGGTTGCCGGTTTCCCCAGGTTGATTTCACGGGGATTTTGTGTGGTCACCTGCAACGCCGGGGTGGCAACCGAAACGACCGGTGATGTTGCACCCGGGCGCCGGGCCTGGGTCTGGCCTTCCACGGCCGAAACGAGACAGATCAGTAGCCCTACGCCGCAACTCCATGCCGACAAGCGCATTGTGAATATCTCCTTTGCATCCAAACGTACCGAGAGATTTGCTGCCATATGCAGATCTAGTCGGTGCTGAGAATGGTCTGCGTTCCCCCAAAAGCGACCTAAACAGATGAGCGGCGGCGTTGCCCGATGGGTGTTGCGGCGTAGGACGTCCCTGCCGGTTAGGAAGACCCCGGCGAATTCGTCTCGTTTTTCGTAACCGGGGCGTTACTTTTGACGTTGCGCTTTTCACTGTTTGGCGGGTGCAGACTGGCGAGTTTGGCGGGTTTTCGGAACCCGAAGCGTAAGCGAGGGAGAGTTGGCGTGCCGACGCAAGTTGTTTCCTCGCTTACGCTTCTGGTTCCGATTGAGCCGAAAGCGCAACAACAAAAGGCGGCAACGAGAGAGTTGGCGTACCAACGCAAGCGATTACCTCACTTACGTTTCGACGACGACCAACAGCTTCTCTGCAGCCGATCGGGACAGCGTCGTTTCGTTTCCCGAAACGGTGACGGATACGATGCCCGCTTCCTGTCGGTTTGCGGCGACCTCACCGGTCGCGTTCAGCGGTAGTCCTGCATTGCTCAAATAGCGCAAGAACTCGGATGACTGATCCAAGACGCGGACTAAGCGGAACTGGTTCCCTACCGGGCAATCGGCTAACGCACGGCTCTGCGGTACTTCAACCGTTCCGTCCGCCTTGGGTATCGGGTCACCGTGCGGGTCTGTCGCGGGGTAGCCAAGCAACTCATCGATTCGATCGACCAGCCGCTCGCTGACGGCATGCTCCATGTGCTCGGCTTCTTCATGAACTTCGTCCCAGCTCAGCTTTAGCGTCTGGGCGAGAAAGAGCTCGATCAACCGGTGCCGGCGCAGAACTCGGAGGGCCAGCGCCGTGCCGGTTGACGTCAGACGAACACCCTCATACGGCGTATACTCGGCCAACCCGCTTTCGCTCAGCGTCTTGAGCATGCTGGTTACAGTGCCGGGTGACACCCCCAGTGCGCAGGCGAGCTGTCCCGTCGCAGCAGGCTCGTTTCCCTGACCCGAGCAGGTTTGATAGATTGTCTTGACGTAGTTCTCGATTGTCAGGCTTGCCAACGCATCCCTCCTCATAAACAGCGCTGACGTCATTGTAAGCATTTTGAAAGAAGACCAAGTGCCGATCCGCTTGAATTCGCTGGGCCTCGAGTGCGCCCAGCCGTTGCTCGTTCACAGCAGCCGCCACCATGTGGCAGTTTCCCGTGATTGCGGCGCCCGGGTGGTGGACTGCGGAATCGCTGCTCGAGGTGGCTTGGAGGCCGGAAAGGTGATGGCCGAGGTTTGCTTGGCCGGGTTAGGCCGTGTTTCTCTCACGACCGGCGCCGCCTGGCCGGGACCGGTGGTTCTCGTGCAGACCGATCACCCCACGGCCGCTTGCATGGCGTCGCAGTATGCGGGTTGGCAAGTTGTCCATGGTCAGTATTTTGGGATGGGATCCGGCCCGATGCGAGCCGTCCGCGGTCGCGAAGCCTTGTTCGACACGATCGGTCACCTGGAACAGGCCACCGAGGTCATTGGCGTGCTCGAGTCGGCCGCACTGCCGGATCAGGACGTGGTCCAGTGCATGGCCGACGAATGTGGCATCAATTCGCCCCAACTGACGTTGCTCGTGGCGCCCACCGCCAGCTTGGCGGGCACCGTCCAGGTCGTCGCACGCTCGATCGAGACGGCGATGCACAAGATGCATGAACTGGGCTTCGATATCACCCGTGTGACCAACGGCTTCGGCATCGCTCCGCTGCCCCCAGTCGCTTCAGATGATCTGACCGGGATTGGAAGAACCAATGACGCGGTCTTGTATGGAGGTGAGGTGACGTTATGGATCGATGGTGATGACGACGACCTCTCAAGACTCGGTTCTCAGATACCTAGCTCCGCTTCATCCGACGCCGGCCAGCCGTTTGCGGAGATCTTCCAGCGATACGAGCGCGACTTCTACAAGATCGATCCACTTCTCTTCAGCCCGGCGGTGGTAACACTAGTTAGCAATGACTCCGGTCGTTCCTTCTGCTTCGGCCACTCGTCGCCCGAGATCCTCCGGAAGTCGTTCGCAACTGAGGTCCGCTAAGCCCTTCGTCATGAGAATCTTGCTGCTTGCTTCTCCCCATAGCTGGTATTACCGCGATTTGCAGCGAGCGGCGAGAGAGGATCATCAGCTGGAGGTCGTTCAGCATCGGTTGTTGAGTGCCCAGCTGCGATCGGCCGAGTCGACCTGTGATGCCGCAGGTACCGCTCTCGATCAGGCTGATGCCCTGCTTGTCCGCACGATGGACGCCGGTTCGCTCGAGCAGGTGGTCTTTCGTATGGATGTGCTGGGCCAGCTTGCTGAAGGGGGAGTTGTCGTTGTTAACTCGCCTCGGGCCGTAGAGGCCGCTGTCGACAAGTACCTGGCGCTGGCCAAGTGTCAGCGGCTTGGCTTGCGTATCCCGGAAACCACAGTTTGCCAATCGGTCGAAGACGCCTTGATTGCCTTTGAGGCATTGGGAGCCGACGTCGTCGTCAAGCCGCTGTTTGGGGGGGAAGGCCGCGGGATTTTTCGCGTCACAGACCGCGATGCCGCGGTGCGCGGATTCAAGATGCTCGCCCAACTTCAGGCCGTGATCTACATGCAACGGTTCGTTCCACACGACGGCTTCGACCTGCGGTTGTTTGTGATCGGGGAGCAGGTGCTGGGAATGCGTCGGATCAACACAGACGATTGGCGGTCCAACGTGAGCCGTGGGGCGACGACGGAGAAGGTAGAGCTCACCGATCAACTCAGGACGATCGCCCGCCGCGCGGCAGGCGCGATCGGTGCCGAGTTGGCCGGCGTCGACGTGCTTCCTGGTCAAGACGGACAGCTCTATTTGCTTGAAGTCAATGCCGTCCCCGGCTGGCGAGCTCTGTCCAGAACACTCGACGTCGACGTGGCCTCATTGGTGCTGCAGCATCTGGAGCTGCTGGTACGTAGGAGAGCATCTGCTTGACTGCCGCACAAGCTGAATACAACGTGGCACTGCTGCTCAATGAGACGGCCCGTCGCAACCCCGATGGAATCGCCGTCGTCGAGCAAGGAGTCCGGCGCGGGCCGGCGCACACTTACCGTCAGGTCTCGTTTCGGGAACTCGACGAGGACTCCGACTGCATTGCCGCGCAGCTGCGCGCTCGTGGCGTCGGGCCCGGCAGCCGCTTGGTGCTCATGGTGCCTCCCAGCATCGATTTCGTTTCGCTAGTCTTTGCGATCTTCAAGACGGGCGCTGTCATGGTGCTTATCGACCCTGGCATCGGTCGCCGGCATCTGATCCGGTGCTTGTCGCAAGTTAACCCGGACGGCTTCGTCGCAGTACCGCGCGCTCAAGCGGCGAGACTCGTTTTCCGCAGACACTTTCCTCGCGCCAAGATGAACATCACGGTCGGCCCGAAGTGGTTCGGGGGCACGACACTCAAAGAGCTGCGTGACGGTCCGAAACCACACGTTGCGGCGCGCGCGACGCCCGCCGATCCTGCTGCGATCATCTTCACCTCCGGGAGTACGGGCCCGCCCAAAGGAGTGCTGTACCGGCATGGGAACTTCCATCGCCAGGTGCTTGAGATTCGAGACTTTTACGGTATCCAGCCGGGTGACGTCGACGTGGCCTGCTTCCCACTCTTTGCCCTCTTCAATGCTGCGATGGGCGTCACAACCATTTTTCCGAGAATGGACTTCACGCGCCCCGCCGCCGCGAACCCGCGGCACATCGTCGCCGCGATCAGCGACTGGAGTGCAACCCAAGCGTTTGGCTCACCAGCGCTTTGGAATACGGTGGCCGGCTACTGCGACAAGAGCGGGCAGAGATTTCCCACGCTCCGACGGATCTTGTCGGCCGGCGCCCCAGTCCCGCCTCACGTACTACGCAGGATGAGCGGCTCGCTGGGCGACCAGGGGGAAATACACACGCCCTATGGTGCCACCGAGGCGCTGCCAGTGGCGTCCATCTCGGCTTCGGAGGTCCTCTCAGAAACTGCGAAACGGAGCGACCAGGGAGCCGGGACTTGCGTCGGCACACATTTTCCCGCTATCCGCTGGAAAGTTGTGCCGATCACCGAGGGTCCGCTCTCCAAGCTGGCTGACGCGCCCGAGCTGCCGTGCGGTGAGATCGGCGAACTGGTTGTTTCCGGACCTGTCGTGACGACTGAGTACGTCACGGGTGTCGAAGCCAATCGTACGAGCAAGATCCCCGATGGCGAGCATTTCTGGCATCGGATGGGAGATGTCGGCTATCTCGATGATCGAAATCGATTCTGGTACTGCGGGCGAAAGTCACAGCGCGTCGTGCTAGGCGACAAGACGATGTACACGGTGCCCTGCGAGGCGATCATCAACTGCGATCCACGAGTCTATCGCAGCGCGCTGGTCAACGCGGGTGCGGCGGAGCAGCCAAGACCGGCAATCGTCGTCGAGTTGTGGCCTCACGAGCGCCCGCCACGCGAGCGGGAGAACCAGCAGATCGCTGCTCAACTCCTGGAGCGCGCACAGGCCCACCCGTTCACTCAAGAAGTAAGCGACATCCTCATCCACCCCAGCCTGCCGGTCGATATCCGGCACAATTCAAAGATCTTCCGAGAACAGGTGGCCACCTGGGCGGCCCGGCAACTGTCAAAGTCCCCCCGCCGGTAGTTGGCTCGTAGCCGGGCAGCCACGTCGCAAAGCACCCTTGGCCTTCTGCCTCGCAGATTCCCTTATCCCGGATTATTCATGAAGATCGTCGCGAGAGGTTGTAAGTACGTTCGTGGCAAGGAAGGCGAGCAATTCTTCCGCAGGCGTATTAGAAGCAATACGTCGAGGGAGAATTGTGAAGCATGACGAAGCCACGGATGGACTTACGACCTCGCAGCAGATCGCTCATGAATAATTCGGGTTATGTTATCATCGTTCCAGAGATGTCACTGAAGTCCAATTGGGAGTCGTACATGGGCCGGTTGCTCACCCTAGTCTTAGTCGTTCTCTGTTCTCAGTACCTGTCGGCCACCGAGTCGCTAGCCCAGACTACGTCGGAGTCGGAGCAGCCTGTCGAAGTGCAGCCGGCTGAGATACAGCCTGCTGAGGCGGGGCAGCCGTCCGAGCCCGCCGCGAGCGATACCGGCGGTTCGTCGGTCATGCCTTTCGTCTGTTTGGCGGCAGGGGTCGCTACCGTCCTGGGGTTGATCATCGTACTGAAGGTCAACGCCTTTATTGCCTTGATCTCGGCCGCGATTGTAGTCAGCCTCCTCGCCGCAGGAACGCCTGCGGAGAAGATTTCGCGGGTCGCCGAGTCGTTCGGTACCGCAGCAGGGAAGATCGGTATTGTCATTGCGCTGGCCGCCGTGATTGGAACCTGTCTATTGGACAGTGGCGCCGCGGATCGCATCGTGCGCGCCTTTCTATCGCTACTGGGCGAGAAACGGTCACCGATCGCACTAATGGGAAGCGGCTTCATCCTCGCGGTACCGGTGTTTTTCGATACAGTGTTCTATTTGCTGGTTCCGCTGGCCCGTTCGTTGTTTCGCACGACGGGTAAACACTACCTCAAGTACATCTTGGCAATTGCCGCCGGCGCCGCGATCACTCACACACTCGTGCCGCCCACGCCAGGACCGCTGGTGATGGCGACGACGCTGGGAATTGACATCGGAGTGATGATTGGTGTCGGCGGGCTGGTTGCCCTCCCCGCTGCAATCGCCGGGCTCATTTTTTCAGGAATTGCCAATCACCTCATGCCGATCCCCATGCGGCAAATCGGCAATCAGCCCGAGCGGCCACCTCTGAGCGATGAAGAGCTGCCTCCTCTCTGGTTGGCAGCCTTGCCGGTTGTGCTACCTGTGTTGCTCATCTCGACAAACACCGTGCTCGACACGCTGGCGAAAAACGCGATCAGGAGTGAGCTTCGTGCGCAGGGTGTCGTGCTGCCGGCAGAAGATCGGGTTGCCGAGCTTATCAAGGATCCGTCCGAGTTGACCACGCCGCAGGCCCAACGGTTCGTCGCAGCGCTGGGCTTCACTGGGATCATCGGCAACGCCAACTTGGCGCTGTTGTTGTCCGCCATCATCGCAATGTGGATGCTGGTCGTTCAACAGAATCTGTCGCGCCAAGAGATGGCCGGTGTCGTCGAGACGTCGCTGATGAGTGGCGGTGTGATTATCCTGATAACGGCTGGTGGGGGCGCCTTCGGAGACATGCTCAAGGTAGCGGGAGTCGGTGCCGCGATTGAGTCGATGTTTGCCGGCGCCGGTGGGGATAGCCCCGGGACCATGCTTTTGGTCCTGGGGTTCGTGCTGGCCGCAGTGCTGAAGGTCGCTCAAGGCTCGAGCACCGTCGCCATGATCACCGGTTCGGCCATGCTGGCCGGAATTGCTTCGCCAGAGACATTGGGCTTCCACCCGGTCTACCTGGCGACGGCCATCGGTGGTGGGTCGCTGGTCGGTTCTTGGATGAACGACAGCGGATTTTGGATCTTCGCCAAAATGGGCGGATTGACAGAAGTCGAAGCGCTCAAGTCGTGGTCCGTGCTACTAGTCGTGCTGGGCAGCGTCAGTTTTGGGGTGACGCTCCTACTGGCTCGGGTGCTTCCTCTGATCTAGGCGGGCGTCGGACAAAGACGTCGGCAGCCCCCAGGGCGCAGCGCTCGGCACCCTCCACAAGCACTCGCACATGGCAAGGCCCGCGCGCCTCCGCGGGCACGGTGAGTGTCATTTCGACGGGACCGGCTGGAGATGAGACAAGTTTGCTCACCCAGCAGCGATCGTTGGCCTCGGCATAGGTCGACGTATACGTCGCCAGCTCCTGCTCTGTCCGTAGGAAATGTGTTCGAGTCGGCACGCGCTCTCGAGTTCGATCTCGGCGGCAGACGAGTTCCACATGGCACCGTCCAGCCACCGGACTCACCCATCGCACGTTCAGTGGTTGGCCTGCACGAACGTCGGTTTGCGTTTCCACACGAATCGCATCTCCGTGCCGCAAGCGTAGCAGGGGATCGCCCAACAAGTTAAACAACAGCACATGCTCGAGCCGCTCGTCCCGCAGCTGGTCGGGTGTCGGGCTGATGACTTTCGCCAGGGCATCGAGCAGCTGCCGGTTCCCTTCGCCGCCAGCTTCCGCGGCCATTTGCCGCTTCGCATGCATGCACAGCTCGCCGAGTGTCGGGCGGCGGGTACCAAAGTACTCCTCCATCAGCTCGCTTCCCATTACGGCCATCGCGTAGGGCATGGTCACGCGCGAGCCCGCGAAGACCGCGACTGGACCTGCTCCGGACCTCAGCATTTCCTCCGCCAAACAAACACGCTGCTCGTCAAACGCTCCGGCATAGCAAGACAAGAAAATCGCGATCGGCGATCGTTCACCGGACTGAAGTTTGGGAACATCGTCAGTATCCAGGATTCGGTAGGTTGCCCCAGGTACTCGGATCCGGTCGAGAAAGGTACGTTGTCCGTGACCGATGTAGACCCAGAATAAACAGCCCTCGTTGAATCGATTGACGACTGTGTCGTGGAAGCGGCGCGGATCAGGGCAGTAGGGGCTGCGCCAGCTGGCATAGGTCATTGAAATCGAGTACTCGGCGGGAATCCCTTCAGTCAGGAACTTCTTGGTCGCTGTCTCCAGCACCGAATCAACGACGGGACCAAAGCCACCGACTCCAGCGACAAAGTTGAGCCGTCGCTGCCAGTCGCCCTCTCCGCCCAGCTGCTCGTAAGCCAAAATCTTGCGCACGATCGTTGCCAACTCGCCTGGGCTCGACGCCGACAGCCGGCCCACGGCCAAGTCCGGCAGCCGATCGTCGTCCAGATCGGCGAACCAGTTGTCGGTAGCGATCTCGCTTTCGGATCCCCACTGCACGTTCACTTTGGCCGGCGCGAAGTGTGTCGGCGTACCGAACTGGTCATCGGTAACGTCGCCCACGAGTACCACCGACCGCAGCCCACCCTCACCCGCCAGGCGACGGATGCCGGCGCGTATCTCGGCCGCCGAGCCACAATCGGTCATCAAGGCGATTTCGTGTCCCTGATTTCGTCGATAATCCAACCACGGCCGCAGGACATCTTGAAATGCCGGCGGTACCACGACGACTGTATCGGGGGAACGTGTTTCGCCAGGCAAGAGCAGCGAGCAGGCGAGCAGTAAAATCATGAGGCATTCGATAACAAGTCAGTTCGAGTGAGTCGCAGCCCACCCCCCGTGAGAAGTCTATCCGCGATTTGGCGAGCGGGGCAAGGTCATCGAAGTGCCTTCTCCCCTCTCCGGAGATCGTGCAGCTTTTAAGTTAATGCGTGATTTCATCCTTTTTCACTCTCCCCTTGGGGAGAGTCGGCCCAAAGGGCCGGAGAGGGGGGGCCCTCGCCGGACACTACGCGTCGGCTTCGCTGGGGAACCGTGGGCTAACGCCCAGCGGCTGATTTGCAGCGTAGCCGAACTCGCCCAGAGGTGTAGCCGAACTCGCCAGAGTTTGGCCGACTGCATCGCCTCTTGCGCTTTCGGCATTAATGTAGCAGGCACACTCCGTGTGCCGTCCGCCAAAAACCGAGCAAACGAAACCGATACGCGGGCAAACGGCTCGGCAGGAGCCTCGCCCTCCCGTGCGCTTTACACGGTTGTTGCAGTGGAACGAGTGAGATGGGACTTACAGTATCAACATGGCGCTTTGCCCAGGGGTGCAAATAGGCGACGCCGAAAGTTTCTGTTACCCTGTTGGTCTTTCATTCCCACTTGCAGTGGCATAGCGGTGGAGACCATGCAGCAACTCAGAAACCTCATCGGCAGCTCGTGGCAGCAGACACGTAGCGGCGAGTGCCAGGACGTCAAGAATCCAGCCACGGGTGAGACAGTGGCTCAGGTGCCCCTCTCCGATGCGGGCGACGTCGATGATGTCGTCCAGGAAGCTGCCCGAGCGTTCCTGGGTTGGCGCGCCACTCCGGTGACCGAACGGATCCAGTATCTGTTTCGACTGAAGTCGCTACTGGAAGACAACCTGGACGAGTTGGCGCGTACGATCACGACAGAGTGCGGCAAGACGCTGGCCGAGGCACAGGGGGAGTTGCGGCGCGGAATCGAGAATGTCGAGGTTGCCTGCGGCATGCCGTCCATGTTGCAGGGGGTCAACAACGAAGATATCGCGCCAGGGATTGACGAGCACCTGTTTCGCCAACCGTTGGGCGTTGTCGCAGCCATCACACCGTTCAATTTCCCGGGAATGATACCGCTCTGGTTCCTGCCCTATGCCGTTGCTTGTGGCAACTGTTTTGTACTCAAGCCGAGTGAAAAAACACCCATGACCGCGGTGCGGCTGGTCGAGCTCGTACAACAGACGGGGTTGCCGCCCGGTGTTGTCAGCCTTGTACTGGGTCAGAAGGACGTTGTAGACGGCCTGATCCGCCATCCCGCCGTCGAGGCAATCTCTTTTGTGGGATCGACTCCAGTGGCGCGGTATGTCTATCGCGAAGCGACGACCCACGGAAAACGAGCCCAGTGTCAGGGCGGCGCCAAGAATCCACTCATCATTCTGCCCGATGCAGATTTGGACATGACAACTCGGATCGCTGCGGACAGCGCATTCGGATGCGCCGGTCAACGCTGTCTGGCAGCGTCGTTAGCCGTAACGGTCGGCGAGGCGACGGATGTATTCAAGGACGCGATTTGTGAAGCGGCCGCTCGCCGAAAAGTTGGCTCCGGCCTCGACGAGGACACCGAGATGGGCCCGGTCATATCTCCGCACAGCCGCGATCGCATCCGCCGCTTGATTGATGCCGGCGAATCGGCGGGAGCCACCGCGGTCGTAGATGGCCGTGAACGGAAGGTGGCGGGATACGAGCAAGGTAGCTTTGTTTTCCCCACTGTGGTGGAGAACGTCGACCCAGACAGCGAGTTGGTCAAGACAGAGGTGTTTGGTCCTGTGCTCAGCCTGATAGCAGTCCAAGATGTCGATGAAGCCATTCGGTTGGTGAACAGCGGTGAGTACGGAAACATGGCATGCGTGTTCACGTCCAGCGGCGCGGCCGCTCGGAAGTTTCGCTACGAAACGATCGCCGGCAACATCGGCATCAATCTGGGCGTGGCAGCGCCGATGGCGTTCTTCCCGTTCAGCGGTTGGAAAGAGAGTTTTTTCGGAGATCTTCACGCTCAGGGACGTCACGGTGTCGAGTTCTATACGCAGACGAAGGTCGTCGTCGAGCGTTGGCCCGACGTCTGGAGCCGGCGTTTCTGAGACTGGTCAAGGATCTTCCGCTATCGCGTCCGACCCTCCCGCGCGCGGGAGGGTAGAAGTCGATGTCCGCAGGTTTGTGAAGTGCTAAAGCAGCACAGCCTCGTTGGGCCCTCAAACGCATCGAACCGGTGGGTGTTGCCGGAACGGCGCGGCGTGGGCAATCGTAGGCGGAGGGATGGCTGCTTGCGCCGCTTGTTCCGGCCTACTTTCTTTCTGAAACTCACACTGCTGACTTGACGGCGGATATAGTTGCATATACAGTTAAATAAGGTTCAGCATGGCTCAGAACAGTAAAACCAGTGTTGATACGATTGCCGGCGAGTGCATCGCGGTGCGTTTAAGGATGCTCAACCGGGCCATTACCAAGATCTACGACGACGCACTGCGCCCCCTCGGGTTGAAGGTTAGCCAGATGAACTTGCTGGTCGCGGCGGGGAAACTTGGGGTGGCTCGACCTGCTGACGTTTGCAAGAGGATGCGGTTGGATGTGTCGACGTTGAGTCGCAATGTGGAGCGAATGAAAGCCCGCGGCTGGCTCGAAACGGTGGCCGACGAAGATGGACGGGCTCAGCCGTTCCGGTTGACCAGGGAAGGACGCCGTTTACTGGATCGCGCCATCCCAAAATGGAAAACAGCTCAGCAGCAGGCAGGGAAGATCTTAGGCAAGGATGGTGTAGCGACGCTACTGAAAGCTGCAGGTCGCATTCCGCCGGCATGACAGACTTTTTTTGTCAAACAAGTTGTATGTACAATTAAACCGGACGTTGATCATGAAGTTGCAAGAACATCCCACGGTTGTACGTCATCAACAGCAGCTCGCTGCGGGCGAAGTGGCCACAGCGCCGGAGAAGCTCGATGCCCGATGGCTCAAGCAGCTGGCCATCGAAGCGGGAGCCGATGACGCTGGCATCGTCGAGCTCGAGCGGCCAGCATTGGACGATCAGCGCGGCGACATCCTGCAACATTTTCCAGCGACGCAGACGCTCCTCAGTTTCGTCTGTCGGCTCAACCGCGAACCGATTCGCAGCACCGCCCGCAGCGTCGCGAACATGGAGTTTCATCATCGCGGCGATCAA
Source organism: Pirellulaceae bacterium (assembly GCA_965223305.1). Lineage (GTDB taxonomy): Bacteria > Planctomycetota > Planctomycetia > Pirellulales > Pirellulaceae > CBDCWT01. The sequence goes on along the minus strand of CBDCWT010000016.1, from coordinate 233,080 downwards.
GTCAACGAAGTGTCACAACAGGTGGTCGCTGCCTTAGAACGTCATGGCGTGCGAGCCATCAATCCGGCCATGGGGTTTCCGATGGAGATGGACCGTTTCCCCGGAAAGCTGTGGGTGGTCAGTCACAAACCGGTCGCTGTCGCAGCAGGGCTGGGTGTGATGGGCATTCACCGCAATGTGATCCACCCTAAGTTCGGCAACTTCGTGCTGCTTGGCACGGTGCTGATGGATACCCGGGCCACTGCTTATGATCAGCCGATCGACTTCAACCCCTGCCTCGAATGCAAGCTGTGCGTGGCGGCCTGTCCAGTGGGCGCGGTATCGCCGCAAGGCGATTTCAATTTCTCGGCGTGCTACACGCACAACTATCGCGAGTTCATGGGCGGCTTCACCGATTGGGCAGAGGAGCTGGCCGCCAGCAAGAGTCGCTTCGACTATCGCGGCCGCGTGAGCGATGCCGAATCGGCCTCAATGTGGCAGAGCCTCTCCTTCGGAGCGAACTACAAGGCGGCCTATTGTCTTTCGGTGTGTCCTGCGGGTGAGGACGTGATTGGGCCCTACCTGGCCGACAAAAAAACGCACCTGACCGACTACGTGAAGCCCCTGCAGGAAAAGCAGGAGACGGTCTACGTGCTGCCAAACTCTGATGCAGCAGACCACGTCGTCAAACGGTTCCCCCACAAGCAGGTCAAACAGGTAGGTAATAGCCTGCGACCGGAGACGATTGCCGGTTTCTTGAGTGACGCTCCGCTGGTGTTTCAGCCGGGTAAGTCCGCCGGTTTGAACGCGGTTTATCACTTCACCTTTACAGGTGACGAGCCGTGTCGGGCAACGATCACGATCCGCGACAAGCAAATCAAAATCGAGGTGGGCCACGTTGGCCAGCGGGATCTACACGTTGCGGCCGACGCCAAGACTTGGATCGAGTTCCTTCGTAAGGAACGCAGCATCGTGTGGGCCCTACTGCAACGCAGGATCCGCCTCAGCGGGCCGCCAAAGCTGCTGCTGGCGTTCGGTAACTGCTTTCCCAAGTAATCAAACCCCAGTGACATGGGCAGTGACATAAGCACAGTGAGCCGGAGTTACCTGGCGGGTGATGCCGCTGTAGCATCTGCTGGAAAGTGAAGACGGTAGGTCAAGTAACCGCCGCTGAGGTTCATGGCGGACAGGCCGTTGTGCAGTAGAACTCGCGTTGCCAAGTACCCACGCTGACCCACCTTGCAGTATGTCACGATCGGCTTCTCCTTAGGCAATTCGCTCAAGCGCGACCGCAGCTCGTCCACTGGGATGTTCACAGCTCGGGGAATGTGACCGGCAGCAAATTCGGCTGGTGTGCGAACATCCAGCAGCAAGACCTCATCCTTGGCGGAAGTGGTCGTGAAGGTGGGCACGTCAATTTGCGGATGATCGTCTCGCAACAGACCGGCGGCGACGAATCCCACCATATTGACGGGGTCTTTCGCGGACCCGAACTGAGGGGCGTAGCACAGTTCGGACTCCTCGAGGTCAAAGACCGTCATCCCCGCCTGAATGGCAACAGCCAAAACGTCGATACGTTTGTCGACGCCCGAGCGACCGACTCCCTGCGCCCCCAGTAGTCTGCCACCCGATTCTGGATCGAACAAAACCTTGAGCGTCATTTGCTGGGCGTCTGGATAGTATCCAGCGTGATCGGTCGGATGCACATAGATGGTCCGATAGGTGACGTTGTTCCTCTTCAAGACCTTCTCCGAAGCACCCGTCATAGCTGCGGTCAGTTCGAATAAGCCCAGAATGGCTGTGCCTTGCGTGCCTCGATATCGCGACGGGCGACCAAAGATGTTGTCAGCGGCGATCCGCCCCTGCCGGTTTGCGGGCCCGGCCAGGGGAACTTGCGTGGGTACTTGCAGCACGAAGTCTTCAACTTCGATCGCGTCGCCTACGGCATAGATGTCGGGGTCGCTGGTCTGAAGTTGAGCGTTAACTCGTATGCCGCCGCGGGGACCTACTTCCAAACCGGCGTCGACTGCCAATCGGTTTTCGGGCCGTACACCGATGCCTAACGCCACGACATGGGCAGGTAGTGATCGTCCCGACTTGAGGCGAACGAGAAGTCCCGTGGGTGTTTCCTCGAACGCCTCTGCGGAATCGCCGAGGTGAAGCGTCACTCCGTTCGCCTCCAAAGCTTCGGCGAGCGGCGTCGTCATCTCCGGGTCAAACGGCGGCAGCACCTGGTTCTGCAGCTCGACGAGCGTGGTGGAGATTCCCAATCCCGCAAGGTTCTCAACAAGTTCAAGACCGATAAACCCCGCGCCGACAACGACCGCCTCCTTGACACCCTCGTCGATGGCCGCCTTGATGCGATCCATGTCCTGCAGATTGCGGAGCGTAAAAACACCGGGCAAGTCGATGCCGGGAATCGCCGGCCGCAAGGGCGCCGCGCCGGGCGCGAGGATCAGCTTGTCGAACGACTCGTCGTATTCGCGCCCCGAAGTGAGATCACGGATGCGGACGGATTTCGCGCTGCGGTTGATCGACTCGACCGACGATCGGACACGCACGTCAAGATTGAAACGAGCCTGCATTCGCTCTGGCGTTACGACTAGCAACTTATCGCGATCGGTGATCGTTCCGCCAATGTAGTACGGCAGACCGCAGTTAGCGAAGGAAACGTCGGGCCCGCGCTCCAGCAGCACGATCTCAGCGTCTTCGGAGAGACGTCGGGCACGCGCGGCAGCCGAAGCTCCCCCAGCGACTCCGCCGACAATGACGATCTTCATTTTGATGTTCTCCCTCGGTTCGAGTGCGTTTGTCGTCCCCCCTCACCCCACCCTCTCCCCCTGCTATTCTCGCTACGCGAGGCAAGGGAGAGGGAACGGAAGTCGGCAACTCATTGTTGTACAGCGCCTTGGGTCGAACGCTCTGCCGAGCATTGATTCCAGGGCATCTTGGCCAGCAGCATCGCCATCCCGCAGGTGTTTGTGATTCCCGCGAACATCAAACCGGCCCCCACAAAAGCCGACAGGGCGAGGAAGCCGGGATGGAGCAACGAGCTCAACACGATTCCCAGCAATACCAGAAATCCCGCGGCGATGCGGACCTGTCGCTCGAGAGAGATCGCCTGCTTTCCCCGCACGACAGGCAGCCCCGCTTGCTCGCAGGCTAACGTACCGCCTGCAATGTTGATGACGTTGGTGAACCCGGCCCGTTGGAATTTCTGGCAGGCTTGCTCACCGCGACTGCCGCTGCGGCAGACCACATAGAGAGGTTCATCCTGCGTCCCGTTGCGGGCTTGCATCACTTTGTGCGGATCGAGATCGGCCAGAGGAAGGTTGCGCGCGAACTCGAGATGGAGCTCGCGAAATTCAACAGGCGTCCTCACGTCGAGGACGTCGATCGACGTGCCTGTCTCATGCAGCTCACGCAGCCGTTGAGGTGAAACGGTCGAGTTCATCACTTGCTCCTCTTACGGATCGATAAATTTAAACATCCCGATATAACGATCTATTGACGAAAAAAACTCACTTCTGACTGTCGAACCGTGCTTCCACGCATTGCATGATCTTGGCCAAGTGCGGCTCGGCAACCTCGTAGTAAGCTCGCCTTCCCTCTTTTTCGCTGGTCAGGAACCCGCAGCGTTGCATTAACCGCAGGTGTTCGGACGCCATGTGACTGGGAATGCTGCAGGCCTCGGCCAATTCTCCCACCGTGTACCGGCCGCGCAGCAGCATCTGCACCATCCGCAACCGGTGCGGATGGGCCAGAATCTTCAGGCACTCCGCAGCTTCCTTCAAGGCAGGAAGCGGAGTTAACTTCGTTTGCTTCATTTTGGTTGTCATCGGTCGATCTCTATGCTCAATTATATCGAAATGTAACGACATGTCAAGATTTTATTTTCAGGCGCGTCACCGGGTGTCTTGGACCTCAATCAGCCGGAATGTGTGAGTGGTAGGCCCGGGCTATTTCGCAGCGTCATTTGGGGCGGCCTGGCAGTGCGGACGCCGATTTGCGGGCCAGCAAGTGGGTCGCCCCCCGCAAGGCCCGGCTCAGCAGGAGCTTCGCCCTCCCGAACTTGTCTCGCTCTCCCGAACTTGTCTCGGCGCCCGGTTCAGCGGGAGCTTTGCGCTCCCGGATTTGGCTCGCTCTGCCGTTTCGTTTTCTGTACCTGCTCAGCTATCGCCTTCTCCCGTCTAATGCGGACCGCCTCCAGAATCTCAAAGTACCGTTCGGTAAACCGTGTCCGCTCTTGTTGTGTCGCCTGACCGGTGAGAGGCTGCATCAGTTCCAGCAGTTTCAGATTTTTTAGATTGGCGACCGCCTCCAGGTCAGCCAGCGGCAAGGCGGGGTCAATATCCTCGACCCACAACGATTCCAGCGAGCTCACCGCCGACAGGGCCCGCACTAAACTCGGGTGAACCGGAGATCCCAACGGTGAACCGTAATTGGTCAGTCGTCCATCGAGTTGTTTGATTGAAGCCGCAACCTCCTGCGTAACCTCGCCAGAGAAGACGGCCGGCCTTCTCACAAACAGGCTCTTGATTCGGGGCAGCCGCGCCAAGACGTGAAAAATCTCGAGGCGGCAATCAGCAACATCCAAGAATTCTAGTTTTTCCAGATCGCGTAAAACGGCCTCGTCGGTTTGTGAAAGATCTCCGACGAAAAGCAGCTTCAGCCCACGGCACTTGCAAAGCGTCCGAAAATAGTCCGCGTGCAGCTCCCCGTCGAAGCCGTGCAACCGAAACTCCTCAAGTCGGGGCAAAGCGGCGATCGACTGAAAAAAAGCCAGTGTCCCCTCGTCCAGGCGGTTCAACGGCAGCCTCGTGCATTTCAAAGAAATCTGGATCGTTTCGGGGACGTCGCGTAAAACCTCGTGTAGCTTAGTCAGCGATTGACGGTTCAGCGTGCCGTCTAAGGAGCGCCCGCGGAGGATCACTTGGCGAGAGGGAGCTTGCAAGATAATGGTGGGCGCGCTGTTACCGACAACATCCAGTCCCGGTGTGATCGACGCGTAGGCATCGACATTCAGCCGGGAGCGCCTGTCTAGCAGGCCGGCCAGTTCTGAATCGGTGTAGTTCAACTTCAGAGGCGTCGAATCTGTGTCATCCCGGCGGTTGGTATTGGGATCTGTCGCTGCGCTGCAGCCACAGCTCGAGTTACTCACGGCCAGTGCGAGCAGCAGCAAGCAGAGCCGACGTGTGCGGGATCCAGTCTGTTGCTTCACAGCGAAACACCTCCCATACAGCCCATAGGGGCTCATCTCCAGTTAAGCCGCTCGTTGGCTCCCCGGTCGTAGCCAGTGTGTAGCCGAACTCGCCAGAGTTTGGCGAAACTGCATGATCGGCAGGATGGAGAGGACGGCTCCACGGCGGAATGCTCATCACACCCCATCACCAACCGTATACGCGGCCGCAATCAGCCGGAATGCGTTAGCATCCGGTTTTGGTGGAAACTGTGGGCTAACGCCCGGCGGCTGATTCGGATCCGTAGCCGAACTCGCCAGAGCGTAGCCGAACTCGCCAGAGTTTGGCGGGAGCGGCGGTTCGTTCCAAATTCTGGCGAATTCGGCTACCTCGTCCAAATTCGGGCGAACTTAGCGACAAGAGATCCTTTAACGGCGTTGCCGGTCCCAAATGCTGTTTTGCTACTTGCCACCACCCTGTTTGCTACTTGCCCCGACCGTAGTTTACACACATCGGGGCGAGAGCACCTCTTCTTTGCGCCCTTCGGCCGGTGACCCTCTGCGGCAAACTCGCTGTGTGGATAGTTGCTTGCGCTACGCGAGAAGTTGATTCGCTACAACCGGCTGTCGAATGCCCAAACAGCGATTTGAGTTTAACGTCTGTGCCGGTTGTCAGGCTCGTGGGGGGCTCGTTTTCCGCACAGCCGGCAATTTCGCGCCCGGTGCTAAAGGCCGTTCTTCCAGCACAACGATACAGGAGAACTGAGGAACGAAGTGGAATGTTCGCCGAAATCTCGACGCGAGTGCCGCGCCTCACACTCGCTCCCTGCCAGCTCGCCTGCGTGTCTGTACTCCTTGCGCCCCCTACTTGGGTACTGCTTGCCCTCGCGCTATGCGCAGCTACTTTCACCGGCTGCACGCGCCAGAAATACCGGCTGCAGGCGGATCACGAAGCATACGATGCGATCACCGAAAGAAACGTTGATCCGCGTTGGCAGGTCGATCGGTACTGCATCGACCTCGATCCTCGCAGTCGGTACTTTGATCCTTACGATCCCGATCACTCGCCGATGCCTTTGGACGATCCGGCCTCGCAGCAGTACATGCAGTGGGTGAACGGTATCCGCGGTTGGGAGCACTGGCACAGAAACGGCGAACGGTTCGAGCTGGAGAATCCGGCATGGCGAGAAGTGCTCGCCGGCTACGTCGAGACTGGCGAAGACGGGTCTGTCCAGCTCGATGTCGACTCCGCGCTGCGGCTCGCCTACATCCACTCACCATCCCATCAGCGTCAGTTGGAGACGCTCTATCTTTCCGCTCTGGACGTCACGGCTGAGCGATTTCGACTGGATACGCAGTTTTTTGGTGGATACGACGCTCGCTACGTCCACAACGGCTCGCTGATACCGGCGCAACTCAGTTTCAGCCCGCTCCTGAACCGGTTCGTGATTACTCCGCCGATTGACGGAGCTGGAGTCGAAAACAACCGGCTCACGCTTGGCCGGCCGTTCGGAGCCGATCCCGCGCTTCAAGCGCGGCGGCGGTTTGCCACTGCGGGCGAGTTGTTGGTCGGATTTGCCAACTCGTTTGTATTTGAGTTTACCGGTGGTGATGCGAATCTCTCCACTTCGCTGGCGAATTTTACCTTCATCCAGCCATTGTTGCGCGGAGCCGGCAAGGACATTGCGTTGGAGCAGCTGACGTTTGAGGAGCGAAAACTGCTGGCGAATTTGAGGGCCTATGCCCAGTTCCGCCAGGGCTTCTACACACAAGTTGCCATTGGTGAGTTGGGCGTGATCGGTCCACGGCGCGGTGGCAGCAGCACCAGCTTGCAGTCATTTTCCGGGCAGGGAGGCATTAGTGGTTATCTGGGACTGCTGCAGCAACTTCAGCAGATTCGTAACAGCGAGGACAACCTCAGCCTCCAGCTTCGCACCTTGGCCCGGTTAGAGGCCCTCTACGACAACGACTTGATCGACTTGGTGCAAGTCGACCAGTTCCGCCAGAGTATTGAAGACCAGCGGGACCAATTGCTGGACCGTACCAACAGCTTCAAGCTGGCGCTCGACAACTACAAGACCGACACACTCGGGCTGCCATCGAGTCTGCCAGTTGAGCTGGAACAGAGTTTGATAAGCCAATTTCAGCTCACTCCACGAGAGGCCACGCCGATCTTGGAATCGCTGCTCGAGCTGCAACAGCGTCTTGGTAGCATGCCGAGCGATCCAGAAGTCGATGCTCTGAACCAACTGTTGAGCGAGTGCTTCAGCTATGTTGATCCGGTCGTACAGCTCCTCGACAACTCTCGGAGGGAGCTTGCCCGCATGGACGCGGCCGCCCCAGTACGCGAACAGACGATGACCGAGCAAGAGGTCGAACGTTTCCATCGTGACCGGGAGCGGCTCTATGAGAGACTGCAGGACCTTGAGAAAGGCGAGTTGGGGTTCGACGTGACGGTCGCCCAGCTAACTGCCGTTCGAGATGGACTCACCGAGGAGACACGGGCTCGGACGTTGCGAGGAGTCATTGAATGGGTGCGAGCGTTTCTGCTCGTTGTCGAGCGTTTATCGCTGATTCCAGCGCAAGCTCGCTTGGAGATGATCACAGTTGAATCTGTTGAGCTGCGGCCCGAGGATGCGTTTCAAGTTGCCTTGGCAAACCGCCTGGATTTCATGAACGGACGGGCGGCGCTCGTTGATCGCTGGCGTCTGCTCCAGGTGAACGCTGACGCCTTGCAGTCTGTGTTGAACGTAACTGCGAGCGGCGATGTTCGTACAGCTCGGAACAACCCAATCAGCTTCCGAGCGCCGACGGGGAGCCTGAGGATGGGATTGGAGTTTGACGCCCCCTTTACACGACTGTTAGAGCGAAATGATTATCGGGAGTCGCTGATCGAATACCAACGGGGGCGTCGTGACTTTATCCAATCGCGCGATTCACTCGAAAAGGGACTTCGAGCGCTGCTGCGCACTCTCGAACAGCGTCGCCAGCAGCTCGAGATCCAGCGTCGCGCGGTCACCATTGCCTTGCGTCGGGTCGACCAGACGCAGCTATCGCTGGTGACGCCGTCAGGGCAACGCCAGCCCGGGGCCCGCTCCCCGATCAACCCCACTACGGCGATCAACTTGCTCGGGGCACAGAGCGCTTTGCAGAACACGCAGAACAACTTCCTCGCTGCCTGGATTCGCTACTACGCCGCGCGTCTGCGGCTGTATCGCGAACTAGGCATCATGGCACTCGATCCGGAGGGCCGGTGGATTGAGTATCCAATCGGTGCAGGGGTCTCAGCTGGCGGAGATGAGCGGAGCACCGAAGAGTTGCCGTTGCCTCCGGCGGTCTCAGCCGAGTGGGTCGAGGTCGCGAACCTACCCCCAGCGTACGGGAGGTTTCCCGCCGTCCCACTGCCGACCGCTCCAGTCCAGCCGGCACAGCTGCGTCGACTACCCGCTACCACTCCGACTATAATTGCAAGGTAGCTGACCGCCCGAGCCCCGGGGCACCCTGGGGAAGTTGGATCGTTCAAGCCGAAGCGCATCGCGCTCGGACGGGGCTGATCGAGCGAACCTGAACCGACGCGGGCCGGGTCGAGAAAAGACCGGAAACGATGTCCACGGTTGGTAGAGTTGTTCGGTTGTTCATGGACTGGATCGCTCGGCACGGCTGAATTGACCTGACACACGACAGACCCACCTTGATTCGCGGCTCATCCTCAAACCCACCATACCCTAGCCCGGATTATTCATGAAGATTGTCGCGAGAGGTTGTAAGTACGTTCGTGGCAAGGAAGGCGAGCAATTCTTCCGCAGGCGTATTGAAGCAATACGTCGAGGGAGAATTGTGAAGCATGACGAAGCCACGGATGGACTTACGACCTCGCAGCAGATCGCTCATGAATAATTCGGGCTAGCCAGCATTTTCCTTGTGAGTTCGTGGAGAACGTCCAACAAGTGACTGGACGCGAATCCGGGGGGCGACAACTCTCAACCCGACTCGATATTTCGGTAGCGGCAGACATGACCAGCGAAGTGCTTCCAGAAACGCAGGCGCCTTCAGAATCGTCCACCAGCCGTCCGCAACGGCAGGATGCGCGGCGCTCGCATCCTCAAAGTAGCTCGCCGGGCCGTTGGTGGCGGCGAGGTCTACTAGTGATCGGTGTGGTCGCGGTGTTGGCGTCCGCGGCGGCGTTCATTCCCGGCTCCTTGTCCTCACCGGACACCGGCCCCCAGCTAACGCACACGATCGCTCGTGGGGATCTATTCGTTTCCATTACTGAGCAGGGGACTTTGGAGAGCTCCAACAATACGGAAGTCAAATGCAAAGTACGCGGATTCAGCATGGTCACCTGGGTGATTCCGGCCGGTACCGTGGTCGAAGCCGGAGACGAACTGGTGCGGCTCGATACGAAGGTCATCGACGAGCAACACAGCCTGACCAAGACGAATACTTTTATTGCCCAAGCGACACTCGAGCAGACCAAGGCGAATGTGGAGAAAGCCAAGATCGCCATCGACGCCTACAAGAAAGGTCGATTTCGTTCTCAGCTACAGTCGCTCGAGAAGGAGCTGGAGGCAAACAAACGGAACCTGCGCACAGCGCGAAAGATGCATCAAAGATCGGAGGCCTTATTCCGGCAGGGCTACGTCACTCAGTTAGAGGTGGACGGCAACGCGTTCACCGTGACACAAGCCGAATTGGAGCTGAAGGTCAAAGAGACCGAGATCAAGGTGTTGAAGGAGTTTACTCAGAAAATGGAGCTAGAGACGCTGCAGGGAAACTTGACGGCTAGCCAATCAAAGCTGGCAGCAGACGAGGCGGGTTTGGCCATGGAAATGAAACGCAGGAATCGCGCCAAGGAGGAGCTTGATGCTTGCGTCATCACAGCCGAGAAGAGCGGGTTAGTGATCTATCCGTCGGCAGCGGCGTGGAAGCGGACACCGGACATCACCGAGGGTGCGACAGTTCGCAAGGACCAGGTGCTGTTGCTGATGCCCGACCTCTCCAAGATGCAAGTCAAGGTGGGCATTCACGAGTCGATCATCGAACGAGTTCGGCCCGGGCTGCGAGCCATCGTGACACTACCCGACCGGACTTTGGAGGCGACGGTTTCCAAGGTGGCCGCGGTCACCAGACCGGCCGGCTGGTGGACTGGAAATGTCGTCAAGTATGACACGATCATCGAGCTGCCGCCGGACGCCGGACTGAAGCCCGGCATGAGCGCCGAGGTGGAGGTCGTGATGGCGGCACACGAGGATGTGCTGACCGTCCCCGTCGCGGCCGTGTTGGAAACGGACGAAGGTAGTTTCTGTTGGGTCAGAACGGACGAGGGACCCGTGCGGCGTCTATTGCGACTCGGCGACAGCAACGACGTGTTTATTGTCGTCGAGGGCGGATTGAAGGAGGGGGAGGAGGTCGTGCTTAATCCGGTCGCGTTGCTGGAGGAAGCCCAGCAGGATGCGCTGGCGACGAGTGAGAAGACAAGCCCACGAGATCCGGGAAACGATCTCCAGTTGGTAACGGAGGGAGAGGGGTTAGAGTGAAGTAGCGAACTCACCATCGGCTTACGGACTTTCGTTTCTTCCGAATCGACATAAGTCCAGCTGGCAGAAGGACAGACCCATGACGAGTGATACCAAGTCGGAAACCCGGCCGCTGCGTACCGCCGCGGAGGGTTCTTCTGGAGGCAAATCGCGGAAGTCCGGCCTGATCATGGTCGGAGTTCTCGCAGCGGTTGTATCCGCCGCAGCGATGATTCCCAGGACCGATCCATCGCGCTCGCTCGGTCCGGTGTCGACTCATACGATCGGCCGCGGCGAGCTGCTTGTCACGGTGACGGAACAAGGAACGCTGGAGAGCTCTAACAACGCGGAAATCAAGTGCAAGGTTCGCGGTAACAACACGATTATTTGGGTGGTCGAGAGTGGTACAGAAGTGAAGCAGGGAGATGAGTTGCTGCGACTGGATACACTCTTGATCGACGAGGAGATCAGCGAGCGCACCAAGTTCGTTCACCTGGCACATTCGGATGTCGCGCGATCCAAGGCGGATGTGGCCCGAGCAGAGATCGCCATCTCTGAGTACCTGAATGGCAGGTATGTTTCGCAGCTGGCGACGTTGGAGAAGGACTTGGCAGTTGCTGAATCCAAGCTGCTGAGTGCAAAGGACCTGTTGAGTCACGCCAAAATGATGGCTAGGAGTGACTACGCGAGTGAGCTAGATGTCGAGGAGAAACAGTTCGCGGTTGCTCAGGCTGATTTGGAAAGGAAACTCACGGAGACAAACATCGATGTGCTGAACCGATTCACCAAGCGAGAGGAGTTAGCGACGCTAAACGGCGCATTGAACGCCGCTAAGGCGTATTACGAGGCCAATGCAGAGCGGGCTTATGCGGACGAGCAACGTCTCAAGCGCGCGGAGGAGGAGCTCAAGCACTGTGTTGTCAAGGCCGATCGGAGCGGCATGGTGATCTACCCCACCGGCCGAGCGTGGGAGCAGGCGCCCGATATCGAAGAGGGCGCGACCGTACACAAGGATCAAGTACTGCTGCTGATGCCCGACTTGTCCAAGATGCAGGTCAAGGTCGGCATTCACGAGTCGGTCATCGACCGGATCAAGCCCGGGCTTGTTGCGCGAGTGACGTTGCCGGGCAGAACGCTCGAGGCCGAGATCTCATCGGTAGCATCCGTGGCAAAGCCAGCAGGTTGGTGGACCGGAAACGTGGTCAAGTACGACACGGTGGTCGAATTGCCACCAGCGGAGGGGGTGAAACCCGGCATGAGCGTCGAGGTCGAAGTGGTAATTGCCCGGTATGACGACGTACTGATGGCCCCCACGGCAGCGGTGATTGAAACGAAACAAGGACATGCCTGCTGGGTCATGACGGCCGAGGGACCACAGCGGCGGGCACTGCAGCTAGGCGACGCAAGTGACATGTTTGTTCTCGTCGAAGCGGGGTTGGCTGAAGGCGATGAGGTCATCCTCGATCCGTTGGCTTACGTCGAAGAAGCCCAAACCGAGGCAGCCACCACGCTGGAAGAAACAAAGCAACGCGATCCAGAGTTGAGTGAATTCTAGGCCCTTGTTTTGAAGGTAGTAGGCACACTCCGTGTGCCGTAACCAGCGGAAGGATCACGGAGCGTGCCCGCTAACCAGCGGACGGAGCTACTTTGAACCAGGGAAAAACCGCCCATCTTGCCACAAGGCTGATCCGTGTCGATTGATACATTTCACCAGACAGATCGTCCCCCGCAGACGTCGCACCTCGGGCAGCTCCGCCATCCACGCCGAAGTCGCTGGTGGAAACGCAGTTTGCTGGCGGCCGCCGCATTGCTCCTCGTGTCCTCCTCTGCCGCGCTCGTCGCGATCACCTTCTCGGCGGAAGATGGCAGTGCCCTGCTGACACACACGATCACGCGGAGCGACTTGCGCGTCACGATTACCGAACAGGGAATACTTGAGAGTTCGGAGAACACGGAAATCAAATGCAAGGTCAGGGGCAGGAACGCTGTCCTTTGGATTGTCGAGAGCGGCACGATGGTGGAAGCTGGTGACGAGCTGGTTCGGCTGGATTCGCTCTTCATCCAGGAGCAAATCGACGAGCGTACGAAATATGCCCACTGGTCGAGGTCGGCCGCCGAACGCTCAGCGGCCGACGTGGTGAGGGCTGGCTTGGCCATCTCGGAGTACGAGCAGGGTCGATATGTTGCCCAGTTGATGAGGATCAAGAAGGACCTCGTCATCGCCGAAGCGAACTTGCGAAGCGCCAAGAATAGGCTGAGCCATGCTGCGGTGATGGCAAAGAGCGGATACATCAGTGAGTTGGAAGTCGAGGAAAGGGACTTCGCGGTAAAGCAGGCTGAACTGAGTGTGAAACTCAAGCAGACTGAAGTCGATGTGCTGACTCGTTTTACCCAAGCAGAGCAGTCACAGACGCTGAAAGGCAACCTGGCTGCGACCAAAGCACGTCACGAGGCAAATGTCGAACGAGCCATGGCCGACAAGTCACGTCGCGACCGGGCCTTGGCAGAGATTGAGCACTGTGTCATCCGAGCCGACAGGAGCGGTCTCGTCATTCATCCAAATGCAGCAAAGTGGGAGTTCGCGCCGATTGCCGAAGGTACGAACGTTCATAAGGACCAGATACTCCTGCTGATGCCGGACCTCTCAAAGATGCAGGTAAAGGTCGGGATTCACGAATCGATGGTCGACCGCATACAGGAAGGGTTGTCCGCCCAGGTGACTCTGCCCGACAAGACGCTTGCCGGTACTGTTTCCTCCGTGGCGTCGGTTACTAGGCCGGCAGGTTGGTGGACCGGAAATGAAGTCAGGTACGACACGCTCATTCGACTTCCTTCTGTAGAGGGGCTCAGACCCGGCATGAGCGCCGAAGTGGAAGTCACGATTGCTGCGTACAAGAATGTGCTGACAATCCCCGTCGCGGCAATCGTTGAGTCAGACGAGAGCCAGTTCTGTTGGGTCAAGAAGGGGCGAGGCCTGACACGCCGCATGCTCAAGCTGGGCGATACTAACGACGTATTCACGATTGTGGAGGAAGGGCTTCGTGAAGGAGAAGAGGTCCTACTCAATCCACCGAAATCGTCCGCCGCATACTCGCCGACCGGTCAGTCACCCCCCGCAGACGGTCTCTTGTAGGCGAACGACGGTCCATGAACAGCTCTTTCCTGCAAACCGTTCAGCTGGGCCTGAAGAGCCTACTGCTGCAGAAAATGCGAGCTGGGCTGGCGGCGCTCGGCATCTTCATCGGTACCACGACAGTTATCTGGCTCGTCGCGATGGGAGAGGGCGTTAGCCACCGTGCGCAGCAACAGATCTTAGAGCTGGGGGCCACCAACGTCATCGTCCGCACGAAGGAACCGACGTTGGCAGACGAACGAGACGCCAATAGCCGTGTCAAGACGTACGGCCTGTTGCGAACCGACTACCGCCGAATCGTCGAGAACATCCCCAATATCCGCCGCGCGATTCCTATGAAGGAACTGCGGTTCGAACTGCGCCTAGGAAACAGGACAGCTGACGCGAAGCTCGTGGGATGCGTCGAGGATTACCTGAAGCTCAACCAACTGGAGATCGCCCGCGGGCGCTGGCTAACCTCGCGAGACCGCGGCAAGAAGGTCGTCGTGTTGGCCGACCAGACAGTTGAACGCCTGTTTCCTTTCGAGAACCCGATTGGTCAGACCATCTGGGTGGGCAGCGAGTTCTACAAGGTGATCGGTCAGACGAAGCCCCGCACAGCCTCGGCCGCGATTGGCGGCAGCCTCGATTCTAGGGACTACAACCTGGATGCGTATATCCCGTTGAAGACGCTGCGCCACCGCGTTGGTGATCTGGTGATGAAACGCGTCGGCGGTGAGTTTCAGGGTGAACAGGTCGAACTCAGTCAGATTACCGTAGAAGTCAGGGACATCGAAGAGGTCGACGAAACGGCGCAGATTATCGAAACGCTACTGAAGAAGTACCACGAAGAGGAAGACTACGCGGTAGTTGTGCCTAAGGAACTGCTGCGACAGGCCGAGCGAACGCGCGCGATGTTCAACGTGCTGCTTGTCGTGATCGCCGGCATCTCGTTGCTCGTCGGCGGAATCGGCATCATGAACATCATGCTGGCCACAGTAACCGAGCGAACTCGCGAGATCGGCATCCGTCGGGCGCTCGGTGCCACGCGCCAACACATTATCCAACAGTTTCTCACCGAGACGGTTGTGTTGACCGCCAGCGGGGGTCTGCTGGGAGTCTTGTTCGGGCTTTCCGTGGGCCCGCTGTTTCGCAGCTTGCGGGCTGGTTTGACTCTCATGTCACCCGATTTGCTGCCACCGATCGTGCACGCACTCGAACCCCGCATCGCGCCTTGGTCGGTTGTGTTATCGCTGTTCATTTCGCTGGGGGTCGGGGTCATTTTCGGCGTCTACCCGGCCCGCCAAGCGGCCTACATGGATCCGATCGAGGCGCTGCGTCACGAATAATGGACAGACAGTTCAAAGGGGAGGCCCATCTTGACGCACGGCCCGCCCTCGGTAACCATTAACCAAATGGTTAATGATATGCGGGGCGCGTGACCGACGTTGCTGCTTGCCAGCTAGCGCAGGGCACGATCCGCGACGCGATGGTTTGCGGCCCGGAGTCCGTTCGTATGACATAAAGAACGGGGAGTCCCGACAGTGCCTAAGGTCGACGGTTTCAGTAGATTCCCGGAGGGAACACTTAAGTTCCTCCGCGGCATTCGGAAGAATAATACCAAGGCGTGGTTTGACGCCCATCGCGCTGACTACGACGAATTCTACGTGGCGGCCGGCAAGGCGTTCGTCGAGGGGGCCGGCAGCAGGCTCTCGAAATTGGTTCCAGGGATTGTCGCCGCAGCGAAGATCAACGGCTCGATCTTCCGCATCAATCGCGACGTGCGGTTTAGCAACGACAAGCGGCCGTACAAGGACCACCTCGACTTCGCATTCTGGGAAGGCGAGAAGAAAGCGAGTTCGTCATCGTTCTTCTTCCGCGTCAGTCCGGACGGCGTGTTTGTCGGCACCGGCTTTCATCAAGGGTGTCCAGAGCATCAAAAGGCGCTGCGGGCTGCCGTAGCGGACGACCGGACAGGTAAGGCCCTTGCGACGGTGACGCAGAAGCTTCGCAAAGCTGGTTATGAACTCGAGGGGAAACACTACAAGCGGTTCCCCCGTGGTTTTCCGGACGACGGGCCTGCGGCCGAGTTTCTGCTTCACAACGCCCTGTATGTTGTCAGCGAGGACAAGCCGAAGGTGGCCTGCAGTCCGGGTCTCCTCGACATGTGCGTGAAACACTGGAAAGCGGCAGTCCCGCTGCACCGTTGGCTCATCAAGAACGTCCGGTAGGTTCAAGGAGCACAGCCGTGACCGACGAAGACGAGGTGCTGGTTGCCCGTATCCGCCCGCTCATGAAACGTCGCAAGGGATACTCCGAGCAGCAGATGTTCGGTGGGATCTGCTTCATGATTAACGGCAATATGTGTGTTGGACCGTGGAAGGGTTCGTTGATCGTACGGCTCGATAGGGACCGGCACGACGAGACGCAGTCTGAGCCTCACGTGCAGCCGATGGACATCACGGGCAAGGTGATGAAGGGCTGGGCCAGGGTCGAGCCAGCCGGCATCAAATCAGACGACGACCTCAAGGCATGGATTCGCCGAGCAGTTGACTTCGCCCGTTCGCTTCCACCGAAAAGAAGTGCACGCTGAGTTTTCATCAGACAAACCGCGACGCGCTCATGCTCGCGGGTCACAAATCAGCCGGCATGCGTTAGCATCCGGTTTGAAACCGTGGGCTAACGCCCAGCGGCTGACTTTGCGCCGTCACACTGCGAGAGGCGAAGGTCCATCTTGTTGATCATGTAGATCCTGTCAAAGGCAGAAGAGACAGGATCAACATGATGAACAAGATCGAGGGGACGGCTCCTCGGTGGGACGCACATCACACTCTTTCACTACTGCAACAACCGTCGATGCCTCACATGCAACAGACGGGCGGCATGACGTTTGATCAGACAAACCACGACGTGCAATCGCTCTCGGACCACAATCAGCCGGCATGCGTTAGCATCCGGTTTGAAACCGTGGGCTAACGCCCAGCGGCTGATTTTGCGCCGTCACACTGCAAGGCGAAGGACCGTCCTGTTGATCCTGTAAATGCAGAGACACCTTACCACTCCAGCCAGACCGGCTGAGTGAAAGCACCGTTGGTGGCAACGTCCCAGACTTCGACTCGGACCCAGCGTTGTCCGGCCAGGTTGGCTTGAAGCTTGAGAGTCTGCTCGCCAAACGCATCGGTTTCCGATAGATCGACACGGTGCCGACGTACCGATTCGCCGTCACCGCTGATCAGTTCCGCATAGGCCAGTGGGAAGGTCCACTCAAGGTCAAGTTGGACCTGCACCTCGCCACTCTGAGGCACGCGCGCCGTTTCGCCCGACTCACGATCAGCAACCGAGAATCGCGGAATCAACACTTCCCCCGTCGTGACAAAAAACGCTCCGTCTCGAAGTACGTCCAAGATCGGCTGCCAGCCTCCTTCGAACTCAGGTGCCTCCTCCAGCCGCAGGTAGTTGACGTTCATATGTCCGTACAGCTCATGGTCTGGCTCGATCTTAAATACGTCCACTTCGCCGAGGACGTACTTCGGATGTCCCCAGTTGGACATATCATCCAGCAAGTCAAGGACGCGCGTTCCCAACCGTGGTTGCGAGAGGTCTGCAGGCATGGCCTTCCAGGCTGCACCGAGAAAGCGATCTGATTGAAAGAACAGCTGATCGCGATAGCGATCGGGAAAACCGGTCGAACTCTTGATGCGCGGATGGGCTGTCCAAGCCAGTCCGCGTTCGTCTCTCAGCAAACGAAGGAGCTCCGCCTCACCGCCGACATGATAGATCCGCCCCAGCTCTGGATGGTCAGCCACGAACGGCTTTTCTTGTGGACGATTAAGCACCCAATAGACCGGCTTGGGAAAGAGACTGATCCAATGTCCACCGAAGTGCACGTTTGGTTCTTCGCCAGGAAGCAGTAAGAGCTGGTCATCGCTGAGTCTGCGGCATTCAGCATGCAGTACTTCAAGATGTCGAATCCGCTCGGCCTCGTTCATTTTCGGTGTCCTGCCAAAGTGGAACTCGGCCAGATGCACGACTTCGACCCCCATGGCTCGGAACATCCTCGCAAAGCCGGGATTCCTTAGTCGCTCTGGTAGGAGGTAGGTTTCGCCTGACGGCATCTCCACGCGGAAGCTGGCGTCAGCTTCTGTTTGTGCCTTCAGTACCTGCTCCGTGTGTTCGACGTGGTAGTGACTTGAGAAAACTGTGTGTCCAGGCAAGTGTTTGAAACGATCGTCTCGCGAAAGACGTGATACGCCTTGCAGCACTTTTTCCGGTGGATCATCAGCGAGAAGAAGAAACAGCCCCAGTTCCTGCTTTGTTCCCGGGGGAGCGTTGAACCAGGGCACAAAGCGATTGTCGCCTGCTGGATCATGGCGCAGGCCGAAGCCAAAGGGCGCGGACTCTTCGCCATAGCTGGGACCAATCCAGACGTTTTGGAGGTTGTTTGAGAAGTCGAGCGGATAGAAATATCGATGTGGCGGCGGAAACACCGCGAGCGAACCACCTTCGAATGTCGCGCAAACTGACCGTCCCCGTACCGCTAGATGCTGGGGCTTGCCGCTGGCTTCGGGTTGCAGATGACGGAGCACGCCCGCCGCGTCACGCCACGTCATTTGTGTGGGGTGCTCGTCACGAAAAGTTAGCCCTACGTCGTAGAGGAACGCCGTGGCGTCGACCTCGGTCGCGACAACGGCCTCTTGCAGTACAAACGAATGACCCGCAAAGAACGTCCATCGTATTTCGCCTCGAAACGGCCCGGCGCTGAGCTCGCCGATGGTGAGCGTAGCACGATTACCGACACTCGAAGCGTAGACACGACTTCGATCCGTCGTGGCCGAAAATACTTCATTTGGTTTTCTCTGCATGCGGTCAAAGAATACCGTCCAGCCATTACGAGGTCGAAGGTCGCGTCTCCCAATTCGGAGTTGGTACATGGGATCCGCGGCCCGTGCGATCACTACTGTGTTCTCCAGGCCATCTGACAATTCGACGCGGTTGATCAGCGGGTTTTCGGGCGCGAGATCGAAGACTATGGCCGCCGCTCTTTTTGCACCCACCGGCCACGAGGCCGTAATCAGCGAGCCATCCTGCGTGATTTCGACTCCACAGGACGGGTCGTAGTCTTCGAACTCCAAAGAGGCCGCCAGGCAATCGCCTGCGATCAGGAACGAGAAGGCGAGTCCAAACGTCAAACGGAAACGCGTGTTCTTGGCGTTCTGCGAGTGCATCGTATTTCCTCGAGGGGCGCGCGGACTGCAAAGCCGAATTGGGCCACAGATGCTACAGGCCATTCGAGAAGCTTGCCGTCAAGATAACTCCACGGCAGTGACCCTATGCGGAGTTTGACCGAATGACTGGCAGTCGGCAAGGACTGGAGCCCACCCGCGCGTGGGAGTCTCAAAATAGCAGGTGGCCGGCTGCGCTGGCTTCTTGGATCGTGGCTCCGACAGTTTCTGCTCTTCGATCTCCAGACCCCGAGCTCTGCCGACGAGCAGATCGCTATCAGCAGGCTGAGTTCGATTCACCTGCACTCACCGGTTCACGAAGCTCCCTTTGCCCCCAAGAACTCGACGTACTCGGTCATTCCAGGATGTCCCTTGGCCGCGCGGCTTCGCGCCTCCTCGAGCGCCGTGCGGCCCGATTCTGGGTCTCGACGATTGATGTCGAACCCGTGGTCAAGAAACAACTGAGCAATCGCCACCAAGCCGTCGGGCGTTGAGACGCCAGCTTTGAATCCGTAGTTTCTCGGCCAGCAGTAGTTTTCCGCCATGCCAGAGTTCTGGCAAGTCCAGCTAAGACTTGTCCTTCAGCCTTTGATTGATGATCCGCCGCAGCTCCTTCAGTTCCTGCTGATCGACGTCCTTCACGTCGAATAACTTCAAGAGGACGGCTGACGGCGAACCATCAAAAACGCGGTCCACGACATCACCGAGTACGCGTTCGGAAACATCGGCTTCTGTGATCCGTGGTGAAAATAGGTAGGCATTGCCCTTCGGTTTTCGACGGAGATACTTTTTTTCGACCATGGTGTTGAGCGTCGTGATGACCGAGGTTTTTGCGAGTTCACGGTCACCTTCGGCAAGAGCCGCTTGGATTTCGCGCGCGAGCAGCGGCGAATCTTGCCAAAGAACCTTGAGGATCATCAACTCGAGTTCAGTTGGGTATCGTGATCGTGGACGCGACATGGGTCCCTCCGGAAATCGACTAATTTAATAGACGATAAGCGATTGCGTCGCTCAGGTCAAAACAAGCGCGCAACTTCAAGCCTCACGCTTGGGTGCCGATTGAGGCAAAAGCGCGATCTCAAAAGGAGCGCGTGGGCCGTCCTTTTTCTCGCGCAGCGGCTACTGAGGATTCAAACGGCGCCGTTCGTTTCAGGCTGATTCGATAAACTCAATCAGCTCATTAATGCAGCCGGACCAGCCCTGGTTGTGTCTTGTCGCCGCCTGGGCATCCGGAAAACGCTCGTGGGTCAACACGAGTTCTGTCGCTTCACCCCTTTCGATGAACTCGACCGTCACCAGCGTCTCGCCCACCTCCATTCCGGGTGTCTCCCACGACCATGTGTAAACCAGCTTATCTGGCGGCGCGATCTCGACAAACTCGCCGAAACAGACGAACGGACCATCCTGCGCCGGATCCCGCATTCCGAGCCGATACTTGCCGCCGACGCGCAAATCCACCTCGGCGATCTCTGTCTGCCACGTGGGATTGGCCCGCCACCAGTTCTTTAGGTGCTCGGGCTGAGTCCACGCATCGAACACCTTCTGTCTCGAAGCGTTAATCGTCCGGCGGATCGTCATTGCGTTCTTCGTGTCACTTGCGTCAACCATCGGTTCAGTCCTGTCTGTTTTGCTCGAGGTATTCCGCCAGCCGATCAAGTTGTCCTTCCCAGAACTGGCGGTACGTCTCCACCCACTCGGCGGCTTCCTTGAGCGGTTCCGCCAACAGACGACAGCGCCGCCCGCGCCCCTCCCGCTGTTGCGCTAACAAACCGGCCCGCTCCAAGACGCGCAAGTGCTTTGAAATGGCGGGGGCCGAAATCTGGAACGGCTCAGAGAGCTCCGCAACCGACGTGTCTCCGTCGGCCAGCCGAGCGATGATCGCCCGCCGAGTCGGATCGGAGAGTGCAAAAAACGTCTCGTCGAGTTGCTGCGCTCTTGAATTAACCATTTGGCTAAATATTAAGGATGTGGGCCGTTGGCGTCAAGCTGGCTGTGTCGCCGGCGGGTTCAAGTCCCTTACGACCGGTCACACGTTTCGTTGGCTGCTGACAGAAAGATTGGGACAGACAGCTCTCGTAGCTTCACAGCGTCGCGCATCGCGCGCCAATACAAAGTCGCGACGAGCCTGTGCACGGTTACTACGTGAAAGAAGCCCTCGCGGTGGGATCCACTTCGTCTTGACTGCCACGTGGAGCAACGTGGCACCGCGCGTGACTGCCACGATAGGCCAGGCCGCCGCACATCCCATCTAGTCTGGTGTCTCAGTCGGCTGGGGCAGATGTGGAGCAATTGCCAAGTTCGGTCAGAAAAAAGAGAATGGGAGCAGTCTTCGATCTACTTGAGGAGCCAAATGTCACCTGAAGCCGCTACTGTCCAGCAGATTCACCGCTATCGCGCAATGGACGGTGAAACTCGATTGAAAATCGCGCTCAATCTGCACGAGCTCTCGTGCAGTGTAGCCCGAGAGGCGATACGTGCCCAACACCCGGATGCCGACGAAGGGGCCATTCAAGAGAAACTCCGGCAGCGAATACGTGCGGCCTATTCGTCGCCGATCGCCTCGATCAGCAGAGTGTGCGATTGAACGAAAAGGACCTATTGATCGACTGTCTGCAACGCCTAAATCGAACCTGTATTGGCTACATGATTGTCGGTTCGATGGCCAGCAACTATTGGGGTATTCCTCGCTCAACTCACGACATCGATTTTGTGGTCGACTACACCGAAGTGGATGTTGAGTCGATCGTCTCCGCCTTTGAAGGTGATTTCTTCATTCAAGAATCTAGTGTCCGGTCAGCGCTTCAGCCGCCGCACCAGTTCAATGCGTTGGACAATCGAACGGCGTTGAAAGTGGACTTCTTTCGGCTGGCCGGTGACGAGTATGAATCGCAACGATTCGAGAGGAGGCGTGGCCTAACACTGTTCGATCAGCAAACATGGATGGCGGCTCCTGAGGACGTGGTGCTGCACAAACTGAGGTGGAACTTGATCAGCCCTTCTGATAAGCAACTGAGCGATGCGGCCGGCATCGTAGCTGTCTCAGAGGAGCTAATCGACTTCGATTATCTAAAGACCTGGGCAAACAAGATTGGCGTCCGCCTCTACCTCGATCGTATTCTCGACCAGAGCTCAAGTTAAGGTCTGGGGAACTGTGGTGCCGATGGCCGTTGAATGCCGGCTTCTGCTGATCGCCGAGCGGTGGTGACGCATCGGACGGCATGAAGCTTCTTCGGTCAACCACACCGACCGTTGCGGTGGCCGTTTGAACGGACCAACGCCCATTGACTGTCACGATCTCCTGCTACACCTTGTCTTTCCAGTCGTCTGGCGCGACCAATTTGCCTACTTCGTCACGGGAGGTGATGTCTTCGTGGAACTTCCAGTTGAGATGACGGCTGAACCACGTGAGGCCAGATTGACCGTGCACGTCGAGGATGTTCGCGTCCGCGCCTGCTTCGAGCAGGGCGACAATCAACTGGCGGCAACCGTAGCCCGCGGCGCGGTGAAGCGGAGTCTCTCCGACTACCGGAACTTCGTACAAGAACGAGTTGGACGATACTCCGACGAGCGCTTTTCGGTTGGGATCGGCGCCGGCAGCGAGTAGCAGCGTGGCGATTTCAAGCTGGTTGTTTGTGGCGGCCAGGTGAAGCGCTGTTTCGCCCGTCGCCTCACAGCAGCTGTTGGGGTCGCTGCCACTTTCGAGCAGCTGCCGGACCGAGGTAGCGTCTCCCGCCAAAGCAGCTTTGCACAGGGAAGGCAGCTGACGACTGGGCGGTTTTGGCGGGCTAACGTTATTTGGACTAAGCAACTCCGCCATTTCGTTGATCTTGTCACTCGACCACCCGTAGTCAGGCCTCTGAACCTGAAAACGACTGAACCACACAAGCGGCGTCTCGCCATGGGCGTCGGTAATGGAAGGGTCAGCTCCGGCATCGATCAGCATTCGAGCCGCCTCAACGTAACCAGCTCGCGCGGCCATGTGAAGCGCCGTCTCTTCCCGATGAAAGACGCCACGCCACGCAATCCCATCGACATGTCCCATCGGCGCCTTTCGATTCGGGTCCACTCCAGAGGCCAGCAGTGTTCGTATCGCGCTGTATTCCTCCTTGCGGGCAGCGTAAGCCAAGGTGATGCCCTCGTCCGCTCCCATGTCGAGCAACCGTTTGAGGATACTGACTCGCCCGCAAATCGCGGCAGCGTTCATCGCCACGCCTGCACTTGCGGGCAATGCATTTGGGTCACCCTGATCGAGCAACCAATGGACAAGCTCTTCACTTCCATGCCAAACAGCAGCTTCCAAAACGGTGACGTCATGGTTCGCTGCATACTCGTCGATGATCGTTGGATCGATGGCAAGGAACTCCTTCACGGCCTCGCGATCGTCCGCCCAACAAGCCCTGACACAGCGGTGAATGAGTTCCTTTCGCTCTTTCTCGGCCAGTCGGTTGATGCGTTCGGCGGGTGTGTCTGGATCAGAAGGCGGTTGTGTTGACTGCTCGTCTGCTTGCTCCCGCAGCACGACGGCGATTTCCGGGTGCCTATGTGCCCCGGCAACGCCGTTGCAGTAGTCGAGCGCCGTATGCCCTTTCGAATCGGTCTCGTTGACGTCCGCACCCAACTCTAACAGCAACCTTGTCGCTGACAGGTTGCCGCCGCGGGCGCAGTCACACAGGCCACGAGGCCGCGCGCCTTTGTTCACAAGATAGCGTATCACCGGTTCGTAATCGTGGTGACCGTAGGCGTGTTGCCAAACCGCGTTGTATAGCGGGGAATCATTGGCAACGTGGACGTCTGCTCCATTTTCCACGAGAAACTTGATCATCTCCAAAGAGCAGTACATCTCGGGCGCCATTGCGAGGGTTGTCTTGCCGTTCGACGAGAGCGTATCGACATCCATGCCCTGCTCGAGTAGCAACCGGGCGAGCTGGATGCTTCCCACCTTGGCTGCCATGTGCAACGGTGTATCAATAGCGGCGCCCGGCAATCGGTCGTTAATCACAGAGGGATCGTCGCGGATGATCCGTTCCGCCTTGTCCAACTCACCAATACTCAAGGCAGCCAGCAGAGGTGAACCACCGGCCCCGTTGGCAACGACCACTTGCTTCATCGCTTCGCTGCCTTCGGTTAAGTACAGCATTGTGTGGTTCACGTCGGCGCCGTGGTCAATCAGAAGTTGTGCGATGTGGCCGCAGCCTTCGGGCACGAAGTACATCGGCGTATGCCGTGAGTGGTTTTGGTAGCCGTGTGGGACAGCGTCGACTTCCGCTCCGGCCTTCAACAACAGCTCGACCATGCGTATGTCTCCAGCGATAACCGCATAGTGCAGTGGAGTCAGGCCGCAATAAGGTAAGTCGTTGTAAAAGCCCTTCGAGCCATATGGGATGGCGTTGCGAACGAGAGCTTGCGAAGGGTCGTCTTCGACAATGATTGCGGCGTGTTGGTGATCGCTTCGCCACACGGCGTGGAAGATCTCTAGACCGCAGGCGCCGGCGGTAATGGCAGTGTCGACCAACTGCATACGATCATCCTCAGACAATCCACCATATTCGACGATCGATCGCATCGGCCATTTGTCCGAGTGGTTCATCGCAAAAACATTGGCGCCGCGCTGGATCAGCAGCCGGGCGAGCTCATAATGCTTGAAAGCAAATGCCCGAGTCAGCGGTGTGTTCTGATTGTTGTCTGCGACCTTCAGGAGCGAATTGTCCGAGTCAACCATGGACAACACGACGTCCGTGTTGCCGTCGCGGACGGCCTGGAAAATCTTCTGAAAGCTCATCAGTTCTCGCCTCTGTTCGTGGTGTCTGTCAGCTTCGATGCCTGTAATCTCACCTGGCGGCAATCTGTCGACGAAACTTGTCGTCAACGCAGCGATAAACCACACACTGACTGCAATCAACGCCAGCATCACGACTATCGCTTGACTTGATATTGCTGATCGGGTTGACGAACCGATTTGCTGGAAATTCTCTCCATTACCCGCAGCCGCGATCCGCCGCACGCGAGCGACAAGCGAACCGCCGTCGGCCGCAAGTGCTGGGCAAAGGCGATCCGCGCGGCTTTCAATCTGAAGCAGCGCGTCGGCGTACTCCGCCCGCTGTCCACAGTACGTCAACACGATGTCGTCGGCGCAGTACTCGCGTTCCTGCCGAATGCGATTCGATAGCCACCAGATGCAGGGATGGTAGAAGAGCAACGACTCAATTAACGACTGAACCAGGTTGACGACGAAGTCGCCGCGCCGAACGTGGGCTAACTCGTGAGCGATGATCAACTCGAGATGCTGAGGGCTAATCTCGCACAACATCGAGGTCGGGATCAGCACGACGGGCTTCAGCCATCCGATCAAGGTTGGCACAGTGACTTCGATCGAATGCGCAATCGACACGTTCCCGGAGATCTGCATTCGTTCTACCAGGCTTGCGCAGGCGGAAGTGATCCGCGCCGGTATTTCGCTCGACGCTTTGGCTCGAATTCGGGACGCACGTCTCAGACGCAATCCGGCGAGGCTCACCATCAACATCGCTCCGCCGAGCCACATAAAGCCAATCGTCGATGAGATTCGCTTCAGTAAATGTCTTGGGGAACCTTCACTATCTGCGCTGGCTGTGGTCTTCATGCTCCCGGATTCCATCCTGACCACCGCACCGCTTCCGCTCGCCATGTCCTTTGCTGCCATTGTCGTCGTTGGCTTCGGTAAAGCGGGCGCCGCTTGTTGATCCGATTCAACGTTGGCATACCGAGCCGAATTTGACAGTAAACCTCCAGCTAGCAGGGCGTGAAGATCGTCCGAGAAGATTGCGGCAGTGAGCGTTACGATCGGGACTGCAAACATCATGAGCAGTCCGGTACATGCAATCGTGTATCTATGTTGCGCGGTCCGGCACGCATATCGC
The DNA here is from genome assembly GCA_965223305.1 of Pirellulaceae bacterium. Lineage (GTDB taxonomy): Bacteria > Planctomycetota > Planctomycetia > Pirellulales > Pirellulaceae > CBDCWT01. The sequence continues at coordinate 207,176 of CBDCWT010000016.1, read as the reverse complement.
AACACGATTGCAACGACGAGCGCGACCAGCGTAACCTGCCAAAGTGAGTGCGCAATCGCGACGCCGACGTGTTCGGCAAGTTTCATCACAGACAGTGAACTGGTCACGCATCACCGTCCTGCTGAAGTCGATCAAGCAGCTTGCGGATTTCGGCCAGCTCCGCCGGCGTCGCTTTCTTAGATGAAAGAGCCTGGATCACCATGCGTCCAGGCGAGCCGTTGTAAACCCGATCCATCAGATCACGTAGCATTCCCTTTTGCGTCGTTGATCTCGGTTTGACAGTGCTGTAGACGTGGGGACGCACCGATTCGTTTCGCTTGACAAGCTTCTTGTCCAGCATCACCGAAAGCATCTTCACCGTGGTGGAGTAATTTGTGTCCTTCGCCTGCGAAATTGCCTCGTGAATCACACGAACTGGCGAGGGCCCGTTGTCCCACAGCACGCGCAGGATTTCGACTTCAGATTCGGTCGGCTGAGATGAACTTTTCCACGGCACGGCACTACCCTTGTAGGAACTGATCGCTGCCATTATAGCGAAGTACTTCGCTGAATCAACCTGCCATGTGCATGCCGACGAATTGCCCAGTCCTGATGAACTCGACGAGCTCAACGTGACTCCCTGACCTTAGTTATATTGTTCGGCGAGAGATTTCGGAGCGACCGCGTTTCCAGCGTCGTCGTGGGAGTTTACGATGGAAGTTCAAGTACAGCCGCAATATGTGTCAGAGGCGAGTGATGGACAGCCGAACGCCTGCGGGCAAACGATCAGCGGTAAGAAGGCGGACAAGCCCGCTCTGCTAGCCGACGCTACGGGAGTTGATTGGGCAGTCCTGCTTTCTACCAACCAAACAACGGCACGTGTTACGCTGAGACACTGTCAGCATTGCACAAAAACCCGGGTTGCAGAGGCTTCCATCTCTGTGGCGCGGAACATCAACGTTCGTGAATCAGACGAGGGAGAGTAAAGGCATGGCGACTGGCCGCTGCACTTTTGTTCATGGCCATCGGATGGGCACTCTTGCCAGCAGTTGTGCGTTGCAACCTGTACTGCGCACCGCGAAATGCCAACCCTGCTCAGTCTTGAAACACCACCTGGCGCTCGTCGTTCTCTTCACAGTGCCGTTTAGCCTTATTGCTCAAGCGGAACCCCCGGAGTTCAACCGAGACATTCGCCCGATCCTCTCGCGTCGCTGCTTCAAGTGTCATGGCCCCGACGAGAACGCGAGAGAAGTCGATTTGCGACTAGACCGTCGCGAAGTGGCGGTCGATTCTGGAGCGGTCGTGCCAGGCAATCCGGACGAGAGCCTGATCATGGAACGGATCACGTCGAATGATCCGGACCTACGGATGCCACCTGCGGGCGATCTGCTTTCAGCCAAAGAAATCCAAATGCTAGGGGCTTGGATCGAAAGTGGCGCGGGATACGAACGACACTGGTCATACCAGCGCCCGGTCGTCGCAGTGCGGCCGCAGGTGCGCGATGAATCGTGGCCGGCCGGTGAGCTTGACTTTTTCGTCCTGCAGCAGATCGAAAAGTCGGGACTCACACCCTCACCACGCGCGAAACCAGCCGCCCTACTTCGTCGTCTCTACCTCGATCTGATCGGCCTTCCGCCAACGGTCGAGGACGTGCTGGCTTTCGAGAAGCAGCCGACGCCTACGAATTACGAAGCCCATGTTGATCGGTTATTGCGGTCGGATCGCTTTGGCGAGAAGTGGGCGGCTGGTTGGCTGGATCTGGCCCGGTATGCAGATTCCAACGGCTACCAGCATGACGACTTGCGCACGATGTGGCCGTACCGCGACTGGGTCATTCGCGCGCTGAATGATGATATGCCATTCGACCAGTTCACGATCCAGCAGCTGGCCGGTGACTTGCTCCCGAATCCCTCCACCAGCCAGCTTGTCGCGACGGGGTTCAATCGCAATGTCCCCACCAACTTTTCTGGCGGATCGAAAGTCCCTGAAGTTCGCGCCAACATCCTGCACGATCGAGTGGCCACCACGGGTGCGGTTTGGTTGGGGTTAACGCTGGAATGCGCGCAGTGCCACGATCACAAGTTCGACGCAGTGACCCAACGAGAGTATTACCAGCTCTACGCATTCTTCAACCAGGCGATTCCCGAGGTCACTCAACAGGGCCAAGGGATGTTTCGCAAGTTGTTTGTCGGCCGCGAGGTCACTGTCTATGCGACTGAGGCCGACGAGAAGCAGGCCCGGACGTTGCGGCAAATCTTGGAGGCTGAAGAGCAGCAGCTTGCGGACCAGGAGCCGCTTGATGACAAGCGGAAAGGCACAGAGACGATAGCACGCGCGGAGAAAGTGATCCTTGACTTCGAGCAGATCGACCCGCTGGCTACGAATAATACGTCCAGCCCGGCTGTGACTTCTGCTGTCGAGGATGTGCCGGAAGGAGGTGGTAGGCGCGCGGGAAAGACATTTGTTGATCCGCCCACAGACGCAGGCTTCTTTGGCACCGGCTTTTCGTTTCCCGCTCAGGACCTTTCCGAACTCAATGAAATCACATTTTGGATCAAGACCGACATTGCCAGCCAGTTCAACTTCCAGGTGCACAACCGCGGCAATCAGGCCGCCGTGTTCAGCTTCGACACTTTCGATGTCAAACCCGACACCTGGATCCGCTTCACGGCCCCTGTGGACTCCTTTAAGGCGCCGCCGTGGTCGACCGGAGCGGTCGACTGGTCGAATGTGATGAAATGCCAGGTCACGGCGTTTGGCAGCGGCCCGTACTCTGGAAAGTACATCATGCTGGACAGTGTGGTCGGCGCGCCGGCATCGGAGCACGAATTACGCAGGAAGCGTATCGACCAACTTCGGAAGGAGTTGTCCGAGTTCGAGACACGCACCATGGTGATGCAGGATTCCGATCAACTGCAGCCGACCCATTTGATGATTCGAGGCGACTACGCAACGCTAGGCGATCGCGTCGAGGCCGACACGATTGCGGCGTTGCATCCGTTTACCACTGATTTGCCGCGTGACCGGCTTGGGTTGGCCAAGTGGTTGGTCGCCCCCGAGAATCCGCTCACCGCGCGCGTCACAGTTAACCGGATCTGGGCAGAGATCTTCGGACATGGCATCGTTGCCACCCCGGAAGATTTTGGCATGCAAGGCGCTGCGCCCAAGCACCCTAAACTGCTCGACTGGTTGGCTGTCCACTTCGTCGAAGATGGTTGGTCGCTCAAGAGATTGATTAAGACGATTGTCATGTCCTCGACCTACCAGCAGACGTCGTCCGCATCGGAGGAGCTGATTCAAAAGGACCCTGAGAACGCCCTGTATGCGCGAGGACCCCGTTTTCGACTGACGTCGGAGCTGGTGCGTGACAATCTGCTCGCAGTCTCCGGGTTGCTGTCCGACAAGATCGGCGGTCCGGTGGTATATCCAGCTCAGCCTGAGGGACTTTGGGAAGAGATCCTCGGGGTGGATGTGACGAAATACCCGACGTCATCCGGCGACGACCGCTATCGGCGAGGCATCTACACGATCTGGCGTCGTGGGAATCCTTATCCCAGCATGATCAGTTTCGATTCCCCGGACCGTAGCAGGTGTACGGTGCAGAGAGATCGCTCCAACACTCCGCTGCAGGCATTGACTCTATTGAACGACCCAGTCTACGTTGAGATGGCGGTCGAGTTTTCAAGAGTCATTGAAAGCTGGAATGGAAGTGACCGTGACAAGGTCATCCGTGCTTTTCGACGGGCAGTTGCACGAAGGCCGAGCGACGACGAAGTGCAGATCTTAGTGGAGCTTCGCCAAATTCGTCAGTCCTGGTTTCCGGTCGTGCAGGCCCTGATGAACCTCGATGAGACGATCAGCAAATCATGACTAATCCGGTTCAACAACTCGACATGCTCACGCGACGGAATCTCCTACGCCACGGAACCCTCGGCATCGGATCGCTTGCTCTGTCCTCGATTTTGCAAAAGGAATTGAGCGCAGCTGACTCGGCACAGAGCAGGCGATTTCTTCACCACCGGCCACGTGCAAAGAACGTGATCTTTCTGCATATGGTTGGCGGGCCGTCCCAGATGGATACCTTCGATCCCAAGCCAGCTTTGGACAAGTGGGACGGTCGGTCGCTTCCGGAAAAACTGACGCGCGGGGCGAAGTTTGCGTTCATCACTCCGCAGGCACGGGTCATCAAGTCGCCTTACAGATTCAAGCAGCATGGTCAGTCGGGCATCACCATGTCCGAACTGTTTCCGAACCTCGCCACGGTCGCAGACGACATCACGCTGGTCCGCAGCATGCGGACCAATGAGATTAACCACGGCTCGGGCGAACTGTTTTTTCACACAGGACATGGCCGCATGGGGCGTCCATCCTTTGGCGCTTGGACGGTCTATGGGCTGGGAACAGAAAACCAGAACTTGCCCGCGTATGTTGTGTTGAAAGACGGTCCTCCAGCCGCAGGGACATCCATTTGGAGTAGCGGGTTCCTTTCGTCGCGCTATCAGGGAGTAGAGTTTCGAAAGGGTAAGCAGCCCATATTTTATCTCGACAGCCCAAGCAATACCTCACGCGACGAACGACGTCAGGTCGTGGACGCGATCAAGCGGCTCAATGCGAAGGCGTATGACTACTATCAAGATCCCGAGATTGCGACGCGAATCTCTCAATACGAGCTAGCCTTCCGCATGCAAGCCTCGCTGCCGGATCTGGTTGATCTCGATCGTGAGCCGGAATACATCTTGAAGCAATATGGGCTTCGCGACGCAGAGGGACAGGCGACCGGATCCGACTTTGCACGGAACTGTCTACTGGCCCGGCGGCTGGTTGAAAAAGGGGTTCGCTTCGTGCAGGTGTTCGCACAGGGATGGGACCATCACCAGGATATCTACGACGCCTTACCCCGATCGGTTCAGAAGGTCGACCGCGCCTGCGCGGGACTGATTCAAGATCTAAGGCAGCGGGGTCTGCTGGACGAAACTCTGGTCATCTGGGGCGGCGAGTTTGGCCGGACACCGATGGTGCAGGAACACAATGCCGGAACGGGTGAGAAAACTGCGCCGGGCCGCGATCACCACAAAGAGTGTTTTAGTATCTGGATGGCAGGCGGCGGCGTCAAAAGCGGGTTCACTTACGGAGCGACGGACGAGTTTGGTTTTGGCATCGTCGAAAACGCCGTGCACGTGCACGACTTTCACGCCACCTGCCTGCACTTACTTGGGATCGATCACGAGCGATTGACTTATCACCACCAGGGCCGCGACTACCGACTGACCGACGTCCACGGAAACGTCGTGCACGACATCATCTCATAGCAGAGCAGAGCTACACATTTCGAACACCGATCCAACACCAATACCAGCTGCCAACCTGCTGAATTGACAACAAAAGGCATGGGAAGTATGTTCATTTTCCGTATTCTGCCTTTTCGTGCTGCTCGTCACTTATTGCAGGTGGGCCATGTCTCGATCGACGCTCTCTTCTTCACTGAACTCATCCTATCGTTCCTCCAGAGTCCGCTTTCGACAAGACCGGCGACGACGTTTCCGATGGTTGCTCGCTGAGCGGTTGGAGGCGCGGTTTCTGCTAACTGCGGTAACGGGCGTGGTCCCCGACGCGAATTTGATCACCGCCCCGTCTGGGACGGACATTTCGGCCACTTTTGACCAACCAATCAACCCGACTACTGCAACGCATGACACCTTCGTTGTGGCGAGGCAGTCGATCGGCAAGCTGACCGCGGCGACCGCGAGCATCAACACCAGCGGGCAAGCCGTGACGGTCGATCCTACCACTGATCTGTTGCCCGGCGAGATTGTCAAGGTGACAGCGACCGGCGGCATACAGAGCACGGGTGGAGAAGCGAATGTTCCGAGGGTCTGGGAGTTCCGGGCAGAGGTCACTTCGGGGAGTGGACAATTCGTAGACACCGGACAGCGAGTCGGCATGAACGACGACGGCAAGGTCGGTTTTGGTGATCTCGACGGGGACGGTGACCAAGATGTGATTTTTGGCGGAGATCAAGTGCTTCTAAACGATGGGACGGGTGTTTTTACAAGCAGCGGCCAAGCTTCTTTGGGTGCTGGCCAGAATTGGGATATGGCCGACATCGACGGTGATGGCGACATCGACATCGTGGGCCAGAACAACGTCTTCCTGAACAACGGAAGCGCCGTCTTCACGGGAACAGCACAAGACTTGACACCCGGTCTGGGTGGACAGTCCGTCGAAGTGGGGGACCTCGATGGTGACGGCGACATGGACGCCATGGTTGGCGTTGCCTACTCGGGCAACCTAGTTTGGCTGAATGACGGTGCCGGGAACTTCTCCAACACGGGCCAAAGTCTCGGTACTTCTAACAGCGAGGGGATCGGCTTTGGAGATTTCGACGGCGACGGCGATCTAGACGCTTATGTCGCCAATAACGGTCCACCGGATCGGGTATACACAAATGACGGTAGTGGAATCTTCACTGACAGCAATCAGATGTTGGGTGGATTCGCGGCCAGTGTGGCCGTCGAGATCGCGGACATCGATGGAGATGGCGACCTCGATGCTGCGGTCGGCAACGGCCAAGACCAGGGGCCAGGGTCTTCCATTTGGTTCAATGACGGAAGCGGGATCTTCACTGATTCCGGGCAGAGGATGAACAATGGTACGAACAACCCGGATGTCGCGCTGGGCGATATCGATGGAGATGGTGACCTAGACCTGTACATTACCGGCTTATATCAGGCTTCGGAGCTTTGGGAAAACGATGGGTCCGGGACGTTTGCACTAAAACAGAGTTTTCCCTTCCCCGGCCAGCGTCCTGGCTGGGTTACTTTTGTGGACGTTGACAGTGATGGAGACCTTGATGTTTTCGAGGCGAACCGTTTCGCCGCGGGGTCAAAGGTGTTGATTAACCAGAATCTCCAGCCCAACGTGACGCTTGGCGTCGATAGCCCCACGATTACCGAGGATTCGGGTACGGCGACAATCACCGCAACGCTGTCGGCGGCGCACACCGCAGCGGTTACGGTCGAGTTGGAGACTACCGGAACTGCTACGCCGACGGATGACTACACGATCTCCGGAACGCAGATCGTGATTCCCGTGGGATCGACGACTGGATCGGTGTCCGTCGCCGCCGTGCAGGATACCATCGACGATGACGATGAAACGGTGATTGTCGACATCGTCGCCGTGACCGGTGGCCAGGAAGCAGGCTCACAGCAAGTCACGATCACGATCATTGACGACGACGAAGCGGTTGTCGTACCGGATGTGACGCTGTCCGTCGACGCCGCCGCGATCCCGGAGTCCGGCGGTGTGGCCACGTTCACGGCGATGCTCTCGGCGGTTACCACGGTTCCGGTCACCGTTGATCTAGGGACTTCAGGGACGGCCGATGCCAGTGACTTCAACGTCTCCGGTACACAAATTGTGATCGCGCCGGGTGCGACTAGGCTCGATCACCATCACTGCGGTTGACGATGCGGTCGACGAAGCTGACGAGACCGTGGTCGTCGACATTTCGAGCGTGACTAACGGTACAGAGTCCGGCAACCAGCAGGCCATGACGACCATCACCGACGACGACGAGCCGCAGGGCTTTGTAGTCACGGATATGGAAGCCACCGCGACTGGATTGCAGTTTTCGTTCACTAATCCGATCGATGTGACGACGCTGAACCTCTACGATTCCGAGTCGGGCGGCCTGGGTCCGGCGGATGTAATTGTGACGGCTGCGGCCAGCGGTCCGGTGACCGGCTCTCTCGTCGCTTCGGATCGCATGGTGGAGTTCATCAGCAGCGGAGGCCCGCTCGCACCGGATACGTACACCGTCACTGTCCGCAGCGGCGACAATGGCTTTAAAGACACGGGCGGGTTGTTGCTGGATGGCAATGGCGACGGCACACCCGGCGATGATTACAGCACTTCCTTCGAGGTTCCCGAGCCGGCAGCCAACGCGGTAGTCGTGGGTATTCCGGACTTTGTCCGCGGACCAGGCCAGGATGTGAATGTGCCGGCCGACACGACGCTCGGCATCCCGCTGACGCTGAGCGAAGGCACGAACGTTCGCGCCATTGATGCGCGGATCAGCTACGATCCGGCGCTGCTGAGCATCACCGCGGCGACGCCGGGTCCAGATGCTCCGGCCGGCGCGTCGGTGATCATCAACAATGCAACTCCGGGGCTGGCGATTTTGGTGTACTTCAGCTCCACTCCGTTGCCCGCAGGTGCGGTGAACGCGATTACTCTTGCTGCAGCTGTGCCTGCTGACAATGCCAGTGATAACTACGGTCGCTCCCAGGTGCTCGATCTGCACGGCGTCGTGGTCAGCGACGGCAACGACAATGAATCTCCCGTGATCGAGGATGACGCGCTGCATTCAGTGACGTTCTTCGCAGACGTCACGGCCAACGGCCGCATCAATGCGGCAGATGCGGCAGGCGTTGCGCGCATTGCAGCTCTGCTGGACGGCGGATTTATCAACACGCCTTCCACCGATCCACGACTGCTGGGCGACATCAGCGGCAACAATCGTCTGAACGCGGCCGATGCGTCGTTGGTAGCTCAGTCGGCTGCATTGATCGTGGTGCCGCAGATACCGCCGATTCCAGCCGGGGTTCAGGTGCGTGGAGTGGTGAATCCACCGCTAGAGATTGGTACGTTGCAGCCGTTGCTGACTGAGGATCGAGAGCAGAGTACTGCAGGAGTGCTTCAGGTGAATCCCATCGCACTTGCGTTTGTCGACTACTCCGACTTGGGCATGGCGGATGTTGATTCGAGTGTGGATCTGCTGGCAGAGTCGCGTGACTTGTCGAGTCGAGAGGCCGTCCTGCCAGAGTTGCTCGACGAGTTGTTTGACTGAGCGAGTCGGCTTGGCTTACGACTCCCCAGTTCACGATCCGTCCCGTGACATAGACTTCCGATACTCGACGATCCGGTACGTCTCCTCGAAGCCCATGTGCTGGTGAAACCGCTGAGCTTCGACGTTGTCGAGTTCAGCGTCGGTAGCGATCTCGCTACACCCCTTCGACCGGCACCAATCTTCAGCCTGATGCAGCAGTTGACGTGAAAGCCCTGACCCTCTGTGCGACGACTCAACGAAAATGCCTTCGACGTAGCCAACCGGACTCGTCAGACACCCATCGACAACGTTGCGGAGGGACACCTCGATCATGCCGCAAGCATCACCAGATTCGGTGACGACAAGAAAACACTCCTTACTGTCGTCGCTAACGTACAGTTCCATCTCTTGTTCATGGAATTTCCGGTCGATGTCGGTGTAAACCGCTTCACGTAGGCGAAGCCAATCGTCGAAGTGTTGACGTTGTACAGCTTGAATCCGATGACTCATGTCGGTGTGCTCTCTTGTGGGACCAGCTGCTTAAGGACTTCTCGTGGGTTGCATTCGTCCGGCCGTTGGCATCGGTAAGCGCGGACAGAGGGCTCTCGTCGAGGTTCACCTCACTTGCTCTTCACGCGCGATGATGTGCCGGTACAATAGCGCTCATGCAGAGTACTTTGAGTGTTTGGCTTGTCCATCCCAGCCAAGAGATGTGCAGCGCCTTTCGGAGTCGGTTCGATGGACTCCCCAACGTGCGAGTGATTCAAGGGCGGTTTGAAGACTTGGAGCCGCACGACTGTTTTGTGACCGCCGCCAATGCGTTTGGGATGATGACGGCGGGGGTTGATGCGGCGGTCGTCAGGTTCTTCGGCGAAGGACTGATGTTTCGAGTCCAACACCGAATCATGGACGAGTTTCTTGGTGAGCAGCCTGTCGGAACGGCCTTCATCGTCCCAACCGATCACGACGAGTTTCCCTTCCTCTGCCATGCCCCAACCATGCGGGTCCCGGGCGGCATCGACGGTACGGATAAGGTATATGCAGCGACATGGGCGGCGTTTCTTGCAGTCCACCAACATAACGTCCGTGAGGATCGCAAGATCAAGATCGTCGCCTTTCCCGCCTTCGGCGCTGGATTCGGCGGTGTGTCGTACTCGGAAGCCGCTCGGCAGATGGCCGTCGCTTATCACCACTACTTGAACCCACCGCATCGAATCGACTGGGATTGGGTGGCCGGGCGCCAGCAGGCTATCTGCTATGACGGGAAACAACAGGTTGTGAAGCGATAGCAGTCAGTTGCAGTTCCATTTGGTCCACAAGGAGTGCACTCGGGCATTCGATGCGCAGATGAAGCTTATGTAATCGCCTGCTTCTTGGGTTTACAGAGTTTTTTCTTTGAATCGGCCACTCGTCCGCACTTCCGGCACACGTGGGTCGCCTCCGGATACATCGCAAGCGAACACCTCCGACTGACCTTGCGTTCCTTCGACTTGCAAAGTGTCTTCGGCATCTAATGTAACGCAGCGCTAGCCGCGAGTTCCTCGGGCGTCAGCTGTTGAACCATCCTATGCGCCCAATCCGACGCCTCAACCTCTGGCTATTAACCCGGATTATTCATGAAGATCGTGGCGAGAGGTTGTAAGTACGTTCGTGGCAAGGAAGGCGAGCAATTCTTCCGCAGGCGTATTGAAGCAATACGTCGAGGGAGAATTGTGAAGCATGACGAAGCCACGGATGGACTTACGACCTCGCAGCAGATCGCTCATGAATAATTCGGGTTAAGGCGCCACGAATGTCGCGGTGAGGTAGTGCGAAGTCGAGTCGTACTCTTCTCCGTCCAATTTGCCGGTCTCACCCTTGACCGTGTGACCCACCATGATCCCGTTCAAGCCGTCTTCCACCTGGCTGCCGTCGAACGACGCTTTACCATGCTTGTCGGTCTTTGCAGTCTTCAGTCTTAGTCTCCTTGAGTTCGATTTTCTTCACCTCTCCATCCTCCCGAACCGAGAGGACTTTCGCTTTGGCGACAGTCGGTGGCAACTTGTAGGTGCGCTCGGCGATGTTCTCACCGAAGAAGTAAAGAACTCGACCGTCAGCATTGACGACAAGCCAAGGAAAGTGCGCGTGGACAGGTGTCACTACTAGTGCCAGGCCAATGACGACGAACGCGGTTGCAAATCTTCTGTACATTACTTAGAGCTCCTAAGAAAGGACCTTTGTTCAGCGGTTCTGCCGGACATCGATGACGTCGACTTCCTCGAATTTACCGACCGACATACTGGCACCTCCAACGGCAAGCAACTGCCACTCAGACAGAGGTAGCAGACGGTGAAAGAAGCGAGCCCGCTCGAGCTGACGTACGATTTCCCACGAGGTACCATCCTCTGCTAATCGCTGTAGGTTTCCTTCGATCGTCGTGACAAATAGATGTCCACCGACAGCAAACGATGAGCACCCAAAACCCTCCATTCCTTCACCCTTCAGGCTGGGGCCCCTTGACCACATCCGTGTAGCCGGATCGTAGATGTCGACTCGGGTTGTCGGTCCACCCTCGCGCTGCATACCACCGATGGCAAACAGCTTGCCATCGTGTGCTGCAACCGCCAATGCTCGACGCTGGAACGGCGGTTCCGGCAGAGCTTCCCAATTCGCTGACGTGTTCGCCAAATCAAGCGCATAGGCCGACGTGTGCCACTTGTTTTCGGCCGTTCCGCGCATTTCCCAGCCGCCAACGACGTAAATCTTGTTGTTGAGAACGGCCGCATCGAACGAAGACCGGCGTTCTGGAAGTGGTGACATGTCATGCCACTGTTTCGATGCCGGATCGTAACAAGCGACTGCTGCTTGCGACCAAAGGTCGTTTTCCTCACCGTCTTTGTTCTTAGCCGTGAAACCACCGATCCGGTACAACTTCCCGCTGTGAGCGACCAGAGCAAGGCCCTGCAACCTTGGACCAGTCCCTAAAGACTCCCATACCTTTGGGTTCTTGAGGTCGAGCCGTCGAAGAGTGTTTGCCTGGGCTTCCATGTAGTATTCATGGGCTCGTCCTGTATGTCCCCCGTAAACATAGAGAGCATCGCCCACAATGGCGGCCCCAAAGCTGGTGACGGTTTCCGGAATGTGCGGTAGTTCTCTGGCGGTCACACCTGCAACGGCGACCAGAATCGTAGCAATCGTTGCGATTGTGGTTAACGAGTGTCCGTGAAGCATCTTTTTTCCTCTCGTGAGTGTTTTTTTTTGACGCCGCTGTAATGCCGCGTCACTTACCAAGAATCAGCTTTCCGTTTCGCGTTTCTCGTAGCCGATAAATCTCACCATGATGGTCAATAAGGACCTCATTGTCGCCGCGCAGCAAGTCATCGGAATCCAGGACACGCTGCCGTAGCGACGCGCCCTTCACATGGTGCTCGCCGGCCTGTACACCGTCATCGTCTGTCGAATTTGTTTCCATCGGCGGTTGAGTCGCCTCAATTCGTCGTAGCGGTGAAGCTGAATGAAGTCGTCCTTCCAGCTCTTGCTTTAGAGATGAACAATCCGGGCTAAAGGGACCGAGCGCCTTGCAGCCATGGGACATCTCCTCAAGTAAGGACTCAGGAAATTCCGTCCGGAGTGTGCGAGGCAATTTAACCTGCGACCATTGGCTGGCGAAGATGATTGGGCACGGCCCAAGAGCTGGCGGGTCGCAATTGATACTGAGTCTCAGTAGTTGTTTTTTAGCAAACGTGGCGGGAGTGTCAACTGGTCAGCTCAGGAAAAAACATAGGATCAGGTCGGGTTACACTGCTCGGCAGGCCGGCAAACGCAACCTCCACCCCATCAATGACTTTTGAGGATTCCAGAGAGACCCTGCTTATCGAGTTCCATCCTGCCCAACAAGTCAAGATCGAAGAAAATGTCCGAGGATGATCCGCCATCATCGTACCCCTGGGCTCCGGCGCCGCTCATGATCAGATCGACAATCGCCCGGACGTCGACGTCCGCGGTTGCCTCACGCGGTGGATCCCAGCGCGCGACGGAATAGCCTGGGTTCACGGACTTTTGTGCATTGGGCACTACCAAAGGCAGCAAGGTTCGACCAGCGACGAATGCCGAGGAAGCAGTCGGAGCCGTGCCCGCCACGACCACACCAGCGGGAATTGGCGGAATCTGCGGCACTGCGAGCAGTGCCGCGAACTGCGCCACCAAGGACGCGTCTGCCGCGTTAAGGCGCCCATTGCCGCTGATGTCACCCAGCAGGCGAGGGTCCGTCAATAGATTCGAGCGGAATCCGCTGTCCAGTAGAGCTGCATTCCGTGCCACTTGTGCTGCGTCGGCCGCGTTGACTCTGCCGTTTCCGGAAACGTCCGCAAAGAAGGTCGCGACGTGCAGCGCGTCGTCTACCACTACAGGAAACTCATTGTCATCACCATCGCTAATCGTGACATCGTGAACGTCCAGAATCTGTTGCATTCGATAGATGTCCACGGCAGCGTCGGCAGGTACAGTGGCTCTGAGATGGGCGAAAGTGACGGGACCGGCTGGCAGACTTGTCGCGCTGAACAACGATAGGATCAACACGCCGGGTGTCGTGTTGTTGATGACGACCGTCGCGCTGGGCGGCATATCGGCGGCCACGACGGCGTCGCTGATCTCCAGCATCGCCGGATCGAAGCGGATGCGGAGGTCAATCGCTCGGACGTTCGTCCCCTCACTGATTGAAAGCGGAACGCCGGATATCGAATCGGCGGGGAGATTGATCTCTTGTCCAGGACCACGGACGAGATCCGGGACCCCGATCGATATTGTGCTGGCAGTTGGCGGGGCCACTGTGAACGTGCTTTGGAATGTGTCGCCACCAGTTCCGTCGCCGTTCCCGTCCAGCAGCTGCCCCCTGTCGCTCTTGAAACCACTCTCGCCGCTCTGGATCGTGACGGTATACGTGTCGGGATCTAAGGGGCCACCGCTTTTCACAAACGTCACTCGCCGCTGTAAGGGATCGAGGACTAAGGAACCTGGCACCTCCCCGGTAGCAGCACCGATCAGCGAGATGTCAGCAGGGCCGAGTGCGGCAGTTTGCGTGTCGTAGAGATTCAGCTCGGCAGCATCGAGTTGCGTGCTGAACTCGGCTATGAATCCGGAAGGGACCGCTGTCAGCGCCGAGACCTGCAAGGCCGGGGGGTCGTCATCGTCCAGGATCGTGATTGACTGCTGCTGTGGCTCGGACTCGACAGCGTTCACAACTCTATCAATTTCCACAATCACGGTCTCGTGCAACTCATCCAGCTCATCATCCGTGGCGGCAATCGTAAGGCTGCCGCTGGTGACTCCCGGCGCTATTTCAATCTGCGTGCCTGATGCCGTGAAATCGGCTTCGTCCGCAGTTCCTCCAAACAAGAGGTCTACCGTTACTGGATGTCCTGATACAGCGGCGAGGGTGACGATGACGGACGCCACACCTCCATCTTCCACGATGTTCTCCCTGTCGACGGCGAGCGTAACGGCGGGTGCCGGATCGTCGTCAAGAATGGTTGTCACTATTTGCTGGGTTCCATCCTCCGTGCCGTTTGCCACAGCCGCAATACCAACCAGGACGTCTTCGTCCGGCTCGTCTGTCTGGTCCGCGATTGTCGAGATTGTGACATCGCCCGACTCGACACCCGGAGCGATGATGATTCTTGTGTTGGATACCGAGTAGTCGCTGGCTGCCGCAGTGCCGGTAATCTCGAGATCGACGATTACTGGTTGGCTGGAAAGCGTCGAGAGCGTGGCCGTAACCGTAGCAACCCCTCCGCTCTCGGGAATGTTCGCGTTGTCGACTGCCAGAGTTACCGTTGGTGGATCGTCGTTGTCAACGATCGTTGTCGTTTGTTGCTGAATACCGTCCTCAGTTCCGTTCGTTACACCCGTGATTTCGAGCACGACTGTTTCGCCGACTTCGTCAATCGCATCGTCAATTGCGTCAACCGTGACCGCGCCGTCAACCGCGCCTGCTGGAATGACAATCTGACTGCCTGAGACAGTGTAGTCCTCAACACCTGCGGTTCCAGCTAGCCCCAAATCGACCGTAACAGCCCGGTCAAATGGATGGGACAGCCTGGCGGTGAACGTTGCCACGCCATCTGCTTCGTCGATCGTGTCATTGTCGACTCCCAGCGATACGGTTGGCATGGTGAGAATGGCCACGTGGTCGAACGAGAGGTTGTCCGTCAACATCTGTATCCCAGCCGATTGTTGAACCTCGATGTTCTCGAGTATTTCATCTGGATCAGCGTCAATTCGTAGGTAGATATTTCGCTCGGTCGCCGAGTCATTGACATATTGAGGTAGTGCCTTGACGGATTCCACGACAACCTGACCGTTGGTCCACACGCGAAAGTCGGAGGTTAGCCGGCTGATCAATCCCAAACCGACACCGAAGGAGACGGCGTTATCCGGCAGCTGAAAAATCGTCCGATATCGGTTACCCTCCGGGGTCCGGTTATTCATGTAAGTAGTGCCGTCCCATGCATCAAACAGGTCGTCCCTCATTGGATCGGGTAGCACGGTCACTGGGCCAAATGGACCTCTCTCATAGTTAAAGTCCTCACCGATAAAGAACATGGAGAGACCAGGTGTCAGCTCTGCATCTTCAAAGCTCTCGATTGTGTATCCCGAGGTGCCAAGATTGGCGTCCATCACAACGGGATCGGGATCATAGAAAGTGACATCGAACGGGACTACCGTCGCGAGGAGCCGCCGTCCTTCGAGGGCTTCGACGAAGCCTCGTCGCCTGCCGGGTGCTCGCCGCCTATTGCGGTGCTTCTGAGGGAAGTGTTTCATAACGACTCCTCGAGCAACTCAGTTGCTGTCAACTCCTCTACCAACCGATGGAGCAAATCCGCGTCACCAAACACTTGATCAAGATGTTCCGCCCAATTGACGGCGTCGGCACTAGCAGGCAGCTGCCACGACGCGCGACTCGACGCTCCGCCAAACTCACGGTCGGCATAAGAGCCTTGCATGCTCGGCGGGGTGAATCCGACCACCGCGGGTGCCGGCAAACTTGCAGGTTGTCGCGAAGGTTGGGCGGTAGAGAAAGAGACGGCTAGTCTACCTGCCGCCACCAAGACTCCATCCGGAATCGGCGGGATCTCCGGCACGGGAAGCAGCACACCGGCGCGGGCAACCTTGGCCGCATCTGCAGCGTTAATGCGACCATTGCCGCTGACGTCCCCCACAACGATGGGATCGACGAGCGGCGTGGCTCGAAAACCTTGGTCTAACAGCACGCCTACACGGGCCACGCGGGACGCATCGCTGGCATTGATTTTGCCGTTGCCGGTTGTATCGCCGTAGAAAGCGGCCACGTGGACTGCATCGACATCAGCTGCGGGCAGCTCATTGTCATCACCATCAGTCACCGTAACTTGGTGGACATCAATCAGTTGCTGGCGGAGATAGTTGCCGCTCGCGCCCGCCGTCGGTACTTTCGCCTGCAGGTTCGCGATCTGATGCGTGCCTGCGGGTAAGACCGTTGGGCTGAAGAAGGACAGGATGAGTAGACCTGATGTGGTGTTGTTAACCGCCACCGTGGCCCCCGACGGCATCGCGTCGCCTACCGTCACTCCTTCGACATTGAGCAGCGACGGATCAAAGGCGATCCGCAGATCAACGGCCCCAACGCCATCCCCCTCGCTGAGGACTATGGGAATCCCGGTGGCGACGTCAGCCGGGACGTTCACGTCTTGTCCAGGGCCGCGCACAAAATGAGGGATACCGACCGTCCGTTGATTCGTCGGCGGTGCCGTTACTACAAAGGTGTCGACGAAGTTCCCACCTGGTGCTCCGTCGCCGTCACCATCCAGCAAGTCGCCGGCAGAATCGGTGAAGCCGTCCGGTGCGCTGCGGAGCGTTACGGTGTATGTGTCGGCCACAAGCGGACCACTCGTCTGCAGGAACGTAGCCTGTCGGTGAGTCGGGTCGACAACAAGTGAGCCGTTGACCGCTCCAGTGGCGGCACCCTGCAACACAATGTCTGCTGGTCCGAATCCTGCTGTTTCTGCGTCATAGAGGTTAAGTCGCGCCGCATCCAAGTCGCGATTGAAATGCACAACGAACCCAGTGCTTGTCGGGTCGAGTGAAGTCACGAGCAAGCCTGCTGCTTCGTCGTCGTCGATAATGGTGACCGTCTGGGACTGGACGCCGGACTCGATGGCGTTCGACACGCTCGTGATTTCGACAATGATCGCTTCATCCAGCTCGTCGATCGTGTCTTGGATGGCGACCACTGCCGAGGCTCCAACCAGGCTACCAGTTGGGATGACCACCTGCGTGCTGGATACTGTGTAATCCGTTCCGCTAGTCGCGGTTCCCGCGAACCCCAAGTTGACGATGACCGTTTGTGCCGCGGTCGACGTGAGACTCACCAGCAGAGTGGCGACACCGCCCGCCTCTGGAATCGCCACGTTATCGACACTCAGTGTGACCTGCGGCACTGCACTGTCGTCGTCGATGATCGTCAGGATCTGTTGCCGAGCGCCGGCGTGAACAGCACCATCCACCGCCACTACTTCCACGATGACTGTCTCGTCAGGTTCGTCGATGGTATCTTGACTCGCTGTCAGCGTTACCGAACCAGACAGACTTCCCGCTGGAATCAGAATCGATGACCCCGACGATGAGTAGTCGACGCCGCTCTCCGCCGTGCCTGAAAAAGCTAAGTCGATAGTAACCTCGCCGCTTGAAACCTCTGACAGCGTGGCCGTCACCGTTGCCACTCCAGCCGCTTCGGGTATCTGCGTCGGATCAAGCGTGAGCGTTACAGACGGGGGCTGCTCGTTGTCCACGATCGTTCCAAGCCCGCGGCTAACGGCGAGGTTCGCGCCGGCAGCATCAGTCAGATCAACAAAGAACGTCTCGTCGCCGTCGAATACCAAGTCGCCAACTACCTGGACCGTGATTGTTTTTTCGGTCTCGTTGGGAAGGAATGTCAACTGCCCACTGCTCGACTCATAGTCGGTGCCGGCGGTGGCTGAACCATCGCTGGTTGCAAAGCTGACGGTCACAAAGTCCGAAACGGCTGGTGAAAGAGCGACCGTGAAGACGGCTGCCGCACCGCCAGCGTCCGTCTCGGTGACGCGTACATCGTTGATCGACAGGTACGGCACGTCGCGCCCAATTTCCCTCACGTCGACAGGCGCGAGTAACCGATCGTAAACGCGCAGATCGTCCAGCAGACCTTCCAACGAGTTCTCGTGGTTGTTCAAATCTTGGAAGTGGCCGATCACCCAGGGTAGCTCGGGAACCTCCGGCGCAAACGTACCCGTGACGATTTCCTCGCCGTTGCGATAGAGGACACCCACACCGGTGGTGTGGTCAAAGCTGATTGCGTAGTGCTCCCAAACCAACAACCGCGGGGCTCTGCGGTCGTAAATGTCGCTCGACTTGAAGTACCGGCCAACTCCCTCACCAGATTCGTTGTTGATCACGACGTCCGGGCCATCCGGGTGAGAGACAATGCGCGCATTGATCCCAGTTGGCCGCCGGACGTTCATCCAGAAGCTGATTGTGTACTGTGGAAATGAGATCCCCGACTCGGTCAGTCCCAGATTGTCTCCGTCACTGAAGTTCAGCGCCCCGCCCAACCGGCCCGCAACCCATTTGGACTCCGTCGGACCCCAATTCGAGAGTGCGGCGTTGTTGCCGCCGACTGAGTCATAGGCCACGTCACCTGTGGCCTCGTCAAACTTCCAATGATGGACCAACCCAGTGGTGATGTCGCCATCGTCACCCAGGACAGTGCCCCTGCCACGATCGACTGTCAACGCTGCCCCGACGGCATCGGACAGCTGGAGCAAGAACGTCTCGTCACCCTCTCGTTCGACGTCTCCCACGACAGACACGGCGATTTGTTTTTGGGTCTCATTCGGAGCAAATGTGAGTTGACCAGAAGAGGCAACGTAGTCGACTCCGGCAACCGCAGACACGTCGGTCGTCGAGTAGGCGACGGTTACCGTGTCTGCTACGGCCGGAGAGAGAGAGACGGAAAATACCGCACTGCGCGTGCCATCATCCCCTTCGAAGATGACGGCATCGTCGACCGAGAGGTACGCCATTTCGCTGCCCAACGCCCTCACATCGACGTCCGACAAGATCCGATCGTACACTCGCAGGTCGTCCAGCAAGGCATCGATTGAATCATTGTGGAAACGGAAGTTGTTTGTGTGTCCTATGAACCAGGGCAGCTGCGGAATCGGGGCGTTGACGTTTCCGGCCGCTACGATCGACCCGTCACGGTAGATCTTCACTTCGGTCGAGATGTGGTCGATCGTGACCGCGTAGTGTTCCCAGTTCAGGAGTTGAGGTTGCGCGGGGTCACCCACGTCGAAGAAGCCGACGCCGCCGCCCGAGAACTCCGTGTGAATGTTGATGTGATAGCCATCCTCCGGTGCCACGATTCGCGGATTCACGCCGCTCTGGCGGCTTACATTCATCCAAAAACTCACAGAGTACTGCGTGTGTTCGATACCTTTGCTAGTGAGCCCTATGTTGTCTGCGTCACCAAAATCGAGCGCACCGCCCAGCCGCCCCGGAACCCACTTTGGTTCGGTTGGGCCCCAATTGAACAGCCTGATATCATTGTCTCCAACTGAATCAGTCGCGCGATCGCCCTCGATATCGTCGAACTTCCAGTGGTGGCGTAGACCGCGGTTCAAATCGACCTCATCGTCCTGGATCGTCCCGACACCGCGACCGGCGATGATCGTCGCGTTGACAGCATTCGATAGCTGCACAAAAAAACGCTCGTCTTCCTCGAGATTCAGATCGCCGACCACGGGTACTACGAGTGACTGCTGGCTTTGCCCGGAAGTGAAGGTCAACTGACCGGCTGTGGCCACGTAGTCAACACCTCCGGTTGCCGTACCGTCCACCGTCGTATAGTCGACCGTGACAGACTGCGGCAGTGTCGGAGAGAGACTTACCGTGAAGACGGCATTAGTAGTTCCGTTGTCGCCTTCAACCACTGCGACATCGTTGATCGAGACAAAAGATGCTTCGGTTCCGAGTGCTCGAATATCAGTCTCGGAGAGAATGCGGTCGTAAACGCGTAGGTCGTCCAACCAGCCACTGAGGGGGTCATTCTGGTTCGACTGATCGTAGTGGTGACCGAAGACCCACGGAAGCCGCGGAATGTCGGGTGTAAAGGAACCAGACGCGACTTCGGCAGCGTTGCGATAGACGCGAGCCTCTCCCAACGAGTGATCAATGGTAACCGCGTAGTGTTCCCAGTTGAGAAGAACAGGCGGCTCTTCGTCCACGACTCGACCCACAAAGCCAATCCCGTCCCCCCTCTCACGATTGATGGTGATTGAACTGGCACCGTCGGGTGCTTCAACAACCCGAGGATTAATGCCGACGTCCTGCCGGCGATTCATCCAGAAAGTGATTGTGTACAGCGTCTGTGGAATGCCTGTCATCGTGCGGGTGAAGTTGTCCGCTTCACTGAAGTCGAGGGCACCGCCGATGCGGCCCGGGACCCATCGGTCTTCGTTCACGCCCCAGTTGAACAACCGCGCGTGGTTGCCGCCAACCGAGTCCGCTGCGATGTCACCGGCAGTCTCGTCGAACTTCCAGTGATGTGTCAGACCGTCGGTCAAGTCCGCCTCGTCGTCCCGAATCGTACCGACGCCCCGTTCCGAAACGATAAGCGGGCCCGAGCTTGCACTCAGCGTCAACAGGAACGTCTCGTCTTCTTCGAGTACGTTGTCACCAATGACCGGCACGGTAATCGACTTCTGAGTGTCGTTCGGAGCAAACACGAGCTGCCCGCTGGCGGGCTGGTAATCCGCGCCAGCCGACGCTGTGCCGTCTGCAGTAGCAAAGTTGACGGTCACCGTCTCGGCGGCGGCTGCAGACAACGAAACGATGAACACCGCGTTGCTGGTCCCCGCATCGCCCTCCGCGATGACGACGTCGTTGATCGATAGGAACAGCTGATCGCGACCGAGGGCTCGGACGTCGGCAGCCGACAGAACTCGGTCATACACACGGAGGTCATCGAGAAATCCGTCAAGCGAGTCGTTGTGGTTGTCGACGTCGGCATTGTGTCCGAAGACCCAGGCGAGTTGCGGCACCTCGGGAGAAAAACTTCCGGCAACTACCTGTTTGCCGTTGCGGTAGACTTGCCCCAGTCCGGTCGTGTGATCGAGAGTGACCGCGAAGTGTTCCCAGTTTCGCAGTTGCGGTGGAACGGGATCGTGCAGGTTGCTGGCCTTTGAATAGAGCCCGACTCCTTCGGAGGTCTCATTGTTGATGACGATCCCTGGCCCGTCGGGAGGCCCCGCAATCCGTGGGTTGATGCCAACCCGCTGCTGGGTGTTCAACCAGAATGTGATTGAATAGCGGTCTTGTTCAATAGCCGTACCGGTGGCCACGTAGTTGTCGACGTCGGCAAAATCCAGCGCGCCGCCAATGCGACCCGGAACCCACTTCGATTCGGAAACGTCCCAATTGACAAGCCGCGCGTGGTTACCGCCAACCGAGTCGCGCGCTTCGTTCCCTGAAGTCTCGTCGAACTTCCAGTGATGTGCCAGATTGCTCCCGATGTCGTACTCGTCGTCGTAGTTGGTCGCCTGGAAGATGATCGGGGCAAGTGAACTGTAGCGACTGTCCGCACTGATGGGGGTGCCAAGTTCGATGGCGTAGCCAACGTCGCCGTCTCGCTCCGAATCATCGACACCAGTAATCGTGATCGTCTGGGGTACATCCCAATCAGCCGCGTTGAACGACAGCGTTTCTGGCGAAATTGTCGCTTCAGTCTCGTCGCTCACCGATAGCGGAATTGCAACCGTACTCAGGGGAGGAGCGTCGAGCGTTACCTCGATCGTAGCGGCCGCTCCCGACTCCTCCGTAATCACCCCCGTAGGTGCAAAGGCGCTGACACCGGGAAACAGCGTCGCCACTGTGATCCCCAGCGGAGCTTCCACTCTGGCCAGTTCGGCTACAGCTGTACCATCAAAGTTTGCCCGATAGACCGTACCCGTCGCCAAATCGGACCAATAGAGCTTCGAGTTGTCAGTATCAACCGCGACACTCTTTGCCTCGGAGGTACCAACCAGGTTGCCCAAGTCCAAGACAACTTCAACGTTGCCTCCGTCCAAGTCAGCCCGTACGATCCGGTCGTCGCGCACCTCCGACCAGTACATCTTGCCGGCTACCAGATCGAGCTCGAAGCCGCTCGGCTCGGCACCAGCGTCGCGTATTAGCACCTCGGCGCCGCTTCCGTCCAGATTGACGCGCCGAATCGTGTCGCTCTCACGGTCAGTCCAATAGAGCTTGTTCGCAAGCGGATCAATCTCGAGCTCTTGCCCTTCGGTAACGCCGCCGGTGACGATCGTCTCGATCTGTGAACCGTCCAGATTCGAACGTCGGATTCTGTCCGAACCGGCTTCAACCCAATACATCTTGGTCGCCGCAGCGTCGATCGCGATGCCGCGCACGTCGGCGAGTTCAGAAACGACGGTGTCAATGGTCCCACCACTGAGATCGGACCGAAAAATCCGACCTTGTTCCGAATCAGTCCAGTAGATCTTACGGTCGGCGGCATGGACCGCCAGATAACCCGGCGCGAGTTCGTCGCCGGCCTCGTTCAGGCGGGCCTGCATGTCGACCAAAGTTTGGACATTCGACCCGCCCCGTGTTGCCCGTTCGAGTAGATCTGTAGAGCCATCGACCCAGTACAGCAGATCGTCTTGGTCATCATCGATATTAGTGACGACGAGATCGGCAGGATCAAATCCATGGTAGTTTGGATCACCTGCCGTGCTGCTGGCTGCCGGACCGAGGGCAATCGACAGCTCGACATCACCATCGACGGCTGCGTCATCGACGCCTGAAATCACGACGGTCTGCGGCTGGGACCAGTTGCCGCTCGTGAAAACGAGTTGGCTGACGTTGACAGCCGCCTCCAGTGGGTCGCTGGAGGTAATGGGCAGCGTAACGGATTCGGTGGGCGCAGTGCTGAGAAAGACGTCGAACATTGCTCCGCGACCGTCCTCCCCCGTTGTCAATGTTGTCGACGAGGGTTTGACGACAACTTGTGGAACGACGTCAATCGACTCGGTCAGCGGGCTGTTGAGAAGAAATGCACCGCGTCCCAAAGTCCCGGCGACTAGCACGCCATCCGTTTCATCGTACTCAAGGTCAAAAATCGGCACGTTGGGAAGAGCATCGCCCAACTCACCCCAGATGCCGAGTCGGTCGAGCGACATGGCGAACACACCTCCAATGCCACCTACGACCAGTCTGTCAACCGCTCCGCTCAGGAAGTCAATCGCTCTCAAACTCGCATTGACTAGGTTGCCGGTCAGATCGGTCCAGCTATCGCCCCCGTCGGCCGTTCGAAAGACACGGTTGGCGTCAATCGCGTACGCGGTCATCCAGTCATCAGGATCCAGCACGACATCACGGACCACACTTCCCGGGAACTGTCCGGTTGTCGCTTGCATTCCTGGACCAGGCCCTGTACGCACGTAGATCTGGTCCCCCGATCCGACATACAACACGTCCGGGTTGGATTGGCCGGCACTCCGTCCGCCGTACGCGACGGCAACTCGATTGACGCCGATACCTGGGCCAATCTCCGTCAGCGTTTCACCCTGATCAAGTGATTCATAGACAGAGTTTTCACCACCAATGATGAGTCTTGTTGGAGCGACCGCGTTCAGTGCGACCGGGGTGACAAACTGTGGGACGAGCGGGTTGCCTCCGCCAACGACCGTCAGCGCTGGAGAAGCAGTACTCACGAGAACGTTGTTCGCGTCATAAACTCGTCGTCTGAACGAGCGAAGCTCTTGGGCACTGGTGTAGCGTGTCGAGAAGCCGGGATTGCTTTGATCATCGATCGCGATGTCTCCTCCGTCCCCTCCGGAGACGGTATCCCAGATGGTAGCGCCCGGCACGGGTTGATGTACGGTGCCAGTGTCCTGAGTACCTGCGACAATAACATCCGAGTTGCTGTCGTAGGCGAGGTCGTGAATCTCGGTGATCGCGAGATTCCCGTTCAGGGAAAGCCACACACCTGTGTTATCGCGAGGACTGCTACGGGCATAGATCCCGCCATCGTCGACTTCGATCAGGTCTCCTGCCGCATCGAAGACCATTTCTCGCGAGTCAGCGTGCGGCGCACTCGCGTTCGCCGTGCCTCCTCCTGGAATCGCGGCGATATCGGAACGGTGAGTTAGATGTTCCCATTGCGGCGACGGAACGCCGCCGGTGGGAGCCACTCGGGCATCACCGCGGAAGAGGCGCCCACTCGAAGTTGTGGCTCCAACAAAGTTGGGGTACGGGCCGTCTTGCCGATCGCCGCCCACGTATACGATGTTGGGGTCGTTAGGGTCGACCAGAATGGAAGAGTGGATTGCACCCTGGCCGCCTGGCTTGACTCGAGGGTTTAGTCCTTCCGTATCGCCGTCCGACTCCGGCGTCTGCGGGAGATCCATGGCCGTCCAGCTGACGCCGAAGTTGGTGCTGTAGCCGATGTATCTCGCCTGGCCGTCGACTGCAGCGGCAACGTACACTCGCCCGTCGCCAGCGACCGCAATCTCCGTGTTATTGTTCCCCAGGGTTGTGATCGTCTCGTGGAAACCTCCGGTTGATTGATCGTTGGCCGACACATTCAACCACGTCAGGCCGGCGTCGTCGCTGCGAAACAACCCTACCTCACCGACCGACACGTAGTAGCGATTGACGTTCGTCGGATCGCCAACAAGATCAAACGCGGCGCCGAGGGCGAGCCCGTTTGTCCCGGACGCGAATTGAAATGAGGCGCCGCCATCGATGCTGCGATAAACGCCGCCTCCTACACCACCGCCGAAGCGGTTGGTGGATACGAGCAGCAGGTCGCCTCTCGCGGCGAGACCAGAGACACTTCTTCCCTGTAGTTCCTGTTCTCCCAGCACTGCCCACGTGTCGCCGCCGTTCGTCGTCCGCAGCAGCCCCGACAGTGGACCACCCCGTCTACCGAAGCTACTGAAATGTCCTACTCCCGCCACGATGGTCTGTGAGCTGGAGTCGGTTGGGTCAAAAACCAACGCGCCGATAGAAAGCGACGGCATGTCATCGGTCAGAGACATCCACGTTGGGCTTGCCGCTTGAGCATTGTTCGTCTTCCAGACGCCGCCGTTTACGGCACCGACGTACAGCTCGTTGGGATCAGTCGGGTGCGCGGCGACCGTGTGAATTGCGCCCGACACCTGATTGTCGGGTTCGATGTTCTCAACCTGGCTGTTAATGGTGGGAGCGGGTCCCTGCGGAATCCAAGCCGCCAAGGCGAGCCGCGGCTCCAAGCGTTCCAAGTGTAGACGGGATGACTGCCTCAAATGGCTGGTTCGCTTATGAGGGTAACGTCTGCGTCTTGATCGGACAGCGAGCATGGCAAGTTCCGAGAGTCAGTGTCAGATGGGCCCGTTTCGCGTGTGAACGCCAGCCTGTAAATTACCACAGATAAACTGCAAATTAGATAGCAATTCCTCAGTCGACAGCGGGCGATGCGTGTCGAAGACTGCTTTGCGAGCAGAGCCCAGGCGAGTTGGCTTAACTTAACCCGTTGGGAAACCGCGTCTACGGTAAAGCCCTCCCGGTTCCTGCCCACTTAACTAGAACGGCCTCACGCACGGCCAAAAAGTTCTGAAAGAAGTCCGGGAACTTTCTGCCCCGCCAGTTGTATAACCTGTAAACGAATCAAACGAGAGTGGATCATTGGCAAGCGACGATCAAATCGTAGTCCAGGTGCTAGCCGGGCAGACGAGCGAGTTTCGGAAGCTGGTGGAGCAGTATCATCAGCCGATCTTCCGCTTCGCACGCAACTTGATCGGAGACGCACACGACGCCGAAGACATCGCGCAGGACGTCTTTCTAGCGGCGTTTGACCATTTGACGTCGTACAACTCCAAACGGGCTTCGTTCCAGACGTGGTTGTTCACCATCGCCCGGAACAGATGCGTGAACTACTTGAAGCGAATGCGGCCAGTGATCGATGGCGAGACGATTGCCAACACACAACCGGCCGTGACCAGTGACCATTCCGCGCGGAATGAGTTTTGGAGCCGACTCGACGAAGCACTCGATACGTTGCCGATCGAGCAGAAGACGGCGTTTGTTCTGGCCGAGATTGAAGGCCTGCCTTATGCCGACATTGCTCACGTCGAGCAAACGACGCTCGGCACGGTGAAGTCGCGAATCCACCGCGCCAAGCAGCGTCTGCGGGCTGTTATGGCGCCGACATTGGGAGAGCAGTGATGGCCGACGAACCGATGTACGAAGAGTGGATTGCTAATCGCCGGGCTGCCAAACCGTCCCGCGAGCTGACTGATCGAGTGATGGCTCTGGTGGAAGAACGGGGCGTGCAGCGCAGACGTTACGTGCGTCTTGTCGATCGTATGAACGAATCGCGACCGGCTCGTTTGGCGGCGTGCCTAGCGGCCATGTTGGTTGGCAGCCTACCGTTTTTGTTTGTCGCGGTTGTGGCAGAGTTGATCGTATTTTAGCAGCCGGTTGATTTTCTCAACAGGCTGCCGCATCACAGGGATGTGATGCCAAATCAGCGATGTAAGTCGTTGATTTGCGAGCAGCGAAGAACTCTTGTTCTGAGCTTGGCGAGTTTGAAAACGCCAGGACGGCGTTTTTCAACAGGCAGTTAGTGGAGAACGTCAGCAATGGCCTCAGACCAAACCTCTGTTCGATTTCCGTGGGTCGCACTCGCTCTGTCGTTTCTGTCGTCGGGAGTCGGCCACATTTATTGTGGCCGCATCGTGAAGGGGCTCTTTTTGTACTCGGCAAGGTTTTTGCTGCCGCTGCTGCATGTCATCGCCGCGTTCGCGCAACCTTCCAATGCAGTCTTCCTCGGTCTGCTTCTGGTGCCGGCGGCGGCAACGGTCATCATCTACCTCTACTCACCGATCGATGCTTATGCCATCGCTAAGCGGGCTTGTCCCGACTACAGGCTGAAGGAGTACAACCGCGCGAGCTTGTACTGGTTGCTCGTCGTGATGCAGCTTGCTTATCCCGTCGCGCTGATTGTTGGAACTCGCGAGTATGCCTACGAGGCGTTCTTTATTCCGACGCGCAGCATGAGCCCCACCATTCTGACCGGCGATCGAATTCTGGTGAACAAGCGACCGTTCCGTCATGGCTTTCCGGAGCGCGGCGATGTCGTCGCGTTTCGCACTCCGGCGTCGGAAGTAGGACGCAACTGGGTCAAGCGTGTGATTGGGGTCGCTGGGGATCGGATTGTGATCAAGGGAAGAGAGATCGAAGTGAACGGTAAGAAGCTCGAGCGTGAGCGGGTGCCGAGGGAGAGCATTACCCAGATCAGCAAGCAAGTAGAAGGCGACGTCTATTACGAATCGCACGCCGGTCGACGGTATCGTGTGCTCTTTGCCGATGAATCTCCTGATGGATCAGCCATGGACGAAATCGACATCACCGTACCGGATCGCAGCGTCTTTGTGCTGGGAGACAATCGCGATCGCTCGAGAGACAGCCGGCACATCGGCTCGATTCACGTTGGCGACGTGATCGGCTACGTCGACTATATCTACTTCCCGGCCGAAACATGGTCGCGACTTGGCGTGTATCGGGACTAGCCAGCGTCGAGGTGCCGGATCGTGGGGCGGCCTGGCTCGTGCAAGCACTTGACGGCACTCCGCCCGCCAATCGACTAAATAGGCGGTAGCTCATCTCATCCCACGCCTCTCCTCTCCTTGTATGGAGCACACTTTTGCAGTCATATAGGGGGAGCCCTTACGCCGACCGCTCCAGCCACGACCCAAACCCAAATGTCAGACGTCCCCAACCTTACTCCACAACAGGTCGAGGCTGCAATCGCCGAGGTTTCCAACGTTCAACTTGTTGGAGCTGGGGGCCAGAAGCAGGTGTTCCGGGGCGATATTGCCGGAGCTAAATATGCGGTCAAGTTTGCCAAAACACCAGAAGAACTCGACGATTTCTTCAGTGACGACGAGCAATCGGAGGACGACACAGACCCCGAGGTCATCGTTCGTGCCAGGCGTGAGGTAGAGACGATGCGGGACTGCGACTCACCGCACATGGTCAAGCTCGGTCCGATCGGCCTTATGTTCACCGAAATCGAAGGGCAGAACCTGCTTTACTTCACCGAAGAGTTTATTGACGGTGACAATCTTGCCAACGTGCTAACGGCATCCGGTCCCCTTTTCCCCAGAGACGTCGTTGCGCTCGGAACTCAGATGGCTGAGGCAATCGAGGAGCTTTGGGAGATCGGCAAAATCCACCGCGACATCAAGCCAGCAAATATCATGCGTCGCCAGGTCGATGGTAGTTTCGTGCTGCTCGACGCTGGATTTGCCTTTGATGTCGTCGGCCAATCGTTGAGCGGTGGGATGATTGTTGGCACGCAGCTGTATTTCTCCCCAGAGCAATTCGACTATGGCAACCGTCGCACTGGGATGGATTTCCGCTCAGACATGTTCTCCCTCGGCGTCGCCATGTATCAGTTGCTTACCGATAAGCACCCCTTCTGGACACGCGGTCAGAGCTCTAACACCTTTTACAACAACATTTGCAACCAGGCACCCGAACCACCTAGCTCCCACAAGAGCGGCATTCCGCGAGCTCTCGACGATATCGTAATCCGTATGCTCGGCAAATCGCCGCATCTTCGGTATCGAAAGTGTTCCCAGCTCATTGACGCTCTCGAGTCCGTGGAGTTCCCATCGTGACTCTTTACATCCAGCACGGACACGGCAAGTCAACGAAAATCACCGAGGCGTTTGATGATGGTGTCGCTGGCGGTGTCATTTTCGCAGCTCGAAATGAACGCGTTGATAAACTAGATGCCTATATCGAGAAGCTACGCGAGGGATACGACAACCTTGACGTGCTTTTTGACCCGCAGTTCTACGTTTCCACGCTAGTTCCTGCCAACGATCGCTACCTTTCAGAGGAATACCCCTATTATCAGCCTGGACGCACTGCTTCGAGTTTTATTGGTCCGAGCAAACTCAGTGAATTTGCAAAATCAACACTCGACTTTCAGTGCGAACGTGACCTTGACCGGCTCATCTCGCCAACGGTAATCGCTAATTCGCTGTCTGATCGCTGGTCACAGATAGCCCTGCAGCTCGCGGACGCATCGCTCGAGTATCACGCCGGCCTACCTGAGCCACCACCTCTCCTGTTGTCGCTCGTCATTTCCGAAGCGGCACTAGATTCACGGCAAGACGTCGACACTCTCCTTGATACGCTTACTACGTGGGACACTAAGGGGTTCTACCTAGTCATAGTCCGTGATGACCCAGCGTATTCGCAGCATTTCGACCCGGAGCGTCTCGCCCGGTTGCTTTATCTCGTTCACATTCTCAGTGCCAGAAACGACTACGAAGTCGTCTGCGGTTACTCTGATTTCGTGGGAATACCGCTTACAGCGGTAGGGGCAACCGCCTTCGCCGCTGGTTGGTACCACTCACTGCGTCAGTTCCACGAGAAGGCCTTCTTAAAGCGAAAACCTGGGGGCCAGCCAACGAGGCTGCGATATTCCTCCCTTCCCCTGCTCAACTCCATCATGCTGAGCGAGCTCGAGTCCATCACTGAGGTAGGCCACTTGGAAGAGGTGCTTTCTGGAGTTCCCTTGGACTCGGTGATTACCGACGCTCCTTCACCGGAGAGTTCCAATTGGACCGGTCGCCTATCAGAACGGCATCACTGGCAGACCCTTGCTGCAGCCATAGCTGAGTTCGGCGGTCAACCTCAAAGCGACCTTGAGTCGGTAATTGAATACGTCCGCACGGCTCGCGGCCTCTATACCCAAGTAAAAGGAGCCGGTGTTCCGTTTGAGCGTCACATCGACGGCCACCATTTATCTTCGTGGTATCGCGGAATCCAGAGCTTCCGCCACGAGATTGGTTGGGACTAGTCGCCCTGCTGCTGCAGCATTCCAACGGCCTTCAAGTAGCCACTTCGAGATCGAGGACGCCGTTTCCTCGAAACGACAATTCTGGTCGAGCGTGATTCCCAGTCATGACTGAGTAATCCTACATTCTGCCTGCGGAACCACTCCAAATGCTCAATCGCTCGGTGGACGGTCGCCTTGGGCATGACGACATAGACACGATGAGCAAACGACCGATAGCGGGTTGCTTGATAGAACGCTCGTCGCCACTTTTCGAGCTTAAACTCGAAAGCACAAATCTCTACTTTGGGGATCTGAAAACCCTCGCTCAGCACGTATCTGCCGTCGCACGGCATTCGAATCAACTCTGCATCAAGAAGTTCCTCAAGCGTTTTGCGGAGCGTTCTCCGGGACACACCGCTGTGTTGTTCAAGGAACTGCTCGGTTCTTACCTGCTCTTGCTTCAACAAGGACAACAGCCGGCTGCTGGTAGCCTGCTGCAAGATCTCTGTAACCGGCTCGGTCATCTTTCTTGGCCAACCGTCTAATGCCGCTCCCCAGACCCAATCAGCCCGCCCGTTGGAGCAGGTGCTTTCAAAGCTTGTCCGGACATGCAAAAGGCCGTGGTGTCGTGTCCAAAGTGCTGGTGTAGCACTGCCAATGAAACTCTCTATCAGCTGACGTTCGTTCTCAAACATCATTCTCACCGGGCTGCCGGCTTCCAAAACGGTCGCACTGCGTCATTGTTATTCTATCGGCTGAACGCCTGCGAATCCGCAACTAAGCCGCCCAGTGAGTAGACGGCGGGTGAATGCGAGCAATTCTACTCATCAACAACCGTCCTTCAAATCCGAGGTTGAGTCACAAGAAGGACGAGCCACTGAGAGCGGCAGGATTCCCAGTGGTCTGGCTGCACCTGCTACTACCGAATATTGTACCCGGCCGCTGGCTGTGTATGACTCAGACAGCGTTCTCTGGCATTATGGAGCTGGGAGACAATCGCGATCGCTCGAGAGACAGCCGGCACATTGGCTCGATCCACGTTGGCGACATGATCGGCTACCTCGACTACATCTATTTCCCAGCCGAAACGTGGTCGCGACTTGGCCTGTATCGGGACTAGCCAGTGTCGAGGTGCCGGACTGTGGGGCAGTTTGGCTCGTGCGAGCACTCGACGACACTCCGCCCGCCAATCAACTATTCATCCGATGGCTCTGGTTGTTTTTGTGGCTTCGGCTTGAGGGCGGCTTCGATCTCCTTGCCGTACATGTAGGTGAGAATCGCGATTCCGCCTGCGCGAATTTCTTCCGCTGTGCCCTCGTCGCCGGGACCTTTCACACCGAGTTTTCTTGCGATAACAACAGGGCCATTAGTCTGCGTGGGGCGATCCCCGTTGTACTTCACCACTCCCTCCGGATCGATGACCACAATCTGATTGACGGCGGGTATGCCGTACCGTCGAAATGTGACGCTGTCCGGAGTAGAGTTACCTTGATCGATGGCGGTTAAGTGTTGCCAGTCGTGCGCCTTCATGAACTTGTGGACCGCTTCCATCTTCGTGCCCGCGGTGTGTATTCCCACGAAAACCACGCCGTGCTCCTTGTACTTTTCCTCCAGCTGCTTCCAGACTGGGATCGTCTCAATACAAGGACGGCACCAGACGCCCCAGAAATGCAGCACAACGGTCTTGCCTTTCAGATCTTCTAGCGTTCGATCTGTTTCATCGGACCATCCAGCAACAGCCAGCACAGGCGCCCGGTCGCCATTCGCGATCCTCGAGGGCTCGTTCTCGTCATCCGCGAAAGTGGACTTTCGGTCTGCAATTCCGCTCGCCAGTAGCAGGAGTGCCGTCATTGCTATTGAACGGTGCATTGTCTTCATCTCCAAATTTCCTTCGGAAAGAGCCGTAACATTGCCTACAGCATCTGTTGCCTCGCAAATACCGGCAGCTTGAGCGTGCGGGCGCGGTGCGGATTGCACCAGTTGTTCACTCTGCGGATTCCGCCAGCCACTCAAGACCGGTCAACAGGTTGCGAATCTGTTGCTGTACCCTCTCGGTGGCGCCACGCACGATCAGTCTGTCATCGGCGGTGGTAACGGTCAACGGTGTGTTCGCTTCACTAGCAAACGTCTTACGGATAAGGAGTGCCGCTTTGTCAGCTTCGACATTACCGATGGGAAGCATCAACACACTTTTGGATGATGTGTTGCGATCCAACTCGGCGATGAGTGCGAGAATCTGCTCGAGTTGACTGGGTGTTCCGGAGACGAGGATCTCGTTCGTTTGCGGAACGGCATCGATCTTAACGTCCGGCAGTTCCATCGCGGAAACGACTTTGACGACCTCGACGACATCGACGTGCTTCAACGGAATCGCTTTGACTTGATCATCCGATGGATAATTGCGAATTCCTTGCAACTCGATCCGCCAGCCGAATTCGTTGGCATCTGCGGGCAGCGCGGAAAGAAGTGCGTTCAGAAGCTCCTGTTGTTGTCGGTGCAACTCCGCGTCGGATCGGCTTGTCTCTGAGCTGAGGGCTTCCTGTTGTGTTGTCTCGACCTTGGTCGACGGTGAGATCGACACTCGGTTGATAGTAAAGTACTTGCTGAGATCCGCTATGGCTGAGGGCAACGCCGCGGAGGCTAATGGTTCGGACTCCAGAATCACGGTGACGAACTCCGAGTCGTGTTGCGGAGATTCGGTTGTCAGGCGTGCGAACTTGATACTCCTGACATCGTGCAGCGCCTTCATCATACTGATCAGCGAGGACTCCGGATAGCGTTCTGTGCGGAGCGTAACCACACCTTTTCCATTGGCATTTTCAGGATACTTGAACGTCAGCGTAGCGACGTGTTTCGTTTTCCAGTCGAACTGCATGTAGTACTGGAGCAATGCAGCTTCAACCTCACCGGAACCGCCAACCTGATTGGTGTCGGTGTTGTTTTCCGGCTGCGCCATCACTGGATAACAGCAGGCCGTACCGATCAATACGGCCATAAACAGACGAGTCATTCGTGACAAACGAGGCGTCACTCGTTCGTTTGCGATCATTTCGAATCTCCTCCTAATGGAAAATGCTTCGCCGAACCCGCTGGCCAGTTGCGGCGTTGAGCGTTCGCCGCCGACAAGTTCGATTACTTGAAGCAGGGTTTCGGCGTAGCTGCGACGAATTGCTGGTGTGCCGTGAATGACCATCGCGTCACAACAGGCTTCCTGAGCAATCTTCAGTTCGCGCTGCGCCCACCACACGACCGGATGCCACCAGAACAGACATCCGACGAAGCAAGCCACCGCGTTCGACCAGTGATCGCGTCGAGCAAAGTGGGCCAGTTCATGGCTCACGACGCACGCGATCTGTTCATCGGTAAGTTGCTGTAGCAACGATTTCGGTAGAACAACCACCGGGCGTGCCTGCTTCACCCACAGTATTGGTGTGATGACTGAATTCACGACGCATACACTGGGCGTCTGACGGATGCCCATTACTTGCGCTTCTCGTCGGGCGATCGCATTGACTTTGGCGCTTTCCCAATGACCTCTGTGAAGCAGGCGCGACAAGCGGCGAAGCTGAACGAACACGCAAACGATCAGCGCGATCGTCACTGCCAGCGAGATCGAACACAGAACAACGAACCAGTCGATTCGACGCATCAAACCGGCGAACTGGATGTTGCTGTCTCGTACATCAGACCAGTTGCCCGATTGAGTTGCCACATCTTCCTGCGTTACTTTGGCGCCAGATGCACCTAAAGCACCCGAGTTGAATGCGACTGGGCGGCTGCCGCTTTCATGAATTGCTGCAGTCCGTACCGATCGCTCGGACGTATCGGTTTTAACGAGATCAGCGACTGCTGACTTCGAATTCGGCGCCAACACCGGCAAGGGAACGAGGGGAGGGGTCACAAGCTTGCCTAAAACCAGCAGCCATAGACAATGACGTAAGGCGGGGCGCTCGCACAGGTAGTGCGTCCGTCCTGCCAGCCCAACGAGCACTGCCACCACTGCGGCAAACACGATGTTCCAGAACAAAAGAGTAGCGAACATACAGGGCCGCCGAATTACTGGATGCCTTCGATGATCTCTCGGATCGCGTCGCGCTGCTTCTTTGTCAGCTTGGCGCGATCGACGAGCGTTAGCAACACGGGACTCAGTGAGCCGTCAAAATGGCTGTCTGCCAGTTGCTGAAGCTGCTGCCCCACCAGTTCCTCTCGTTCCACCGTTGCTGAGAACTGGTGAGCGTGACGGCTGTCGTCGTGTGTCACGTAGCCTTTCTCGGCCAGCCGATCGAGCAGGCTCTTGACGGTCGCATGCAGGGATGGAGAGTGTTCGTTATACAGATGCTCGACGATATCGCGGACGATCGTCGGCCCCCGTTCCCACAGCACGTCCAGAATCCTCAGCTCTGTTTCCGTAACCTCAGCAGCCTTCCGCGGCATAACCGAACCTCGCTTGAACCGATACAAAACACATATCAGGCGTATTGCCTATGATTCTAAGGCATAATGCCTTCATGTCAAGCGAAAGCTGGCCGCGGGAGGGAAAGCCCCCCCTTTCAAGTGAGATTTCGCAACATGACGCACGGCCTTGGTGGCTCGCTTGCCGAAGTCGAAGCCGTTTCCGACGAGCAGCGAGCTGCATTCACGAAGGAGCTGTCGCAATTCCTCGACGGGCTCGCCGGTCGTCACTTTGGTCGACGCCGCGCGGTGGATGGTCACATCAGCCGAGCCGCGTTAGCGGCCGGTTTCCCTTCACCACACGAGCCGATCATCACTAACGCCACACCCTGACCTCTTTCTCCGTGATCTCTGTGTCTCTGTGTTTAAAAAAAAGGGCCAATTAGAAACACAGAGGCGGCAGCACGGCTCGCGAGGCAGAAGACAGGATCAACATGATCAAACAGGATTGAGGGGACGGCGACCGACGGTGGAATGTCCATCACTCCTACTGCAACAGCCATGTAAGACGCTCGGGACGGCGAGGCTCCTGCCGAGCCGAGGTACATCGGCGTGCTGGTTGCTGCGGCAACCGTGGGCTAACGCCGGCTAACGCCCAGCGGCTGATCTGCCAGGTTGCCAAACAGCCAAACAACAGGGCGAGTCAGGGGGAACCAGCTCGCGATGCTTTGACTGTCGTTTCACCGCAACGGTACGATAGCCACTCCCACGGTGTTTTCGTCTTGCTGGCGTGAGTTATTCGGAGGGTGTCCGAACCTCCGTCCGGCGTTGGTGTCACCACTATCTTATGCAGTTGCATTCTAAGTCGCAGAAAAAGGGTTCGCTGGCTCGTATCCATATCGGATACGATGGAAACTGGTCATTAACGTCAAGAAGCGTCCGAACGGAGTCGCCTCTAGCTGTTCCGGAGTAGTTCAATGGCAGAACACCCGGCTCGTAACCGGGCGGGTGCTGGTTCGAATCCAGCCTCCGGACCTTTATCGCTCTAGCCCGGATTATTCATGAAGATCGTGGCGAGAGGTTGTAAGTACGTTCGTGGCAAGGAAGGCGAGCAATTCTTCCGCAGGCGTATTGAAGCAATACGTCGAGGGAGAATTGTGAAGCATGACGAAGCCACGGATGGACTTACGACCTCGCAGCAGATCGCTCATGAGTACTTCGGGCTAGGAACCTGCTCGTGCGGTGCAGTTGATAAGCCTATGTAGCAGCACAAACTCACGCTCCGGAGAAGCTCAAATGGCAGAACGCTCGGCTTCAGACCGAGAGGGTGTTGGTTCTAGTCCAACCTCCGGACCTGACTCCGCAAACCCAGGTTACGCAGTCTTTCAACTGGCGAAGGCTCTTACAACGGCCGAACAGCACGAAGACTCGGCTACGCGTGAGCGTGCAAGACAGAGGGCGGATAAGTGGGTCGGTGTCTTCACAACGGCATGCAAGACTGATCGTGGTGAAGAACTCGGCGTACGCTTGGCGACAGATGATTTTCTATCTGTCGTTCGTCGAGGTTGATGAGCTTAGCGAGTTCATAGCGTGGGCAAAGAACTATCTGTCCACACAACAAGCCGAGTTTCAAAATCGATTTCGCCCAGCAGTCGATGGACTGATCGCTGCGTCGGCAGGGAATACGCCAGACCCGTTTGAGGCGGACGTCGATGGCGGACGCCAATTCCTGGGTTGGTCCAAATCGCGTCACTGGTTGATGTAAATCTCGCTGACGACTAAGCAGGGAAGCCAAGCAATGCTTCTTACCATCTCAACAACTCACCATCCTGCGACCGATCTGGGATATCTGCTGCACAAGCATCCAGACCGATGTCAATCATTCGATCTGGCGTTTGGCAAAGCGCATGTATTCTACCCGGAGGCAAGCAGCGAACGGTGCGTGGCCTGCCTGCTGCTAGATGTTGACCCGGTGGGTCTCGTACGTGGCACGGGTAATTGGAAGGCAGGCCCGCTGGATCAGTACGTTAATGACCGACCATTCGTCGCCTCTTCGCTCATGAGTGTAGCGATTTCACAGGTCTTCGGGTCAGCGTTGTCTGGAAGGTCCAAAGAGCGGGCGGAGTTGGTCGACCAAGCGATCCCGCTTGTGGCCCGCCTTGACGTGTTACCTGTACGTAGTGGTGCCGAGATGTTGGAGCGGATTTTCGTGCCGCTCGGCTACAGCGTCGTGGCGACGCGGCATCCGCTTGACGAGGAATTCGGTGAGTGGGGAGAGAGCCCATACTTTTCTGTGCGGTTGGAGCAGTCGACGACAGTCGCGAACCTCCTGCAGCACCTCTACGTTCTCATCCCTGTCTTCGACGGCAAGAAGCACTATTACATTGGGCAAGACGAGGTGGAGAAACTTCTTTCAAAGGGTGAATCCTGGCTAGGTGACCATCCTGAGAAGGCGACCATCACACGGCGGTATCTTTCCAAACGCCAAAGCCTCATCCGTCAAGCGTTGGCCAGGCTTGTCGAAGAGGAATTCGTTGACGCCGACGAAGAAGGCACAGCCGATGTTGCCCCGCAGGCGGAGCGAGAGCTGAGCCTGCATGAGCAGCGGATTGGAGCAGTTCTCTCCGTGATTCGTTCCTCCGGGGCCAAGCGGGTGGTTGACCTTGGTTGTGGTGAAGGCAAACTACTCCGGGAACTGCTTGCTGACCAGCAGTTCACCGAGATTCTCGGTATGGATGTATCGATTCGGTCGCTGGAAATCGCCCACCGACGCCTGAAACTTGACCGACTGCCGGAGCGACAGCGAAAGCGAATTCGACTCATCCATGGGGCCCTGACCTATCGCGACGAGCGACTGGCGAACTTCGACGCAGCCGCCATTGTCGAGGTCATTGAGCACCTCGACCCGCCTCGGCTTGCGGCATTTGAACGGGTTGTCTTCGAGCACGCTCGGCCCCAGACTGTGGTCCTCACGACGCCCAACCGCGACTACAACGTGGTCTGGGAGTCGCTCCCTGCCGGGGAGATGCGACACAGCGACCACCGGTTCGAGTGGACACGGGCAGAGTTCCATGAATGGGCCAGTGGCGTGGGTGAGCGGTTCGGCTACTCAGTTCGATATCTTCCGGTTGGACCGGAGGACTCGACTTATGGTGCCCCGTCTCAAATGGCTGTTTTCAAGGAGCCGACAGTAGATGGCCAATAGAACGGCAACTCGCATTGGCTGGCAGAGATAGAAGCCATCAATAGCGTTCACTCTTGCTATAACCCTGACTACTGGAAAGGGCTGCATCACTTCGCGCTGTGGTTCCATGATTCTACCTTCGAGTGTATTGCCGAGTCATTCGAAGTCGAGACGTTCAACAAGAGTATTCCGGAAGTCCTGACAGACGTAACCAGCAGACTTGTCGAGTAGCTGCATAAGAATGAAATCCAGCGCTCACAACAGTCCGAACCTCATCTACTCGGTGGGAACACAGGTCGTTGCACTCAAGCAAGTGCAGGCGTCGAACGGCGAAGCTGTTCACCCAGCCGGTGCTGTTGGTGTTGTGGTTCGCTCGCCCCGAGACCGGAACCACTCCTATCGAGTTCGTTTCCCTGATGGATTCGAGGCTCCGTTGCACCATCACAACTTGATGCTGCTGGCCGAGTACAAGCAAGGAGCCATCAACGATTCGAATAAGGCCCTCTCGACCCACGGACTGTTCGACCGAGTCATCTACCGCTGCGTCGTTGGTTCGAGAGCCTTCGGCCTAGAAACTGAAGAGTCGGATACAGACCGTCGCGGCATCTATCTGCCGTCGGCCGACCTGCACTGGTCGTTGTATGGCGTTCCTGAACAGCTGGAGGATGATGGCAATGAAGAGTGCTATTGGGAACTCCAAAAATTCCTCATCATGGCTCTGAAGGGAAACCCGAACATTCTGGAGTGCCTCTACACGCCGTTGGTCGAGTACGCGACGCCGCTCGCCCAGGAGTTGCTCGGCATGCGAGGCGCCTTCCTCTCGCGACTGGTCTATCAGACCTACAACGGCTACGTAATGTCACAGTTCAAGCGAATGCAGGCCGACCTTCGCAATCAAGGCAAAGTGAAACCGAAGCATGTCATGCACCTTATCCGGCTGCTGCTTTCTGGCATCCACGTTCTCCGCGAGGGCTTTGTGCCTGTCGATGTCGGCGAGCACCGAGAGCAGCTTTTCGCCATCAAGAATGGCGAAATGCCGTGGAACGACATCGAGGCGTGGAGGAAGCAGCTGCATTCTGACTTTGACCAAGCGTTGGAACAGACGGACCTGCCGGAGCGGCCAGACTACGAGCAAGCCGACGCGTTCTTGGTGAAGGCACGACGGCTGGCTGTGGCGGAGGAGCTGCCGTGAGCATCAACGATACAACGACGCTCTTTCGCCCTGTTGGACAAAAGGAGCTTGACTTAATCGCAGAAACCGGCTGGCGGCGTTTTCCAGCCCGCTTGTTCTGGCAGCCCATCTTCTATCCGGTTTTGACGGAAGAGTATGCGGTCGGTATTGCGCGCGACTGGAATACGAAAGACCCGAACTCGGGATTCGTCGGATATGTCCTCCGGTTCAGAGTTCGAACGTCGTACCTGGACCAGTATGAGATTCACGAGGTGGGCGGAAGAGATTGCCGCGAGTATTGGATTCCAGCGGAAGACTTGTCCGCGTTCAACGAGAACATCGTCGATGGCATCAAACTCATCCGTGAGTTTCGACCAAATGATACAACACAAGAATGATTCCCTACGATAAGCTGCAAAAACAAGTCGACGCTCATCCATATCCCCTCGTCTTTGCGACGATCAGCGGGGCCCACCTGTATGGCTTCCCTTCCGCTGATTCCGACTTCGACCTGCGGGGTGTCCACCTGCTGCCATTAGGTCAGGTGGTCGGCCTCGACCCCGGAGAAGAGACCGTCGAGAAGGAGGGTATTCACGATGGCCTTGAAATGGACCTCGTAACTCACGATGCGAAGAAGTTCTTCGGGCTGATGTTGAAAAAGAACGGATACGTGCTCGAACAGCTGCTCTCGCCATTGGTCGTGCACACGACGCCAGAGCACGAAGAGCTGAAGGCCATCGCGGAGGATTGCATCACGCGGCACCATGCTCACCACTACCTTGGCTTCGCTGCGACACAATGGAAGTTGTTTCGCAAGGAGGAGCCACCAAAGGTAAAGCCGCTGCTGTACGTCTACCGCGTGCTACTGACCGGCATCCACCTGATGCAAACTGGCGAGGTCGAAGCCGACTTACTGACGCTCAACGAAACGGCGAAGCTGCCTTACATCGACGAGTTGGTTCAGCGGAAGCTCGCGGGGCCGGAAAAAGGTCGGCTCGACGAGGCGGACATTCAGTTCCACGAGCAGGAGCACGAACGGTTGGTTGCGGAGTTGGAAGCGGCAATGGAGAAGTCCCTGCTTCCCGAGCAGGCGAATGGCAAAGCGGCGTTGAACGACTTGCTAATTCGGCTACGCACCAGCTCGCGAAGTTAATCTGACGACCATTTCTGAGCATTGTCGACTTGGACACGGAGAAGCTGACCCATTTGCAGTCAGCACTGTTGACCACCATTAATCTGGTAATGACCTTCTCAATCCCCAAACTGTCGTTGGTTGTACTCATCGGCCCCAGTGGGTCCGGTAAGAGCACCTTCGCAAGCAAGCACTTTCTGCCGACGGAAGTGTTGTCGAGCGACTACTGCCGTGGCTTAGTCAGCGACGACGAGAACTGCCAAGCTGCCACGAGTGATGCCTTCGATGTGTTGCACTACATCGCTGCCAAGCGGCTGGCGGCAGGCAGATTGACAGTCGTCGATGCAACGAACGTGCAGCGGGAAGCCCGCCAGCCGCTTGTGCAGCTCGCTCGCGAGTACCATACGCTGCCTGTGGCTATCGTCTTCAATCTACCCGAGGATGTTTGTCAGGAGCGGAATCGCGACCGTTCGGACCGAGACTTCGGCCCCCACGTCATTCGTCAGCAGCGCTCGCAACTACGTCGCGCCATCAAGGGACTCAAGCGAGAGGGCTTCCGGCACGTCTTTGTGATGGAAGTGCCGGAACAGGTCGATGCCGCCACCATCGAACGGACGCCGCTGTGGAACGACAAGCGAGACGAGCACGGCCCGCTTGACTTCATCGGCGACGTACACGGCTGCTGTGACGAGCTGGAAGAACTGCTCGGGCAGCTTGGCTACATAGAAAGGCCATTTGAGCACCCCGGCCCCGGCTGGGCGAGCGTGCATTACACCCACCCCGAAGGCCGTAAAGCAGTCTTCGTCGGCGACCTTGTCGACCGCGGTCCCCGTATCGTCGATTCGCTCAGCCTCGTGCGGAATATGGTCGTCTCGGGAAACGCCTCTGCGTCCCCGGCAACCACGATACGAAGCTGCTACGCAAGCTCCGTGGGAAGAACGTGCAAATTACGCACGGTCTTGCTGACTCGCTTGCCGAAGTGGAATCTGTTGCCGAAGAGCAGCGAGATGCATTCACGAAAGAGCTATCAGACTTCCTCGACGGACTCGTCAGTCACTACCTGTTGGACGATGGCAAGGTGGTTGTCGCTCATGCGGGAATGAAGGAGTCGATGCAAGGTCGAGGGTCCGGGAAGGTCCGCGAGTTCGCTCTCTACGGTGAGACGACTGGCGAGACCGACGAGTTCGGTCTGCCCGTCCGATATTCTTGGGCCGCCGAGTACCGCGGTAACGCTACGGTGGTTTACGGACATACTCCGGTGCCCGAGCCAGAGTGGCTCAACAAGACCATCAACATCGATACCGGATGCGTTTTCGGTGGGGCTTTGACTGCTCTTCGATATCCCGAACTGGAGCTGGTATCGGTCAAGGCGAGGCAGACCTACTGTGAACCGGCACGCCCATTCCTCGACGAGGATGAGAAGTCGCCGTCCCTGTCGGTTCAGCACCTTCATGACGATTTGCTGGACTTGGCAGATGTCAGCGGCAAGCGAATCATCTCGACGCGGTTGCGTCACAACGTGACGATTCGCGAAGAGAACGGCACGGCCGCGTTGGAAGTGATGAGCCGATTTGCTGCGAATCCCAAGTGGCTCGTGTACCTTCCACCGACGATGTCGCCGTCGGAAACGAGCACCAAAGACGGCTACCTTGAACATCCCGATGAGGCATTTTCATATTTTCGTAGCCAAGGTGTGCCGAAAGTCGTCTGTGAAGAAAAGCATATGGGGTCGCGCGCTGTCGTCGTCGTGTGTCGGGACCAGCCAGCAGCAGCGAGTCGATTCGGAGTGGAAACCGAGACGGGAATCATTGTCACGCGGACGGGCCGAAGGTTCTTTAACGACGTTGGTGTCGAGTCTGCCGTATTAGCCCGTGTGCGTGATGCTCTAACGGCCGCCCAGTTCTGGACAGAGCGAAAGACAGACTGGGTGGTTCTAGATTGCGAATTGATGCCCTGGTCTGCGAAGGCTCAGGAGTCGGTTAAGTCGCAGTACGCGGCTGTCGGTGCGGCTGCCAATGCGGCCCTGCCTGCTGTCTTGGATTCTATGTCCCAGGCTGCCGCTCGGCTCACCGGCGAAGAGGCAGACCTACTGGAAGGTTTGCACGAGGAATTCAACCGACGACACAAGTCGGCCCAAGATTTTGCAGACGTCTACCGGCATTATTGCTGGAACGTCGATTCGATTGATGACCTGAAGCTCGCCCCTTTTCACATCTTGGCGACCGAGGGCAGCGTGCACGTTCAACAGAACCACCAGTGGCATATGCAGACCCTGGCTTCAATCTGCCGACACGATTCGCAACTATTGCTGGCAACCCCTTTCCGCACGGTGGACGTCACAGATCCTGACCAAGTAGCGGACACGACCGCTTGGTGGCTCGAGCTTACCGGTAAGGGCGGTGAAGGCATGGTGGTCAAGCCGTTTGACTTCATCACAAAGGGAAAGAAAGGCCTCCTCCAGCCGGCCGTCAAGTGTCGGGGTCGCGAGTACCTCCGGATCATCTACGGACCCGATTACACAAGCCCAAACAACCTGACCCGGCTCCGCAACCGAGGATTGGGAGCCAAACGCTCTTTGGCACTTCGCGAGTTCGCTCTTGGAGTTGAAGCCCTTGAACGGTTTGTCCGACGCGAGCCACTTCGCCGAGTGCACGAATGTGTCTTCGGCGTATTGGCTCTGGAGAGCGAGCCCGTCGACCCGCGACTGTAGGCTGAAAGCGAACCGCTGGCAACTTAAGCGACCTAGCATTAGCCCGGATTATTCATGAAGATCGTGGCGAGAGGTTGTAAGTACGTTGGTGGCAAGGAAGGCGAGCAATTCTTCCGCAGGCGTATTGAAGCAATACGTCGAGGGAGAATTGTGAAGCATGACGAAGCCACCGATGGACTTACGACCTCGCAGCAGATCGCTCATGAATAATTCGGGTTAGCCGCCACCAACGTCCCTTCTCCCCCACTGCGGGAGAAGGTGGCCGAAGGCCGGATGAGGCGGGGGGATCCAGAGTCAAAAAACTTGCGCCGGGCGCGAAGACTCTGGCTATTAGTTGCACGGAGTCAATTGTATGCTCACTTGCTTACGCCCTGCGCACGCTTGCTCGTTCGTTCAGCCCCTGCTCCCCTACCAGTTACCAGGAACGCCTTCAAGTCCTTTTCGAACGTCGGCGCCTGATAGTTGTTGACCATGAAGACGTAGCCAAACTTACGATCCAGGTACGCTTTGAATGCACTGGTGAATCCCGTATTGTGGCCGCCGTGCTGGCAGTACTTGCCGAACTCTGATTCCCCCACGACGAAACCGAGGCTGAAGTTCTGGTCGTGTGAGTCTGCGGGGATTTCCACTTGAGGACGCAACATCTCAGCGTAGCTCTCCGCAGACAGTCCTTCCTTGTTGATGATCGCTCGAAGGAACTTCGCGAAATTCCTGGCATCGACATGCAAGCAGCCCGCGACCCAGACGTCGTCCCACTGTGACTTCACAAGCGTTGTATTGTGTTCATTGTGCGGCATGGCGACTAGCGACTCATCTGCGTCAGCATCCCAGGTCAAATAGGTATTCTCAATGCCAAGCGGCGCAAACACCTCTTCGTTCATCAACGTTTCGATTTCCTTGCCTGTCAAATGACTAACGACATCGGCCAAGTATCCGAACGCTTCGCCCGAATACATTTGTTTTGTACCCGGTTCGAAGTGAATCTTGAGCTGGCCGTCTCGCCAGTTGGGAAAACCGGCACGATGGCAGAGCACTATTCGGGAAGTTATCTTCTTGTAACGTTCATCATGCTCGATGTCCGCATACGGCAGATATTTCCAAAGCGGTGTGTCGAGCGCAAGAACTTTACGCTCGACCAAACGGCACACAGCGAAAGCAAACATCGGTTTGGTCATTGAGGCGACTTCGAACACGGTTGATTCGGTAACCGCGTCGTTCTTGGCCAGACTCTTCACTCCGAACCCTTTGCCGTAGACAATCTCACCATCCTTTACGATCGCTAGCGAGAGGCCTGGGATTTTGTGGTATTTCATGTAAGCATCCACGAACCGATCGACCTGCTCGGCATTGAAATCCTCGCGTAGCAGAAGTCCCGTCTCTTCGATCAGCGACGGTTTGTCGAGTGGCCTTATCTGCAGAGTTGGCACAGTGATCTTCTTTCCGCGCTGCACTTCGAATGTGATCTTTTCGTCCTCTGACACGCGAGTCGACAATGTATCCACGAGCGACGCGACGGAGTTTCCGGGCGGCAATGGCGCACAATACCGTCCTAACTTGTCACACGGCACCTGCACGTAAAAACCAGATGGACCGGACGACTGCAACGCGACAGGGGGAAAGTTCGAATCCTTGGCTTCTTCAGATTCGGGGGGAGCTTCAGGTCGCGTCACTTGTCCCGTCACAGTGACGAGGGCATCCACTTTGCGGTGCATCATCAAATCGCCGAGTGTGGCTGACGAGAGGTGCTTTCCCTTTCCAGGTGACGAGCAAAACACCGCGACGTCGCCGTCCTCGTCAAGGTCGATGTAGCCAACGTCAAAACCGACAACCGTTGGCTGGTCGGTGATTCCCTTGCCGCCCGGCAAACACTTCAGGTCAATTCGCCATTCATAAACCAGTCGATTGCCGTCGTGCTTTCGTGCCGCCAAGAAGGCGTCGTGCAGTTCTTTGTTGAACCGGTCTGCTTCAGCGACGAGTGGTTCCCTGCGGTAGACAAACTGAAGAGGCACGCTTGCTTCTCGCGAGTGTTTCAACGCGAGAAAGATCTCGCACGCGTCACGAGAGTTCCACATGTCAACGGGGCTATCCAATCTAATCACATCATCTTTAATCTCAACGCCGACGTACAACACTTCGCGTTCATAATCGCAGCCGACTCGGAATCGCCCGGTGTAGTCCTCGGTATCCGGCTTCCCATCGAACAAATAGGGAACTGAAAGTTCGTATTCTGTTGACTTGGGCCAGTCGGACAGGTCACCGTCAATCGTGATCTCGTTGTGGAAGGCGTGGGCGATGAAAGAATTGCCGCTGTGAGCAAAGCATTGCGAATGGCCAACCACAATCGCAGTT
Source organism: Pirellulaceae bacterium (assembly GCA_965223305.1). Taxonomy (GTDB): domain Bacteria; phylum Planctomycetota; class Planctomycetia; order Pirellulales; family Pirellulaceae; genus CBDCWT01. The sequence continues at coordinate 162,542 of CBDCWT010000016.1, read as the reverse complement.
AGCAAGCACGCTTGGTGGAGTACATTACGATGAATCATGGCGGTTCCTTTTTGCGTTTGTTTTCAACGGCTTACTTGTCGCCGAAATAAGTGAAGCGGACGTTGCCTTTCGTCACAAGCTTTGGCCCCCCACCGTTGAGCTTTGCGGTACGCGGATGTCGACCGGCGCTATTTAGGAAGGGCCCAGTCGCTTTGCCGTGCCCGAGGTGTTCGAAGTCAAACGCGAGGCCTTTATCGAGCGCGACGTTGACGCTTCCGCCGGAAGTCGCGAAGTAGCTGTCAGTCTTTGGCTGCTGCGAGATTGCTGCGGTCACCGAGCCGCCTGATGTAATGGCTTCGATGGCACCGCCCGCATCCAAGATACGAATGCTCCCACCGGAAGTCTTCGCTGACACGCGGCCACGTACTCGTCCAAGGCGAATGCTGCCACCACTCGTCGCCACCACGGCATCCCCCAAAATGTTGCCAGCTCGGACCGAGCCGCCCGACGTTCTTAGCTCAACAGAATCGCCCGCGGCAGCAAGTTGCAGAGAACCGCCAGAAGTTGTCGCGTGGACCTGTCCTGCGATCTTGCCGAGTTTGATCCCGCCTCCGGACGTTGTACAGTGAGCTTGGCCGCCGAGATCACCGCAGACAATGTTCTGACCACCCGTCTTCAGTTTCACGTCAAACTTGGCGGGGATGGTGACGAGGAAATGGATGTTCTTCAAACGCTTTCCTACGGCGTTCTCCACCGCTCGGTGAATGTCATCCGAGACGTCAATACCGACACCATCCACCACTACGTTGTTCATCGCAATGGGCTTCAATCGACTTTGAACGATGGCGTTGTTACCCTCTCTCGAGATGACAACTTCGTGATGCTTGAGAATCGCCTCTGCCTCATGTACGTACTTTTCGGCGATCGAGCGAATCACTTCGACTGAAACGCGATTCACATCCGCAGGGATCACCTCGACTGACCCACGATCGGCTTCCAGCTTGAGTGCGCCGCCAGAGCCAACCGCGACTTCCTTTTCGAGGACAAAGTCTATCGTCGCTGGTCGCTCTTGCCGTGCTACTCTTCCGGCCTTTTGTCGATTAAGCTTCTTCTCGTCCCCGTCCTTCGCGTCACCACTTGATGCATAAGCTATCATTGCCGTGGCGACGAGGAAGGTTGCGACCGTAGCCGTCTGAGTCGAGACGGACAGCTTGTTCAGTAGAGTGCGTTTCTGCATGTGTCAGCTCCCGCGAGTAATGTGTTGACCGAAGAGCGGCCGTTCAACACATTCACGTAGCTTCGTGAGAAATCTTGCGCGCTGGTCTTGGAATGTCGTACGGATTTACCAGATGCGATGTTTCAGTAACCAGCGATAAAACGTCGGGTCGTTGTAAACGCGACTCCACGCGTCGTGGTTGTCAGTCTCGCCAGTCATGAAAATCTTGTTGAGCTTCAAGTCGCTCGGACTTAAGTCGGAAGCCGCGTCGATCGCTTTGAACTGGGCATTCGATAACTTGTTCAGCTTCGTGACCATAACGGCGACTGGTGTGAAATCGTCTCCGACGTTATGAGCGACCCACATCGGCATCTTCGCAAGTTTGCCCTTGTCCTCGACTCCGTGAACTTTCCCAGCCAATGGGGCCGCCGCCGCGAATACTCCTTCCAACCGGGAAGCTATTCCCCACACACCACTTCCCCCCCTACTTAATCCGGTGAGATACACGCGTGAGGTATCGGCACGGTGCCTCGCCGCGACATCCTGGATAATTTGCTTCATCGCCATCACGTCTTCGAAGTACTCTCCACGAGTAATGTGAGGGGAGACGATGATGAAGCGGTCACGCACGAGTTCGCTTAACTCGTTGTCTTCCTCGCGGAGATCAGACACGAGTTTTGGCATGCCCAACTTGTTCACACGGCTAACGTCGCCACCTACTCCTGATACGCCTTGCAGATAGAGAATCATCGGAAATGGATCGGCGTTGTTCGAGTAGGACTCTGGCAAGTACAGCGTGTAGCCATCGACGTTCTTTCCCAGAGAAGGTTTCTTTGCGGTAACAAATTCTCCGGGCACACCGACCTCGGAGACCAAGTCCTCTTCCTCATCCCAGGGTTGTTCAGAGCCATTTGGCTGGGCACCGCCTGATCCACCGAGCTTCGGGGGCGCCCAACTCTTGTTTTCGGATGCGTCGTCTGGTTGTGGTGTGTCACCGGTTTGCGCCGCAACTGCGTTCGATCCATCCTCTGCCCACTCCTTCCCACTGTCGATCGCCGGCATCGATGGCCAGCCTTGAACGGGTAACCAACTCCGCGAGATGCTAAATGCCAACATCGCGAAAACTAAACCAAGACCAGCGACCGAATAAAGCCAACTGCGGGCGCGGGAAGACCGTTTTTCCGCGAAACGACTGCGAAGTGAAATGGTGGGTGGCTTCGACACATCCGGTTGATGAAGGTAGGCGAGATACTTTTCCAAGACCTGGTGCACTTCGCCCGCCGATTGAAATCGGTCGGCAGGATTCTTCTCCAAGAGCTTGACAACAATACTCGATAGCGTGCTCGAAATGTCGTTGTTTATCTGCTGGATGCCTGCGGGTTCGTCATACGAGATTCGATTCAGCACACATAACGGCGACTCGGCACGAAACGGCATCCGGCCAGTGGCCATGAAATAGATCACACTGCCGAGACTGAACAAATCGCTCCGCCCGTCGACACGCTTGCCAGTTGCTTGTTCCGGTGACATGTAGTTCGGCGTGCCGACGAAGTACCCGCTGTGGGTCGCAGACGCATCGTCAACCGCGCGAGCGAGTCCGAAGTCGGTTACCAACACGCGACTGACTTCGGTTTCAACCAGGATGTTCGCGGGTTTGATATCGCGATGGGCAAGTGCTTGGGCGTGAGCCGCGCCGAGGCCCGCAGAAACTTGCATTGCGATGCGGACGATGTCTTTCTCGTCTAACGGGCCATGTTCGTCGATCAAGCGTTGAAGCGACGGGCCTGCGACGAACGGCATCACCAAATAGGGCGTTTTCTTGCTCGCGTTGACGCCATAGATCGAAATCACATTGGGATGGATTACGGCCGCGGCCGCCCGGGCCTCACGAGCGAATCGCTTGCGAGCCGTCGCGTTCTGTGCCAACCACGGTGCCAAGACTTTGACGGCTAGCGGTCGATGCAATTCCGTGTCGAACGCTTTGAAAACGATACCCATTCCTCCACGGCCGACCTCGCGTTCGACATCATAGTTGCCGATCCGTCCGAGCATCTCCGGGTGGGAAGGCGGATCGAGTACAAACTCAGCTGAATCGCGGCTCATGTCATTGCGTTCGTGGTCGCTCGTAAGTTCATCTGACTGTGCTCCGTAGCTCGAAGCGGCTCGTTTGATGGCCAACTCCGACATGAGCGGTTCCGATATTAGCTCCGATGCTTTCTCCCACATTTTCGGCGTAGCCGCGATCGCGTTCAGCGCCGACTGACATTGAGGACAGCTGTCGAGATGTTTGCAGTGCTTTTCGTCCAGATCGTCTTGCTCGGAACGTAGCAGCCGTTCAAGTTGGTCCCTAGGAATGTGATTGGTGCTCATGTTTGGTTCCAGTTCTGCATATCGAGCAGCAATTGCTCAGAGGTTCTCGGTTTCCTCTAGCCGCTGTTGAATTACCTTCGCGATGCGAGCCATCACGCGCGACCGAGCTACGTAGACCTTGCTGCGCGGCAGGTTCAGTTGCTTCGCAACATCTTCGACCGATTTATTCTCGACGGCGGTTAGCCAGAATGCCTGCCAGTTGTCTTGTTTGAACGCGGCTTTGACTTCACCAGCTGCCCAATTGAATAGCTGTCGTTCGTACTCGAGTCGAAACTCGCGCGACTCACTTTCATTCGGCGTCGCGACCTCATCGAGATTGGGAACATGCGCACGGTCTCGCCAGCGGTGATCATGCCGCAAGTAGTCGATCGTTAGATTGCGTGTAACTCGATACAGCCACCCGCGAAACGCGCCTTTCTTCGGGTCGGGGTCCCACTTCTCAATCGAATTCGCGACCCTTTTCAGAACTTCCTGCGTCACTTCGGCCGCATCTGCGTACTGGAGTCCTCGTCTCTGAGCAAACGACAGAATCAGTGGCTCATATGTCCGAACAAACTCTGACCACGCATCGCCATCGCTGTGCTGATGCAGGCGTGCTATCAAGCTTAGTCGAGTTTCGGGCGTCTCGTTCATCAGGGTATCCGGACTCTAGAGGTACCACGAGAGTAAGCCTTGTCATCTTGCGCGCCGAGGCGATTTTTCATGTTCGGCGACAATTGGAATTCCGCGGAGTTCAGTTTGGTGAGCGGATGACGGCGGTCCAGCTCTGCCAAGAAGGATCTCCCGTCACGTCATCACCGCGTTGACTACCCAATTAGTCACTGCTATACTCTGACTACGCTGTTAGTCACAATCGCCAATCCAGAGATCTACGATGAAGAAGGTACCGCATTTAGGAAAAGCCGAGTTGGCGATTCTTCAGCATGTAATCGACAATCACCCGGTGTCCGTCCGGGAGGTGGCGAATCATGTTTCCAAGACGACGGGCCAAGCCAGGACAACGATACTCACGTTGATGGAACGGCTACGCGAGAAGGGAGTTCTAAAACGCCGCAAGGTGAAAGGTGTCAATCGATATTCACCGCGAATCGGTAAGGCTGAATTGTTGGATGCATTGGTTGGCGATTTCGTAGAAGGAGTGTTGGGCGGCTCGGTGTCTCCCTTTTTCGCTTACCTAAGCAACAGTCAAGAACTTACAGACGAGGAGATAACCGAACTGAGAAAGCTTGCCCGAAACATGCCAACCAAACCAAGACGCAACGAATAGCATGGCGTTCACACCAGACCCAATTTGTCGAGCAGCTGTATCTGCCTGTTTCGTGGTCCCCGTCGCGTGGGTGGTGTGTTGCGCGTTTCGTGAATTGCCGCGTCGCATTCACTGTTGGATTTGGCGATTGGCATACGCGAAGATCCTTGTTTCGACGCTTGCCATTCCGCCGATCGCGATTCCTCTAATTCCGCATTCGATGGCTGAAACGAGATCCGCGCGAGGTCAATTCGAACTAACCGCCTCGCTAGAGTCTCGGAACAAAGAGGTGGAAGACACCGCAGCGATAGATCGCTCTACGATCGTTGTGGATCGTCTTGCTAGAGACGGAGGAACTTCGATCTTGCAAATCACAAAGTCTTTCTTGGTGCCGCTTTGGTTTGCGATTTTCGGATTTCTATTGATACGTTCGGTGCGGGAGTGGTTCCGTTCTCGGGAAGTGCGGAGGAGGGCCGAAGCCTGCAATGACGAGGAAGTGTGCTGCACTTATAGCCTGGTATCAAAGCAAATGAGGGCGCGTACGAAACCGCCACTCTTACTGTCAAACGATGTTTCAACGGCTGCATTGGTTGGGCTGTTGGCCCCTGCGGTCGTCGTCCCTCACAATATCCTGAGCCAACTGAGTAAATCGCAGATCCACAGTGTCATTAGTCATGAGCTAGCCCATTTCGTTAGGCGCGACTTGGTCTGGTCGCTTCTGCCCCGTCTGGCCCACTGCGTGTTGTTTTTTCATCCGCTGATATGGTTCGCAGGCCGTCGTTGGCGTTTGGCTCAAGAATCCGCATGTGATGCCCTCGTGTTGGAGAATCAGCGGCTAGATGTTGCGGATTATGCAGAAGCACTCATCACGACCACGCAGTTGCGTTCGCAGTCCGGGAAATCGATTCCATGCATGGGAGTCGCGGCCACGAGTTCGTTTCGTGATCTGAAGGAAAGACTGACTGCCATGCAAGTTGCGAAGTCACAATCTCGTCACGTCATCGGTCTAGTCTTGGGATTGGTCTTTGTACTTGGCGTTGTTGGTATCGTTCCTTGGAAGTTGGTGGCGGTACGCGGAGCAGAAGACCCGCATCGAAAGTCGGACATCGAGTGCCGCGACGCAAAAACGAATCATTCACCGCTTTCTGCCGCCGTCGCACGCGGCCGCCATCCTAGTAGCCGGAGTGGCAACACTTCGGGAAACCAACCAATTCAACCACGCCATCAATCGACGGCAAGCAACAAAGGAGCCGACTCAGTGCCACACAAATTCAAACGACCAGAGGACCCTGCAGACGCACTCTACCACGACGTGCTATGCGGAGACATTGAGCGAGTCGAGAAAGCGATTCGCGAAACCCCGGAACTCGTCAAGGGGAAGCGCGTTATCGAAGGTGCCTGGAGCCACGGCGGCCGGCGCTGTGGAGCACAAGATGATGTGATCACCTGCATACAGCTCATCGCGGATAACGGCGCAGATTTTAGTCTGGTCGGTCCAGGTACCTTCGACAGCGCCTTCAAGGCTTTCCCGCGTGCTGCCGCGTTGTTGTTCGAACTTGGTGCAGACCCCAAAAAAACGGACAGCGATGGCAGCACAGGTCTTCACGTCATGGCCAAGATGGGAAACCGGTTTGGCTGTGAGATTTTGCTGAAACACGGAGCCGAAATCAACGCGAAGAATGAAGCGGGCAAAACGCCGCTGGACGTCGCGTTGGAACACAACTTGCCGCGTCTGTGTCGTTTCCTGTTGGAACGAGGCGCCGAAACCGGCATCTCTACGCGGGAACCCGACCTCCAACCCATCGAGCGGAGTGTGGAAGTTGCACCGGGTCGTCTAGGTGGGGAAGTGACGTGGTATCGAGCCGACCGGGGCTACGGTTATATCCGGGATGAGATTCGCGGCGAGCTGTTTTTCGATCGTGAAGAAATCTTCGGAGACGAACCCGAGTCCATCGAAGCCGGAACCGTCGTGTCGTTTGAAGTGGCTCACGACAAATTCGGAATGCGGGCAACAAAAGTTGATTTTGGGAAAGTCGAAGAGTCGTAGCCGGAGTGGCAAGAGATTGTCGCTTTACGTTCTGGGCTATTTGCTGTAGCCGGATTCGCAAGAATTCGGGTCGTAAGTCGTTGATTTGCGAGCCGCGATGAACTCTGTTCTGAGCTTGGCGAGGTTGAAAAACGCCAGGACGGCGTTTTTCAACAGGCAGTTAGCCCATCAAGTTCTCAGCTACGAGGCGTCTATCTCTTTCAAGAACGCGATATACTCGGTCAATCCGGCGTGACTTTTTATCCGACGTTCTTCGGCCAAGGTAAGTGGCGTCATACCATTGGCGTCCACTCGATTTGGTTCAAAGCCGAAACTTATCAGTAGCTTGCTCAGCTCAATCATGCTTTCAACCGACGATTTGCTGTCGCCGTATCCGTAGTGATCTGGCCAAAGGTAGTCTTTGGCGACCTTGTGATGCGGCAAGAATGAACCGCCTGCTATTACTGATGACAGTTCCCCGTCCTCTTTGAGATACCTCAACTGCGCCTCAATCAGCACATAGTAGTCTTCGACCGAACCAAATCGATTATGACTAATGATGGCACGGCTAATTGCACGCTTGGCATGGTTTGGGCTGTGCAAGTGCGAGCAATTATCCATTGCCAATTCCATGACCTTAGGACGACCGAACCAACTTGCTGCATTGCAGAGATTCTCAAACACGTTTCCCTGCGGATCGTCGTGCTCGGTGCCGGGCTCCTCTGGGCACTTCTGAAATAGCTCCTCGACAAGCGAGTAGTATTCCGCCTGAACGACTGAGTCAAAAGTAGGCTGTCCCCCCAAGCCCAATACACGGGCCAGCAACTTCACTGACTCCGGTGCGTCATCGGCTACAGGAGCGTCATCCGTTGCGCCGAGATAGGTTGCGAAACCTCTTCGAACAACCTCGACCGGCGCTCCGTCTTCCACAGCATGTTCATAGAGGCGATCGAGCATCGTGGCGTTGGCCCAAGCGTAGGCACCGACATCGGCACCATGGTCGAGCAAGAAATTCGCGAGTACATAGTCTCTGCGGTCCACCGCCCACCATAGCGGCATTCCCAGCTCTTTCTGCTCTACGGTCGGGCTCCTGGCATCTACATCAGCACCATTACTTACCAACAGCTTGGCTACTTCCGCATGTCCCATTGCGCAGGCTCTATGGAGCGGGAAGCCATCGGTGTGAGGGTTACGGTCGTCTTCAGGGCGAAAGTCTTGCGACGCCAACGACGAATCTTTTTCGAGCAGCCGTCGTGTTGTCTCGACGTCATTGCCACACACCGCCTCCCAGAATTGCCTTTGCACGTTCTCCGATTTCGTACTCAACTTACTGACTCCCGTTGGGTTGTCTCCCGACGCTTGACTGCGCTCCTGCACTAGTTGTTTGTATGTCTTGCCGCCAGCAGCGCGGACCCATTCTTTCGCTTGTTCACGCTCTTCGTCGGTGAGTTCTTTGGCGTAATGATGTAGAGCATCGAGGACGGTGTAGCCGTTGTGTGCTTCGACGTTCGGGTCGGCTCCGGCGTCGAGCAAAATCTTGATCAAGCGATAGTCGACGCGTCGCTTTGATTGGTAACACGGTATGTCCAGCGTCCGCCAGCGATGGTTGTGTGACTCGATTTCGAGATCGGCGCCGCGTTTCACGAGAAGTTGGACGGAATCGACTTGGCTTGTCCAAACCGCTCGCTGCAATGGCGTGTAACCGTGCGGTGTGCCCCGGGCGTCGATATCGGCTCCGGCATCGAGGACACGTTCAAGCAATACGGCGTCGAAAACGAAGTAACAAGCGGCTTGCGGGAAGTCGGCGATGGCTGCGGAGATCACGTCGGGGCGGGCGCCGATGATTGCTTCAGCCGCGTCTTTGTCTTCGATGTATCCGGCCAGAACTAGGTCGAGTGGCGACTCAGGTTTTGCATTCATGATGGCGCGGGTACTCTCGACATGATACGAATCCAAATCGAACTTCTTTGAGAAGAAGACGCGGGGATCGCGGAGAGTCTTTTCCTTGAGTTTCGGATCGGAGTCGAGCAGCGACTTAACGACTGAAGGAATCCCCATGCGTATCGCGGTGGTGATTGTCTCGGGCCAAGTCACTCCACCGTCTGTCAGGACACGGCAAAGTTCCGCATCGCGGCGCTCGATCGCATATTGGATTGCTGATTTGCCATTGGAATCCGCCGCATTCACGTTTTTACCCGCGTCGATGAGAGTGCGAACTCGGTCGGTCAGTCCGGCTCGGGCGGCGCTCGCAATGTTGTCGAGGGCGTCGTTACCGTTCAGCAGGCGAATGGTTGCTTCGTCGCCGCCCTGATAGGCCCAGTCGCGGGGAGTCTCGCCGCCGCCTGCTTCAAATAGATAGAACCCTTTGTCGTCACGCTCGTTCGTGCGGATGGAAGTCGTTTTCGCATCGGGATCGGCACCATGGTCAGAAAGCAGCTGCACCAGCGGTGCGTTGCCTTTGCGAGCCGCCCAATGCAGCGGCGTTTCGTGTCCGTGCTCGACATCATGATTGTAGCCATCGTGACGCGTTCGCTCGTCGTCGAAACCCGAATACGATTTGGCGTTCACATCGGCGCCGTGTTCGATCAGCTGCCGGGCAATCGCTAGGCTCTCTTCGCCTTTGCTACGCAACGACACGTACATTAGCGGCCGGATTCCCGAATTGCGTTTCCGTACGTTTGGGTCGGCGCCGGCTTCGAGCAGGATTCGCTGGATTTCAAGATTGGGGAACCAGCTTGCCGAGAAGAGTTCGTTCGAGAGAGTCTCCTTAAAACCTTCGGTGTCCTTGCCGTACTTTATTACCAGCTTCGCCATTTCGGGAGACTCGGCACAGGTTCCGAAATTCGGCGTGACTCCACCTTTGAAAAACGCTTCCATCAGTTTCAGATCGTTCGTCATTGTCGCGAACGCAGAGGGATCGTAGGTCGCAGCGTGATACCCCGGTAGCTTTTCTCGCGGGAAGAACCGCGTTTCACCCAATTCTGGATGCTCATTCAGCAGGGCGAGGACCCGGTCGTAGTCATGGTCATTGATCGCGTCCGACCACCTTTGAACGAGATCGCGATGGGAGCTTTTTATTTTGGAGTCGTCTTCTTCGACATGAGATGGTTGCGAATCCAATCCGTCAAGGAATCTGACGACATCTGTGCGGCCGTTTTCCAGAGCAAGTTCCCTTGCAGTTTTTCCATCCCGATTCTTCGCGGCAGGGTCGGTACCTTGCTCAATTAACTGCTTAACGCGTTCGAGCCGTCCCCGGCTTGCCGAATGAACAAACAGATGCTGCGTTTCGGGATGATTTGCGTTCAGGCCGCGATCAAGAAGTAGTTTCAACGTCTCTTCATCGTTGATCCACCCCAGCATGTTGCCATCGCCGCCAACATACATGTCCGCGCCATGGTCAAGCAGCAAATTGAGTTGTTTCGGGCCGCGCCATCTGGAGGCTACATGCAGCGGCGTCGGTTGCCAGTGATTGGTGCAGTCTCCGTGAGCATTGACGTCCGCACCGTTTTCGACGAGCAGTTTGCTGATTTCGTCGCGCTCTGTTTGCAATGCAAGATGCAGCGGCGTCAAACAACACCAAAAACGATCGGAACGGGGAGACGGAGCCGCACCTGACTGAAGCAACAGTTCGACGATTTGCTGGTTACCGGAAATCACTGCATGAAACAGCGGAGTTGTTCCATCGGCTTGTGCGGATTTCGCGAGCTCTGGACTCTCATTCAGCAGCTTTCGGATTTCGTTCAAGTCACCCAAACCGGCAACCGTGAAAATATCGTTGTGGCTGCTGTCGCCAGATGGCGGATGGTCTTTAGGCTCAATCGTTTGAGACGTTCGCTCCACGCTCTGGCGAGCGTAGCTGCTCAGTTGCTCAATCACATCCGTTTGATCCCTCCAAATACTCTGTTCAATTGCCATCAACAGCGGCGACCGTCCACGGGAGTCGGCTAAATTGGGATCGGCTCCTCGTTCAAGCAACGAAGGAATAAGAGTCTGGCCGGAAGCCGTTTCCAATGCAGCGTGCAACAACGTCGCACCATTGGACGATTTTTGATTGACAAGATCGGGGTTCTCATTCAAGAGTTTCTCAACGCGATCTTTCAATCCACCCATAACCAGTTCAGACAGTTCATACTCGGCACCCAACGAAACCAGTAATTCAGCTGCCGCGGTATGTCCATGACCAGCAGCCGAGTACAAAGGCCCTTTCTGCGAACACTCCGGATTGCCGTTCAGTTTTGCACCGCGGTCAATCAACAGTTGCATCAATTTCGTGTGGCCGCCCCACGCAGCAACGGTCAATGGACGACAGGTTGCGAGGTTCGGCGCGTTACCCAATGCGTTGACGTCGGCACCGTGGTCCAACAGCAGCTTTGCGATTTCAAGATGCTGCGGCGTGTCTTTCCGGCCATCACCCGGCATGAGCATATGCAACAAGGTTGTGTCGCCACTGTCTGGCCCCGGAATGCGTTCGTGGACAAGCGTTGGGCTTATTTCAAGGATCGTGCGAACCGAATCGACGTCGCTGCTTCGAACTGCTTCAACCAACTGCGGCAAATCGTGGCTAACGCTCTGCGACGTTTCTTGTTTGTTCTCATTGCGTTCCGACATAGCCGTTTCCTTCTGATAGCTTGGTCCTCGTCGAGTGACTTCGTTCATGTTCGCTAAACGCATCGATACGATGGCTACCACAAGCAGCAAGGCACAAGCCGCGGCAACGAACGATCTTTGTCTAGACATCGCGGTACATTTCTGTTCGACATTGTCTGAGCCGAGAATTCGTTCGACGCGTTCGAAAAGCAAAGTGCCATCGGACTCGAGCACGAGCCGGGGCCGAGCGCTCACTTCACCTACCGCCAGCAACGCGTCAGTCAGAACGGTGCGATCGCGACACACCTGAATTGCGAGGTCGTCACAGCAATATTCCCGCTCGCGTCGCACGCATTGCGAGACCCACCACATGACGGGATGAAAAAAGAGCAACGTCTCAATCGCCAATTGCACGAGATTAACGAGGTAGTCATGGCGGCGAATGTGCGCCAGCTCGTGAGCCAGGATGGACTCAAGTTCGGCGGCTGTTAGACCGGTTACCGCAGATGCTGGCAGCAAAATCACCGGACGTATCCAACCTACGACGCAGGGCGCCTGAGCCAACGTGGACTGAGCGACTTGAACTACTCCTCCAACGTTCATCGAATTCGCGACACGGCACAGCAGAGCGTGAACCGACTCCGGAACGTCCGCTCTGCCGACCTTGCAAAGCCGACCGGCGTGTGCCAATCCCAAAGCCGGTCGAAGTGAAAGCAGCATGACTCCAATGAACCAGATAGTCGCAATGAAACGCGGCATACCATGCCATTTCGCGAGCGGCCCGTTCTCGCTGCCGCTCGCAGTTTGCGCCGGTGACGTAGTTCGTTTCACTTCGATTTCGCCGTTTCGAGCTGTCGTAAGCGATTCTGGCCATCCGACCAGTTCCCTCTTGGGGATGGGATGGAGTCTTTCGGACGAAACCGACGGCAAATCGATAGAGCGGCTTACTGGAATTGTAGATGTCGCGAACGCCAGCCAACACACAGGCACAGCCAGCATCAAAAGCATCGCCACGCAACCAACGACGTGTCGCAGATTCGCGGACCGCTGCGCGAGTCCTCGATTCATGATCCAGAACAGACCACCGATCAACGCAATCTGCCAAAGCGAGTGAATTAGCGTCCAGCCAATTCGCACTGCGAGTTCTTCAGCAAAGAATCCCGACGCGAACATCACTTCTTCCCTTCGCGGCGGTCGATCATTTCACGAATCTTCGCAAGCTCTTCCTGCGTTATCGACTTGTCCGACAAGGCTTGCATGATCACGGAAGCAGACGAACCATCGTAAATCCGAGCCACAAGGTCCTTCAGCATCGAGCGCTGTGTTTTCTTCTCGTTCGCCAACGCTCGATACTTCTGCGGTCGGATCGAGTCATCTCGATCGACGAGCCCCTTGTCGAGCATCACGTAGAGCATCTTGACAGTACTCGTATACCGATGCTCCTCACCTCGCTGATGGACCAGCCAATCGTGAATCTTCCGGACGGTACACTCACCGTCATTCCACAACAGCCGCAGAACCTGACTCTCAAGCTCCGTCGGCCCGCTCGTGGGACGTCTTGACACAGTCGATCCTCAGCAATGAATTATTCGTTAACGCGTTCAGAATAACGAATTCATTCGTTATTGCAACGGGCTATGGCAGAAACAACAGGCCTGGGACGTTTAACTTAACCCAACAGTTGTCCTCTCTTTAGCGGCCCTGGAGTTAGGACCCCCCACGCGAAGCCTAACTTGCAACTTGCATTCACGCTTTAGATAGTTATACTGTCCTGAGTAACCGTCAAATTGAGAATAGACGGTTACGAATGATTTAAAGCATGAGATGACGGCCAAGCGTACGCAAAAGAGTGAGTTTCTGCGGGTCGACGGACCAACGTTCCTCGATTTTTCGAATGCGATCTTGCGACGATTCACGACCGACAAACGAGCGTGCCGAGAGACCGATTCGGCACGAGCTGCGTCGTTGTTGCAATCAGTTCGTACTGTTGGCGAGCGCTCGGCGAGCTCTCCTATGGCGTCGCTATTTACTTGAGGTTGATGCATAAAGGAAAGATCGAATGACGGCACACGATCAGCCACTCGGCTTCCACACACGAGCAGCGAAAACCTATCTCGACAGCCGGTCTGAGACCCGGCCACTGAGCGTCCCGCTGGTGCGTGCGACCAATTTTCAGGTACATAGCAGTAAGGAGCTGGGAGACTCGTTCCGGCGGCGGGACGATCAGGTGTACACACGGTTCGGGCACCCTACGCTGAGCGCAGCCGCGGAACGGTTGGCCGCCATGGACGGGGCCGATGCTGGGCTCGTATTCAGTTCGGGGATGGCGGCAATCACTAGCACGCTACTGGCTATCACGTCGGCGGGGGACCATGTAGTAGCGCAACGGGACGTTTTTGCGCAGACATTCACTTTCCTTGATTCAATGGCACGCAGTTTTGGAATCATAACTGACTTCGTGGATGCAACTGATCCCGAACAGGTGGAGCGTGCTGTCCGTCCGGAAACAAGAGTGATCTACATTGAGACTCCCTCGAACCCTCTCCTGAAAGTCATCGACATTGACCGCATCGGCAGGATTGCCCGCAGGAATGGAGTGCTTCTGCTCGTAGATAGCACCTTTGCAAGTCCGTATCTGCAGCAGCCGCTTGCGCTGGGGGCTACTCTTTGTCTTCAGTCCGGGACGAAATTTCTCGGCGGGCACTCCGACGTGATGTGTGGGGTGGTGACGGGTTCAGCCGACCTTATGCCTCAGATCAAGGAAGCTCAGATTCTGCTGGGCGGAATCCTTGATCCGGAACCTGTATGGCTACTGCTCCGCGGTCTCAAGACGCTCGGCCTGAGGGTCCAGCGGCAGAGCGACACGGCACTGCGAGTAGCACGATTTCTGAAGACCCAGGACGGGGTGCTGACCGTTCACTATCCGTGGCTCGAAGGCACTCCGTATTACGAGCTCGCTCGACAACAGATGACAGCCGGCGGAGGAGTGCTGTCATTCGAGGTGGAAGGAGGCCTCGAGGGCGCGAGGGCCTTCTCCGACGCTCTCCAGCTCATTCGTGTGGCGACCAGCCTGGGTGGCGTCGAAACGATCATCGAGATCCCGTATGACTTGGATTTTGGAGCGGACCAGCTGGGCGAAGCCGCTTCCGAGGTGACGCCGGGGATGATTCGACTGTCGGTGGGGCTTGAAGACTACTTAGACCTGGAGCGTGACCTCGCCAGAGGACTGTGCCGCCTGCCATCAAACGATCCTATGCTGAAGAAGTGAGAAGCAACACAGAACAAGAGTGATTCGATATGCCACAACGCCGAAAACGAGAAGGATACCTCTGGATAGGCGGGGCGCTGTGCCTTGACTTCTCCAACACGCAGTCATTCCGTCCAACAACGACACCGCTCGATCGACTTGATTCGTACGATCATTTGCTTGACTGGGCCGGATTTGCTGAGTTGCTCGCGACACGACGGCTGCGCGAACTGCGCGTTGAAGCCGAACAACATCCGCGAGCAGCCAAGGCCGCGCTAACGAAAGCAAAGACTTTGCGCGAGGCGGTCTATCGAATCTGTTCGCGACACGCTGGTGGTGATAAGGTCCAGCCCAGCGACCTCGACGAGCTCAACCTCGTCGTCCATGCGGCTCGCAATTATCAACGGCTTGTTGATGCGTCCGGCAGCTTTCGGTGGCAGTGGAAAACAACGAACGAACTTACTCAAGTGCTCTGGCCGATCGCCTTGTCCGCAGCGGAATTGCTCGTTTCGGATCATATGTGTTGGGTCCGCGAATGTTCGCTGGAAACATGCTCGGCACTGTTTCTGGATTCAAGTAAGAACAAGAAACGCCGGTGGTGTGACATGAAAGACTGCGGAAACCTCGCCAAAGCGAGAATTCATCGTGCTCGGAAGCGGTCTCACCCATCGTCTTGACGGAGCAGTTATGTATTACTCGGGAATCTCCGACGAAGCGGGCGATTCGATTCTGACGCAGATACGGGCTCATCAGGAGCTTGGGTGGGAGCATCTCGAACTGCGCCTCATCGACGGAATCAATGTGACGCGATTGCCTGACGATGAGTTTTCGAGAGAGTGTGCAGCATTAGCAGGGGCTGAAATGCGCGTGTCCTGTATCGGCAGCGCAATCGGCAACTGGGCTCGACCGATTTCGGGCGACCCACAGGAAGATATCGACGATCTGCAGCAAGCAATCCCGAGAATGCACCTGCTGCAAACAAAGTTCATCCGCGTGATGAGCTACCCCCAACGATGAAGTGTCACCGCTTCCGGAGCATGAGTGGCGACGCGAGTCGATTCGACGCATGAAGCGACTCGCGACGATTGCCGAGGACAACGGAATCGTTCTTTGCCACGAAAACTGCAGTGGCTGGGGTGGGCTGAGTGCCAAGAATTCCTCCGTGCTGCTTGGGGAAGTGGATAATCCCGCATTGAAGTTAGTGTTCGACACGGGTACTGGATCGGGAAACAGTTTTGGGGAAAAGGAATCGCCACTGCTGCTTTGTCCCTATTCCTAAAGCAGATGGTTAGACGACCGCTCTATGCTCACGTAGCGAAGCACAACACGGCCTCGATACGAGTCCTACAAAAATGTGGTTTTATTATCTCTTGTGAGGCCTCTTTCTCGGACACAAACGGAGACGGGGGCCAAGAATTCATCATGATACTCGCCCGATAGCCGATAACCACTTTGTGTCTGCGAATCTCCGAAGCAGAGCCAGTCATTCTTTACCCACTTTGGAAGAGAGCCATCCAAATCAAAGTGGCCTTGGTTTGAACGCTCGTTCAACCTCGACTTCCCAGCCGAGAAGATGCCTGACATCATTGAAAGCTTATCCGCGCTCTTTTCGGCCGGTAATCCCGCTCACACCGGCGCTGCGCCGGATTGGCGTCCGGTAAGCCCGCGCGCCTAGAAGAACTGCTCTTGTCTTCCACCGGCAATTCATGATCCATTGCTCCCAGATGGATCGAACTTCGGCACGGAAGCCGGTTCATGAACGCGCCGGAAATCGTCGAAGTGAATTCTCAGCAGTTGGATGCCACACTCTCACCGGGTGATGCATGCCCGGAGTGCCAGGCGGGCACCGTCTACGAGAAAAAACCGTACGTCATCGTCCGTTTCGTGGGACAAGCTCCGCTTCAGGCGACTGTCTATCGCCTGCAACGATTGCGATGCCATCTTTGCGGCAAGTTGTTCACGGCACCTGCGCCGGAGGATGCGGGGGAAGCGAAGTACGACCACACGGTGGCGAGCATGATTGGGCTGCTCAAGTATGGGAGCGGGCTGCCTTTCAACCGACTGCAGCTGCTGCAAGCGGACTGTCAGATTCCGCTGGCGGCCTCCACGCAGTGGGGCATCGTGTACGCAGGCGCTCTGTTACTGCTTGCTGCTTATGAAGAGCTGATCCGGCAAGCTGCTCAAGGAGACGTGCTCTACAACGACGATGGGCTGTCCTGGAATCTTCCGCAAGAGTTCGAGACGATTCTGGCAAATTGTCTCAGTCATGGCCGGCGAAACTTCGTTGACCTTTTATGACCGGTTCACGGACGAATGCCGCTACGTGATCAAGGCATTCAAGGCAATCTATCACCATGATCAAGTGGCCCGCGACGAAGGCTTAGATGCCGAGCAACGCCTGGCGTATCATCAGGCTCACAGCAAGCCAACCATGGATGGTTTGAAGAAGTGGCTCGAAAGGCAGTTCACCGAAAAGTTGGTCGAACCCAATTCGGCCTTGGGAGAAGCCATCAACTACTTGCTCAAGCGTTGGGACTCACAGGAAGGGTGATATCCTGGTCGTCTGGCGGCTAGATCGCCCAGGATGGTCCATGCGCCACTTGATTACGCTGGTCGAGGATCTCCGGGAGCGAGGGGTCGGCTTCCGTTCCCTGATCTACCCAGACATTACGAGCTTTGACCGAAGTTCGGCCGACGTGGTACCATGTGCTTTTGAGGAGTTTCTTGAATGGTACAGCTTCCACCAGACGTTGACGAGCAAGTTAAGCACTATCTTGCGAGCGGCCAGTATGTGACCGAAGCGGATGTCTTGCGCGACGCTCTTCGGGCACTTGCCGAAGAGCGCGACGCTCTTGACGACATCCGGCAAGGACTAGAGGACCTTGAAGCGGGGCGCGGGCGCCGGCTGGAAGACGTCGACGCTGATCTCCGCAAGAAATTCGACATCCCGCAGGATGCATGAGCCACCGCGTCATTCTCAACGAGCGGGCGGAATCTCAACTCGAAGCTGCCTATCTCTGGTGGCGCGAGCAGCGCTCCGCCGAGCAGGCGACCCGCTGGTACAACGGGTTCTTGGATTCTCTGAACAGCCTCCGCAATGATCCTGATCGGTGTGGCCTGGCGCGTGAAGATTCAAAGTTTCCGTATCCCGTACATGAACTGAAATACGGATTGGGCCGCCGGACGACGCACCGAGCGCTCTTCACCGTCCGCCAGGACATGGTTTTCGTGTTTTCCATTCGTCACGTGGCGCAAAAAGATGTGTCACCAGATGACGTGTAGTGGCCGTTTCTATGACTGTGTGGAGAGCGACGTATCTGCTTCCGGTAGATCGAGCAATCCTCGCGATGGTGTCCAAGCGCGAGATGAGAGTTGGACATGGATCACGATGCCGTTGTTGATCATTGGAAACACAACGCCGAAAAGCGCGGCGAGGAAAACTGTCAGTTTCTCCGCAGCATGAAGTTCAGGGATTATGGCTTCGATCCCGACGACTTGGTAGGCAAGTTACACAAGGAGGCGATCCAGATTGTCGATTGCACTCGCTGCGCCAATTGCTGCAAGACGATGAACGTGAAGGTGGATGATGAGGACATCGAGCGAATCGCCGGTCATCTCAACATGCCGGTGGACGAATTCATCGAGACGTACTTAGAGGTCGACGACGAGGATGGACCGTACAAGGCTCGGCAGAAGCCGTGCCCGTTTCTCGGAGTGGACAATCGCTGTACAATCTACGAGGTGCGGCCCGCGGTCTGCTGGGAGTATCCGCACACCGACAAAGAAGGTCTCGTGTTTCGTACGATCGGAGTTGCCAACAATACGCTCGTCTGCCCCGCCGTGTTTTGGATTGTCGAGCAGATGAAGCGGCGAGCTTTGGGATAAAGGAGTTCACGGATGTTGTTGTCACGGGATGACACGGAATTGTTCTTCAGACTACATCGCTCGTTGATGCACTTCGTCAATCGACGATTGGGCGCCGTGCCTAACATCGGCAGCCCGGAGGAGTTCGCTGCTCTGCCACCTGAAGCGAGGCTCGACGTCAGGAAAGCGTTCCTTGATGACGTCGACTTGATCGAATCCTTCATCGATGAGAATCCGGCGCACCTCAGCGAGGACGAACACGATATTGTGTTGTCGTGGCGTCATCAGGTATCCGGCACGTTCTACGTTTTCCGACAACTGAAGAACTACATGGTCTTCCTGGATGCCGGGGATCCGCCAGTGGCGTATGGCGTGGTCGCTCTCACGGAGCCGTTTGAGGATTTAATCGGCCCATACCTGCCGCGGATGATTGAGACCGTGTTGCTGCCGTTCAAAGACCGGATCATCTACGACGGGTTACTCAGCGGTCACAACATCTCGTTCGGCGGCGGCATCAAACGGATGCTCAACGACAGCTACCGGCAGGCGAAGGAGCGACAGGGCATCGTCACGTCGCTCCCGATCGAAGCACTTCCAATCACAGCAGCGAAGTCGACGAAGCTGCGAACGCCGAAGAAGTCATCCAAGAAGGCAACAAGTTCTCCCGCCGACTCGCCGCGCGGCCGGGTCTATCAGTTCAAGATCTCGCTTAAGGGCATCCGGCCTGCTATTTGGCGGCGTATTCACGTGCGGGACTGCACACTCAACGAACTGCACGAGCACATCCAGACAGCGATGGGCTGGACTAACTCGCACCTGCATCAGTTTGAGATCGACGGCCAGCGATACGGCGACCCTGAACTTTTGGACGACGGTTTCATGGACTTCGAGTGTGTCGATTCCACGGTGACGAGGATCAGCGACGTTGCGCCAAGCGATGGCCGTCGGTTTCGTTTTCTCTACGAATACGACTTTGGGGACGGCTGGGAGCACGAAGTGTTGTTCGAAGCCTTCGCGCCTGTCGCCCCCAGCCAGCAGTATCCGGTGTGCGTCAAAGGGAAGCGGGCATGCCCGCCGGAAGATGTCGGCGGCGTGTGGGGTTACGCGGAGTTTCTCCACGCCGTGGCCAATCCACGTCACGAGCGGCACGATGAGCTTCTCGATTGGAGTGGTCCGTTCGATCCTGCCGCATTCGACGCCGCCGAAGCAACGCGGGCGATGCAAGAGGGTCTACCTGCATGGCGGTAATCGCACGTTTGTCTGCCCCTTTGGTCGTAGTGGGCAACCTGGAAGTTCGCCCCACGCAAGGAATGCTATGACACTCAAACTCGGCAAGGGATCAGCTTTCGTGAAGAGTCGCCTGCGGCGTCTTCCGCAGAGCGAGGACGTTTGGAAGGCTGATTTCCTGCCGGAAGCCGACCATTGGATGGGATTGGTGGTCGAACAAGAGCATGGGGCCGTGTTCGCCATGAAAACGCTGGGAGCGGTCCCCAGCGTAAACGACCTCGCATCTCTTGTCGGACGCCATGTACCGTCCGTTGTATGACCGCTGGCACCGTCCCCAAACCATCCGGCTGCGCGACAACCCGGAGTGGCAACAGTTGGTGCGGCATCTGCACGAACTGCGCATCGACGTGGATTTCAGTGACGATCTACCGGCCTGGGATGATGCGGTGGCTGAATACCAATCGCCCCTAAAAGACCTGTGGCTACGCCTTCGGTCGGCTGAGGCGAAGTGACCGACGATACTGATCAATGATGGTGCATGTAAACCAGCAGGATTCACGGAGGAGCAACCATGCCGGAGAGGGTCAAGTCATCCCGTGCTGCCCAATTCCGAATCGGCGATAAGGTTCGTGTACGGCACGGCGTTACGGACAACGACTACCCAGACATGCCGATCGGTGGTTGGGCCGGAACCATTTCGGAAACCCACGATGGTGACACGCATGTCGTCCGATGGAGCGAGGAGACGCTCGCCTCGATTCATCCCGTGTTCAAGAATCGCTGCGAGAACGACGGATTGGATTTCGAAAGCTATTCGATCGGCGCGGACGACCTGGAACGCGACATGGGCGATCCGCTCGACATCGAGCAACCCCAGCAAATCACCACGAGGCCGCTCTCACCAAAGGATCAAGATGATCGCATCAGGATGATCTTCGGGCTGACGAGCAATGATACATTGCCCGACGTCGATGACGAAACGCTGGAAACCTACTACGTGCACCTATCGAAGCACCTGGCGTTCCCGTTCACTGCCGAACACGGCGAAGAGTATGGACACCCTGAACGAGTAAAGGTTATCGGCCTCGGCGATCAAGACGGGCCAATGATCGACGAGACGTATGGCATCCTCTGCGAAGCGCGAATGGAGGGCCATGTCGTCACGTTGGCGCTAGGCGAACTGGATGAGGTCAAAGGGAAGCCGAATCGTCAGTTGATTGAGGACTATTGCTACTGGTTGCACAATTTCGCGTGACAAGAGATTGGGAAATGCCGCTACGCAGAAGGAAAAGCGTTCCGGTCATCAACACAGAAGCAACGACCGATCGACTGAAAGCGGCGCTGGCCAAACGGAAGAAGTCGGAGTTGATCGACGTGATTGCCGAATTCGCAAGTGTCAACCGCGGCATCCAACGTCAACTCGACTCGCGTTTCGGCGTGGAAGCGCCGCCGGAAGAACTGATTGCAGCCACGCGCGTCGC
The DNA here is from genome assembly GCA_965223305.1 of Pirellulaceae bacterium. Classification (GTDB taxonomy): domain Bacteria; phylum Planctomycetota; class Planctomycetia; order Pirellulales; family Pirellulaceae; genus CBDCWT01. Next base: position 141,299 of record CBDCWT010000016.1, on the reverse strand, counting down.
GATCGCCGATGCCACTGACTTTGACGAGCGCGAAATCAAATACAACTTCGATTACGACTATCAAACGTACAGCACGGTCAAACGCAATCTTGGTCGCTTGATCGAATCAGGTCATCTGCGCGCGGCGATGGAGCTATCACTGGAGTTGATGAGCCAGGGCAGCTACCAAGTCGAGATGAGCGACGAGGGGCTGATGACTGACGACATCGCCGAGTGTTTACAGGTCGTCATCGAAGCTGTCACGAAAACTGATCTCCCCGCCGCACACGTAACGGCATGGTGCGCAGAGATGAGCCGGCAGGACCGTGTCGGCTTCATTTGCGACGGTGAATTGGCCATCTTGGCAAAGAAGGTCAAACTTGGATGTGATACTTCCTGAGTGTCTGAGAAAGGATGTCGCGTGCCGAAACGAAAACGCAAACTGACCACCGCCGAAAAGAGGGCGACGATTGGTTCCATCAAGTGCAGGTGGAACGCATCGACCAAGCCATTCCCACCGTCAACTATCCGCGTGTGATCCGCCGCGTGGGAAATCGCCCCCCAATACTCCGATTCGGTGACATCACCGAAGTGACTCTCTACCAGCGTTCGACCGACCTATCCACAAACCGAAGGGGTTTGATCGGCCCTCGCCGACTGAAGCTGCGCATAGATCTATCAGGATATTGTCAGGAAGCGGTGCCGAAATCTGTCAGTCGCGGGCGTCCTGTCGCGACAACGAGCGACATCAAATGAAAGGACGCGGGATGTAACCCGCGTCCCCATAAGACCTTAGTCTTTATACATAAACGACTTGCAAAAAACAAAGTGGAGGCGGCGGGAATCGAACCCGCGTCCCGCGACATTTCCGCATAAGCCTCTACGTGTGTAGTCGGTTATTTGGTGTTTCACTTAACCAGGCCCCAACCAACAGGGTCCCGGTTACGCTAGACGAGAACTTTGTTTAACTTCAAGCGTGCTCGTCGTGACTCGAAGCGATCCGGATTTGCGGCCGACTTTTGGGTCTCTCCGGCTAAGTCCCGCAGTCGGGGTCGCCTTTGTTAGGCGGCCATTGCGAGGTTTTCCTCGGCAACTAAGTTTGCGATCAGCTTTTTACGTGGCCCGCTGATCAACCACGACACGCCACTTACACTTCAGGCTGCCCGGTCGAATCCAGTTCGCCCCCGGCAATCAACTATCTTAATCATATTCGGTTTCTCCCGCTGGGAAACTGCCCCAGCAATTCCCTCCATCGCAGATTTGTCGATACGGACCGTCTGCCAAAATCCCCCATACCAGGAGATTGTGCAGTTGTAGGCCGGGACAAGCGGCAGGAAGGAGGGCGGCTTCTGACAAGAGGTGACGCCGCGCCGTTCCGGCGGCACCAGGTTCGATGCATTCCGTGTTGAGTGCTAACCGGCGCGTGCCGGAACTGCGCGGCGGGGAAATCGTAGGCTGATGGAAGCGTCTTTTGCGCCGCTTGTTCCGGCCTACCCCTGCTACCCCTTGTAGCCGAATTCGCCAGAATTTGGACGAATCGGCAGTCCACCAAACTCTGGGGAGTTCGGCTACGCTCCAAATTAGCCGCTGGGCGTTAGCCGGTTAGCCCACGGTTCCCCGCCGAAACCGACGCGTAGCGTCCGGCGAGGCCCCCCCCCTCTCCGGCCCTTCGGGCCGACTCTCCCCGAGGGGAGAGTGACGAAAGACGACAATCACACGCCAAAGTTAAAAGCTGTACGTCCCAGCCCGAAGATCTAGCCCGGATTATTCATGAAGATCGTGGCGAGAGGTTGTAAGTACGTTCGTAGCAAGGAAGGCGAGCAATTCTTCCGCAGGCGTATTGTAGCAATACGTCGAGGGAGAATTGTGAAGCATGACGAAGCCACGGATGGACTTACGACCTCGCAGCAGATCGCTCATGAATAATTCGGGCTAGGGGCCGTTCCGCCGCTCACTTGGCCAGCTGCCAGATCACCACACCGATCCCCAAGGGGATGCACCACCAGGCGAAATAGTGGATTCGACCGCGCTCGATCCAACGTACCAACCAGGTCAGCGCGGCCAGCCCCACGACGAACGCAACCACTGCTCCCGTTGCCAGGTGCGAGACCGGCATCTGCAGCTGACCGCCCGCGCCACTCGCTATCTCCAAGAGACACGCACCACCAATCGCCGGAATCGCTAGCAAGAAAGAGAACGTCGCCGCTGCCTCAGGGGCGAGCCCCAGTCTGGCAGCCGCAGAGATCGTTGCCCCGCTGCGGGACAAACCAGGCAAGATCGCCACCGCTTGGCCCATCCCCACCCACAGCGCCTTCGTGAACGGGAGATCCTGGTACCGCTGAATCGCCGTCGTGGGCCGCCGCAGCCATAACAGGATTAGGCCCGTGATCGGTAACAGAAATCCGGCCAACAAGGGGTTCGCCAGTACTCGATCGTCGGCGAAGAGCTTCAACGGAACGCCCAGCAATACTGCAGGTACCGTGCCGACCGCCAGCAGCCCGAGCGTGCGGCGATCTTCACCCAGCAGCCGCAACACTCGCCGAAAGTAGAAAACCAGGATCGACAACAGCGTCCCGCCATGCAACACCACGTTCAGTGACGGGATGTCGAGCCCTTGGGTTTGTGCCGCCCGGCGCGAGAAAAGCCGCCAAGATCACGAGATGGCCACTGGAACTGACCGGCAAGAACTCCGTCGCACCCTGGACCGCAGCCAGGAGTATGATCTGCCATAGAGAAAGCATTGGGTTTTCCGCCGATCTGCTGCTGTCGACCTCGTGCCGATCCTCCGTCAAGTATGGCTTTTTTTTGGCCTGCCCCAAGGCTCGAGTCCGGATTCCCCGCAGCGCCATCGGCCGGCCGCCGACAGCGCACGACACCCTTTGTTTAAACCGCAACTTGTGACATAATGCCGTGCTGGGTCCTCACCCATGCCGGCACGGTCAAACGCTCGACGAAATTAGCGGAATCAAGGGAAACTGCGGCACTATGTTCAAAAACCTAAATCCTTTTTCAATAGGGATTTCCGGCCGTCAGAGCGAGTTGATCGAACTGGCCCTGACCTTTGGTTTTCGCAGCCTTGAGGTCAGCATGGACGACCTGCTGAAGAAGGCACAAAAACAGAATGCCGAGCACGCAGTCCGATTCCTAACTAGCGCCCAGCTGAAGTTGGGCACCTTTGAGCTACCCATTGATTGGCGCGGGGATGAGCAGGCCTATCTGGCCAATCTAGAGGGCGTCGACGAGATCGCGGCAATCGCAGCGGCCGCTGGCGGCACCGCCTGCCACACTGCGATCGAGTCCGGTAGTGACGTTTTTCCGTATCACGACAATTTTGAGCTTCATCGGAAGAGGTTGGCCGAGATCGCTGACCGCCTCGGGCAACACGGCCTGCGGCTAGGCATCTCGCTGCAGCCCCTGCCAGCTCAACGATCCGGAAAAGAATTTCAGTTTATCTTTGAGACAGACGCGCTCATCACGCTACTGAAGTCGGTGCCTTCAGAGAACGTAGGACTTTATTTGGACACCTGGTCTTGGCACTTTGGTGGTGGCACAGTCGAGCAGCTGCAGACTCTCGAAGGACGCCAGGTCGTCGGGCTCACGATTGCCGATGCCCCTGTCGACGCCCTTTCGGATACAGTCGACGATTCTCAAAGACTGATTCCTAGCGAAGCCGGCGCAGTCGACGTCGCTGGGCTAATCCGACAGGTCCATCTGCTTGGTTTTCGAGGCCCGGTGTCGCTATCGCCGAGCGGCGACAGTTTTGCGGGACTCACGCGCGAAGGGATCGTGCAGAAGTGCAGTCAAGTTCTGGATCGTCTCCTGAAAGATGCCAGCGCCGCGACGTCTCAGGCAGTTCCCGCTCTCTCTTCGCAGACCATCGAAGCGTGACAATCCGGCCCGACGGCCGCATGTTCCCGGCGCTCGCTGGACGGTTCGCTCGTGCGTCATCTAACTTAGTGCATGACTTCGTCTCTCGTCACTCTCCCCTTGGAGAGTAACCGAACTCGCCAGAGTTTGGCGGATATTTGAAGTCATCCGTCACCGCCGGGAGGGCGAGGCTCCTGCCGAGCCGGAAGCGCCAGGAACGGTGGGCTAACCGGCGCGTGCCGGAACTGCGCGGCGGGGAAATCGTAGGCTGATGGAAGCGTCTTTTGTGCCGCTTGTTCCGGCCTACCCCTGATTTGGAGCGTAGCCGAACTCGCCAGAGTTTGGTGGACTTCGTCTCTCGTCGCTCTCCCCTCGGGGAGAGTCGGCCCGGAGGGCCGGAGAGGGGGGGCACGCCTCGGGGCGATGACTCGGCGATCACTCTCGGGCAACCCTCCCCGGACGCTGCGCGTCCGACCCTCCCGCGAGGAGATCGTGCAGCTTTTAAGTTAGTGCGTGATCTCGTCTTCTCACTCTCCCGTCAGGGAGAGTCGGCCCGAAGGGCCGGAGAGGGGGCACTCGCCGGACGCTACGCGTCGGTTTCGCTGGGGAACCGTGGGCTAACGCCCAGCGGCTGATGAGGAGCGTAGCCGAACTCGCCAGAGTTTGGGGGATTGCACGAAGCGTAAAACGTAAAAGCTGCACGACCTCCGAGCGGGAGGGTGAGTCGATGTTCGCAGGTTTGTGAAGCGCAAAAGCTGCACGACACCCAAGCACGAGGGTGAACTGGATGCCGGCAAGTTTCTGGACGAAAGGCGAGAAAACGGCTCCGCAGGAGCGTCACCCTCCCCCAGATGCGGATCGTTACGATTGATCGTGCTGCGTAGAGGCCGTCTGGTGCAGTTAGGCCGGCTGTTCCATCTATCGGGACGCCACCGCTATTGGCCCATCTGGTTGCTCGCCTTTCCGTCAATCACCTTCGGCAAACAGACGATCTGGTGGTAATGACGCTGCAGAGTCGTTCTGCGCCGAGAGAGCTTCCGTGAGCATGATGGATCGCAACGGAATCCCCCCCATGGTCCCAATCATCCGAAGGATCGCCAACGTGACAATGGGGGCGGTATTGGCAGTCAATGCGGACGCGGCCATGCCCGTGCCGCCGGCCAATTCCGGCCGGCCGCGGATCTGCCGCTTGCCAGCCGTTGCACCACCGCCAGCCGCCGCACCGCTGCGGCGTCTCCCACCGCTCGATAAAGTCCGTGGAACTCTTCCCGATATTTCCAGGGAGCCGTCCACCGCACGACTTCCCGCCGTCGCAGAACGCGAGCTCGCGCCGAGTTTCCGCCGTCTGCCACCTGTGGAATCGTCGCCGATCGAGTCACTGCCAACACCGGCTGTCGACCGGCAGTTCCGCCGTCTACCTGACTTGGATGATGAACACGAGGATGACGAACGCGAGCAGGCTGCCGTCCCGCTGGCACCGAACTACGCGGAGCGTTGGCAGTCGACTGGTGGTGTGCTTGTGTCAGTGGCTGAGCAGTCACGGGTGGCAATCGAAAACGGATTCCGTCTAGCTGAGAAGGGCGCGCTCTTCTCGGCTCGCGCCGAGTTTGTGGAAGCGCTGCGGGGAGTATCGCTGGGGCTGGACGCGCACTTTTCTGATTCAATTCATACCGACTGTTTGCTAGCGGGTGTTCGCGCCTTAAGGGAGGCCGACGATTTCGTTGCCACCGGACATCGGCTCGAATCGCCGCTGAACGTCGCCGCGACTGCCGCCGCCCACAAGACGCAGACGGACGTAAGTGGCTTGAAGTCGGCTGTGCTGGCCATGCAGGCGTACTATGCCTTCACTCAAGATCGGCTTGCGGTGGCGGCTGGAGGGTGCCCTGCGGCCGCCGATGCACTCTATGGTCTCGGCAAGATCTACATGGCGCTTGCTCAACAATCTAGTGCGGCCGAGTCAATGCCGGGCCCCAAGTCGATGGTCTATCTCGGTGCCGCGCTCCAGGTCGACCCATCGCACGCGATGGCTGCCAACGAACTGGGTGTGCTCTACGCTCGACTGGGCAAGCTGCACGAAGCCCGCGATGTGTTCCAACAGAGTGTTCGCTCCCAACCGCTGGCGGAGAGCTGGCAGAACCTCGCAGTCGTTCACCAGCGCCTAGGCGAGACCACCCTGGCCGCTCAGGCAGCCGAACAAGCACAGCTGTTATCGTCGCTCGGCGGCGCGCCCGACGCCGGAATGCCGGCAATGGTCAGATGGGTTGACCCGGAAGCGTTTTCTGGTGCCCAGCAGCCGACACCGGCAAGCCGCTCGGCGCCACTGCCGCCCCCGCGATCGAGCGAAACGGCCACTCGAAGATCCTGGTTTTGGTAACCCCGCGGAATGTACAGAGTTGGGCCGATGGCCGCGGTCGTCATGAGACGGCTCGGTGTCAAAATATCACGAGAGCAGCACGACGAATGATGGAGCGCCAAGAGCAATGACGCGACGAGAGTGCCGGCGATTATCGGCGTCCGACCAGCCGTGTCACCGCGCGCCGACCACGGGTCGCCGCCGGATCTATCTGAGCATCTGCTTGGTGGCGTTGGTGACCGCCTCGGCGTTGTTGGCCGCGCACCCTCGACCGCATCGAGAGGGAGGGACTCAGCTTCGAGCGGGGGTAGGCAACGCCGCTCCACGGCCGATTTTGCCCCCGCGCGCCGGCACCCACGTTCGGATGGCGGCCAGAGCGGCCCCAAGCACGGCGCCCGCACGAGCTAGCTTCCAACTTGGTCGCGCCTCGACAGGGGAGGCCGTCGATCATGCGGGGTTCCCTATCGAACTCTGCCAGTGCACCGTACCGATGATACAGGGTGTTGATAGTCGAGCCCATTTTGGAGCCGGCGAGCCTCACTGGAAGGACGCTCGGCCGATTCCGTGGGAAGTCTTCTCGCAAGGCGAGTACATTGGACCAGCTCGCACGGTGCATGTACCTGAGTACCGGCTGCGGGTCGACGACCAACTCGAATTCATTTATCGCTTTACTCACGAGGAAAGTAGCGAACCGTACAGGCTGGGTGTCGGCGATGAGGTGGTGATTGAGTCGATGACCGCACCATCACTGAATCGCGGGAACCTGAATCAGCGGACCGGTCTCGTTGTCCAGCCCGATGGGACGATCACCTTACCGCTGTTGGGACAGGTGGTTGTTGCGCGGCGGACCATTGATGAGGTGCGTGCCGAGCTGCAGAGGCTGTCCCGCGAGTACTACAAGGATCCGATTGTCATCACAGTGACACCGGTCAAAACCAACACTCGACTCGAAGATCTTCGCGCCACCGTGGACGGGCGATTTGGTAACGGTGGGCAGCGACAGAACAGCCCCGTGACTCCGGAAGGAACCATCCAGCTTCCGGGAGTCGGCTCCGTCTACGCGCAGGGGTTGACGCTGGACGAACTGGAACGGGAGATCGAGCAACGCTATTTGGCCCTGATTGGTCCCGGGGTCGAGATCACGCCCGTGCTGCTGCAGAGAGCTCCGCGGTTCGTCTACGTCGTTGGTGAAGTTGCAACTCCGGGCCAGTACCTCCTCCAGCAGCCGACGACGGTCATGTCGTCGCTCGCAATGGCTGGCGGATGGAACAACGGCGGCAATCTGCGTGAGGTGGTCGTCTTTCGCCGGACCGAAGATTGGCGGTTGATGGCGACTCGCCTAGACCTGCGAGGTGCTTTGCTGGGACAACGGCCTTGCCCAGCGGACGAGATTTGGCTGCGCGATTCCGACATCGTGGTGGTTCCGAAGAGCCCGATCCTCAGGATGGACGATTTCATCGAGCTGGTATTTACCCGCGGAGTCTACGGGGTTGTGCCGTTTCAGGGTGTCTCGATCGGATTCTCGAAGTTGAGTAGCATCTAGCCCGGATTTTTCATGAAGATCGTGGCGAGAGGTTGTCAGTACGTTCGTGGCAAGGAAGGCGAGCAATTCTTCCGCAGGCGTATTGAAGCAATACGTCGAGGGAGAATTGCGAAGCATGACGAAGCCACGGATGGACTTACGACCTCGCAGCAGATCGCTCATGAATAATTCGGGCTAGGCTGCTGTGTCTTGCTAGCTGCTCTGGCACTCTCCACTTCATTCACTTATTCTCTAGGAAAGCCTGCTGTCCCCGCGGAGTGAGATGCATGACTGATAGCGAAGGAGATCGGCCGGTCTGGACTTCTGTGTTCAACGAGGAGACTCGTGCCGAACAGGTTGCTGAGGACTCTGCCGCATGGCATGCGGTGACGGGTTTGCTGCTGGCCATTATCACCGCCGGTGTGTGCCTGGCAATCTTCACAGCCTGGATCTGTTCTTAGGCACTGTGACTACGCAACATCAGCCGGACTACGCAACATCAGCCGCTGGGCGTTAGCCGGCGTTAGCCCACGGTTCAACGCCTAACCGGATGCTAACGCATGCCGGCTGATTTGTGGCTCGTAAGCGTGAGCACGTCGCGGTTGTCATCCGGCAGACCCCGCTGCCGAGCGGGATCGGTAGGGGGCCTGCTGCATAAGAAAACACAGGTTCAGACGCGCTCGCCGCCGGAGTTCGCCGAGTTTCGCTTCACTTGACAGAAACGCCCCTTGCGGCGAACTCCTCTGGGTCGCGGTTAAACTTGGTGGGCCTAGCACCTCTCTTGTTCCTGCTTTCCGGTCCTCAGGCGCAGGTCGCTATCCTTCTTTCAGGTACTTGACCAGGTCCGCGAGGTCCTGCGGCGCGAGTTGTTTCTCAAGGCCTGCCGGCATGATTGAAACACTGCCGAGTCGGCGCTCTTCGATGTTTGCCTTCTCGATCTGCACGGACTTCTGTGCGTCGAGCTGAAGTGTGATCCAGTCTTCCGATTCGTCTCGAACAACACCGTTCAACAGGCGGCCGTCGTCTGTCACGATCGTAACCGGTTCAAAGCTGCGCACGAAACTTAAGTTTGGAAAGAGCACCGACTCGATCAAGTCACGCTCACTACGAATCGTGCCGATTCGGTTCAGGTCCGGCCCGATATGCCCGCCCAGGTAGCCGCGCGTGTGGCAGGCGATGCACGACGCTTTCGTGCTTTGAAACACCCGCAGCCCGCGCCGGCTATCTGCCGCGGGCAACAGAGCCAAAACCTCTTCGACTCGTGCCAGCTTGTCTTGGTTTTCCTGCCTGATTCGATCCAAGAGCGGTTGGGCACTTGCCGACACCTGTTCGCCAAAACCCGATAGCTGCTCGCGCACATCGTCAGGGAACAGCGACGTGGCCGCGGGTGCCTGCAGGAGTGAGTCGACCAGCACCGTTCCCACGCGTACATCCCTTGACTTGGAAAACACGGTCATCAGCGGCCGGAGTTCCATCGGGCCGGTGCTCGGCAGTTCCCTGGCCACTGCTTGTAACTGTTGCGGACTGAGTGGAGTTGATGTCAACAGGTCGACGGCCAAGGCGCGGTTCGTCACGCTTGCGTCGAGCCGCAATTGGGAACAAACGAAGTCAAACGAGTCGGCGGCAAGCCGGTCGGATTCCCGTGGCAACAGGTTCAACGATCGCAGCCGAATCTCCGGGGTGAGTTTCTCATCTGCGGCAACTTGCCGAAGCCGAGAGACGGTGTTGTCATCCGGTTGGCTGCGAATCAGCTGGCTCAGCGCCTGCAGCGCGGCGAGTTTTGTCTCGTTAGATCCCGACAGCTGGTCGGAGAGAGTGCTGACCCAAGCTGCGGGGGGTTGCTTGGGGTTACTGGCCGCCATTGCCTGCAACACCGCTAGCCGTAGCGGTTCGCTTGTGCCTGGGTACTGCAGCAAGTCGGCCATCAACTGCTGCACGCCAGCAGCACTGGCAAACTGCTGGAGGCGCTGGGAGAGCAATTGCAACTCGCCCTCCCGAGTAGGTGACCGTTCGATTTCACTTCGAAATGCCTCCACCACGGCATCGCCCCAATCCTCGTGCCGCTCGGCAATCCACCATGCCGTCTCGCTGAGCAACTTGCTGCGGGAGGTGAGCAGCTGGGCCACGTCGCTGGCCTGCAACTGGTCGCCTTCCAGCTGGTCGAGGGCAATCAGTGCTCCACGTTGGACTCTTTCGAGAGGCGCATCGATCACCTCTCGGAGGGCAAGCGGTTCGTTGATCTCAATGGCGGCGTAGATCAGCGAATGCTCTAGAAATCGATCGAAGCGAGTTCGCGATGTTCCCGGCACGGTGGCTGTAGCCGGGATCGCCGCCAGCAGCTTTGGGACGTCGCTTGCTGTGCCGATGCGTCCCAGTGCTTCGGCAGCGGCGCGACGGTTGTGGGCCGAACCGGACTTCAACATCTCGGCCAACTGACTGGCCGCCAGCTTGTCGCGGTAGACACTCGTCGAGTGCAACGCCGCTTGACGGACGGTGTCATCAGAGTCGTTCAACGCGCGCCGGACAGCGGTTCGCGCGGCCGCATCGTTGATCCAGGTCAGCGCCCAGACTGCTTGCAGTCGATGACGCGCGTCCTGTGAGGTGCTGAGCACGCTGGCCAGCGCGTCGACGGCCGCCCGGCCCCGCTTACCGATCCGCTGCCGCGCCTGGTTGCGGACCGTGAAACGCTCGTCGTTCAACAACTCGACCAACTCTCCGGTTCCCAGCTGGCTCCAGTTAATCTGCTGCCCGCGCGGATCGGCGGGCGGCTTGGCGGCGAGCCGTCTGATCCGGTAAATGCCTCCCAATACGTCCGGCTTCTCTAACTGTGAGGTCGGGCAACAGAGACGAAACCAGCCTCCAGTATCGACAACAATGACCGAACCGTCCGCGTCTTCCAGGACATCGGTTGGATGGAAATCAAGGTTGTCACTGACCAACAGGTCGCTGGTCTCCGCAACGAAAGTTGCCCCTCGCGGTGATAGTACGTGACGCGTGATTTTGTGCAGGTTGAACAGGCAGGCGAGCACGCTGTCTTGATACTCGCTCCCTAAGCCGTCCGATTCTAGCCTGGCTAGACCGCAGGGGGCTGCGGCGCCGAGATGAGCCAGCACGGGCATCAGTTCGCCGGTTCGCGGATGACCGTCGATCGCCCCGTGGTCTTTGCCGTACACACCGCCGTAGGCGGCATGCAACAGGCCGTCCCGCTGTCCCTGGCGGGGACGCACGAGGAAGGTTGTCGAAAAAATCCGCTCTCCGCCCGGTGTAAAGACCACCTCGACTGGGTTGTCCATGCCGCCCGTCATGACCGGCTCGAGCGGTCCACCCTGAGGCCGCCGACGAAAGATGTGCGCCGCCCTGGTGGTGAGTGGTTGTTGGCCGGGCAGTTCGTAGGTCTGAGTGGCGAAGGCCCCCTTGCACCAGTACATCCAACCGTCGGGCCCGAGATACGGACCGTGCAGGTCGTTGGCGCAGTGCGTGAGGGTCTTGCCGTCGAACCACACCTCTCTCTTGTCTGCCACGCCATCATCGTCGACATCGGTAAACTTCCAGATCTCTGGCGGTGCCGCCACATACAGAGAGCCGTCAAACCACAGCGCGCCCTCCGGAAACATCAGCTTGTCAGCAAAGACGGTACTCCGATCAAACTTTCCGTCGCGGTCGGTGTCTTCCAAACGCACAATGCGGTGAGGCCGCTTCTCACGCTGGACTTCAACTGGCTCGTTAGACCCGCTTGAGTCCGTAACGTAGAGGCGTCCCCGCTCGTCGAAGTCGGCGCTGACCGGGCGATCCACCAACGGTTGCCCCGCGACGAGTTCGACTTGAAACTCGTCCGGCGTCGTCAACGTATGACCGTTTATCTTGTACTCCGCCGCGCTGCCCGTGGCGGTAAGCGTGAGTACGGTCAGCAGGCAGCCCGCGCGGATCGACAACGGCGAGATGGTAGGATGCATGGAGTTGAACTCGCGTGAAATGATGTTGAGAACGACTGTCAACATAGCCGATTTAATCCTGAGATGTAGCCCGCGGCGCCGGAGCAGGCGGTTGGCAAGGGGACGCCCTGAGCCCCAACTAGGACTAGGTGCGGCACCAGCTCGGAGGTATAACATACGGCCTTGAGTAGTGCTCGCGTTCTCTGCGAGGACGCGTTAATATGACGAACCGCATGTCAAACACAGAGGCCAATCGCCGGAATTAAGTCAGGCTCGTTTCAAGGTGCAGTATGAACAGGACCCTCGCAGCATTGTCGTTTTTGTCTTTGTCGTCGTTTCTAGCGTTGTGGTCGTTCACAAGTAGTATAGCCGCTGAAAACTGGCCGCGTTTCCGTGGCCCAAATGGCGACGGTGTTGCGCAGAACGATGATCGTCTGCCGGAAGTTTGGAGCCAAACAGAGAACGTGGCCTGGGTAGCCGATGTGCCGGGTTGGGGATGGGCCAATCCAGTGGTTTGGGGCGACAAGGTCTTCTTGTCGACAGTCGTCGGTGACAGTGAAGCGGAAAACGAATTGCCCAAGAAAGGGCTCTATTTGGGACAGGGGGTCAGAACACCTGCCAAGGGAACTCACCACTGGATGGTGTACTGCTTCGACCTGAAGACAGGTGAAGAACTCTGGAGCCATGAGGCGCATACTGGCCGGCCCAAGGTACCCCGTCATCCGAAAAGCACCTACGCCGCGGAAACACCGACAACCGATGGCGAGAGACTCTACGTGTTGTTCGGGGATGTGGGGCTGTACTGCTACGACCTGGAGGGCGAGCCGCTTTGGTCGCGGCCGATCGAACCTCGCAAGACGCTCCGTGACTACGGCGCCGCGGCGTCGCCGGTCGTACACGACGGCCAAGTCTTTGTGCTTTACGACAACCAGGAAGACTCTTTTCTGCTGTCGATCGATGCAGTGACCGGCGAGGACGTCTGGAGGGTGCCGCGCGAAGAGCGCACAACGTGGGCGACGCCGTTCATCTGGGAGAATGAGCTTCGTACGGAGATCATCGCTTGCGGAAAGCGGTGGAACCGGTCTTATGACCTGTCGGGCAAGCCGTTGTGGGAGTTCGACGGCCGCATGTCCAACCTTGTTATCCCGTCGCCATTTGCCGCGCACGGGTTGCTCTATATCACTTCAGGCTACGTCGGCGACAAGCATCGGCCCGTTTTTGCGATCAAACCGGGCGCGTCTGGCGACATCTCGCTGAAGGACGACGCGACTTCCAATGAGTTTATCGAGTGGTACCAACCGACCGCGGGACCGTACAATCCTTCACCGATCGTGTACGGAGACTACTACTATACACTGCATGACCGCGGTTTTCTCACATGCCATGACGCTCACAGCGGGCGGCAAATCTACGGCAGGAAGCGGCTGGGCGGCTCCTATACCTCGTCACCGTGGGCCTACAACGGCAAGCTGTTTGCGCTGAGCGAAGATGGCGACACTTGGGTCTTAGAAGCCGGTAGCGAGTTTAAGCGGTTGCACAAGAATTCGCTTGACGAGTTATGCCTGGCCACCCCCGCCATCGCTCAGGGCAGGCTGCTTATTCGGACGGCTTCCAAGCTCTACTGCCTGACCGACGGGTCTTAGCTGCCTGTTGAAAAACACCGTCCTGGTGTTTTTCAACCTCACCCAGCTCAGAACAGAGTTCTTCGCGGCTCGCAAATCAACGACTTACGTCGCTGATTTGGCATCACATCCCTGTGATGCGGCAGGCGCGTTGAGAAGATCGACAGGCTGCTAGCGAAGGTGCAACTTTCGCCTCCTTATAGCCGCAGTACAGGACCGGAACGACAAATAGCGACACGAGTTCCGTGACCATCCCGGCGAGGATGGGGAGTGCCATGGCCTGGGCCACATCGGCGCCGCGCCCTGTTGCTACCATGACTGGAACAAGTCCGACAAAGGTCGTGACGGTCGTCATCAGACACGGGCGGATGCGGCGCCGGCCGGCGGCAACCGTAGCCGCACGAATGTCCTTCACAGTCTCGGGCCTACGCCGGCGAAACGTCTGCTCTAAGTAGGTCGCCATCACGACGCCGTCATCCACCGCGATGCCGAAGAGTGCGATGAAACCCACCCAGATGGCGGTGTTCATCTCGATTTCCATGATGCCTAGCCCGATCATGCCACCGGCGAACACGACGGGGATTTGGCCGAAAACCATCAACACGACCGGTAGGCTGCGAAACTGAAAGTAGATGATCATCAGATTGATCAACACGACGGCCGGCACGATAACTAGCAGCCGCTGGTTGGCCTCGATCTGGTTCTGGAACGAGCCCACTGCCTGTAGGGCGTAGCCCTGTGGAAGGTCGAGGTCGTCACTGCTCTGGGCGCTATGCAGGACCCGTTCGACAGCTTGGACTGTTTCCAGGTCGCCTACGATGCCGGAGGGCGAGAAGGAGACGTGTGCAACCAGACGGGCGTCCTCGCTGTTGATTACACCCGGTCCCCAAGTGGTGCTCATCTTGGCAAGCACTTTTAGCGGAACGACCTCTCCCGAATGAGTCACCACCGGCAGCCGCGACAATTCGTCGATCTGTTCACGCAGGTTTCGCTGGTATCGCACTCGGATCGGATATCGTTCACGACCCTCGACAGTGTGTGTGAGATTCATGCCTCCCAACGCCGCTTCGATGATCTGATTGACCATCATCGTGGACATTTCGTAACGAGCGGCCGTCTCACGGTCTACATGAAATTCGAGATAGGGTTTTCCCAACACGATGTCGGGATTGACGGTCGCCGCGTTGACTTGCGGAACCTGTTTCAGCTGCTCTGCGACAGCAAACGCAGCTGCCGCTAGGCCATCCAGGCTGTCGCCAAAAATACGGATTGCCATCGGCGCTTTGATGCCACTTTGCAGCATCACGACGCGGCCCTCGATCGGCTGCAAAGGCGAGGCGGGTGTGACTCCGGGCAGCGTTGCGCTGGCGTTGATCTGATCCCAGATCTCCTCGAGGGTGACGCCCTCGCGCCATGCTGAACGGGGTTTCAGCATTACATACGTCTCGATCATCGCTGCTGGTGCCGGATCGAGCGCGGAGTCCACGCGACCGATTTTTCCCAGTACGTTTTCAACTTCAGGGATTTCTTTAATCAGGGCATCCTGCGTCTGCAGGACTTCCATCGCCTGTGAGAAGCTGGCCGCCGGGTAGAGCGTTGGCATGTAGAACCAACTGCCTTCGTCGAGCGCGATCCAATCATCCGTCTTCAGACCGGTAAACACGTGTTTCATTGAGACATAGCCAGGTACTTCGTTGAGTTCGCAACCCAGCCAACGCGCACCGCGCTCAAACGGCGTCAAGACAGACGGCAGCCCAAACCATGCTCCGGCGCCAGTTATCACCAAGACGACGGGGACCAATAGAAAGGTCGCTTTGTATCGCAGTAAGCAGTGGAGCGTCGGATCGTATGCCGCTAGGATCAGACGGCTAACAGGGTTCTCGTCGGCAGGTCGCAGCCGCTCGCCCAATGTCCAGAATGCGACCAACCCGCCCGCGAGCGCGCTGATCGCCGTGAGTGCAACCCGGTTGAACGGAAGGTGGCTGGCGGCGATGTCGCCCCACACGAAAAAACAACTGCTGGCCAAGAGCAGACCGAAGGCGATGGCTCCCGCCACGCGCGGACGCCACTTCATCTTGCTCGACGACAGCAGCAAGCGACTCAGCATCGGTACCAGCGTGATCGCGACGATCAAGGACGCGACTAGAGCGAAAGTCTTCGTCCAAGCCAGAGGGGCGAACAACTTGTAGTCCCGTCCGGTCAACATAAAGACCGGCAGAAAGCTAATGACCGTCGTGGATACTGCGGTCAACACCGCCGGTGCCACCTCAGCAGCGGCTTGATTGATCAGCGCCACACGACGCTGCGATCCTCCGGGTCTCCCTTCTCGCTCCCACTCCGCTAGGTGATCGTAGATCGTCTCAGACACGATGATGCCCATGTCAACCATGGTGCCGATGGCAATCGCGATCCCGGCCAAGGACATGATGTTGGCGTCGACGTCAAACCACTTCATGCCGATGAACGCCATCAAGACGGCAATCGGAAGTGTGGAGGCCACGACGAGGCTCGCTCGGACGTGCAGCAAGAACAGGATGATCACGATCGCTGTAATCGTCACCTCTTCGCTGAGCGCCGAGGTGAGTGTATCAATCGTCTCGTCAATCAATCCGGATCGGTCGTAGACCGCCTGGATCGTGACACCTTTCAGACTCGGCTCGAGGCGCCGGATCTTTGCCTTCACCCGGTCGATGACGGCCCGCGGATTCTCTCCGAAACGCATGACGACCACGCCGCCTACTGCCTCTGAGCCGTTGAGATCGATCGCCCCGCGCCGGAAGTCGGGTCCCAGCTGAACGTGGCCGAGGTCTCGAATGCGGACAGGAACACCGTCCCGCGACAGAATCACGGTTTTCTCAATCTCCTCGACCGTCTGCGCCGTGTCTTTGTCGGCCCCAATGAAACCACGGCCACGGATGATGAACTCCATGCCAGTTGATTCCACCGTCTTGGCACCGACATCGATATTGGATTCCTTCACCGCGCGGATGAGCCGGTCGAGCGGTATCTCGTGAAAACGGAGTTTGTCGGGATCAACTTCGATTTGATATTGGCGGACATAGCCTCCGACGCTGGCAACTTCGCTGACGCCCGGAACCGCTTGCAGCTCGTACTTCACAACGAAGTCTTGCAAGCTGCGGAGTTCCGCCAGCGTCATCCCCGGCGGTGGTTTGAGCACGTAGTAGAAGACCTGCCCGAGCCCTGTCGCATCTGGGCCCAGCGTCGGCACGACGCCCTCGGGAAGGAATGAAGCCGCGGTACCCAACTGCTCGGCGACCCGCGACCGTGCCCAGTAGAAGTCCGTAGCATCCGAGAACGTCACCTGCACGAAGCTGTAGCCGAAGAGGCTCTTGCCGCGAACGCTCTCGGCTCGCGGCACTGCCAACAGAGCGACCGACAGCGGATACGTGATCTGATCTTCCACATCCTTTGGAGATCGGCCAGGCCAACTTGTGAGCACGATGACCTGGTTCTCGCCGACGTTCGGTATGGCATCAATGGGGACGGTCTGAGTGGAATACCACCCGTAGCTGACGATGGCTGTCGTTAGTAACAGCAAGGCCAGTGGTTCGCGCACAGAGAAGTTGATTGCGGCTCGCAACATCGCTCACTCCTCCGGATCGAAACCAGGCGGAGGTGCGTCTTCCGCTGCGGTTTCGGCTGATGAACTGGCACCGGTGGGGAACTCTCGTACGACTTCGCCGCAGCGCAGCATCTGGCTGCCGAAGTACGGGTTGCGGAGGTCCTTGGAAGATTGCAGCCAGTCACCGGCTCCACCCTTCACCATCGGACAGAACATGTGTTGGAACGGCTCGTTCGCTCCCTCTCCTCGGACTTGCGATGCTAAGGACACCACGGCATGGCTTACCGGCCGAAAGGCGTCGTGCCGTACCTCATTTAGTTCCAGATGAGACAGATGTTCGCTGTTCCGCGCGACTTCGGCAAGTCGAGTCTTGAGGTCGGGGCCGAGAACCGGATCGGAGCGAAGGGTGATTGCCAGTCGATGAAGCTCTGCGGCATCCGCGGCGGAAGGCATTTCATCTGCAGCAAGGCTCTGCTGAATCGCGAAGTAGGCCGAGAACAGGGACTCTAAGTTGGTGCCCGTGTCTCCGCTCAGGCTGATAATCTCGACGTCACTGAAATCGAGTGGCTCTTTCCGCTCAGTGATCAAGGCTCGAGTCGGATCGATCAAACTTGGCTTGCCAGCAAGCTGCATCTGTGAGTCAATCAAGAAGTTACCCGCAGTCGCTACCTTCTCGGACTCGTTCACACCGCCGAGCACGATCACCTTGTCACGCAGAATAGGACCCACTGTCACGGGCCGAATCTCAAACCGTCCCGGATCGGTTTCGACGTAGACAACGCTGCTGTCGCCGGCCATTAACAGGGCAGAGCGCGGCAGATAGAGAGATGCAGGCTGCTCGACCGGAGTGTCTGAGTAGCCGTACCGTGAAGCGGGCACGAGATCCATCCCACAGATCGGGCAGGGGCCAGGCTCGTTTCGGATGATCTGTGGGTGCATTGGACTGATCCAACGTCCGGCAAGCTCGGCGTCGTAGACCTCACCCGTTTGGCCGATGGGCAGGTAAATGGTGGCGTTTGCGTAGTCGCCGGGTCGCAGTCGTCCGTCCTCGTTGAGGAACTCGACGCGGACCCCGACTGTACGTCGGCGGCGGTTGACAGTGCGATCGATGAACCCGACCCGCCCTTCGAAAACCTCGCCTGGCAGCGATTGCATCTCGGCTTCAACTCGCTGCCCGTAACGGATCTTCGCTGCATCTTCGGGATACAGCTCCAACATCAACCAGACCGTTGACAGATCGGCAATCCGATAAATCGGCTCGCCCGCCTCGATATACTTGCCTTCGACAGCCAGCTTCTCGACAACCGTGCCACCGATCGAGGCGTAGATAGTCAAGCGAGACTTGGGCTCACCAGTTCGTTCCAGTTCATTGATCTGCGATTCTTGCATGCCGAGTTCGACTAGTTTCCGCCGCGAGTTTTCCAGCAGTCTCTGCTGCGCTGCGCGCACAACGTCAAGCGTCCGCGCGGAGGTGTTTCCGGCCGTCTTGCGACTCTCGATGTACTCCACCTGAGCGGCATAGAGTTCGGGGCTGTAGACAACTGCCAGATGATCCTGTGGGGCCACGTCGATGCCTGTGTAGTCAGCAAACAGTCGCTCTAGGCGCCCATCTACATAGGATGCGATGGTGGCCATCCGGCTCTCGTCGATGGCAATGGCGCCGACCGTCTGGATGGTCGCGACCACCGGCTCGCGACGAACTTCGACGGTCTCTATGTTGGCAAGACGGCGCTGAGCTGGTTCGATGTTCACGGAGAGTTCGTCGAGGTCCGCACCGCCGGCAGCTGTAGCAGGTACGAGTTCCATTCCGCAGATGGGACAACGTCCGGGCGTTGGCTGGCGGATCTGTGGATGCATCGGACAGGTGAACGTCTGTTCGACTTGTCCGGTCGTTGGATCGCTGGGCTGACCGGCAGCGGAGATCCAGCCAATCCGTTGGGCAAATCCGAGACCAACGATGATCGCGATGCCTGCGAGCAAGAACAGGCCTGGAGCAAGTAGCTGGCGAAGCCAGTAGTGAAGGTACTTCCTGAGCCGAAGTACTAGGGGTTCGGCGGGGCTGTTGGGCGTGTATTGATTCGACGATTCTGTTTCGACCATCGTTCTTCTCAAGTTGTCCGTTGAATGGCAGGTTATCGACAGCGCCGCTTACTGAGTTGCGCTCTTCGCGTTCTTGTGTGCACGAGATGTCGAACTCGCGGCACTTTCTTAGCCCGAAGCGTTAGCGAGGGAAGTTGGTGTACCATCGCAAGTTGTTCCCTCGCTGACGCTTCGGGTTACGAGCCAAAATCGCAACTTCGAAACTGACGCTTCGGGTCCGACTGAGCCGGGATCGCAACATCAAAAGATGTTAGCGAGGAGAGTTCGCGACCGATTTTCCGGTCGTCCAACAACCTCAGCAGGCGCACAGGGGCGCGGTTGACTAGCTTCTACGTTCGCCAGACGCAGAGCAGAATCTGCATGGAAGCAGAGCGAGTGAGATCCCCGCTGCGGACAGAGGGCCGCGTGTCGTTCAGTGGGAGCGAGAGATCGAGCGGTAAGCCAACCAAGTCGGCGATGGCCACACCGCGCGTGGTTTCTTGACTTGGCCGCACCCGAGTTGGGCGCGGCGGCACGTGGTGCACGCCACAGCGACATGTTGCTCGGCAAGCAGCGTCGTCGCTGACCTCACGCGCGCTAGGGCAACAGGCGTTCGCGACAGAGAGGTCGGGATTGTCCGCTGTATGAGCTGTGCCACCACAGCAAGGGGGAGTGTCCACATGGGACATCGTTCCGGCAGCGCAGGCGCAGGAACCCGGCCCCGTTGCGATGGTTTGAGCCAACACCACGAATGCCGCGGCAAATGAGACCTTCTGACGCCTTAGGCTGGGTTTGAACACAATCTTCAACGTACTTGGAGGCGTAGCCGAAGTCATCCCTTCTAGACGGAATCTTCTCCCCAGTCTACACGGCAGGATGCCCGGTGGTGTCGAATCGTCACTACGTAACTGAATTATATCACATGTGGCAAGTCTGGCTGTCGAGAAGAGCACAGCGCGGCGCAGCCGCCACCAAAATCCCTTCTCCCCGCTGGGAGGTCGTGCAGCTTCTAACTTAGTGCGTGATTTCGTCTTTCGTCACTCTCCCCGTTGGGGAGAGTCGGCCCGAAGGGCCGGAGAGGGGGAACCGTGGGCTAACGCCCAGCGGCTGATTTGGAGCGTAGCCGAACTCGCCAGAGTTTGGCGGATTTCATGAAGTGTAGAAGCCGCACAGCCTCCTGGGGGAGAAGGTGGCCGAAGGCCGGATGAGGGGAAGCCAGAGTGAAAAACTT
The DNA here is from genome assembly GCA_965223305.1 of Pirellulaceae bacterium. Taxonomy (GTDB): domain Bacteria; phylum Planctomycetota; class Planctomycetia; order Pirellulales; family Pirellulaceae; genus CBDCWT01. Next base: position 121,131 of record CBDCWT010000016.1, on the reverse strand, counting down.
GCGCACGGCGCGAAGACTTAGACCATTAGCCCGGATTATTCATGAAGATCGTGGCGAGAGGTTGTAAGTACGGTCGTGGCAAGGAAGGCGAGCAATTCTCCCGCAGGCGTATTGAAGCAATACGTCGAGGGAGAATTGTGAAGCATGACGAAGCCACGGATGGACTTACGACCTCGCAGCAGGTCGCTCATGAATAATTCGGGTTAGTAGCACAGAGTAATGTAACTCTTGACGTCGCTTGACGATCCGATCACACCCCGGGTACGGCGAGCGGGCTCGATCCCGGAACGGTCAGTTCGACTGCTGCGACTTGCTGGATGCGGGCCAAGGCCGTTGCCAGCTGGCCGATTGCACGGTGGTAACCGAGTTCCAACGTCAATAGCGAGCCAAAGTCCTGCAACACGCGATCGAATTGAACGGTGCCTTCGGCATACGATCTGGTGTCCACGTCGAGCGTTTGCTTTGCTTCCGGAAGAATCGTCCCCCTGTAGAGCTCAGCTGTTTCGTGTGCTGATCTTGCTTGCTCCCAAAGATCTCGGAGCAGCGCGTCCACCCGTTGTGTGACCTCTTCCACGCTGACCAGAGAAGCGGCTTCCTTCCAGTGTGCCTCGCGCTCCATCGCATCGTATTTTCTCCGCCATAGCGGGATAGTGATCTGTGCCCCAAGTGACCAGGCATCCTCGCCCACATTGACGACGCTCGAAGGAAGGCGATTGTCTTCGATGGCGAACCAGCTGGCGCTGAGCGTCAGGTCGGGGCGACGTCTCAAGCGTGCGACTTCAATACCCCACTGGGATGCCCGAGCGCGGATTTGGGCAGCGGCAATTGCCGGTTGATTGTCTAACGCCAGCTGACGTAGCATCGCATGTGACCACTCCGGGAGGGTGACATTCAGTTGCTGCAGTATTTGAACCGGCGCGGCGGCGTCCCGGCCGACAAGCCGGTTAAGTTCTGCCTTGGTGGATGCCAGCTGTTGTCTGAGTGTCAGCAGCCGCTCTTCGAGCTTACCGTATTCAACGGTACCCAATCGCACGTCCGCGGGTGAGGCTCTTCCCACGTCGATCATGCCACTTGCCGCATCGATTAGATTCTTTAGCAGTTCTTGATTGGCACGGGTGGATTCGATTTCCTTGCCGATCACATACAGCCGGTACGATGCGCTCCGCAAGTCGCTGATGACTTTCAGTCTCTCGACCTCGTACTTTTGCTGAATCGCCATCGCCTCGAGACACGCCTGTTGGGTCTGAGCGTCTAGGCGGGCGAGCCAAGGCAGCAGCTGCATCACCGTCAGATTTGCTCGTTGCGAGCCGGCGGCCGTTTCGATCGGAGTGACAAACACGTTTGCTCCGACTGCCGGGTCGGGAAGTTTGCCGACATAGTCTGCTCGCGCCTTAGCTGCTTCGACCTGTTGGCGAAGCCGTTGCAGCGTGGGATTCGACGTCAGCGCCAGTGCTTCGAGTTGCGGGAGAGCCTCGAACGGTATCTGCTGCGCGGGAGGCGCGGAGGCTACGAGACGCGAGTTCGCGGTTCCGCTTGGGCCGGGGTCCCGGCTGTCACGCTCCGCATGGTGTGACGTCAAAGCGACCTGAGGAGTGTCATCTACTTCGGTCGACGGAAGGCGATCCCACCTTGTTTGCCGCCGCAGGTCGTTGACCAATTCTCTGTGGGGTGCCGCGCAGGCTGGGAAGAGCAGCAGCCAGCAGGCGACAGCCACGTAGAACGCGGTAACGGAAAGAGGCCTGTTGGTCTGAGGGCCTGGTGAATGGCGATGGTGGAGCATGACGATCTCAGCGGTTGAGTGGCCATCACGGTCCGCGGAATCGGCGTGATCTCGGTTACCCGTAGAGTTGCCTTCGTGAGGTGGCCCGGTTCCACTATCTAGTTCGGCCAAGAGTCTGCCCTCCTGCCAGCAGAAAGAGATGGCGCCGTTGCCGGGTCTCAGTTAGTGTGTGAGTTGTGCGGGCTGGGTAAATGTCCGGCGGACGACTCTTAAGCGAACCAGTTGTGACGCTGTCAGCATTTACGTCTCGCCATGGCCGGAAGATGTTGGTGCCCTGTATGTTTACGCTACACCCGCTCTCCGAAAAGTCAGCTGTATTCCGGCGACACCGATCTAGCTGTGCAGTCCGGACTAGGCGCAAAGTGAGCGAAAGGCCTTTGCAATCACAAAGAGGCCAGTAAGAATGGTCCTCGACAAATCGGTGCCATCCTTCGGAGATCGCATGAACGAAACAGCCGATAGATCGCCCACGTGGATGAGCGACTCGGTTCTCCCTCTGTTGTGCTACGCGGCAGTCTCACTAGCCATGGTCGGGCCCTTCGTTCTGCCTGCTACGCAGATCGATACGACGAGTTACGACTTTCACGACAGCTTCATCTTCATGTGGAACTTCTGGTGGATGAAGGAAGCCGTCGGCTCTGGGTACAGTCCGCTACGGACAGATGCGATCTTCTATCCCGAAGGAACATCGCTGGCGTTTCATAGCTATCCGCTTCCCTACAGTTTGGCAACGATTCCGGTTCAGTTCCTGAGTCCCGGTCTCGACGGCCTTGCGACCAGCTTCAACTTGATTGTGTTTGCATCATTTGTCCTCTCCGGTTTCGGGGCGTATCGGCTAGCGCTCTTCGTAACGGGCAGCCGAGCAGGGGCCATGGTTGCGGGTCTCGTCTATGCATTCATGCCGTTCCATCTTCTCAATGCAGCACGTCTGCACGTCGTGGCGCTGGAGTTTCTGCCTTTCTACGTCCTGGCACTGCTGCGATTGGAAGCATCGCCCAACTTCCGCAACGCGTTCCGGCTCGGTTTGTGGCTTGCGTTGAATTACTACACGTCGCTCGAATATGCCTTGTACCTTGTCCTTTTTTCATTCGTCCGCTTGGCGTGGCTCGTTTTGGTAGAGCGTGGCGTGTTGACGAGGGATTACTTCTCACGTCTGGTTTTCGCAGCCTTCTGCTTCATTTTGGTTGCAGGCCCTTTGATCTACGAGCAGGCTCGGGTCTATTGGTTGTCCGGGGGGCAGACGATTGTCTGCCCGGTGGATGAGGCGATTGCCTGGAGCCCGGCCGTGGCGTCCTGGGTGACACCCAGCCGAGGGCATCCTCTGTACGGCGACCTCTTCGCTTTCGCCGGATCGTACCGGGACGGTCGTACAACTGGGATGCGGAGCGAGACGGCGCTCAACTTTACAACCTTGGTCTTGGCTGCGATTGGATGTTGGGGATCGGCACGTGACCGCCGTTGGTTTTGGGTGCTGGCCTTTCTCGCATTTCTCATCCTCTCGTTGGGACCATACCTGCGGGTTACTGGAACGTGGATGACGAAGGTCCCCATGCCTTGGCTGGCGCTGTACGAAATGCTGCCGCCTTTCCGAGGTGGAAGGGAGCCAGCGCGGTTCTTTCCGCTGGCCATGCTCATGATCACTTTGCCGGCTGCGCTGGGCGTCCGCGGCCTGTGTCGCGCGACGACGAATCCACGATCCGCTCTGGCAATCACCGCAGTTGCGGCGCTATTCGTGTTGTTCGAGGATCTGATTCGGTGGCCCGTTGAGCGGATTGAGCCCAAAGTCCATCCCTTCTACGAGAGGCTGGCGAGTGAAACCGGCGACTTCGCGATCATGGACCTCACGCCTGAGTCCAACAAGTTGCTGGCGCAGCCAGTCCATCAACGCAAGTCGGTTGAATGGCGCAGTTTTGTGGTGCGATCGGAACAGATCGACAAGATCACCCCATTTTGGCTGCTGAACGCTGAATTCGAACAGCCACAACAATCGCGCGGATTGCCGCCGCTTGGGCACGAGCAGATAGCGCAATACCAGCAGCTGTTGGCCGACACTCGTGTCCGCTACATCGTGTTTTCCAAGGAGGGAGCCCCAGCTCGGGTCCAGTTAGCGCAACGACTGGGCGCTGAGGTTAGCGTGGAAGAGGCTCTGGTTATCTGCCGTTTCTCGCACTGAATAGCAGGTTTATTGCAAGGGCCGTCCGCAAAGTAGCAGGCTCGCTCCGCGAGCCGTCCGCCCGTTACGGCACACGGAGTGTGCCTGCTACCTTGCCGGCTACGGCACACGGAGTGTGCCTGCTACTTTGTGGGCTACGGCACACGGAGTGTGCCTACTACTTTGTTTCGAGAAAGCCCTAGCCCGAATTATTCATGAGCGATCTGCTGCGAGGTCGTAAGTCCATCCGTGGCTTCGTCATGCTTCACAATTCTCCCTCGACGTATTGCTTCAATACGCCTGCGGAACAATTGCTCGCCTTCCTTGCCACGAACGTACTTACAACCTCTCGCGACGATCTTCATGAATAATCCGGGCTAGATTGTCCAATCCCTGTCTGCTCGAGACCGCAGACGGTTCGCTTCTTCATCGTCGACGAACTCCTCTTTTGCGGGGTCGAGTGTCAGCTTGCGCTGCAAGATCCAAGAGATGGCTGCCGCATGACAGGCGATGTGGGACCTCCGCATGACATCCGGGTTGGCTGCCGTTGTGCCGCGGGAGCGAATGCAGTCGAAGAAGTTGCGCGAGTGCGCGGTAACGTCAAGGCCTCGTACCCGTTTCTCCTGTCGAGGGAGCTCCTTCTGAAGCGACTCCGGATATACAACGATCTCGCCGCTGTCACCCGTCTCGACGGAGCCCTCATCGCCGACAAACCGAACTGGACAAGTACCGAGGCGCGTGATGTAGTGCGGCGCACGATCACCAAACGGTTCAGCCAGGAAGTCGATCACGAGCTTCACACCGTTAGCGTAGCGGCAAATGATGTTCTCCTCCGACGGCTCGTACTCGATCGGCATCGTGTCGTCGGCTTGGTTGGCCCACTGGCATAGATCGACCGTATGAGCTCCCCAGTCAAGCAATCGCGCGCCGGAGTCAAAGTCCCATTGGCCGCGCCAACGACCGTCGACATACTTCTGGTTGAATGGACGCCAAGGAGCCGGCCCCAGCCAGAGGTTCCAATCGACGACATCGCGCGGCGGGAGCGGTTGAGCGGGAAGCCAGGTGTTGTCAAGCACCGGTATGTAGACCGAAGCGTGCAAAGTGTGGAGCTTTCCGAGTTTCCCTGTATGTGCTAGTTCCACCGCCTTTTGGAAGTTGGGAACGCTGCGTCGCTGCGTACCCGCCTGAAACACGCGCTGTTCACGGTGGATGGTGTCTGCCAACTCCTGGCAGGCGGCGATCGTAATGCCGCACGGTTTCTCACTGTAGACGTCCTTGCCAGCCTTGGCAGCGAGAATGGACGCCGCTGCGTGCCAACGGTCGCCTGTCGCGACCAGCACGGCATCGATATCTTTCCGGTCAAGGAGGTCTCGAAAATCACGGTGAAGAGCGCAGTCGTGATTGCCATAGTGCTGGTCGACGAGCGCCTTGCCGGCTTGCCTACGCTTAGCCTGTACTTCGGCAATGGCGATGCAACGTATATCCGAGAACTGCAGCATCGACTTGAGATCGTACGTACAACGAGGACCTATGCCGATCACTCCCAAGGCGATTTTCTCGTTTGGCGAGATGCTCTGCTCAGCAGCGATTCCCACAGCCGACGAAACGGATGCCAACGAAACAGCCGTCGTTGCAGAAGCAGCGTTCAGGAGAAATTCGCGACGCGTTGCGTTGGGAGGCACGTTCATGACACTGGTTCTCCGCTCGGATTCGACGGTTACGTTCTCGGCGACAGGTCCGCGTTCAGATAGCAAGAATTCTAGCCTATTCCCGCGGCGCACCAAGCCCGTCGGCTTCCACCAGCGATCCGAACTCCTCGGGCCATGCCACAACCTTGTTAGTCGCTCGGGAGGGCGAGGCTCCTGCCGAGCCGAATCACATCGGAGCCGAATCACTTCTGCGTGAACCGTGGGCTAACGCCCAGCGGCTGATTCAGATCGTAGCCGAACTCGCCAGAGTTTGGTGGCCTGCCCACTGCCGCAACCTTGTTAGTCGTTCGGGAGGGCGAGGCTCCTGCCGAGCCGAACCACATCGGAGTGCTGGTATCTGCGTGAACCGTGGGCTAACGCCCAGCGGTTGATTCGGATCGTAGCCGAACTCGCCAGAGTTTGGCGGCCTGCCCACTGCCAGAGTTTGGTGGCCTGCCCACTGCCGCAACCTTGTTAGTCGTTCGGGAGGGCGAGGCTCCTGCCGAGCCGAACCACATCGGAGTGTTAGTTTCTGCGTGAACCGTGGGCTAACGCCCAGCGGCTGATTCGGATCGTAGCCGAACTCGCCAGAGTTTGGTGGCCTGCCCACTGCCGCAACCTTGTTAGTCGTTCGGGAGGGCGAGGCTCCTGCCGAGCCGAACCACATCGGAGTGTTAGTTTCTGCGTAAACCGTGGGCTAACGCCCAGCGGCTGATTCAGATTGTAGCCGAACTCGCCAGAGTTTGGCGGCCTGCTTGCAGGAACCGGCCGCTACGGGTACGGAAAACTGGCCGTGACGATCACCTCCGCCTTGGCCTCCCCGAGCGCCTCATTGCAGCTTGATTCGATGGCGGCTCGGATTTCGTCCGCCTCCGCTCCACTGACTGGCGACTCTGGTTTCAAGTAGGCAACGACGAAATGTGTGCGGCCCAACTTGGTAACTGCTAGTTCGATCATTTCAAAGGGCCGAGCTGGCGGGGCGTTTTCGAGGCGAGCTTTCAGCTGCTCGATCATAACCGGGGACGCCGCGCCTCCGGCGACTTCCTTTAGCGAGCTGAGGAACATCAACACTGGTTGCCGAATGATCAATACGGTCATCAACAGAACAACGATCGAGTCGGCGATGGGTACTATAGGCTCCAGCAGCGTGCCTCGCAGCAAACTGGCGGCCAACAGCCCACCTCCCGCACCGCTACTAATGATGCCGTCTACAACCGCCGCCTTGCTCTCGGTTGTCAGCAACTCGCTTTGTCGGCCGGAACGCTGCCAGTTGTAGTAGTGCCAGGCAGCTAACGCAGCACAAGTCAGCACCATCACGACTGCGTAGATCAAGATCGGCCCGAAGACCAACTCGGGCACTTTTCCACCGGTGGCGTAGGTCGCGATTTTCCGCGCGGCACCGAAGACCGCGAACGTCATGATACCCAGTAGTACCATGGCACGGAATTTTACGTAAAGGGCTTCGTAGGCAGCGTATCCGAAAGGATATCGCCGATCTGCCGGCCGCCGAACTGCCGCGCTGACCCTGGCAGCGACGATCGCCGAAACGAAATTGACACCGGAATAGAGTCCATCGACCAAGAGTGCATCGGAGCGAGAGAAGTACGCGGCGCTGACACCGGCGATCCCCATCAGCAAGTTGCCCCACTTTCCCAGCTCGAGAGACTGGCGTTCGATCGCAGCGGCTTTGTCATCTAGTGTCGTCATCGTGTCGTCATATAGCACACGAGTTTAAGTCGTCGTACGACGTGATGGAGACGGCGAGCAGTCCCCGTCACAGAATCCGTTGTTGTTCTCCGATGTCGATGGAGCAGATTTTCCAATGACCGTTGCTCGGCAAGAGCGTGACGATCGCTCGGTAGCGGTTGCGGCGGTAGTGTGTGTGACCGAAGTGTGTCACAGAACCACTTACAGTCCAGCTTAGATCCACGGCATAGCCGTCGTTGCTGGCTGAGTCGACCGAGTGAACCGCGACGATCTCGACCTCATCCACTCTTGCTCGAGCGCCACCCCGATTCTCAAGTTCCAGCGAGCGGCGAGTCGCGAGATAGATTTCCGTCAACTGCTCGCCTGTGATTGTCCGTTCCAGGCGATCATAGATAGCCCCTTCGTCACGTATGTCATAGGCGCGATAGACATTGGTCAGCAGGCGGTCGAGAATGTCGGCCGCTTGTTCGGGGGAGGGTTTCCAGTTTCCCAAAAAGGGAGCCGCCATGGAGACCCGGGCGAAGGGATAGAGGATGAACGCGGCGGTCAACAGCGCAGCTGCTACGGAGATTGCCAGCCTTCGGCGTCCGCCGCGAACCAAGATCCAGCAACTGCTGCCAGCGACGGCCGCCAATAACGCGGAGAACAGCGGTAGACGTGGCTTGGTTACCGCGACCGGCTTGACCTCCGGCGGTTGATATCCCAACCAGCGGTTCTTCCATATCAGTCGAGCGTGATCTGGGGAGAGTGTTTGCTGCTTACCACCGAAAGGATCGGTGGTCGTCGTAGGCACACGGGAGATGGCCGGCGAGAATTGCTTCCACTCGAATTGCAGCTCGTTGGCCATGGCGACGGTATCGTAGACAAAGGTGACTCCCACGATGGCGCCGTCGAGCGGTTCTGGCACAGGAATCGCTCGAGAGAAGATACCGTTCGGCTCGACGGTCACAAAGTCCGCGCGCCGCAGGGCCGGCTGGGCGTCGTTGCCGTCAATCTGCACCGACGTGGTGTCGGAGATCAGGTCAATGACTTGTTGTTTAGCGGCCTGCTGCTGCTGAACCTCGATCATCTGTCCGTTCGATGAGTCGATCCGCAGCCCGGCCTCGTTCACCTGCAGGAGCACCTCCAAGCGAACTTGAAAGGGCTCCACAGTAAGGAAGCACGAGGCCGGGCCAGTCAACGCTCGTGCCGGGCTTGGGCGCCCGCGTGTGATGGATAGCTGAGCTGCAGGAAGTTCGGATGGACCGATCGGCCGCCGCTCGGAGATCGCCGAGGGCCATGAATGTGTCCCGTCCACAAGAGCAATCAGAAGTCCAGCAAACGCAGCGCCACCTACCGCTGTGCGGACGATCGCGGACATCGAAGCGGCAACGACGGGCGCGCCTTTCGGAGGGCTACCTTTGACGTGGACTTGGCCCGCACCTTGGCGCGCCACCCAAACTGCGAGCACGCAGGCAGACACTCCGGCCACAGCGACGACGTCGATGCCCAAGTTGAACATCAAGAGGCCTTGGACTAGCTCGACCCCGGCCGCGTCGGTGCCACGCAGCATTTTCGCAACGCCGAGACCGTGCAGCAGGCCCAGGATCACCATCACGGCGGCAAAGCGCCTACTCTGAGCGGCAGCGAGCGGAGCGGCGCGAGCGACGAGCAACGCGACGAGGACGACGCAGAGTTCGGCCACCTCGGCGGGAACGACGAAGGCCCCCAGCTCGGCAAGAACAAGAGCAACCGCTTGCCCCGCCGCGACGCATAATACCAAGCCAATCGGCCACCAACCGCGCGCGAACAGCCCCAGAGCCACAATCAGCAGCCAATGATTCCAACTCAGGCAGCCGTGCATCAGCCCCATCTGCAGGTGTCGTAGAGCTCGTTCCGCGAGCGAGCTCTCAGAAGGTCTGAGCATCCGCAGCGGCACTCGAATCCCTTCGAAGTCGCGCAGGAAGAGATTTTGATGGACAGAGCCGTCGCTCCAACGTGCGGTGATCGCCGCGCCGGACCGTTCCCACGGCAGCAGCAATTCGTCGTCACGATTCAACGGCTCGCCGAGCGTACGGAAACGGTATCGTAGTACTATAAAACCAGGTTCTCGCTCTCGTTTGACATCCGTCCACTCGAAGCGTTCGGGCAATACCGGTGTGCGGTAGAGACCAAGGAACCGTGGCGATGTATCCAATTCTAGGACGTATTGCCCGGCTGTCTCTTCGACGAGCCGAACTTTGTCGATACCCACCTGGTCAGCGCTGGCGTCGTGCACCAGGCATTCGAACAGCATCGTGACCCCGAGTGCGATGCGGATCACGGTGTTCGCTCTGTGCCGCAAATTACCGCTCCTCGTGGAAGACGACACGGTATCGTTGACGCATTTCGGCGATTTTCTCGGTTTGTATTTCGCGACGTTTCCGGAATGTCCAATCCTGCCGCAGGAATTCTTCTAGCTGCCCAAACTTGGGTGGCACGGCGGCGCGTTTCTCCGTGACCTTGACGAAATGTATCCCTTGTCGTGATTCGATAGGTCCTCGCCACTGGTTGAGGGGCAGCGCGAAGGTCTCTTTGGCGAAGTCGTGGCCGAGCATCCGCTGCAGCTCTTTTTGCGACTTGTTGCGCATTGTGCGCCCCAGAAGTGTCGAGTCACCAAACTGAGTAGGATCCTCGCCCGCACTTAAGCTGGCCAACAGCTGCTCGGCGTCTTCAGGTACAACGTCGGAGTCATAGGAGAAGAACACGTGGTCGAAGGTGATGGTCTCGCCAACCGTATAGCGCTCCTGATGCTGGCGAAAGTAGGCTTGTAGTTGCGCCCGCGTCGGTGGGGCGACGGGCTGGTCGAGCGTCGATCGCATCACATCAAGCAGCCGTTTGCGGACTCTGGGGTCCTTTTTTTGCAGTTCCATCCGAAACGCTTCGTGGATCAGAACCTCATCTTCGATGAATCCCTCGACGACGTCTTGGCGCTCTTGGTCAGTCAAAGTTCGCCCGGTTAGATCTTGTTGCATCGACTCCAAGGCACGTATAGTCGAGGACCTGACTGTGATCGTCTCTACTTGGCTTGCCGGCTTGCTGAACCCGTAGATCACGAAAAAAACACCGCCGAGGATGCTGAACAGAATCAGCGGCTCCTCAGCCAGGGTCTTCCAAGTGCGTTGCAAAGGGTAACTCCTGCAATACTTGACGTTTTTTGGGTGCTATACGTATCGTAGTTTCCTACGCCGTCGGTCAGCATGAACGAACAACTATAGCTTGACCGTGGTGATTTGGCACCATCCTCGATAGATCGGCATGCCGTGATCTCGATTGAAGACGTCCAATTTCGTTACAGTGGCGGTGACTTTCGGCTGTCCGTGCCGAGATTTCACGTCTTGCCGGGTGCGACAGTAGCGGTTGTTGGCCCTAGCGGCAGCGGGAAGACGACTTTGCTGAACTTGGCCGCAGGCATTCTGGTGCCCCACTCGGGACGAGTGCGGACGAACGATGTAGAAGTGTCGGCGTTGAACGAATCAGCCCGCCGAGACTTTCGGATCAAGCATATAGGGCTGGTGTTTCAAGAGTTCGAATTGCTGGACCACTTGAGCGTACTGGACAACATCTTGCTCCCTTGCCGCATTACATCGGGGGTTAGGTTGGCACAGCAAAACCGTGAGCGGGCTGCTGAGCTGGCGCGGGAGCTAGGTGTCGCTGACAAACTCCGACGTTATGTGCGGAAGCTGTCCCAGGGAGAACGACAGCGTGTTGCCGTCTGCCGGGCCCTGCTACTTGAACCGCCCCTTTTGTTGTGTGACGAGCCGACGGGGAACTTAGATCCCGCCAACAAGGAGCATGTGTTAGGCATACTCTTCGACTACGCCCGCCGCACCAAATCGACGCTTTTAGTGGTTACTCATGACCACGGATTGCTCGGTCAATTTGATGAGACGTTTGACGTTGGTCAGTTCCACGACTTGGGCGAAGACGGGCCGTGAAGGACATCCTCTATCTCGCCTGGCGGTATCTCGCCTACCACCGACTAAAGACGGTAGTGCTTGTTGCATCAATGGCGATCATCGTGTACTTGCCGCTAGGTTTGAACATCTTGATGCGCCAGAGTGCCAAGCAGCTCCGTGGCAGGGCTCAAGCCACACCATTGCTCGTCGGCGCCAAAGGTAGCCCCTTAGAGCTTGTGCTGCGGTCGCTCTATTTTGAGACGGACGAACCCGCATCCGTTCCCTACGCCCAGCTCACGCGCATCGAGGACTCCGGGCTCGCCACCGCAATTCCGGTCTACGCCCGATTTCGTACGCGGCACGGCCCGATCGTTGGTACGACACTGAGCTACTTGGAGTTTCGGCGGCTGGAACTAGCCGAAGGCAGGCTGATGGCGATGCTGGGGGAATGCGTTGTTGGCAGCGAGGTGGCCCGCCGAGACGATCTGCGAGTGGGGGATCACTTGTTGTCTTCGGCGGAGGATATTTTCAATATCGCCGGCGTCTACCCGCTGAAGATGAGCATCGTCGGCATCCTTAGTCCCAGCGATTCTCCGGATGACAGGACCGTGTTCGTGGATCTCAAGACAACGTGGATCATCGAAGGCCTCGGGCATGGACACCAAGACCTCCAGTGGCCGGAAGCTGCCGAAGGTCTGCTCAGCCAAGAAGGCGACCAAGTCATCGCGAATGCGTTGGTCCTGCAGTACAACGAGATTACTTCGGAAAATGCCGCGACGTTTCACTTTCACGGGGATCTGGCAACGTTTCCGGTAACCGCTATCATCGCAGTTCCAAAGGACGAGAAGGCTGGCGCGCTATTGCAAGGACGTTATTTGGGCGAAGACGAGCAGGTACAAATCGTCCGTCCTGCGGACGTGATGGCGGAGCTGCTGGCTACCGTATTTACGGTAGGGCGCTACGTCACCATCGCGGTGCTGATCGTGGGGCTTTCGGCGCTTTCGATGATGTCGCTGGTGTTCTTGTTGTCTGTTCAGTTGCGTCGCCGGGAACTCGAGACGATGGCCAAGATCGGTGGCTCACGGCAACGGATCGCGTCGGTTGTCGGGGCGGAAGTTCTGGGCGTGTTCGTTCTGGGGCTGGGCGCGGCCGCCTTTCTGGCGCTGGTGACGTCCTGGTTCGCGGTGTTGGCTACGCGTCTGATCATGCAAATGTCGTGAGTTGAGTGAGCGTTATCTGGGAGGTTGTCCGTGTCTAGGTTAACTAGGATTTTTGTTCTCGCGGTCTTGTCGCTGTCAGGCTGCGGTGAGGCTGGCAAGGAGACCGCGGGCAGCAACCCCAGGACAGAGCCGACGATCTACACGGTCAACTATCCCCTCAAGTACTTCGCGGAACGGATTGGCGGCGATCACGTCCACGTCGTGTTTCCCGCTCCACCCGACGAGGACCCGGCCTACTGGAGGCCGCCGGCGGAGGCTGTTTCGGCCTACCAGCAAGCGGACTTGATCCTGCTCAACGGAGCCTCCTACGCCAAGTGGGTTGGGACGGTCACGCTGCCAGCAGTGAAACTCGTCAACACTTCGCAGGCCATCGAGAGCCAGTTGATCGTGGCGCAGGACGCCGTCACTCACAGTCACGGCGCAGGCGAAGCACACGTCCACGAGGGGGTCGCGTTCACCACCTGGTTGGATCCTGCGTTGGCCATCGCCCAAGCAAGTGCAATTCGAGACGCTTTTGTGACTTCGTGGCCTGCACACCAGGACGTCTTCGAGCGTAACTACGAATCGCTGCGCTCGGACTTGGAGGCGCTTGACGGGAGGCTCGAACGCGCGACCCGCGACGCGGCCTCGCAGCCCATTGTCTTCTCGCATCCCGTGTTTCAGTACTTAGTGCGTCGATATCGACTCAACGCGGAAAGCGTTCACTGGGAGCCTAGATCTTCTCCGTCGTCGGGGGCGTGGCGGGACTTCCGCCGCCTAGTGTCTAGCCATTCAGCGCAATGGATGATCTGGGAAGGTCAGCCGCTTCCTCAAAGCGTCCAGCAACTGGCGGCGCTCGGCGTCGAGAGCGTTGTGTTCGATCCCTGCGGAAATACGCCAGACGACGGTGACTGGCTGCAGGTGATGCATCGCAATGCAGACCAGCTGGCACGGGTCTATGGCCCATTGAGCTCGGATCGTCAGGACTAGCGACTGGCGAGTTGTTCCAGCTTGATGGGCCGGTGCGGTAGTTCTCTGGGGAGCCGCGGTCCAAGGGCATTGAGTCGTTCAGGCAATCGGTGTGTTCTGTCGCTTCGCCGGCTAGCTAGTGCGCTCGCATATTTTGTTTGCCACCAGTGCAAGATTTCTTCATACCGCATTCCATTGGCTCGCGTTACTCTTCGGTGGTGAAGGTTGGTGCTCTTCTCGGCAGCAAAGAGCGGAGCCGTGCCCCACGAGCCCTGAGCAAGGTGCTTCGCATCACGAGGCGCGGATTGAAGCGGAGATGTTGGATGCAGCGGATGATGGCAGTTCGATTCGGAACCACGGTGATGTTTGTAGCTGTCGCCGCGATCGGATACGTCGTTACAAACGGTGAGTTGAGCGTCTTGAGATCGGTCGATGCGCGGGTCCCGACGAACAGCCAATCCGGCAAGTTGGATTTGCCTCAAAGAACGCACCAGCAAGTTGATGAACTGCAAAGAAAACCAGATAGCTCGGCGACACCTGAGGCGAATTGGGATAATCCGTACATCATCCGCCTCGAACGGAAAGACCCGATGCTAAATCAGTGGAACGCCCGCGATCCGAAGTGGGATCCGGTTCGTCCCGTCCGCCTGCCGCGTTATGCCTCTGATCCGGCATTTGAGGTATACCCCACCTTCCTGGCTGGGCCGGTAGCGATCAACTCGGCGGGCTTGCCCGCCGCCGACATCGATCGCTCCCCCGAGGATACGAGCGCCCTACCGGAAAGCCCCGGGGCGGCGAACTTCCTGCGGGGCTATATGGCAAGTTCCGCCGCCTATCACTCAGTAGTTGGTCAGTTGATGCTGCACTTCCTGGACAGCCAGGGTACCGTGAGAGGCGAAGTCAGAGACGAAGGCTGCGATCACCCCGAGCCGGTGAGCGATGGTTGTTGAGCATCCGTGTGGAGACAGGCGAGGCAAGATTCGAACGGTCGGTTCGTACCCGAAGCGTAAGCGAGAGGACAACCTCGACAGTCCCTCGCTGACGCATCGGGTTACGATGTGCACGGTGCTAGGCAGCACTGAAGGGCGCTGCGTCAGGGCGCTTGTAACCGGGGAATCGGCTTTGTGAACGATCAACTCATAACGAGTCCGAGAGTATGAAACGCCGCACCTTTCTGCTGGGCGCAACTGCCATCAGTACAGCATGGACGACGTCGTCCAGTACCAATGCCAAGTCGCCCGAGGGAAGCAGCATGGATGCTGAGGCAGCCTTAAAGATGCTGATGGACGGTAACGAGCGGTTCGTCAGCGGCAAGTCCAAACACCCGAGGATGACGGAGGGCTGGCTGAAGCGACTTCGGACCGGCCAACAGCCGTTCGTCACCATCCTCGCCTGTAGCGATTCTCGCGTTCCGCTAGAGTTGCTGTTCGACCAGGGGTTCGGCGATATCTTCACCATTCGGGTGGCCGGCAATGTCGTAACGAGATATGGCATCGGCAGCATTGAATACGCCCAACATCACTTGCGCACACCGCTGTTCATGGTATTGGGTCACGAGGGTTGTGGTGCCGTCACGGCGGCAATGTTGCCGAAAGAGAAACGCGACCAAGAGCCGAAAGGGGTCCGCGAGCTATTGGATCTTGTCCACACGGGCCATCCCGACCCGACGGCTGGAAAAGAGTCGCAGTTAGCAGCCGCCGTCGCAGCGAACGTGAGAAACTCGGCCACGAAGCTCAAGGAGCTGGACCCCAGAGTCGAGGGGTTTCAGCTTCGTGAGACTGATGTCTTGGTCTCGGCCGTGTACGAGCTGAGTACCGGGCGCGTACGAATCCTGGACCGCAGCTGATGCCATCGCGCGTGAAATCCGCGAATACATAGCGCCGGAACGGCGCGGCGGTCACGTCGGGTTAGAGAATCATCATCCCTTCCGCCGCTTGTTCCGGCCTACAGCTACAGCTCTTCGGCCACAGATCAGCCGGCATGCGTTAGCATCCGGTTTGGTGAACCGTGGGCTAACGCCCAGCGGCTGATGTTGTAAAGTAGGCAGAAGTAGGCCGTAACAAGCGGCGCTAGCAGCTATCCATGCGCGTCGGACTTCCTGCCGCGCCGTTCCGGCAGGTGCTGGCTGACGCTTGGTGCCGTGTGCAACCGCTCCGCTAGCGCCGGAACGGCGCGGCGGCCACGTCGGGTTAGAGAATCGTCATCCCTTCCGCCGCTTGTTCCGGCCTACAGCTTACAGCTCGGGAGGGCGAGGCTCCTGCCGAGCCGAAACACATCCGAGTGCTGCTTACGATGGTGCTGCTTACGATGGGAACCGTGGGCTAACGCCCAGCGGCTGATGTTGTAAAGTAGGCAGCTGCCGCTTCCACTCAGAGCGTTTTCAGATACTCTAAGACCGCTCGTTTCTCTTCGCCGGTCAGCTGTTCTGGAAAGCGATGGCCGGCGGCACTCTTACTGAAACGCCGCGTGTCGAAGTAGCGGCGGCGTTCCGCCACCGGACCAACCTTGGGCACGTCCGTGTATTCTTCGATTCTGAAGCCGACACGATCTTGGTCGTATTCTGCCGGGTCGCGTTTCCAAACGAGGGGCCGCGCATCGGCTTCGAGAAGATGCCACAGTGTCGGCACGCTGCCGTTGTGAAGGTAAGGAGCGGATGCCCAGATGCCGTCTAGCGGTGGGGCCATGTAGCCGCCCGGGGAGGTAATGACCTCTTTTTGGCCGTAATGCGAGAACCAATTCCGCCGGTATTGCGCGCGGTGCTCGTCGGTCAGTGCGTCGAATCGCGCGGGATCGGTCCCAATCTCCTCGAGAGGAATCACGCGATGGGGATAGGATTCTTCGTCTCCGTAGGTTCCGTGGCATTCTGCACAGACCCGCTCGAAGGGCTCTTGTCCAGCGGTGGCGAGTCGGCGGTCGATAGAAAACGGGTATCGCGGCGCCTCAAGCGACTCCAGGTACGCGAAGATATCACGGAAGTCGTCCTCCCACTCCCTGAACTTTTCCGGACCGTTGGTGTGATCCAAGGCAAACTGCATCAAGGGGCGATGTCCCTTGGCTGCAAAACCGTCGAGATACAGGCGGCTCTTTTTGCGAAAGTGCCACCAAGGAGGTGCGTCCATGTCATGATGGACGAACTTGGGTGTTTGCCCACTGGGCCGCAGGTTGAGATCTTTGTCTCGATCGGCTGCCAGCGCGACGCCAAAAATCACGGCATTGGTGGTACCGACGGTCGTGCCCAAAGGCATCACAAACGCACCCAGATCGATCGGCATCATCGGCTTGCGCAGCCGCAGCTTTGTCAGGCGAGTTTCCTGGATCATCGTCTGCAGCGCGTAGTCGGCGTTGGGAACACCGGGGTGGGGAGTACCTAACAGGCTGCCGCCGTGGCAGGTAAAGCAGTTGGGCGTCCAATTATCCGCCGCGTCCACGACGAACTGGAGGGGCTTGCCGGCATCGTCAACGGGCGCGTCCGGCTGCTGCGGGCGGGCGGTAAGTCCGTACCGCTCGAAGGTCATGCGCCGCCGCTCGGCGGGGGTAGCTTTCGCGGCAGCCGTCTTCAACGGCTCGGGCCAGGCACGCCATACGTTGTCAATCGTCTCTTGGTCGAAATAGGGCGGCACGTATGGCTTGTCAAGCAACAAGCGGTATCCTCGGGCCGCACGTTGGTCCTGCGGAGACTCGGCCCGCGACGTTTCCGACGTCACAACTGTCAGCATCACCAAGAGATGTACGAGACGTAGGCCAGGCATAGACGGTCGAGCTGTTATCGTGGCCCGTTCTTCATCTGTCAACGGGCGGGTCGTTAACCCCGAGACCTCGGCGGCGAGGAGTTCGGAGCCCTAGCTCTAGCTTAGAACACGACGCCGACGATCACCAGCACAACCATGTAGGCACCGAGCACGATCTTGCCCACCGTACCGATCAACCTGCCCCAAAAGGCGGCCTGGCCGACCCGAAAGCTCTTGTCCAAATCACGGCCCTTCCACTGTTCACCGAGCACCGCGCCGACCAGGGCACCCAGGCTGGCGCAAACGAGGGCCCCGATGATGGGCCCGATGACTGGAATGGGGACCACGGCTCCTGCAAACAAGCCAACGAAGGCGCCGACGAGCGATCCGACCATGGACAGCACGGCCCCGCGGCGACTGCCACCGGCTTTCGAAGCACCCAAAGCGCTGGCCAGAAACTCCACCAGTTCCCCCATGCCCGCCAGCAACAGCAGCGCAGCCAGAATGCCCCAGCCTACATCAAACCGCGACCCAACAGGCACGAACGAGGCGTAGAGCATCGCGACGGCGAGAATCAACCAGTTGCCCGGCATGCCAACCAGGTTCGAAGACCAAACAGCTAACACACCCAGTATCAGTAGTATCGCGAGCGCGATGTCCATCTATTGGCTCCTGGCGAGATCAGCACTCGTGCTTCCAAGGTGTCCAACGACCTCGCCTCGCTGAACGACAGAGCGACCACCCTTCGTAGTTCGTCCGGCGGCCTCGATTATTCATGAGCGATCTACCGTAGGCCGAACGGCCGTTCGCCTGTAAGTCTCCGGCCGGCCCCAGCGAGGCCTGCTGGAAAAGCACCGCAAGTTACTGCACACTAGAGGGTTGAGTCGTCTCTTGCGATTATCTCTGATTGGTCGGTCATGGCAATGAGCCCGAAGATCTTGTCGCTCGACGAACTTGCCCGGCGGCTCCAGGAAGTTCGATCCGCAAGCGGTTCCGCCGCCCAGCGCGTGATTCACTGCCACGGCGTGTTCGATCTCTTGCACATTGGCCACATTCGGTATCTGCAGCACGCACGCCAGTTGGGCGATCTGCTGATTGTGACGATCACGCCGGACCACTACGTCAACAAGGGGCCCCACCGGCCGGCCTTCCAGGAGAAGCTGCGAGCCGACGCGCTGGCGGCACTGGACTGCGTCGACTATGTCGCCATCAACGAGTGGCAGACGGCTTGTGAAGCGATCCGGCTCTTGAGGCCGGATGTCTATGCCAAGGGGGTCGAGTTTCGCGAACATAAGACACCCGAGCTACTGGCGGAAGAAGAGGCGGCGCGGGATGCAGGTGCGGGCGTCGAGTTCATCGAGGAGGTGACTTCGAGTTCCTCCCACCTGCTAAATAAGTACCTAACACCGTTCGAGGAAGAGACCGAACTCTATCTTCGTGAGCTGCGGCAACGCGTTTGTCTGGATGACGTTCTGGGTTGGCTGGATCGTACGATGGATGTGCGAGTCTTGGTCGTCGGCGAGACGATCATCGACGAGTACTACTCGTGTTCGGCAATTGGCCGCTCTGCGAAAGCCCCCATCCTAGCCACGCGTTACGACTCCCACGATCGGTTCGCAGGCGGCGCCATCGCCATTGCAAATCACCTGGCTGCGATGTGCCAGCGAGTCGATCTGTTGTCGATGCTAGGACAACACAACTCCGAAGAGGAGTGGCTGGAGACGCAACTGGCGGACAACGTCCAGGCGCGTTTCCTGTGCAAACAAGGTTCTCCGACCATCATCAAGCGGAGATATCGTGAATCGTATTTCGGAACGCCGCTTTTCGCCATCAACTTTCTGAGCGAAGCTCCCTTGCTCGAAGACGAGGAACACGCGTTGCGCGAGATGTTGTCGCAACAGTTGAACGACTACGACATGGTGCTCGTGGCGGATTACGGCCATCAGATGTTGACGGAAAGTGTCGTGCGATTGCTGACCCAGGCGCCGCCTTTCCTGGCTGTCAACACCCAAGCCAACGCGGCGAACACAGGGTTTCATACGATATCGAAGTATCCTCGTGCCGACTACGTAGCTCTCGCTGAACGCGAATTGCAGTTGGAGTGTCGAAGTCAAACTGGAAACTTGCAGGATCAACTCGCCCAGGTGGGGAACCGGTTGAAAACGCAGGCCATCGTGGTGACATTGGGCAAGCAAGGATGTCTGTGCTACGATCCCCGGGCGGGCTACCACCGGGCTTCTTCCTTGGCGACAAACGTGGTGGATCGCGTTGGTGCCGGAGATGCCTTCTTCGCGATCTCGGCGCTGTGTGCTGTGCTCCGAGCGCCCCTTGAGATTCTCGCCTTTCTCGGAAACGTGGCGGGAGCGGAGGCAGTCGCGACGCTGGGTAACTCGCGGAGTATCGACCGCGATTCACTGAAAAGGCACATCGAATCAATTTTCAAATGAACCGGTTTCCCGTCCGGTGCGAACAGATTGACTCTACGAGAGCGGAGGCACTAGTCAGGAATGGCAAAAATAGAACGCGTACTTGTTACTGGGGGCGCCGGTTATGTGGGCTCCGTGCTGACGCCGAAGTTGCTGGCTGGGGGGTTCGCTGTCAGGGTGCTGGACTGGTGCATTTTTGGCGACGCAGCTTTGGAGTCGGTTTGCGACCACCCCAATTTTGAGATCGTGCGCGGCGACATTCGGAATCGGGAACTTCTGGAACAGAGTATTCCTGGCTGCGATGCGGTGATACATCTGGCGTGTGTTTCCAACGATCCTAGCTTCGATCTGGATCCTGAGTTGGGGAAGTCGATAAACTACGATGCTTTCTTCGACCTGGTCGATGTCGCGCGCCGTAGCGGCGTAGCGCGATTTGTGTATGCTTCCTCGTCAAGTGTCTACGGTATCAAGGACACGCCGAACGTCACCGAAGACCTGACGCTCGAGCCGCTGACAGACTACTCCAAGTACAAGGCGCTCTGCGAAGATGTCCTGAACGAAAACAGGCGACCGGGTTTCGCGACCTTGGTGCTGAGGCCAGCTACGGTTTGTGGGTATTCACCAAGGTTGAGGCTCGATCTGACCGTCAACATCCTAACCAACCACGCTTACCACAACCGCGTGATTAAAGTTTTCGGTGGGCAGCAGATGCGGCCCAACCTGCACATCGAAGACATGACGGACTTGTATGTCCGTTCGCTCGAGTGGCCTACCGATGCGATCGATGGAGAGACTTTCAACGTGGGATATGAAAACCACCGGGTTGCAGAGATTGCCGACTTGGTTAAGCACGTCGTTGGTGACGTCGAGATCGTGACGACTCCGTCCGACGACCACCGCTCGTATCACATTTGCTCGGACAAGATCCGGAGGGTTTTGAACTTCGAGCCGTGCCACGACATCGCCAGAGCTGCAAGCGATCTCGTAGAGGCTTTCCACGCAGGGCGTGTTCCCGACGCGCTATCAGATGATCGCTATTACAACGTCGAGCTCATGAAGAACCTTAAACTGAGTTAGCTTATGGTGCCTTCGCCGGGAACGGATCGCGATTTGGACCAACTGGCCGACGTGGCCAGGAAGCTGCGCGCGCGAGTCATCGAGATGTCCCATCAAGGAAAGGCTCCGCACCTGGGCTCCGCGCTGTCCTGTGTCGACATCCTGGTGTCCGCTTACTTTGCGGCCTTGCGCATCGACCCTTCTTCTCCCAGTTCCAACGACCGCGACCGGTTTATTCTCAGCAAGGGGCACGCGGCCGCGGCCTTGTACGCGACGCTGGCGGAGCGCGGTTTCTTTGATCCAGCCCTACTGGATTCCTACAACCAGCCAGGCAGTGTTCTTCCTGAGCAGCCCGCTCCAGGGGCTGTGCCTGGAGTAGAAGCGGCCACCGGATCGCTGGGCCACGGCTTGTCGCTCGGCCTCGGAATGGCACTTGCCGGACGCCTCCAGCAGCACGACTATCGGGTCTTCGTCGTCATGAGCGACGGTGAATGCAACGAGGGCTCCGTTTGGGAGGCGGCGATGTTTGCAGCCGCCCAGAAGTTGGACAACGTGTGGGTTGTGGTCGACTACAACCGTTGGCAGGCGACGGGCCGTAGCGAGGAGATCATGGCGATCAACCCGATGGTCGACAAATGGCGCGCCTTTGGCTGGTCTGCGACAGAGATTGACGGCCATTGCTTTGACCAGCTGCTGACCGCCATGCGGCCCGACCCTCGTGAAGCCGGCAAGCCAACCGCCATCGTCGCCCGCACGGTAAAAGGGAAAGGAGTCTCGTTCATGGAGGACGACAACAACTGGCACTACCGCATCCCCAACGCCACAGAGTTGCGAGATGCCCTCGCGGAGCTGAGGTCAGCTTGAAACAACCGCAGCCGAAACATACTGGACTATGCGCAACGCCTTCGCAGCCCAATTGACCGACCTGGCGGCTCACGATCCCAGCGTCGTGTTGTTGTCGGGTGACATCGGAAACCGAATGTTTGACGACTTCAAACGCCGGTGTCCGGGGCGATTCTTCAACTGCGGAGTTGCCGAAGCGAATATGCTGAGCGTCGCAGCCGGGCTGGCGCTGAGCGGTATGCGTCCCGTCGTCTATACCATCACGCCGTTTATCACAGCTCGCTGCTTGGAGCAGATACGAGTCGACGTCTGCTATCACAATGCGCCCGTCTTGATTGTGGGTGTCGGTGGCGGACTGTCGTACGCGTCTCTCGGGGCAACGCACCATTCCTGCGAGGACATCGCGATGTTGCGAGCGCTTCCCCGCTTGCAAGTTGTCTGTCCCGGTGATGGTTGGGAAGTGCGAGCGGCGGTCAAAGCGCTGCTTCGTGGTTCGCAGCCGGCCTACCTTCGTTTGGGAAAGAAGGGAGAGCCAGAAGTGCATGCGTGCGAACCGGCTTTTGACATCGGGCAGGGCATCCAGATCCGGCCGGGAAGGGAAATGGTCATTGTCAGTACAGGCAATCTCCTGCCGATTGCCGTCGAGGCGGCCGACCGCTTGCAGACGCAAGGAATAGCTGCGGGAGTCGTCAGCCTGCACACAGTCAAGCCGCTGGATGACGAGTTGCTTAAAGAGTGCTTCCGCGCCGCAAAGTTAGTCGCGACGCTGGAAGAACATAGTGTGTTGGGCGGCTTGGGTGGTGCCGTGGCGGAATGGTTGGCAGACCAGCCCCAGCCGCAGGCAGCTCTGGTGCGTCTAGGGACTGCCGACCGGTTTCTCTGCCAGGCGGGAAACCAGTCCTTTGCCCGGGAACATTTTCAGCTGGACGCGGAGGCCGTGGTCCGCTCACTCGCGGAGGCCTACACCCAGCTCGTCGAAGGCCGGGGGCTGTAGTTGGGCTCTTGCATCAATCGGAACCCGAAGCGTAAGCGAGGGAACAACTTGCGATGGTACATCAAACTCCCCTCGCTGACGCTTCGGGTTACGAAGTACCCGGCGCTTTCACCTGCCACCCGGCGGAAGCGCAACATCAAGACTAACGCTTCGGGTTCCCATTGACTTGGCGCTGCGCTCAGGCCATGCCAAGGACACGGAATCTTGCAGGAGGCTGTGACGCGAAGTTGACGGCATACTCGAATGACGCTCCCCAGCGTTCGGTCGCCGAGGAGATAGCGAATGGCCTAACCCATGCACTTGGGTTCATCCTGAGTATCATGGGCGCGCTGCTGGTTGCCCGTTCCGCCTCGTTGCTGCGTTTAGGGACGCTCTTTTCCTGCAGTGTTTTCCTTGTCACGCTCGTGGGACTGTACGCGCTCTCGACGTTGTCACATCTGGTGAAGAGATCGCGGATGCAGGATCGGCTGAGGGCCTGGGATCAAGGCGCGGTCTACCTCCTGATTGCCGGGACCTACACACCGTTCGCGTGGGCGGCCCTGGTCCCTCCCGCTCGCCAAGTTGGCCTGGCCGCGCTGTGGTTGGCCGCGGGGGCGGGGTTCTTCTCGAAGGTTGTCGTACGGCACCGTGTCAACAACATGCAGACGCATAGCTACATCCTGTTCGGTTGGATACCAGCCGCGTTCTTGTTCCGAGAGGTCCCGGCCAGCACGCTGTTCTGGATGGCAGTCGGTGGATTGAGTTACACGCTCGGAACGCTGTTTTTGAAGATCGATCACCGCGCCCCATACCTGCACGCCCTGTGGCACCTGTTTGTTGTCGGCGGAAGTGCTTGTCATTTCTACGCGATCTATCAGTTCTTGATTGTGCCGGAGCTAGCGGGTCAAGTAATCGGCGCCCGGCCGTGACGCAAGCAGGAGAAACGCCGGCCGGCAACAGGCCGACCGCTTTGGGAACGAACATGCCACCACCCGACGCAAGCTGGAAACAACGATTTCGCCGACGTTTGTTGGCCTGGTTTCGTCGTCAGGCGCGGGATCTGCCCTGGCGGCGTGTTAAAGACCCGTATTTCATTTGGGTCAGCGAGATCATGCTGCAACAGACTCAGGTCGAGACAGTCGTCCCGTATTTTGAGCGGTTCGTAGCCGCTTTCCCCACGGTCGTAGCGCTTGCTGAGGCCGACGAGGAGGAAGTTCTGCGGCTCTGGGAAGGCTTAGGTTACTACAGGCGTGCGCGGCAGCTGCTGCGGGCAGCGAAAGTAATCGCCACCGAGCACGCCGGCCGATTTCCGCGCGACCCGGCAGACGCCCGTGCGCTGCCAGGAATCGGCCGCTACACGGCCGGAGCCATTCTGTCGATCGCCTGGGATGACCGGCAACCCGTGCTGGAAGCAAACACAGTCCGCCTGTTTAGCCGCTTGCTGGCGATGCGCGACGACCCCGTAGGCAGTACCGGCCAGCATCGGTTGTGGGAGTTCGCCGAATCGATCTTACCCAGGAAGCAAGTAGGAGACTTCAATCAAGCACTGATGGAACTGGGGAGCTTGATCTGTACGCCGCGTGAACCAAATTGCGGAAGCTGCCCGGTCGCGCCGCTTTGCCCGACCAAAGCGAGGGGACTACAAGCAAAAATCCCCGTTGCCCGGCGTCGGAAAAAGTACGAGTTGGTGCGCGAAGCGTGTGTCGTGATCCGCCGCGACAGCAGGGTGTTGCTACGGCGATGTGGTGACAATGAGCGGTGGGCGGGCCTTTGGGATTTCCCGCGCTTTCCCCTGGAGCAGAGTACCGATCCGACACATCAGCTCGCTGCCAACGTCCAGCGGCTGACCGGCGTGACGATCGCGCCCGGACCACAACTCGCGACGATCAAACACGGCGTTACCCGTTTCCGTATCACTCTAGTTTGCTACGAGGGGCGCTTTAAGAAGGGACCGTTGCGAGGCAATCAGAGCCGATGGGTCGAGGCGGAGCAACTTAACGAATATCCGCTGAGCGTCACCGGGCGAAAGATCGCCAGAACGCTGGTCTAACATGCCAGTTTGATGGCAGTTTTCGCTACGTTTTACCCAACAGCAGATCGACCGCAGCCCCCACGTCTGGATGAGACATTAGGTGCTCGCCAACCAGAATGGCATCGATGCCAGCCTGCTCGAGCCGTTCGACGTCCTGCCGCGAGCGAATCCCACTCTCACCCACTACCACACACCCCGCTGGGATCTGTTCCTTCATCCGAATCGTGTGGTCCAGATCGACATCAAACGTCCGCAAGTCGCGGTTGTTCACGCCGACGAGAGTTGCTCCCGCTGAAATGACACGCGGCAGGTTCTCCGGCTCGTAGAATTCAACCAGCGCTGCCATGCCAAGCTCGATCGCCTCCGCATGCAGCTGCTGCAAGGTGCCATCGTCGAGGCACTCGGCGATCAGCAGGACTGCGTCCGCGCCTGCCAAGCGGGCCTCGACGAGCTGATAAGGGTCGAGGATAAAGTCTTTCCGCAAAATCGGTATAGAGACCTCGCGGCGAATTGCACGGAGATCGTCGAGATGGCCCCGGAAGAAGCCCTCATCCGTCAACACGCTTAAACAACTCGCCCCGTGGTTCTGGTACGAACGAGCGATACTCACGGGGTCGAAGTCCTCTCGGATGATCCCCTTGGACGGGCTTGCCTGCTTGACTTCCGCGATCAACCGAATGGGCCCCTCCGCCGCCAACTCGCGGAAGAACCCTCGCAGTGGCGGGGCTTCGTCCAGCCGTTCGCGAAGCTCGGCTTCCGGCCGCCTCTGCTTCGCAGCCACAATCTCCTTGCGTTTGGCGATAACGATCTTGTCGAGAATCGTGGTCAAGCTACGTCTGACTCCATTTAGTCGATCTAGGTGATGTAGACATTGCCGAGTTTTAGAACTTCGAGCCAGACGTATTCGCAGCGCTCGGCGCCCAGCAGATTGGATCAGTGTTTGAAATGCCTTCGCCCGGTGAAGATCATCGGCATGCCGTGTTCATTGCAAGCGGCCACGACTTCATTGTCCTTCTTGGATCCGCCCGGTTGGATGATGGCCCCAACACCGGCAAGTGCCGCCTTGTGGATCGAATCGGGGAAGGGAAAAAAGGCATCCGAGGAGAGGACCGATCCGGCGGCTCGGTCGCCTGCCTTCTTGATCGCGATATCGACCGAATCGACTCGACTCATCTGCCCCGCTCCAACTCCGCAGACCGCGCGGTCTCTCGAAAGCACGATGGCGTTCGACTTCACGTGGCGCGCTATGGCCCAGCCGAAGCGGAGTTCTTCCATCTGTTTGTCCGAGGGATGGTGTTCGGTAGCCACTCTCCACTGGTCTTCCGGATCGGTTTCCACATCGGCATCTTGAACCAGTAGGCCTCCACCTACGAACCGATACTGCTGTTCGCCCGACGGCTGGTCGACGGTGCCGACCTCCATGAGGCGAACGTTGTTGCGCCACTTGGGCTTTGTCGTCAGGATTTCTACAGCTGCTGGTGAAAAACCGGGAGCCACAATCGCCTCGACAAACAACCCCGGCTGTGCGAGGAACTCCGCTTCTGCAACATCCAGCAAGCGGTTGAAACCTAAGACAGATCCAAACGCGCTGACCGGATCGCCTTCCATCGCTTTCCGCAGGGCTTCGGCGAGCGCCGCGTCAACAGCAGCTCCACAGGGGTTGTTGTGTTTGATTACCGTAACTGCGGGATCGACAAACGACCGCACGATGTTCAGTGCGCTGTCCAAGTCCAACAGGTTGTTGAAAGATAGCTCCTTGCCGTTGAGTTGCCGCGCTGACACGATGCCGGGACGATCGTCCGCTGCATGCTCGTAGATGGCAGCGCATTGATGTGGATTCTCGCCATAACGCAAGACCGACTTACGACGCAGCGGCAAAGTCAGCTCAGGTGGGAAAAATGAGTCGTCGCTTGACGAGGCGTCGCTGCTTGACGAGACAAAGTAACCGGCGATTGCCTCGTCATACGATGCGGTTCTCGCAAATGCCTCGGCGGCTAACTGCCGACGCAGCTCGTGCGAAGTGCGGCCCTCCTGCTGAATCTCTGCGAGCACGGCCGTGTAATGTTCCGGCTGCGTGACGACCGTCACAAAAGCATGGTTCTTGGCCGCAGCCCTCACCAAACTTGGTCCCCCGATGTCAATCTGTTCGATCGCTTCATTCACGGTTACACCACGGCGGGCAACTGTGGCTTCAAACGGATAGAGGTTGACCACGACGAGCTCGAAGGACTCGATCTGATGTTCCGCCAGGGCCTCCCGGTCGTCCTGGCGATCGTGGCGGCAAAGAATGCCGCCGAACACCTTTGGATGGAGCGTCTTGAGCCTCCCGTCCATCATCTCGGGAAACCCAGTGTAGGCCGAAACGTCCCTCACCTCGATTCCCTGCGCTTCCAAGAAACGGCGAGTGCCGCCGGTACTGTAGAGGGTGACGCCGGCAGCTGCCAGCGATCCGGCGAACTCGCCCAAGCCCAGCTTGTCACTGACACTGATCAACGCACGCCGAATGGGCGGTGATTCCATAGCTTCGTCCTGCGGTTCGTTGCGTGGCAAATTGTCAGCTTACCTGATTTCGGCCACCGTCGTAGCCGGGCTGCGGCACGCCCTCCGGAGAGGAGGTTCGAAAGGGAAAAGGCAGTCGAGAGAGCAGGGGGCGATGAGGGTTGCTGCACGGTAGTAGGCACACTCCGTGTGCCGTAACCAGAGGGCCTGCTTTCTTAACCCGAATTATTCATGAGCGATCTGCTGCGAGGTCGTAAGTCCATCCTTGGCGTCGTCATGCTTCACAATTCTCCCTCGACGTATTGCTTCAATACGCCTGCGGAAGAATTGCTCGCCTTCCTTGCCACGAACGTACTTACAACCTCTCGCGACGATCTTCATGAATAATCCGGGTTAACGAGCGGACGGCACGCGGAGCGTGCCTGCTACTTTGGGCGGCAGGACGTGCGTGCCTGCTACTTTGCTGCACTCAGTCGGGGGCGCTGGCGCCTTCGCTCGTCTGGATCAACTCTTCATCCATGTCTTCGACGCCCGACTCTTGAAACTCGACGATCTTCATCAACTTGAAGTCTTCCGGCAGTTCCTCCTCGAATTGAGAGAGGAGGTCGCGGTAGCGGTTGATATCATCGATCAGGTCGTCAGCCATCAGCTCCTGTACCAGTTCTGGATGGTCCTCAAAGATCGCAGCCCAGTTGTCCCAGGCCGATTCGAACTCCGAGCGCGCTTTGGCAATCCGCGCTTCATCCATGTGCTGGTTGGCCAAGTACGCGTGCTTTCTGGCCGCCACCGTTTCCGCCAGCTGTTCCACATCGCAGCGGGTACGCCAGTACTCGTAGTTGACGTTTCTTCGATAACGGTCGATACGGTCCGCAGTAACCGCCGTCGTGTTGGCTGCATCGGCGATCCGGTAGGCCTCGGCCCGCAACTCGGGATCGGCACGTTCGGCAATCTCGCGGGTCGAGATCTGCGTTTTGAAGACTGCATTCGTGTAGTCGACAAACTCGTTTCGCTCGAACTCGCCGGCCTTCAAGAGCCTCTGTTCCGTCGGTGTCAGCTGAGCAAATTTCTCTTCGAAAATCGTGTCACGCACGCCGGGCAGCAATTCGTCCAGCTGCTGCTTCAAGCGTTCGGACTCCTCCCACTTCGCTTCCTCCTCTGCCAAGCGAATGTACTCTCCCCACGAGGTTGGAAACCGCCTCCTGCCAAACGCTTCCCAGAGTTCGCCTGCCTGTCGCCAAGCGTCCTCGGCCCGCTCGTCGAAAAAGCCTTCTCCCTCAATAGCGGTGGCATGGTTCATTTGCGCTTTGGGACCGTCCGCGTAGAAGATATGCGGAGTCTTCCCGCGGAGCGGCACGCCCTGGGTGTCGATGATGCTGTAAGCGTTGTTGAACCAGAGTTTGCTCACCAACCAGCTGTCCGGTTTGCCGCTGGGTCCCTTCCCTTCGAACTCGACCGGCACATGTTCGCCGAGTACCTCATGGAAGTCCCCGTCGTCGGCGAACAGCTTGCGAAACTGCTTCCGTTCGTCAGAACGGCCGAATTTTTGGCCGGTAAACCAACCCACAGACCAAAACAGCTTGGGTTCCCGGCGGTTGTAGCGGGTTCCCTTGATGAGGAAGTCGATTCCCTTCTTGACCCAGGCATAGCGAAAACGATAGTCGTCGTGTTCGACGGAGACGTTGTACGAAAGATTATGGGACTGAAATTCCCAGACCGAAATGAAGTTGGGCTGGAGCTTAGCCATCTGGTTGACCACTGCGATGAGCGCTTCCCAGTTTTCCGTCTTTTTGTAACGGTTGGCTTTTGTCCAGAGGATGTTCACCGCTACGCCCTTGAGTCCCAGCGTGGCGAGCTTCATTGATTCGCTGGCTGGATCGATCTCACCCAACTCGGCTTGCGACAGATCGTATTGAGCACGTAGTTGCGATAGCTTCCCCCCGGGCGTCGACTCCGGGTCGGTGGGATCCCCCGTGGCCGGGTTGCCAATCGTGTAGAGCGGGATCAGCAGGAGTGCGATGAGCGCCATGTAGATGACTTTGCGTCGGAAAGAAGCATTCTGGATCATGCCGCGATCTCCCGCGTTTTCATGAAGAAGTATCCGATCATCGAGACGATCAGTACGTAGGCACCCGTTTTTAACAGATCCATGAGGATCTGTACCGCCGGGATGTTGTATCCATGCGCGACGTAGTCGGCGGTGCTGAAACTGGTGTAGTTGGGTAAAGCGACTGCCAGAGCGCCCAGGAACCAGAGGAAGACGACGTCGATCCCTTTGACCACGGCCAATGGAATGCTGCCAATTTCCAAATTGACGCTCAAGTTCTCCTGTTTGATTACGCGGATCGTGGCTTCCAGTGGGCCGCCGCCTTGCAGCTCGCCGCGGAACAGCTCGACGATAAACTCATGAAACAACCCGATCACGATCGTTGACAGGGTGGCCAACATGGCGACCGCGCCGCTTAAGAACGTGCTAAAAGTAACGCCAAAAGTGCTGACCAACAACATCTGGAACCAGATGCCGACGTATCCCTTGATAAAGTTGATCCAGAAATGTCCCCCAGAGTCGAGAACGTAGACGTCCGCAGGCGCCATGCCGAAGTACTGGCCCGGATCGGAGCACTGAATCACGACCTGCATGACTCCGTTATCCGTCAGGTCCTCGAAAAGGTCGACGTCCGCAACGGCTCCGTTCTCGTCCAGCGCACGAATCTTGCGAGGAATGTGTTGCTTGTCCGACGTATACTCCTTGGCCACGAACGTGATCGCTTCGCTGCGTCGAGTCTTCGCTGCCGCATTTGGGTTCCTGATGGTCATCGACCCGAGCACGCCGGTCTCGATGTCACCCACGAACGTGCGGAATACACGCAGGTTCAACTCGAGATCGATGCCATTGGGGTACCGCTCGGCAGTGACGCCGTCGAAGGTCCAAATCGCCGCCGCTAAGGTGTCGCCGGCGATGTAACTACGATAGGTCAGTTCGTTGCCGACATTCACACCTGCTCCTGGTCGTCCGTCTCGTCCCAAGAACATCAAGTCGATGTTGCCGAACATGTCGCGGCGCGCATAGTGCGGCACGCGGGCCTGAAGAGATTCCAGGGGTCGGCTCGTTTCATAGTCACCGGCGCCTGCCAGCTGGCCGACCGTATGCCGGTGGCCCATGGTGAAGTCGGTAACCCCCGAACCATCTTCGTAGAACTCGATCTGATGCCGGTGGTGTCCATCCAGCGTCGTCTGACCGGTCGATACGGGTCCTTCGGGTACAACAGAAGTCACTTCCGACAGATCTTCTCCACGATGTCGATGGCTGACACCCCGGACCACAAAGATGTAGCTCATCAAACACATGCCGATCAGCAACAAGGTGCCGACCGCGGTGAAACCGAGGATCCGCCCCAGCACGATTTCCAGCGACCGCACGGGCTTGGTGACGACCGTATAGATCGTACGGTTCTTGATGTCCGCAGGCAGACTAAAAGCACTTAGAAAGAGCGCCAAGATCAAGACGAGGTAGTTGGACGAAGTGAGCACGAAACTCAGATACAGCCTGGCGGGACTGTCGCTCTTCACGTCGAGATACCAACCAGCAAAGAGCATCACGAGGACAAACACCGCGAACCCGATGAGTACACGGCGGCGGATGGCTTCCTGAATCGCCAGCAGCGCAATTGCCAAAGTGCGGCGAAAAGAAAAGTGAGTGAGATCGACGACGGCACTGCCGATGACCTTGGCCACCGCGTAGAAGCCCTCGACAGGTCCCCTCCTGCTGGCCGACGCAATGAAACCAATTAGCCAGCCAACCACCGAGACCACCACGGCAACCGAAGCGAAGAGGAACAGCGCCGGCAAAATCCAGTCAACAAAGGGCGGGATGTTTTCGTCGAGTATCATGGTCTGCTAACTGATTCGCCAAATCGCCAAAATCAAACGACCGCGCGGTGGAAAGATTGTTTCGCGTTCCGTTGCAGCGACTACGGAAGACGGCGTCGACGTGTTGGTCCGCCGGCCGTGATCCGGCTCCACTATTTCTCCTGAGCACGCCGGCCGGGTCTGGCCTCGCTGTCCCGTACGATATTAAGAAACAACTCTTCCAGAGTGGACGTTGGATTCTCCATCGAGATGACGCTGCCGCCATGCCGCTCGATCAGCGAACGGATCTCCGCTTCCGCCTCTTTGCTGAGGCCACCAGCCTGGATCTGGGTCACGTCTTGAACAGTCAGCAAGCTGTCGACGCGACCCAATTCCTTCAGTTCACCCTGATGCAGAATTGCGATCCGATCGCAAACATCCTGAACGTCCGCCAACAGGTGGCTGCACATCAATACCGTCTTTCCCTCTTGCCGCAGTCGTAGAATCAAGTCCTTCATTTCACGAGTACCGATCGGGTCTAGCCCGGTCGTGGGTTCGTCGAGCAAAATCAGCTCGGGATCATTGATTAACGCTTGAGCCAAGCCGATGCGACGAGTCATGCCCTTGGAGTATTCTTTGAGCTGCCGCCGTTTGGCCCAATCCAGACCGACCATCGAGATCAGCTCGTTGACGCGCTGAGTGCGGACGTCGGCAGGCATATCGAACAACCGGCCGTAGAAGTCGAGCGTCTCGACAGCGTTGAGAAACTTGTACAAATAGGACTCTTCCGGAAGGTAGCCAATCCGCTCGTTCTTGGAGACGTCGCTGGCGTCCTTGTCAAAAACCAGTGCTTGTCCGCTGGTTGGAAAGAGGAGCCCCAATAGCAATTTAATGGTGGTCGACTTACCGGAACCGTTGGGTCCCAGCAGGCCGAAGATCTCGCCGCGGCGGACTTCCAAGTCCAATGCCTTGAGTGCCCGAACCTTTTGCCGTCCCCAAAAATCACGGTAGATCTTGGAGAGGTTTCGCGTCTCGACGACCACCTCGGACGGGGCAACCTCCGTCGGGGGAGTTGAGGGTTCGGCCGCAGTCACTGATTCCGACATCTAGATTCTCCCGAACAACATCGCTCGAGCAGCTACCTGGGGGAGGGAACTCCTACCGTTACGAACATTCACCGATGAAAGTTCAGTCGCGGCGGGAAAATGCCGCACCCAGACCTACTGCGATGGGAACCGATCAGGCCCTCCACTATAGGTCAGCCATTTCGCCGTCGCAAGATTGTGGCCTGACCTACCGTAAAGTGCGCAACTGTAATAATTTGAAGGTCAGGTGCCTGCCATTTTCAAGGGCAATCGCTAGACTTGCCCGTTTCCTGGATTGGGCCCGCTTCGACTATTTGAGAGGCGCCATGACCGAACCTGCACCGCCGGACGCCACCTACCAAGAGGCGATCTCCTTCCTGTACGGTCGTATCAACTACGAACAAACGGCCGTGCCCAACCGATCGAAGGGTCTGAATCTGCAGCGGATGCACGATCTGTTGGCACTCCTGGACAACCCGCATCGGCAGCTACGCGTGATCCACCTAGCCGGCACGAAGGGCAAAGGGTCGACGGCCACGCTGGTCAGCGCCATCTTGCAGGCAGCGGGGTTTCGCGTCGGACTCTATACGTCTCCCCATTTGTGCCATCTGGAGGAGCGATTTGTGGTCGACGGAGTCCGTTGCGACGAAGGCGAGTTGAGCAGTCTGGTGGCGGCTGTGCAACCAGCGGTGGCCGCTCTGGATGCCGTCGAAAACGCCGCTCACGGGCCTACTTTTTTTGAGATCACCACTGCCCTAGCGATGCTCCACTTCGTGCGAAGAGCGGTTGACTTCGCTGTTTTCGAGGTCGGCCTGGGAGGAAGGCTCGATTCCACGAACGTCTGCCAACCGCTGGTGGCGGTGATCACGAGCATCAGTTTCGACCACACTCGCCAGCTCGGCAAGACGCTGACCGACATTGCCGCAGAGAAAGCCGGCATCATCAAGCCAGGCGTCCCAGTCGTGTCTGGCGTGCAACAAGCGGAGCCGCGGGCAGTCATCCAGCAAACCGCCCAGGATCGAGGCTGCCGCCTGCTCGAGCTCGGCACCGATTTCGGCTACTCGTACGCGGGCGCCAATCTCCAGGCTCCAGATCAACCGTTGTCCTGCTTCGACTATCGCGAAGGTGGTGAACAAGGTGACCGGTGCTACGACCAGCTCTCACTCGAGCTGCTCGGGGAACACCAAGTCGCCAATGCGGCGGTGGCCGTGGCGGCCGTTCACCGGCTGGTAGCAGCCGGGCACGTCGTTCCCGAGTCGGCAATCCGCCGCGGTCTGAGTCAAGTCCGTCTTCCCGCTCGTGTAGAGCTGATTTCCCGCGAACCCTGTGTCGTCGTCGATACGGCTCACAACGTCGCCTCGGCCCAAGCGCTCGTCGAAGTCTTGGCTGAGATTCGTCAGCCTCAGCGGAGGTTCCTTGTTTTTGCCACCACTCGGGATAAAGACGCCTCAGGGATGCTCCGGCTGCTGCTGCCGGCGTTCGACGAAGTCGCTATTACTCGCTATCGAAACAACCCTCGCGGGGTCGATCCTGAAGAGCTGGCCGGGCAGGCCCGGCAGCTGCCTGGGCGGGGCAGCTCTAGCCCGAAGATCCACGTTTTTTCAGAGCCCATAGCTGCCTGGAACTGGTCCCGGGCGATCGCGCAGACCGACGACCTAATCTGCGTTGCAGGGTCGTTCTTCCTGGCCGCCGAGCTGCGCGAGCTGGCGCTGCGTGATCACAGTGAGTGACGATTTCTCTATTCCGCCGCGGCTAGTTGCCGTTGCAGATACTCGAGTCCGCGTTTCAGTTGCCGGTCCTCGGCCGGATCCCCGGACTCGTCGCCCGGTTGGACGGAGGCGGCGTCACGGTGGATGTCCCGGCGCCGGCGCTCGTCGAAGACCTCGTTTGCCTCCTCTTCGTCGACGACGACCTCGAAACCGGGATCGGGACGCACACCCCAATCCGCGTCCTCGTCGACATTCTTGAGCCGGTGGATGTTCTCGCCGCTGGGTCGCCAGTAGGTAGCCGTTGTCAAACGCAACGCACTCCGCCCGCCCTCCATCTCTAAGACGTTCTGGACCGTTCCCTTGCCCCAACTTCGTTCGCCCACAATCACAGCTCGGCCGTAGTCCTGCAAACACGCCGCCACAATCTCGCTGGCGCTCGCCGAGAAGCGGTTGACCAACACCGCGACCGGTATCTGCGCGGGCACAGCCACTTCCGCCGTCGCGTTGTAGGTGCGGTCGATGGACGGATCACGACCTTTGGTGCTCACGATTCGCCCGTCTTCCACGAACAGATCGCAAGTCCCGACTGCGGCGTTCAGCAGGCCACCGGCGTTGGAGCGCAAGTCGATCAGCAGTGCCTTGAAGTCGGCGTTTTCGCGCAGCACCTCCTCAAGCTCCTCCACAGTGTGCTTGCCGAACGTCACCACGCGGAGATAGCCTACACGAGTGTCCTCGGCCAAATGAAAGTCCCACGAGCCGTCCGGGTGCCGGGTATCTCCGAGCACTGACTGGACCACAATCACCTCCCGGATGATCGTCACATGCTGGGGATCCGTGTCTCCGGCATGCAGTAACGTGAGAACGACCGGCGAACCAGGCTCGCCACGCATGCGTTCCACACACTCGTCGCTGGAGAGGTTGAGAGTCTCTTCGCCGTCGATTTCCAGAATGGTGTCGCCGGCTCGTAGCCCTTCCCGGTAGGCTGGCGAGCCAACCAGCGGACTCAGCACGAGCAGCTGACTGGCTTCCTTCTTCTCGATCTCGATGCCAACGCCACCGAACTCCTGGTCGAGACTCTCCTCCATCTCGCGGAATGACTCCGGGTCGATATACGACGAGTACTGGTCGAGCGAGCCTTCGACCATTCCCTTCATCGCGTTCTCGAACAGCTGCCGGGAATCGATGTCTTCGACGTAGTAGAGGCGCACCTTCTGCATGGCGTCCGCGACTGCCGACGCGTACCCGCCGTGATCCGCTTTGCTGTAGCACCAAACGGAAAGAATCACGGTCAACAGAATCACGGCCAGATTTCGCGGCGGCATTTTTGTTCAAGCCTCAAGACTAAGTGTGCGTCGTTAACAAGCTCTCGAATTCGCTGCGTTTTTCGTAACCCGGAGCGTTAGCGAGGGAATTATTTGCGTTGGTACACCAACTCCCCCTTCGCTGACGCTTTTTGATGTTGCCCGTTTGGCTCAATCGGAACCCGAAGCGTAAGCGAGGGAGTAACTTGCGATGGTACATCAACTCTCCCTCGCTGACGCTTCGGGTTACAAAATTCCCGGAGAATTCGACATTTCGTCCCTGCGGAAAGGCGAAAATCGCACATCAAAACTGACGCTTCGGGTTCCGATTCAGAGCCAGGCGGATTGGCGCGTTAACGCTGATCAGCCCGTGCCCTTCAGTATCCGGCATCCGATCCGGCACTTCCATAGCAGCCAGGCTACAGGCTCAGGAATGGGACGGGAAGTAGAAATGCGTGCTGCTCAAATAGACTAAAGGACCCGTACCAAGAAGTGTACTGTGTGAAGTAGACGACGAGGGCATAGATCGCAACGACCGGAACCGCAGCCAACCGGGATAGCCACCGGAAGAGAAAATGGCGCGAACTGTGGTAGTGCCGCGCTCGACCAACCGCCCATCCAGTGATAAACCGGGCCGGGAAAATGAAGAGCACGAACACTAGGCTCGGCAGCCAGACCACCTCTCGTGGAATCACCGCAATCTTCAATAGGTAGAGCGGGAGGGCGAATAACAGCGTGATCAGCAGCGAAAACCAAAAGGCGATCGGTGCCCGGCCGAAGAACCGACGAACTTGGCCCAGTTCAAACATAGCCCCCCAGCGGTTCTCTGCGGCGAAATGCGCCTGCAGAAAAGGCAGGTAGAGAACAAGGATGGCCAGCAAGAATGAACCGAAAATTCCCACCACGGCGCCCAGCCCTTGAGCTGCAGAGGAACTTTCCAGCGGCAGCTTAGTCGTGGCGATCACCATCAGCACCGGCACGAGCAGCCACACGATCGCGCCGACGAATCCGCGGAACCCCAACCAGAAGTAGTAAGGCAAGCGCATCTCGGTGACGAACGTCCATACCGCATCGCGGCTGCGCGAGTAGACGCTGCGTTCCTGGACGGCCTGCCACAGCATCGCGGGCGGAAACCACTGGTTGACCGGTGGAACCGTCGTCAAGTCGCGCAGCAACAGGGGAGAAATCTTGGCGAGCAGTGGGCGAACCAACTTGCTGCCCGCCGCAAACGACACAACATGCCGCGCCAACCAAGCCAAAAAGAAGAAAGGCGTCAGCAACGGCCACGCAAAATGGCGGAGCCGCCCGCCGCAATGCCACGCCAGCAAGATATGCAGAATCACTACCGCACTGACCAGTGGCAGCGCAACTTGCCACGCGCGGGCGATCCAGCTGTCGGGCGCAAACAGCTGAGCGGAATGCCGCATGTCTGCGGCAACACGGAGCGGCAGCAACATCAGCCAAGTCCCCAAGATCAAGCTACCGATACGCGCGGCCGAGCGGACTTCAAAAAAACCGTCCCGCATCCGGCCACTCCGCGAGATCCGCCCGCTCACCTCCAGCAAGTAACCCAGGCTGACCAACTGCAGGATCGGTATCGATGCTGCCACGGCCAAACCGATCAAGAGACAAACCAGCCCGAAACACCACTCCACCGCAGAACTGCACGCGACCCAGAGCCGCAGGAGCCGGCTCCGCTCCGACCGAGCGCTCTCCCCGCAGACCGACTCGGCCAAAGCGGGCGAGTGGACCTGGGCGGGCGCCGTGATCGGCCGGCCACCTTCATCAATGGGTGTAGATGGTGACATCACCAAGGTCCGACAACTTCAAGTTAGTAAGCGCACTCACCTCATGTGCGGTAAAGTGGCAAACCCGTCAGGATGGCCCTCGGATAACCGACGGCACTGTACGGCGGGGCGCGCGGCTATTCGATGAAGGCTGGCCTTCGACCGACAGTCGCGAGCTGGGGTTTTTCGCAGCATAGAACGACTTTTATACTGCTTCTAGGCGATTTCTTGAAACGCCTTCCCAGCTATTTGGGTATGCTCGGGTGGGCCGCGCCCCCCTCCGGAAGTACCCCGCTGCGGCTGGAGAGGTTTCAGCTTGTATGATTACGGATCAGGACCTGGCCGCAGACCCTAGGTGGGCTCACGCGGGGTGGGGACATGGGAGCTGCGGTGCCGAGCGAAAACCAGGCTTGCTGAAGGTGCATTCGCATGTGGGCTCGAAACCTGCTATTCCTTTCGCTTTGCGGTGTTGGCCTCTGCTGGCTGGCCAGCAGTCTGTTCGATGAACAGGTGCTCCAACCGCCTCGCAGCTTCGACCCCCAACGGTACGATGATCCACGGTACCGAACGGCCGTCGATCGGTTGAACCAGGCTTTCAGCGAGCGTTGGTCGACGGCCGGCATACGGGCTGCGCATGCGGCGGATGACCTATTGGTCGCTCGTCGCATGACCTTGGCGTTGATGGGGACCATCCCGTCACTCGAAGAAGTCCGCGAGATGGAGCAGCTACCGGTTGGCGATCGTCTCGAGTGGTTGCTGTCGCGGATTCTCGAGGACCGTCGCTATGCTGACTACGTTGCCGAGCGGCTGGCGCGGGCGTTTGTGGGGACCCAAGACGGGCCGTTCTTGATCTATCGCCGGCGGCGGTTTGTGAGCTGGCTCAGTGACCAGCTTTACGAAAATCGCGCCTATGACGAGATTGTCCGGGAAATCGTCAGCGGCGTCGGGCTCTGGACAGATACGCCGGCGGTCAATTTCGTCACGGTGACGCTTGACGAAAACGATGACGGGCGGCCCGATCCCATTCGTCTAGCAGCGCGGACTTCGCGTGCATTCCTCGGAATGCGGATCGATTGCCTGCAATGTCACGACGACAACCTGGGGACCATTGAACTGGGACCGAAGGGTAAGTTGCGGGGCGGTTTGCAGAGCGATTTCCACCAGCTGGCCGCCTACTACAGCGAAGCCAAATCGTCACTGTTCGGCATCATCGACGATGACCAGGTCTACCAATACCAATACCTCGGAGAGGACGAAGAAGAGACGATCGAGCCTGTTCCGCCGTTTCTCGCTGAGCTGGTCGAGCAGCAGGGGCCCCGTCGTCAACAGCTGGCGGCTTGGCTCACCCACCATCACAACCGACCATTCGCCCGCGCCATCGCGAATCGCGTGTGGGCGCTGTTATTTGGCCGGCCCTTAGTCAAGCCGGTCGATGACATACCGCTGGACACAAGCCGATTGCCGCCAGCGTTGGAGGTACTCGCAGATGATCTGATTGCACACCACTACGATCTACGCCGGCTGATACGGGTGATCGCCGGCTCGCGCGTATTTCGGTTGGATAGCCGCGCCCAATTCAGCGTCACACCAGAGCACGAAGCCGACTGGGCGGTTTTTCCATTGAGCCGCCTGCGACCGGAGCAAGTCGCGGGTGCAGTGATCCAGTCCGCGTCAGCGAAGACGATCGATGCGACCTCCCACATTCTGCTGCAGCTGCGGAGGTATCAAGAGCAGAGCGATTTCATCAAACGATATGGGGATACTGGAGAGGATGAATTCGAGTCGCGGGCTGGCACGATCGCTCAACGACTGTTGATGATGAACGGCAAACTCGTGAAGGAGCGGACTGGAGTCGATATGTTGGGAAACGCAGCCACCCGCATCGGTGCTCTGGCCCCCACAGATCAGCGTGCGGTCGAGCTGGCTTATTTGTCCGTCCTGACCCGCCGGCCTTCGGCTAGCGAATCCCAGCACTTCGTCGAGTTGTTGGAGAACTCACGCGGGGATACACGGAGCCGTCACATGGAAGATCTCTTTTGGGTATTGGTTAACAGCACTGAGTTCGGATGGAATCACTAGATGAGTAACTCCGAGGGGCATCGCGAGCGAACCTGCCGCCTCGCTCTGCGGCTCTGTCTCCCGCGCTCCCGGCACACACTTTTTTGTCGCTGCTTCCTGTCTGGAGTGGGACGGCGGCCGACCCACGATCGAACAAGCCGCCGTCGCACGGCTCACGGGTTTACAGTGGTCGAATTGCTAGTCGTCGTCGCGGTCATCGGCATTCTCGTGGGCCTCTTGCTGCCGGCCGTCCAGGCGGCGCGCGAAGCGGCGAGGCGACTGCAGTGTGTCTCGAATCTCAAGCAGTTGGCGCTGGCGCTTCACAACTATCACGACGTCTATCGTGAGTTTCCCCCAGAGAGCGTTGGCACCACGGAGCCGTCCGGGCCTTGGGGGTCGGGGCATTGGAGGCTGAGTGCCTATAACCGCAGGAGTTGGATGTCGCATACGCTTCCTTACTACGAGCAAACGTCCTTGTTCGACGAGATCGAGGAAGGTGGGCCGCTCAGCAATTCTGCCAACGTCCCAACGGGAAAGGGCGGTGCCCATCCGCTCTGGATCGGTTACTACCCGTATCGCACGGTCGTTTCTACCGTACTCTGCCCATCCGACGGGGGCGGGCGGCGCGGCCCACACTCAGATCGGTTTTATCTCGTAGCTAGCAACAACTACGTCGCCTGCATCGGCGATCAGATACGCGACACCGTGTCGGATAGAACTCGCCGGGGCGTTTTTTCCCATGTGGTCGGCACCAGGCTCCAGGAGATCAAGGACGGTGCCAGCAACACGGCACTCTTGAGTGAGACCTCGATCGCTAAAGGCTGGGGATCCGGCCCACTGGACGATAGTGCGCTTCCTTGTCACGATCTGCACGGCTGCTATACGATTGTCCAATCGCTAGACCGCAACCCGGCGGCTTGTCTCGCCACAACCGGCCCGAACAGGACCGTCGTGGGACAACACCCTACGTCCCATCAGCGGAGGGGTTGGTCGATGCACGCCGGCTTTCCCATGATTTCCGGTTTCACCACGGTCCTGCCGCCGAACGCGCCGAGTTGTGCGAACACTAAGGGTGAGTGGAGTTGGGGAGTCTTTCCTCCCGACAGCTACCACCCCGGCGGAGTTAACTTGGCCATGGCGGACGGTTCCGTCCGATTCGTTTCCAACACGATCGACACCGGCGACCTCTCCCTCCCCGAAGGGGAAAATCAGGGGCTGAAAGCCAGCCCTTACGGTGCCTGGGGAGCACTGGGTACCAAAGCCGGGCTGGAAGGGAAATCGGGGCTCTAGGTTTTCACCGAAACCTACTGCTTGCTCATGAAGTCCTTGATCAGCGTGGCGACCGGCTCGGGGTCGTCTTGACTGACCAAGTGGTCGATCTGAGCCTGTTTGACTCCCAGCGCAGCCAGGTGTGTGGCCACGTGCTTCCAGTGCCGCTGGCGCTGTTTTCCAGCAGACAAGAAAAGTTCCGTGACGAGCTCCTGCAGGCGCTGGACCGCGATTGCCTCGCGGTTATCGTAGAAACCTCGAATTGCCTTCTGTTGAAATTTCGATCGTTTTGCCATGTTGAAACAACGGGTTTTCCGGTGCTGAGGATCCCAGGACGGCCTCGGCCGGCCAGCCCAACCTGCTCGACTTTACACTTACCTGGACGTCCAGAGAAAGCCCACCTGCGTCTGAAATCGGTTGGCAAAGATCGTCGCGATGGGGCGGGCCCGACGATTCAAGGTAGATTGGACCACTGCACCGTTCGCCGCAGCGGACTCGACCGCATGGTCCGTGCAAAAAGTAACGCAGGTTACTGCACAGCGAGTTGTGCCGACGACTCTGCTGGAGAAGAGAGTCGGAGACGGGCTTTTAAGACAAGAGCTAGTGCCGAATTGGCCGAACTGCTAACATGGGCCTCGCTACCACTGGATGACTTTCGAAGGGATGGGTGCCATGCCGTTAGTTCGTTTCGTCAACGAAAACAAGGAAATCGAGGTTCCCGAGGGCGCGTTTCTGAGAGCCGAGGCTGTGAAGGCCGGCATCAACTTGAATTGCGGCCTGAATGGGTACGGGAAATCCTTGAACAAGCACATCAACTGCTTCGGCTTTGGTTTCTGTGGTACTTGCCGTGTGCTGATTACCAAAGGCATGGACAAGACCAACGACCTGACGAAGCGGGAGTGGTTGAAGTTCAAGACTCCCTGTTCTCCCGACCCGACTGCCTGTCTGGCTTACATTGGTAACGAGGACTCGATGCGGCTGGCATGCATGACGCGGGTCATGGGAGACATCGAGGTGGTCAGTTCTCCGGAAGTGAACCTCTTCGGCGAGAACTTCTTCAGTTAACTCGAGAGAGGGGCCAGTCCCACTAACACACCGACCTGCCGTGAGAGAAATTGTCGCTGTCGTCAAGCCGTACTTGGCTGAGAAGGTTCTCGAAAAGCTGAAGCGAGCACCCGTCGAGGCGTTGAACGTTCGCGAAGTAAAAGGATACGGACGGCAGAAGAGCTATCTCGACGAATACGGCGACAGCGAATACTCTCTCGCCTTTCTTCCCAAAGTTGAAATCACGCTCTGGGCAGACGATGCGCGCGTCGAAGAAATTGTACGCAAGATCGTCGAAGTCGGTCGGACCGGCCGGATGGGCGACGGCAAGATCTTTGTACTGCCAGTCGTCTCTTTTTTGGACATGCCTTAGCCCACGGTTCCCCAGCGAAACCGACACGTAGCGTCCGGCGAGTGACCCCCTCTCCGGCCCTTCGGGCCGACTCTCCCCGAGGGGAGAGTGACGAAAGACGACATCACGCACGAACTTAACAGCTGGCCGATCTCCTTGCGGGTGAGGGGAAATCAGCCAACTACTCGCCCAGCGGATCTTGCTGCATCACGGCGGCGCCGGCTAGCCGTCCGCTTGTGAGCGCCCAGGCGACGTGCAAGCCGTGTCCCCAGAGAATCATTCCACCCAAGCCGTTCTGGCCTACGGCGTACAGGCCAGGAATGACCTCACCGTTGTGGTCCAGTACTTGGAGCTGCTCGTTGACCGCCGCGCCTCCCTCAGTTGTTGTGAAGTAGGCCTTAAGCGGACCGAGCAGCACCCAGGGATCGGACATCAGCTGATGTCCGTCTGTGCAGCGATCGTACGGATCGATCTGCTTGCCCGCTACGTAGTCGTTATACTCTTCAACGGTGTGTTGAAGTTGTTTTGGATCGAGGCCGCTGCGGAGCGCAACATCTTCCACAGTGTATCCAGTTGTTGTGATATCGCGCCGTAGTCGCTGATAGTCGCTCACATAGGCATAGGCAATGTCGGGCGCGGTCGAAACAAAGTTTGGCCACGACGAGTAGCGCGTTACCAACTGGCCGTCCAGCAAAATGTAGGCTTGCTTGTCCTTCTGCTGGGCGACCGCGATTTCTCGTGCAGGCGAGCTTACCTCGTTGACGAATCGCTTGCCTTCTTGATTGACGAGGATGGCCCCGTCGTCGAACAGCTCGCTTTCGGGGTGCTGCCAGGTAACCACCAGTCGCTTCACGACCGTCTGCGTTATCCAGCGAGGTACCCACGGCGCAATCGCAGCCAGCAGCCGAGCTGCCGGTCCACGATTGGGCAGCCAGCTACGCACACCCTGTCGACTCGAGGGCACAAACCGCAATTCCGGGCCGTAAGTGACGTCCATGTTCAGCAGCTCAGCGCCGGCGTCACCGGCCAGCCGGTGACCATCTCCCTCGGCGTGCGGATTGATTCCCTCGATCCCTTGATACTCGTGCCCCTTGTGTGCGGCGATCTGCTGGGGACTACTGGAATAGTCGCCGGCGGCCAGGATGACGCCTCGGCGGGCACGAAACTCGGTTTCCTGGCCCGCCAGCAACGCGCGGACTCCCACGATCCGGTCGCCATCCCGGATCAACGAGTTGACTGCCGCGTTGCAGTGTAGGGTCGCTCCAGCCCGCTGCACGGCCCGCTGCAGTGCGGCGATGTAGGCCTGCCCGCCAGGCACGACGTTGTGCATGCGGGCGACGCGATTGGGTGGTTCGGGATGCGGGCCTACGAAAGACAACCCGCAGGCTGTCAGCCATTCCAAGGTGTTCGCCGTTTCGCCAAGAAAAAATCGCCGCAGCCGAGTGTGGTTGCGGGCCTCAATCTCCGAGGGGGCGAACAACCCGGCGTCCTCGGCGTGCGCGAGCGGATCATCTTGAATCCCGGCGTTGCGCTGCAGTTGAGTATCGGCCGCAGTGAAAGAGCCGATAGCGAGTGCCGTCGTGCCCCCGGGTTGCGGTTGCTTTTCCAAGATCAGCACACGGCCACTCAACTCGGTGACCGCTAGCGCCGCCGCCAGCCCGCTACCACCAGCACCCACGACGATCACATCAAACGTGTCGCTCATACGTCAAAGCTAAACGTTTGACACACGAACCGCCAGGCGCGCTGGGCGACCGTCTGCCGCCCGACGCGAATCCGTGCTCTTCCAGTTGTGCCACCGAGCAATCGACCGTCTGGGGCCTCCAGCGGAGAACTGCCCTGATAGGTTGTGCTGAGCGGCCGTTCGGCTCCACGCCGATCCGTCCGGGTTGCCAGCTCGCCACCCGTTTTGGAACTCAGGCCAGCGGGTGAGATCGCCATGTCCAAGCTGGCCAGCCGCGCTAGCTCCGTGTCGTAGCGCCCAGGCAAGGCGTTCAGGACGAGTTGCACTGGCTGGCCGACCTCGACGAACTCCATTTCGCCCTGATCGATGGCCAGTACCGCTTCCACTTGGCGCGGGTCGCCGATCTGACAAATCAACTCCCCGGTTTCCATGAAAGCTCGCAAGTTCCGCTTCTCCAGAGCCGAACCTGACCAGCTCGCCAGCTCCCGCTCGTCGGTGTCGCGGAGCAGGGAGGCCACCGGGATGACAAAACCATCACGAGGCGCGACGATCTGCAGCTTCTGTTGTTCTTGCCTCCGCTTGGTCAATTGAGCAGCGACTCCATCCAGTTCTTCTTCGACCTCCGCGATCTCTGCGGCCGCTGACCTATCCGCGAACGCTCGCTGTCGTAGACTCTGCAGTTTAGAAGCCAGCTGTTGCTGCTGCCCCAGCAGCCGCTCGATCTGCAGTTCGGTGTCGACGTTTTGCAGGCTCACCAGCGGCTGGCCGCTGGTGACCCGGTCACCCGGCCGAACGTGGATTGCCGCCAGGCTTCCCGGAGATTCGACGTATGCTGCCACGGCATCTCGAGGTTGGAGGTAGACGTCACAACGAACGTAGTGGGGTGTTGCCACGCCAAATACACAGGCGATCAGCGCGGCCAACCCGACCAGCGAGCCTACCAGCTTTATCCGTTTCACTTGTTGATACCTCCCTGGTACCTGCAGAAAGCGGATCAGTTGCAGCATCGGCTGCACAACCAACCCGTACACCGAGACCACCACGATCAGCTGACCGATGACTTTGAGGCCGTACGGCTCGAAAAGATGGTAGACAAACCACAAGATGCCCAACACGACGAACCAGCGATAAAGTGCCGCGACCACCGAGTAGATCGCAAACAACAGCTGATGCCGGTGAGGCAGGAAGGGGTCTGGAGTCTCCGGCAAGCCGAGCAACCAGTTGCCAAGTTTGCGGCGCAAGATCGCGTTTGCTTTCTGCCGCAAGTTGGGGATTTCCAGCAAGTCCGACAGGATGTAGTAGCCGTCGTAGCGTAACAGAGGGTTGGCGTTAAACAGCAAGGTTGC
Organism: Pirellulaceae bacterium; assembly: GCA_965223305.1. Lineage (GTDB taxonomy): Bacteria > Planctomycetota > Planctomycetia > Pirellulales > Pirellulaceae > CBDCWT01. The sequence continues at coordinate 76,681 of CBDCWT010000016.1, read as the reverse complement.
GACAGAACAGACGAACATCACGTTCAAGCAGAGAGAGTTCAACAGGCCGTCTCGGCTGAACCACCAGGCGTATGTGGCCAACGCTGCGAGTACAATCTCGACGTAGATGCCTGCCGCGCCAATTGCCGCCCGGCGCCACTTGCTGGGCAACATCCACGAGTCCGAGACGTTGCAGTAGAGGCAAGGAGTGAGCACCAAGATCATCAGCCCCATCTCGTGGCACTCGCCGCCGAATCGCTTACACGCCAGCCCGTGGCCGAACTCGTGCAACACTTTCGTAGCCGCCAACGTCACCACAATCCAAACCCAATTGCCAGCCGCGAAGAACTCGCGAAAGGCAGGCAGCTTGCTGCGAAACGTATCGAACTGGACTCCGATTAATAACAGAGCACCGATCGCCAGAACGAGGGAAAAAGCGACGCAGGGAGGCGAAAACAACCAGCCGACGCGGCGATCGAGCCACCCCAGCAGTCGATCCGGGTCGTAACCCTTGAAACGCACACACAAGATGTTGGTGATCGCGCCCACGCGTTCTTTGTGAAGCTGGAGACGGTGCCGCTTCAACAACTCGGAGCCCTGCCCGGGCGTGTCGGCAACCACCAGCGAGCTGCGGTGCAGCATCGCCACGAGTTGGTGGATCTCACGCAGTGAGATTTTCTGCGGCGAGAAGCGTTCTTGAAAACGCTGCTGCAACTCCACCAAGCTGGCTCGGCCGTCCAGCATTTCCAGCAGCCGGAACTCCTCCTCCTCGAACCGATAGTAGCGTTGCGCCAGAGGATCCTTCACGGATCCAATAGCTGCGCCCCTGATATCGCTGTTCCCGTACCGATAGGTCCGCTCGCATCCGCATCCGGAGCGATCGTCTAGCGGTGCCTGAACTAGCATTCGACATGCCCATGAGGTGCGAACCACGTCTCTGGATTCTCGACGGTTTCAAGTACCAGGCACGCTCCACCGTGCCGTCCGTAAGGTAGCAGGCTCACTCCGTGAGCCGTCCGCTGGTTACGGCACACAGAGCGTACCTACGTTGTCTACCTCACCTTCTTCTCTAGCCCGAATTATTCATGAGCGATCTGCTGCGAGGTCGTAAGTCCATCCTTGGCTTCGTCATGCTTCACAATTCTCCCTCGACGTATTGCTTCAATACGCCTGCGGAAGAATTGCTCGCCTTCCTTGCCACGAACGTACTTACAACCTCTCGCGACGATCTTCATGAATAATCCGGGCTAAGCCGTCAAGGACTCTTCCCCGACGTCACGCCACTCTCCGATCGTCGCCGAACTCGCCGCCAGGGGTAGCCGAACTCGCCAGAGTTTGGTGGACTGCTGATTCGGCCAAATTCTGGCGAATTCGGCTACAAGAAATACCCAACGCCGTTGGCCCTTCCGCCCAACTAGTTGCGCAAATCGATGACCATCGTCGCTTCCATGCCGGGTCTCAACAGCCAATGGCCGTCCTGCCGCTCGTTGGCCACGACCGCACGGACGCGAAATTTGTTTCCGTGTTGGATCAGGGGGCTCACGAAAACAACACGGCCGTGAAAGGCGACGCGCCGCCCCCGTGCCAGCTCAACTTCAACCGTCACATGGCGGCCGGCAATCTCAGCCGAGTCGAAGTCCGAACCACTCAGGAACCCGTCACTCGTAATTGGTCGAGTCGGACCAGCCGCAGCACGGCCTCCCCAGCATTGACCCATTCGCTGGCTTCTCGAAAACACCTCCAGCACGGTCCCGTCAAACGGCGCCACAATCTGCCGGCGGAAGATGTTCTCGTCGGCCGCCTGGACCGCGGCTTCTTGTACCTTCGCAGTCATCTGGGCTACCGCGAGGTCGAGGCGGCTGCGCTCGATCTGTAGCTCTGCCCGGTGCTTGGCGAGTTGCTGGCGGCGCAGCTCCGAGGCGGTACCGAGCCGGGAGACCGGCGGTTGATTTCAATACTCTGCGTCAGGTCGGCTTCAGCCAATTCGAAGGACTTGATGGCATTACCGTACCTCAATGTCGTCGCTGGCGCGCGTCTTGGCAGCGTTCCGCTCGAGTTCGGCGGCTTCCTTGTCGAGTTGGGACCGTCGATCGTCGAGCTGGACGACAAGCGCTCCCCGCTCTACTTCCTGCCCGTCGGCGACGTGGACCGCGACAAGTAACCCAGACTCTTCCGCGGCACATCGACATCAGCATCCAGCAGCACCTGGCAGTGCATAAGATGTGCAGATGGAGGCAGACCAAGCTGCGACCCGATGTCGGTACCTGCCACCAGGGCGCCTGCCACCAGGGCCACCGTGCTGAACGCTGCGATGGTAAACAACAGGATCGGGGAAGCTCTCATCAACTACTCCGCGTCATGACGAATCGCGTGCTGCCGGACATTCGCGGGCCGTAGGCTCGCCGCCGCATTGACCTTGCACGCGGCTCGTACAGGTCACAGCCACAGGGCCACCTTCCTTTGCACTGTTTCGACCAGCTCGTGAAAGATGACATACCCTAGGGCACGTCGACCGCAGCGGACTTCGGCGGTCACCGTGGTACCGCTGCGAAGTTCCGGTAACTTCTCCTTGTCAATCGCGACGCGGAGCCGTACTGTGTTTCCCGCGTCGCTGCGCACTTCGGCGATACGGTCGATCTCAACGACGTGGCCAGCGAACTCTTGCTCCGGGTGTGAGGCCAGCACGAAAACAACCGGCAGGCCGTCAATCGACTCCTGGCGAGCCTCGAAGAGGTGTCCCATCCGCCGTTCCGGCATGTACAACTCCAGCTCCCAGGCGTTTGTTTGATTAACGACTGTCATTAAGGACTGGCCGATTCGAACCGGCCGCCCCTCCAAGAGTTGCTCGACGTTCCAGGTGACAACCTGGCCTTGCATGGGACTGCGGATGACCAGTTGATCCTGCTTCTGCCGCAGCAGTGACAGCTCCCGCTCCAGGCTCAACTCGGCTTGCTCGAGCTGGAGCAGCTCGCCAGCTAGACGCTCCTGCTCCTCGAAACGCCGTTGGCCGTTGAACTGGGCCCTCTTCACGGAACGCATGCGCTCGCGCGTGGTGCGTTGGCGGCCGATCAGGTTCGCGATCTCGACTTCTAAACCGCTGTTGGAAAGTCGCGCCAGCACATCGCCGGTTCCGACCAGCCGTTCGTGGCGCGCCGGCACCTCGACAACGACCCCGTCAATGGGCGCGAAGATGTCGCGGCGTGTGACCGGCTGCAGGCGGCCTTCCGCAGAGAGGTCGAAATCAGCCGGAGCCAACCCGAGGATCAACCCGATCAGGGCCAGGGAGACTAAGATCGCCAGCGTCTTGGGGAGCTGGCGCGCCTGGACGACGCTACGAGTGCGGCCAAGTGCCCGCCAAACCGGTAGCAGGAATAGACTTCCGTGGTCCACAGCGTTTGTGGAGCGCTGTTCTGCCGTGCCGAGCAACCGTTTCGACGCGCTCGCGAAACCCCTTCTGGAACTGACTGTCCTCGAGCTGTTCTACGATCAAAGTGCCTACGACATCGCCTGCGAGATGCGGTGCTGGGCCCTCGGCCGGTTTGCCTTCCCCGGGTCGGATCAGCGGCACGATGGCCAGCATTGTGGCGTGGGAACTGTCGACGTAATGCTGTAAGGGTTCGTCAATTTGAGGTGGTAGCTCCGCCGTGCCTCCCTCGTACCAAATCGGACGTCGGGTTCTCGCGACCGCGCCGGCGAGTTTCCCTAACCGCTTCACCTGATCGGCACGGCGATCGAGACTATCCAGGGAACTAACTGCTAGTACCTGTTGCTTGCGGCCGCGGCCCACAGTCAGGCTCACTCGGTCGCAGCCGATGAACCGCCGGCTTTCATTCACCAGAGTAAATGCCGTCGTTCGGACGTCCAGGCTTTGGTGAATCGACTCCAGAAACTGCTCCAGGTTCTCCCAGAGAGTCTGGCGGTTACCCAGCTGACGGAGCCGCCGACCCTTGAGGTACTCTCCCGCCAGCTCGCTCATCTGCACTAGAAAACGCAAGTAGCCGCGTTGCGTCGTAGGGCCGCCGCTCGATCGCTGGAAGATCTCGACGATGCCGCGCGTCTCGCCTTCGACCCCGACCGTGGCGAGCACAAGCAGGTATTTCGTGGGGTTGCCTGCCTCCTCGGTGTTGCCCGATCCCGACTTTGGCGGCACGAGTGTCGGTAAACCCGTCGTAAGCACGTTGCCCAGCAGCAAGTTGTGCCGCTCTCTAGGTGCAGCCTCGTCCACCAACTCCGCCACGGGCATGTTGATCTGATATTCCAGTTTCAACGCGCCGCTCTCTCCGACCGACCAGAAGGCGCCGCCGTGCGCTGCCAACGCTCGCACCACCCGCCTTAAGAACTCCTCATAAAACTGGTCGGGCGCGACGTCCGACTGAGCGAGCTGGGAGATCTCTTGGACCAGTCCCCGGATCTCGTTCTTGGTCTTCTGCACCAGGTCGGGATCGGGAGGTGTACCAAGCGGCTCACCCTCCGCGGGCGCCGAGTGAAGGCCGAGATGAACCGTGCCGCTGGGGCCGACTGTCGTCATTGCCGGTATTCCACGGTGGGGTGGTGAGCGGACCGCAACAGCTTATTTCGGCTAGTCCGCTCGACTTCTTCGTCAAAACCGGCAAAATCCCCATGTTTTTCGACGTCCCCGTATCTAGCCTCGTTTGCCCCGTCCCCACAGACTTATGATCAGCCCAGCCGCCAGAATGCCGATGGTCCAACGGGCCTCAACAGATAGGGTTTCCGCATCGTAGGCATGCTGGGCGCTGGACCAAAACAGAAACAACGAGCTCGCGCAGAACAGAATCGGTGTCAGCGGATAGCCCAACACACGATGAGGTCGTTCAGTTCCAGGGTCTCGCCAACGCAGGACGAACAGTGACAGGCCAACCAGGGTGGCAAAAAACCAATAGACGGGTGTGGTGAATCGCAAGAGTCTGTCGAAACCCTGTTCCGACCCAAAGCCGATCACCAGGGCGAGCGTGGCGGCCAGCTGGACGAGCAGGGCGCGCAGCGGAGTGTCAAAGCGACGATTCCACCGTCCAAGCCACGAAATGAGGTCGTGATCGGTTCCCGGCCGCGTAGAACACTCGCGATCCGGTGAACAGCAGCCCATTAATCGCACCCAGGCAGGAGATGCACACAAAGGTGCTCATCAGGCGACCGGCGCTCGGCCCGAACTGTAGGCGCAACACATCGGCGGCGACCGCTCGCGACTGACCGGTGCCCTGAAGACCGAGCGCGTGAACGAAGGCGAAATTGACCGTGACGTAGATCAACGTCACAACCAGCGTGCCTAGAGTGAGTGCGCGAAAAATATTTCGCCGTGGATCTCGTACCTCCGCGGCAACATAGGACATCTCGTTCCATCCGCCATAAGTGAACAAGATCAATATCAACGCCAACCGATAGTCCGGCTTCGCTGCTGGCTCCAACGTGGTGGTCGCCGCTTGGTAGCCGGACGGCAGCGGCCAGAGTGCCACGATAAAGACGACCAGCAATGCCAGGACCTTGATGATGGTGAGCACATTTTGAGTCAGTTTTCCGGCGCGGACGCCGAGCAGATTCAGCGCGGTCAACAGGATAATAGCGCCGCCGGCATAGCAAACGTAGTCGAAACGCGCCGCTTCGCTGCCTGGCCGCAGCGGTGCCAGATCGTGTGCGAACCTGGCGAAGACGAACGCCATCATTCCCACGTTTTCCTGGGCGAATAATCCAGTATTCGGCCCAGGCAAACAGGAATCCCAGCCGCCGCCCGTAAGCCCTAGTCAAGTAAACGTAGTCGCCCCCATCGCTTGGGTAGGCCGTTGCCAGTTCCGCGTAACACATGGCCCCGACCAACGCGATCAGGCCACCCACCGCCCACAGCAGCAGCAGCATCGAGGGTCGCTCGACGTTGGCGGCGATGACTGGGGAGGTCTCGTAGATTCCGGCTCCGATGATGATGCCCACGATCAAGCAGGCCGAATCGAGAACCGAGAGCTGCCGCTGGGGACCCTGCGCAGGCTGATCAGCGGCGCGGTGGATGGGTGGTGGCATCGGTGGCGATGGCAAGCGGCCGCACAACAATGACTTTGCAGGGAGCAGCCCCTATTCGGACGGCCTCCCGCAGCCGAATGTGGCTAACAAATACCAGGTATCAACTCGACAAACAACCGGACGCCACGGCCTCTTTCACCTTGCTGTCGAGTGCGAATGGTTGGTTGGGCAACGGCGGGAAAGCGGTGAGGACGTCAACTCGCGGCGCAATTCGAGGACGCGCTATATTGACGTAAGCTCCAATATCCAATACGTATACGGTTTCTGGGCACAGGCGTGCCCGGTTCGGCATGGGAGAGATATATGGCAAAAGAAGATGCGTTGGAAGTGGACGGCACGGTTACACAAGCCTTGGCCAACACGCGGTTTAAGGTCCAGCTCGACACCGGAGCCGAGATCCTCGCGCACGTGGCTGGCCGAATGCGAAAGAACTTCATTCGCATCGTGCCTGGTGACAAGGTTCGCGTAGAGCTCTCTCCTTATGACCTGTCTAAGGGACGCATCGTCTATCGAGAGCGGTAGGGGGCGCAACGTTGTTGTTGCTCGCGGGGACTCTCACTACTGTAATCCGCTTCGGCCGGCATCCACTGCTGGACACAGCATCCGCCGGGAGTCTCCAGCTGAAACTCTTGGAGTTCCAGCTGGGTAATACCGAGTGTAGTTTCCTCAGCAGATCAAACCAATCAAGGAGTAGAACGTGAAGATCCTGCATCGCCTCGTTGTCGCTGTCAGCCTTGGATTGTTGACGGTCGCGTCGGCGCCCAGCCTGTTGGCCCAACAGGCTGATAAACCAGCCGTCGTGGTCTCGATAACGGGAATCGATCGGCTGCTGGCCAACATACGCTATTTGACTCAGGCTGCTGGTACACCCGAGTTGGGTGGGCTCGTGACCATGATGTCCGGCCAATATGTCGAGGGTCTGGACGCCGAGAAACCTGCAGGGATGTTTGTGAAGATGCTGGGTCAGCCCGCTGGGATCGCGTTCCTGCCTGTTTCTGATTTTGACTCGGTCATTGCCAAGATCGAGGAATCGCTTGGGGAACCCGAGGATCTCGGTGGAGGGCTGAAGAAGATCTCCTTACAGCGAGACATTTTTTTCAAGGAGACAGCTGGCTGGGTCTATATCTCGGATGCCGCTGCCAATCTTGAGGAATTGCCAGAGGATCCCAGCACGCAGCTAGGAACGCTGCCCGCCGACTACGAAGTCGCGTTTCAAGTGAATGTGCAAAGCATCCCGGCACCGCTCCGCGAGATGGCTATTGCTCAGATGAAGGAGGGCTTCAACCAGAGTTTGGAGGGTGCCTCGGACGAGGAACGCGAGCTGCAGGAGAAAATCGGCAAGAACAGTATCAACAACCTCGTTTCATTTATTCAGGAAGCGGATCAATTCACCGTTGGTTGGGGAGTCGACAGCGAGAATGGCGAGACTTTTATCGACGTCGAGGTCACTGCCATCCCGGGCAGCTCGCTCGTTGAGCGGCTTGCGCTCCTCGATGGCAATGAAACGCAGTTCGCCGGTTTTCTACTTCCGGACGCCGCCGCCAAAGTCCATTTCACATCAAGGGCCGCGAAAGAGGACATTGAACAGACGATGGTGATGTTGGAGGTGATGCGCGATAAGGCTCTTGAGGAACTCGACGATGACGACGATCTGCCGGACGATGAGACTCGCGAGAAAGCGAAAGACATCGTCCGGTCTCTGATCAAGGTGCTCGAGGATACCGTTTCCAGTGGACGATTTGATGGCGGCGGTGCCCTGTTGTTGAACAACGGCACGCTGCAGCTTGTCGCGGGCGGTTATCTGAGCGACGGAGCGGCCGTCGAAGCAAACCTGAAAGAGCTGGTTGAGTTGGCACGGTCCATTGAGAACGAGCCGGCCTTGAACGACGTTGAGTTCAACAAGAGCTCCTATCAGGGAGTCGAGCTGCACGCGGCAACGGTCCCTATCCCGGCCGACGAGGACGAAGCGCGTAGTGTCTTCGGCGACGAGCTGTCGATTGTCGTGGGTACTGGCGAGCAGTCTGCTTACGTTGCCCTGGGGACTGGTTGTGAGACGTTGTTGAAGACGGTCATCGACAAATCGGCTTCTCAGCCGGCCGCCGTCAAGGCGCCGATGACGATGGACATTGCGATGGCCCCGATTCTGGAGTTCGCCGCTTCGATCGAGAACCAGCCGGAGATTCAGCAATTGGCAGCGGCGCTCCAGCAGTCGAATGGCAAGGATCACATCTCGGTGACGGTCAAGACGGTTCCAAAGGGCGTATCGTACCGCGTTCGGCTGCAGGAAGGCGTGCTGCAGCTGATCGGTGCTGCCGCCAAAATGCAAGGCGGTCGCTGATTCGGCTATGCCTGCCCGGCTTGTAGCCGAATTCGCCAGAATTTGGCCGCATCAGCAGTCTGCCAAACTCTGGTTCGGCTACGGCTCTGGCCGGGTTCGGCGGCGATCCGGATCAGCCGCTGGGCGTTAGCCCGGATTATTCATGAAGATCGTGGCGAGAGGTTGTAAGTACGTTCGTGGCAGGGAAGGTGAGCAATTCTTCCGCAGGCGTATTGAAGCAATACGTGGAGGGAGAATTGTGAAGCATGACGAAGCCACGGATGGACTTACGACCTCGCAGCAGATCGCTCATGAATAATTCGGGTTAGCCCACGGTTCGGTGCACTTCCGGCTCGGCAGGAGCCTCGCCCTCCCGATCGAATTATGCGGTTATGCAGTGGGTGCGATGGACTCCTGCCGTGGAGCTCTTTGCTCCCACGGGACCTCTTGTAGCCGAATTCGCCAGAATTTGGCCGAATCAGCAATCTGCCAAACTCTGGCGAGTTCGGCTACGCTGGCGAGTTCGGCTACGCTCGACAGTGCGACGAGATGCCGCAGCAGGAACCAGTTGGCTACAGGTCGTCCTCGCTCTATACTTGTACAGCCTTGTGTCTCCCGGTCAGTGCGCCGCGACGGCTGGACTGGGCACGACCCAATGGAATGATTTGCTCTAGATGGAGATGCGCCGCATGGGAAAAAAGGGGCCTCGCAAAAAACTTCCCAAAGAAGTCGCAGTCATCAATGCAGACAACTGCACGGGTTGTGAGTCGTGCTTGGAAGTCTGCCCGGTCGACTGCATTGAAATGAAGTCATTCAACCTGGGGGTAAAGGGCTCCCAGTCATGGTGCGAGATTGACCTAGAGCGGTGTGTAGGCTGCGAGGTTTGCGTGCACATTCCGCAGAAGAAGACCAACCCCTACGAGTTGCTGGTGTGTCCGTGGGATGCCATCGAGATGGTCCCCACCGAGCATCTGGCACAGGTTGTCGCCCAGATTGGCGGCCCTCCCGAGTACATCCAAGAGAATTGGGACCGGCTGGTCGGCACCGCTCAGCACCTCGCCGAGCTCAAAGCCAGCGGCTGACGCGGCGAGCGGTTGTCGAGGTTCAGACCGTGGATGCTCGAGATGTTGCGGCTTAGACTCTCGCTCTGCCTAATGAGTTGTCTCTTAGCTGGCTGCAAGCCGCCAGCTGCCAAGCAACCGGAGTTCGATTCGGCCAGCCGAGCCGATCTGCTGGGCATCCCGCGTGACACCGTGGTCAAGCTCAAGCGGTTTCGCGCAGTCGAAGACTTCGAGCAGCGGTTGGCTCAGTTCGAAACCGTCTTCTGGGATCCGGCCGACACGATCAGCCTGCGAAAGCGTCTGCGGGAACAGTCGCTCGAAGGTCAGCGGGTCCTGGAGATCGGCACAGGAACAGGGCTGTTGTCGTTGTGTTGCGCCGAAGCCGGTGCCGCGCTCGTCGTCGCAACGGACATCAACCCGTCTGCGATTGCGAACGCTGACTACAACGCCGAACTGCTCGGCCACCGAGACAAGCTTGACTTCAGATTCGTCTCCACCGGCGACCCCGGTGCATATGCGATTATCGACAACACGGAGCGGTTTGATCTAATTGTCTCGAACCCTCCCTGGGAAGACGGCAAGCCCGAGAAGTTCTCGGACTACGCCTTCTATGACGAGGACTTTTCGCTCCTCGATTCGCTCCTCAGGGATCTCAGCAAGCACTTAACCTCGGATGGCAAAGCCTGGCTGGCGTACGGCTGCCTGGATGCCATTCAGATGACGATGCGACTTGCAGAGAAATACGCGCTCACCGTCGAGATCCTGGACTCCCGCCGACTCGACCAGCTCGAACCACTCTTCTTGCCGGGAATACTGCTCGAGGTACGTCCTCAAGAGTGAGAACAGGGCGCCGGACTGTTGAGGTTTGATCTCACGACACTGTGCCCAATCGTCGACGACCGGCTCACGACGTTAGCCGGGTGAGGTACTCGATACTTTCGCGGGCCAATGCCTCGACCCCTGGTTCGTAGTCAAACACCTCGACCGAGATCCAACCCTCGTAGTCGACGTCATTCAGGGCCGCGAGGATAGGAACGAAATCCGTGTCGCCCATCCCTGGCCCCCGTCGATTTGCGTCATTGGCGTGAAAGTGCTCGAAATACCCCGCCGCGCTGCGGATAATCTCGGGGATCGGTTTCGACTCGCTGGACATAGCCTTCACGTCCAGATGGAGTCGGCAGTTGGCCGAGTTGACCCGTTCAACAAGCTCAATTCCCGCTTCGGCTGTCAGCAGGAAATCGCCTTCTTGCGGCGACAGCGGTTCGACGAGCAGCTTTACGTTGCATTGCTCAAGTTCCTCCACGGCACCCTTGATGACCTCGGCGGCATATTCGAGTCCTTGGTCATGCGACACGCCCGGCAGCAAGTTGCGTTGCTGAGGTGAACCCAGCACGAGGAGTTCTCCACCGAGATCGCGGCACAAGCGTGCCAGCTCGCAGAGATACTGGCTAGTTCGCTGCCTCGTCGCGGCGTCTGGCGAGGTCAGGTAGTAGCCCTCGGTGAAAGCCAGCAGCCAGTGCAATCCGATCACCTCGAGGCCTGCTTGCTCGGCCTGCTGACGAACTTCTCGGCGTTTGTCCGCTGAGATCTGAAAAGCGTCCTTGTGGATTGTGAAAGGGGCAATCTCGATACCGGTGTATCCACACTCGCGGGCGAATTCAAAGGCCCTGTCGAACGGCCACTCTTGAAAGGTCTCGTTGCAAATAGCGAATCGCATGGTCGTGCCTCAACGTAGACTGGGGAACGGGCGGGTGTCACAATGGGCAGCTGGGTGTCTCGGCCCAGCGGACCTGTTGCCTGACCCCTACCCAAAAACGGCTTCCAAAGAATACGGGGGGATTCATGCTGCATCAACAGTGCACACGGGCGCGAGTTTCAGCGGGTCGCCGCGACGGCAGCCTTGGGAACACAGCTGGGAGTTTTCGGCCGCAAGCGCCTGCGCAGCCGAAGACGCTGCTGGACTCTATATCGACATGCACACCCACCTTGGGCAGACCTGGAATACCACGGAAGTGCTCACGGCCGAGACACTCCTGCGTTGGATGGATGCCCACCGGATTGCCCGATCAGTCAGTTTTTACCGCTCGTTTCTCCCGAGTCGTCTAGCTATCCGTTGACCAGCGATTTCGTTTTGGCCCAGACTCAGCCATTTCGAGATCGGCTGATCCCTTTTTGCTCGATTGACCCCCGCACGTCGTTCAGCGGTGGCCAGGCCGGGCTGGTGACGATGCTCCAGAAGTACGTCGACGCAGGCGCTAGGGGTTTCGGCGAGCACAAGCCCGGGATTGCCTTTGATGATGCTCGCAACTTGCGCGTGTTCGCTGCCTGCGGGGAGGTCGGCTTGCCGGTGTTGTTCCACCTGGACAGCCTGCGCAACACCGATCTCCCGGGACTGCCGGGGCTCGAGACCGTTCTCCGCGAAACACCGGACTGTGTCTTCATTGGTCACGGTCCGGGCTGGTGGGCGTCGATCTCTGGGGATGCGCGTGACTTAGGGTCGTACCCAAAGGGGAGAGTCACTCCAGGGGGAGCGATCGACCGGCTGATGGAAAAATACCCGAACATCTACGGCGAGCTGAGTGCGGGCAGTGGTGCCAATGCCATTTCTCGAGACCTGGATTTCGGCCGCGAGTTCCTGGTGAGGAGGAAAGATCGTATTCTGTTTGGCACCGACTTTCTCTCACCTGGCCAAGAGGTCCCTCAGTTTGATCTCTTCGAACGGCAGCTCAATTTACCGGACGACGCACGCAGCCTGATACTTCAAGACAATGCAAAGCGTCTGCTGAAGCTCGAATAGCGTGGAACAGAAAGATGGCGTAGCTTCAGACCTTCTCGAGTAGCTTGAACGCAGCTGCTTGCCGCGTGACGCTGATCCAGTGCAAGCCGTCCAACGGGCGTGCCGCCGGTAGCAGAACTTCAATCGGCCGGCCGCAAGACGTAGCAGTAGTCGATTTTTCTGTCCCAATCTTTCTGTCGTCAAGGAGATCGGCGAGCAGGTTTTGGATGACAGAAAAATTGGGACAGAAAGATGGTGTAGCTTCAAACTCTCTGAGCGACTTGAACGCAGCTGCCTGCCACGTGAACTTGATCCAGTGCAGGCCGTCCAACGGGCGTGCCGCCGGTAGCAGAACATCGATCGCCTGGCCGCAAGACGTAGTAGTAGTCGATTTTTCTGTCCCAATCTTTCTGTCGTCAAGCAGATCGGCGAGCAGGTTTTGGATGACAGAAAAATTGGGGACAGAAAGATGGCGTAGCTTCAGACCTTCTCGAGTGACTTGAACGCAGCTGCCTGCCGCGTGATGTTGATCCAGTGCAGGCCCGTCCCAACGGGCGTGCTGCCGATAGCAGAACATCGATCTCCTGGCGGCCAGACGCCACGGCAATCCGATTTTTCTGCCCGCCCGCGTTGCCTGACGGCAGCGGGCGTTGCCTTTTCGCTACATCGGCAGACGCCGAGGAGTTCGGCGTCGTGCTGTCCTAAGTCGCGTCTGGAACAATGGTTGCATTGCTGCGACTGGCTCTTCTCGGCGGCCGTGGCATGCCGCCTGCTTTCTATCTCCGTCCCTTGCGTTCGTCGTCAATGAGAAGGAACTAGAGCAGGAGTCGCACCTTGGCCAAATCCAATGACAAGAAGGCAGCCGGCAAGTCGAAGACAGATTCCCCGACCCCTGCATTTCAAGCGAAGCCGAAAAACGGGCTCAACGGGAACGGCCACGTGAGCCACGATGACGATTATGAAGGTGAACTCGAAGAACAGCTGACCGAGGATGAGCTAGAGGAACTTGAGGCAGAGAAAAAGCGCAGCGGAGAGAACAACACTGACGATCCGGTGCGGATGTACCTGATGCAAATGGGGCAAATTCCTCTATTGACACGGGTCGAAGAAATCGACGCCGCCAAACAAATCGAGAGCACGCGTTGCAAATACCGTCACAGCATGCTGGCCACCGACTATGTGTTGGAAGGTGCGGCGCAAGCACTCGAGAAGGTGCGCGACGGCGAGCTGCGCTTGGACCGTACAATCGAGGTGTCGGTGACGAACACCACTCAAAAGAAAAACATCATGCGGAGGTTGCAGCCGAACTTGGTCACGCTGAGACATCTGCTGAATGAAAATCGTAAAGACTATTTCCTGGCGATTAGCCGCAGCACCGGTACGAAGGAACGCCGCGAGGCATGGCAGCGGCTGGTTGTACGACGTAACAAAGCGGTTCGACTTGTCGAAGAACTCAACCTGCGCACTAACCGATTGCAGCCAATCTTCGAGCGGTTGTGCGAGATCTCTGCCCGCATGCAAACGCTCCGAGAGCAAAATCCACGAAGCGGAAGCTGAGGGAGTGACGCGGGGGCGAACGACGGAAGAACTACAGGCTGAACTACGTTACCTAATGCGGATCACCTTCGAAAGCCCCCGCAACACTGGCGCGGCGCGTCCGCAAGACGGCTCTCTACCGCTACAACTACGATGCCGCAAAACGTACGTTGTCCGCCGGCAACCTGCGTCTGGTCGTCTCAATCGCAAAGAAGTACCGCAATCGCGGACTGAGTTTCCTCGATCTTATCCAGGAAGGAAACACCGGTTTGATGCGAGCGGTCGACAAATTCGAGCACGCGCGTGGATACAAGTTCTCCACCTATGCAACCTGGTGGATTCGACAAGCAATCACTCGGGCCATTGCGGACCAGAGCCGGACGATTCGTGTGCCCGTGGCACATGATCGACACGATGAGCAAGGTGCGTACGGTAACGCGAGAACTCGTTCAGGAACTTGGGCGAGAGCCGACTGCTGAGGAGACGGCTGACCGGGCCGCGCTGTCACTCGACGACACTCGCTGTATCATGAAAATGGCACGGCAACCACTCTCGCTCGACCAACCGGTAGGAGACCACGACGACAGCTACTTTGGCGAGTTCGTGCAGGACTACCGGGAGGACGATCCACTTTACGACACCAACCAAGAGGCTCTGAAGAATCGCATTGAAGACGCGATGGAAGGCCTTAACTATCGCGAACGGGAGATCATCCGCCTGCGATACGGCCTTGCCGACGGATACTCGTATACCCTCGAGGAAGTAGGCAAGATCTTCTCGGTCACCCGTGAACGCGTTCGCCAAATCGAGTCCAAGGCCGTTCGAAAGCTCCAGCAACCTTATCGGTCGCGCGGATTGGCCAGCTTCTTGGACGGAGTCGAAATCAGCAAGGAAGGCACGGCTGCCGAGCCGGCGTAGACATTCCCCGCTGGATCATCTGGTACGCATCCGTGATGCAAGACAATCGGGAGGCGCGGCTGCCTTAGCTAGCCCGAATTATTCATGAGCGATCTGCTACGAGGTTGTCCATCCGTGGCTTCGTCATGCTTCAATTCTCCCTCGACGTATTGCTTCAATACGCCTGCGGAAGAATTGCTCGCCTTCCTTGCCACGAACGTACTTACAGCCTCTCGCGACGATCTTCATGAATAATCCGGGCTAGAACGGCTCCGCAGGAGCGTCGCCCTCCCACCGCCGTCACCGCCCTGCGGGGAGCTTTTGCTGATAGGCTTCCAGCGCCTGGCGGTACTCCTCGATCTCCGCTTCGGAGAGTATTCCGCGGTTGCGGGCGATCTGTCCCTGCACCCGCTGCAGCAGGTATTCGACCTCCTCACGACGTGGGCGAAGCGGCTTGTCTTTGACCCGCACGTGGCACGGTGCCGTATGGGCAAAACGAACACGCCCCGCGGGTTCTTCGAAGCAGCGCAAGGCCAGCCATCCGGAACCGTCGATACCGATCTGCTGGTCTAATTGGGTCTCGTAGCTCCCGCCCGGTCCGGCACGGTTCGCCGGCGGGATCGCACGACGGCTTTGCCCGTTGACGACCAGTTCGATCGTGGTGAGTGGGCTGCTGCTGCGCAACAAACCCGTCACTCGCAGTTCGTTGTGCCGTTGTTCCGATTGGAATTCGCTCCCGGGAAGTTGGGAGTTTATCCGGATGTCCAGCATGGGTCCCGTCGTTACAAAGGAGTTCCCGCTGTTTAAGCCCTTGATCCAACTGTCGTACGAAAAACCGTCGGCCAAATGAACGTAAACCCTGCCGAATCCTAACGGAACTGGGTGAACACCGGAGGCCGTCCCTGCCGTTGGTCGCAGTGTGAAACCGCAGTTCAGCAGCGTGTAGTAGTTCTCCATCGTGAACTGTATCCAACCGCGTTCCGTCCATCCCCGCTCGTCTCGCTCGATCTTCATGTACTCGGCCGCCGGCTCGCCGTAGCCACGGAAAAAGAACTCCGTTCGCCAAATATGGTTGTTCGTCAGCTCGTAGAGATCGACATCCATGACAGGGACAAGCATCATCGACCAGGGCCAATTGTGCTTGTCCAGCTCCAACAAACCTCCTTCACGGTGTACCTGCTCGGCAATCGGTCGCACAGGCGGGACTCCCTGGCGTAGAACACGCTTGTGGTTGAGCGCGAACACGGCGCCCAGCGTGTGCCGTTTGTCGCCGACAGTGAAAATCTCGTACTCGGTATTCAACGGATAGATGACGTGTTGGCCATCGACTTCGATCAGCTCGGCCTCAACGTCGCCAGAATTCTTGTTCCCTTGACTGGGCGGCCGATACGCTTCGGTTACCCAATAGGACAACGGCAGCGCTACGTTCAGGTCCTCGGCCAGGATTACGTTCGGTAACTCGGCAAGATCTCGGTGAACGTGAGTGTCGCCAGAAAACCAACCTAGTTCGCTCATGTTGACCCAACGCCGCAGCGCCAGAACAACCTCCTTGGTTTCCCGAGATAATTCGACTGTGACGTGACTCGGGTGGTATTCCTTGCCCCGCTCGGCAACGAGCGAATAGCGGCCGGCAGGCAGGCGCGCGGTGAACGGATGAGCTGACAATGTGGTATGCATCTCGACACTCTCGGCCGCGCGCTCTTTGCGATATTCCACCGCCGAACCCGTAGCCGAGCTGGATTGCGCGAAGTGCCAGTGGCCGTCCGCAGAGCGAATGTAGAGACGTCCTGGCAGCAGCTCCCCGGTGTCCGCATCCACAATCCGTCCTCGCAATTCCAGCTCCAGCGGTTCGGCCGCCGATGTTGAACAACCAAACAAGACGGCGGCAAACAATAGGGACGAGCGATGACATGCGGCTTGCATACCTGTCTCCCGGCGGTGAGTTCAGGGGTGCGGGGTGTTGGCGCCGACTACTCGTGCAAGTGGCAATAGACCCACTCCTGAATAGCCGGCCTGGTAGACTTCGTGCCTAGATCTTAACACGAATCGCGCGCTGTCGTAGCGATGTCTTGCGGCGCGGCATTACCGTCGACACACAGTGTGTTTTTGCGCGATGGACCAACGCTCCAGACACTGTCCTGACCGGAAAATGGCATGCTAGACCCACGAATCAGCCGGAATGCGTTAGCCCGGATTATTCATGAAGATCGTCGCGAGAGGTTGTAAGTACGTTGGTGGCAAGGAAGGCGAGCAATTCTTCCGCAGGCGTATTGAAGCAATACGTCGAGGGAGAATTGTGAAGCATGACGAAGCCACCGATGGACTTACGACCTCGTAGCAGATCGCTCATGAATAATTCGGGTTAGCATCCGGTTTGCAAACCGTGGGCTAACGCCCAGCGGCTGATGTGGCAGCACGGCGGCGCCTAGGAATTCCAATTCAGCGCCTGGAGTACGGCAGATGTCGCTTGCGACTTGTTGAGGACATAGAAATGGACGCCGGGCACGCCTGCATCCCTCAGCTCCCGTACCTGGTCGGTGGCAAAGTCAACTCCCACCTGAAACTGCCAGTCAGCGTCTTCTCGCTCACCTAACCGTTCGACAAACCTTCCTGGTAGTTGGGCAGCGCAGAGCGAAGTAATCCGCTGGATCTGGGCGAGGTTGGTGACCGGCAAGATACCGGGTACCAACGGCGCTTGGATGCCCATTCGCTCGTAGCGGTCGCGGAACCGGAAGAAGTCACGGTTGTTGTAGAAGAGCTGTGTGATGACGAGGTCGGCTCCGGCGTCCACTTTACGTTTTAGGTTTGCGAGATCGACTTCGCTGTTGGGCGCCTCCTGATGTGTCTCGGGGTAGCCGGCCACAGCGATCCCGAACTCGCCGAACTCAGCGCGAACCAGTTCGACCAGCTCGTTTGCGAAACTCAAACCGCCTTCAGTTGGGCGAAACACCTGCTCACCCCGGGGTGGATCGCCGCGCAAAGCAACGATGTAGTCGACGCCCCTTGCGCGCGAGGCGGCAAGGTAGTCGCGCAACTGGTCAACCGACGATCCGACGCAGGTCAGATGCGAGGCGACAGGCACCGAGTGCCGACGCTTGACTTGGTCCACGATGTCAAGTGTCTTGCCGCGGGTCGAACCGCCAGCTCCGTATGTACAGGTCACGAAGCTGGGAGCAAACTCCATTAGCTGGCTGACGTGGTGAAACAGCGCCTCCTCGCCGGCCGGCGTCTTCGGGGGAAAGAGCTCGAAGGAGAGGCCTGTGGCGCCGGGTTCGTAGAAGTGCTTGGAGGACATGTCGGGAGTCTGCGAGGGGTCGAGTCTGGGCGGTATCCCTAGAGGGAGAGTGGTTCACCGACAATCTGCCGTTCACGGACCGTAAGCTCATACATGTCGTGGAGGAGCTGTATGTCGCAAGGTCGCTGCTCCACACTCCGCCGCTGGAACATCCGCTTTTGGGTTGCCACCATGACCTCAGGTGGTAGTTCCGTGACTTGGCCGAATAGCCGCGCGTAGTTCACATAGCTGGGGACGTTGGTCGTAACAAAGCCGTACAGCATGCTACAGACTCCAATCACCTTACCGGTGAAGATCCCCGTGTTGATCGCCGTCTTCGAGTAATCTCCCATGATGCAGCCGACGAACTGCATTCCGGTTGGAACTTTCTCCGAACGGTATTCCATGTTGACCTGACCATAGGTGTTCTTGAGGTCGCTGTTGCACGTCCCCGCACCCAGGTTGATCCAACTGCCTAGGTAGCTGTGTCCTAAGAACCCGTGGTGTTGCTTGTTGGTGAAGGCTTCCACTACAGAGGCTTCTACTTCACCTCCGATTTTGGCGGTATGTCCCACGGAAACGCCGTCTTTGATGGCCGCATGCTCGATCAGTTTCGAGCCGCGTCCGACAAACGCCGGCCCTCGCAGCAGAGAGAAGGGACCAATCGAAGCGCCTTCTTCCAAGAGTATGGGACCATCGCTCGGGTCAATCACAACGTGCGGTCCGATGACCGCTCCCTCCTTTCCAAAGACGCCGTCAGCTATCTCCGTATAGTTGTCGTTCTCGAGCCGGAAATTGACGTTCTCCAGCAGTATTTTCATGTTGTAGCGAACGACATCGTGGGGGTAGCGAAACAACGGCAATTCAGCCGGTAGCGACTCCAACGCTGGAGGACGGATCGACTCGAGAAACGACTTTAGAGTGGACTGTTGAAGCAGGTCGGCACCGTAATCTTCCGGACGATGCAATACGACCGCGGCGACTTCCCCGTCATCACTGACCACGCCTTGTCGTTCTTCCTTCACGAGCTTCTTAAGCTGACGGAAGGCGTTGACCGAAGGTACCAGCCGAGCATTGATCAGCAATACCGCTTCGTCGGCATCCGGGCGGGAGGTCGTAAACTCCGAGTAGTCGGCCCGCTGCATCTCCGCCAGATGTGGACGCACGATGCCCTGAATCGGTTTTTCCAGGGCCCCTAGCCAGTCAATTAGTTGGTGACTCCCGCAGCTGATCGTGTACGCCGGCCGACTCAAAGTGATCGGTGATAGTCGATCGACAAGGTCGTCTTCAAATACGATGATATGCATACTTCTCTTCTTTCCGGCTGCTCCGCGGAGAAATCCGCAGAGGCAGTATGTGGCGTACTGCGCGACCCGTCAACCTCAAGAGCTAGCCGTCCACGGCGGGCGTGAGCTGCACGAAATTGTCCGTCGAATAGAACCGAAATCTGCCCTAAGTCGCCGTGCCGACCCTATGAATTGTCGCTCCCAGTTTGCCGCCTGTCAGTCGTTCCGGGCAACTATTGACCTAGCCGCGTGCTAACAGCTTCTCGTTCCACCTGGACAATCGACACCATCGCGCCAGACGGAGGAATCAGTGCCCAAACGTAACCTACGGTTAAGCAGAGGTTCCCTGGCCAATCGCGCCGCAGCAGCGTTTTTCATCTCTGGTTGAGCAACAATGGAAGTACCGATCGTTACTGAGTCGCCTGTGTTCGCGGCCGGGGTTTTCATGGGCGCGCTACTGCTCGTTGGTGGCCTGATCCTGGGGATCTGGCTCGGGCGCCGCACCGCAGTGCCCCTGCCCACAAGCGATCTCGAGGAATACCACCTGCGGAGCCTGCTACAAGGTCTTTCCAAATGGACGAACGGATTCGCCACCGACGTCTCCGAGTATCGACAGGTCGTCGAAAACCTATCGGAACAGTTCGACGCTGTGCCCGAAGAGCAGATTGTCGAGGACCGCAGCTCGATCATGGAAATGGTCAAGCAGCTCTCCACGGCCAATGACTCGCTGCACGAGCGGATTGAGAACGCCGAGTCCGCGCTCAAACAACAGTCCGAAGAGATTGCTGGATACATGAGCGAAGCGCGGACCGACAAACTAACCGGTTTGCCCAACCGCCGTGTCCTGGATGACGAATTGCCGCGGCGCGTCGCCGAGTGGAATCGATACCAGACGCCCATCGCCATGATGATCATCGATGTCGACTTCTTCAAGAAGTTCAACGACAAGCATGGACATCTCGCCGGCGATGCAGTCCTTCGCGATGTTGCGCAGGTGATCAAGGACACCGTGAGAGAATCGGACCTGCCGGTTCGCATGGGTGGAGAGGAGTTTGCCGTGATCTTGCCGGGCATCGCGGGCGAAGCCGTATGGCTCGCCGCCGAGCGAGCACGGACAGCTGTCGAACAACATCGTTTCCGATACGAAGACGTGGAAATGAAAGTCACCATCAGCTGTGGGGCTGCGGCCGCGATCAAGAACGACACACCCACCGCGCTGATCAAACGCGCCGACGAAGCCCTCTATTCCGCCAAACGCGCTGGCAGAAATCGCTCGCACTGGCACGACGGGCGTACACTGACGCCGATCGTTACGACCACCCCAGAGGGCGACCAGCCGCCGGAAGGTTCAGCACCGGAATTGGAGAACAACACCGAGTTTGGTCAAGTTTGCTTAGAGCTGCGCGAGCGTTTGATGGCGGTCATCAACGATGAAGCTCATTAAGCGTTATCTCAAGACCCTCTTCCCGCGCCCCTCTCTATGCGTCGGGGCATCACTTGTGAGTGGCTACGTACGACTGTTGCTGGTCAGCCGCCTCTTGTATCTGTAAGGCGGTCCGAGAAGCACGCCGAACATCTTGAGAACTCAAATACAAGCCTTCCCGCTGACCAGATATCTCGCGCAAGAAAGAGTCGAGATATCCCCCGGGTACAGCCGCCGATAGCGGTATCTGTTCCACCTCTTCAGCACCTTCGCGAAACAGTGCCAGTGCATCGCTGTTTACTCCGCCTTCGAGCACCCCTTGGCTCCCCCAGATCAGAAATCGCCAGTATGACGAAAAGGTATAGCTGAACGAGTCCGGGATGAGGTAGGAGACATCGCCCAGAACACCGGCGCCGTTTTCGAGCGTCAGCATCAGTTGACCGCATTGTTGAAAGTGCGGGTACTGTGGCACAGTTGCGTTCCACGCTCGCGCTGCTGTGATAGAGCGAATCTCCAAACCGGTCATCCAAGGCACAATGTCGACGGCGTGAATGGCAATGTCGTTGAAGACGCCACCATGCATACCCGGCACGAAGTACCAGTCAGGCCTGCGGCCGAACAGCAGTGGGTGTTGTCCCTCGAACGAGATCGCGTGGACAGTTCCGATTCTCCCGGCCCGCAGCGCTTCCCGCATGCTGACATAGATGGCCAAGTCGCGCATGTCGAGCATACATCCCACGATCCGCTGTTGCCGGTCGGCGACCGACATGATCTCGTCCAACTCGACTTGGCTCGTGCACAGCGGCTTGTCCGAGATAACGTGTTTTCCACTTTCCAACGCCTGCAAGATCCGCCGGGCCCGTAAACCGTATGAGTCGCCTACGGCAACCACATCGCAGGGCCGATCGGTCAGGAGAGTGGTGAAGTCGTCGTGTGACACATCCACCTCGCCGCTTTCGGCGAGTGCCGCTCGCGTCGTAGGATCCTCTTCGCAGCAACCCACGACCTCGACTGATGCGTGTTCTAGGCACCGTCGGTACATATCGAAGACGTGTGGGTGCCTCAAGCCGACAAAGGCAAATCTCTGTTTCTCGCTCATGATGCACCACCCAGCGCCACCATACTGGCCCGTAGCTTTTCCCGTAGCCTATCTTTGGCCCGTACCACCCGGGGATCTTCCGATGAGCTCAGATTCGACTGTTCCGCAGGATCGGCCGCAAGGTCATACAGTTCCTCCCTCCCCGTGTTGTGCAAGTCGATCATCAACTTCCATTGTGGAGTGCGGTAAGCCCGCATGTCGGTCGTGGCGCCGTGCCGCATGCTGTATTCGCAGTAGATGTCGTTGTCCCAGGGGATGTCTCTGCCGCGTAGCAACGAGCAAAAATCGCGGCCGCGAATCGTATGACTCGGCTGCGGCACCTCGGCAATTGCCAACAGCGTAGGGTACCAGTCGAGGTTGGTGATCGTGTGCTCGATGACGGTGCCGGGAGGAACGGTACCGGGCCAGCGTATCGCGGTCGGTACGCGTAACGACTGGTCGTACAGATTTGGACGCTGGCGCGGAGGTATTCCCGGCCACCTCTGCGGAGGCAGCTTGGTCAGCTGCCATTGCGCGTTTCCCTTGTACCAGATTCCGTGGTGGCCCAAGTTGTAGCCGTGATCGCTGGTGAAGATGACAACCGTGTTTCCAGCGATGTCCAGCTCGTCCAAGACCGATAGGAGTCTTCCCATGTTGCGGTCGATCGACGTTACGCTGGCTAGGTACTCGCGCGTCATTCGCTTTAGCTTCTTCGTATCCAGATGAGGTATCTCGGGATCGGGCAACTGAGGGTCGAGCTTTGAGTACGGTTGCCAGTCTTCCTCCGCAACTGGTAGCCAGGGCGAGTGCGGAGCGCGATAGTGAAGGCTCAGCGCGAACGGCCCACTACGGTTGCGCCGCACAAAGCCGATCGCGTGATCGGTTAAGATGTCCGTCGTGAGGCCGTCGAACTCGGTGGGTTTTCCGTCAACCTCGAGCGTAGGGTTCTCGGGACGTGTGCCTCCCTCACGAAAGCCCATGAAGTACTGGTAGCCCATTTGTGTCGGATGAAAGCGGTCCGCCGTTCCCAGGTGCCATTTGCCGACCAGTCCCGTTGTGTATCCGGCATTCGAGAGCAGCGTCGGCCATGTGACCCATTTCGGGTCGAGTCCAAGTTGGGATTCACGTCGGGGGTGGATCCAGTCAAGTATTCCGAGTTCCGTGCTGTAGCGACTGGTCATAAGACCGGCGCGGGACGGGCTGCAGACCGGGGTGGTTACGAAAGAGTTCCGGAGTTCGGCGCCTTCCTGAAAGAGGCGGTCGATGTTTGGCGTCCGCAGATGGGGATGTCCTGTGTGCCCTGTCGCCGTGGGTGCTTGATCGTCCGTCAAGACAAACAGAATGTTGGGACGACTCGCTGGCTCGCTCGGCCAACCGATACTTGCCAATCCCGCCCACAGCATCAGTGTGAAGAGAGCCCAGCAGCGGTGCGGTTGCGAACGGCCAGCTGAAGTTCGCAGTAGTTCTTCACACTGCCGCGTGCAGATAGCATCCGAAGTGGTTCTGTTCCCTCGCCAACAGCGGTTTCTCTGGATCATCGACAGCTCCGAATGCGGCAACTCGATTTGCAAACGCCAGTTGGCTAGTCGGCGAACAAGTATGTACGATGACGTGCGTAAACGCTACCGCCCAGCCCTCAGACGAAAGGGGCGTTCGTTGCCATCGCTACGGTTCAGCGGCATCAGCCGAATAGTCGTTTTTCTCTTCTGTGTCGGGCCGGTTTGTACTGGAGCGGGCGACGAATTCGTGCGGCTGCAGTTCAACAATCCTGGTTTGATTGTCGACCTCGGCGTGGGACTCTGGGCCTGGCCGTTGCCCATGGACTATGACCACGACGGCGACTACGACCTGGTCGTGGTTTGCCCAGACGTGCCGTACAACGGCGTTTATTGGTTCGAGAATCCCAGCGGCAACGTGCAGCTGCCGGTCTTTCGGCCTGCGGTCAGACTTGACGACGCAGTCAGCAACGTGCAGGTGAGTTACGTCGACGGAGTACCACGGGTGTTGTCGCCGGGCAGGGAGTACTTGGACTTTCGCAACAAGCACTTCAGCGATCCACGGCAACTAGGTCCGCCCGGCGACTTCTACGGAAACCGAGTGCGAGCGAACCAATGGAAGTACTGTGACTATGACGACGACGGGCGACTCGACTTGATCGTTGGAATTGGTGATTGGTCGGACTACGGTTGGGACAATGCATTCAACGATCAGGGCCAATGGACGAACGGACCCTTGCGGGGATACGTCTACCTGATCCGGAACACGAGTGACGATGCTCAACCGAAGTACGACGAGCCACGGCGGCTTGAGTCGAAAGGCCGACCGATTGAGGTCTATGGCATGCCCTCGCCAAATCTCGCTGACTTTGATGGAGACGGCGATCTGGATCTGATCTGCGGTGAATTTCTTGACCGATTCACTTTTTTCGAGAATGTCGGCAGCCGGCAAGCTCCTGTTTGGGCCGGCGGGAGGTACCTGCACACGGAGGAGTCGGCGTCGCTGCGGATGGACTTGCAGATGATCACTCCGACGGCGATCGACTG
Organism: Pirellulaceae bacterium; assembly: GCA_965223305.1. Lineage (GTDB taxonomy): Bacteria > Planctomycetota > Planctomycetia > Pirellulales > Pirellulaceae > CBDCWT01. Next base: position 52,484 of record CBDCWT010000016.1, on the reverse strand, counting down.
GGATCGGGATGGAGATGTCGACCTCATCGTGGGTGACGAGGACGGTCGAGTTGCTTTCGTCGAACACACGGGGCGCTCGCGAGACGGCGTGCCTCAGTTTCGACCTCCTCGATATTTCCAGCAGGACGCCCGGGAGTTGAAGTTTGGAGCTTTGGTGACTCCATGCAGTTTCGATTGGGATGCGGACGGCGATGAAGATCTGATCTGTGGGAACACGGCGGGGTATGTTGGCTTTATCGAGAACCTGGATGGTGGCAACCCGCCCCGCTGGGCGCCTCCGGTGCGCCTCAAAGCGGGCTCGCGCGAGTTGCGGGTCCAAGCGGGTCCGGCAGGCTCGATCCAAGGCCCGTGCGAGGCGAAATGGGGATACACGACACCCAGCGTTGCGGACTGGGATCACGACGGATTACCGGACATTGTTGTGAACTCGATTTGGGGAAAAGTCGTGTGGTACAAGAACGTGGGCACGCGCCGACAGCCTGCGTTGGCGGCTGCGCGGCAGGTGCGCGTGGCCTGGCAAGGCAAGCCGCCGAAGCCCGCCTGGACCTGGTGGGATCCTTCGCCACAGGAATTGGCGACCCAATGGCGAACCACACCGGCGGTGGTTGACTGGAATCGAGACGGTCTCCAGGACCTCGTGATGTTGGACCACCAAGGGTACCTCTCTTGGTTCGAACGGCGACGTGAAGGCGGTGTCTTGCGGCTATTGCCCCCTCGACGGATTTTCAACATCCGCGACCGGCACACCTTTGATTCGCGCCACCGCAGCGGCACGACTGGCGACGGAGTGCTGCGGTTGAACCAAGGCCTGGCGGGCCGTAGCGGTCGGCGTAAGTTTGCCATCGCGGATTGGAACCAAGATGGTAGCTATGACCTGCTCGTCAACAGCGATAGTGTGAATCTGTTGGAGAACGAGGCGAGTGGTGACAAGCAGGTCGTTTGGTTTCGGGACAAGGGTCCAGTCGACAGTCGCCGCTTGGCGGGACATACGACGAGTCCGACGGTGGTTGACTGGGATCGAGACAACGTCCCCGATCTTCTGGTCGGCGCCGAGGACGGGATGTTTTACTACCTGCCAAATCCGCGAGGGCTTACTTCTCGCTCAGACGCTGTAAAACAATAGGCGAAAACGGCGGGGTGAGGGTGCCACGTCGTAGCAGATTCGGTAGTAGCCGAACTCGCCAGAGTTTGGCGAACCGCGTTTGGTAGCCGAACTCGCCAGAGTTTGGCGAACTGCGTTTGGTAGCCGAACTCGCCAGAGTTTGGTGACTGCGGATTCGTCCAAATCCCAGCGAAGTAGGCTACAAGAAGTCCCTAACGGCGTTGGGTAAGGCGGAGGCAACTTAGTGTTTGGGCCGTACTACGGGAAACGTGGACTGGAGACTCCGTGATGCGTCCTTTGTCGTTGGCGTCAACGAGTGGCATGTTGTGGGCCGGTCTCGTCTCTTGGCTCGTGTGCAGTCATCAGATCGTGTGTGCACATGAAGGTCATCAGGCGGCAACCTATCAGGTCACTGCGGCTGCCGAGAACGTCGAGAACGGGGCTTTCCTGAATTTGAGGGTGCTCGATGCCGACTCTGGTCAGCCCGTGGCGGCGCGCTTCACTCTGTCGGTGAACGGGACGGAATACGTTCCGCCCGCCGTCGGTCGGCATGGTCTTCGATTCGTCTCGATTCACCAGCGGCGAAGGCAACAGTTTGTCGCAACTTATTCGCGTGGAACCGGCGACGTGCTCGTTCCGCTCGCCGCACACGCCCGCTCCGGCACCGTAACTGTCGCGAAGGGGTTTGAGTACCACCCGGTCACTGCTCGTTTCGACCTCCAGAGCTCCATCGCGACGGTGGAGATTCGCCTGGCAAGGTGGATCGATCTACAAGGCGAAGGCTGGCACGCTGCGGACGAACACCTGCACTACGAGCGGACAGATCCAAGGCACGACGGAGACTGGTTGACGATGCTGGACGCGGACGGTCTATCTCATGCCCACTTTCTGGTGCTCAAGGGCGGCAACCTGCCGGGTATTTGGGCGCAACAGTTTGCCTACGGCAAGCGGGGCGAGGCCACGGACGGAAAGCGGCTAATCCGTGCAGGCGAGGAATATCGTGACTCGACACAAGGGCACATCAATCTATTGGGCATTGGAAGAGTCATTCCACCCATCTCGACCGGAGGCATCGGCGAACCGCGTGTGCCATACAACTATCCGCCACTGTTCGATGTCTTCAAGAGGACTCATGACTTGGGAGGTATCGGCGGTCCAGCTCACGGGGCTTCCCTGGCGCGCAGTTCAACCGCGATGCTAGACACGGTGTTGGGACAAGTTGATTTTTTCGAGATTGCCAACACGCACCTCTACAAGACCGATGTCTGGTACCAACTCCTGAACTGCGGATTCATCGTGCCGCCTCTGGCGGGCACCGATCTGCCGAATTTTGGGTTTCGCGATCGGTGGCAACCGTTGCTCGGAGAAGTCCGGACGTATGTGCGGACGGGAGCAAAGCACGACTTCGTCACCTGGAAAGAGGCTGTTGGCCGCGGCGAGGTGTTCGTGACCAGCGGACCGATCATCCAATTGGAGGTAGGGGGAGTGGGACCGGGAGGAGTGGTTCGACTTCCACCGCTGGGCGGGCAGATCGCAATCACTGCGGAACTCGCCAGTCCGCGCCCTCTCAGTGTACTTGAAGTTGTCCGCTTAGGACGGCCCATCCCGGTCGAAGCGCTGCGGAGCCGCGACGACGGGCTACATCGGCTGACAATCAAGAAAGAGCTGCAGGTCACTGCAAGTTGCTGGATCGCCGCACGAGGAGTGGGTGGTCCCAAGAAGGCCGTCGAACAGGGACTTCGAATTCGGCAGAACGAGATGGCTCACACGGGTGTCGTACAGGTACTGGTCGGTGATCAGCCAATCCGTGTCGAGTCGGCAATCGAGAACCTGAAACAGCAGCTCGTACGCCAGCAAGAGTATTATCGAACGCAAGGTCGTTACGAGGCACAAACACATCGACTGCGCTTCGTTGATCTGTTTGAACAGGCCATGAAACGACTGGACTGACACACCTAGCCCGGATTATTCATGAAGATCGTCGCGAGAGGTTGTAAGTACGTTCGTGGCAAGGAAGGCAAGCAATTCTTCTGCAGGCGTATTGCAGCAATACGTCGAGGGAGAATTGTGAAGCATGACGAAGCCACGGATGGACTTACGACCTCGCAGCAGATCGCTCATGAATAATTCGGGCTAGGATGCATTCCCATCTCACGTTCGCTCGAACGCTGAGCCACCTCGGCGCGGCGCGTATCTTGTGGCACGATTGAACTCAACCGAGTCGGAAACCACTTCATTCACCGTATGTCGGATACGACCACCGAAGCCGCAATTCAATTTTGGCGACCACACGAGTCGTGAAGGAGCTGAACCGATGGCCAACAGATGTTTCCTCTTTACGCTGATGGTGCTAATGGTTGGCCTGGCGAGCGTGGTTTTGGCAGACGACCGGCCGAACATCGTCATCATCATGGTCGACGACATGGGCTGGTCGAACATCGGCTGCTACGGAGGCTTGGTCGAGACACCGAACCTGGATCGACTCGCGAGCGCCGGTGTTCGCTTTGGGCAGTTCTACAACGGAGCGCGCTGTTGTCCGACACGCGCGACGTTGATGACCGGCCTGCATCCGCACCAGGTTGGCGTCGGACATATGACGCTTCCTCGTGGCCGTAGCAGGGACTCACAGCCGGATCACCTTCGTTCAGTCGCGCGCCTCACGAGTGACCAGCGTTTGCACATTCCGCGTGAATATCAAGGTTGGCTGGACGAAGCGATTCCCACTCTTCCCGAGATGCTCAAAGCTGCTGGTTACGCAACGTACATGAGCGGCAAGTGGCACTTGGCGAACGAAAAGCAGTCGACCTGGCCTCTGCAACGCGGCTTCGATCGTTTCTACGGTCACCTCGCCGGCTCGTCAGACTTTTTTCGACCCGCCGATCTTCACCGGGGTAACGAGCCAATCACAGCCACAGGTGAGCGTTTCTACATTACCGACGCCATCTCCGATGCAGCGATCGGTTTTCTTGCCGAGCATCACCAGCAGACGGACGCGGGGCCGTTCTTTCTTTACCTTGCTTACAACGCCCCGCATTTTCCCATGCAGTGCATGCCGGAGGAGTATCGGAAGTACCGGGGACACTTTAGGGAAGGTTGGGACGTGCTGCGTGCCAAACGCCTGGCGCGACAGAAGGCCATGGGGCTCGTTCCTAAGAACACCAAGCTCGCGCCGCGTCCGAGAGTTGTACCGGCTTGGGAAAGTCTTGATCGAGAAAAGCGAAACGAACTAGACGCGATCATGGCCACCTACGCCGGCATGATCGATCGGGTAGATCAGAACGTCGGCAAACTCATCGCTCAGCTGGAAATGAGTGGCCAATTGCGCAACACGTTGCTCTTTTTTCTCTCCGACAACGGCGGCGAGGCCGAATCCGGGCCGTTTGGACAGTTCGAGTTCAAGAACCTCGGCCAATATGGGAAGGGTGGGATCAAGTACGGTAAGGGTTGGGCCACACTTTCGAATACACCTTTCCGTGAATACAAGCACTTTACTCACCAGGGTGGCGTGCAAACACCGTTGATCGTGCATTGGCCGAAGGGTATCACTCCGGCTCGCGAGGGTCGAATTCTGCAGCAGTACGGATATCTGCCGGACATTGTTGAGACGTGCCTCGAGGTCGGCCACGCATCACGCCCAGAGATGAAGAACGGCGTTCGGGTCCCCCAAGGGGAAGGCGTCAGCCTAGTAAAGACCCTGCAGGGCAACTCGGCTCCGATTCACCAGGATCCAATCTGCATTGAACACGAAGGCAACCGCGTGGTTCGGGACGGAAAATGGAAGCTTGTGGCGTACGCCGACCAACCTTGGGAACTGTTCGATTTAGACGAGGACCGCAGCGAGAGTCACAACTTGGTAGCAGAGCGGCCGAAGGTCGTCATGCGACTAGACGCGGCCTACCGGCGATGGGCGGACCGCGTGGGGGCGATGCCCTGGAAAACGGCGCGGACTTGGAGCGTCTACGGCGGAAAAAACAGGGTAGACGACAGGCCGCGCGTCATTGTCCTAACCGATATCACGAACGAGCCTGACGACGAACAGTCGATGGTGAGGCTGCTATGTTATGCCAACGAACTGAACATCGAAGCACTCGTCGCAACCACGTCATGCTGGTTACGCAATCGAACGGCGCCCGAGAAGATCGTCGAGCGCATCGAGGCGTATCGGAAGGTTCGGAAGAACTTCATGGTTCATGCCGACGGTTGGCCTCCGGCGGACTCCCTGTTGAACGTCGTGGCAACCGGTGTACCCAAATTCGGCATGCAGGGTGTCGGCGAAGGGCATGATTCCAGCGGTTCCGACTTGATCATCGAGGTAGTCGATCGCGACGATCCGCGTCCTATCTATGTTTCGGTGTGGGGCGGAGCCAACTGTTTGGCCCAGGCGATCTGGAAAGTTCAGCAAACTCGTAGTAAAGACGAGTTGAAGAAGTTTGTGGAGAAGCTGAGGGTCTACACTATTTCCGATCAAGACGATGCCGGGCCGTGGTTGCGGAACACTTTTCCCAACTTGTTTTACATTGTCACTCCCGGTTATGAAGAGGGGAACCAGGGCGCGTATCACTTCGCGACTTGGGTTGGTATCTCGGGCGACAAGTTCCATGGTCGCTTCCGCGGCCCCGATTTTTCGCTTGTAGACAATCCGTGGCTGGACAAGCACATTCGCCAGAATCACGGACCGCTGGGCGCGTTGCATCCTCGCACGAAGTACTTGATGGAGGGTGACACCCCTTCCTTCTTCTGGTTGATTCCCAACGGCCTCAATGAACCGGAGCATCCCGATTGGGGCGGGTGGGGTGGCCGCTACGAGCTCTATACAGCTCCTCCGAAACGGTACTATCACGAACCCGAAACCCGCCCGATTTGGACCAATACGGTGGATGAGGTGCGTGGTGTTGACGGCCAATGGTATACCAGCAACCATGCCACGATCTGGCGCTGGCGAGAAGGTTACCAGCACGATTTCGCCGCCCGCATCGACTGGAGTAACACGAGCGGCCGTGCAGACGCCAACCACTCACCCAGAGTCGTGGTGAACGGCGACGCCACGAGGCGCCCCGTTCTGGTCACCGTGGCGCCAGACCAAGAAGTCATGCTGGATGCAACGGGAACGGCGGATCCCGACGGGGACTCGATTTCATACAGTTGGTACCCCTACCGCGAAGTAGGCACGCTTCCGCTCGAGATCGAGCTAGACAACTTTCGAATGCGTGACGCGCAGACAGCGGCAGCCAAGTTCACGGCGCCGGATGTGGATTCACCCAAGACAGTCCATATCATTCTCGAAGTTCGAGACGATGGCGACCCGGCACTCACATCGTATCGCCGAGTGATTGTGACCATCGACCGGGAAGCTCGACGTTGAAGCTACGCCATCTTTCTGTCCCAATTTTTCTGTCATCCAAAACCTGCTGGCCGATCTGCTTAACGACAGAAAGATAGGGACAGAAAAATGGAGTGCCGTTGTGTCTCGCGGCTAGCCCGGATTATTCATGAAGATCGTCGCGAGAGGTTGTAAGTACGTTCGTGGCAAGGAAGGCGAGCAATTCTCCCGCAGGCGTATTGAAGCAATACGTCGAGGGAGAATTGTGAAGCATGACGAAGCCACGGATGGACTTGCGACCTCGCAGCAGATCGCTCATGAATAATTCGGGCTAGGCGATTGATGTTCTGCCACCGGCAGCACGGGCGTTGGATGGCCGGCACTGAATCAACGTGTCAAAGAGCCCCGCCGCGCTCGAGGCGCTCGAGAGAGGCTTGAAGCCGCAGCTGTTCTCTTGTCCGTTTCCAGTTTCGCCAGTTACGCGAAGATGTCGTGAATCACTCGGCCGCGGACGTCTGTGAGCCGGAACGGACGCCCGTCGTAGGTGTAGGTCAACCGTTTGTGATCCATACCTAAGAGGTGCAGTAGGGTCGCGTGCCAATCGTGCATGTGGATTTTGCCCTGGATCGCATGGTGGCCAAACTCGTCGGTCTCTCCGTAGCTGAAGCCTCGTTTCACCCCTCCGCCCGCCAGGAAGGTCGTGAAGCCATAGGAGTTGTGATCCCGACCGGTGCCATTGGCGCCTGCCGCAGCTTGGGCGTACGGTGTTCGACCGAATTCACCTCCCCACCAGACGAGCGTATCCTCGAGCAGTCCGCGTTGCTTGAGGTCGGCAAGCAAACCAGCAACTGGCTTGTCGGTATTATGCGCGTGAATGGCATGCTTGGGGATGTTCGTGTGCTGATCCCAGCGCGGGTTGTTGGTGTTGTCTCCGTAATTCACCTGTATGTAGCGCACCCCTGCTTCTGCCAGGCGCCGAGCCATCAGGCATTCGCGGCCAAAGTTGTCCGTACCCTCCTCGCCAATCCCGTACATCCGCTGGATGTGCTCAGGTTCTCCTGAGAGGTCAAGGACATCAGGTGCGTGTTGCTGCATGCGCCAAGCGAGTTCGTAGGATTCGATCACTGCTTCCAGCTCGTCATCACGGGAACGTCGTTGCAGCTGATCTGCATTGAGCCGGCGCAGTAGCTCGAGTTGATCGCGCTGCCTGGCGAAACTCCAGACGGGATTCGCGACATTGCGGATTCTGGTTTCTTGGGCCGAGGCACCCGCCCGCCCCAGCGCCGTTCCCTGGTAGGTTGCCGGGAGGAAAGCGCTGCTGAAATTTCGCGGCCCGCCATTTCCCATCGAAGGTTGGATCGTAACGAATCCGGGCAGGTTCGCGTTCTCGGACCCGAGACCGTAGAGTACCCACGATCCAACAGACGGACGAACCAAGTTAATAGACCCTGTGTGCAGAAAGAGCGTCGAAGGGCCATGCGCGACACCGTCGGTGTGCATACCCTTCAGGAAGCAGAGATCGTCCACGTGTTGAGCGATATGTGGAAAGAGCTCCGAGACGTGCTGTCCGCACTGCCCGTACTGCCGGAAAGACCACGGTGACTGCATGACGCGCTGTTTCTGGATTTGCCGAGTCTTTGCCAGCACACGCGCGTCATCAAACTCGATCGGACGGCCGTGGTTCGCAGCCAAGGCAGGTTTGTAGTCGAACGTGTCGACGTGGCTAGGCCCACCCTGCATGAACAGAAAAATAACTCGCTTGGCTCGTGGCAGGAAATGGGGCTGCTTAGGCGCCAGGGGATTCGTCGACGCGGCCCGAGCCTCCTCGTGGGCCATCCCGGTTGCCGCCAGGTAGCCGAATCCGCAGGCAAGAGATTGGAGGGCGCCACGTCGTGAAATGATCATGTCAGGCTCTCAAATGGCAAGACGCGAGCTGGCAGGGACCGCTCGCTTCATATGGACGCTGACCGCCTCAGTTAAGATACCGAAAATCCAGCGATTGAAACAGCGTTTGATAGACCATTGTCCAATCCTGTAACTCCTCAGATTCGCTCTGCCCGCCGAGGAATTGTAGGCACGCCTGCCGCTCGGCTACCGTCGGCGACCGCCCGAGCACAGCACGATAAGCCGTCGTCAAGCGTGTGCTTCGATCTGCTTCGGTGTTGCGTAACAGCCGCGCCGCTGCCGATCGAGCACGCTCGATAACGAACGGATGGTTCATCAGCAAGAGTGCTTGCGGCGCGATTGTACTCACCGACCGCTTGCCTCCTTGTATATTCGGATCGGCGAAGTCAAAGACTTCGAATAACTCCGGCAGAGTGTTGCGGAACACCGGTAGGTAGACGCTGCGACGGAGACTGTCGTCAAACTGATATCCATACTCGATCGTGGTACCAGCTTTGATGTTGGGTCCACCACGTGCCGTGTCGAGCTCGCCCGAGATGAGCAGCAGCGCGTCCCGGATTTCTTCGGCTTCCAGCCGACGACGGTCCATCCGCCAACGCAATCGGTTGCCGGGGTCCGGATGGCTTTCAGCGACGTGACCGTCGGCACTCAGCTGGTAAGTACGCGACATGACGATGCGCCGAATTAGTTTCTTCATGGACCAATCGTCGGCGATAAATGCCGCAGCCAAATAGTCAAGTAGTTGCGGATGCGATGGTTCTTCTCCCATCGAGCCGAAGTTGTCCACGGTCCGTACGATCCCTCGCCCCATCAGCCAGTGCCACACGCGGTTGGCCATGACTCGCGCTGTTAGCGGGCTGTTCGCATCGGCAATCCAATTCGCCAGCTCAAGCCTGCCGCTGGCGGACTCCTTGATAGGACCGAAGCCGTTCAGTGTGGCGACTTGCAGCACGCCGCGCTCGACCACCGGACCGCGATTGTGCACGACTCCACGAATGGCGATCGGAATGTCGCCCGGCTCTTCGTTCTCATCAACAGCCATCGCAATTGGTCGACGCGGAGCTTCCGTTTCGATTTGCTTGAGACTTGCCGCGAGCCGATCGACGTTTTGCTTGAGGCGCTGGATCGCATCGCCCGACTTGTCGTCGCGTTGCTTGACTCGCTGCGCGTCACGCCAAGCCGATCGAGCGGCTCCCAAATCCTCTCGTGCCTGCTCAACTTGCGCCTCACCGGCTGCAACCCGAGCTTCTTCATCCTCGGGTAGTGGCAAGCTGACCTTGTTCCACGTCGAGACATTCTCGTGGCGGACAGCCTTGGTACTCTTCAGGATGCCAGCCATGGCGTAATAGTCCCGCGTCGGGATGGGATCGAACTTGTGGTCGTGGCATCGCGCACAGCCGATCGTCATCCCCAACATCGCTTTGCCGAGCGTGTCGAGTTGCTCGTCGACAATGTCCATTTCCAGAATGGTCTTGTCTTGCAATTCGTAGTTTGTCGGCCCTAGCAGCAGGAACGCAGTTGCAATCAGGCGTCGTTGCTTTTCAGATACGTCGCGCGACGGTAGCAGATCACCCGCAATCTGCTCGACCAAGAACTTGTCGTAGGGCAGATCCCGGTTGAAAGACTCGATCACATAGTCGCGATAACGCCAGGCATTGGGGAAGAGCAGCGTCCGTCCGCCGCCGCTTGACTGGGCGAAGCGGACAACATCCAACCAGTGCCGGCCCCAACGCTCGCCAAATTCAGGCGAGTCGAGCAATCGGTTGACCAAGGCTCCGTAGTTTCCAGCAGGGTCAACCAGAAACTCCTCGATGTCCGACGCCGTGGGTGGCAGCCCCGTCAGATCGAAGAACAGCCTGCGCACCAACGAAATTGAATCGGAATCTGGGACAGGGTCGAGGCCCTCCTGTTCGAGTCGAGCCAGCACCAAACGGTCGATGTCATTTGCGGGCCACCGTTCGTTTCGCACGGCTGGAATCGGCGGCCGCTCGATCGGCTGAAACGCCCAAAACTTGCGACCTTCCTCGATGGACACCCCGTCGTTCTTTTCCACCAAACCAGTCGCCGATTCGTTGCGGGGATCGGGAGCACCCAGCCGGACCCATTTCTCGAACGCTGCGATTGTCTGCTCCGGGAGCTTGCCATCGGGCGGCATCTCCAAACTGGCGTCTTCGTATCGGACGGCGCGGATGAGCAGGCTTGCGTCGGGCTGACCAACCTTGATGGCGGTTCCCGAATCCCCACCGGCGACCCAGCCAGCCCGCAGGTCTAGCTGCAGACCGCCCTCCTGTTCTTCAGGCCCGTGGCAAGTAATGCACTTCTCAATGAGCGTCGGGCGAATCCACTTCTCAAAAAGTTCGAGGCCCTCGTTGGCATGGCCGTCCGGGGCTGCCAGTTGCGAAACGAGCACGAGGCAGCACAGGAGTGTCTTACGACTTTTGAAGCGCATAGGTGGACACCGTTAAAGAGCAGATCGTCCCTGCTAAGATACTCCAAAAGGCAACTCCCCGCAAAACCAGTGTACGAAGATACTTGCGCCGGTCAGATGATGATGTCGTCGACCGTGTGGAGTCACCGTACGCGATGCATCGACTCGAGGTCACGACACCGTCGAAATTCTTGAGATCAACGAAAGCGCATCACAGAAAACCGCAGTCGGGCGATCATTGAAGCTGCCGAGGAGTTTCGTCAGATTTCCGAACTGGCCGAGATTTTCGCGCTGCGAGCAGTCGCCAGGCAATCCCCAGGCTCTCCACCCAACGCCAAGGGATGGCCAGCGGCCACAGCCAAGGATGCCACAGACGATATCGCGAACGCAGGTAAGATGCGCGAGGGAAGACGAGTGCTGCGAGCATCCGCAGGCGTCCCCGCGTCGTCTTCGCTCGAAACTTCTCCCACCCCCGCGCCAAGTCACCATGGGTTGCCGACGCGACAAAACGCTGAGACTCACGGTCGCCGACATCGCTCAGCCCCTGGAGAAATCCCGCCGGCAACTGGGTGCCGAATTGTCTTTGGGCCGTTGTGAGAGCTTCTCGGAGTGCGAAAGTCCAGGAGTACTGCTCAGCGCGACGAGCGAGCTCGGGCCAGTCGATCCGCTGAAACTCGCTTTGTACCAGCAGGTGGATGTCGTATAGCCAGCGAATCCGCGGCTCGTGCCAATGCTGTAATACCAGGTGCGCGGTGAGATATAGTAGATGGGCCGTCGGACTCGGCTGAAAGACGTGACCAGGGTCTGCGCCCTGCCACGGCTCTGTGTCTCGCCAAAACCACTCGATCGGCGGTGAGCGCCAGTCGGACTGTCCCGCTACCAATCCGTCATGCAACTCGAGCACCACAATTCTCCGAGGGCCACCAGCCAATGGCGCGTTGTGCTGGTAGATGGCATGATGATCTGTGAGCCGATGAGACTGCTCGACGTAGCCAACTTCCTTAATTCGCCGCTCAGCCTCCGATAATCGTGCGGCCGGCACTAACAAGTCGATGTCAGCCATCGTGCGTAACGCCGGATTTCGATACAACATCGGACCCAGCACGACACCTTTCAGCAACATCACGGGAATCGGTGACGGCGCGGCGAGGGTCCGGAGAATCCGGGGGAACTCGTCGTACACGACGGCGCTGCGGGCATTCGCACCAACAAAAGCTTCCTTCCAGCGATCGCGGAGCTGCTCCGGGACGTCATGCAGGTGATCCGCCCGTTGCACGCGGTCATACAGCAGCGGGACGAGCTGTTCGACTTCGGCGACGCGGTCAAGCCGTTTCCATTGCGAAACGTCGCCCTGCCATGCAAGGTTGGTGTTGGCCACGAGGACCCCGCATAGCCAGGATTGCGGGGTATCCAGAGTACGGACCATCCGTCCGTTTTGGCGATCGCAATCGTGCATAAAAGAGCTACAGGAGACAGCGGTCTACGCCCTCGGCCGGCATAGCAGACTCGCCGAGCGTGGCTTCGGATGACTGCTTAATCTAAGTTCGGCGAGCGTCTCCCGCAACGTTCTCGCCGCGGTTCATGCCTGCAGTTTGCCGTGGGTGGTCGGGGAGGCCCTAACCCGGATTATCACTGCCTGGTGGGCTCAGGGGTGGCGATTCGCAGCGTTTTTCGGAACCCGAAGCGTCAGCGAGGGGGAGTTGGGCACCAACGCAAGTTGTTCCCTCACTTACGCTTCGGGTTAGGATGGAGCCAACACCGCAACATCAAGACTCACGCTTCTGGTTCTGATTGAGGCGAACGCGCCACTTAGAAGAATATCCCCCCGGGGGAGCCGCGGCAGGTACTTGTGAGTTGACTCGCAGCTGCTCGACTCGCTGGCGATCAGACCAGTCGTCACAGTCTTCGCTCACCACCAAGACTCCCTAGATTGCCAGATCCCTTGCCCGACACTTGACTCCCCCAGCCTATTGTTTAACGTGAAGGGGCAATATTTCTTGCCTTTTTCGCCCTCGCAATCGCTTCTGGGGGAAGTGGTTGCCGCAATGTTGTTCGTCGGGTGAAGTTTCTACGAGATGCAACTAGATCGTTTTCTGTGAGTAGGATCCGATGGCGGACTTTCCTTTTGCGCGAGTTTCCTCCCCGGAAGGCGTACTGATCCGGGAACTCGATGGCGAAGCAGTCCTGCTGAATCTGAACAGTGAGGCCTACTTCGGGCTGGACGAAGTAGGTACGCGCATGTGGAACGCACTGACAACTTCAAAGTCCGTCCAAGCGGCCTACGAGACCTTGCTGGGTGAGTTCGAGGTCGAGGCGGATCGGTTGCATACGGATTTGCAAGACCTGGTTACGCAGCTAGTGGATCACGGCCTGCTGGAGGTTCGTGATGGATAAATGTGCCAAGTTGCTGGACTTGTCTTGGGGAGAGCGTTGGGTGCTTGTGCGGGCGCTGGTGTTCCTCCCGATCACCTGCCTGACGTTGCGATTGTTCGGTTTGCGGCGGGTTCAGTCGACGTTGGCCCGCCGAGCACCGATCAATCTCAATCGCTCAGAGTCCGACACATTCGACACATTGGCTCAAGCCCGCGCCACGGCTCGAGTCGTTATTGCGGCAGCAAGGTATGGTCCATATCGGGCGAAGTGCTTGCCCACCTCGCTCACGATTTGGTCATTTTTGCGGCAGCAAGGAGTCGACAGCCAAGTACGGATCGGAGTGCGTAGAACAGGCGAGCGTGTGGACGCGCACGCTTGGGTGGAATACGCCGGCACGGTTCTCAGTGACGCCGAAGATGTCCACGCACGATTTGCGGCTTTTGATCCGGATATCGCTATGAGACTGGCAGAGGCATGAGCGGTATCGCCGGTGTTTGGAATCTCGGGGGGCGGCCGGTAGACAAAGCCGAGCTGAATCGAATGGCGGACAGTCTTGCGCACCGCGGGCCTGACGGATCAGGTGTTTGGAGCGAGGGAGCGGTGGGATTGGCTCACTGCATGTTGTCGGCTACGCCGGAAGCGATGTACGAGTCGCTGCCGATGACGAATCGGCGGGGGGACTTAGCGATTACCGCGGATGCTCGCATCGACAACCGGGATGAACTGATCAGCTCGTTGGCGATCGGCGGCCCGGCTACTGAGGTCGGTGACAGCGAGTTGATTCTTGGTGCCTACGAAAAGTGGGGAGAGGACTGTCCGACCAAGCTAGTTGGCGATTTCGCGTTCGCAATTTGGGATGATCGCATTCAGAGGTTGTTTTGCGCCAGAGACCATTTTGGTGTCAAACCGTTCTACTACTATTTTTGCGAGGACACTTTCGTCTTCGCATCTGAAATCAAAGGAATCTTTCAGCTGTCGCAGATTCCGCGCCGTATCAATCAAGCCAGGATTGCCGACTTTCTGGTGATGCAAACCGAGCCCATCGACAGGACGTGTACGTTCTACGAGGATGTTTTGCGCTTGCCCGCCGCCCACAGCATGCTGGTTCGTCGTCGTCAGCGAGAGCTTCGGTCTTATTGGTCGCTCGATCCTGCCAGGGAGATCCGTCATAGCTCGGATGAAGAGTGTACGGAGGCCTTTTTGGAGGTATTCGGAAAGGCAGTCGAATGTCGTCTGCGTGGTGCCACCGGCTCGATGCTCAGCGGTGGCTTGGATTCGTCTGCTGTTGTCGGCATGGCCCACAAGTTACTAACCGAAAGGGACGATCGACTGCAGACGTTTTCCGCAGTAGCGAAAGATGAAACCGACTGCGCCGAGACTCGATCGGTCAATGCCACGATCAGCGGCCTGCTCGGCCTCGAGCCGTGCAAGATTACTCCTGAGCAGTTCAGCACGTTCCTGCCCGACGTAGATCGCGCCCTGCAGTGGACGGACGATCTTTTCGACATGCTGTTGCTTGACACACGGCTCATGACGTACAGCGCTGCTCGCCAGCGGGGGCTAAGGTCTCTTCTGGACGGAGTGGACGGCGACATTGTCACTTCGCATCGGGAAGCGTATCTGAGATTCTTGCTGCGCGCTGGGGCATTGAAAACCGCGGTCGCTGAGGCCTCAGGATACTCCACATTTTTCGCCTGCTACACAGTCGGTTCGCCTTGGCAGCTTCTCTACAAACATGGTCGTGCGGCTTTTGTCCCCCTTGCGTTGCGGAAGCTGGGGTTGCGCTTGCTGGGCCGCAAGACCAAGTTAGGCGATCTGACCAAAGACTCGATCATCAACCTCGATTTCGCCGCGCGTATCCGTCTTGCGGAGCGTTTTGAGACAAATGCTAGGAATAGGAGTCCGGAACACGTCGCGACCTTACGGGAACACCACATGCACACCATTGTGGCGCCCTTTGTGACGGTGGCTTTGGAGCGTTACGACCGCGTCGCTTCTGTGTTTTCGATCGAACCGCGGCATCCTTTCTTGGACAAGCGGCTGGCCGAGTATTGCTTGGCTCTACCCTGGCGTCAGCTAGTCCACCGAGGCCGGCAAAAGCACGTTCTTCGCCGGTCGATGGCCGGCATTCTTCCCGAGGAGGTGCGAAACTGCGGCAAAATCCGTGCCGGGCCAAGAATCCGTTTACCCGAAGTATGGCTGGCCGAGAACCGTGACTTGTTGGCGGAGAGCCTCTTTGATCGCCGCCAAGATCTCGAGGAATTTGTGGATCTTCCTCTCGTACAACGAAGTTACGAACAGTATATTTCAGGTAGTTATTCTCAAGATGATACTTATTCTCTGTGGCAAACGGCAGTCTTGGCTCTGTGGCTTCGCCGAGACCGCCATCGAGTCACGGAATCGGCCTGCTCAGCCGCAGCGTACGACTGTAACTAGATGACGAGTTTCCATTGGTAGTATTGATCTGACATCACACGTTAACGCAAGAGGGACATCGCGATGCGCGAAGAAAAAAAGAATGCGCCCCAGGGGCATCCGAAGAAGGCCTATCAATCACCCATTCTGTCTCGATACGGCTCGATCGACGAGTTGACGGCAGGAGGGTCAGGAGCAGCAGAACAGGGTAAGGGAGTTGGCGACCCAACAAAGAGACCTTAGCGCGATAGTTTGAGTTGGCGATGCCATTGTGTCGATTCGGTGACGTGGTCGTGGAAAGCGACTTTCCGCTTAAGATGGCCGCGGCCGAAGGAGTGGGACCCGATTACACTTTGCTGTTTCCACAGACGCAGGAGCTCGGGTCTGCTCCGGCTCACTGGTTTCACCAGTTCGCTGATTCGAATGGCGAGCCGTGGCTCTCGCTGGCGAAACTAGGGTCGAGCTACTTACTTCGTTACCACGATTTGGTCGATTTCCTAGTCTCCCCCGATGGGAAAGAGATTCGTGGGCACCCGGCCCCTGATACCGAATCCGAGACCATCAGGCATCTTTTCTTAGACCAGGTGATGCCTCGCGTCTTAGGCCAGCAGGGTAGGCGGGTATTACACGCGGGTGCTGTGTTAGCTGGTGGTGGGGCGATTGCATTTCTCGGGGATACCGGAAGTGGAAAGTCGACGCTCACTGCTAGTTTCTGCCAACAGGGTTTCCCTGGAATCACAGACGATTGCCTTCTGTTGACTGAGGAAGAGGGTGAGCTATTCGCGGTCCCAACCTACACAGGGTTGCGGTTATGGCCGGATACCATCTCCGCTCTTTTGGGAAATGGAACTCCATATCCGAAAGTAGCTCACTACACTGAGAAAAGGCGGCTGAGCGTCACCGCGCCGTTTCCTTTCTGCGCAGACCGCGTCCCGCTAAAGAGAATCTATGTCCTCGCGCCCCCCACGGCAAACTCAGAGACAGTTACCATCACGCCGCTGTCAGCACGCGATGGCCTGATGGCCTTGGTGAACAGCGCCTTTCGGCTGGATATCACCGACAAGACGAGACTCAGTCAAGAGTTCGAAGCGTTCGTACACTTGTCCAGCTCTGTTGTCCTTCACCGCCTGACTGTACCGCGGGACCTCAAGTTACTACCTGCCGTTCGAGAAGCGATCTTGAAGAATCTTGCCGAAGAGTAGCACATCGCGATTCCTCGGTTTCTTGCCGTGACTTCAAACGCCCATGTTTACTGTAAGTGAATTTGGCCGCATGATCGCCGACGAACTGCGCACGAACGCGTATGTGGAGGCGCTCCGGCAGGCAGTCGAGCCGGGATCTGTAGTGCTGGACATCGGCACCGGCACCGGCATCTTTGCCCTGTTGGCCTGTCAGTTCGGCGCTGGGCGGGTCTACGCGATCGAGCCGAACGGTTCCATTCAAGTGGCGCGGGAAGTCGCCCACGCGAATGGCTTTAGTGACCGTATCGAATTCTTCAACAAGCTATCGACAGAAGTCACACTCGCCGAGCAGTGCGATGTGATTGTCTCCGATCTGCGTGGCGTGCTCCCTCTTTACGGCCAGCACATCCCTGCGATTATCGATGCTCGAAAGCGTTTCCTGGCGGACAATGGTCTGCTGATCCCGCAGCAGGATACTCTCTGGATCGCCGCGGTCGAATCGCCCGACTACTTCAGCCAAAACGTAGTTCCGTATTCGGACAACGCTTATGGTTTAGACATGCAGGCTGCCGTGCCCTACGTGACGAACTCAACACATCGGGGCGAGGAACGGACGGAGCAGCCCCTCGTCGAACCGCAGTGCTGGACCACACTGGACTACCGCAGCATCGAGAGCCCTGACGTCACTGCCGACGTGAGCATGACTACAACACGTGCGGGAACTGCCCACGGGCTGAGCGTCTGGTTTGACGCAACCCTGGCTCCGGACGTCGGCTTTTCCAGCAGGTCCGAGCTCGTTTATGGCAGATTTTTTTTTCCGTTCTCGCAGCCGGTCGTCGTGGCCCCCGGTGACACCTTGGCGGTCTCCTTGCGGGCCAATCTGATCGACAGCGGCTACCAATGGCGGTGGAACACCCGTGTGCTGGACCAGGACCAGCCCCACGAGATCAAGGCGGATTTCAAGCAATCGACCTTTTTCGGTGTGCCGCTGTCGCCGCAATTGCAGAAACAAGCTGTTGGCTACGTCCCGACCCTCAGCGACAATGGCGTTATCGATCGGACGATCTTAGGCCTGATGAACGGGGAGGTCTCGGTCGAGGAGATTGCGCGTCAGGTGCTGGACCAGTTTCCTGCCGGTTTCGCGAATGCAAAGGAGGCGCTGGCACGGGTTAGTAAACTGTCGAGAAAGTACAGTTGCGACTGAGAGCGGTCGCTTCGCAGATTGTGCGGTTCAGTCGAATGAAACGTGAAGCTGCAAAAAAGGTCGCCTCGCTGCTGCTCGAAGAGACACATCTTCGCGATGGCGAGATTTCGTCGCGTTTGAAACTGGCTACTTCCGAGAGCTACTGGAAGGAGCTGAATCCGTCACTGTCGATAGCAGGCTCTGGGCCAACGCAGGTTGTCGAAGCGACGGCTGTCGAAGCTGAGCAGGTGACACAACTTCAGCAGCAGTTTCTACGGCAGGGATACTTCAAGACGGAACCGGTACTCGCTGAGCCTCTCCTGGGGATCATGAGAGACTGTGTCGAGACAGTTCGGCGTGAGAACTGGCCAGCGACTTTTGCCTACGTGTATGACGAATTCTGGGCCGTTGCCAGGGTTCTCTCGGTGGCGCGGCTGCTTTCGCGCCTGCTCGGCAGCGAGTATCGACAGACCTCCAACATCTGGACGCACTATGTCCCGCCGCGCGGCGGGGCGAGCGGGTTCAAACCTCACATCGACAACCCTGGTTTTCCGCATAGGCTCACACTATGGATCAGTTTGAGTGATGCCACTCTCGACAACGGCTGCATCTATGTGATCCCCAGGGATCTGATTCCCACGGGAATTGGAGAGGCCTTTGTCAACTCGGCGACGCTGGAACGGGACCAGGTAGCCGCTTTGCTACAGGGCAGCCGGGCGATTCCTACTCGGGCCGGGGAAATCTCTGGTTGGGATTTCGATGTGATCCATTGGGGCTCGATCAATCGCGCCGGCAGGCCACGTATCAGTATTTCGATGGAATTCGTTGGTCAGGATGCTGAAACTACGGACTACGACCTGCCCCTACTGGATGTTGGCGCATCCCAGCCCACGATGGCGCAGCGGCTGAATGCCATTGGCAAGGCGCTGCTCGCCTACGATCGTTTCGAGCCGGCCGCGGCCAGATATTCTGAGTTCGCCCGTCGACTGTTGCACGAAATAGCGTAGTCCGCCGCCATTCGAATGACGACCATTCACTCATTTCTCGATCTGGCGGAGAATCTCATCGGGAGCTCACGGTTGCCAACGCTGCTGGTGGGAATCGACGGGATCGCGGGCGCGGGAAAGAGCACATTCGCCAGGAATCTGGTAGCCGCCATGGAGCAATGTGGGCAGGTGCCGACCTTGGTGCGCCTGGACGACTACTATTACCGTCCCACAGGAAAGCGTCCGATCTACTTCCGAGATGGCGACTCAGAGTCAACCGAGAACGACTACGACTACGAGTGGCGCCGCTTCCGTGACCAAGTCTTGATTCCTCTGCGAGCCGGTCGGCCGGCAATCCTGCAAAAACTTGATCGAGAGAGGCCAGGAGAGATCTTGCGCGTAAGCGCCGTGGCAGGAGCGGTAGTGATTGTCGAGGGCGTGACCTCTCTTCGTAGGGAGCTGGCTGCCCACTACGGCTTCCGGGTGTTCGTACGGGCTCCCAGAGATATTTGCATCGCTCGCGTCCTCGAGCGAGACGGCGACGCAATGCGGGATTGGTACAAGATCTACTGGAGGCACGAAGAAGACCATTACATCAAGACGCATGATCCTCAAGCTGCGGCAGACTTGGTTGTCGACACAGCGGGCAACCACGAGCACGATCCCCATCGTGCTTACGCCAGGTGGGAGCCGGCTGCTCGGGCCGGGCCACTCAGCGTGCTGGCTCGCGATGATCACAAGCCTGAGCGGGGAGAGTAGCAGGCCATTCCGTTCACCACGGCATGGCGTTGCAGCTGGTCGAGTCCACCGCCGCGATGCCACATCACGCGGAGCGTGATGGCTACGTAGTCGTCACGCTCCGCGTGACGAAGCCCGGCCGAACAGACGTCCTGTCGGGTAGATGGCAACGTCGGTGTCGGCAGCGGCTAGCAACCGCCTTCCGGGCAGACGTGTTGCGCGCGTGTCAGGTAGAATTCAGTTCAGATTGTTCGTCCCGGTCTAGTTCGGCCAGCTGTGTGCGCACCCGGTGTTTTGTTTGTTTGCAGCCTTCATGGTGAGGACGCCGCGGTTTGGCTGGTCGAGCAAACGCTGCGATGCCACATCACGCGGAGCGTGATGGCTACGTAGCCGTCACGCTCCGCGTGACGAAGCCCGGTGGAACAGACGTTCTGTCGGGTAGATGGCAACATCGGACCCGACCTCGCCGACGCGCTGCATGTCACTCCAGTGACCTATGCAGGTACTCTCCCTCGCTCAGCAGCGCTTTCTTGGGGTTGTCTGCAATATACCTTCGAAAGTGTTGGAACTGCTCTTCCGACCGTACCAGGTGATCAAAGCCGTCCTGCTGCCAGAATCGGCCTTTGCTTCCGAGATGCCGGTTGATTGTTGTCGCGGTGAACTTCTTCCATGATGTGCACTGCACGAGCATTCTGTCTTGATCGGGAAACGCCGCCAGCAAATGCACGTGATTTGGCATCACGACAAAGTCGGTCAGATCGTAAAGGTCTCCGTTGGCATACTGCAAGCTGTCACCGACGATTCGTGCGAGCTGAGTATCTCGCAGCACGCACGCGCCGTGGCCACAGTCAAGCTCATCGTGCCACTGCGTCGAGAAGCTACGGTAGAATTCGGTTTGTTCGTCCCGCTGCTTCCTCCAGTTGTGAGCAATCGGGTTGATGCTGTGCTTGCGTAACCAGTCTTCCCGCTCCGTTCGCCAACGCTGCAATACTGCCTTTGGCATCGAATCGTTCGTTCGGAATGTCGCAAAACAGATGACTCCCGGTTGAGCCCAGTGAGGCAATCGGCGTTCGATAACTGCATAGTCCTGCGTGGGATCGAAGAAGTGAAGTTCCGTCATGCCTGCGTGTGTACTCGATGTATTGTTTGCAGCATTCACGATGAGGACGCCGCGGTTTGGCTGGTCGAGCAAACGCTGCGATGGCCACATCACGCGGAGCGTGATGGCTACGTAGTCGTCACGCTCCGCGTGACGAAGCCGGTGGAACAGACGTGCTTCTCCTTTTCCATTGCTTACCCTATTGCCTCGTGCCGGAGGCGGTCAAGCGCTAGCGGGGCGACAGCGACCGCGGCGAGTGGGACCAATAACCAGGCGACTGCGATCGTGAAAGCTTGTGCAGCAGGGACCACCGTGAGCTGTGGATCGAACGTGGTGTATGCCGCTGCGAGGGCTGCCAAGTAGACCAACCACGCCGCCAGAGCAAGCCCAAACAGTCGACTCCGAAGGACACCCGCATGATACGCCTTATAGAGGGCGATTGCGCAGCCGATGATGATGGTCAAAGGTAGGAGATAGCCGTAGATTCTCCAGAGCGGAAGCAGCACCCAACCGTGATCAGCGTCCCACACCACCAACAGCACATGCAATGCGCCGAAAACGCTGAGACCAAAGCAGATCTTGGGGTGAAATGGCATCCACAGCCACCCTGCCAGCAGCAGTGAAGAATTGCTGATTATCAGCACCAGGGCTCCAGATAATACGATCCCCCAGACCCATATCGGAGCTTCCCTCAGTAACCCCCAAGCCGCTTCGCCGCTGCTGTCCCAGCTGCCAATGTCTCCAGAGACTATTGCGTGAATCGCCCAAGCCAGCACCATGAAGAGCCACCCCACAACCGAACACGCTGCGATCATGACTAACTTGATTTCGATCAACTGAACGCTCGACATGGGACGCGTTGCGTCAAATAGTGGCAGAAACATGACTCGTTGTTTTTGCTTTAACCCAACAGCGCCATCAATCCCGATGACCTGGTAAACGACCGGACAGATCACTAGCACGAGTGCCCACACAGCCGATGTGGACGTCCTTGTAGAGGTATGTGCCGCGACCACTATCGCGATCACGACTGCAAGGGGTGCCAACAGGCTGATCAGCAGTGTTCTTATTCCGAATCGCTGGAACTCGTACCAGTACTGTGCCGCAGCTGGCCTCGAGAATGGACGGGGAGCGTTCGTAGCTGACGGTTGCTTCAGAGTCGCTGCGCTGAATGGCATCGCCTGAGACCATGAATCCGGCATCCAGTGGTCGCCGCGGCGTTGCTGTTTCACAGAGAGTAGTGCCGTCAGGTATGCTAGCGCTGCGACGATCGACAGACCCACGTATTGATACCAGCGAAAGTTGAACTGTGTAGGGCTTCCAATCGCCATGAGCCAGGGTGTGGAGTGATCTTGGCGCCCCGCCACAATCACGATTAGCAACGCCGCGGCTAAGGTAACCACCGCCACCGCTCTCCCCGTGATGGTCGCGGGAGACCAACCGGCCGCGACAAAGCAGGTCGTGGCGCACAAGATAATCACGCTTGGACCGATGATTGGCACCGCGACTCCCGTCTGACCTCGAAACAAGAGCGCGGGAATCACATAACAAGCCGCTGATGAGATCATCGTGTACAGCATCGGTATGGCGACCAGCGTGCCAGTCGAAACCGGTCTGATGAAGTTGCTCCGAAATCCAAACCCGACCTGCGTCCGATCGAATTGTAGAATCCACGCTGGCGACGCCAAAGCGATCGACGTCAGCATCAACACCAGAATGCCACTGACCACCTGCGACTCCGCCGGGTTGCCGTTCGATGGTCCCACTCGACTGAGCAACAAGGCATAGGCGCTCGCCCCGCAGAGACGCATCGACAACTCCCGGCGAGTTGTACGCCACAGTTCCCAGCAGATCGCGCGATGCGGACTTTTCATGTGCCAGCCTCCGCGTTGACTGATGTCCTGCCCACACGAGCAACAAAGATCTCGCTCAAGGTCGCGTCGCGTGAGTGGACAACTGTTCCGCCCGCAGCCTCTAGCATTGTCTGCGTCCGCCCGCTGGGGCCGTTGCAGACGACCACCCAGTCGGCTCCCAGTCGTTCTGCAGACAGTAGTCCGTTGACTTCGGGTATGGAGTTGCCTGGATCGAAGCGAACCACCAGTCGCTGATGTTGCTGCTTGATGTCATCCAACTCGCCCTGGAGAACTAACTGTCCCGCATCAATCATGAAAACATGGTCAGACATTTTCTCGACTTCGTCCAACAAATGAGACGAGAAGATCACAGTTCGACCGTCGTCCGCAACCGTGCGAACGATCACACTGAGGATGTCGTTGCGAACGACCGCGTCCAGACCAGTCGATGGTTCGTCGAGCAACAGCAATTCCGGACGATGCGCAACGGCGGCGATCAGCCCCGCCTGTGCCCTCATTCCTTTCGACAGACTCTTTACTTTCTTCGCCGAGTCAAGTCGAAACTTACTGAGCAATTCTTCGGCGTACGAACTATCCCAATTCGGATGAAACGCTCCGGTATAGCGGAGCAACTCGTCAATTCTCATCCATTCCGGCAGATCGCGCTCCTCCGATAAATAGCCAATCCGCTGCAGCACGTTTACCGGGTGAGTGACTGGGTCTAGCCCGAACACACGGACCGATCCTTCTTGAGCTCGCAACAGCCCCAGCAGATGCTTGATGAGCGTTGTTTTGCCTTGCCCGTTAGCGCCAACCAGACCATACACACGACCAGGCTCAACGCGCAGAGTCACGTCGTCTAGAGCTTGCGTCTTTCCGAATCGTCGCGAAAGCTTACAGACATCAACGACACTATCCGGCATGGCCTTCCTCCCGCTGAAGTGATTTGTTCAGAAGTACCTGTCGTGTTCGCAACACCTCGAGAACTTCGTCAAAGGAGTAGTCCAACTGGCGGGCCTCGGCCAACAGCGCATCGACCCGCTGAGTGAGGATTTTCTTTCGCTCCCGCCGCGCAAGCGGAGACGATTGAACGTCAGCAACGTACGTTCCGGCACCACGGCGTTTGTAGACCAGCCCAGATGCTTCTAGCTCGCTGTAGGACTTGACGATCGTGTTCGGAGTCACCACAAGCTGTTCGGCCAGCGCTCGGATTGGAGGCAGCTCCTGATCCGGTTTCAGCTGACCGGATGCGATCAGGTACTTGACCTGATTCACGATCTGCCGGTAGATCGGCACGCCATCTTGAAGCGAGATTTCGATATGCAAGGCATCTTCTCGCGAACGTATCACCGTACCCTAACTGTGATACAATTCTAGGCACCCGATAGAGGCCGGTCAAGGGGAGGGGGAGTAGGCTCTTAGGGGTTTAGGTTGCTAAAGTGTGTTTGGCGTCCCAGGTGAGATTCACCATCACATTTCGAGAATCGACTCATGAGACATTTCTTTCCTGTAGTTGCCCCAGCTTTGATGGGCACAGTACTGATCGCCACGGCATTGACCACCATTCCGGCATTTGCGCAGAGCACGCAGCCGAATGTCGTTATCCTCTTCGCGGACGACATGGGTTACGGCGACCTCGGCTGCTACGGCCACCCTGCCATCCGAACACCCAACCTGGATCAACTTGCATCCGAGGGGATTCGATTCACGTCCTTTGTGACGGGCTGTTGGTGTGTACCGTCTCGGACGCAGCTGATGACGGGGCGTTATATGCCACGAGTGAAGTTCAACGGCAGCACTGGATCAGATGGGAAAGGCGGCCTTCCCGATTCAGAATGGACGATGGCCGAAGCACTGCGCGCGGCCGGCTACCGCACGCATATGATCGGAAAATGGCACTTGGGCTACAAGCAGAAGAAGTTCTTGCCAGTAAATCAAGGATTCGACACCTGGTTTGGCCTGCCCTACTCGAACGACTACATCAAGCCTTGGGTGCAGACTGACGAGCCGCTGGGTTTGTATCGTGGAGACAAGATGGTTGAACACCCCTTCGACCAAGATCCACTTACCAAGCGTTATACGGCCGAGGCAGTGCGACTGATTGAGCAAGCAAGTAATGATCGACCGTTTTTGCTGTACTTGGCCTACGCCATGCCGCACTTGCCGCTGCATGTCTCGGACGAACGCCGCGGGCGTTCTCGGGCCGGACTGTACGGAGACGTCATCGAAGAAGTCGACTGGAGTGTCGGGGAGGTCCTGTCGGCACTGCAGCGTAAGGGTATTTCGGATGACACGCTGGTGTTTTTCGCGTCGGACAACGGGCCGTGGATCGACATGCCTCCGCGCATGCAACAAGCTGGCAACGAACTCTGGCACGCCGGTTCGCCAGGTCCCTTGCGGGGTTCGAAAGGACAGACCTACGAGGGTGGCCCACGAGTTCCGGCAATGATCCGTTGGCCTGGCAAGGTCGCAACCGATCGAGTTACCGCCGAGTTGGTTGGCATGCCCGACATCTATCGGACGGTGCTCAGCGTCGCGGCGGCCAAGCTGCCCGATCACCAGTTGGATGGCCACGACCTTACGCCGTTCTTGCGAGGCGAATCCGAGACTTCGCCGCGGCAGGAGTACCTCTACTTTCGAGGGGGGCTTGAGGCCGTGCGGCAAGGTAATTGGAAGCTGCGGACCGCCACAGGCGAGTTCGAGCTGTTCGACATGGTCACCGATCCGTACGAACGCGTGAACCGCGCCGCGGGAGAGCCAGAAAAAGTCGCCGAATTGAAGGCCCGCATGCAGGAGGTTGCCAGTGAACTGGAGGTCCCAATTCGAGGTCTCTGATGCGAACGGACCAATACAGTCACCTTCGCTATCTTGCTAATCATGTTGAGTCTCTGCGAGTTGTTGTGCTATCGAGGAGTCGCCGGATCTCCTCTCGCTCTTGAGGCGATAGCCTGCGGTCACCCACTGCATGCATGATGAACGGCACCAGTGACCCCTCGGTGAGCTTCTCGGCCATCGCGTCAAGTTGTCGGCCAACGAGCGCGTTTCGCGTCACCTTGGCGCGAAAGACGTGTGCGAACCGGCTGCGGTCGCGCGAGACCATTCCCTTGGCTTCAAGGCGTTGGAGCAGCTTCTGAATGGTCGCGTGGTCCGACGCCGTGCCATCTGGATAGAGTTGCTCCCGTTGGCATTGGCAATGGGACGGCGAAAAAGACACCAGCTTCAGCTTGCAGTGCGGCACAACATCAGCCGCTGGGCGCGTGGGTTTAGTTCGGGAGGGCGAGGCTCCCGCCGAGCCGCCGGCGCGAAAAAAAACGGCTCCGCATGAGCGTCGCCCTCCCACCCTGAGGTCGTGCGGCTATCACGCTTTGCAGTCCACCAAACTCTGGCGAGTTCGGCTACAACTCTGGCGAGTTCGGCGACGCTTGAAATCAGCCGCTGGGCATTAGCCCCACCGTTCGACACCAACCGGATGCTAACGCATTCCGGCTGATTTGTGGCGCGAAATTCCCAATAGCGGCCTTCGGGGCACTCACGGGCTGATCAACAGTTTTTTCAAAAATCTCTGTGCTCAGATCCAGCGCTTTGCACCTAAGTATTTAGCTCAACGCATCGGCGTCCGATGCCGGCCGAATTGGCACCTTACTCGTCTCGAACCTGTGTGCTTGAGGGCGAGCGGAAACAAGGAGTGCAGATGATCGGAAAGACCGTCGGGCATTATCGCATCCTCTCAAAGATCGGCGCCGGCGGGATGGGTGAGGTGTTCTTAGCTGAAGACGCACGGTTGGAACGCAAGGCAGCAATCAAGTTCCTGGCCGCTGACACCGCCCATGATCCGCAGCTGCGGCGGCGATTTTTGCACGAAGCGAAGCTGGCCTCTGCCCTCAACCATCCACACATCTGTGTTGTCTACGATGTGGGTGAAACTGAAGATGCACAGCCTTTCATCGCAATGGAGTTTATCGAAGGCGATCCACTCGACTCAATCGTCAGCGAGACCACACTCAGAATCAGGCAAATCGTCGACATCAGTTCCCAAGTCGTCGATGCGCTAAGTGCTGCTCACGATCGGGGTATCGTTCATCGCGATATCAAGCTCTCCAACATTACCATCAACAAGCGAGGGCAAGTCAAAGTACTGGACTTTGGCTTGGCCAAACGACTGTCCACGACTCACGACGCAATCGAGTCGACTGCGGATCAGCAGCAAACTCAGGCAGGCCAAGTTCTGGGTACTCCTGCATACATGAGTCCCGAGCAGGCGCTGGGTCGGGAATTCGACCATCGGACCGACATCTTCAGTGTCGGCGTTGTCTTGTACAGGCTGATAACCGGGCAGTTGCCGTTCGCGGGTAACACGCTCGCCGAGACCCTCGACAAAGTAGTCCATCAACAACCGACGGCGATTGCTCGTTTGAACTATGAAGTTCCCGAGGAACTAGAACGAATCACTCTCAAGTGCCTGCAAAAGTCGCCAGATCGGCGCTATCAAACCGCTACGGACTTGTCAGTTGACTTGCAAAATCTGGCACGAGAGCTCGACAGTGGCCAGTTCGACAGCGCGCTTGTCAGTACGGACCAGCCGACCCAAACATTGAGTCGGGCTGCTTCGCCATCGGCCGCGTTCTCGGATGCCGAGCTTTCCTCCTGCGACGTATTGCTCAACTACGCAACAATCGACGATCAGCCCTTGCTCGACGGCAAGCCAGGATGGGTTTCTCAGTTGCACCGGAACCTAGAGATCCGCATGGAGCAACTTTCGGGAGAGCAGATCAGCGTGGCCCGCTTGGCTGAAGGGTCAGTCCCGCTTGCTGGCCGCGGAGAGCTCATGGAGCGTCTCCCGGAAGCCTCCGCAATGATTTCGGTTGTGTCGCCTCCTTTTATTAGGTCCGAGGTCTGTCTGGAGGGGGTTGAGCACTTCTGGAATGGAGCCGAGCGGACCGGTGGTCGCTGGGTAGATGACAAATCGAGGTTGCTGAAGGTCCTGAAGACGCTCGTGCCTAACGAAGAGCTCCCACCGATTGTGGCCGATATTTTCTCACCGCTTTCTGGATTCGAGTTCTTCGAGTTGGATCCCGCAACGGGACGCGTCCGAGAGTTTGACGAGACTTTTGGCCCCCTCTTGAAACAGCGTTTTTTCGAGCGGGTCTACGACCTCGCCTATGACGCCTGCCAAGTAGTGAAGAGACACAAAGGCGCGCAGTCAAGCGAGACACAGCCGCTGGCGGTCGATCCCGATCGACGTTGGGTCTACTTGGCCACCACGACTTCGGATATGCAGGATCAGCGGGATCGAATCAAGCGCGAGCTCCTCGAGCGAGGTCACGTCGTTCTGCCGGATGGACCGTTACCGACTCGCTTGCAAGACGTCGAGCTCGCAGTGCAAGAATGGCTCACACAATGCACGATTGCCATCCACCTCCTCGGTGAACACTACGGAGTTACTCCGGAGGATTCTGCTGAGTCACTCCAAGCACTGCAGGTCCGTTTGACGGCGGACTACGGGCGCCAGAGCACGTTGCAACGGTTGGTATGGATTCCGGGCGGAGCAGACCCGGCAGACGAGCGGCAGCGGGACTTTGTCGTTCGCGTGCAAGAGGATCCTGAACTTCACCACCGGGCTGAGGTAATCGAAGGAAACCTCAACCTCCTGAAGAAGGACCTTATCCGCCGTCTAGCTCCCACCGAACAATCCGATGAAGGTGCTGATGCCAGCTCGCCGGAAGGACCACGCAAGGTCTATATAATTTGCGATCCCCGTGACGAAGCAGACATCGAGAGTTTGGAAGACTATCTGTTTGATCGGGGCCTCGAGGTCAGCTTGCCAGCTTTCGACGGCGATGATGCTGATGCGGCCCAGCTCCACCAGGAGAACTTACTCACGTGTGATGCCGTGCTAGTCTACTACGGCGTGGCACCTAAGGCTTGGGTCGACATCAAACTGCGGGAGTCAATGAAGGCAGCGGGATACGAAAGGGACAAGCCGATCGAGGTCCAGGCGGTGTACATCGCACCACCCGTCGACCGCCGCAAAGAACGATATCGAACTCGCCAGGCAGAGGTCATCCGCCAACACGATGATGCGCTGG
Source organism: Pirellulaceae bacterium (assembly GCA_965223305.1). Classification (GTDB taxonomy): domain Bacteria; phylum Planctomycetota; class Planctomycetia; order Pirellulales; family Pirellulaceae; genus CBDCWT01. The sequence continues at coordinate 23,815 of CBDCWT010000016.1, read as the reverse complement.
CGAGCGCCGCGCTGGACACTTTCATCGGCCGGGTCAAGGAGGTGACCGCGTGAGCAAGCTGCTGCTGAATCCGTTTCCCGGCTTGAGACCGTTTACACAGGAGGAGGACTACCTTTTCTTTGGTCGCGAAGAGCAGTCCATTCAGCTGTTGCAGCGTCTGCGCGGGCATCGCTTCGTCGCCGTGGTCGGTACCTCGGGAAGCGGCAAGTCGTCTTTAGTTCGCTGTGGGCTGCTATCAGAGTTGCTGGGCGGCAAGATGCTTCAGGCGGGATCGGACTGGGAGATTGCTATTACTCACCCAGGCGGCAGCCCGCTGGCACTTCTTGCTGATGCACTGCTAGAAGCCGATCTCTATGACGCCGACCAAGAACACGCCAGGGAGAACCTTCAAGCCACGCTGAGCCGCAGTCACTTCGGGCTCGTCGAAGCCATCCGGCAGTCAGACCTTGCCCAGGATACGAACGTTCTCCTTGTGGTTGACCAGTTCGAGGAGATTTTTCGATTCCACCAGGCAGGTCAGCTGCAGCAGGAGATCGCTAGTGAGTTTGTCAGCTTGCTGCTTGAGGCCGTCTCCCAAACTGCGGTGCCGATCTACGTCGTACTTACCATGCGCTCGGACTTCATCGGAGAGTGCAGCCAGTTCGAAGGTCTAGCAGAATTGGTGAACGAAGCAGAGTTCCTCATCCCGCGGCTCACCCGCGACCAGTACAAGCGTGTCATCGAGGGACCCATTCGAGTCGGCGGCGGCGACATCTCACCCCGATTACTGCAGCGTCTACTGAACGACCTCGGTCAGCAAGCCGACCAGCTCCCCTGCCTCCAGCATGCTCTGATGAGAACATGGGAGGCTTGGTCGCTGCAGGGACACGACCGCCCCATTGATCTGGAGGACTATCAGCGAGTCGGCCGGATGGCGGGCGCCTTGTCTCAACACGCGGATGAGGTGTATGAGGCGCTGGCATCAGATCGTGAGCGTGACTTGGCCCGCGGAATTTTTCAGGCACTCACTGTGCAGGAATCCGAAAATCGCGGCATCCGGCGACCCCACCGATTGGAGAACCTCTGTCAGATTCTCGAAGTCGATCAGGAGCAGTTGCAACCGATTGTCGACGCGTACAGACAATCCGGTGTGACCTTTCTGATGCCGCCGGCGGAAGTGGAGCTACGGCGTAACACGGTCATCGACATTTCCCACGAGAGTCTGATGCGTGTCTGGACGCGCCTACGGCAGTGGGTGGATGAAGAGGCGCAAGCTGTAGGTATTTACCGGCGACTTGCCGAGAGCGCATCGCTCCACCGCGAAGGCAAGGCCGGTTTCTATCGTGATCCAGAATTGGGAATCGCTCTCGCGTGGCAGCAGTCACGACAGCCGAACAGTGCTTGGGCGGAGCGTTATCAATCGGGTTTCGAGCAAGCAATCAGCTATCTCGGCGACAGCAAGGAGGCTGCCGAAGCGGAACAACGCCGCGTCGAAACGGAACGAAAACAGCAGTTGGAGCAGGCAGAACGGCTGGCTCAAAGCGAGAGCCGCCGAGCCGAGGAGCAAGCGCGCGCGGCCGTGCGTCTGCGAAGGCTCGCCACGTGCGTCGGTGCTGTCGCCATCCTGGCGATGATCGCGACGGCATTCGCTATGGTCGCGCGCCGCGAATCGAAGCGAAATGAAGCCTATGCCGAAAGGCAAGCAGAGGAGGCAAATCTCCAACGCCGCAAGGCAGTCGATGCTCAACGTGCCACCGAGCAGGCACTTGATGTGGCTCGGGATGCGGAACAGCGGGCCCGTGAGTTTCGCTACGCGACCGACATGCAGCTTGTATCCGCCCTATTGAACGATGACAGTGGAGACGTCAATCAGGCGCTCAGCCGTTTGCGTGACCACGATCCAGAGACCAATCCCGATCTGTCCCCAGCTGACGACTTGCGTGGCTTTGAATGGCATTACTTCAAACGCCTGGTCAATGCCAGATCTGCGGTGTTTGGTGGCTACGACGAGCCGTTTGTCGACGCGACTCTCACGTCGGACCGTGAGATCGTAGGGCTCGATGCCAACGGGTTCGTACATCGGTTGGATGGCTCGAACAGTCAAGCCAAGCCTCCTCTTGATGTGCGCAGAGGAAGGGTGGTGCCGAATGATATCGTAGCACTCTCCCCGGACGGGCGGCTCGTCGCGTTGGCCCAACAGGGTGAGGTCATTCTCGTTGACACCACAACGGGTGCGGAATCCACGCTGAAGGTCACCGAGAACGCTACGGCTGGGCTGGTGTTCTCTTCGGACGGCAAGATGCTGGTTACTGTGGGGGCAACCGCCAGCTGGTGGGATGTCGCAACGGGCGCACCGATCGCCAGGCAACTCGAGCGAAAGACCGCTCGTGCCGGCCCGGTCACGCTCTCGGCTGACGGAAGAACGCTGGCGATTTCGCGGCAGGGGACCTACTCAGACAAGTTCTCCGTGTTCCGTATGGATGAGAGCACAACTGCCGTTGAAACACTCGTGGACAACAAGAACGCTAGTCTCGGCACGATCGGACCGATTGCCTTGAGTGCCGACGGCGAATTTGTTGCGGTTAGCTCTTTCTTTCGCGGCAACTACCGAGTCTTCAAGACAAAGGACGGAGAGGATGTCACGGTGAGTGGCCGTGAGCACGCTGCTTCTATCAGCGCGATTGCGTTCAGCCCGCAAGGTACTGAGTTCGCCACAGCCTCTCAGGACGGCATGATCAAGATCTGGAACCGAGACAGTGATGCCAGCGACCCGGAGGTCACGCTGACCGGCCATTCAGGGCCCATCTCGCGAATCGCATTCGCCACCGAAGGATCGCAGCTGGTGAGCACTAGTGACGATCTAACGACGCGGCTGTGGGACCGAAAACGCAGATTGGCGAGCCTCGGCGAAACCACCGACGGGCTCACGCATGTTAACACCATTTGTCTGTCGCCGAACGGTCAGCTGCTGGCCGTTTGCGATGACATGGCGAGCAAGCGGCGAATCGAAATCTACGACGCGGCGACGAAGCAACGAGTGAGGGTCTTACCTCGTGAAGGGACAGGCTACATTACAACGGCCGCATTCTCGCCAGATTGTCGACTTCTTGCGACAGCGTATTATTCAATAGACGGGTTAAACTCAATCGTGGAGTTGTGGGATATTGATCGTGGCGAGCGGCTAGAGTCTCTGCCTGGCTCTCGCGACATCGGCGCTCCCGCCAACTATCGATACCGCGCCGTCAGCCAGCTCGCCTTTTCTCCCGACGGACAATACCTGGTGGCTGGGTTCGGACACCGGACGCTGCTTTCGCGACAAGTCTCGGGCAGCGTGGTGAAGGTCTGGGACGTCGAGTCGCGTCGAGAAGTGCGTCGTCTGGAAGGGCATGAATCCAGTGTGATTGCCCTCTCCTTCACCCCCGACGGCACACGCTTGGCGACAGCCAGCTACGACGGGACGGTTCGAATTTGGAGTGTGGGAACATGGACCACTGAGCACGTTCTTCATCATCAAGCGCACAAGCCGGGGAATAGTCCGGACCCCGACGGTTGGATCATGGTGTGGGATGTGGCCTTTTCGCCAGACGGCCGGTTGCTCGCCACGGCGGGAGCCGAAGGTTTTTCTGGCAGCATTCAGGGTAGCGGGTCCGGAAGTGTACGTGTATGGGAGACCAAGTCCGGCAAGGAGTTGGAGACACTCAGAGGACACGCCAGCCGGGTAGCGTGTGTGGCATTTTCCCCAAACGGTCGGACGCTGGCTTCTGTCGGCTCCGACCGCACTGTGCGACTTTGGAATGTCGCAACTTGGCGGGAGTTAACCAAGCTGGTGATTGGTGATGAGGTCCTTGGAAACAACCGCGTGGCGTTCCTGCCTGACGGGAGTCAATTACTCGCCGCCGGCAATGGTCTTGTGCAGTGGCAAGTTGATACCGCTCATCCACTCACATCAATTGTCGACCTGAAGCCCGAGTTGGATCTTGCTCGCCGCGTGCGGATGCTCTCGGTAAATCCACTTGCCATGGACCAGTTTGCGGCCTTGTCCCAACAGACCCTGGACAACCCTGAACTTAGCAAGGCACTTATTGCGTGCCGCGCCCAACAAGCGGCGAGCCGTAAAGACTGGACGCAGGCTGTGAAGCTACTGGATCAACTTGAGAGTTCCGACGAAACTGATGCGGCGGATTGGCTCGCCATGCCAGGTCTGTTGAGACTAGCGAAATCACTACTTCACAGGGACCGGCCCACCCACGCAGCTCGCCTGCTCGCCGCCGCCACGACGCGGAATACGCAGCAAACCAATTGGCTTGGATACGAAGTTGAATACGAGTCGGCGTCATCAAGGTATCGTGTCAGTCGCGTTGTAGACGGCCTCCCAGCGGCTCGATCCGGGCTCGAGGTGGGCGACATCATTGAGAAGGTAAATGGAGTTGAGCCAAAGTCTTGGATACAACTGGAACCCGTCCGCGATCTAGGCGACGTTGTCCGCATGCGTGTGCGGCGTGAAGGCGACGAGGAGCCGCTCGAATTGAAAATGATATGGGCGGATCACATTGTCTCGGAAAAACAGCTGCTACATAGCACTCAGGACAGTTCACTAATCTCGGATCTGCACGCACAGGTGACGAAGCGGCTGGCAACAGAAGACTCTCCCGGCTTACTGTTGTTGCGCGCGGAGTTGAGTGCCCTCCAATCGAACTACGACGAGTCACTGGCCGACTATACTGCCGCAATTGCTGCGACCTCCCAGTCCGAAGGCGCCAGTCTGGAGATTGACCTGGACTACCTACACCGTCGACGCGGAGATGCTCATGTTGCCGTTGGAAACTGGGACGCCGCGCTCGAGGACTATCGGCGCGGTGAGGCACCTGATGCAATCGGCGACTTGGCGCAACCCAACGAGGCGCTGGCGGAAGCCCGGGTTGCGTTCGAGGAGGCCAGCGTTGAATGGACTGTGTTGAGGCCCGCCCAGATGGAGTCCGACGGCGGGGCAACTTTGGAAGTGCTGGATGACAACTCGATTCTCGTCTCAGGCACGAAGCCCGCTCGCGACAAGTTTCATATTACATTTGACCCGCGCGATCTTGGGATGCGCGCGATCCGGCTCGAAGCGTTGCCGCACGAGTCACTGCCCAGATCGGGTCCCGGACGCCATGACACAGCCGGGAGTTTTCTTCTTAGTGAGTTGCGCGCCGTGATCGGAAAGACGCCTGTCGAAATTAGCGACGTGGCGGTCAGCCATGACACCCGCAATCAGTCTGAATATATCATCGACGGGGTTGTCGATCGGCGCATTTGGGAGATCTGGGGAAAGACGGGAGTGAGGCACGAAGCGGTCTTCCAAACAGAGGAAGTGCCTTTATCCAACGGGGTATTGAGCATCGAGCTCGACTTTAGCCAAGCAAGGAAGCGGCAACCCGCGCTCGGTCGCTTTCGGATTTCGGTCGCCGACGACCCAGAAGCAGTCTCAAAGTGGCAGTTGCTTCACGATGCAAGAGGGCGAAGCCCGTGGGTCAAGTTGGCGATCGGCCATCGTCTGCGAGGTGACGAAGCGGCAATCGATCGGATGTTGGAGAAAAAACCAGACCTGGCCAAGCCGATCGGTGACCACTTCGCAGCCACAGAGGACTGGGACCGCGCAGTGTCCGTTTACAGTGCGGCGATCCGCGACGATACCAAGGACAAGCAACTGTTTATGGCTCGTGCACGCGCCTTTGAGGAGCTGAAGCAGTGGGAGTTTGCTGCGGAGGATTGGCAGTCCGCAGCCAAGTTATCGGTGGAAGGTGACTCACTGCTGACAGGTTTTGCCAAGCGACTTGCTAACGCCGGCGAACCGGTCCGCGCGGCAGAACAGCGGCACCGCGCACAGTCGTGGCTAGAAGACCGTCTGACAGAGTATCCAGACAACGAATGGCTGATGGACCGTCTGAGGATCGTCTTGGCCGAACAGCACGAGCAAGTTTGGACGGCCCTGGCCCCGCTTGGCAACACAACCGAGTCTGGTCTAGCGATGCAGACTCATAAGGACGACTCCGTTTTGATTCTTGATCCTCACGATCTAGACGACGAGACCGAACAGGATTTAGAACCGCAACCCGACGAAATTGTTTTCGTCTCACCTGAGCGGCCAATTAAGGCGCTGCGCATTAGAACGAACAAGAAACGCCCTCACTGGTATCCTCCCAGGTTCGACGAATACCAGATTCTGGGCGGAACGGCTGTTCGCGGAAAGCTCCACGGCCGGTTTGTTCGGATCAGCATCCCGGGGCAGTCTACGTCGCTGCCACTCGCCGAGGTACAGGTGTTTGCCGGCGCGCGGAACCTCGCGTTGGGCTGCGCCGCGAAACAGTCGAGCATGCTTTTTGGCCGTCCTGCGATGGTGGTGGATGGAACGACGTTTGGGAGTGGCCGAGACAGGTTGACCAGAACGAAAGTGGAGCCTAGTCCATGGTGGGAAGTCGACCTCGGCGCCGAATACGAGTTTGATCGGATTGTTGTCTGGAATGAGACGAGCCCGACGTTTTGGGGACAGGCCAATTCCAACTATGTGGAGCGACTGAAGGACTTTCGGGTACGAGTCCTTGATGCCGATCGACACCTTGTGTTCGAGCAGTTCACGGCCGATCCCCCTGCACCATGGTTGGAGATAAAGCCCTGGGCACTCGTCGTGGATTCCGCGCCGCCGGACGATGACAGCGCGCCTTCGACATCGCCGAATCTAACCGTGAAAACGACGGAAGGTCAGAGATTCTCTTCGTGGGAGCGATTCCAAGTCTCTGTGTCGGATGGAGCTTATTCACTTGAGGCGGCTGACCAACGCGAATCCGCACGCAAACTTGGCGATCGAAAGACGGCTTTGGCGATCGCCTACGGCATCTCCGGGGACCAAGAGAAAGCGGCCACCTGGTTTGCTCGTGCGCTTACTGAGAGCGACGGTCCGCACGCTCGTAACACAACCCTTGAGCACGCGGCGCGTATTGAGGGAATGCTAACTACGCTTGCCGATAGATTTCCGAGCCAAGAGGCGATCCAGGTGGCACTTGCTCGCAGGCACACTCAACGTGGCAATCGGCTTCTCGTTGCCGGACAGTCAGCCGACGCCCTAGACGAGTTGTTAGCTGCCCGTGGAATCGTTGATGAGCTGTTTCGCCGCGCTCCTGAGGCCGACTGGATAGTGCTGACTCCAACCACGATGGAATCCGCGGGCGGTGCTGAACTCACTCTCCTCAGCGACCACTCGATTTTGGCAAGCGGGGAGAATCCCAAGGCCGACACGTATAAGATTACCGCCACCGGAGGGCCAGAACGTATCCGCGCCATCCGGGTCGAGGCCCTCCCGCATCCGTCGCTTCCCAGCCATGGTCCCGGCCGGAACCCGGGCAATGGCGCCTCACACCTGCATGATTTGCGAATCATTTGCAACGGTCGAGACTGTGTGCTGACCGCAGTTGCCGCGTCGTACTCCCAGAACGATCGCTTCGAGAAAATGATCGACGCGAGTGGATACTACAACAGCTGGGCGACTTATCCACGCGGCGGCGAGCCTCACACGATCGCCTTTGCGACTGACATCGATCGTTCCGCATCCGAAGCTCTCGAATTCGAACTTCCCTGTGCCCAACGGTATACGAGTGACAATCTCGGTCGCATTCGATTGTCGGCTTCCACTGATCCAAATGCACTAGCGCGGACTAGACTCATTGGGTGCTTCAAGCAAGGTGAACTCGTTGCACTCGATGTCTCGCTGGCGCGAGCCTACTCCGCACTAGATCAAGCGGAGCAAGGGGCTGTCGCGTTGGCTCGCGCCTTTGGTCAGACGACGTCGACCGTCGAGCGTGACCGTGTGCTTGATGATTTAGTCGACTGCGACGCAGTGCTAGTCGAGCTTGGGGAGCAACGACCTGACGACGTCAAGCTGCAACTTGCGCTGGCCGCCAGCTATACAAAGAAAGGGTCCACGTTGTTGGAGGGGAGCCAGCCAGCCGCCGCGTTGTCAGCACTAGAGTTCGCGCGCCAGATCTACGATCGGCTGTTGCCTGAAACTCCCGACGCCCAGTGGCAGTGGTTGAACCCGAGCGAAGTAGCGACCCGCCGGGGGACGGTTCTTAGCCATTTGCCGGGCGGTTGGCTCAGTGTCGACCCAACAGCGCGGGGTCCCGAGTCGATTTCACTAGTTTTCGATGAAATGCCAGCTGCGTCGGGTTTGTTGCTGGAGTGTCTTCCGAACAGCCCGTCGAGCCGAGGCCAATTTGTGCAAATCGGCCTCGCTGATATGAGGGCCTTCCTGATTGACTCCGGCGGCAAACGGACCAGATTGTCGTTTGGTGACGCAGCAGCGAAGCAAATCGATGGCGACATCCGACGTGCAATCGACGCATCACCCGTCTCAACGTGGCATTTGTCCCCGGGTCAGGAGCCCTTTGAAGCTGCAATTCTCGAGCTGGCGACTGCCATCCCGTCCAACTCGAAGAGTCGGCTCGCAGTCGAACTTGATCTGCGGGGGCCAATTCGTCTTGCCCGTCTTCGTTTCTCGACGATTGCCGACCCGATTGCTCTGCGCTGTGAACAGATCATTCAAGCAGCTGGAGCGGTGGGCCGCCCCGATCCCCGCGACGAAGTTGATTTTGCAATCGCCCGCGCCGCGGTGTCGTCCAATAAACTGACCCACGCAGCGGACGCCATCATTCGCATGTTGCGTCGCGTTGCGAACAACGATCGTCGCACAGTGATTATTGAAAGAGCGGCCCAACTGGACGGCCTTTTTGATGAATTGGTTGAACTAAACGAAGGGCAGGCCTGGTGGCACGACGCGTTGGCCCACTACTATGTTCACGTCGGCAACCACGATCTCGCTGACGATGCTCACAGTCGTGCGCGGACTCTCTACCAAGACCAGATTGAAGCCGATCCGCAGCACGAGGTGTACGCCTCCAAGCTGGCAGACTTGCTGCTAAGAAAAAGTACCGTCAAGTGGACGGTGATGAGGCCGGTCGAAGCACGCTCAGAGAAAGGAGCCGTTCTGGAGATTCTTTCGGACAATTCTGTTCTTGCTGGCGGCAAGAACCCGCCTTTGGATGTCTACCACGCTGTTTTCGAAAGCGAGCTCCCCGAAGTCACTGCCCTCCGCCTCGACGCGGTTACCCACGAGAGTCTGCCCGGCGGTGGGCCTGGCCGACGCCCCGGCGCACATCTTCCTGGAGTGTTTCACCTCACCCAGCTGGACGTGAGGCATGCAGACAGCAGTGCTGTTGCGGGCGATCAACTACTTCAAGTGCGCGATGTGGTGCGCGATCACTACGCCCGCAATTTGCCCAACACATGGTCGAACTCGGGTGGCTTGGGCGCCGACCACTACGCAGTCTACTCTTTGGACGGGCGAGTTCGCCGCGAAGGCGGCACACGGCTCTCCCTGACGATGACCTTCAGTCAATCGAGGGCGTGGGCCGACTTCAACCTGGGACGATTTCGGCTTTCCGTTACCGACGATGCCGCAGCTCTTCAAAGAGAGCGCAAACGTCTTGACGTGCCAGAGCGGATGTTTGATGCGAAGGTCTTCGGCTCCCTCAGCTCGACTTGCCGTTGCCTATTGGAGTGTCGGCGAGCTGTGAACGCGCGGCACAGACAGTCGTTCAGGCGCCTGAATCAGCTCGAGTCGACTCACGAACGTCAGCAGCTTGCACGAAGCCTGGTGAGTTTTGGGGGATCTGCTCCAGGATGTCGCCAGCCAGACGGCAGACGATCCTGAGTTGAAGCAGGTCCTTGCTCTCAACCGGGCACAGATTCTGTTCGACGGAGAGCGATATGCCGATGCGGGTGACGGTTATCGATGAAGTACTGCAAGAAGGAGCGGAAAACGCAGCCCTCTTGCGAGTCCGCGGTAGGTCCCTGGGCATGCTTAATAGATGGGATGAAGCAACGAGAGACTACGAGCGCGTTGCAGAACTGACAGTGGGCGAGGAGCGCGCAACCGCAAATCTCGACCGAGCACTCGCTCTGGCGAGGCTTGAGAGATGGGAAGAATCGTCAGCGATCTTTACCAGCCAGCTACTCGCGGCCACTGGAATTGAAACTCCTCGCCACACTTTTGCGGCTCAGCTGCGCGCCGGCAACATAGAATCGGCAAAAGTGGCTGCCAGGTGGTTGCGACACCGCTACCCAGCCGAGAACGTTCCTTATTGGCGCAGCCAGCGAGTACGCGCTAATGTTGCCCTGCCCGACCTCTGCGATAAGGCCAAAGAGAAGTACCTGCTGAACCAAGCGAAGCAGGCACCCCCTGAGGAACGCGCCTTGTTGACAGCCGCAATTCACTATCGACTCGGTGATCTCGAGAAGGCCAACGAACTACTCGAGGCGCCGGTCAACGCGCCGCTGTTCAAGGCTCTGGCGACCATGCTGCTCCACGAGCTGGGCAAAACGGATTGAAGCGAAGGCGGGACTCGCCGAAGCTGGAGGACTGGATGGACGCCAATCGCGAAGAGCCCGGGGATCACCAAACCGACTGGGCTGATTGGTCGATCTATGACACGGTGTTCGAGGAGGCTTCAGAAAAGGTGCTTTCTGCCAAACCTCGCGAGGACTCAACGCCGTAGAACCTGTAGGACGGGCACTCCTGCCGCGTCTCCGAGGGACGCCCGTCTCCGAGGACGCCGTCTCCGAGGACGCCGTCTCCGAGGACGCCGTCTCCGAGGACGCCGTCTCCGAGGATGCCGTCTCCGAGGATGCCACCGGGCAGTAATCTATCCACCGCCAGTCGCGAAACTCCCGCCCTGGCGACTCCGAATCTGGATGAATCCAGACGTTTCCACGGTGCTCGAGCCTGCAGCCCGGCAGAAACTGGATTGCGTCCAATGCGCTGGATGACGCGTCACTGATGTCCGTTAAGAAGACGGGCAAGAGTGCCCGTCCTACAAACCTTCGGTGGCGCCAAGACACCCTCGACCACGCTGGTAAGTTGGGCCCCAGTTCCCACGGAGATCCCAGAAACGTCGGATTGTTGCGGGTTTGGGTCTACGCAGCCGCAGTTTCGCCGGTATTCTATCGGTATAAGTGAGCAGACCAACTTTCCCAAGCATCTACACGCAGTCGTAACCCACGAGGAAATCAGAATGAACCAGACTTCAGTGCCGCTGACAATCCTGATGGCTTTGACAATCAGCGTTACCTCGGCCAGCGGCGAACAGTCGCTCGTCGAACAGGGTGCAAAAGTCACGAAGTTGGTCGGCGGGATGAAGTTCACCGAAGGTCCCGTTTGGCTACCCAAGGAGAAAAAACTTGTCTTTTCCGACATTCCCAACAGCAAACTCATGCAGTGGAGCGAAGAGGACGGGTTATCTGCTTTTTCGCGACAGCGAACAAGCCAACGGGAACATCCTTGATCTTGAGGGTCGGATCATTTCCTGCCAACACGGCGCCCGCAACGTGATCCGCATAGAAGCCGACGGCAGCACGACCGTACTGGCCGACAAGTTTGAAGGCCAGCGGTTCAATTCGCCCAACGACGTGGCAGTTCGCTCCGATGGAACGCTTTGGTTCACCGACCCGCCGTGGGGGCTGAACGAGCCGCATGAAATTCCCGGACATTGGGTCTACAAGTTCGATCCAAAGACCAAGAACGTCGACGTCGTTCATAAGTACCTGGCAATGCCCAACGGCATTGTCTTTTCTCCCGACGAGACACGCATCTACATCGCGGACACCGGCGGACATGAGCGGCACCCGGATCCAGAGTTCCACAAACTGCCGCCCAGCATTCAATGCTACGAAGTCGATGAACGTGGGAAGCTTGGTCAAAAACTGTTTCAGATCGAGTCCGGCAGTGATGGCATGGCGGTGGATGTTAAAGGTAATCTGTACACGACATTCGCGGGTAAGGTGAACGTCTACGATGCCGATGGCAAAGAGCTCGAGCGGATCGACGTGCCCGAGGGACCCGCCAACGTCTGCTTTGGCGGCGACGACTTTAGGACGCTATTCATCACGGCCCGCACCTCACTCTACAGCGTGCGCGTGAAGCATGCAGGAGCGAAACCCAAAGGTGCGAAATGACTGTTCAAAGAGATTGCGACTTCGTCGCAACCTGCCAAAGGCGAAGAGGCAGGGTTGCTCCCACTGTCGACGCGCAGCCCAGACATGCCATGTCAGATCAGAGGATGCTGGATTGGCTGGTGAAGGACCGGGATTCGCGACTGGGCGGCGAGACGGGCAAATAATAGGTACCCACTGACAACACGCGAACCTAGATGAGTGGCGTTTGCGAATATGACAAGAACCTCAGCGATCCGACTCGTGTTCTTTCTCACGTTTCTTGCGTTCGGCGTGGCACGCGTCGACGCGGCGGACCGGCCAAACATCCTGTTTCTCTTTTCTGATGATCATGCAGTCAATGCGATTTCCGCCTACGGCGGACCTTTGGCGAACATCGCGCCCACGCCTAACATCGACAGGCTCGCGCGTGAAGGTGCGGTTTTCCTCAACTCGTTCTGTGCGAACTCGATCTGTGGTCCTTCGCGAGCAACGATCCTCACGGGCAAACACAGCCACAAGAACGGGTTCATGCGGAACGGCAACAACTTTGATCAAAGCCAATGGACGGTCGCCAAGGCGTTGCAGAAAGGCGGCTACAACACAGCCGTGATTGGTAAGTGGCACCTGAAGTCGAACCCGGTCGGCTTCGACCATTGGGAGATTCTTCCCGGCCAGGGTAGCTACTACAACCCGCAGTTCATTCACATGGACGGAACGCGACAACTTCTTGAAGGCTACGCAACCGATCTCACGACAGACAAAGCGCTGGCGTGGCTCGATGACCGCGACAGATCCAAGCCCTTCTTTCTGATGTGCCAACATAAGGCGCCCCATCGCACGTTTGCTCCGGCGTTGCGGCATCTGGGAGCACTGGACAACGTGGAGATTCCAGAACCGGCAAATCTGTTTGACGATTACGCTAACCGCAGCCGCACGTTGGCGAAGAATGAAATGGAAATCGACCGACATTTCGATTGGGCCTACGATGCGAAAGTTCGCAAGGACGAACGAGGGGATGTGAAACTGCCTAAGCCCGATCGGTACGGCACTCCGGAGTACAACCGCATGACGGCGGCGCAGAAGGAGGCGTGGGATGCCCATTTCCGACCGCGAAATCAAGAGTTCCTGGCGAACTTCAAGTCCGGCAAACTCAGTGACAAAGACATCGTGCGGTGGAAATATCGCCGCTACATGCGGAACTACCTGAGCACTGTAAAGGCCGTCGATGAAAGTGTCGGCCGCATGTTGAAGTACCTCGAAGACACCGGACTTGCTGAAAACACCATTGTCATTTACTCGTCCGACCAAGGCTTCTATCTGGGCGAACACGGCTGGTACGACAAACGCTGGATGTTCGAGGAGTCATTCCGCATGCCGTTTCTGGTTCGCTGGCCTGGTGTGGTGAAGCCTGGTTCGAAACCAAAGGAGCTGATCCAGAACATTGACTACGCACCGACTTTCCTCGACGTCGCCGGTCTCGATGTTCCGGACGAGGTTCAGGGGCGCTCGTTGACGCCGCTGTTGACTGGCGAATCACAGAACTGGCGCGAGTCACTGTACTACGCCTACTACGAATTAGGCGAACACGCGGTACCACAACACTTCGGCGTTCGTACTGAAAGGCACAAGCTAATCTACTTCCCGCGTACGGACGAATGGAATCTGTTCGATCTTGAGCGCGACCCCAGCGAGATGAAAAGCGTACACGCCGATCCGGAATACCAGCGCGTACGTGATGAAATTGCCGTCGAGTTCACAAGATTACGCAGGCAGTTCGATGCACCCCCGTTTCCCTAGTCCGTCGCATGAAATCGATTTTGAACCTCGCGATTGTCAGTTATGCACTTTCCGTTTCGACGACGCTGTCTCGATTGCGGACACGGAACCGATTCGCGTGGCCTGCTTGGGTGACAGTATTACCGCCGGTGCACGCGTGGACGCTGCGTACCAGCCTTTTATGTTCAGTTCCTTCCTGTTAACGGGCGCTGTCGTCAAGGCGGCTAATCGTCGGTCGGCTCCCTCGGAGCGTCTTCTGGCGACAATTCTTTGATGGTCAAGTCTGCGTACACGACGTAATAGTTGCTCGTTTCCTTGGGACGGACGCGGAACCAGAGGATCGGCTTATTGGGCGCGTCAAGCTTCACATCCTTGCCGACGTAATGCAGGTCGTGTTCGGGCGAGAGACTTAAGAGAACAGCGAATGCGCTGCCGAGCTTCCCAGCGACTTCCATAATCATCTTCCGCCGCTCGGCCGGGGTTTTGCCTTGTGCAATGTTAGTGGACCGTTGCAGCACACCGTCAATTCCCACTTTGCCACGCAGCTCGTCAGGGAACATATCGTCGTTGTGTTCGGCAGTGTAGCGGAGCGCAGCCACCAGATGGTCAACCGGGCGGGTCGCCAAGTCGACCGTCTGTCGTTCCTCCGTGAAACCCGTCGGCACCTCAAGGCTGAACAGCGATTCTTCGAGGTTTACGTTGATTTGAAAGTCAGTCAGCACTTCGCGAACCTTCGGCTCCGTTGTGGTCGCATACTCTACACGAACCGGCAGCGACGTTTTTGGGTCTGCCCAGAGTGTAATGGCAATGCTGCCTCTTCGAACGCGAAAGCCGCCGACTCGGCGTCCGTCAACGAGATCGATCCCTAGCCGCTCGAAGCTGTCGGAATCGCCACTCTGCGCATCGATGATCAGCTTCCTCAGGTCTTGGAAGGAACGGCCGAACGGACTTTGGGCCGGGAGATTCTCGAACTTCAGAACCGTCGCTGTTTTCTCCGTTACATCCAGCACGAGAGCATGGTCTTTTCGGCCATCGACAATTACAGCACTCTTGGCCTCCCCGGCGACCGTCTCAGTTCGCTCGTGAGACGGCGCAAGGTACATGCCGATTCCGGTGAATCTCGTGGTTTTTCCGTCCAGGCCTTTGACAGCGGTTGTCTTCTTCCAGCTTGCACTCTGCACATTGAGCAGCGCTTCCACGACATCGTCGAATGCCATCACCGCACCTTGATTCGGCGACAGCCAGGACATCAGACCGGCGAGCACGACCAAGACCGACGCGGCGATCGCGAGTTTCGTTGGCGTCATCATGTCCTTCGTCCTTTCTACTAAGGTGACCGGGCACGGTTCTTCGGCAGTTTGCTTCACTTTGGCCGCCAGCTCACGTACGCGAGACCGGGGCGGTTCGGCGGGAATCAGCTCGTTCATCACTGAGTCGATCGCACGCTCTAGCACGTCGTCGTAGTTAGTGTCTTGGCCGTTGCTCATCGTCTCGTCCCTTGATCGCGCTGGCATGCTCTTGCGTCTCGAGCATCCTGCGCAGTTTCTCCCGAGCGCGCGACAGCAGCATTCGAGCTGCTGTGGCGCTGATTTCGAGTTGCTCTCCAACCTGTTCCGAGGTCATGTTCTCGAAACATGCGAGGCAGAACACCTGTGCCTGCCGCCGGGGTAGTCGCCTCAGCGACTCGCGGAGTCGGAGGGCGAGTTCCCTGGCCTCCGCCTGCAGTGGCGGTTCGGGGTCTTGGCTAATCGCCGACGTCGCATCCACGCTCGCGTTGCATCGATCACGCTGCCGTGAGCGTGCTCGCAACAGGTCGAGCGCCCTCACGGTCGCTAAATGTCGCAACAACGCTGACCAATCGCGAACCGGCTCACGCCGATCGATTTTGACCGCGTCCAGAAATGACTCCTGCACGCAGTCCCAGGCGTCCGCATCGTTGCCCACGAGCCGATAGGCGGTGCGCCATGCGACACTTACGTTCTGACTCGCGATGGTCTCCCAATCTGTCATTCTGGATCCGGTTAAGACGCGCGTCGTTCCCCCTATAGTCGCGTGAAGCAACCGCTGTGTAACGCTAATTCCTAGTTCTTTTCTGAAACCACAGGAAAGGCCGAAGTTCGCCACGTCCAGACCAGCGTAGCAGCCGTTCACCAGACTCCGCAAAGGCGGAGGGCTCACGAATTCTTCCAGATGACCGCCGGTCGGGGTAGATCCTGTCTGTTTTGACAGGATGGAGATGATCAACAGGATGGCAGACGGGTGTGAGCGCAGTAGAGCATCAGAGCCTGGGGATTAGGGACTGCCTTTCGATCCTGTTCATCATGTTGATCCTGTCCACCCTGCTTTCGATAGACGTTGAATGGTCGCTGCACCCGACTCCTTGACCTGCAATTGGCATTTGGCCGCGCTGCCGTTGGCCAAAGACATTTGATGGTGATGAGAACGGCACGTGAAAACAACCGAGCGGTTCTCGGGATGCTCACCGGTCCCTTAGCGCTTGCTCAGGTAGTCAGAGACCCAACGCGGCTAATTCTTGGTTCACTTGGTCAACATTCCAGAGTTCGACGACACCATTTGAGTAGGCGACGGCGAGTTGGTTGCGTGTTGGGTGCCAGTCGAGGAACCAGGTTAGCCGATTACGGTCCGGTAGCGATAGGATCCGCCTTCCACGCTCTCGGTCCCAGATTTCAATGGAGTTCCTCGCGCTGAGGGCGGCCCACGGTCGTGTGGAATGCAGTGCAAGATGATTGACGGCGTTAGCGAACGGCTTGCCGATCTGACGCCCTTGGTCGTCAAGCAACTTCATCTTACGAGATTCGAGATCGGCATAAATGAATCCACCCTCGGGCGGAATCGCGTAGCCGAACAGGTTGGTCGAAAACGATTGCAAGCCGAGTGGCTTTGGCACTGCGTCTTCAGAGAAACCAAGGCTGAATGCGGTCTTCGGTTTGTTTCTGTTCGACCTGCTCATCCACACTAGGCGGGAGGAATCCGAAACGAGATGAGTGACTTCTTCGCGGGTCAGCAGCGTTTCGTCGTTTTCAGCAAACCGCTGTATTGGACGCTGTGCATCGCCTGAAAACTCCAACAGCCGCAGGCCGGATTTCCCCGAGATCGCGAGTTTACTGTTTCCGTCACAGAACTTCACAGACCAGGTCTTCCAGCCGACATGTGCATCGAAGGTGAACGGTTCCCAATGGTCGCTGTCGGTCCGCCAGATGCTGACGTCGCTCGACTGATCGCCTCCGGAAACGATCCATTTGCCATCGGAGCTGAACTCAACCTGCTGTCCGCCTCCCTTAAGCTCCTTCCATAATTTGCCAGTGGTCGTGTCCCACAGCCGGACCATGCCGTCCGCCCCCGTGCTAGCCAGTAATCTTCCGTCGGGGGCGTAGTCAATCCCCTTCGCGCCCGTGCCGTGGGCTGCGAGTTGTAGACGTTCCGGAAGATCGGTCAGTCGCCAAAGCTTCACCTTATTCGGTGATTTAGAGGCAACGATGCTTCCCGTCCATGAACAATCAATCATCTCGAGGGGGGCCCCATGTCGCAGTGTCGCAATCTCCTGATTGGCGGAAATATCCCACACGCGGACTAGGCCGGATTGGCGTCCTGCGTACAGGACGGTCCGACCGTCTGCTAGAGCTCGAGAGCTGTGGACCAGGTCGCCGCGGCGATAGATCATCGGTGTGACATTCGCAAAGTCGCTCAGATTGGCAGCATCGAAGACTTCGATTCCTCGTCCCCCGCCGGCGACTGTCAGCCAACGCCCATCTGGACTGAAGTCTGCTTGATGCCCAAGCCGGGTGCCCAGCAGCGTACCAGTCCCGACGTCCCAAACGGCGACCTGATGGTTGCGGGTGGCCCGATCGTAAATCGTCGCTGCAATCAGCTTGCCATCGGACCTGATTCGGACACGGCTAATCCCTTTTCCGGTGAAGCCGGCTATGTCCCAGTGATCGAAGATCTGTATGTCCGTAGGTCCCTCCTGCCCCGACCTCTTGAGGACAAAAGCCCGCTTCCACCCCGCGACGGCCAACCTAACTCCGTCGGATGTCCGCGTCACATCGACATTGAAAATCGGGCCTCTCCATCGCCTGAGCCACCCATTCGGGTGCCCTTGTTCGACCCAAACTCCATCGGCATCCAACTCCCAGCCCTGAGAGATATCACGTCCGTGGACACCGAACCGTTTGCTGCCTCTGAAGGCGCCAAATCTCGGATCCGAACCGGCTGAGCAAACAACCACTCTAGTCGGACCACCAACCTCCACCAGCGACACCTCTCCATTTTCGAGTTGGATTGCCAGCCAGCTGCCGTCCGGAGTTAGATCGATCGACCTGATCTCACTCTCGAAGTCGTCCAGGACGGCGATCGGATTCAATGCGGACGGGTCACCCAAACAGGTTACGGCCATGTCCCTCAGCCTGCCGCGGTCCGCAATCGGCATTTTCTGGGGCACGAGTTTCCGGAGGATTTCGTACGCCTTGGACTTGTAGCCAGGCGCACGCTGGTCGATGAGCGCTTGGGCCTCGCTTATCCGTGAAGCACGAAGGTTGTCGGATAACTCGTGATTGGTGTCTTGCAGAGCTCCGTAGGTTTCTGCCAGTTTGTCAAGTGCCTGCTGCTTTTCGGAAGCAGACAGCTTCGCTTGCGTCGCCGACTGATTTGCTCGCACCAGTCCGATGCTAGTTCCCGTGAAAGCGATCATGATGGCGACTAACAATGTTACGGCTGCTGCAACTGCCGCACGATTGCGGCGTACGAACTTCTGCGCTCGATAGACCAGCGAGGGGGGGCGCGCCTCAACCGGATCATCCACGAGATAACGACGGATTTCGTCGGCGAGCTCCCGGGCTGTTTGGTAGCGGCGCCCTCGTTCCTTTTCAATCGCTTTCATCACAATCCAATCTAGATCTCCAGCGACTAAAACTCTCAGTCGCGTCGAATCAACTCGTCGTGTCCCGGAGGCGGTTGTGAGCATGTTGCCTAGGGTTGTCAGCCGCGTGCTTGGCTTGGGTGGGTCCTCCTCCTTGATAATGCGCCGGATTTCATCAAAAGCTGCGGTTTTAAACCGCTCGCGGTCAAAGGGAGTGACGCCCGTCAATAACTCGTATAGCAGAACACCTAAGCTATAAATATCGCTGCGAATGTCGACGTCCAGCGCGTTTATCTCGGCCTGCTCGGGGCTCATGTAAAGTGGCGTGCCGATCATCTGCGAGAACTGTGTGTAGATCGAGTGTTCGGTCAATTGTTGTCCAATGGCCTTGGCAACGCCAAAATCGATCACTTTGACCACCGGTACACCATCGTGCGGAGCAACGAGTATGTTGGACGGTTTCAAATCGCGATGAATCACCCCTTTGGTGTGCGCGTGCTGTACGGCTTGACAAACTGCAAGAAAGAGTTCGAGGCGTTCTCTAACACTCAACTGTTGCTGGTCGCAATATTCGATAATGGGAATTCCCTTGACCAACTCCATCACGAAGTAAGGTCGGCCGGTCTCAGTCGCCCCAGCGTCGAATACTTGGGCAATGTTCGGGTGATCCATCAAAGCGAGCGCCTGCCGTTCGGCCTTGAATCGTGCGAGGACGTCTCGCGTGTCCATGCCCGGCTTAATGATTTTCAAGGCGACTTTGCGGCGAACGGGTGTGGTTTGCTCGGCCACAAACACCAATCCGAACCCACCTTCACCGATCTGTTCGCGCAGCTTGTAGACACCGATTTCATGTCCAGCCGTCTCGATGACCGTATCCTGATCGGCTGTCACGCTCGCCGCTACTGGAGGCCGCTGCATAAACTCTCCGGCACGCTGGTGCATGACCAACAAGTCTTCGACTTCGGAGCGAATCGTCGGGTAGTTACCGCACGCGTCCTCGAGGTACGCACGACGCTCAACCGGGTCGTCCAACTCTAGGGCGCGGCCGAGAATCGACTTCACATCGTGCGAAAGCTCTGGTTGGTTCATGGGGGTTCTCCTGGAAAGAGTGTCACTCCCACAATGCGTTGAATCCCGTGCTGGACTGCACGAAAAAAGAAAAAAATCTCAATCTTCCGGCGATGCGTCACCTCCGAGCGCCCGGAAGAGCCAGGCTCTGGCGAACGCCCAAACGTTGTAAGCTTTCCGCGTCGAGATGCCGAGCGAAGCGCCCGCCTGTTCAATCGTCAGGCCTGCAAAGTAGTGCAGCTTCACGAGTTCGGCCGCCTGAGGGTCGGTCGCGGCGAGTTTGTCGAGCGCGTCGCTTACTTCAACAACATCCTCTGTGCCATTCTTAGCCGCTACCAATTGATCGGAGAACGGAACTTTGAGCCGTCCTCCACCATGTCGCACTCGGGCCTTTCGCCGAGCGGAATCGACCAGTATGCGTCGCATTGCTTCGGCGGCAGCGGCGAAGAAGTGGCCGCGGTTTGCCCAATGATCATCCCCAATGGGGCCAACGAGCCGAAGGTACGCCTCATGTACTAATGCCGTAGCGTCGAGCGAGTGTCCCGGCTTCTCGCGCGCCATATGCCCGGCAGCGAGGCGGCGCAGTTCGTCGTACACCAGTGGCAGCAGCTTCTCGGCGCCACCGGATTCGCCTTGCTTTATCTCGTCCAGGATCTTCGTCACGTCAGTCATGGAGACCAGAATAACGCCGCAAAGTGATCAATTCCATCTGAGCCAGCGATGCCCTGGGCCAACCGCCCCCGTTGACACATTGAAACAGAAGGACGGCCGAGCACCAGTGGGAAGTCTGGGCGTAAAGAAATCGCCCTACGAAACCTCGATCGATGACTAGGAAACGGTGGCGGGAGCCACGACGGGCCTTTCCGAAGTCTCGCGAGATTTGGCTTCCGAATTCGGTCAGACGACTCCGCCCTGCTTCGGCCGACGGGTCGCGCCGGAACACCAACGACGGTGGTGGCAGCCGGGACATCGCTTAACACGACGCTGCCAGCGCCGATTCTCGTTCCCTCTCCGATCCGCATGTTTCCCAACAGTTCGGCGCCGGCCTCGATGAATACACCAGCTCCGACCTTTGGATGCCGGTCACCACTCTCTTTTCCGTTGCTGCCAAGAAAGACGATTCTTCATGGTTTGTGCCTCCTTACGCGACGGCCACTGGGCTGGTTGCAACAAGCGCCCCAGGTAGGTGAATACCGCACTCCTCCTTGATCCCGCCAAAGCGTGCGTCGCGCTCGTGCTCGTCGGCTGCGGAAACCGGTCTACTTGAATGTGCGTCCCCCACCGTCGTGTAGCCCTCGTCGAAAAGCGGGTGATAGGGAAGGTCGTGTTTCGTCAGATACTCGTAAACATCCTTTGAAGTCCAGTTCAGGATGGGAAGCACCTTATACCGCTCTCCGTCGTAGCCAACCGGTGAGAGCGTCCGACGAAACTCTGTCTGCTCACGCCGAAGACCCGAGAGCCAGGCCCGCGCCCCGATTTCTTCCAGGGCACGCTTCATCGGCTCGACTTTGCGAATCCGGTCGTAGAGATTCAGGTCATCGACGTCGTTGCTCTCCCAGAGATTGCCGAACATGGCCTCCATCCGGGCTGGACTCAATGGGGACTGAGCCACGTGTAGGTTGAGCTTGAGACGTCTGGTCAATTGGTCCGCAAACCGATGCGTCTCCTCGGGCAGATATCCCGTATCAACCCAAATGACCGGGATATCGGGACGCACGGTCGATGCCAGATGAAGCATCACCGCCGACTGGATGCCGAAGCTCGTGCTCAGTACGAGTCCGTCGCCAAACGAGCGGGCAGCCCACTCGATGACGTCTTGTGCGGTGGCGTTGAACAGACGGTCGTTTAAATCGGCGACGTCGAACGGAAAGGGATCCGAAAGGTCCCACAGGGGTGATATCCGTTCGGGATCAAGTGTTGGGGAAGTCATGGCTTAGTTCCTCGCGAGCTGGATTCTCAATAGTGAGGGACCGAAGTTCCTTCAGGCGGCGGCAGCTTCTACTGCCCTCTGGTAGCGCTCTGTCGTCTGCACGCCCACGAGGCGCTCGACGACCTGCCCGTCCTTGAAGATCAGCACAGCGGGGATCGAACTGACGTCGTAATGGCGCGGAGTCGCAGGGTTTTCATCTAAGTTGAGCTTGCCCACTTTTACCCGGCCGTTGTAGAGCTCAGCGATTTCATCGATCGCCGGAGCGACCGCCCGGCACGGGGCGCACCACGGCGCCCACACGTCGACCAGCACGGGGTGCGTGCTGTCCAGGACCTCGTCTTGGAAGTTAGCATCAGTGAATTTCAAAGTGGCGTTCATCGTCAGGCTCCTCTCTCGACATTAGTAACCAATCGGTCAACAATAAGGCAAAAAAATTTACGGGGTCAGCATTCGAATCGCGAATTCGCTCAAGCGACGCATGCGGGCTTTGCTGTGCGGGCCCTTGGCACTCGTGAGCATCCCTGTTACGAACACGTTGAGAAACTCAGCAAGTTCGGCCGCCGATATGTCATCGCGAAACTCGCCGCGCCGCTGTCCTTTCTCAATCACGTTGGCCAACAGTCTTTCGATCTGATCGAAGTGTCGTTTGAGCCTCTTGGCCACCCCTTCATCGTGCGGACCAAGTTCTGCGATCGCGTTGACGGCAAAGCAACCTCGCCGCGTACTCTGTTCACAGCACACGCCCAACACGAAACAGAGCCACTTCTTGACGGCGTCCGTTGGCGATCTCGTTCCTTCAAGCGCGTGGCGGATCTTTTCGTAGCCCACGTCTAAGTAGCGATCCAAAGCCTGCACAAACAAGCTGTGTTTGTCGCCAAACGCCTTGTAAATACTCCCTCTTTGCAGATCCATGGCTTTGATCAGGCTGGCCATTGACGTGGCCTCATAGCCACTCTCCCAGAATGCACCCATGGCCGCGTCGAGAGCCTCGTCGATGTCGAATTCCCGTGGTCGAGCCATGCTTCATATCCTCGTACTCCTCCATTATACCTGTTCGGAACCGATCGGTCAACAACTTGAGAGGAGTGAGGAGTGAAGTACATGCTTTCGTTGCCGGAAGCTGCCCTTCGTCGGAGTCTAGCCAAACATCAGGACAACGAGATTCTGGCTGTAAGTCGTTTCTAATTATGGTCTTCTGCGTTTGGAATACGGCGCTGATGCTGAACTTGCACGCCGAGGGCTATGCAATCGGAGTCGCGGACGTACGCAGCTGAAGCGACTGAACTGATGGAGACCGACGCGATTTGCGCCGCACCTTACCGAGTTGGCTAATGCTCCTTCAAAAGACAATTCAGCCAGAACGGCAGTCGTCGAATCTCAGCGATTGTCCTGTTGTTTCGCGACCGCAGCTTCCAGGCTCTTGCGGACCTCGTCGTATTCGAGCCGTCCGTCGCCGTTGGTGTCGTGGGGCAGATAGAGACGCCAGGGCGTGTCGGTGCTCTCGTCTTCTGTCACAACCCTATCTCCATTCTTGTCCTGGCGCGAGTAGAAACGCTCCAGGGCTTGCAAGAGGAATGTCGCCTGCCTCGCGTTTCGCTGTCGGTACTCCCGTGTGACCTCGACTTGCAATGGTTCGAGTACGATTTTGAGTTCAGCCACCTCAGTGCCGCGAAGAACCTTCACTTTCAGTTCAAGTTTGCCACTGTTCACGGCGTCGCGGAGCGCCGCACCGCTTTCAATCTCCACTCCATTGATGCTGAGCAGCTGGTCGCCGACCTGGATTCCAGCCACCGACGCGGGGGCTCCAGAAGTAACCTGCATCACCTCGAGTCCCGATTTGCCGTCAACGGGACGAATATTTACTCCGATCAAACGTCTGCCTAGACGTCTCTCATTCATGCGGAGTTGGCCGAGTTGGAATCGCTCGCTGAGTTCCGCTTGCGACACCTGCCCGTCCGCGTTCACGTCGTAGACGCTGAAGTACTCGCTGAACTGCGAGGTGGCCTCGTCTTTTGTTATGTGTCCGTCGCCATCAGCGTCGTTGCTTTGGAATACGGCTTGCGGCGTTGTACCACGGGAAGAACTACGACTCCTTGACTGAAAGACGTTTCTTAACTCATCCGCGTCAACGTAGCCGTCGTTGTTGCCGTCCGCCGTCGCGAAGT